>NZ_CP018620.1:0-1410724 GCF_001908275.1 Paenibacillus xylanexedens | reverse complement strand
CGCAGACATCTACCAAACATTCCGGGACGAGCCGTCTCCACAGACGTTCTTCCAGGCTATGGTAGCCGATCTGGTACTCGAAGGTATCTTCTTCTATAGTACGTTTGCCTTCTTCTACAACCTGGCCCGTGACCAGAAAATGATGGCAACCAGCCAGATGATCTCGTATATCCAGCGGGATGAAAACCAACACTGTTACTTCTTCGCTGAAGTGTACAAACAGTTGCTGGTGGACTTCCCTGAACTGAACACACCTGAGAACATGGACTACGTATACACAACCATCCATCGTGCTGTTGAGCTTGAAGCCAACTGGGCACATTACACACTCAGCAACGTGCGCGGTATTGACCTGAACGAGTTGGAAGATTACATCAAGTACATCGCCAACAAACGTCTGCGTCTAATGGGTATGGAAAAAGCATATGAAGGTGTGGATGTAAACTGCATGCCTTGGATCAAACCATTCTCTGATGAAGCACTAAATGCAACCAAAACAGACTTCTTTGAAGCTAAATCCCGTAACTACGGTAAAGTTGGCGACGATAACGGATTTGATGATTTGTAAAATCTTCTGATCGGGTATCTACTACTTGAGTATATCCGGTATAAATAAACACAAATTAAAGCACTCCCTTTGATAGAATGCCTTCATGGCTATCTGCATGCGGGAGTGTTTTTTTGTCTCTTAACCTTGTAAGATAGTTTTGAAAGAGATTCATACCCCTCCTACGGAAGTGAGGCCTATTCATGGAAAGAGAACTGCTGGAACAAATCAACTTGTGGCATGAGCAGGACCAATTCAGTCTCATTATTGAACATATTGAACGAATCCCCGTCTCAGAGCGGGATTATGATCTGATTGGTCAACTCGCCAGAGCCTATAACAATGACGCACGTTACCGCGAAGCCGTTCAACATCTGTTGTCTGTCCAGGAGCAAGGGGTGAACGACCCGCTCTGGCAATACCGTTTGGGTTATGCATACTGTTACATAGCCAACTATGAACAGGCACTACTGGCTTTTGAGAGAGCTAACGAACTTCAGCCACATGATGAATCAACCCTTGAATTTCTAAGTCAGATTCGTCCCCAAGCGGAGAAGATGCGGATGGATCGTCAACGCCATGAAGAGGAGCTTGCCGCATTCGAGCAGAGCGGTATACAGAACCATCTAAGAGCCGCTTCAGGGACTTATGATCCCGCAACGTTCTGGGTACAGAGTGATTATGCCCAGGAAAATCATGTATCAGAACCTTTTGATGAAGAAGAGATTGTGTCTATTGAGAAGGAATTGGGTTACAAGCTGCCCGCTTCCTATATTCAACTGATGAATACGCAAAACGGCGGTATCCCTGCGCTCACTGTATTTCCCACCAAAGAAGCGACTTCCTGGGCTGAGGATCACATTGCCATTTCAAGCATTATGGGAATTGGACACGATAAAATATACGCACTCGCTGGTGAGCTGGGAAGTCGGTTCATGATCGAAGATTGGGGATACCCCGACCTAGGGATTGTGATCTGTGATTGTCCATCTGCTGGTCATGATGTTGTTATGCTGGATTATCGCTTCTGTGGCCCTGAAGGTGAACCCTGTGTAGTTCATGTCGATCAGGAAAATGATTATGAGATTACATATCTTGCGCCCAATTTTGAAGCTTTCATCCGTGGATTGGTCGATGAGGATACGTATGACCTGTCTGACGAAGAGAATGAGGACTAACACCCAGGAGGGTCTGGCCATATGACAACCCGTATATATTTTGGTTCCAATCAACTTGGCGAAGTGGCCGCAGTTCCATTGCAGGATGCGCTGAATGAGCTTGACCTGGGAACCCTTGAAGATTATCGACGAACAGATAAAGGGGTTATGGGTCAGACACTGCTCATTCGCTCTTCCCGTGGAGAGTATATTCTGAAAGGCAATCCTTTATATGCAGGACAGTTACAGGAAGAAAAGTTCTTTGTAGAACAACTGGCGAAACATACGTCCATCCCTGTCCCTGATCCATATTTGTTACATGAAGATACCCATCTGCTAGGCTGGAGTTATGCCATAATGCCACGCCTGCCCGGGAATCACCTGTATGATCCAGCATTCCAGGCTTCACTGTCACAGCAAGATCAGGAAGAGATCGCCTGTATGTTTGCCCATACTTTGGCTGAACTGCATCGCTGGAAGGTGCCTGATGCCGGGGAATATGATCCTGTAGCGCAGCAGATTGTTTCCTTTGCAGGCGATTATCTGGACTGGTTGTACGGAACCATTCGTCACTGGTTACATGATGCTGAACAGTACTCGGTGATTACGGATGAAGATGTTCAGTGGGTGGACGAGCAATTCAAGAATGCTGAACCGGCATTTCGGTCCAGGGCTGTTCCGTGTTTTGTTATGGGAGACTTCAAGGTCGAGAATATTCTGATACAAAATCTGGACGACCGTTCTTCAGGGTGGCAGATTAGTGGTCTGTTCGATTTTACAACGGCCTATTTCGGAGACGGTACAGCCGACCTAACCAAAATATCCACCAGGTATGTTCGTGAGGGTCAACCAGAACTGGCCGCACAGTTCCTTCGCTGCTACCGGGATCTGGTCTGTGCAACAGATGCGGAGAAATGCCAACACTTCCGCACACGTCTCAGCATGCATCTGCTCTATCAACGTATCTTGTGGTGGGGCGAAGCCAAAGCGACAGGACAAGTGACGTGGGCAGCCGACCTGCCTTTTGCACAGTGGGCGCAGCAGTCCATCGATTCGATTGTCGCATTGTTAGATTAGTAGATTAGTTAGTAGATTTGGACAGGTCGCTCAATGGATAGCGGCCCTCCAAACTAACGTATGTATCGTTCCATATATATCGCCCAACATCCGGGCATACGCATAAAACCGCCAAAGATCAATGAAGATCTTTAGCGGTTTTTGTCATCTCACTATATTTCAATCAACGATGGAATCTCTCAACTTAAGCTTGTGCAACGGGTGACTCCTGATGTTTCTGCAAAAACTCCAGCATCCGGCGGTACACAAGGATCTCGTTTGTCTTTCTGGAGAAGCCATGGCCCTCATCATCCAAAACGATGTATTCCACATCAAGTCCCTTCGACTGGAGCGCAGCCACGATCTGATCGGATTCAGCCTTCACGACCCTTGGATCATTGGCACCCTGAATGACCAGCATTGGGTTAACCATCTGATCGAGATACGTAATCGGTGAATCCTTCGTTAAACGTTCGCGGTCACGGACCGGATCACCCAGCCAGTTATCCATCATCGGTTTCCAGTCTTCCGGAACGGATTCCAGGAATGTGAACAAGTTGCTTGGCCCAAAAATATCGACCGCTGCCCGGAACAGTTCCGGATGGCGACCTGCCAATAACAGGGTCATATATCCCCCATAACTTCCACCTACCACAAACAACCGCTCTGGCGAGGTAATTCCCTGTTCAAACAACCAGTTGATGCCGGCAACACAGTCCAGTCTTGGGCCTTCTCCCCAATCCCGCTCAACCAATTTGACGAATTCCGCACCATACCCGGTACTGCCCCGGAAGTTAGGTGCAAAGATATGATAGCCCTGAGCGAGCATCATCTGGAACATCGGCCGGAAAAACTTCGCTTCGGATGCTTGCGGCCCACCGTGTGGCCAAAATACGGTGTAACCATTGGCCTGCTCTGGCTTTGCTTTGAACAAGAGAGCTTCGATCTCCAGTCCGTCGTAGGAGTTATAATGAATAACGTCAGGGTACACGAGATCACTTGGGTCCAGTCCGGTTACCCGATTGGCAGTCAGCTGCTCCCAGGACTCAGCACCTGCCATTTTGCGATAAATGTTATGCGGTTGGATCGCTCCACGTCCGAGAATATACACATTGCCAGCCTTCGTAACGTTCACCTGCTCTATCGTATCCAGCGGCATCTCTATGCGCCGAGGCTCATCGGCATTTTTGCCCAATACGTACATACGATTCTCTGGCCCTGTAAGTGTCCAGAAATATAAGGTCTCGGAAGCCTGATGCCAGCGGATAAACTCCACATCTTCCCCTTCGATTCTGCACAATAAGCGGAATTCACGGGTATCGATACGGTATTCAGCCACATAGGCGTATGCGGAGTCATCATTGGTAATGAATAGAAGGCGATTATCATCTGCAAAAATCAGATCGGATACCTGACTATAACGTTCTGAAGCTGGCAGAATCACCATTTCTTCATTGTTACGATACAGATGCGCCGTCTGATACGTATTGGAGTACATTTTTAAAATAACATAACTCTTCTCGTCAGGACTTACAGCGACCAGGCTGCTTGTAACCTCTTCTCCACTGTATAACAGTTCATCTTCACCTGTCTCCAGATCAATGCGGCGTGAATTCAGATAATTCGGATTACCCGCGCTGGTGACATAATAGAGACGCTGTCCATCCTCGGACAACTCAGCGAAATAACAGCGATCATTCGGTTCCGCCGGAACCACAGGCAGTGGAACACCACCCTCGGGTGGAAGTGCATATAGATGATAGTTCTCATCTCCATCCCGATCAAACGCGGTAAGAAGATGACGTCCTTGCGGGTCTGCTTTGATAAATTGACTGCTCTGATTCAAGTACGTTAAAGGATACGGGTATCCTCCAGGCAAATCCATCGCCCAAATATTCGGCTGACCGTTCAGATTGCTGTCCATGAACAAACGTTTCTCGTCTGCCGATACGGCAAAATGTGAAATACGGTATGTCTGAAAATATTGCTCGACATCCGGTTTAGGGAACTGAATCATGACAAACCTCCTTGGAATTGAACCAACGAATTTAACATTGGTAAATTAAGGTACCATTTGTCCATATTATAGGTAATGCCAATGTTTAGACAATAGATATGTAAGATTTAAATACCAACTCCCTCATAGCTTTGTATATTATTATCCATATTCATCCAGCGTATGAGTGGTATCTCCCTCCCTGTCACGCATAATGATGCGGAGTAGCTTTTGCCCATTTTCAGAGACTGCAGCACATACTTCTGTCCGGCCCATTCCAGCAATTGCTCATGATTTCGTATCGCTTGTATCGTATTTAAATTTCTCCACTGTCCACATAAAGATTGACCTGAAGCCTTGATCCAGGCCTCCTTGCCTGTGAGGACTTTCCACAGCAGGGAAGAAGAATCCTCCCCGGAACATATGGCTTCCAGCACATGATCCCGCTCTTCTTCCGTAAGGAAACGTTGGATGATGGCTTGCTCTCGCAGTAGTGGACGTACCCATTCCACATCCACGCCAAGCTTGTTGTTAGTGGATGTAACCGCCAGTACACATAGCCCATTCGTATGCGAAAGGCTGAATTGTGGACCTCCCACGAGATAAGGCTTTCCGGAAGTGCCGTATTCGAATCGAATATCCCTTGCCTGAAGCTGCATGTACTGTGCCAGTACTCTTCGCAAGAAAACCCTTGAAATCATCCAGCAATGAGCCTGTAGCCGTGAGGTTGTGCTGATTCTGGCCATACGTTCATATTCTTCTGAAGTCATTGCATCGGAGTCCATGGCAGCCGCTGTCTGCAGTTGATCCTCCCTTATGGGCAAAGTCTGTGTCCAAATGTGGACCTCTGGTTCTCCTGAAAATGGCATGGACGTATCATTCCCTTGTGCCCTCATTGCCAGAAGGCTGCTGATTGTTCCGGTTCTGGAATCCATAAGTCCCTCCTCCCTATGCGGGGTTACGTACATGCTATCGTATAACAACCATCCGCAGACGAGCAGACGTTGCAATAGTTCTGAGACCACTCCTAACCTCTTCTTCTGTCAATTCAAGTGCATACGTGCCAAGCTGTATATAATCCAGTCCGATCACCTCATATTCGGAGACGTGCATGCATCGCTGTTTTAACGAATCCATGTCTGCATAATACTTGCTTAACCACTTCATCCGTGCATAGTTGAAGTTGGATAGGGACAGCGTTCCGTTCTGAATATGCTCACACATCTCCTCAACCCGGTTATATAAAGAAACGGGATCAGCTGAATACCCACAAGCGTTCGAAAAGGCAAATTCCTTACGATAATAGTGGTCCCATTCTGCACCTTTATGAAGCAGACCCAACTCCATACATTCCGCATGGAAATTGGAAGTTTCACCCAATAAAGCATCAATGCCGATCATGCAAGCGATTTGCTCTTTTAACTGCATCCCATCTTCGGCACGGAACCCATACCTTACAAGTGGCAAGGACAATCCGCATTCAATCTCCTGATATTGCTTATTGGGGTCCTCGCCCAAATAGTCGAGTGTAACTTCTGGCAGGTAGGCACCATTCAGTGGTTCCATCGCAGGGAATTTTTCCAGCATATCCGTAATGAACTCCGTTTCAACCGGACCGGCAACCGCTATCGCCATGCTCCCTGTGGCATAGTGAGTGTTGTAGGCATGCTTCAGCTCATCCGTTGTCATTTGGTATATACTATCCGGTGTGCCTGCAACATCCATCGTGATGGGGTGATTGCTGCCATACATCATCTGAGTCAACTGCTGCAAAGCTCGCCAGGAGGGCTGGTCTGCATACATGGACAGCTCCTGATGAATGGCGGACCGTTCCTGTTCCAGATGCATCGGGGTGAAATAGGGAGCAGCAAGCATGCCGGTGAACAACGCCAGACTTCGTTTCAAATCGCCTGTGCAGGCCATTTGATAAGTCGTTACATCGTAACGTGTCAATGCAGATGTCGAAGCTCCAAGAGTATGAAATAACGGCTTGACGGGCCGCTGATCCGGATTGTAGAACATCATATGCTCAAGAAAATGTGCTCTGCCAGGCAGGGCTCCATCATGGATTGAGCCATAGGACACGGACCACGAAACAAAAGTATGATGGAACTGGGGTTCGGGGAAAATGTGGACCGACAGACCATTGGACAAGCGCCTGCGGACAGGTGCGATATTCACAATACTATTCATGAGTCACCTCCTGCACTGGTGCGGAATATTCACTCTCAGGATACAAAATCCAGGTGACAGCCTTTTTCATGCCAGAGGCTACCTCGGCCACTTGTTCCGTAGTAACGCAGGATATGGCTTCCAGGAATTGCGGAGTTGTCATCTGGACCCGGTTGAGCAATCGATCGATATGAAGGTTGACTACCTGCTCAGGCAGATCGTATCCCACTTGCACATAATGCATCACATTCTGAATGGCTCTATTCAGCTCCACTTCCTGAATGTCTCCGCTGCATATCCTCAGCCATTCAGCATCTATCGCTTCAAGCACATCCGTCACATATCCACTGCTTGTTCCCGTTGTCACATGAAGCGTCCCACGATAATCATCCAGTGTGCTGTAGATCTGATACACCCATTGCTTTCGTTCACGAAGCCCGGATTGAAGCCTGGACGCAGGCGTAGCGCCAAACAGGGAATGAAAAAGAAACAGGGCAGGATAGTCCGACGATCCATACGTCACCCCGGTGGTGAAGGTCACATTAATCTTGCATTGCTGAACATCCATCAGTTCAAGCATCATCTCGCCTTCCTCCCGGTGCTGAGTAGGCTGATCATGCCCGATCACAGATGGGATAGCTCCCCCCTCAGCCGTGACAAGCAATGGCACAAAGGTCTCCATGACCTGAGCTATCATCACATCCGATTGGAAATCACCGATCACATGAATATGTAGTGGGCTGCAAAGCACCTCCCGGTACCATTGCTGCAATTCACCATCACGCACACAATGTTGCAGTTGCTCCACGTCGGCATCCCTGCTTCGTTCCGCATACCCAAGCCATTCCAGACTGCGCCCCTGTACCACCTTGTCCCAATTGGAAACATCATAGCCCGCATGATGTTCTGCCCAAACAAGTTCCTCCTGGATCTGCGCTTCATCAAAATCAAATCCGCGCTTAAGGCTCGGTTCGAACATCATGTCTGCGAGCAGCTTCAGCGCATCGAGCGTCCGTGCATCGGTCCCGGGCAGCAACCCTGCAGGGATACGCAACCGGATGGATGCGAGTTGAGTCTCCCCCTTCTGCTCCAATTCGCATCTTAGCTCATCGGCATACATGGACCATAGTTGCTGCTGTAGCTTTCTTTTACCGAGTGAACCCTGCCTGAAAAGCAACCGCACAATGACTGCAAACACCGCTGATGGAATCCTTCCCTGTTCGTTAACGATACCCAGGTGGAGATAGCAGTTGCCGTATTGGCTTGTTGGCATCACATGGACCGATAGACGATTGTACTGCTCCGTAATGAAAGACTGCATCCTTGCCTCCCCCCTTATCTGACGGTTAACCCAAATTGTAGATCATGCCACTCGCGGTGTTCAGTCCAAGCTGACCGAATCCCTCCAGCGGCTTGGAGAACCAGTCCACCTGACTCTCAGCTTCCGCTGAATGAAGATTAGTCTCATCCTCTTTCCAGTGAATCACTTGCTGATGGTGACGGTCCCAGAATCTCCATAATGCAGGCTGCTTCAGCAGTTGGTTGCGAAACGGCTCATATACACGTCCTGCTGATTCCTGAATATCCCCTTCTAAGATGAAAGGCGGCAAGAAAACAATTTTGGAACGAAAATCTTCAGTCAATGTCATGAAATAGGGGCATACAGGCTTGCGTGTCTTGGCTAAAATACGAAAAATACCGCTCCTCGTCCGGATGCGTGAACTCAGGAAAGGAAGCTCCACTGCGCGATTATCCGCGTTGAACCCGGTCTGACCATCTACGAAAAGGTTGAATGAACCTCCCTTCCGCAAATGAGAATATAATCGTATGCCAATCATCTCATCCTCGGCATTCAACAGATCAGCACCTGCAAACTGTCGTAGAGTGTTCCAGGATGACAGCTTCTGCTCCTGCTCTACGGTACCTTTTTCAGCCACCAGATAGAAGGGTAAGCCGGACTTCATGTGGCCTGCGCGAATCTCCTGTCCGATGGTAATCATGTTATGCCGGACGAATCCGTAATGCCAGGTCAACAAGGCCCCACCTTCCTGCAGTGTCGCTTGCAAATGTTCAAGCCCCTCGACTTCATCCCAATCCATAAAGGAGTAAGGGTTTTTTTTATGTTCGTCAACCGTCCGCAAAAAAGCCAGGTAATCCATCCAGATCAACTCCGGTGACGTTTCTAATTGAAGAGGCGAAAGTTCCTTAACAATATTCATTAGCGCATAGAAGAATCCCAGTCGAATTCCGTCTGTCTTTTCCCGATACAGCTCCTCCCTGACCTGTTCCCGATGAAACGTATATAATGTACGAAAATCCTTCATACTCAAACCTCCTTTAAGCCCTTATTCATGGATGCTCCCGCTCCCGACAGCATCTCTTCTCTGGCTACTCTAATACTGGAGGAATTTTTAAACCGCTGACGATTCCGGTCGATGCCATCCACCATATAGGCCAACATCCGAAGCGCCAGCTCATATTGTCCGGGAATGTGCCGATCTGATTGCACACCCTGTCCCTCTACCATATCCATCCCTTGATAAGCTATCGGTACTTCCAGTGCTGCAGTAACGCAGTCTCGAATGTTCTGCCACGTCGGCCCTGCAGCAATTGGAAAATCAACAAAGGGAAAGCTACCCGGATCAAGGGAATCCAGATCAAACGTTAGATAAGCCGAGTCAACGTCGTACTTCTGCCTTACCTCGTTCAGAACATGGCTCACCCTCTCGGGTGTCATATGCTCTGCCGATATTTGAATCAAGCCAGGATGGCTGTACATCTGATCTGCTGAGCGAAGACCACGCAGGCCAATCTGTACAACAGCAGCAACCGTACCCTGCTCTAGCAGATGTCTTACAAAATTGGAGTGACTGGGATTCTCCTGATGAATGGCATCGATACCGCAATCATGATGGGCATCGAACTGTACCAGCATCCTTCGACTGCCCAGGGCCTTTGCCATCATCTGAAGCACTGCATGCGTAATGGAATGGTCTCCACCAATGCAGCACAATAGTGCCTGTTGATCCAGCGCATGATCCAGTGCGGTGGCAAGCCCCTTTTGATAAGGAACAGCTGTATCCGCCTCCGCTTCATTCATAAGACAAGTACCCCAATCCTGCATGGCTACGCTCTCAAGCAATCGTCTCCCACTTCCAATATCGTACAAGCTCGAATTCCCGGACTCTTGTAACGATGGATAGATGACCTTTTTCCATGATTCTACCCGTAACGCATGCGCAAGTCCGGCAACGGAGGAGTTTAACATGCTTGTCCCACCAGAATGAGGGATACCCAAGATCCCCAGTTGAGGAGCCCCATGACCGATGAGAGGCTCATACAAAAAAAAAGGCGCTTCCGCAGGTTCCACCCCCGGCAAATCCGGGGGGAGTTGTGGCTCCAGCTCTTTCGCTGGTTCCAGCTCATAAAACTGGCTGAACGTTTCATCCGCAGCGATCCACGCATCTGCAATGCGACGTACCAGATAAGCAGGTTCTGATGTTCTCATGCAAAAACCTCCTGTACGTAGTTAGAGTCAAGTCTGTGTGGAATAGCTCTTATTCGGCAACGTCGCTTCACCTTCTGTACTGATGTCCTTATCCCCAGACGACTCCACATATTCCCGCTTCAGCATTCGCATGAAAGGTAGCAAGAACGACGACATGCCGACCACATTCATGCCAGCAATCACCGCATAGAAGTAAGTAACTTCATTAAAGGCCCGAGTCAGTCCCCAGCCAAGTGCGATAATAATCAGAAAATACACCGCATTCAGGAGTATGGCCTGGTATCCGCGCCCGCTCTGTTCCATCGTCAGCAGGGTTGTCATCATGGGACCCATGCCAATATAGGAAAGAGCTACGATGGACAGATACCGCGCTGCTTCTGCTCGGGTTGCCGCGTCTTCGATTAGGAATGCGATAAGCGGATCTCGCCAGATCCAGACGGCAACGGCAATGATTACGTACAGAACAAAGGATTGTAGCAGACCTTGGCGATAACTTGCATAGGCCCTTGGCCGGTGTGGTGACTGCAAATTATGATTGATGATAATGCCGATGGCCGAGCCAATCACGATACCCGGCAGGATCGCCATCGTCTGAATTCGATAACCAACGCCAAAGCCAGCAACCGCCCCTTCGCCAAAGTGACTGACAATTTTATTAAAAAAAAATGTACTCAGAAAAATCATGCAGTACGAGATGAACACAGGAATACCGACATGCCTGAGGGCCATCAGATGTTTTTGGGCAAAAACAAAGCGTTCAAAGACCATTTCCCGGCGAAGGAACAGAATAAGTAGAGAGATGGCCAAGGACAAGACGGAAGTGATCAGGTTGGCATAGATGATGCCCTTCAGATCCAACCCAAAGACCGACACAAATGTATACACGAGAGCAATGTTTAGCATCGCCATCCCAACCGCGTTCCACGACGCTGCCTGTGCCCGGCCCAGCCCTCGTAACGCCGCACTGGTCACTGCAGCTAGGACAGCCGGGATGCTCACTGCCATCATGCCCCCTACGTACAGCGTAAACATGGGCCCAATGTCGGCAGGCACACGGTAAAACCATGAGAGCACAGGGGTCATTAACATCACAATTCCCCCGGTCAGAATGGCAAGCAGCATTGCACTGCCCATCATGTGCACGAATAGCTGGGTAAATGCACGAGAGCCCCCGGCACGACTGCGCGCTACCGCTACCTGAACAGACAGTTGCATCGCTTCGATGATGGCAATCATGACGAATGAGACAGGAATATACAATGAGAGCACATATAATACATTTTGACTCGTATGACCCAAGAAAAATACATTGGCCAGTTGTGTAATCACGTTAACCAGAGAAGCGAGCAGCATCGGAACGGCCGTACGGAATAACAAACGATGGATCGAGCCGGCCGTATAATCGATCCCCTGCATGGGGTTCACCTCCATAATTCATGAAGTCTTGATTTCTTGATTCATTGTAAGCCTGTTGAGTATCGGCAGACGTATCACATGCACGCAACAAGCAGATATCATCCGATCATCATCCCACGAGACCAGCATGACTCGATCATCCGGCCTGATGATACCCCGCTCTAGCTTATCTGCCAGCTGTATCCATACATCTCCGCTCTGATAATCGGTTCGTGGTACGCAGATGGTCTTCGAAGGGGAAATATGCAAAACAGAACTGCCATTGAGACGTAATCCCAGTCTCGACTGAAGAATGACGTGCTCAGCTGCATAACCATCCAGCCATTCGCGGATCATGCCGAGTGCCTCGGATGCAAAAGCCGTGGCTTCATCCGACTTGATGATTCGTTTTCCCGCATAGTGTACCTGCAACGCCCCTTGGCCCAGTCCTGCCTCAAGCGCCACAGCCATGTCGCCGAGATCACCTTTAGGTTCGGGTGGTTGACCATATCCAATCTGTCCATCGTCATGGAGAATTCGCTGCTCCACCAGCACAATCGCAGTCCGTTCGTTAGGAAGCATGCTCCAAAGAGCAACCTGAATGGCCTCGGTGCCTGCGAGCGCACCCATATGGGTAATACCAAGTGGATGATTAACTCGCCACGGAGCCGTTTCAAGCATTCGGGCAAGTGGAGCATTCAATGCATGTCGTTCGGGACAGGTCTGGGCAAGGATCAACCAATCCCAATGCGGCTTTGTGGACAACTGCTCCAGCACCATAAGCGCAAGATCACCCGCTGTCACCCGTCTCCCGTCTGCCATAAGGGAGCGAGTCAGCGTTCCCACGCGACCATAATAGTGATCCTCCATATATATGTGCGGCGATACGTAAACATAATCATCCGGTGTTGGCCAATCCAGCGTGTACAGATGATCCTCCGCAGTAAGCCAGCAAATATGATCCACATAGATTGGTGCGCCAATATCATCATGAAGTGAATCAGACATGCTGCATCTTCCCGTTGGCATACGCCTGAAAAACGTTTATCTTCTGAATGGACGTTGTGCCTTCCATGAACTCAAAGGCCCTTGCATCGCGATACCATTTGTTCAGCAGAGGATGCTCCAGCATGGAACCTGGCCCCATCATCTCCAGTGCCCATTCCGTCGCTTCCTCGGCAACTGACGCAGCCCGTATTTTACTGAGGGAAGCCAGATATCCCTTATTCGCATCATGGTCAATCTCTGCTGCTGCATTCCGAATCATGCTGCGTAGCGCATGAAGACGCATCTCCAGTCGCTCCAGTTCTGTCTTTTCACGTTCTGTAAAGATCGTTCTGTGCTCTACAACATAATCATAAGCAGCCTGTGCAACACCAAGCGCCAAAGCCGCCACGCTAGGGCGCATCCGGTGGAATGTACGCAATGCTCCCCACAATCCACGCTTGGTTGGGCTTAGGTGACGACCCAGAATATCTTTCTCTTCCAGTGGGAAAGCCTCAAATTGCAGATGACTGAGTTGCAGACCGCGAAGCCCCATCGTGTCCAGCGGGGTTGCTGTGAAACCCGGCAGAGAAGGATCAACTATAGCGACCTGAATGCCCAGAGGCGTGCGATTGGTCTGGGCGAATACCAGTCCAATACTCGCCCGGTGTCCGTTCCCAATGTAGAATTTATGTCCGGTTAGCTCCATTCTCCCATCCGGATGTCGCGTAATCCGCGTGCTGATCTCAGTTGCATCTGAACCCTTCTCCGGCTCTGATAAGGCAAAAACAGCCCAGGCTGGACCTTTCAGAAAGTGGCTATAAAAGCGTTCCTTCTGTTCCTCGTCGCCCAAGTCAATCATGACGATGCTGGACATGGAAGGACCAGGTCCTCCCAGAAAAACGCCTGCATCTCCTGCGGACAACTGCTCGATCGTAATGACTCTTTCCAGCGAAGAGAGTCCATAATATCGATCCTGACCTATGGTTACAATTGGCTGGCCGCCATACTCCGGGGGAATCATCATATGATTGATGGCCTGCAGGGCAGACGTGTGCAAAAACTCGGTGAGCCGGTCTGGCTCCCGGTCAATCGTCAAGCCAATCTGACGAAGCTCCGCAGCATACTGCTTCATCACTTGCTCGAAAATCGCAATCGTTGATGGAGTAATCATCAATATTCCTCCTTAGCTGGCAACAGCATGTTTTTCACCAGTTGGCCTGCATATGTATATGCAGATACGCCATGTCTCAAAAAACCGAAACCGCCGCCAAGACGTTGAATCTGTCTGAAGGCTTCGTCCAATTCCTGATGTATCCACGCATGGACCCGGACCGATGGAAGACCTGGATTTGCTGAGAGGAAGCGGTCTTCAGGCAACGTTTCCGCCATGTAGAGCGTTGTCAGGATGTCAGCGACCATGCCTTTCACGAGCTGGTGCTGAAACGTGGATTGCCCGCCTGATATTCGCACCGACAAATGCTTGCGAACCTGCTCCAATCCAGCCTTGCACAGCTCTACGCGGAACTCATGCAGGCGTGTTCTCAGCTCATTCGAGGTCACTTTCTCGCCTGATATCTCAGCCTTCTCACCCTCATTCGGCTGTACCCGGTATAACAGTAGTCCGGAGGGCTCCAGCATCCGATCCTGTACATGAACGGCATGTAGTTGATTCCAACGATACAGCCCAGCTGATTCTTCATGCCAAAGTAAAGCATCTTGTTCAATGAGATGAGCGGTCGCGAGCACGTAGGGACCTGTTGCCAAAAGCACTGGACAATTGTTCACCAGCAAGGTTTTTGCCTCCAACATTTCCGATAACGGAGCAACGGGGTTGCCTGCTGCCTTTGATCCGACGGGCTTTGCATCTGGGCCCTGGAATTCAATAACGTGCATTGTCATTCCTCCTG
The DNA here is from genome assembly GCF_001908275.1 of Paenibacillus xylanexedens. NCBI lineage: Bacteria > Bacillati > Bacillota > Bacilli > Caryophanales > Paenibacillaceae > Paenibacillus > Paenibacillus xylanexedens. The sequence goes on along the minus strand of NZ_CP018620.1, from coordinate 1,395,999 downwards.
TTCATTCTTCTTCGCATCCTCCATGCTCCACCAGTGCAAAACCAAAAAAACTGCCGAGCCCGATACTGACCATGATGGAGCGCCCCTTCCTGCACACCCAGTCCTGCTCCAATCCCGAACTCAGGTTAATGAACGGGTCGGTGGAAAAGGTATGTCCGATTCGCTGAATGTTATCCAGATATATCCGTTCAAGTCCAACTCCCGTACGTCGCGAGAATTCCTTCCAGGTAGTCCAGTTCACATTATGTGGAAAAATATGATCCACATCTTCGAAACTCAGGCCTTGCGTTGACAGCAGCTCTTCCATCCCTTGAATGATATGGTCCACATACAATCGGTTAAATGCCGAGATCTCATCGGCGGTTGCATGATAACCAGTATGGAACCGGGTATCTCGCAGCACATGCGCCGCCTGAACGACATGCTGACAGCTCTCTCTGCTCAATAGAACAGCTACGGCAGAATCACCCAGAATGGCCGATTTGCGCAGATAGCGCCATTCGGGAGGCAAAAAATTGAATTGATCCGCACAGATCAACAACACATTCCGAATGTGAGGCTGCGTTTGCGAGATTCGCTCAAGCCATTGAAGAGCGGCTATCGACGATGCACAGTTCATTTGGGATATGCCATAGAACGGTACATGTTCCAGCCCTAAGCGCTGGAGGACACGCTGCACAAGCCTGTAATCGCTCGGTGTCTGCACCTGAAAGGAATGGACATAGAGAACAAGGTCGATTCCGGAAAGGGCAGGTCTGGTCTGGAGCCGTTCCACAGCCTGTGCGATCGTATCGTCAAGCATCTGGCCCGATTCCGTTACAGGCACACCTTCCAGGCGGTGGTACTTGCGCAGAAACTGAATCTCGCCTTTCCCAAGCTCCAGGGCAGCCAGCACCTCTTCCGGCTGCTGAATCTGTTCAGGCAAATAGACGCCAATATCCACAATACCGAACCCCAATGTTCTCCCTCCTTTTGCGATTAGTGTCCATCCATACTCCATTCACAAGTTCGGATCAGCAAGGCATGAATAAACGAATCCGGCTGCTCCAGATGCATAAGACATATGTACTCGTCCCCGTCCTTCTCCTCCAGTAACTCCTGTAATGCGAAGAATGGCGCTGCACTCCAGCGCGATGGATCATAATTGCTCTTCGATCCACATTCGCTGTACCAGACAGCCTGATTGCACTGCTGCTCCAGATCAGGATGGATAAGCAGGTTAATCTGATTCCGGTGAATGGATGCCTGGGCACATAATCGATCCAGTACCATCTCCGCAGTATCGGCTATGGAATTCTCGGCATGTCGCATCTCTACCCCAAGCAGGGAAGGTCCTACGCCTGTCATCCGATCAAGGTATATTGCTGCAGCCGTGTCCGGTCCATGCGGTGAAACAAGTTCCATCGTTTCATAGGGGAGAGCCGTCTGGTCCATAACCAGAAGCATGCCTTTCATGTAACCTTCTCTACCCAGATAGTGCTGAAGCATGTGGAGCGCCGCAAAAGGAGCACCAAAACCAAGATCATTTACAGCAAAACTGATAAAGCGAGCCTGATAACGATCCATCAAATAATTCACAATTGATATATCCGGGCGGGTATTCGGAAAATTGTATGCCAGCAGTAGCACATCCACATCCTGCATAACCCGATCAAGTCCCGTTTCCTCCAGCAGTTCCACACTCATCTCGTGATAGGCATTGTTGTTACGCCCCTGCAAAAGCTGAACGTCGTACTTGATCGGAGTACCTGCAAGCATATCCTGATGAAATCGCAACAGTTCCGGATGTTCGAACGGAGGCTTCTTCTCCGAGAACAACCTGACTCCCATCTCCCGTATGGCAACAGGCGAAGCCATCAGGCCGCAATGAGCTGCTTCTCAATATAAGCAGCCAGGGAGCCTACCGTATCAAATACATCGGGCTCCAGATCATCCGGGTCAATCTCCAGACCTTCAATCCGGTCTTCCAGCGTCATCAACAGTTCCAGAACAGAGGTCGAATCCAGATAGAGTTCGTCAAATAAAGATGTGCTTAATTGAATATCCTGCCTGGCTTCCGTATTCAACACTTCAGCAAGGGCACCTTTGATCTCTTCAAGCAATACTGCAGTCGTCATGATCATCATCTCTCCTCATCAATTGGTTATTGCCGTGTGGGACACTTGAATCAAACGTTGCTTGGACAGTAGATCCTGCGGAGTATCTCGCTCACGGATCAAGTGAGCCTCCCCAGCGACAATCAGCACTTCCGCCGGACTTCCATGACTCAAAAAGTGTGTGGGAGAAGCCGTTGGTCCGTAGGCTCCCGAATGAAAAACACCGATTAGATCGCCCCGTTCAACAGGAGGAAGCAATACCCGTTTCCCAACAACATCATTCGGCGTACATAAGGGACCCGTAATATTGTATTCGGCTACAGGGGACTCACCATAACGCGTCAGGGAGGCAATCGGAAAGTTACGCTTCACGTAAGAACCTGTGCCCACCGCCGCCATATGGCAGTTCGTTCCACCATCGGTTACGACGAAGTGCTCTCCATACGATTGCTTGACGTATAGGGCTCGACTGACCAACATACCGCAGGTTCCTACCAGATATCGCCCAAGCTCCATGAACAGCCGGGTGTTGGCATGACTATGCCGAAACGATTCGAACATTGGATTCAACTGTTCTGTCAGTGCGGTTATGGATAGGAACTGCTCACCTTCATGGTAGGGCACGCCCAATCCCCCGCCTACATCGACCATACGCAGCGTGATATCCAGCTCGTTCTCGATTCGATCAGCCAATTCCAGAATATGGCGGGTATTCTGAACGATCGGCTCTACATCCAACATGCGGGTTCCCATGTACACGTGAAGTCCCATGATCTCCACATGGGAGAAGCTCTCGAACTGTTCTTTCCCCTGGAGCACACTTTGTTCATCCATACCAAACTGACGTGGTTTGCCACCCATGGTCAGCCTGGAGCCTTTAACAGAAAAAGATGGATTCACTCGCAGCGCCACCGGCACGATTCGCCCCTCACTTGCAGCGATGCTCTCAATGCGCTCCAGCTCCTGAAACGATTCACACACGATCGCATATATGCCCAGACGTATGCATGCCGTAATCTCGTCATCGCTTTTTCCCGGTCCCAGAAAAATAATGCTTTCTGCTGCTACTCCAGCCTGTACAGCCGTATGCAATTCGGCCAGGGAACATACCTCTGCCTGTGCTCCCATCTCCCGGAGCATGTGTACGATCGAAATATTGGGATTGGCCTTCAATGAATAGAACAGCTCCACTTGAGGCGTAAGCAATCCCCGAAGCTCCTGATACACCTGCTGCAACACATCCCCGTCATATACATACAGCGGGGTCCCGAATCTCTCGGCGATGTCCGAAACAGGCAACTGCTGAATCTGATATTCCTTAGACACTCACATCACCTCGTTAATGGAAGATAGGACGGCTTCTATCGCTTCGTCGATTACTCCCAGCCGTTCAGGGGAGGACGCAATAATCACGCCATACAGACGTCCGGAGAACAAGGTCCCCTCACTTCTGAATGCCGCATTGACTGTGGCAAAATTATTGATCAATAATCCTTCGCCGCGTTCCGGTTCGAACATCAACGCACCCAACCGGGAACGAAGTACTCCGTATTCCAGCAGGTGATTGAGCCGGAGCGTATATTTTTTCGCCAGTCCACATTGATCTTCGGGCAGCCATTGCTGTTGAATGTTGGTCTGATAGGTAGACATATTAAACCTGGCATTAATCTCAAGATTGGGCCAGATTGTACCGTCCTCGTCCAGAATGGCGTCCATGCCGGCAATGCCGTAGTATCCATCTCGATACAGAGCTGCTCCAATTCGCATGGCCGCTTCGCGAATAACCTCAAGTTGAACATCGTTGAGCCGCGAAGGCATGAGATGCCCCTGATGCACACCTTGCTCTACCAACGATTCCTTTACGCCAAGAAACTCAACTCCGCCGGAGCGATCGATGAGAATCTGGTAATTCAGGTCACAGATTTTATCAATCCATTGCTCAAGCACGTAGTTGATTTGCCGTATTCCCTTTTTGCTTGCCTGTTTCTCCAGCATACTCATGCATTTGTGAAACCTGGCTTCATCGGTGATGACGGTAATCCCCTTGCCTGATACACCCATGGAATCCTTCAGCACAAGGCGTCCACCCTGCTCTAGAACGGCCTTTAGCTGATCGAAACCGGACACCAGTTCATCCAAAGACGTGCATTCAACGCCTGGGATCTGACGAATACCCAGCTCTGCGTTGAGACGGCGGGAATACCCCTTGTCATTCACCTTGCGGAAGATATCTGAAGATGGAACAGCCAGCGGAATGCCGGTCCGTCGGGAGAATTCCTCTTCCTGATCCGAGGTTCCAAAGGGAACCAGATAAACATTCGTTCCAGCAGCCTGTGACAGCTCTCGCAGCTTGTCCATTGTCCTTGGACAATTCAGAAGATTCGCAGTAATGTTCAGTGCCGGATCATTGTGCTCCACCGTTATGCATCGGGAGCGACCAAACCCAAGCGCCTGTGCATCTGCCATGAATCCCTGATTCGGCGGCTCCTTGAGCAGGATGATATCGTTCTCTCCGGCGAGGAAAACACCCAGTTCCTCCATCCGATTAACGACATCCGCGGCCGAGCCTATGCTTAATGAGGGCAGCTTGAGAATACCCGTTTCACTCCAGTACTCCTCTACCTCAAAATTGTTAAGATACACAAAAGTAACGTCATGCTGGCCCGTTAACGCCCACTTGAGCTTGCTCGAAAAATCCGTCAATACGGTGGTCAAGGCCATCCCCTCCTATTCCTGCATACTGCATCACTGCTACGCTGAATGTAACCCCAAGTCCGACCGTAACAAGCAGATAATACTCCTCTGGTTGCAACAACTTCTGCTCTAGAATGGCTTGCAGATTAATAAATGGGTCCGAACAGAAACAATGTCCGATCTCCTGTACGTTGGACGTATATATGCGTTCAAGGGGATAGGATAAACGGATAGCCACCTTCTTCCACGAGGATAGATTCACATTGTGTGGGACGATGTATCGAATATCCTGCAGCGTCAGACCCGCCTGCTCCACGGCTGCAACAATGGCTTCACATAACCGAGGCGTGTAGATTTCCTGAAACTCCCTTAGAATCTGCGGGGTTCCCGTTAGTACATTACAGAATTGGCCCAGGGTAACACTCGTGAGTCCGACGACACGACTTCCGTTGCCCTTGTTACCCACCAGCACGGCGGCTGATGCCTCTCCCATCACGGTGGTATTGGGGATCAATTGCACAACGGGACTAAAGGTTTTTTCACCTGTCAAAATTAAAATATGATCATCCGCTTCCAATGAAGGCAGCAATGTCTCGGCAACATTCAGGGCAATTAAGCCCGATGCACAGTTCTGCTGCGTAAGCGAAAACGCGATGGCATGCTGCAACCCGTAAGCCCGTTTCAGGACTTGCAAAACTTTCATAGGAAAGGGGAAATTTTCCTGAATTGTGTGGCAATAAATGATATACTTAATCGAGTTAGGAGCGATCTCAGGGTTATTTACCACCTGGGTTAATACGCGCCCTAGTAACGAAACCAGATCTCCATCCCTGTCTTGCCGAACCTGTTTCAAACCATGAATTTTTTCCAGTACCTTCGTCTGGGCATTATTGAGTCCCAGCACCTCGTTCAGTTCCCTGATCGGCACAATGTGCTCCGGAATGTAAGACCATATTTGCTTGATATGCATCGGCTTCAGACACCTCGTTATCACTAACGTACGAATCTCACTGAAATATAGGGAGATAAAGAGCTTCCGCAGAAGCTCCCATCTATGAATCTAGCGTAATACGATAAGTAAGTAGGAAAAATCAGGCACGAGCCGCCGCTGCACGAGCTGCTACAGCACGGGCTTCAACTGCGCGAGCGGAAACCGCGCGTGCACTGACTTCACGTGCCTCGCCCAGTCCACTCGTTTCCAATTGTGCTGCTTCAACTTCTTTGCGCTTCAGTTGCTCCAGTGTAATGGGAGTCGCTTTAATGACCATTCATATCTCCTCCTTTCATCTTGGATACTCTGATTCTATAATCTCCCAAATTGCATTTAAACTGTAAATGGGGGTAAATGAACCTCTCACTCTCCTTACCCCTGCTTCTGGACACACACGATAGACCCAACATACCAATCAGATCTCCATTCCAATCAAACTATATCAAGGGACGGTGAACGATCATGCTCGGACCGAAAATCCGGCAAATCCGGGAGCAGCTTGGACTGTCTCAGAAGCAACTGGCAGGTGAGGATATGACGCGTTCTTACATCAGCCTTATCGAAAAAGGTAGAGCCGTTCCCTCGCAGCGTATGTTAAAAATCATTGCCAGGAGACTTAATACACCCATGGAGTTTTTTTTGGGAGGAAGTGCAGCAACAGATACGGATATTGGGGAGGCTGTACTGGACAAGGCCAAAGCCTGTTATGCCGAGCAGAATGATTCTGCCTGCATCCGCATAGCCCATAAAGTGCTGACGTTGACGGAGGATACATCGGATCAGTCAGAAGCCTACCTGCTCATTTTACGAAGTCACAACAGACTTGGGGATTATCGACAAGCCTTGGATGAAGGGGAAAACGCAGCATTTACAGTCATTCGAACGGGTGACAGGGAGCGTATTGTTGAATATTATCTTGAAATGGGGAGAGCGGCTTTTCATGCAGAGCTGTTTCATGCTGCCCGGAAACATTATGAACAGGCGTATACGTACAGCAGCAGACTCAAACATCTACAGGAAGAACATATCCAATCGCTGACCTTTCTTGGCACAACCCATTTAAGATTAGGCAATGTGAATGAGGGGTTGAACTACTATCTCAAAGCGGAGAAGGAAGCCCAGATGGCGGGGCAACCGGAACTGTATGGCGAGATTACGCTGGGTTTGGGCAAAGCCTATTATATGTCCGAACAGGACGGACACATGCTGTTAAGTTATGACTGGACCAAGAGATCCGTACAGGCCTATAAACAGGCGAGCAGCGAATCCTACGTTCTGGCACTTCACAACCTCGCCGTGATCCAGCTTCATATGGGGCAAAAAAAAGAAGCCCTCCCCTTGCTGGATGAATGCGCACGAATTTACGATAAACGCAATCTTCCCCACAAGAAGGCTTCCATATTAGAGGAAATCAGTAAAGTTTATTTGGAACAGCGTGAGCCAGAACAGGCAGAGGCCATCATCAAAGAAGCCCTTCAACTGCTGGATCAGCAAGATGAAGGGATGCTTCGTGCCAAACTGTATCGCTTGCTTGGTATTGTATTTCATGAGAAAAACAACAGCAATGAAGGTTATTATTTTCTAAGAATGAGTCACGATCTACTTAAACGCATCTCTGCAAACCGCGAGGCTGGCATCAGCCATCAACTCCTTCTGCTAAGCCTGCAAGAGCGTAAAATGAACTACGAAGATTATAAGTCATTGATCAAATAAAACAGATACTCTCTTCATCTAACAACTGAGGACACGGGAAAACAAAATGATGGAGTTCAGGGTCTCTTCAACAGAGACCTTAATTCCGGGAATACATGGTGACAAAGCATAGGATCATCTTAAACCGCTCATCGAACAGGTACAGGATCATTCAGCTCCAGCAGCGTTTCCGTAGATACGGCATGCTTTTGTCCCTGCTGACCACTAAACTTAGCCGATCCTGCATATGCCTCCGAAACATGAAGCTGTCCTGCAATAAAAGGTAGAAGCATGATAGTAACCATGCAGAGTTCACTTGCCGTTGTAACGAATTTGCTTCCTTTACTCTCCATGCTCATCTCTCCTCATGTTTATTTGGGTAGCATATTCCACCATCGATTCTTGGCAACCTAAGACGTATTTTACGGATAATTGCAATGACTTTAAATACGTTAATTACCATTTACCTCTACTTGCACATGAAACTCACGTATAAAAGGTCATATGATCTTTGTCTTCGCGATAATAATCCAGCCTTTGCTTCATCGTACCTGTATGCAGTTCAAACAGATGACCATCTGGATCAGTAAAATAAACAGATAATGCATCCCGTGGATCTCTGGGCCTTCCAGGAAGAATGTCCGCCCCGGCTGCTCGCAGCTGCTGCACAGACGCGTCGAACTCCTCTTCTGTAACGGTAAATGCAATATGGGTATAGGTTCGTTCCGTATAGTTGCGAATAACATCCTCCTGATTCAGGGCAATCCACAGACCGGCAAGCTCAAAATAAGCCAGTTTGCGTCCTTTCACCTGAATTCGGGCACCGAGAGCCTGCTCATAAAAGGTAATGGCCCGCTCCAGATTGGATACGGAAAAACACAAATGATTAATTCCCTGAATATTCATGTGACTCCTGACACCTCCATCGATTTAAGAATCTATCCTTATTATGGTATATTCCGTGCAAAAAACAACCGCTCTGCTGCTTCCTCCCGCACCTTCTTCTGGGCGAATGCATAGGTTATCCGTATCAATGAACGTTCGAGGAGGATGTAAAGCGAATGAATCCTGTCTATCCTTTTTATGGCGAGAAAACGGTATGCAAGGAGCAAAAGCTGGCATTTCCACCCCAGCATCAGGACCAGCAACCCGGTCTGGAAACCCTGATGGTGCCTGAACCGATCAGTGAAGATCCTGCCTATATCGGCAGCTGCAAACTCCAAGGTAAAGTTGCCATTATTACGGGTGGTGACAGTGGAATCGGCCGAGCGGCCGCCATCGCTTTTGCCAAGGAAGGTGCGGATATCGTCATTGCTTATCTATATGAGCGGACAGATGCCGAAAGGACTCGTGAACGGATCGAAGAACTGGGACAGCGCTGTCTCTTGATCGAGATAGATCTCCGCTTAAAGAAAAACTGTGAAGCCGTCATTCGCACAACGATGGAAACCTACGGGAAGATCGATATTCTGGTCAACAATCATGGCGTACAGTATGTGCAGCCAAGCATCGTTGATATTACGGAAGAACAGCTGTATCACACCTTTCAGACCAATGTGTTCGCCTATTTCTTTCTGATTCAGGCCGCTCTCCCCCATCTGTGCAGAGGTGCCTCCATCATCAATACGGCTTCCATTACGGCATATAAAGGCAATACCCAACTAATCGACTACTCTTCTACCAAAGGAGCCGTCGTATCGCTGACTCGTGTACTCGCCCAATCACTCGCTGCACAGGGAATCCGTGTGAATTCCGTTGCCCCGGGACCCATCTGGACACCGCTCATTCCTGCCAGTTTCTCCGCGGAGGATGTACAGGTATTTGGAACAGATACACCCATGGGTCGGGCTGGTCAGCCTTACGAACTGGCGGCAGCCTACGTTTATCTCGCTTCCCCCGATTCATCCTACGTCACAGGTGAATGCATTCATGTAAATGGCGGCGATATGGTAACGACATAGACTGATGTCAAGTTGGATTTTGCAGGTGTGGCAGGATATCGGTTGTCCAGTTGCGAAGAGGGTTAGGAGTATGACCGGTTATACCGGAACCTGACATCAAGCGACAAGGAGCTGAACAACCTGATGAACTTCGATCCACTCTACCAACCGTACCCCTCTTACCGCATGCCTGTGTATGCGAAACAAGGCATGGTCGCCACGTCACAGCCACTGGCTGCACAAGCCGGTCTCGATGTATTGAAAAAAGGCGGCAACGCCATCGATGCCGCCATTGCAACTGCGGCAGCACTCACGGTGCTGGAGCCAACGTCCAATGGCATTGGCGGCGATGCTTTTGCCCTCGTCTGGACCGAGGGCAAACTGCATGGCCTGAATGCCAGCGGCCCTGCGCCTCAGGGCATATCCATTGAGGCGCTTCAAGCGGCAGGCCATACGGAGATGCCGAAGCTTGGGGTTGTTCCGGTGACGGTGCCTGGCGCACCGGCGGGCTGGGCTGAGCTGAGCCGCCGTTTTGGGCGGCTCACGCTGGCGGAAGCGCTGGAACCGGCCATCCGCTACGCGGAGGAAGGTTACCCGCTTGCGCCTGGGCTGGCCCGCCACTGGGCAAGGGCAGCCGAGATCTATGCACGCCAGGGTGATGCGGAAGCAGGGCGTGCGTGGTTTGAGACATTTGCTCCAGGCGAGCGTGTTCCCGCAGCTGGAGAGATGTGGCGCTCGCCGGATCATGCGGCGACTTTGCGCCAGATTGGCGAGAGCGAAGCGCGAGACTTTTACGAAGGAGAACTGGCAGACCGCATTCATTCCTTTATGGCAGAGCACGGTGGTTATCTGACTCGCGAAGATCTGGCGGCTTTCCAGCCGGAATGGGTTGATCCCATCTCCGTCTCCTATCGTGGTTACGATGTATGGGAGATTCCGCCGAATGGACAAGGATTGATTGCTCTCGCAGCACTTAATCTCCTAAAGGGATATGATTTTGACGAGAAAGAATCTGTTCTGGCATATCATCAGCAACTTGAAGCCATGAAGCTGGCATTTGCCGATGGGGAGAAATATATTACTGAAGAACGCAAAATGGGTGTGACGGTGGAGGAACTGCTGTCGGAGGCATACGCGGAAGAACGGCGCAAACTCATTGGTGATACCGCACGAGCACCTGAGGCAGGTGATCCACGTGCAAGTGGAACAGTCTATCTGGCTACGGCTGATGGTGAAGGCAACATGGTTTCGTTTATCCAGAGTAACTATATGGGCTTCGGCTCTGGATTGGTTGTTCCGGGGACTGGCATTGCTTTGCAGAATCGTGGACACAATTTCTCACTGGACCCGAATCATGCAAACGCCCTGGAGCCGGGTAAACGGACGTATCACACGATCATTCCGGGGTTCCTCACCCGCGGGAGCGAAGCGGTCGGGCCATTCGGTGTCATGGGCGGTTTCATGCAGCCGCAAGGTCATGTGCAGGTGGTCATGAATACGATCGATTATCATCTGAACCCACAGGCCGCCTTGGATTCTCCGCGCTGGCAATGGACGAAGGGCAAAACAATTCTTGTTGAACCGGGTTTCCCGCAGCATATCGCTCAGGCACTCGCCCGCAAGGGACATGATATTCAAGTGGCACTCGATCCATCCCAGTTTGGACGCGGTCAGATCATCTGGCGCAACCCGGACAATGGCGTATTATGCGGGGGTACGGAAACCCGAGCGGATGGCTCGATTGCGGCTTGGTAAAACTCGCGTAATTTTATAATAGGATGATCACCTTATCATCCGTATAGGGTGCTATTCTATGGCACAACAGAGATGATTCATGTCATCTCTGTTGTGCCTTTTTTTCGACTTCTAACATCAGTAAACAACATACTGTAGATATTTATGTACCCTTTTAACTAGAGAAATGTGAAAATAATGTGTAATTCATGAAAAATATTTATTTTTTCGTAAATTTTCACTACATACCATAAATCACAGTGCCTTTCTGACCGATATAGATAAAGGGAAATCCTCACCATACGTGTCATCATGTACACGTCATTCCCTGGAGCTACGGAACCATGCAAAACAGAAAAATGCGACTACAGAAATGAGGGTACCAACACATGAAAACAAACAAGAATAGACGCGCAGGTCTAGGTCTCATCATAATGATGATCCTGACGGTACTGATCCTGGGGGCATGTTCAGCCAACAATACAACAACGGCAACAGACAAAAGAACAAAGGTTGGGATCGTGCTTACGGAAGTGGGTCTGGGTGACCGTTCTTTTAATGATGCTGCTTTTGATGGACTGGTTCAGGCCAGAAATGAGAAAAGCATTGTCTTTGACTATCGTGAACCGGGCGACAATGCCGAAGCTGCATTTGAAGAATTTGCGCAAGCCAAATTCGATCTGGTTATCGGCCTGAGTGATGCTGTCCAAGCGGATATGGAGAAAGTTGCAGCCAAATATCCTGACCAGCAGTTCCTCATGATTGACAGTCAGTCCAAACTGCCTAACATCGCCTCCATTTCATTCCGGGCGGAAGAAGGAAGTTATCTGGCAGGTGTTATTGCCGCTATGGCTTCAACGGAAGATCATGTTGGCTTCCTTGGTGGAATAGAGATACCGGTCCTTCGTAATTTCGAGCAGGGTTTTAAGCAAGGTGTTCTGGCTGTCAAGCCGAATGCAACCGTTGATGTCGTCTACGCAGGGGACTTCGGTGATGCCGATCTCGGTGAACAATTGGCTGCACAGATGATTCAGGAAAAGGGCGCTGACGTGATCTACGTTGCTGCTGGTCTCACAGGCGTTGGCGCACTGACGGAGATTCAGAAATTAGGGAAATACGCCATCGGTGTAGATACCGATCAATTCTTTTTGGCGGAAAAATCCATTCTTACGTCCATGCTGAAAAATGTGGATGTCTCTATCTATAATGCCGTTAACACGTTTGTTCAAAACAATCATACCTTCCCTCAAAAGGAAATCGTGGAGGGGCTGGCGGAGAACGCCGTGGGTCTGACTGCTCTACATAATATCACGCTCAGTGAAGAACAACAGCAAACCTTCGAAGATCTGAAGGCAAAGATCTCTTCCGGTCAAATCAAAATTACGCTTGATCAATAACCCATCGGATACGAGGAGGTACGCACATGAAACTACAGGGAAAACTGATACTTAATGCTCTAATTTCACTACTTCTATGCCTTGTGCTAGTCGCTTATATCATCATGCAATTGCTCAACATGAATGCCAAAAATCAAAATCTGGTACCCGCCATGCTCAAGGTGAGTGAACTGAACGCCAATCAGATCCAGACCCAGCAAGCGCTGGATGTCTATTCATTTTCCATGACAGCAGGTAACCAAGACGCCGTGCTCCGCTTGCTAGATGAAGGTCAAACGATGATTCAGGACCTTACGGACGGATTGCTCGAAACAGATCAGCAGTTACAACTTATTCAATCCATCGAGACAAAATTACAAGCTCTCAACCAGGGAGCCACCGAAGCGATGAGTGCGATGAACAGTGCGGAAGCGAAACGTTACAGCACTCGGGTTCGGGGCATACAGAATGATATCTATTCGTTAGATGAGATGACTCGAGATCGTTATGATCAATATACCGTCGATTTGGAACGTGACATTCAGCAAACGTGGCAAACCGCTCTGGTAGGAGCCATCGTATTGCTCGTCGCCGTAATGCTGTTTAACATGTATACTTCACGTCAGATCGCCAAGCGTATTCGAACACTCAAAGATGCCGCGGGACAAATTGCAGACGGTGACCTGACCGGACAATTACCGGAATCTCGGGGCAAAGATGAACTTGATGACCTGAGTCGCTCCTTCGGTATCATGACTCATAATATTCGCGGCATTATTCAATCGATTGGTGAAGCGGGTCATCGTGTCGATTTGATGGCGCAAGATATTGACCGTGGCAATGATACAGCCCAAGCGATTGTGCAGCAAGTATCCCGCACCACGGAGGAACTCTCGATTGGCAGTCAAAAGATTGCCGAGGATCTGAGTGAAACGGTGATGGTTGTGGACAAAATGCAGTCTACCTTCAATAGCAATCTGGAGTCCACTTCCCAATCGGTGATTGATGGTCGTGAAGTATTAACTACCGTTGAGGAAGGTAATAAGGCTGTAGCAGAGCAACTCCGGTTGGCCGAAGTGAATCGTATGGCGATGGCCGAGGTGGAACAAACGGTGCGGGAACTGGAAGAAAGCGCGGTTCGAATCACTACGATGACGGCGTATGTATCGGAGATTGCCAAACAAACGACCATGCTCTCGTTAAATGCCTCCATAGAGGCTGCTCGCGCTGGAGAAGCCGGACGTGGCTTCGCTGTTGTTGCGGGCGAGGTGAACAAACTCGCCGAACAATCTGCGCAATCGGTCAAACATATCTATGCGGCTGTGGGCGAGATCACAACCTCCATGGACAAGGTGAAGAACTCTGTAGCACAGAGCATGCAATTATTCGGCGAACAGGAACAAGCCACTGGCCAGACTCGCGAATCCTTCTCTGCTATTCGTGAAAGTGTGGAGCGCATTAGTACGGGCATCCATCAGCTTGCTGAGGACATGCAACACTCCAATCAACTCAGTACACAGGTGCAACAGGCCATCGAAAATATCAGTGCCATCACCGAGCAGTCGGCTGCCAGTAGTGAAGAGATTACCGCCTCCACGTCGGAACAACAACGTTCCTTCGCTGATGCAAGTATCAAGGTGAAGTCATTGCGTGATATCAGTTCAGAGATGCATCAGGAACTGCTGCGATTCCGGCTGTAAGCAGGATGTCGGAGAATTTTGGGCTGAACGTAGATCGGAAGTAGTTTAGATGCAGATTATAGGCAGGTTATGGGCAGGTTATAGCCAAGCCAGGATCAGGTAGCGTGAACATACAAACAAACAAAGGGGAGCCTCCGTCATGAATCATGACAGGGCTCCCCTTTTCAGTAACTAATCGTTGTTTCATCTAACCATTAATTCGTTTCAAAGATATGAAAGTATATAAATTGAACTAAACATTTACACGAAACGGAGAGGACAGAAAGAACCTGAAAAAGCGGAGCTAAAAGTTGTATGAAAGAAGCTGCATCGGGAGTATATGCTTCGCCTAAAATCTTTTTGAAAGAAAGCCGCCTCGGAAGCATACGCTTCGTCTAAGAGCTTTTTGAAAGAAAGCTGCTTCGGAAGCATACGCTATCCCGGATTTCCTAATTTATAAAAAAAACTGGGGATAACAGCGATCGGAAGGTTGTTCTGTCACCGGAGTGTCCAGTGTAAATATTCTTTAGATCAACTTATATAGATAACAAGGCATCAACATTTCAGATCCAAACGTTTAACGAACTGAGCAAACCTTATTGGGCCATTAATTGCAGATTATAAATTCTAACGAATCTCAGGCATTCTATTCCCTAATTTAGTCCGGTTTTTCAGGTGTTTTATCTGAAATACACAGAAATAACGTGGATGAGATTCGTTAGCTTTTGCTCCTCGATGTAAACCGTGGTATAGGGTGTATAAGGTTCGTTAGGGCAACGAGCAATGGTCATTGGTATTGAGTATTGAGCAATGGACAACGATCACTCATCTGCTTTTGATGCGCTGGTGCGCTGGTTCGTTGGTTTACTTGCAGTTTGAAAATGAATCGGCATAGGTAGTAACCCAAAACCGCGAGCTTGTGCCACACCTGCCCCATCCTCACAGTGCGTCGATGATGTCTCCGGCCAGCAGGGACGATGGGTCACCGCGCAGCAGTGCTGCGCGTTCAGCGGCCTGTCCGTGGAGATATACGCCGAACGTGGCGGCTTGCTCCGCGCTGAGCCCTTGGGCAAGCAGACCGGCGATGATGCCGGTCAATACGTCTCCGGCACCGCCAGTCGCCATGCCGGCGTGCCCGGTGGTGTTGATGTACGCCTCGCCGGATGGCGTTGCGATGACCGTTCGTGCTCCTTTGAGCACAAGGGTCACGCCCTGCTCGCGAGCGTATTTTGCAGCGTGCCCAATGCGGTCACGCTGCACCTCTGGGGTCGACATGCCCAGCAGTCGGCCCATCTCGCCAGGGTGCGGCGTCAGGATTGTCGCCGCACTTCGCTGGCCCCAGTCGCGAGGCCCATGTGGGCCAGCGTCTGCCAGCATGTTGAGAGCGTCCGCGTCGATGACGAGCGGACGATCCGATTGTTGCCACAGACGGCGCAGCCAGTCTGTGTCGCCCTGGAAGCGGCCAAGGCCTGGGCCGGTCGCGAGCACGTCGCGGCTCTCCGCGAGACGCAGCACGGCGTCGGCGGAAGCCGCGTTCCATTCGCCGCTGTCGCCATCGGCGGCGGCAGCAAGCATGAGCTCGGGCACGGTGCCGATGACATGCGGCAGCAGTGCCGCGGGCAGCGCCCATGTGGCGAGCCCGCAGCCTGCGCGCAGCGCGGCCTTGGCCGAGAGCAGGCCAGCGCCGCTCATCGGCAGACTTCCTGCGGCCAACAGTACGTGGCCGTAGGTGCCCTTGTGGCCGTCCGGTGCCCGGAGACGGCCTGTATCCACGCGCAGCGCACCGCGCAGCACCTCGTCCGTCAGCAGACGGACCGAGGGGCCATGCTCTGGCGCAAGCCGCGCGGGAATGCCGATGGCGCGCACCACAATGCGCCCCGCGGCAGAAGCGCCCGGGTACTGCACCAGCCCGCGCTTAAGCAGCGCGAGACATACGGTCACCCGAGCTTGAATGCAGGGCTTGTACACCTCTCCGGTGTCGGCGTTCAGCCCGCTCGGCACATCCGCGGACACGACCGGCTTGCCGCTGTCGTTCGCCGCCTCAATCAACGCCGCGTAATCTCCCCGCGGCGCCCCCCGCGAGCCGGTGCCCAGCAGCGCATCCACGATGCCTGTGCACCGGCTGAAGTCCACGGCTTCGCGCTCGTGGACAAGAGCAGGGATGCCAAGCTGCGCGGCGGCATCCCGATGCACTGCGGCTTCGCCCCGCAGTGCATCAGGGGCATCGGCGTAGACCAATGTCACGCCAAGCCCTGCTTCAACCAAATGGCGCGCGGCCACCAGCCCATCGCCGCCATTGTTGCCCTTGCCAATCAGCAGGTACCACTGCTGATCTCCCGGGTGCTCCATCACCAGCGCCGGATCGGCGATGATGTCCCCACCATAACCTTGCCGATCGCCGGGCCCGGTGTGTGCCCGCCTAGCATCGGTCTTGCTGCTATAGCCAAGCTGCCCTGAATCCGCAAGCCGGCCTTCTGCCTGCCCTTCCCGGCACAGCTTGATCACTTCCTCAGCAATGGCTCGGCCTGCATTCTCCATTAGACTGGCAGCAGGAATACCCAGCTTATGAATGGTATACTCGTCCACAGCTCTCATCTGTTCAGCGGTTACGATAAACAACGTTCATCCCTCCCCGTGACAAGCTCATCTCATACTTAAAAGTAGCAACTTTGCACCTAAACGCTGCATCTTATATGTGTATCGCTATCTTTCCTCTTACCTCATCCAGTTACCACAATCCACTCGATACATCATCGAAAACTCTATCGATCCGTGTACGAGACCTTCAGATTAAATCATCCATTCCAAAGCCTGTCTACGCTTAATAACCTACCGTAAACCGTGCTTGGATAAATTGCGGATCGTCCAGTTCATCCACCAAAGCCGCTGCAAAATCGCCAACGGAAATCGAGCTTTCCCCGATATCATCCGTAATCACACGGTTCATGCCAACCCGGAACTGGCCTGTTCGACGTCCTGTTGTGATTGTCGCAGCAGGGCTCATGTAGGTCCAGTGAATACCCGATGCTTCAATCAGGTCATATGCTTCTGCATGGGCTTTCGCAAGTGGCTTAACTTCTTCCGGGAATCCCGGCGTATCCATCAGCATCTCTCCGGAATCGGTTAGCAAACTTCCCGCTCCACCAACTACAACCAGACGTCCTGCTTTTGCCCGGCGCACACCCTCGATTAACGAACGTGTCACTTCCAGCATCTCTTCTTCTCCACCAAACTTCGGTCCATATGCACTCACAACAGCTTCCTGACCCGCTGCAAAATCAGCCACCTGATCCGGGTTAAGCAGATCTCCCTGTTCTACACGCAAACGCTCATGAACCATCTCAACCTTCGAAGGGTCACGCACCACCGCTGTCACTTCATGCCCACGATCCATCAGCTCCCACAGTATCGTCTTGCCAATCGCTCCGGTTGCTCCAAAAATGGCTACTTTCATATGAATTCCCTCTTTTCTGTAGATATCTTCTCATCAACTTACCGTTATTTTAATACTTAATCCTATTGTTATATACCTTAAACGGCTCACGCCATCTTAAACCGGATATGAACACTTGTAAACCTATCTCTTACAGCTTATATATTGAAAAATAAACTTTACTTCAACTAGCGGAAGAAGCAACGACACTCTTAAGTATCCCCTCTCTCCGCTAGCACTCAACACTAATCATGAAAAAAGCCGCTAAATGCGGCTATACTAAGATAATTTCATACGACATAAGTCTATTCTTATCTCAAAATTTCAGTTTCCGTTCCGCTAGGTAGTCGGTCCTTCTTCTCCCTGCCTCCACCACATACCCTCCGATTTTGGGCTGGTGTATTCAAATCCAAATTGAGCATAAAGTTGATCAGCCGGAACATCCGCCAGCAGACTGACCAAACCACGGGCAGGTACTGCTTTACGCAGATAATTCATAATCTCGCTCATGATCAGTTTTCCATACCCCATTCCCTGAACATCCGGGTGTACAGCAATATCGACAACCTGAAAGAAACAACCACCATCTCCAATCACTCGCCCCATGCCTATCAGCATATCCTTTTCACGCAGACATACCGCAAACAGGCTATTCGGTAATCCAATCTCCGCCCCTGCCCTGCTCATCGGGCTAAGACCTGAAACCTGCCGTAAGGCAAGATACTCCACTGCTGCGGGTGGTGTGTGTTCAATACTCACATGATCCATGAATTGTGCCCCTTTCAAAGAATACATAGAATAATATTCAAAATCACTAATTAGCTCTTAGCTATCTAATCTCTTTAGTATATCAAAAAGTCTCCTGAGATTTGACGACTCAGGAGACTTTAAGAATAAAATATTATGGTGTTACAGGGGCGCTGGCTACTGAAATATTACCTGCCTCGTCGACGCCTTTAATTGTGATATTAACTAGTCCATTAGCTAATTCTTGCATTTCAACTTTAGTATACGATTGTGTCTTCAATATCAACTCGTCGTTCAAGTATATCCAATATTCCTTCACACCTACATCATCTGTCGATGGTTCCCAATCCAATACAAGTTTTCCACCATTGCGGGTTACACTCACGTTAGAAGGAGCTGTAGGAGCTATAAAATCAGGTGAGACTAGTTTAGTAAGCATTTCCTGTTCTTCAGGAGTTTTATTCATTGATTGAGCTTTTGGTGCCGCCGCTGCCTTTGAGGCAACTGCTGCCTTAGCGGTAGACATTCCCGTAACATTAACTGGAACATATGAATTAGTAGTTAAACCATTGCCCAATTGCCCATCGCTGTTTGCCCCCCATGCCAACAGGTTATTATTGGACAGAGCCATACCATGACTTGTTCCAGCAGCAATGCTCTGTACAGAAGTTATAGAAGCAACCTTATCTGGTGAATTTGTAGCATAGTATCCTCCTGTACCTAACTCTCCGGCATTATTTGATCCCCAGCTATACACTGCAGTTGAAGTTCTGGCCAAACTATTAAAGTTACCTGTTGAGATTTGGCTAATACCAGATAAACTGTTTATTCTAACTGGAGTTAGCCGCTCAGTGTTGGTACCATCACCTAACTGACCATTATAATTGTACCCCCATGCCCAGACAGTGCCGTCCTGCTTTAATGCAAGTCCATGGTAGAAACCTAAGGAGATACTTTCTACTCCTGTTAATCCTGCAATTCTGATTGGAACATTCTTTTGAACTTTTGTCCCATCTCCGAGTTGGCCGAAACCATTAGCTCCCCATGCCCAGACTGTACCATCCGATTTAATCGCAAAACTGAAGAAAGCACCTGCGCTAATTGATTTAACGCCTGATAAAGTTGGAATTTTAGTCGGAGCATATTGACTATTATTATGTCCTAGTCCCAGATCACCATAGTAGTTACTCCCCCATGCCCAAACTGTACCATCTTTTTTCAGCGCCAAAGCATGACTTGTTCCGGCATCGATAGCTATGACAGAATCTAGGCCTTCTATTTTCATAGGAGTATCCTGCTGCCTTGAATTTGTATTCGCTAATTGACCATTCATATTACTTCCCCATGCCCAAACTGTACCATCACTTTTAAGTGCTAAATTGTAGTCTGGTCCAGATGTAATTGAGGTAATAGAATTCAGGGTGGGAATTTGAATCGGTGTTTTGGCAAGAAATGCGCCCTTAACACCTAACTGCCCCATTTGATTATATCCCCATGCCCATACAGATCCATCACTTTTAAGTGCGAGTGAGTGACTTTGTCCTCCCGACATCTGTCTAGTAAAAGACTGCTCGGTAGTAACAGTTACACTATTACTCGAAGTAGAAATATTGCCTTGATAATCTTTAGCCTTAACGGTAAAGGTATATGTCTGACCAGGGGCTAAGCCGGTGGCAGTGTAATTAATAATAGATTCTAGAGACTTACCATCTACTGGCAATGTACTAAACAAAGTTGAACCTGAATATACCAGATATTCTTTTACTGCGTGGTTATCTTCTGATTCATCCCAGTACATCACTGCTGTAGAAGAGGTCTTTCCGGTAATTCTAAGTTGTCCTGGTGCAGTCGGAGCATCCTTATCCACGGGATAATTGATTCCATTTACTAGTACACGTGTAGGTTGTGCCGTTGTTGCCCCATTCCCTAATTGCCCATACATATTAAATCCCCACGCCCATAAAGAACCATTCTTCTTGAGAGCGAAGCCATACATTTCACCGGCCTCAATATCTGTTGCACCTTTTAAGTGGGCTGCTTTTACAGGAGATGGACGCTTCTGAATAGTTGTTCCGTCTCCAACTTCTCCATAGTAATTATTACCCCATGTCCAAACTTCCCCATTATTCGTTAAGGCCATACTATGCGAGTAACCTGCAGCGAGTTTGATTACGTTATTCAAATTCGGTATTTGAGTTGGAGTTGGGTGATCAATAAAATCTCCCAGGCCTAATTGACCAGAGTCATTCATTCCCCAGCTCCAGACAGTTCCATCATTACTGAGAGCAAGTCCATGTAGGTATGTCATATCAATTTGAACGATATTAGATAAGCCCGCTATCTGAATTGGAGAATAGTGAATAGTACTGGTTGAAGTCTTATATCCAATTGCCCGACTCCCATCCCCCCAGATCCAGACAGTACCATCCTCTTTCAAAGCCATACTGTTATAATAACTTCCATTGATCGCAACGACATCAGTTAAACCTACAACCTGAACTGGTTCAAGACTATTATAAGGTAACTTGCCACCGACTCCGAGTTGACCTAAGCCGTTATCTCCCCAAGTCCATACAGTTCCGTCTTCCTTAAGTGCCATGTAATGTTGAAGTCCTGCTGAGATGGAAACTACTTTTTCCAATCCTGGAACTTTCGTAAGCGGAAGACGTTGATTAGTATAGTCATTAGCGCCCCATGTCCATACAGTTCCATCTGGGCGGAGTCCAATATTCTGTTTTAAACCCGTAGAGATCATTGAAAAACCGTCAAGATTCGTTATTCTGGTAGCGCTTGTACGGTTGGCTGTTGTAGCTTCACCCAACTGATAATTACTGTTGAGCCCCCAGCCCCAGACTTGACCTTGCTGATTCCATGCAAAGGTATGGTCCCTATAGGCCGAGACAGCCAAATTGTTAGTAAAGAAAATAAGAGGCTTGCTATTTTCCGAATAATTCTCAGCTTTATCTATCGCTACGATTGAGATAGACTGCATTTCATTAAGTGTGAGATTGGTAATCGTGAACTTGGTATCTGTAGTCTCACCCAGAAGTGTATCGCCATTGTAAACTTCATATCCATATATACCAGACAATTCATCCTTAGCAGGAGACCAACGTATTACAGCAGTTGAACCTAATTGGCTAACTTTAAACAAATTCTCAGGTGGAGAAGGCGGAGTAAGATCAATCTTCACTTCTGCTTCCACTGTTGCACTTACATTACCTGCTCTATCTAAGGTTCGAGCATATACTTTGGTGATCCCCTCTTGCTGTACAGGGAATGAACTGATGTATTCTTGCCATTCCAAACTGGAACCTACTCTGTATTCGTACCCCTTTACCTTACTATCTTCGTCTGTACCTTCATCAATTTCCGCGTAGATTTCGTGATTTTTCCATTCTTCATACTGCAAATAAATTTTAGGCACAGATGGAGGTGTTTTATCAAATTGCAAAGTAAATTCCTCTACTTCACTAATATTCCCGGCATTATCAAGAGTACGAACATAGACCGTTCTAAACTTTTCACCGCTCACATTAAACGGAACTGTATAGTCAGTCCAAGTCGCCCCCTGATCCAATCTGTATTGAGATTTCATAACTCCACTTTGTTCATCTGAACCATTATAGATGTTGACCACATATGTAGAATTACTCCACTTTTCAGGTTCATAACTAAAATTAGGAGGGGTCGGCGCAGTTGTATCAATACTGATTTTACTTTTTTTAGTTTTCTCTAAATTACCGTCAAGATCGCGTGAACGATAATATATAGCACTCTGCTCCTCATTGGCCGTAATTGGAGTTGTATATCTGGTCCAAGTCAGCCCACCATCCAGGCTGTATTCAGTATAATCAACTGATGATTGAGTATCTGTACCTTGAAGACTTATTGTAACAGGGCTCAGGTAGTATGAGTTCTGTCCTTGGGTCCCCGCAACTTGAATCGTAGTTTCAGGAGGGTTTGTATCTTTCTTAATTGTAAATTTCAATTCTTTTGGCGTCTCGGCTCGGTTATTGTTACTAACCGATTGATAAATGATGTTATATACTTTCTTATCAGAAAACTCAATTGGTTGTATATAGGTGGACCAGGAAGCACCATCATTTAAACTAAATCTTGTTACAGATACGCCCGAACCTGTATCCTGAGCAATCAATTCCAATTCAACAGCACCATAATAAACGCCATTACTACTTTGATTCCCTTTAATGTTATATGTAGTAATGGGGGCCCCCGGTATATCCGCTGCATATGAAATGCCTACTCCCCCAAAAAGGGGAGAGAGCAAGGATATAACCATGACCAATGCTGTTATAGCAGCAATATTACGTCTCAAGCCTCTCATGTTCATCCTCCAAAACAATTTAAATTTCTGATTTCTTAACCTTATGCCATGACTTTAACAGTAACACTGGTGGAATATAAGCTGGAATCATCCATTGATACGATAAATCTTTCAGCAACTCACCTTGCAAGAATTGTCCATGCTGATTCAATTGCATCTTCCACGGACCGCTAGCCATTGCTTCTCCCTGATCTACGAGCTCACGGGCATCGTCATAGCAATATTCTTGTCCTTTGTTGAGTTCAATTTCTTCAAGTGCAGCATCATATAATCGCTGTTGTTCTTCTTCCTTCTCTTGGGTAAATTCAGAGTCATATACCACGGAAAAGTTTAAGCCCTTGAATTTATGTTCATCGACAACTTTTTTAAACAAGTCCGTAACGTATACTTCTACGGTAGCGGTCTCTTTTATTTTGAACATATAAGTACCATGGGGAATTTTAGAGAAATCAAATACTACTTTATCAAACCCAGCCCAAGATCCATCACTTTTTCTTCGTACATCAGAACGTTCCCAATCGACACAATCAAGGATATTCGTAACATTTAATACATATAATTCAAGTTCATCATGAGCTAAGGGTAAGAACTCTACTTCATCTGAAACAAAGGGCTCAAACACCTTTTTGACATTAGCATTCATAGCTGGTTTTCCTATAATAATTCTAGGGAAATCGTTATATTTCTTTTTGTATAATGTTTTAATTTTCGTTGGAGTCCAATTCTTCTTTTTAGACTCTCCGTTAAATCGTGAAGCAAGTTCATGGTCCCAATCTAGAATTTGCAATTCCATACAGTTATCGTTGTTTATCAAATCATACACCTTCAAAGAATCACATCCTCTTCATTAATATTTATTTTTATATACAATATTAGCAACTTCGTAACTCAGGGAGCATAAGGTTCCCCATTTTTACCAAGATTACCTATTCTTAACCTTCCTGACATAAGTTCTCCACGAATCCATTCAAGTTGTTTTACTACTTCATCTACATCGTCACTTATAGGTTCAATTCTTCTTAGAACAAACTCGTAGTAACTCGTTGCATGTCCTCCGTTGTGTGTCGCCATTGTTGTTCCATCAATAATTGTGGTTGCTTTTCCTTTGTCTTTAGGCAAATATACTCCATTGGCAGAAGAATTCAGATCAATGTTCAATTCTTTAAATATTTTTTGCAATTTCACACAAGCTGATTTAGTACAACCAACCGGGACTATATGATGCGCATCCCAGTCCTTAGGTCTCTTCATACCCGTGGATTTCTCAATCTCCTTAGCCAGCTTATCACCATTGCTACTACCCTTTTCTCCAGTAGTTTTGGTCTTTAGGTTTATATAATTGCTGATATCACATTCCTTTTGAAGGTTGTGAGTTAGAATTCCCGCTTCAGACACATAGTAGGTGTGGAAATCACTAACTGTAAAATTATAAACTTTTACAGACTCATATTTAAATTCAATGGAATTAATACGTTCTAGAGAACCATCTTGAAGTTCAACCTGATCGCCAATAGCCAACTCATGAACTGGTACCCAACCCCGATTTTTTATCCAGAACGGGTGATCTCCTGTTGATCTAAGACTTATTTTACCAATCTGCAGTGTGAAAATTTCCTCTGCCGTTGTATTAAACAACTGCTCTACAGGTTTGTAAGACTGTATGCCTTTATCAGTATCCTTAGCAAGAACAAGATCTCCTATTTTAATTTTCTCAATAGGAATTTCACCATTCTTCGTCTTGATCAAGGTTCCTTCTGGCATACAACCACAAGTATTGTTGTATACCCTCTTAACAGTCCTGAATCCTGTTATTCCATTCCCTGCAAATGGAATCATTGATCCTGCAGACCATAAAGCTTCAGCAACGTTACCTTCTATTAGGTAGATTACTCCATCAATACCGTCAAACGGTTCACCTAATATAGGAATCATACCTAAATTTTGTATAGTACAGTGTACTAGTTCTGATCCTTTTAGATTTTTACAGGTTGCGAGTTTTTCTGCCCCTGCCCAGAATTTTTGTATTCCAGTTTTCCCATAAATATCTGAGAACCATGCACCATATTGAGTTTCGTAAGGTTTAGTGTTGGGAATGTATACATACCTAGAAAAGTAATCTCTACATTCCAAACATTTGGTCTCTCCTGCTTTAATAAGATTATTACTATTTTTATACTTCTTTGGCGGAACCGGTATCCAGTTTAATTTAAGTTTACTATCATTATTGACGTAGACTCTCACCACTTGTATATCTTTCTTACTCCTGTCTCTTTCATTATAACTAGAGATGGTGACAATGTATGTTGAACTTTTCGCCCAGTAAGTATCCTTGCCTGAGATAACAGCATGTCTGGAGAACTCTGCTTTATCTTTATTGAAAGTGATTACCTGTCCTTTCCATACAACTGCAACATCCTGACCCTTTTTGAAATTACCTTTTACAAAATCACTATATACAAGCTGGTTCTTACCAATAGTTCGAACCTCAAAATACAATTGTTGAGTTGGATTTTTCACACGATAATTTATGGTTGCTGAGCTGTTGGATCCTGGGGTTGCATCTAAATAAAGGTCATCTTTAGCGCTTGCTTTAGCCATACGCATTGCTACTACTTCTTCACCGTCGACCCAGTTCAGATATTCAACTTTATTAATATCAACAGCCAGATCGTATAGATACGGGTTAAATGTATTTTTGAATTGTCCAGACTTTACCTTAAGGTAATACGTTCCTGGATAAAGTTCAACGACCTGCGTAGACTCTGAGCCAGACACACTTACAGTAAATCCACTATCATCCTCCAAAATCCCTTCGCCTTCAGACAATGCAATACTAAGTTCCTCAGGAGTACTCAACTCAAATTTGTAATAATCTACATCATAAAGCGAAGAAATTGACAAGGAATTTCCTGCTCGATCCTGATTAACACTCTCTCCAAATGGAATGAGTTGCGCAGTTTCCCTTGTACTATGCGCCATACTCTCTACTGTAAGCTGCGCACGCAAACCTTGTGCAGAACCATAACTGCCTACAGCCATATAATACGTGGTACCAGCATTTAAAGTGACTTCTAGCTTGGAGAACAAATCTCCATAAGGTCTATATCCTTTCACGTCATCGTTTGAATCCAAAAGTCGTTCCATCTCTGGATCACTATACAAGGCAATGTCAGTATCATTCACTTCATTACTGCCAGGGTAATATGATGTGAAGAAACGATATTTGCCCGTTGTGGACGGAGTAAACTGAAGGTATGCTTCCTCACCACTCGGTCTGGACAGACTTGTTGCTTCACCAAGTTTCAGAGAGTCAAACCCGGTCTGCCCTGCAGCAGTAACCTGGAGTCTGGCAAATACCTTTCTTTTATTCGCTTCGTTCACTCGGATATAATACGGTGTACCCGCACTGAGATTAACAATGACTTCCGAGTATACAGAGTCTCCCTTGTCATCATTGTAACCGTTGGTAATCGGTGTCAGCATATCTGCGTCGGAGAACACATTTAATTCTGTATCATTAATTTTGGAACTGGCACTGCCATTATACCTGCTTGTAGCAATTCTAAATTTACCGTTACTCGCAGGGATAAATACATACACATTGCTATTACCTGCTTGTTCATTAATATCCTGAGGTTGGTTTAGATAAATATAAGGAATACTTGAACTAACAACATCAGCTGTTATTCTTGCCCGTAACGGTGTCGTATCAAAACCATTTACTTTCACATAATAGGTCTGCCCACCAACAAGACTAATAGTTATCTCTGAAAACACCGAATCATTGGCATCATCATTGGAAGCCATTTGCTTCGTAAGCTGAAGGCTTGAATAAATAGACAACTCAGTATCGACTTCAGGGCCTGATCCTTGATATGCACTCGTACGGATACGATATACCCCTGTAGTAGCTGGTGTAAAACTATATACTTGATCTCTACCCGCAGGCTGATCTATATCTTCCGGCTTTGCTACGAATAGTTCAGGAATAGTTGTTGATGACTGAATCGAAGCAAATGAGCTTTTGCCTCCTGCATATACTGCTGCCACTTCAAGTTTATACGCTTTTAAGGGCTCAAGACTGCTGAAAGTATATGAAGATGTATTAACTGTTCCTACTTCTTTTCCATCCAGTCTTACTACATAAGATGTGGCACCTGGCATGGTGTTCCAAGAGAGCTTAATACTTGTTGCATAAGGCACTGCCTCAAGCCCTGTCGGCGCTTTGAATGCTTGTCCTGTTATATTGCTTAGCGTAAGTGTATATGGTGATGTACTGAACTGACCACTGAAACCAGTAATCTTAATGTAATATGATTTGGTAGCCGTCACTTCAAAATCAATATGTTCAGTGATGCCAGTTCCATTAGAAGATTCACCTACCTGAATCCCCGACTCGTTATAGATATCCATCTCATAGTCTACAGAAGAAGGTATATCTAATGTTATTGAGATCTGTCCGTCCTTATCAGCTGTCAATTTGTAATAGTCAATATCACTACTTGAAGAGATGTATGAAATATAGCTATTTCCTGGATTAACAGTTTTGGCTGTAAGAATTGTATTATTGGGTTCATACGTATCTTGCCCTGATCCTTGTTGTGCAACATTAATGATAAATGTGTCATCAAACTTACCCGAAGTTACACCCGGATAGCGATACTTGATATAATAAGTTCCGGTTGGAGTTGAAGCAGACGTACGCCAAGTATAAGGTATGTCTACATTTAAGCTTGGATTGGATATCGTCTGTGAAGCAATAATATTATTTGGGTTAGAGGCAGCAGATACCTCAACAATAATTTGTCTATGAGGGTTACTACCATTCTGGTCACCCTCTAGCTTAAGTGAAACGGTGACTGCCTCTCCTGGCTCGATTGTAGCGCCGTTATTTTTCAAATCATACGAAGCTGTTGTAATCTCACCTTCCGGTTCAACTGGAATCACCGTATTCAATCCAGATAAGTTTTCTTCCGAGAGAGGTGCAATTGAACCTTCAATGACATTGGCTGCTTTAGCCACATTCAGAAGCCCACGGCCAGTTTCATGAGTATCTTCTAAAGGTGTGACAGTTTCATATAGCCTTTGAACTATTTCCTCACCAGTCCAAGAAGGATTATGGCTCCATAACAATGATGCAGCACCAGTCACATGTGCAGCTGCGTTGGAGGTTCCTGAAGAAACTCCGTATGCACCATCCATCGTAGTACTAATAATGCCGAATCCGGGAGCAACCAAGTCCAGTTCACTACCAGTGCTTGAAAAGTCCGCTCTATGATACGAATAATCAACAGCACCTACTGCAACCACTTCAGGATACTTAGCAGGATATTTAATTGTATCTTCTCCTAAACCGCTGTTACCCGCTGCAGCCACAATGATGATTCCGGCTTCTTTCGCTCTCAAAATTTCTTCATGTAAAGCTTCACTATATTGGGACGATACAAAACTCATGTTGATAATATTAATGTTATTATTGATCGCCCACTCTATACCCTGGATGACCGAACTTGTGTAACCATTACCTGTACCATCAATCACTTTAACTGCATATAGCTCTGTGGATGGAGAGATACCCACTACTCCGATTCCATTGTCGATTGCTGCGATCGTACCTGCTATATGTGTACCGTGTCCTTTGTCATCTGTATAGCTGGTCGATGATTCATCAAAACTTACCCCTCCAGCAATATTAAGATCTTGATGATCTACAACTCCGGTATCAAATACCGCTACCTTAACAACACGATCACCAGTACCCTTTTTGGACTGAAGCATGTACGCACCTGTTGAATGAATTCCCCAAGGGATGGTTTGCGCACTCTCTTTTACTGATTTGTCTTCTACTTCTGTTACATTGTCAGCTGCAATCTCAATCGGTTTGTCCTCTTCTATTGACTCTATTTTAGGGTCAGATAAAAGGAGATTAACTTCTTCAGTATTCAGCTCCATAGATAAAGAGTTTACACTTTCCAAACTTTTCACATTATATAGGTCAAGTTTGTATTCGATGTCACTAGTCGAGCTTGACGGTTCTTCTGACATTAAACCTTGAATTTTCATGCTCTTCTGGTCTGCCGACTCTTTATAAACGCTTTCAGTTACTGAAGGAAGCTGAACCGAAAATTCCTTTTTAAGCCGAACCAAAAATTTAGAACGAGGCTTATTATTATGTACATTTCCCATAACGCTAATATTGTTTAAAACATCGCTTACATCATTTTTTGGAGAATTTACTTGAACTGGTTCTTCAGGAAGTGGGACAGTTTCATCAACAACTTCTTCTTCCTCCTTCTCTGGTATTTCCCCCTCATTGGTTATATCACTATCCACTTCGTCAATCGGTACAGAACCCACTTCTGGGTCAGTTGATGTGTCTTCTTGCGAGTTCTGCGTAGTTACTGGAATTGAAGTGTTCCCATTACCACCTTCTGAAGCAGCAAAACCTATTGCAACTTCAAAATTTCCAAGCAGAATTGAAAATGTTAAAAATAATAAAAATACACGTTTTAGACTTCTCAAACAATATTCCTCCTAATTCGACGTTTACTACCACATTTATACAACAACTTAGCAACCTCATTAATAATAGATATTGTAATCAATTAAATCAATCGCATAATTTGTCGATATTTGTAATTAATCGTCGAAAATAACGAAATTGTGAGAATATTTTGGATAAGCCTGCGTAAATATCTTATGAATCTTTGATTTGACTTTGTGCCCCTTTCTGCTTGAATTCATCTACTTCCTGTGTAATAGTGAGAGAAAGCTTACGTGAAGCGTGTTTCTTGATACGTGAAGTTGGTGCAAAGGAGGAACAAGTGTGTTTCAACGTTGGATTGAAGATCTAACATCGCGCCCAGGCACTGTGGCTGTGCTGTTTGGAGTCATGGCTTTGCTTCTGGGGATATACATATGGTCTGCCACTGAAGTTCGCCGCAGCCACGAAAGGCGAATGCAAAGGATACGAGATACATTATACATAAGTACAGCCCTCTTGGGACAACTTACCATCCAGAAAAATCGGAATTATGAACGATCGGAACACGAACATAATGATCTGATAACAGCAATGTTAGCCTGCAAAGCTGCATCTTACCTATCCCCTCAGCTACAGGACCAGATCCGTGACTGTATTAAGGATCATGATCCTGCCCGACTTGGACTGATGCACAGAGCACTGGAACGGGAATGCACCGTATTATCGGATGAACTCAACCGGGATACTCATGCAGATCATTGGGGCACAGCGGTCTGGACCATCCTTCGGCCTGTAGCCGAACCAGCCGCACTGGCGGCTACAGGGTTTCTGGTTACAGATCTGGTATTTCGTCAGCGGATGTTGGACGTGCCTGTGGACTCATGGGACAGCGTCTTGCCATGGCTTCGGGCAATTTCCCTGATGATCACCATAGTATATGGTTACCTGCTCTGGGCCAGCCCACGACGGGATAGGTCACGTACAGTAACCAAAATGCTCTCCTTGCTGATCGCGCTATGCTCCTTGCTCCATCTGATTGGACTTGTTGCTGCGCCCTACGCACTGGGACTACAGCTGATTATATTCACTTCGGGTTTCGGGTTGACTGGGACACGCTCTCGAAGTGATCGCCCCTATGCAGGACATACGGATCTGGAACCAACGAAGCAAGTCTCTACGGAACTGGAAGGGAATGCACGTCGTACATCTGGTACCAACACCGACGAATAACCTACGATTCAGCCGCTTCCGTATGATTAAACTTAGATACCCACCTCGATGATACGAGACTTGGACCTCTCTCGACTGGATTTCCACCGATCAGGTCGTGTCTCCTTACTCGGCATGCTATACGATGATGGATGTCAGTGTCCCAAAGAATCTTGAGGTCCCGTCTGGCTGATCCTATTGAGTAGCCAATCTATTTTCTAAGGAACTCAGGACGTCTTATATTACCTCTATAGCCTCTTTCAAAATTGTAAAGAACCTCAGACACGTTATTTCCCAAAATCGCTCGATAAAAACGCTCTAAAACGCCGTACATTTCGATATAACGTGTCTCAGATTCCTTAGATTTCTGCGGGTGCTTCAAACCCTTGAATAAGACGCCTCATATTCGTTAGCGCTCAACCCCTGCTCATGCTCTGTTCCAAGCGCACTGAGAGGACAACCTCGTGTCCCTCTCGTACGAAGCAAAAATTCTCATTGGTAGAGGAAAATAGGAAAGCCGCGGGGCATCCTGATCCCCTGCTTAAACATCCAATGTGCAGTACGCTTACTTACTCCGGACCTGTTCAGGGCGCCTCGGCTTTAAGTAAGTTTGAAGACACGCTCCAAATTCTGCAAGTCTGTACGCAAAAAGGGCTGAAACTACATTGTAGCTTCAGCCCTTTTCTATATTACTAATTTTGTCTTGCGAAGAATGATCGGAAAGTTATTCTGTCATCGAAGTCGCATGTGTGACATTCTTTAGCTCACTTTGTATCATGGATAATTACTTCACTTATTTGGCTACAACATGTGCAATGACGCGGCCATTTTCGTACGTGACAGTCACGTCATAACCATCTGCCGTTACACTGTCGAATTCACCTGTAATTCCATTAGCCGTGATTAACGTAATATCTTTGGAACCTTCAATCTTATGGTTGGACAAGTCGAGTATGAGACTTCCTCCATCAATATAGAGTTTTCTGCCTACATTCAGCTGACTGTTGTTGTCAGCCACTACCAATTCCAACGTACCGTTATCCATGGTAAAGTTTCTATTTAAGTTGAGTGCTCCGTCGACATCAACGACAACTGTTCCATTTTCTACATACAGATCACCTGTACCAAAAGCAGTTGCAGATTCAGCTACCTGCGTTCCTGCTTGCAGCAATGTTCCGCCAGTGTAGCTATTTTTCCCTGTCAATGTAAGGGTGCCTGTCCCCTTTTTCGTGAGCATTCCACTACCGGTGATATCATTTCTCCACCAGTCTTCTGCATTGAAGCGCCCTTTGGAAGCATCCATATCCACAGTTACATTGTTCAAGAATGCACCGTATCCATCCGCAGCCGTGACCAGATCAATTCTACCCCAGCCCTTGGATTCATCCAGTACAGGATATCCAGAGTCAATGGATGTTGTATACATTACTTGTCTGCGTTGCTCATCTGTTAAATACGGTTGACGTGTTTCTAACAGGGCTTCTGCTCCTTGCGGTACAACTGGAGCCAAACCTTTGGTTCCGGTTTGTGGTAGACCGTAAGTCATCTTTTCTCTATAGAAGGCTTTATTGGCATCGTGATCTTCCCATTTGTGTTCATCGTAAGCACTCTTGAACGTGTAATCCTCTGTTACGGTGTGTGCATACTCATACAGACTCATATTGTTTTCCTTGGCTGCAGCTCCAAATACTTCTCCTGCATTCTTATAGCCTTTCTCTAACACATCTTTATTCTCAGCCTTATTAAGTGCATATGCAGCCATGGCTGTGGATTGTATTCTTCCTCCTATAACATCAAGCGGTGAGTGCATCCCCGTTACGATTCGATTCTCGCCCAACTGAGCTGCTCTCGTTAACAATTCAGTGAATCGTTCTGGTGTAGCGTATGCCAAAGGAAATACGGATAAGTAAGCTGCACTGGTATGTCCGCTCGGAAATCCGCCATCTTTTCCTCTTCCATCCTCAGCGATTCGTTTGACATAAGTTAACGCAGGAATAAGCTTAACGTTGGTTTCGTATTGCTGATAATGTTTTTCTCCTGTTGATTTGGTGCCGCCTGAAGCCAAAGGTACTTCTTTTTTCTCACCTTCGCCCAAGGTTTCCCATACAGGCAGTCCTTTGCTGTCAACAACTTCTTTCACTTCTCCATTGGAATTCATTCTCCACGGTCTAGGGGAAGAGTAGAAATATTTAGAGGGATTAGATGAGGCAGGAATTTTGAATCGAACCAGATCAACTAAATGGACCACGTCTGCAAGTTCCGTCTTTGCTTCCCAATCTCCAATGCCTTGGCTTTCATCTTCCACTGTTTCTTCGGTCAATACCACATTCATCTCGTCCACCGTTCGTTCAACGTTTGTCTTTGGCTTGATGATATCTACATACGTGTTAGCCAACGGACCAAAGCCCTCCATCACGCTATAGATCTTATCTCTTTGGTCATCATAATAGGCTGCCAATGTCTCTTCAGCCGTGCGATTTTGCGTGACCTTTTCTACATATTTGATATTGGCTTCCCAAGTCGCTTTGTTTCGGATCTCTTCATTTGCATATGTTTTCTGATCAGCGACAGCTACGGTTGGATCGTTTTTAAAGCCGTCAAAATATGGGGACGGTCCATCTCCATACTTTGCGTTTTTTCCGTCAGCTCCAATTTTAGTTGCCGCTGTTCCATCTCTCCAATCCGCTTGGTTCATGGACCATACTTGATCAAAACCGTCCAAAATATCAATAAACGGATTGGTTTCCGCAATATTTTTCAAGGTGTCGTCTCCGGCATTGGCTCCGTGCTTCACGGCGGATAACCGAGCTTCATCTGCTGGGGGATTAACATTCAGTACGGTTGCCGTTCCCTTTGGCTTAGCTGGTTTGGCAGCTGTAGTAGCATCTGTTTCCACAGCCTTAACGAGCGCAGACACCGCTTCGGCACGAGTAATGGAATTAAGCGGTTTGAAGGTTCCATCTGCATAACCAGAGATAATTTTCGCTGCTGCCGCTCCACCTACAGCTCCCTTGCTCCACGCCGCAATAGACGATGAATCGCTAAATACATTCGCTGCTGTTTCATTGAACTCCAGATTCAAAATGCCAGCGATCACTTTAGCTGCTTCTTGACGGGTGATCGGATCTTGCGGCTTCATTGTGCCATCGGTGTATCCATCTATATATCCATTCGCATTTGCAATAGAAATTGCTTCGTAATACCATGCACTCTCAGACACATCGTTAAAGGTAATTTTAGCTTGTCCGGAATATCCAAAAGCACCGTTTACCAAATTCATAAATTCTGCTCTGGTAATATACGTATTTGGTTTAAATGAATGATCCAGGTAACCTCGAATTAATCCTTCATCACCCCATGCTTGAATATTTGCTTCCGCCCAATGTCCCTTAATATCAGAGAACTGAATCTTCTGATCGGCTGCAAAACTCTTCTCTGCAAATGTCGGACCTACCATAGACAACATTAGAAGTAATGCCAGTGACTTTTTAAGTGGTTTTCTCATGGCTTGCAAATACACGCTCCTGTTATGGTAAATTATTTTTTTGCTTCTGCATCTGCAAATGAGTAAGAAAGACTCTATACAGATGTCTGATCTGCCGTTACTGTAGCATTAGGGAGCGTTTCGCATCTATAGAACAAATTCCGTTTTATATCAAAATCGTACGTTCCGGAGCTTATATGCCAAGAAAAATGGAGTTAGATACTACATTTATCAATTAAAATACCTACTTTTGTAAACGCTTTATTAACTGAAAGTAAATTATGGAGTGGGAGTTTGTTAAATTTCGATCAACATGATTTCTAGTCCTCGGCCTGCTATATAATGATGAAGTTGTTTAGAAAAGAGACATGAAGGGGGAAAAAGAATGCATAAGCCATTTCAGTCCGTGAGATCCAAGATGGTTCTTTCCTACCTTGCTGTCGTTCTTGTCATTGCGCTTCTTTTTGGCTCCATTCTATACCTCTTCTTCTCCCATCAATACAGCAAAGAGATTCGAATCAATAATCAACTTTCGCTGAAAAGCACTGTCAATACTATTGAGAGCTCCGTGATCCAGAAGGTGAATCAGGTCTATCTGTCCCTGGCACTCGGTAACGCCGCTAGTATCGATCTAGATAGCTTAAAAGGAAACCATAGCAAAATCCTGGACATCGAACTGTCCCTCAAAAATATGGTGCAAAATTATTCCGATCTCATTGAAGCTATTCATGTGTACGATACGAAGAACCACTTCATCGTCTCATCTGTATATGGGCTATTGCTCTATGAGGACACGCCTACGAGTGTGGATCATACGACGGATTGGATTACTGCGATGAAAGAGACTCCAGAAAGCTCCTTATGGATGAAGACCCGCATGGTGCCTCAGGATGTTTATATCGAATCACGGGAACAGGGCAAGATGAGTCCTCTAATTTCCTATGTCCATAGTTACCCGTTTCAATCGTCTGGACAAGACAGTAAGGCCATGATTGCGATTGATATCAAAGAATCAGCGATCAGTCAGATCATTAAAAATATGCTCCCTGCTGACTATGCGAATACATTGATCATCGATCAGGACGGAACTGTCATATCTGCCGCGGACAAAACGTTGATAGGCAGCTCCACGGAGGAGAATCTGACGCAGTCGCTGCTCACCTTTCATTCTTCAGATGAGCGCTTCACACCTGTATTTAACTATGACTCTCATGTCGTTACCCAAGATCAATTTAAAGGAAATGCATGGAGAATCTACACAACCACACCTAATGAAAGCTTCTATTATAAATTGGATAGCTTGAAGGAGATTTCGGTTCTTCTCGGTTTATTGGCTGTTGCGGTTGGAATAGCGATGTCGTCCATCTTTACCAGGGCCAACTATAGTCCTCTTAAACGAATCATGAATAACATCAAGAGCCGGATGGATAGCCCAACCAGCTTAAAGCAGGACGAATATTGGTTCATCGATACAACGTTTAACAGTCTGTCCAATAAAGTTGATAGTCTTGAAGAAACCTTACAGGCCAATCACAGAATGATTAAGCATAGTATCATGCTTAATATGTTAAATAATCGATTTACACCAGAGGAACTTACGGAGCAACTGCAATCTGTTCACATTTCGATGGCTTACTCCCGCTTTCGCTGCATCGTCATTGACCCTGTCAATGAGAAGTGGAAGGATCTGCAGCCACGACAGTTGCAGCATACGTTGTATACGATGATCCAGCAACTGGAGATTGCAGAAATGGATGGAACTCAACTGCTGGCAGAAGAATTGCAGGATCACAAAATAGCCGTAATCATCTGTACCAACCAACCCGAAAAACCGCTCTCTGATCACATTGTAGACTTTATTCACGCTGAGGCGAGCAGCAAATTTGGTCTGGAATTTGTACTATCGTTAGGCGGATGGGTAGAACACTTCACGAAGATTCACACAAGCTATCATCAGGCGAATACCCTGATTCGATACAGCTACTTTTTTCCCGAGCAGTCTGCCATTCAGGATCTTGATCTTCTGAACAGGGAAGCCAGCAGTTTGGAGATCCCGGAGTCATACCTCGTAAACTTTGAAAAGAAATTGCAGACTCGGGATGTGCAAGGTACGGTTCAGGCCATTCAGGAATTGGTCGCGTCAATAAAGGAAGGCCCCTATTCCGCCGAATACAGTCGGATCATCTTATTAAAAACGGTATCTATTTACGCTGAGTGTATTAATCAGATGCGCCTGCAACCCGCCGAGGCGAGTTCATTGAATATGTACAAACA
Source organism: Paenibacillus xylanexedens (assembly GCF_001908275.1). Lineage (NCBI taxonomy): Bacteria > Bacillati > Bacillota > Bacilli > Caryophanales > Paenibacillaceae > Paenibacillus > Paenibacillus xylanexedens. The sequence goes on along the minus strand of NZ_CP018620.1, from coordinate 1,359,818 downwards.
ATTTTCATTGTTCTACAATATCAACCGCTATTCGGAATGGATGATTCATCTCGTGACCGAATTTGTGATGCAGATGGAGAAGCGAAGTGAGGTACGAAGTGTGGATACCATCTCGGCTGTCAAAGCCTATATTCACGAGCACTTATCGGGCGATCTCACGCTGGATCATGTCTCAGAGCAAGTATTCATCAGCCCTAAATATCTGAGTAAACTTTTCAAGGAAGAAACCGGGATTGTTTATTCCGAATATGTTACGAATCAGAGAATGGAACGCGCACGGGAACTCATGACACAACGCGAAATTACGGTTGAGCAGGTCGCAAGTACGGTCGGTTACCGTACCCCTGCCTATTTCATTAAAAAATTCAAAGAAATTCACGGCTGTACACCAAAAAACTTCATGCGCAATCTAATGGAGCAGGGATCTATATAGGGTCAATTTAACATTTACACAAAAACGGAGAGGACAGAAAGAACCTGAAGAAGCGAAGCTACAAGTTTTCTGTAAGAAAACTACTTCGAAAGCATACGCTTCGCCTAAAAGCTTTCTGAAAGAAAGCTACTTCGGAGGAATACGCTATTCCCGGATTTCTCCCTTTAGAGAAGGGAGAAATCCGGGAATAACAGCGATGGGAAGGTTGTTCTGTCATCGGAGTGTCCGTGTAAATATTATTTGATTGAACCCTTATAGAATTTAAAATTAGTAAAGGAGCTGCTATGAACCTTAACTTGTCAAGACAGATATGTCTATATTCCGCAATGCTCCTCCTTCTCGTATTTACAAGTGGGTGTACCTCTTTAGGAAGAGAAACAGCACAAGTGCAACAGCAGGACCATTTGGCAAGCCCTGAGAAGGATACAGCACCGCAGTATACGATATCCTGGACCATGCATCAGAATATCCCTGTTCCTGAGGACGCGGAGATGATTGCCTATATTGAGGATCGGTTTGATGTCGATCTGGAGGTGTGGAACCTTGAGAACAAGCGGTACGAGGAACTGCTTGATCTGGAGCTTGCTCAAGGTAAAATACCGGATCTGTTTCGGATTAGGCAACCGCATGATCTGCTGAAGTATCAAATGCAAGGGGTCTTAGCGGAAATCTCCCCGGAAGTCCTTGAACAATATGCGCCAAATATCGTACAGCGAATTCGCGATTATGATTCACGTTATTTAGAGTATGGAAAAATAAACGGCTCCTTATATGGAATTCCGGCCATTAATCAGACCAACATCTATAGAACCCCTGTTGTATACCGAGAGGACTGGCTTAAGCAGCTTGGTCTGGAGGTGCCAAAGACATTAGATGAATTTGAAACGGTTATGTATGCTTTTGCCAAAGGTGATCCCGACGGAAATGGTAAACAGGATACGTATGGCCTATCCAGAGAGGGCTTAAATGTCGTGTTTGGCGCCTTTGGACAGACCGTTTTCACCGAGCAGCTGTATTTTAATGAAAAAAACAACCAACTCGTGATCGGCGCTTTGGAGCCGGAGATGAAAAAAGCCCTAACTTATATGCAAAAGTGGTATCAGGACGGGATTATCGACCCCGAGTTTATAACCGGCGAAAATAAGGGTGGTTATAAACATCTATCCCATACTTTTATTAATGGAAAAATTGGGATGACCTCGATGGGCAACTATTATCATTGGAATCAAGAGGGAGACTACAGTGTCCTTAATGAAAATGGCCAAGAAACCCCTGTGGGAGCCTCGTTCAATGTTAATGAGCTGTTACAGAAGAACGTAACTGCAGAGGTTGTATTTGGTTCTCCTGTTATTGGTCCTGATGGACATAGCGGTTCAAAAGGGAACAATCTGCTGATGAATTTTATTGCTATAGGTGCTGAGGCTGCGAAGGAGCCGGGAAAACTGGAGAAAATTTTGGAGATACTCGATTATGTAAGTGCCAACCCCGATCCGGAGGAGCAGATCAAAATGGAGTATGGCCTTCCAGGAAAACACTGGAATTGGAGCGCTGAAGATTCAAACTCGTTCCATTTACTTTACCCATACAACAGAATGGAGAATTATATTAATATGATCGGCTCAAGTATCGGTATGACGGTTCCAGGTACACCCTCGGACAAACGTGAACAGTGGGCTGCATCTGCAGGGTTGACGGAGAATGGTATCTATAATCGCCTGGAGGTTGCAACCCCTGCCCTGATTCAATATTCATCTGAATTGATTCGCATGAGAGACAGAGCGTACATCTCCATCATCACTGGCGATCAGCCTGTGGGGTATTTCGATACCTTTGTGGAAGAATTCATGGATGCAGGTGGGCAACAGGTGCTGCTTGAAGCGAATCATTGGTATAAGGAGCATGTGGAGACAAGTCGCGCACAATAGATATAACGGTTTGGAACATACATTATGCATTTCCCATGAGTTTCTGGATTTTACATGTGTTTTTATGCACCTATCTTCGCTTCCTTCACGTCACTCTCTATCCCTTCGCACTCGCATTTGATCCGCGTAGTGAACGGGCTGAACTGCTTCGTGCCGTGCTTCCGGATTTGGAGGCGCTGCCTGAGGGCGTGTTTTCAAAACGCTTGCGTTCGGTCCGCTCCATCTGCACAATCTGACCTTCGTGCACCACGATATGCAATGAACCAAACTCCATGTCATTCAGCTGTCCGGCAATTCGGTCCAACCATACCTCATCCACTTTTAACGGCTTAGCCATAGAGCCGCCTCCTCTTCTCGGGCTATTGCCCGCCATATTCCTAAGTACGCTGTCATCCAACGGATTTATAATTCATTCTTATCCAACCTATATACTTGGTTTATACATTAGCAGGGCTTCCAGTAGCTGTCAATCTGTATTTTCTTCTTCTCATCATCACTTTTCTGAAACGGCTTTGTGTCCAAGCCAACTCTTGAGCAGCAACGTGGCGAGAGCCAGAATCAGGAGCAGGGAAGCTACGGCAAACGAAGCCGAAAATTGATATTCGTTATACAAAATCTCCACATGAAGTGGTAACGTATTGGTCTCCCCGCGGATATGTCCGGACACCACAGATACTGCTCCGAACTCACCCATAGCACGAGCATTACACAGAATAATGCCGTACAGCAGCCCCCATTTGATGTTGGGCAAGGTTACACTCCAGAAGATCCGCCACCCGGAAGCACCCAGCGTAACCGCCGCTTCCTCTTCCCGGGTTCCCTGGTCCTCCATTAATGGAATCAACTCCCTGGCTACAAAGGGGAAGGTAATAAACAACGTTGCAATGACAATGCCTGGCAGCGCAAAAATGATTTTGATATCATGTTCGGACAGCCACGGCCCAAACCACCCATTCGAACCAAAGACCAATACAAAAATCAACCCGCCCACCACAGGCGAAATTGAAAAAGGAAGATCAATCAGGGTGATCATAAGTCCCTTGCCCTTGAACTGGAATTTGGTAATGACCCATGCAGCGGCCACACCAAATATCGTATTCAGCGGCACGGTAATCGCCGCAACCAATAACGTGAGTTTCAGTGCAGACATGGCATCCGGCTCGGTAAGAGCCGCAATGTACACACCCCAGCCCTGCTTCAACGCCTCCATGAGCACAATGGCCAGTGGCAAAATAAGCAGCCATATGAGTACCAGGCTTGCCAGTCCAATCAACAACCATTTGACCCATGGAGCTTCCGTTGTTGCACGGTTCGTTCCACGGCCAGCTCGTACGGGTGGAACAGGGCTTAGTGGGACAGAACCCGCCATATGCTGCACCTCCTTTGGTTTGGGTGAGTGACGTCTTTTAATATCCATATTCCATCATGCTTCATCGTCATGCTCTGCCCGCCTTCCGGCTCCAACGTTGCAAGGAATTAATGATCAGCAGCAGGATGAAAGAAACCAGAAGCAACAGCAAAGCTACAGCTGTAGCGCCTGCATAATCGAACTGCTCCAGCTTGGCCATGATCAGCAAGGGAGCAATCTCCGTTTTCATCGGCATATTACCTGAGATAAATACAACCGAGCCATATTCGCCAATGCCCCGGGCAAAAGCCAGCGCAAAACCTGTCAGCAACGGTGGAATCAGATCTGGCAGCAGAATGGTGCGGAATATCCGCCATCTTCCTGCCCCCAGTGTGGCAGCCGCCTCTTCCACCTCAGCCTCCAGCTCCTCCAACACCGGTTGCACCGTGCGAACTACGAACGGAATTCCGATAAACATCAGCGCCAGCGTAATCCCGGCCTGTGAATAGGCGAGCTTGATGCCCAAAGGCTCTACAAACTGCCCAATCCAGCCATTGCCGGCATAGATCGCCGTAAGAGCAACCCCTGCTACCGCTGTCGGCAAGGCAAAAGGCAGATCAATGACCGCATCAAACAGCCTTTTGCCCGGAAATTCATACCGAACAAGCACCCATGCCAGGAGTAACCCCAGCACGAGATCAATCAGCGCCGCTGCACCTGCGGTCAGGAAGCTGACCTTGAAGGAAGCCAGCACCCTGGGATTGGTCGCAACCTCAATCATGGTTGCCCACGTCAGCCCTGTTGAGTTAAATAACAGCGCAGCTAGTGGAATAAGTACAACCAGGCTCAGGTAGAACACACTGTAACCCATCGTTAATCCAAATCCCGGCAATGTGCGTCTCCGCGCCACAACCACCTTGCTCATGCACGTTCATCCTCTCTGCCTTCAGCCGGTAAGGCTGGTTGGCCGCTCACAGCGCGATTGATCGGGTGTTCATTGAACAGAGCAACCTTAGCTGCCTGGAACATAGATCTGGTCGAAGATACCACCGTCATTGAAATGTTTGGCCTGAGTATCCCGCCATGTGCCGAATACATCTTTCAACGTGAACAGCTCAAGTGCCGGGAACTGATCTTTGAATTTTTCCTCCACGCTGTCCAGCGTTGGGCGGTAATAATTTTCAGCGGCAATCGTCTGTCCCTCTTCACTGTACAAATATTTCAGATAGGCATCCGCCACGTCGCGGCTTCCCTTTTTGTCTGCATTTTTGTCCACAATCGCAACGGGCGGCTCAGCCAAGATACTAACCGAAGGCACGACAATGTCGAATTTGTCCGGACCCAGCTCTTTTACCGATAAAAAAGCTTCATTCTCCCAGGCAAGCAGCACATCACCAATGCCACGTTCAACAAACGTTGTCGTAGATCCGCGAGCACCCGAATCCAGCACAGGCGCATGTTTGAACAATTCACCAACGAATTCCTTCGCCTTCTCTTCATCATTGTTATTATGCTTAAGGGCATATCCCCATGCCGCCAGATAGTTCCAGCGCGCTCCACCGGACGTTTTGGGGTTTGGTGTGATGACTTGGGTATCCCCTTTGATCAGATCATCCCAGTCCTTGATGCCTTTTGGATTGCCTTTACGCACAAGGAATACAATCGTAGAGGTATACGGAGAGCTGTTATGCTCGTATTTGTCCTGCCAACCTTCGTTAATCAGACCTTTATCTTCAATCGCATCAATATCGTATCCCAATGCCAGCGTCACCACGTCTGCATCCAGTCCGTCAATAACAGAACGACTCTGTTTGCCCGACCCCCCATGGGATTGCTTGATGGTCACTTCCTGGCCTTTCTCTTTCAACCAATGCGCCGCAAACGCTTTGTTATATTGCTCATAGAGTTCCCGCGTTGGATCGTAGGAAACATTCAGCAGTTCGATGGCCTTGGCCCCTTCTGTGCCGCCTTCCGCTCCCCCAGATGTTCCTGCCGCACTGGACCCGCTGCTATCCGATCCGCATGCTGCCAGAACTCCTGTTAATACCAGTGCCAGACCAACCAAAATACCCTTATGAATTCTCTTTTTCATGAATAACACTCCCCCGATATAGATCTGCATGACTACCTCAGGCCGGCTGAACAGGATCGAACGCCCCGTAAAAAAAACAAGAAGACGGAGGAACCCCCGCGCACTTCTCCCCATAAAGTCATGCCGGCTTAAGGCCGTGCATGCTCCATCTGAAAAGGATGCGCTGCGGTGTTCCTCCGTCTATACGGTGAGAACGTTATTCTGTTCAGGTTGCATGGTTGCATCTGTCTTTAAAATGACCGTTTTCACAATGAAAACAGATTCATTTTTATTATTCCTACCTGTTTAGTAAGTTATATACGTATAATAAAGGCAGTCTATATACCTGTCAAACGTTTTTTTCCGATTTTTACCGGATTTCTGCACCATTGGCAAAAAAAAGAGGAACAACGAACCAGCGTCCGTTGTTCCCTTCAGCGAATCCCATGCTTCGCTGGCTATTGTAAACATGAACGGAATTGGACGGCCACACCTTGTCCATTCCTCATCTGCCCGCATACCGGATATTGGGTACCGGTGGTGTGCTCATGCCTTCTCCCAGATAAAAACCGGTGTGTGGCGGTTGATTGTAGGCTACATTTTGCCAAGCGACACCAAGACGGTACACCGGATCATGCATCAGCGTATAGATGCGTTTGTCCGTAACTGCTGTTGTGGTATAGATCTGCATCGCCGAACTGTCATTGGTCCGCCATACCACTTCTTCTCTCCAGTCCCCGAACAGATCCGCCTGCAGATTCGGCGTAGATTTGGTTCCGTTGTTGGAAGAAACGCCGGATGCGGTGAGCAGGTTCATCGTTGTGCTGTTGGCATAATTCCACTTGTCGATTCGGTTGCTGTCCAGCAGTTCACGGAGCAAATCCCCATCCCACCAGATGCCAAAATTCGTGGAGGACGGTAGGGTTGTCCCGAGTTTCTGCCCTTTGGCCGTATACAGACTGCCGTCTGCCCATACTTCAGCGCCTTTATATCTTGGATCGATATCTGCCGCCATGCCGCGTCCAATATCCTTCGTTGTTTTGACTCCCCAGATTAACTGACCTGTACCTGCATCACGGAATTCAACGCCGGCATTGGACGGTGTCTCATGGACCTGAAATACCTCAAGTCCAGGGCGGTCCGGGTCGAGGTCACTCAAATGCATGGCATCGCCATGATGAAGTCCTGTTGTGTACAATCCTTTGCCGTTGTCATCCACTGCCATGGCACCATAAACGATTTCGTCTTTCCCATCTCCGTCTACGTCCGCCACACTCAGATTATGATTGCCCTGCCCGGCATAGCCCGAGTTACCCGAGGTATTGGAATCAAATGTCCATTGTTTGGTCAGCTGTCCATTCCGCCAGTTATAGGCCACGAGCACACTTCGCGTATAGTACCCACGCGCCATGACCAGACTTGGGCGCTCCCCATCCAGATAAGCAATGGCGGCAAGGAAACGATCCACCCGGTTTCCATAGTTATCTCCCCAGTCGGACACATTGCCGCGCGCCGGTTCGTAGTTCACCGTGGAGAGTGCTTTGCCGGTCTGCCCATTGAAAACCGTCAGGAATTCGGGGCCAGATAATACATAACCGCTGGAATTGCGGTAATCCTTGCTTGCATCACCGATGACCACACCAGTGCCATCCTTGGTGCCATCGGCTGTTTTCATCGCAACCTCGGCTTTGGCGTCACCGTCGAGATCATACACCATGAACTGGGTGTAGTGAGCGCCGGCACGGATATTTTTGCCCAGACTAATTCGCCAGAGTCGTGTTCCATTTAATTTGTAGGCATCGATAAATACTTCCCCGGTATAACCACTCTGGGAGTTATCCTTGGAGTTGGAAGGGTCCCACTTCACGATCAATTCATACTCCCCATCACCATCCAGGTCACCTGCACTGGCATCATTGGCACTGTAGGTGTAGGCTACTCCATCGGGCGTTGTCCCACCTGCGGGTACACTGAGCGGTACAGATAGATAGTTATTGCCCCATACGCTTGCTGCCGCTGAAGCAGCCTGCTCCGTTCCACTGACGACAGCGCGAACCGTATATTTGGAACTGCTTGTCCCGCTTGCATCCTGAAGGTTGGTGCTGTTTGTTATGGGCGTAGCGTTCACCTTGGTTCCATCTCGATAGACATTAAACGATACATTCGATCCTTCCGTTCCCAGAAGCCGCCAACTGACAAACACACCTGTCCCGGTCTTCACAGCCACCACACCGCGATCCAGATATTCCATCTGCCTTGCTCCCGCTGCATGTGTTACCGACATGTTGCCAAGGCCAAGCGAAGTAACCAGTAACGCGGAACTTAGCAGTGATACTCCGGCTGTACGTAATGTGCGCTTCCACAATGATGATCGATTTCCCATAAACAATTGCCTCCCCAATTGGTTTGGTAAGCCCGATGCCCTTGTAGCGCCATCTTTTTATGTAAGCGCTTTAATATATTTATTTTAAATTAAACATATAATTCCATCTATAGGTCTAATTTAGTGATTAAAGGTTCGTACATAAAAAAGCCGAAGGATTTCTCCTTCAGTTAGCCGTTGCCCGTTCTTCGAATTGCTTCAGTCGACTGGAATCACAATCAACCGAATTACGGATATGGGACGATTCCCATGTTCTCATAAAATGACTAAAAAAAGCTGTAAAACCATGTGTTTCTCCATGATTTCACAGCTTATAGACCACTTTTTAGATGTAATATTCCACGTTTACTTCACCGTATTACAACTTTTATACCACAGGCGCAATACATACCGGACGAGGCAGTTCCAGCTTGAACCCGTTATGCGTCAGACGTCCGTTTTCTTCACTGATCTGGAAACCTACGAGGTTATTGCTGTCCTGATTCGCCACAACCAGAATCCCGCCTGGCAAAATATTAAAGTTACGCGGTGTCTGCCCAATTGTGGACGTCCACTCTACGGCCTCCAACTCACCGCTCTCCTGATCAATATGATAGAGCACGATGCTGTCATCTCCCCGATTGGATGCATACAGGAAACGTCCACATGGAGATACTCGGATGTCTGCAGCCGTCCCCTCTCCTTTATGCCCTTCTGGAAGTGTGGAAATGTGCTGTACCGTAGTGAACTCCCCTCTGCGCTCATCGTACAGGAATGCCGTAACCGTGTTGTCCAATTCGTTGATCACATACGCCCACTTCGAGTTGGGATGGAACACAAGATGCCTTGGCCCTGCGCCTGGTGGCTGATCCATCTCACGATGGGTAACCAGACGTCCCTCTTCCAAGCGATACACAATGATCTGATCCAGACCGAGGTCACATACGACAGCATACTGCCCAGACGGATCGGGTTGAATGGAGTGTGCATGCGGCCCTTCCTGGCGTTCTTCGTTGATTCCACTTCCCGTGTGCTCCACCCATGCACTCATCTCACCAAGCGTCCCCTGATCGCCAACCGGGAATACATTGACACTGCCGCTGCTATAGTTGGATGAGAATACCCACTGACCATCCTTGGAGACGGACACATAACATGGAGAAGCCCCTCTGGTCTGTTTTCGATCCATCAGGTGCAGCTCACTCGTTGCCGCATCTCTTTGATAGACCAACACCTCTCCCTCGTCCGTCTCACTCGCCACATACAGACAGTTTCCATCCGGGGATAGCGCCAGATAAGACGGATTATCCACACCATCCATGTGATTGACGATTCGCATCTCTCCTGTATCCGCATTCAACGCACATAGGAATATTCCTGGTTCATCCGCTGACGCATACGTACCTGTATAGAAAAGTGTTTCCTGAGTTGTGACTGGTTCCATATCTAATCTCTCCCTTATCCTATATATTCATTGGTCTGATTCTTCCCACTGGTATGTACTTACCCAATTCACGGGCAACTGCTTCACTTCCTGTAACGTGGCTTTCTATATTGAGAACAACCCCCGGTGAGCGCTCTCATATCTGGCATTGACTCCCTTACCCCCTCTCACCATAATACAAAGTATGAGACCTAACAACAGACCACCCCTACAGCGTAAATCTGACGGATTTCGTATGCAAAAACTCATTGTGCTTCCGGACTCCCTGCTGCAAGAAACCGCAGCTTATCCGGTCACGTCCGGATTATATGTTACCGATATCGGTTACTTTCACGAAGCGGAGCATCATTACCGTGACCGTCCCGATGGTTGTGAATCACACATTCTGATGTACTGTGTCCAAGGCACAGGCTGGTATACGATGGATGGTAGCAAGACATATGATGTCAGCCCGGGAAACCTCGTTATATTACCTGCACATGTCCCTCATGTGTATGGTGCCAACGCAGCTGAACCATGGAGCATCTTCTGGATTCATCTGCGCGGGGAACACGCTTTATCCTACATAGAACCCTTGTTAACTCATCATATTACTACCATGCCACCGGCCAAGGCTCAGAAATGGCTTGAGCTGTTCCATGAATGTTACGGCGCACTTGAGACGGGTTACTCCATGCAGACGATGACGTATGCCTCCCAGATTATCGGTTATATGCTTGGTATGCTCGCTTATGGACCGGAGACGACAGGGACAGATGGTGGGATCGTGAGCAGCAAACGTGCGGCCGAACAATCCGTTCAATATATGTTGGAGCACCTGGAGAATGGAATCACCCTCAAGGAACTGGCGGCACACGCGCGGCTGTCTGTCCCTCATTACTCTCAGTTATTCAAGCAAGCTATGGGGCATTCGCCCATCGATTATTTCCTGCGGCTTAAGATTCAGCATTCCTGCCGCTATCTGGATTTTACCGATTGGACCGTGAAGCAGATCAGTTCCGAGCTTGGATTCAAAGACCCGTACTACTTCTCCCGTCTGTTCAGCAAAATGATGGGACGTTCACCCACAGATTATCGAAATAAATCCAAAGGTTAGAGGCAGTGCCTTCACTTAGCCCTTTCTGAATGAATAGGAATTCAGTTGGAAAATTACAGCAACCTTTTGAACAGAAGGGTCGTCTATAGGGGCAAATAACTTTTATATAAAGGGATCATCCCTGGAAAAGTGAGGCGAACCTATCATGAAAAAAAATATACTGGCTACATTAACTGCGGGAGCTCTGCTCACGCTGTCTCTAAGTGCAGGCCCGATCAACGCTGCGCAGGCCCAATTCACGGATATTCAAGGTATCGCAGGAGCAGACAAAATCGAATCTCTCCATAAAGATGGATTCATCAAAGGCGTGAGTGACAGCTTGTTCAAACCTGAACTGGAGTTAAATACCGCTCAGGGCATTCAACTGATTGCTGACGGACTGAATCTGAATCTGGACACGATTCGTTTTATCAAAATGCCGGTACCAAGTGACTACTTCTCTGCTGTAAAAGATGGCGTATGGTACAGTGATGCATTTATCCGCGCCCAATATAATGGCATTCAGATGTCACAGGATATCGATCCGTCCAAACCGCTTACTCGTGAACAATTCACACTGTTTCTGATGCAAGGCATCGAGGCCAAAGGCGGTCTGCCGATGATTAATATCAAACCTGTGGATATTACCGACGAACAGGAACTTACGCCAGAGTATCAAGGTGCCATTCAGCGTTCACTCGTTCTCAAAATCAATGAACTGGATGCCGACGGAAACTTCAATCCCAAACAAACGATTACCCGCGCCGAAGCAGCAGTGATGATGTATAACGCAATCGAGTACATGGAATCGTTCCATGCACCACAAATCCCGGAGACACCTGAGAAGTAATCATTTCATGGTGGAAGTTAAGAACTCACTTGAGTGTTAAATCTGATCTATTGGAGTCACCACTAAAGTGAGTTTGGACTTTTCTATACAACCCCAATATGCCAAACAGCCGCACCTTCCCTCAACAGGAAAGTGCGGCTGTTTGTATTATACCTATATCACTGATGCAATCATCAGATTTAACTTTCTAACTTAGAAAGAACCTTTAACAACAACCTCAGACAACGGTAAACGTCCTGACGGGCGAGCTGGCTGTGCAGCTTTACCTACAGTAATCAACAACGTTGGCACAAATCGTGCAGGAATGTTGAATGTTTCGATCAGTTTTTGTGGATTATATCCACCGATTGGACATGTATCGTAACCCAGGGAGCGTGCAGCAATCATAATATTTTGGGAAGCAAAAGATGCATTGCGGATCGCTTCATCGCGAGCGATTTGCGGGCTTTGGTAAGCACCGTTGATCTGTCCAACCAATGCGTCACGAACCTCAGCAGTCAGTGCGCCTGCTTCAACAGCTTGATCGTAGATTACGGTGTTACGGTTTGCTTCCAAATCTCCAAGAACAGCAATCGTAACCGAACTTTCCACGATCTGACTTTGACCGTAAGCAACTGGCAGCAATTTCGCTTTATCTGCTTCGGATTCAATCACGAGGAATCTCCAGTGTTGCAGGTTCCATGAAGATGGTGCTTCCGCAGCTGCTGTCAAAATCGCATTGAGATCAGCTTCAGGCAATTCAAACCCTTTTTCGTACTTTTTGACAGCATGGCGTTCGCTAATAACGCGAAGTGTTTCATTTTTTTCAATGCCTGACATGTGTTCCACTCCCCAGAATCTAATTTGTTTATACTTCTTTACTTTCGCAAGGTGATCTCGAAGTTTACTCTACCAGGGATTTTCCTTCCGAAAATAACATCAGCGCAGACGATGTCTCCTCATCTGTGTTCAGGTTATGCCCGGAATCGCTTGAGAACATCAATGGATCTTTCACCGGAGCACACGCCCATGCCGTAACTTGTCCACCATGCCTGACTAAACCAAGACCATATTCATGGAGGACCATTCGTTGTGGACTCCGTCAGGACTTCTCCTTTGCAGATAATCCTTTCAGCGATAAGTTCAACGTTTCCCCATGACCTATGCGTTCTTTCACATCCTGAATGGATATACGATCAAAATAAGCGCTGAGCGCCTCTTCGCCACCATTATAAATGTTCCCCATCACATCCTGCATATTGGAAGATACCACGCACGATGAACCGGACTCCCCTGAGCACCAGTTGGGACCGAGTGAACCACCAGCTACCAGTCTGTACAATTCTCCCAGCTTGATCTCTTCACTTGGACGGCTAAGCAAGTACCCACCATGAGCACCTTCCTTGGTCGTCAGGTAACCATGCTTGCGCAGAACACTAAGTACCTTACGGACTCTGGCCGGGTGTGTACCCACACTCTGGGACAAATCTTCACTATTGGCCATACACTCATCTCTCATCGACAGAAAAACAAGACAATGCACCGCTATGGTAAATTCGCTGTTCATAACTTACTCCTTCCCGGCTTACAACACCGATGAACTTCAACCCAAGGTAAGTATAACTGTCATTATATGAATAACAGTTATGTTTGTCAACTTTCGTCCAGGATGGAGATCAAACGTGATTTTTCCTGTTATACCAATACTTACAGCTCATCAACACAATTAAGCTAGGATTAACATCCCGTCTTTATTTCAATCCAAAAAAGAACAAAAAAGTGAGCCTTTCGCTACGCGAAGGGCTCCAATAAGATAGACATATGAAAGGGCTTACGTGATTATTATAATCGGTAATCTTCAATTTGAAAACGCTTTTTTTGTAAAGTGCATCATTATTTAAAATTTTTTTTATTTGAATAAAATGAACAACAGCTATTGCTAAAACTAATCCTATTAGTTATTATACTAATACCATTAGTTTTAAGGAGGGTTTAACGATGCGTATTACCCGAGAATTTGATGTCGTTCAAGTTACGTTTTTCCCAAGACTCTTCCCTGTGAACGTATACCTGGTTGAAGAGGAAGATGGATTAACCCTGATTGATGCCGGAATACCGGTCAGTCTTAAGGGGATTTTGGCAACTGCCCAGTCCCTTGGAAAACCCATTACCAAGATCATTCTGACTCACGCTCATAGCGACCATATTGGTGCATTGGATCGTCTCAAAGAGGCAATGCCTCAAGTCGAGGTCTTCATCTCCAGACGGGATGCCCGGCTATTGGCGGGTGATACTTCCCTTCTTCCCGGTGAGCCACAAACCCCGGTACGCGGCGGCGTGCCTAAGCCCAAAGCGGTGCGCACCCAGCCAAACCACTTGCTGGATGACGCTGACCAGATTGGTTCACTGGTCGCCATTGCCTCACCAGGACATACGCCGGGGCATATGTCCTTCATGGATACGCGCAGCCGCGTGCTCATCGCTGGCGACGCGTACCAGCTGCAAGGCGGCCTTGCCGTATCCGGCCGCGTGCGCCCGCTCTTCCCGTTCCCTGCGCTGGCGACGTGGAACCGCGAAGCGGCTCTGGCCAGCGCGAAGCGCCTGGCGGAGCTGGAACCGTCCGTGCTGGCTGTAGGCCACGGACGGATGCTGCGCCAGCCCGCGGCCGCCATGCGCGCGGCAACCGCTGATGCACAGCAGCGGTTTGATCTTGCCGGGGGGCAACGATGAGCCCCCGGCAAGGGCTGGATCGCGGCGCTCTGCTCAGCGCCGCCGCCCAGCTTGCTGACAGCGACGGCTTTCAGGCGCTGACACTCGCCGCGTTGGCACAGCGGCTGGATGTGCGCTCGCCGTCGCTCTACAACCACATCAGCGGACTTCCCGGGCTTCGCCAGGAAATGGCGCTGATGTCCGTACAACAGCTCAGCCGCGCATTAACCGCGGCTATCGCTGACCGCACTGGCGATGATGCCATCCAGGCCATCGCTGCGGCATACATTGGCTTCGTCCGCGAGCACCCCGGGCTGTACGAAGCCTCATTTCATGCCCCGGACCGCGAGGAGCCACAGCTCGCCGAGGCCAGCACAGCCACGCTGGAGTTGCTGCTGCACAGCTTGCAGCCATACCCGCTCACCGAAGCGGAAGCATTGCACGCCGTTCGTGGTTTGCGCAGCCTCTGCCATGGATTTGCCTCCATTGAGGCACAAGGCGGCTTCAACATGGACTTTGATCCGGACGAAAGTCTGCGTCTGACCGTATCCGCCTTCCTGCACGGACTCCGGCATCTCCACCAGGACTAGTTAAGCCACGCATTGCATCATGAAAAAGGACTGCATAGGATCTGCAGTCCTTTTTGATTGCCGTGTACTGCTACATCCCATAGATTTGACAGTAATAATGTTATAGTTACGCCAATGCCTTTTAACACATTAACATCCACTTTGAATTCATCTTTCATCGGTTGTGTTCTTTATAATTTCTTTCTTTACAATTTCTTTTAATACAGAAGAAAAAGGGACGCCTCGGTTGGGTCATGCCATGATCGGTGCCCTCTGACCAAAATCTAACGAACCTAGGACACTCTATAGCGGCAATTAGAGCGAATAACAACAACTAGAACTCCACACGTCCTATTTCGCAGAAAACTGGCTGTGGGACAGGAATAACGAGTATATTCCGTCATTTAACGTGTCTGTGATTCGTTACATTTACCAACGTACCAAATTAGACCAAATAAGATGTGCTGAGTTCGTTAGAACGTGCTACGTACGGCGCTTCAGATCTAGCTACAACTCCCATTGTTCATGGTGGTAAGAGTCTGAAACGTATTCAATCTACCCAGTCCCATTTCACCTGGCCATCTGATCCTTACTTGATCCGCCCTGTCTCTCAACCACACTTTTGCCACTCACAACACGCACTTCTCTATTATGTACATCTCCCGTTCCTCTCGAAAGGTGGAATGGACTTTGGCTTCCCTTTTTCCATCGAAACGGTTCTCGATAATCTATCTATGGCCATTGCTGCCGTCCGTCCTGCACTTCATTCAAAATATGCTTCATCACGGGCACGTACACTTTCCAGTAGAACATGTCCGGAATATCTTTCTGATCTGGCGTAAGTTTGGACCGGACGACCTCCCATCCCCGGATTCGGCGCCAGAAGGAATAATGCTTCATCTCTCCAAAGGACCCTGCCATGTAATACGACCGATTATAGTCGTCGTACCGGACCAGTGCAGCAAATTCCGCAGGAATTCCTGCATCCACCAGCTTCTGCTCACCTGTCTCCGTCAGATCCGTCTTATACCAGGCCAGTATGGAATTCTTCTGTTGCGGCACAATGATATCGAACCAACCATTGTAATGAATATCCTGAGTTATACCGCTCCAATCACTGCCTTCCGGTGTAAATGCAATCTGTATATTGCCTGTCTTCACATCCGGACCTTTCTCCAGTACCATGACCTGTCCATCCATATGGATCAGCAGCATACCCGCTCCATGATAAGACCATTTCTTCTTCTCCTGCTGCTCATAGTGCGCCCTAACCCAGCGGGGTACTTCTTCTATACTTTGCAGATTAGATACCGATTTCCCCTGCCATCCACTGCTATTCACGCCCAAGATGGGGTATAGTTGCTCTCTTGTCATCTTGGAAGCCGTATTTGCCAATGCACTGTATTCGGCAACAATCGTTACCCCTTTATACGCAGCCTCGCGAATCTTCTGCACATCATATATCGTTAATCCTTCATAGATTCCGCCTTGTTTCCCTTCACTCTTCTGTGCAGACAGACTACTCCGATTCGCCGTCAGATAGATCAGATCCGTATCTGTCACCTCATCAGGCAGCAGTTGCTTCATCCGTGGAAGCCCGTTCTGAAGATCATAGCCGTAATAATCCTCTTCATACGAGTAGTATTCCCCTGTGTGCTGTACAATCTTCTGTTGATTCAGAAGCCAAACCAACCCCTTGTGCCCCTGATAGGACAAATCCGGTCTGCTCTTGTCAATAATCATGATGTTCAGTGGAACCGGGGCCTGGGATTGCCACATAATCCAGGGGACAACCAGCACCACCGATACCACTGTAAAACAAGCCAACGTCCACATCGTGGCTGGCCTGTAACTTTTTTTCATGAAGCGTATTCCTCCTTGCTCTGTTCCAAGGTATTCTCAGGATCGGTCGTTAGATTACCCTAATTCATGTCTGCTGTCCTTTTCCTCTGCCTTCCGCAATCCCATAGCCTGCAACATGCCATATATACGGGATATGTTATTCAGCGGTCTGAACCAGAACGTCTCCGTACATGCATACAACAGCAGACATGTCACCTCTCGGGACGTATATGCCTTGCGTGAACACCATATTTCGAACATCACCACACTTGCGGACAACAAGGAACCATAGAGGGTCAGTAGCAGAACGAGAATGATGCATAGGTTAATATCCACCCACTGTAGCCCTATGCCTGCAATGAACAGCACGATTGCTCCCAGTTCCAACACAGGCCCCAACAATTCGATCAAAATAAAATACGGGATGGATACCATCCCCATCCAGCCATAGGCCGGATTGAAGATCATGCTCCGCTGAGTCCATAGACTGCTTGCAAGCTGCATGTGCCAACCGATACGCTGTCTGCACAGCTGATGCCATGTACCGGGTACTTCTACCCTGCAGATCGGATCGGGAATATATATAATACGGCCACGTTCCCGAATCTGCTTCATATGTTTCTGTAACCGCATCACCAGTTCCATGTGAGCGACCTGGTCATCGCGCTTGTAACCCCCAACTTCCAACACCCGGTTCTTTTTGAATATACCGAATACTTCAGACGTAAATAAAAGCACATTAATATTGTAACGAACAAGGCCCACACCGCTAATCAGAAAAGCACGCACGTATTCAATGGTCTGCATTACATACAACGTACTGTCCGTAAGTCGTGTGCTGTTATCCGTTGAATCCGTTTGATTCGTATTTCGGGAGGCCATGAGATCTACTCGTCCACTACAAGCAACGACCTCTTCTCCCCGGAGAGCATCCATAACGGGTTTCATAATCTTCACCAATGCATCTCGTTCCAGAACTGTCCTGGGTCCAACAGAGGCGATATAAGGATATTGCGAGATATTCAGACCGGCATTCAGGGAGTCCATTCGTCCCCCATACGCCTTGTCGATCACAACCAGACAATGATGTAATCTGGATTGGTAGACACATTTAATCTGAGCCGTCTCCTGACCGAGTCCCGAATAATGAACTTTACTCCGAATGGGTATCAGATCATAGGTTTCTTTTAGACGCCGCATGGCCTCATCCTCTGATCCATCATTAATGATAATAACCTCATAGCGTGCATACTGAATATCCAGCAGACAGCTGATTCGCTGTACGATCGTATCCTCGCTATTCCGCATCGGAACAAGCAGGGATACCGCAGGAGCCAGTTCTTCATCCAGCATCTCATGATATTGCAGCGGGTCCAGATCCCTCCGGCGAATCAATGTGCGAGCGGCAGCAACTACCAGAACACTGCACATCACAATCGCTAACACCAGATAGATAAATATCCCCTCGTAACATGCCAAAACAAAACTCCGCAGCAACTCAATCCATCTTTCGTCCATACTGCATCCTTTCCAGCGTTTCTTCCGCTATCTGCCTTGCATATTTATCCGGATGGTTTACAGCCGTATCCCGGAGCTCTTCAAGTCCCTGCTCGTATCGGGCAAGAGAGTTCGCCGCTTCCTGTCGGATCTGAAAAGAAGGATCACCCATCATTACCTTCAATCTAGGAATAAAAGCATCCGCATGAACAGTACCCATAAGCTGGGTCACTGTTAGTCTTTCAGAGCGTTGCCTCTCCTCACCAGATTCGTTCCATACCAGCAATAGCCCCTTCAGCAACTCTTCGCGACCTCTGCTCACTTGAGCCAATGCCTGATAAGCGTGGGTACGGAGCAATGCATCCTCTCCAAGAATGAGCTTCTCCAGTAGAACAACGGCACCCTCCGTCTGGTCATCCCGAATACGAATGGCATTGACGATATTAGACTGGACCTGATAAGGTACGTCCTTGAAATGATCCTTCAGACGAGTCCAGGATGAATCGGTAAGCAACAGCAGAATCTGCAGATACTGCGAATCGGACCATACATATTGCTCACGCAACAATTCCTTCACGATTCTGAAATAACCGGTTCTGGCATATATGCGCAATATGATGAAGCGTTCAAGCGGCGTACAGGAAGTAACCCGCAGCATATCTTCTAACCTGGGCAGAAGCTCTATCATATGAAACTGTTCAATATATAACAACGTGTTGACCCGTTCACTCCACTTTCCCGTCTTCAGAACCGACCGGTATGAACTTCCAAAGACTTGCCAGGATAACAGACGAATTCGCAGAGTCTCGTGCTCTACCGGATCTTGAGCAAGCCGTTGCAATAACAGCTGCTGCAAAACGCTCTGTTGATCTCCACTCATATTCAGTAAGTCTGCTTTCACTTCTCCTTGGCCCAGATACTGCTGTAACACTGAATCCTCGGAAAGTAATTCCTGCATCAGTACCGTCTTAACCTTTTCCCTGTGCCTACTGCTATATTTCATCCATAAGATGTAACTGTAGATAACCAGCAAAAAAGCTAGTACACTTGCACATATGAGGCTGACCACATGTACCAACCAATCTGTATTACCTGCAAGCCACCCTCTATGATGTGAGCCGATAAGCTTGATATACATCCATTGTTGTCCAATCATTGCATGATTTCCCCTTAATCGAATAAACGGCCTTACAACGGGCACAATAATACAAAATTTTCAAATACACCCTGTGAATACATATCGGGTATATGATACACTAAGCTTTCTATCGGCTTTCTGCGTTTGTGATATAATAGGAACTGAAAATTCCGGCAATTCGTACTGAGTTCCGGATCTCCGGATAACATATTATTCCAGAAAGAGGGAGTTCTACGTGGCTCAAATCAGTCCGTACTACCTGCAAATCGGAGCAACCGTGGGCATGCTCGTCATGGCACTGCTTGCCATCTTCATCCGCATGAAAGCCAGTCACAGACCGGTGACCATTCGTAAAATCCTTATTCCTCCGCTCGGCATGAGCACAGGATTTCTCATGTTTGTTGTACCGGAGACACATGTTCCTCTACTCTGGGCATTCATTGCGTTTCTGGTGGGCTGGTTCCTCTTCTCCTATCCCCTTATTCGCAGTACACGGTTTGAACGAGTAGGTGAAGAAATTTTTGCCACACGTTCTCGCAGCTTTGCTTTTATCTTGCTTGGATTGCTGGCCGTACGCCTGATCCTGCATGAAGTCATTCAGCGATATGTAAGTATTCCGCAAACAGGCGGATTGTTCTTCCTGCTGGCTTTTGGCATGATTGTACGCTGGCGTGTATATATGTACAAACACTACAAAGAGGTGCTGGTCGCCGAACACTAGTCACCCTACATAGACCACCCACAGATTTACAGATAAAAAAAACACGTTCTGCTGCACCCTCGGTGTGCAGAACGTGTCTTTTCGTTTTCAACCTAATTGTACATGTAAACCATTCAATATCTATTCAGGATCTGCAACCTTAACCAGTTGCTTGCCCAGATTATCTCCCGAGAAGAGGCCCATGAATGCTTCCGGCGTCTGTTCGAACCCGTCCACAATGTTTTCTTCATACTGGATATGACCTTCCTTGATCCATTTCGCCAACTTGGCGCGGCCTTCCTTGAAGGATTTCGTATAGTCACCCAGCAGGAAACCTTTCATTAATGCTGTATTTGTTAACAGCAACGTCTGTGGTCGCATGCCTATATCCGGTTTCTCCAGATTATAAGACGAAATCTGACCGCATAACGGAATACGTGCATTCCGATTGATGTGGCGCAAGACTGCATCCGAGATGTCACCGCCAACATTGTCAAAGTAGACATCTACGCCGTCCGGGCAAGCCCGTTCAATGGCCGCTGACATATCCTGCTCCTTCTTGTAGTTCAACACCACGTCGAAGCCCAGCTTTTCTTTCAAATAAGCGCATTTCTCATCAGAGCCTGCAATGCCAACCACGCGTGCTCCCACAATTTTACCAATCTGACCTGCAATCATGCCTACCGCTCCGGCTGCTCCCGATACAACAACCGTTTCGCCGTCCTTCGGTTTGCCGATGTCCTCCATACCAAAATAAGCCGTCAGACCCGTCAGGCCCAGCGCACCGAGGTAAGCCGTGATTGGTGCTTCTTCGGTATCAATTAGCGAAAGATCAGCCGTATTCACTGCGGCATATTGCTGCCAGCCCCACATACCGGATACGAGGTCACCTTTGCGCAGATTCGGTTCCGAAGATTCCACAACCTGTCCAATGGCTCCACCCTTAATCACTTCATTTAACGCGTACGGTGCAGCATAGGATTTTGTATCTTTCATGCGGCCCCGCATGTATGGATCAACCGACAAATATAATGTACGTACCAGGACTTGCCCAGCTTCCGGTTCAGGAAGAGGTGCATCAATGAATTTGAAATTCTCTCTGGACGGGGCACCTTCGGGACGAGAAGCAAGTACGATCTGTTTATTTAAAGACACCAAAATTACCTCCTTGTTGCCAAGTGGACGCAAGGTTAACCCTTGTCAGCTGAGATCACTTACCACTGGCTCTGTGTTATCACTTCTTAATAGTTTAAACCGAAACAGGCGGTTCACAAACGTGGGCCGCCTTGAAATAATGCAAATATCGTCACATTGTAGCTGCTTTTGGCTATTATTGTGCTGTCAAAACCACTGGACCATCCGCCGTAATCGCAATCGTATGTTCATACTGGGCAGACAGACTTCCATCCAAAGTACGAGCAGTCCATCCATCTGAATCCAGCTTACTTCGGAACGTACCAATATTCAGCATCGGTTCGATCGTAATAACCATGCCTTCCTTGAGACGCGGACCCCGATGAGGCGGACCGTAGTGAGGGACTTGTGGTTCCTCATGCATCTTCTCACCAATGCCGTGTCCGATAAACTCACGCACAACCGATAGGCCTTCACCTTCTGCATACACTTGAATCGCATTGGAGATATCTCCGATCCGGTTGCCCACCACGGCAAGTTCAATGCCTTTGTACAGAGAGTTTTTGGTTACATCCAGCAGATGTTGTGCTTCCGGAGTCACTTCACCTACGGCATATGACCAAGCCGAATCCGCCAGCCAGCCATTCAGATTAACGACCATGTCGATTGTAACGATATCGCCGTCTTTCAGTGCATATTTTCCCGGAAACCCGTGACAGATCACATCATTAACCGACGCACATGTCGCATATTGGTATCCGTTATATCCCTTTTGTTCCGGCGTAGCGCCATTTTTCTTCATAAAAGCTTCTGCAAACTGGTCGATCTCCTGTGTCGTAATGCCTGGACGAATCATCTTTGCAATTTCTCTATGGCATGCGGCGAGAATTTCTCCGGCTTTTTTCATATATTCAATCTGTTCTTTGGTCTTCAATGTAATCATAATAACTACTCCTGTCCGTTAAAATCTTATCCTGTCCTCTATTGTAACGCTAAACGCTCAAAATAAAAAATTCCGTACAATCAGCAACATCCTATTATACGCCAAGCTCCTGTCCAATGAATACAATTATCCATGAAAAAATCGAAACCCCTCCATATCTGGCCACGTATATGCTTAAAACAGTTGAAGTCGAAAGGGGGAAAGCTCATGTTCAAAAAGATTATCGGCAAACTTATCGATTCCAAATCTTCATCTCACCGCAAACGTCATAGCTCCTCAGACAGGCGCTCATATAAACGTCACAGTAGTTCCTCAGGCAAGCGTTCCTACAAGCGCTATTCTTCTTCGGATGTGAAATACCGGGATAGCCGTAGTGGCTCCGGGTATTACAAAAGCAGAAAATACAGCTCCAGCTAAGCTGCTAACACGACTGCTTTTAAAGAGCAATGATCACACACCAGCTTATTAGACGCTACAATAAATGAATATGTAATAAAGGGGTGTTCGCTAGCCATACACACGGCTAACAGAACACCCCTTTATTGTTTCTATATCAGTATGTATCAATTTTGCTGATTTTGATGTCTTAATGCTTCAATGTAGCAAATTCGCTTGTCCATGGAGAACGAATAATACACTTTAAATTTATCAACTAATATCCGGTACGTCCCTTGCCAGGATGGTTCCTGAGCTGGCATGGATTCCGCCATGACAGCCACTTTCATCTCAATTCTTCGAACTAGTTCAATCTTATAGAGCTTTGTCTCTTCCTGAGTGAAACGAACACTTCCGATTTGAGCGAGAGTCTGTCTTGCTGAAGGTGTCCACTGGATCAACATCTATAAATTCCCTTTTTCAATTGCGTCAATTATATCATCTGTAGAGTAGACCCTACCCGAAGAAATATCTTTTTTGGCTCGCATAATTAAAGTTTTGAGCTCCAGATCACTTTCTATTTCTTCCTGAACCACGTTTTCCAGCGGCTTGATTAAATAATGCTTACCTTCAATATCCACAATGGTGTCTTTTTTGCTATGAAACCACGTTTTGAATAATTCGGCATGATCGCCTTCCAGTTTTTTAAGCATATGATGAATCGCCTCCTTCAACGTATAATTGTTATTCATTATATCATTCAACCCACTGTTTTGATACGTTTTGCATTTATCAGTAAAAAGGAAAAAGACCCCTGCAGATATCATACGAAGAGGTCACGGATAATATAGGTCCGCCTACAGAGCTTATTTCATTGTAATTTCAGCAACACATTCTCAATCTCTGCCTGTAACTCTGTCGCCCCACCCTCATAACTTGGCCGGAGTCCAAGGAGTCGCTCCAGCATCTGGTGCAATTCCGGCGTAAGCTTAAGTTCCTCCTGCCAGCTGGCGGGTTCACGGCCCTTCTCTGGCTCATAAGCCGAATACAGCATAAAGAGAAGAAAGTGGCCGATATCCTGCAAATCATGATCCGGTGTAGCCGGTTCATCTTCAGGCTCAGGGACTTCACGCATACGTCGCTTCAGCTCCGGCAACAACGGCTCCCCCAAGCGTCTCGCCAGGCCAAAGTCAATCAGATGCACCGTCCCTTCACGTAAAATAACATTGGGAATCCGCACATCTCCATGAATATATCCCTGCTCATGCACATGAGCCACCGGAGCCAGCAGTTGACCTGCCAATTCCACACATTCCCGCTCCGTATATCGAAGACCTTGCTCAAATATGCAATCTTCCAGCGTCTGTCCACGAATATACTCGGTAACGATATAACTTCGTCTCCCGGATGTGAACACATCCAATAGATCAGGGATCGCCGGATGATGCAGACGTCTCATCACGTCCGCCTCCCGCTCCAACAGGTGCGCAGAGAGTTTGCCCTTGCTAGGTTTGGACTCCTTCAACGCCACTTCCCTGCCGTTCTGGTCATCTGTACACAGGTATGTCAGCCCATAACTCCCCATACCCAGCAATTCCTGTATTGTATAACGCTCAGCAATGGTCGTGCCTTCCCGCCGAGGACGATCCGTCCATAGTCCGAGCAATCTTTGCCAACTTCGTCGCAGCTCCACAGATCCTCCCACGCCAGCTTCCTGATCCACTCAGTCTTTATCTATACTGAGCAGTTCGTTGCCAGTCTTCATGTTGTATGGAGCTTATTATATCAGGCCCATAATGCAAAATCACGATGGGTAAATGCCTGTTGCTCAAGCTTCCTTATGCTTCTTGGGCAGGAACCCGAACAACATACGCAGGGATACTCCTTTGGGTTTGCGTTTTCTTCCCTGAAAACTGCGCAGATTGGTTACGAGTTCACGATCCCGCTCCTCTTCCAGCTTCTCGTTCATCCATAGACGCTGTTTTTCCATCTGTTCCTGAAGAGCCATATGTGTATCAGCCAGATGCTGAAGGGTCAGCTCCAGTTCATCGACCCGCTGTTGCAGCAGCTGTACCCGATCATCCTGCTGTTGTTCCACGGCACCATAAGTCACCTCACTTACCAGTTGCCCCAGACCTTCATAGGATCTCAGATTACCCATTATTTCAGGTTCTTCAGGGAATACGGATGACATGACTGTCGCTGCACATTCCGTCTCTGACAGACCTTCAATTCCCACCACCGGGACATCTACTTCTACTACAGCTACAGGTACTTCTGGAGCCAATACAGTCACCACAGCATCAGCCAGGGGTAGATTATGCTCTCTGAGTTCAGTCATCAGCCGTTCAATGCACTCGATGTCGTCGGACTTGAATAGTCTGGATTTGTTGGCTGACCGTTCGAACCGGTATCCCTGTTCTTCCAGTGCAGCCGCATATTTACGAAGAGTACTGGCACCTATGCCCAGGCTCTTGGCCGTTTCCGTCGTTGCTCCTGCTTCTTCAATCATCATTAATTCCCTCCCGGAATGAAGTCTTTTGGGAATCAATTTCATAATACCTTTAGTGAGTTATGAAATTGATTCTTGGATAAAAACATTATGGCTTCAGCGTTCCTTTTTTTGGAACCGTCATCGGATCGGGGCAACCTGTCTCATGGATCAAGTATGCTTATCTTTTGCTTGTCCGTATGTATTCGTCAGCTTCTCGGCAGATCCCTTTGGCGGTTTTGTTCTGTTTCTGCGGATTCCTAAGAAGTTTTGTCAGGTATATGATCCGCATAAATAACCCCCAATCCGACAACGAGCATGAATGCTGTCATGTCGAATGACACAGGTGCAAACGCCGTCAAATCATAAGATTATGAATTATTCATGTCAATTTTGTTAACTCCTTTACTCCAATACGCTCCCGCGATAGCGGATATCATTGCTGCGCAGCTTTTTCGTGTGTTATCTTATGTAACGTAGAAGTACATTCCGGCATAAAATAAAGGACTATACTTAACATAGGACGCGTAAGTCAGGATAAATATCAATGTAATGGGGGCTGAACGGCAGTGTTAGGCAAATCAGGTAAAGTAGCGGTCATCGGGGCGGGTCTTGTCGGTTCGAGTTGTGCGTATTCCATGATTAATCAATCGATATGCAGGGAAATTATGATGGTGGACCGGACGTATGACCGTGCTGTAGCACAGGCATTGGATTTTTCCCATTGTATGGACTTCACACATAACCGCACCAAGGTATATGCAGGCACGTACGCCGATTGTGGCAATATGGATGTTATTATCTTAACTGCCGGGGCGAATCCCAAGCCAGGACAGACACGGCTGGATATTCTGGAGGAAGCGGAATCGATTGCCAAAGACATCGTGGTCCCGATCATGAACAGTGGATTTAACGGGATTTTTGTCGTCGCTGCTAATCCGGTTGACATAGTAACTTATATGGTATGGAAATTATCTGGTCTTCCGCGTGAGCATGTCATCGGTACAGGCACGTCCATTGACTCTTCAAGGCTCAAAACACTGCTGTCTGAAGTCTTCTCCATCGATCCACGCAGTGTGCATGGTTATGCTCTCGGAGAGCATGGAGAATCCCAGTTCGTCGCCTGGTCCCATGTGACCATCGGTGGCAAACCGATTATGCACATCATGGATCAGCACAAGGAGCGCTTCAAACATCTGGATCTGGAGGATATTGCACGCAAAACAAAGGATGCCGGCTGGGAAATCTTCACTCGCAAAGGCTCTACCCAATTCGGGATCGGCAACGCCCTCGCGCATATCACCCGTTCCATCCTCAATGATGAACACAAGATCATCGCCGTATCGGCTATTCTGGACGGAGAGTACGAGCAACATAACGTCTGCGTCGGTGTTCCTGCAATCATCGGTGGCAATGGCATTCAGGAGATTATCGAATTGAATCTGGATGCAACGGAACGTGAGAAATTCAATAGCTCCTGTGAAATCCTATCTGGTAATATCAATCGTCTGACACTGGTATAAGCCATTCGTGTACAACTCCACTTTATATGCTTCGGCTCAACTTCAAAAGCCTGCCAACGCAAACATGCCAATAACACTCCATCAGTAGAGGATTATTGGCATGTTTGCGTTTATTATTTTTCACAGCCAGATGAATCAATTTCATAATTGATTTGAGTAGTTGTTCATTTTGTTGCAAGCTGAGGTTCGTCCCTTGGCCCCCATTGCTGTAACACCCGCTTCAACTCACTCAGCATAACCGGTTTGCTAATAAAGTCACGCATACCAATCTCCAGACAAGCTTCCTTATCTTCACGTTTGGCATTGCCTGTAACTGCGATGATTGGAGGTATGCGATCCTGTGGAATTAGGCGGTGTAAAAGGTCTGTCGCCTTCAGTCCATCCATCACAGGCATATGAATATCCATCAGGACAATATCATAAGCATTCTGAGAGATGGCATCAATTGCCTCCACACCATTGGTACATACATCTGCGTGGTATCCGAGCTTCTCCAGATATTCTCGCAAAATCTTCCGGTTCACCGGATGATCCTCCGCCACCAGAATACGCATGGCCACCTTATCACTTTGACGTGTGCGATCATGATGGAACTGACTTGCTGTCTGTTCTGCCGAAGCATCTACACTCGCCGCAGGAACAGCAAACCGGAAGGTTGAGCCTTCCCCTTCTATACTCTCGACACTGATACTGCCTCCCATGATCTCCACGAGTCGCTTGGAGATCACCAGTCCCAGTCCGGTACCACCATACTTCCGGTTAATCACCGGGTGTAGTTGAGAGAAAGACTGAAACAACTGATCCAGCTTGTCAGCGGGGATGCCAATTCCCGTATCTTGTACCGCAAAATCAAGAACACTGTCTTCAGGCTTTCTGCCCTTGATAATATCCACGGCAACCTCAATGCTTCCCTGATCTGTGAACTTGAGCGCATTGCCAACCAAGTTCACCAGAATCTGCCGGATACGCATGGCATCACCGACCATGAACTCAGGGATGCTCGGATTGAGACGATATCTGATCTCCAGATGTTTCTCATCTGCACGCGGTTTAAACAGTTCGGCAACCTGTTCCAACATCTTGCGTAATGCAAATGGTTCATAAGCCAGTGCCATTTTCCCGGATTCCAGCTTACTGAAGTCCAAAATATCATTAAGAATGTTCAGCAGAGCATCGCCGCTGTCTCGAATAATCTCGGCATATTCACGCTGTTCTTCCGATAAATCGGTACCGATCAACAATTCTGTCATACCCACGATCCCATTCATCGGTGTCCGGATCTCATGGCTAACCATCGACAGAAATTCCGACTTGGCCTGAGCTGCCAGCTCAGCTGTCTCTTTGGCACGTACAATTTCACGTTCGCCAGTCACATCATTGAACACAACCACAGCGCCCTGAATCTGTCCCTGTTCAATAATCGGCGTCACCTGATACTGCACCAGAAAGCTGCTGCCATCTTTACGCCAGAACACATCTTCCTTGATTGAACGTATCTGTCCATCCAACACGGTCATGTGAATCGGGCATTCTTCTTGTGGCAAATGACTTCCGTCTGCACGGGTGTGGTGGATGATGGGATGTGAGTTTTTGCCAATGAATTCTTTCGCCTCATAACCGAACATCGAAGCTGCTGCTGGATTCATAAACATGGTGATTCCATCCGCATCCAAACCAAATATTCCTTCCGTAACCGTGTTGAGAATCAGCTCATGTTGCTTGCTGAGCTCCTGAATCCGTTCCATGTATTCCTTGCGCTCGGTAATATCGGACACGATCCCATAGACGCCCACCATTTCCTTATCCACAATAATGGGCACATTCGTAACAGATACTTCAATCTTCCGACCACTTGAATTGACGACTCGGGTCTCATAATATTGCGGTTCGCCTTGCTTCACCATGTCAAAATAATGTTTGCCATATTGCACTTCGCATTTATCCAGATTGGATAAAAAAGATTGGCCAATAAGCTTATTGCGCGGAATATCCAACATTTGCACCAGTTTGCTGTTCACTGCGCTGTATTTACCTTCCAGATTCAATGAATACACAGCTGCCGGGTTATGTTCGAACAACGATCTGTATCGCTGACGGCTTTCCCGAAGACGTCTTTCCGCATCCTTATGCTGGGTGATATCCCTGCTGATGCTAACAATCTGGACACTCTTGCCACGCTCTCCAGCAACAGGTTTCGCCAATGTCTCCATCCAGATATAATGTCCCTTCTTGTGCAACACACGCATCTTGCAGCCATTGCCGATCTTGGAAAGATCCATAGGGTCCGGATAATCTCCCGAATAACAATAATCCTTGAAGGACTTTCCTATGACTTCCTCCGGCTTATAACCCAGTAAGGTGTACACGGAAGGGGAAACGTATAACAACTCGCCATCCGTAGCACAAGTTGTAATCAGATCTTGTGCATGGTCAGCCAGCACCTGATATTTCTCCTGTGCCTCCTTAAGCTCACGTTGCACTTCCAGGATATCGGTAACATCTTTGGCAATGCCATAGATTCCGACAACTTCTTTTCCCTCCGTTATAGGCACATACGTTATCTCTGCCTGTTTCAGGGAACCATCTTTATGATAAAAAGTAATGGGATTACTGACTGAACGTCCAGCCAGTACCTCTTTAATGTATTGTTTGCGTGAATTTTCACTGTCCGGAGGACAGATCTCACTCTGATTCATACGAATCAAGTCATCCAGTGTATACCCAGATATCCGCTCTACCGAGGGATTAGCATCAATATAGTTTCCATGGATGTCCATTACATAAATGGCATCCGGATGGTTAAAAAACAGTGATTGGTAAGAACTTCCCTCAGAAATAATGCGCTTCAGGGTTTCCGTTTTATTAATATCCAAGGCTTACCCCTCTTTTCTCAGCCAATATCTTCATCTAACAGCAGGGATTAATTATCCCTTACAAAAATGGGCCTACCCTCGAATAACCATGTAAGCCTGCCTAGAAACAGCTTTTTTTATTTTACCAGATTCTCGTCTCATTTTGCTTACAATCTATGTTTCAATTCACATGATGTGTGAGGTAATACTTGGAATTTTGATTTACTTAGGAGGTGCCTGCAAAGGCAGACAAGTTATACAAGGATCAAATTAAGCCTCTAACAACCTTGAAGTTCAATTCCACGTCAGCTGATTCTGGCGGATGGCTAAACGATTTTCTAAAGAACCCAGGACATCTTATTTGGCGTCCATGTGCCCTTTTTAAATTTTAAGGAACATCAGACACGTTAATCCCCATAATCTCCTGTCATAAACACTGCAAACGGTTGTTTCATTGGTTATAACATGTCTCAGGTTCCTTAGATTGCTGAGATCACTTCAAATCCATGATTAAGACTCCTCAGATTCGTTAGCGAGTTGACCATTCATGATGGGTGGGTCAGACATTAGAAAAAATCCTCCTGAAGCATACATACAATAGAGCTTGCATGTTTTGCTTAAAGAGGATTTTGATCTACGATAACCAAGGGTGTAACGGATTATTCAGATTTCTTTTTTCGCAAAATACATCATGCCGATTCCAATGAAAATAACAGCACTGCCTCCAACAACCGCCAGCATTGTGATCAGTGGAACATTGTAGGCTCCGAAACCTGCACCGTCCACGGGTGTCATCAGAATCATCGGTTGTGCCCATGGATAATACGGCCCATATGTCGCAGAGTTTACAATGAGAATATTCGGTATGGTCAGTGCAAAATTCAGTGCGAGCGGTGCGGCAAAGCTGCTCCACATCAATGAAACGAACATCTGCAGGGCAGCCAGGGGTACACAGGCCAGCAACCCAAGTAGCAGTTTACTCGCCAAGAATCCCCATGGTACTGGCATCGTAATGCCGTGAATCATGCCTGCCAGCAGAATGGACATCAGCAACAATGCTTGCGTACCCGCCAGAAGCATGAGTACAATCGTCAGTTTACCTGCATATACACCTGAACGTGTGAGCGGTAAAACCAGCATCTGTTTCCACCCTCCACCTGCATGTTCAAAACGGCAGACAAAGGACGTAAACACACCAGTCAGCATCGGTAACAATAATAATCCGTGCAGGAAAACCATCGTGGTCATCAATACCTGCCAATTCCCCGAAGGCGTGGACAACAGTCCGATAAGCAGCGCAATGAGTGGACTCAGCAGAATCAGGAGCCATATGGGCGATTTGCCCATTTTCAATCGTTCAGCGGACAAAATTCGGAAGTACGTTGTCGCAAAGCTCATATCAGGCCACATCCTTCCGGCTAAAATGCATCATACCCAGCAACAGGATCAATAACCCTAGACCTGCCCCCATGCCTGCATACAGATATGAATTAGGTCCATTCCAAGCCATCTGCGCCCAAGCGAGTGGAAAGTTCGGTGAGATACTGAGTGCGAACATGCCGGTTATCGCGAGCACAATACCCAGGGTGACCGGAAGCGCCTGATTTTTGTTTACCATCGTGAGCCATAATTCCAGTGACAACACAGGAAGCGCACCAGCCAAAGGTAGCAGCCCCAGCTTGATCGCCTGCATCCAAGGGATCTCACTGGCATGGAATCCGAGGATCAGTCCCAGACCCACAATTCCTGCGGTTAGCAGCAGGCAGGAGATCACCAGCAGAACACAAGCAAGCAGGAACTTGGCTAAATACACGGCTGGTCTGGGAATGGGCATCGCGAGCAACTGTTTCCACGATCCCTGTTCATGCTCAACATTAGCGATCATGGAGCTGAGAATGGTTGCTCCCAGCATCAGAGACAAGGGCACAAAGACAACCACATTGCCCAATAATCCACCCCACAGGTTATCTGCATACTGCTCTTTCAGATAGTCCAGCCGTAAGCCAAAATTAAGCGCCTGCATCGCTGTCAATCCAAGAGGGGCCAGAAAGACAAGGAACCAGATCCCTTTCCCCCGAATCTTGAGCCAGTCCGACGATAATGCACGCCCGGTCATATGGAAGCCCCCTCGCCAATGACCCGCATGAACAGATCTTCCAGCGACTGACGCTGTTCCTCTACACGATACACATCATGATTCTGTTCAATTAATCGGCGCACAAGCAGTGCCACTGAACTGTTATCCATATAAGGGAACGTTAACGCAGCACCTTGTTGATGACCAAATTGTCCCTGTTCTTTTGCCAGCTTCATAGCCTCTTCCGGCTCGGAAACCGTTAACCGGATAGAACTACCCGTCTGACTATGCAGACTTGCGATAGTATCCTGAAGCACCATCTTGCCTTCACGGATAATACCAACGCGACTTGCCATCTGTTCGACTTCACTCAGCAAGTGGCTGGAAACCAGAACGGTAATGCCATGTTCCAGAGGCATACGTTTGATCAGTTCCCGAATCTCCTGAATACCGGCAGGATCAAGCCCATTCGTTGGTTCGTCCAGAATCAGTAGCTCCGGTTCACCCAGCAAAGCGCTGGCAATACCCAAACGTTGCTTCATCCCAAGGGAATACCCCTTCACTGAACGTTTAGCATCCTTGGTCAGATCTACAATGGACAGCACTTCAGCAATTCTTGATTTTGGTACATTGATGATGCGGCGCAAAGTTTCCAGATTCTCTACTGCGTTCAGATGTCCGTAATAGGACGGGTATTCGACCAAAGAGCCCACACGGCGCAGAATGTCCATGCGATCCTTGCGGATATCCTTGTCGAAGACACGGATCACGCCTTTGGTTGGTTTAATCAAGCCGAGAAGCATGCGAATCGTTGTTGTTTTGCCGGCGCCGTTGGGACCGAGGAAGCCGTAGATATCTCCCTTTTTAATATGCAGATCAAGTTCACGGACCGCTGC
Source organism: Paenibacillus xylanexedens (assembly GCF_001908275.1). NCBI lineage: Bacteria > Bacillati > Bacillota > Bacilli > Caryophanales > Paenibacillaceae > Paenibacillus > Paenibacillus xylanexedens. The sequence goes on along the minus strand of NZ_CP018620.1, from coordinate 1,327,585 downwards.
ACGGTCCCGGTATGTTTTCCATAGATTAGCCGTTTGAATAATATTTTCACTCACTGTATGATCACCTCGGAACTATCGTAATCTTCCAAGGTTAAAGCCAAAGTAGTCTCCAGTTTAAGTTTAGTTTAAAAAAGCTATTTCAGCGTTTTGTTGTTTCCCTGTTTCCCCTTACCACTGTAGATATATGTCTGGACACCCGTATCGGAACTGTCTACCCGCTTGCGCAGACCCATCTCACGAATCAACAGGTCTACAATGGATAAGCCTAGACCTGTGCCTTTTGTGTTGGAATCCTGCTGCATTCCCGGACCCCGATCCTGAATAACGATGGCCGTCTCACCCTGAATCTCCTGAGTTGATATACCAATATATTTCCCGCTGTCGGCATGACGGATCACGTTTTGGAACAAATTATCAAGAATACGACGCACGCCCTGTTCATCCATATGCCAGATCAGCGGTTCCTCCGGGAGATCAATATCAATATCGAATTGCTCTTTCTCCCAGACCGGGTACCAGGCGGCCGCCGTTTCCCTGACAATACGCAGTATATCTTTCTCTTCCAGCTTCAGTGTATATTTCCCGCTCGTGAGCAAATTGTAGGATAACATGTTGTCGATGAGCCCGCTGAGGTCCTCCATTTTCGCTTCCATTCGATGTAATGAACGGTCACCTTGTTCGCTCAGCTCTTCCTTGTGCAAAGCATGCATATGTCCACGAATCACCGTTAGCGGGGTACGCAGATCGTGGGAAAGCCCCGCAATGAGACGTTTGCGCAATTGTTCCTCCTCGCGTTCACGGTGACGGCTGTCGGACAGTTGATGCACCATCTGATTGAAGGCTTCTTCCAGTTGACCGATCTCGTCTGACTGGCGGATATCTACCGGAAGCGGGAGGCCTTCCTTGCCTGTGGTCATCATGGCTGTCTGCAAACGAATAAGTCGTTTGCGAATGCGTGCGAAGAAGAGAATCGACATCATGATGAAGCTCAGAAAGATGATGGTCATTACAATGCCGAGATACAAAAGTTCCAGCAGCCCGTTACTGTGATTCATTTGCAGAAGTGATCTCGGCACTTCAATGATCATGAAGCCCTGTCCTCCGTCCTTTTCACCCCCGCCAATATATGAAACTACGGTCAACGGATCGCGAAAGGAAGCTTCTTTCATGAATTGCACGGTATTGTTCGCATTCCATTCGGCTGGAATTCGGGTCTCTGCCGTTTGCCCGGAATCCAGTGACCATCTCAATGTCGTGTCTGTCCTGCCATCCGGCGACGTGGATTTCAGAAACGTTACATCTTCACTACCGAGAATAAAGAGGGTCTCACCGCTCGCTTTCACACGATACATGGAAGCTTTGGGATACGAGCCATGTAATTGCTCCAACCGGGCCTTAATCTCTTCATCCGAAGCACCATCCAGGTTCTCCGCTTCAAGCGACCAGAGGTTACTGATCTGGGTAACGTCACCATAAGGTGCCGCTTGATTCATATTCGTGTTATTCACTACCACAACATATATGATGGACATGATCGGAAGAATGACGGGGACAAATAATACAGCCGCCAAGATCAGGATGATGTATCTGGACATCAAGGACCGCCCAAAGCGAAGCTTGCGCCGCCCGGATTGCTTTTGATCCATGCTTCGTTCTCCCTTCATGATCTTCCGTTCCCTGAACCACCGGATCATGGCTTCTTCACACGATATCCCACACCACGGACCGTCTGAATAACTACCGGATTGGCCGGATCAAGCTCCAGCTTTTCGCGTAGATGTCGAATATGTACCATTAAAGTTTTGTCCCCATCCAGATAGGGCTCGTTCCAGACGGCTTCATAGATCTGCTCTTTGGTTCGAATCATGCCCATATGTCGTAGCAGGTAGGCGAAGATGTGGAACTGTTTTCCCGATAAAATAATCTCATCTCCCGTCTCCTCATTGACGATCCGGTTGTCCTTCTCATAGATGGAGAGATGATCCAGTTTCAGGGCTGTATCCGATGAGACCGCTGTTCCTGCCTTACGCAGTTGTACTTCAATCCGGGCAGCCAGTTCATCGGGGTGAAATGGTTTGGTCACATAGTCATCGGCAAAATCAAGACCGTGCAACTTGTCGTCAATGGACGTTCTGGCCGAGAGCATGACAATGGGCACCGCGGGATGTTCTTTTTTCAGCCGCTGGCCCACCGTAAATCCATCCAGCCCCGGCAGCATGACATCCAGAATAATGAGTGAACAACCGACAGCAGCCTCCGCCGCGCCTTCACCACTGCCGAGCCACACCACCTCATAACCGCGTTCCTCCAGATCGGCTCTGACCCAAGTCGCAATTTCCGTATCGTCTTCAATATATAACAGTTTGGTTTTCATCCGAATATTCGTTTCCTTTCTGCCCCCATTGGGTTAATGATATATCTGAGCATCATCATGATAAAAGCTGTCTATAACATATGGATTCATGTCTTGTTGAAGTCTCGCGTTACCACACATGCTAATTATAGCTTATCCATTAACTTGGGTAACGTCATATCCATCAAGTCTACCAAGTACATACTAGTTCTACACCTGACGGGAGGAAATTCATTATGCTGCTGGAAGCCATCTATCATCAACCGAAACGAAACTGGGCCTATGCCTATGACCAAGATACAATCCACCTGCGCCTGCGTACCAAAAAGAATGATCTGACCGAGGTACATGCCCTGACCGGGGATAAATATGCGTGGGATGCAACCAAAGCGCTAGTTCCCTTAACCAAGTTTACCTCTGACTCCATGTTCGATTACTTCGAGGGTGAGGTGAAACCTCCCTACCGCCGACTGAAGTACTCTTTTCTGCTCAAAAACGGAGACGAACAGATCTGGATGACCGAAACGGACTTCCAGGAAAAAGAACCAGACGATCCGGGTCGTATGTTCCAGTTCCCTTATATTCATGCTGGAGCTGTATTCACACCCCCTGCGTGGGTTAAGGATGCGGTATTCTATCAGATTTTCCCTGAACGATTCGCCAACGGCAACCCGGATATTAGTCCGGAAAAGGTAGAGCCGTGGGGCGGCGAGCCAACACCTTTCAATTTCTTCGGCGGTGACCTTCAAGGCGTGATCGACCATCTGGATTACATCAGCGATCTTGGCATTAATGCGATCTACTTTACACCCATCTTCGAAGCCACCACCAATCACAAATACGATACCGAAGACTACCTGCGGGTAGATCGTCACTTCGGTGACGCAGATACCGTGAAACGACTGGTTGAGCTGTGCCATGCACGTGGAATTCGTGTACTTCTGGATGCTGTGTTCAACCATTCCGGGAAGACATTTGCGCCGTTTGTAGATGTACAGAAGAACGGAGAACAATCCAAATACAAGGACTGGTTCCATGTACATGAATACCCGCTGGAAGTGAAGGACGGCATTCCTACGTATGAGACCTTCGGATTCGAAGCGCACATGCCAAAGCTCAATACGGAGAATGCCGAGGTGAAGGCCTATCTGCTGGAGGTTGCCGAGTATTGGATCAAGGAAGTGGGTGCGGACGGCTGGCGGCTGGATGTGGCAGACGAAGTGGACGATGCATTCTGGCGTGATTTCCGCCGTGTAGTCAAAGCGGCTAATCCGGATGCCTATATTCTGGGCGAAGTATGGAACGAGTCTTCCTCCTGGCTGCAAGGTGACCAGTTCGATGCGTCCATGAACTATCCGTTTACCGATGCCGTGAATGCTTTCTTTGTGAAAAATACAATGCACGCCGAACAGTTCACAAACTCCATCGGGCGACAGTTATCCCGTTATCCGCTTCAGGCCAGCGAAGTGGCGTTTAACTTGCTGGACAGCCACGACACCCCGCGGCTGCTTACGCTGTGTGAAGGCGACCAACGCAAGATGAAGCTGGCTGCGTTATTCCAGTTCAGTTACATGGGTGCTCCGTGCATCTATTACGGAGATGAGATTGGCATGGACGGCGAACATGATCCGGGTTGCCGTAAATGCATGGAATGGGATGAAGCCAAGCAGGACCGAGAGCTGTTCGACTTTTATCAGAAACTGATCTCCCTGCGTCATGCTCATCCTGCCCTGCGTGCAGAAGGCACCGTTCGTTTCTTGCAGGCTCGTCCCGATGGCAGCCAACTGGTATTTGAGCGACAAAATGAGGAGGAACGCATTTTGGTTCTGTTTAACCGATCAGAAGAGACAGCTATTGTCGAGCTGGAGGCCGGTGACGAGGAATGGACCGAGTTATTCGGCGGAAACCATCGTACCGCCAAGGAAGATGGCGTACTCGCCATTGAACTGCCCGCGTATGGATATGCCGTACTAAGTACTAGTCTCACATAAATATCAAGTTATACTTGCTCATATGCAAGACAGAGTCCTCGTCATCGGAATATATCACCAAATAGGCGCTCCACAGATCTGTTCCTGATCTGTGGAGCGCCTATTTGATTTTGACGTTATTCATTATGACCATGGATTACTCTGGCTGAACCAGCTGTTCCTTCAGCAACTGGATGGTGGCCTCATATTGTACAAGCCCTACTTGCAGACACAGACGCTGTGCAGGCGAAATGTGTTCACCGAATTCTTCCATCTGGCGCTGAAGTTCAGCGTATAACATTTCCTTGCGCTTCAACTGGGTGGATATCCAACCCGTTACGGTATCTTCATCCGCCAACTCTCCGAAGTACAAACGCATCAGAAAATCAGAACGAAATACCTCAGCTTCCAAAGGACTCATTAAATAGGCGTGAAATTGCGCTGCTCCTTCAGGGGTCAATGAATACACGTTCTTATCAGGTTTCCCTTCCTGCTTCACCGATTCCTTAGTCAGTAATCCTGACTTTTCCATCTTCGCAAGTGTAGGATATATGGTGCCAAAGCTGGCATCAAAGAAAAATGAAAAATATTGTTCAAAGTACTGCTTGATCTCGTATCCGGAACTTGGCTGATTGTGCAGTATTCCGAGGATGACATGCTGCGTGTTCATCGGTGTACCGCTCCTTTCCATTCCCCTTAACGTATCACAATCAGTACCCCTTGTTCAATGTTCAGATGACGAAACGGTTGCTTTCAGAGCAACAGGCACAGCAGCAGTCTGGTCCTCCCTACGGGCTTCAGATCGTACCGGGCTGGAGCGTCTGATCCAGGTGCAAAGCGCACCCAGAGTCAGTGTTACACCACCGATTACGGCGAGCAACATCGCATCCCGGCCGATTCCGTTTCCTCCGAGCACAAGGTTCATCATCCCCTCTACCGCATAGGTCGCTGGCAGATAATGACCGATCCCTTGGTAGAAGTCAGGCATTACATCTCGCGGAATCGTTGATCCCGAGGACAGCATCAATAGAGGCAACAGCGCACTGTTTAACCAAGCCCCAGCATTGCCAAGCAACAGCAGGCTTAACTGAGCCATGAATAGAAAAGATATGGTGATTAGTAACTGAAACAGCCATAACATGAACCAACCGTCTGCTGATGATACCCCCATTATGTGCATCATACCCGATCCAACGAGCGAAACGATAAATGCCGCACCAAGATTAACGATGTTACGTGCCCAGAAGCGCTCCCATTTCCCTGCCCTTCCACTTAGTTCACCAGAAACCTTTTGCAGGTTCATACCAAGCAACATCGCTCCGGTAAACGTAGCCGTTACAATCAACATCGGTACCATGGAGAAAGCAAAATTATCAACAGGATTCAGTCGCTCCACCTCTGCCTCAACGCGTGAAGATAACCCTACCGCAAGCGCATCGGACTGATCGGCTGTCATACCGGACTGGTCCAGCACTCCGCGAATGCCATTCTCTTGTACTTCACGGTTCAACGTCGCTGTAACTTGTGCGGCTACGTTCTGCATCACACTTTTCACGGTAGCCACGTTTGATTCGTTCATCACATACTTCACTGTCATCGGTTTTGATAAGTCTTCTGCCTGTTGCATGAAACCTGATGGAATCTCAATAATCATGTACACATTCCGATCCGTTAACATCTGTCGTGCTTCTTGCATCGATTCAGATGGTTTGATCTCGAAATTCAGACCTGCCGCCAAAGACTTAGCCACTGGTTCAGCCGCTACCCCGTCTTCATTCACGATGGTGACAGCCAGCTCAGTCATTCTTTCGTTAACCTTATCGTATCCACTAAGCCAGATGATGTTAAAGAAAACCTGAAACAGTACAGCCGTAATTAAACCTACAATGGTGGCTCCGTTTTTCAAAAACAATAGACTCGTCTGGAAAATCCCTTTCATTCTATCCATCTCCTTTAATTTTGTTTCGCTCCTATATATATCGTATTGATATATGACAATTGTTAATATATCAATACGATATATATGTCGTCAATGTTTTTTTGTTTTTCTTCGTTGGAAAAAGACAAAAAAAGCCGATACATCTCTTCACCAGGAAGGTTTGTATCGGCTTTTCATATCAATCCTATTTATGCCTTAGGTTCTACGTCATTTTCAGCAGGAGACTCCGGCTCAGGTTCGGCACGCTTTGCCTTTGGTTTAGCCAACTTCTGCATCATTTTGCGGCCGGTTGGCGTCTGGGCCAACCCGCCCTGGGCTGTCTCCCGATGACGGCTAGGCATCGCACTGCCTACTTCCAGCATAACGTCGATGACTTCGTCTGACGGTATGGCACTACGCACTCCGGCCAGGGCCATGTCAGCCGCAGCCAGCGCCGTAACTGCACCCAGTCCATTACGGACGATGCACGGAATTTCAACGAGGCCTGCGACCGGATCGCAGATTAGGCCCAGTGTATTTTTTAACGCCAAACCAACGGCATGAACGACCTGTTCCGGTGTACCTCCACGCAGTTCAACCATGGCACCCGCAGCCATGCCGATCGCGGAACCCACTTCCGCCTGACAGCCACCTTCCGCACCGGAGATAAATGAATTGTTCGCGATAACATAACCAATCGCTCCTGCACAGAACAACCCGTTCACCAAATGTTCGTCCGTCCAGCCAAACCGCTCCTGTGAACTGATAAACACACCCGGGATAATGCCGCAGGAACCGGCTGTTGGTGTTGCCACGATCCGACCCATGGAGGCATTCACTTCAGATACACACAGGGCATACGCCATGGCAAGTGCGGAAGCATCTCCTGAACAAGTCTCACCTTTGCGAATGTACTCGGCCATTTTTTTGCCGTCTCCACCTGTTAATCCACTGCGTGATGTCGTATCTTCCGTTAACCCTTTGCGTACCGCTTCCTTCATCACCTGGTAATATTCAGACATCTGTTTCACAACATCCGCTTCCGGTGTATTGGTCTCCTGAACTTGCTCCTCGATCATCAGCTGAGCAATGGTTTTGGATTCTGCTGTACAGATCGTATTCAGTTCATGCAAATGTTTAAACCGCATCCGAATCAACTCCTCTCTTCAAATCTATGACACGAATGTCTAACACATGGTCCAGCTCCCTTAGACGCTTGAGCATATCAGGATTAGGCACACCGTCCATCTCCATCGCAGTCAGTGCTTCGCCATCACGGGCTTTCCGATCCACCTGCATATACCCGATGTTAACCCCGGATGAACTGATCGTGGACGTTACCGACGCAAGCACCCCTGCTTTGTCTGCATGTCGAAGAACGAGTGTCGGGAACTCACCACTAATCTGAACACGAAAATCATTCATCGAATGCACCGATACACTTCCACCACCAATGGATGCACCGATTAAGGAGCAGGCACGTTCTCCATGCCACAACTCAATTTTGACCGTATTCGGATGAGGAGCAGGCAGGCCACTTGTATAAAACTCAACCTCCATGCCCGCTTCCTCTGCGTATTGCTCTGCATCCGGGATACGCGGATCGTCTGTGACATAATCCAGCAGACCGCCGATCAGTGCCAGATCTGTTCCGTGCCCCTGATACGTATCTGCAAATGAACCGTACAGGGTCAGCCGGGCACGATCTGGCGTACATCCTAGCCACTGTCGAGCAATTCTCCCTAACCTTGCCGCTCCAGCTGTATGTGAACTTGAAGGCCCCGTCATCGACGGACCAATAATTGAAAACACATCTTTAAATCGCACCTTATAACCCTCCAATTGTATTCGTCATTTCCATCCAGAATCTGAGCCATATTGTTCCTTATTTACTGAATGATGACATCAAAAAAGGACAGAAGAAGGCCTCAGGCCCTCTCTCTGTCCTCGATACCTGAGAGTTTCACGATCAGCAGTGTCTCACGACAAGGCGCATTGCCTGCGATTACAGACAAGATCACCGGTCTGACTGATCATATACCCCTTGGGTGGCGCAGTTCGCGCACTCTCCAGAGTTGCGTCCAACGATGGTACATTTACCTGAGAGATTAACCACTGCGCCGGGTGCGCAGCAGCTTGCTCCTTCGGTGCCTGAACACTAGCCATTTTGCTTGGCTAACCCAGGTCTCTCCCGCTCGTTATCATCCGCTGTATTATCTTAATTTGATTCTTAATCGGAATGGTACATTTCTAAATTTTTGATCGTGTATACCCATAGAGTAATGTACAATATCATATATGTCAACAAAAGTAACGTGTAATTACCATAAGTCCGATGTCTATTTTAACTGAAGCGAATAGCATTCACATTTCTCACTTCCGCTGAGGCACTCGTGACGTTGCTAGTTGTCGTAAATTCAATACTTATCGTATATGCGTTAGTCGTTGTCGCAGGAGAAGTATCCACGTAAGTGTTAGAAGAAAGAAACCTCAACGTTCCCGCAGCATTCCCGGTCCTTGAGAGTTGCAATTGATTAATTAGAACTCCGTTACGCCTCAGGTTAATGTTATACGCAATACTCCAGTTAGACCCTACAACTACTGCTACTTGTGTACTATTATCGATTTTCACGCGTTGACCTGCCACCAAGGGTACATTGAGGGTCTGAATGATCGTTTCACCGGTCAACGGAAGAGGCAATGCCGTTGTCTGACTGTCAGCAAACAGAGAAGAATCCGCAGGAGCAGAAGCTGCTGTCGATCCGGTCGCTCCTGTAGCCCCTGTGGTTCCGGTCACTCCCGTTGCTCCGGTTACACCAGCCGTCCCAGCTGTTCCCGTCACGCCTGTCGCTCCTGTAGCCCCAGTAGCTCCGGTCACTCCCGTTGCTCCGGTTACACCAGCCGTCCCGGTTGTTCCCGTCACGCCTGTCGCTCCTGTAGCCCCTGTGGTTCCGGTCACTCCCGTTGCTCCGGTTACACCAGCCGTCCCAGCTGTTCCCGTCACGCCTGTCGCTCCTGTAGCCCCAGTGGTTCCGGTCGCTCCCGTTACACCTGTTGCACCTGTAACACCACTGACTCCGGTCGGCCCCGTCAGTCCTGTTGCTCCCGTTACGCCTGTCGCACCTGTAACTCCAGTGAATCCGGTCGCTCCCGTTAAACCTGTATCGCCAGCGACTCCGGTCGTCCCCGTTACTCCCGTCGCACCTGTAACACCAGTGACTCCGGTCGTTCCCGTTACGCCTGTCGCACCTGTAACACCAGTAACTCCGGTCGTTCCCGTCAGTCCTGTCACACCTGTAGCTCCAGTAACACCAGTTGTTCCCGTTACTCCCGTCGCACCTGTAACACCAGTGACTCCTGTCGTACCCGTTACGCCTGTCGCACCTGTAACACCAGTAACTCCGGTCGTTCCCGTTACTCCCGTCGCACCTGTAACACCAGTGACTCCTGTCGTACCCGTGACACCTGTCACACCTGTATCTCCATTGATTCCGGTTGTTCCCGTTGCACCTGTGGCACCAGCAACACCAGTAACTCCGGTCGTTCCCGTTACTCCCGTCGCACCTGTAACACCAGTGACTCCTGTCGTACCCGTGACACCTGTCACACCTGTATCTCCATTGATTCCGGTTGTTCCCGTTGCACCTGTGGCACCAGTAATTCCGGTTACTCCCGTCATGCCTGTTACACCTGTATCCCCAGTGACTCCAGTCGCTCCAGTCACTCCCGTTGCACCGGTTACACCAGTGGCTCCTGTTGTTCCTGTTACTCCAGTCAAGCCCGTAACCCCGGTACCTCCATTTATGCCTGTCAATCCGGTCGCACCTGTAACCCCAGTATCTCCAGTCGTTCCCGGTACACCTGTCGTACCAGTTGCCCCAGTCACTCCAGTTATTCCCGTTGCACCTGTAGATCCAGTATCTCCGGTCGTTCCTGTCACGCCTGTTGCACCTGTAACACCGGTGGCTCCAGTTACACCTGAAATACCGCTGTATGCCCCCAGTAATTCCTCGGATACGAGACGGTGGGCGGTAACCAGTTCTCCATTCTGGTTTTTACCCCAGACCGAAATCTGCACATCCTCCACAGTAGCATCACCTGTTGTAAAAACAAATTCAAACCCGTCCAAATCAGCATAAAAATCCTTGGTTATTACCTGATTAGGCAAAACATTGAACAACTCTTCGATATATAATGTACGTACGCCTACCAAATAATATCCTTGAACAAGAACTGTATAAATACTAATCGCATTCCTATTATCCAGCCTTATCGTAATTCTCTGGGTAGGACGCCCATTTCCCGCAACAACATTATTTTCAATGGGGCCTGTTGATAAAACAGTCATACATGGATGCCTCCTCTGCCAGCCTTCGCCGGGTCATGATCATCCTTTATGTATATGTAGCAAACAAGTAGATGTCGTCACAACTCATAGAAAATACGCTCATTTTGTACATAAGGTCTGCAATACTTGCTGCATAGCTTTGGCATGCGATCTTTCATCCATTCGTGCCTCGACTCATTCGCCATCTGAAAGGCATAATAACCCAGTGTAAAGATCAACATAAATCCTTCCATTAATCGGATATCACGATCCGTCAGTGGTGCGATCTGTTGGGTATAACCGGATAAGAATATGTCACGTTCCTCCCGATTGAACATCAGTGCTGCCCCTCCGGCATCAAAAAGATAATAACCATAACCGTGTAGACAAAAATCAATCATGGAAATTCCCTGCTCCGTTATCAGCAGATTGTTGCGAGTAATATCCCCATGAATGATCCCCCATGTCCCTGCGTGATGCGGGTATGTTTCTAACTGCTCATTAATGTTCTCAAACGTCTCACGAAGCAGATCGAAGTCTTCCGTTGTAAAAATCCCCAGTCGGACACCTTCCTCTAGCTGCCCGAGCATGACCAAGTTCTCATGGCTATTGCCATATGCCGGCCGCACCGTTGTTCGATCTGTCTGATTCTGCTCACGCCCATATTGATGAAGCATCTGCAGTTGTGACCCAAGATCATAGATCTGCTCTGTTGTCAGGCGTTCTCCCTGCTGGATGTCCCTTCCCTCAATCCACTCCAGTACTGTACAACAATTCTCTTTCCCTGCCTCACTTGTCCATACCGTGACCCATTCACCGGATGCATTGCGTACCGGATGTTGCACGCGCAATGCTGTCGTTGCATTTAACTCATGAAGCAAGTTCATCTCTGCCTCCAGCGCAGGAGGCGTATGCTGAATGCCTGTCATACTTGCATATGCGGCTTGATGGATACGTAGCAGATACTTCTGCCCGCTTGCTTCATCAACGACATGATATGTCAGATTCTCGTTGTGACGAATATATGAAACGACAGGTTTTTCAATCCTGTAGTTCTGTATGATATCAGCTGCCATGTGGTCGTAAGACATCTTATCCGTAGTGATTATCAACATCTCCTTCGAAGTTATGTAAACGTTCTCTTCATACTAAATATCGTAGCATGATTGCTTTACATACAGCAAATTTTTCCAAAATGAAATTAAAAAAGCACAACTCCCGAACAACCGTCCAGGCATTGTGCTTTCTTTTGTCTCTATTATTTATTAATCTCTTTGTCTATTAATCTATGTTACACTCCATGATCCAATTAACCGAAACGACCCATAATGTATTCTTGCGTCAGACGATTGTCCGGGTTCGTGAAAATATGCTCCGTATCCCCGTGTTCAATCATGTTCCCCAGGTAGAAATAAGCCGTATAATCCGAGATGCGTGCCGCCTGCTGCATATTATGGGTAACAATGACGATCCGCAGCTCCTTCTTGAGTTCGGTGATCAATTCCTCAACCTTACCCGAAGATACCGGATCAAGTGCAGATGCCGGCTCATCGAGCAGCAAAATCTGCGGATCAACCGAGAGGGCGCGGGCAATACACAGCCGCTGCTGTTGTCCGCCAGAGAGAGACAGAGCTGACTCATGCAGTCTGTCTTTCACTTCGTCCCAGAGCGCAGCACGGCGCAAGCTTTTTTCCACAATTTCATCCAGTGCCTTCTTACTCTTCGTACCACGGTAGCGGGGGCCAAACGCGATATTGTTGTAGATGGACTTATGAAAAGGGTTCGGCTTCTGCCACACCATGCCAATCTTCTGGCGAAGCTTGATTACATCGGTTCCAGGCTCATTCAGGTCGTTACCGTCCATCCAGATATGTCCCTCTGTACGGGAACCGGCAATCTCGTCGTTCATCCGGTTCAGCGACCGGAGGAACGTGGATTTACCGCAACCAGACGGTCCAATAAGAGCCGTTACGCTTGCTTCAGGAAACGTCAGGCTAATCTGCTTGACCGCCTGGAAATGTCCATAATATATGCTTAACTGTTCCGTACCAAAAGGTATGGCCATGTTGGTTCCTCCTTATTTCGAAGCTGTCATGCGGCGGAATACAACCCGACCGATCCAGCGTGCACTTAGATTGAACGCCAGCACGAGAATGACAAGCACGGCGGATGCCCCTGCTGCCACTTCTTTGGAATCTGGCCCAATACCTTCACTATTCACTTTCCAGATATGGACAGCAAGTGTCTCTGCCGGACGGAAAGGATTAAGCGGTGATCTTGGACTCGTCGGATTCCAATCTGTAAAGTCCAATGGTGGACTACTCATACCTGCGGTGAACATCAGCGCTGCTGCTTCACCAAAGATCCGGCCCGATGCCAGGATCGTACCCGTAATCAAGCTCGGCAATGCCACAGGCAGTAGAATGGAAGTGATAATCTTCCACTTGGACAGTCCAAGCGCCAGACCTGCTTCCTTCTGTTCCTTCGGAACAGCCCGGAAGGCCTGCTCCGTTGTCCGTACCATCAGTGGCAAGTTAAAGATCGCCAGAGCCAAGGCACCCGAGATCAGGGAGAAACCAAGACCAAATTGATTTACTAGCAGCAAGAGACCAAACAAACCGATAACAATGGAAGGGAATGATGACAATACTTCAACGACCAGACGAATGAAGCTGGTAATCTTGCCTGGTTTAGCGTATTCCGCCATGTAAATCCCGCCGCCCCATCCGAGTGGAATGGTAACAATCAAGGTCAGGACAAGCAAAAATACGGAGTTGAAGAGCTGTGGACCAATCCCGCCGCCACCCTTAAGCAACTGTGGTGCGCTCGTCAGGAAGTTCCAGCTAATATGTCCAATGCCTCTATACATGATGAAGCCAAGCAGACCGAGCAATAGAATAACAATGAACAGGGCCAGTACAACGATAACGGATGTTGCAATTTTATCTACCGTCTTTGCCTTCATTTTCATACCCGGTTTCTCCTTTCAAGCAGGCGAACCAGAATGACGAAGACAAAGGTCATCACCAACAGGACAAGCGCCATACTCCACAGTGCATTGTTATGAACAGAACCCATCGTGGTGTTACCCATGCTGAGTGTAATTACACTTGTTAATGTTGAAGCCGATTCAAGCAAGGATGTTGGAACATGCGGTGCATTACCGATAACCATCTGCACAGCAAGTGCCTCACCAAAAGCACGGGCCATACCCAAAACGACACCTGTCAACAAAGCTGGCAAAGTCGTTGGGATAATGACACGGTAGATGGTTTGCCAGCGAGTGGCACCCAGTGCGTAGGAGGATTCACGCAATCCTTTTGGCAATGCGGACAATGCATCTGCCATAATACTTGTCACCGTAGGAAGAATCATTACCGCGAGAACAAGACATCCGGCTGCAATCCCGACGCCTGTTCCGCCAAAGATACTGCGAAGCAAAGGTACGATGACACTCAGACCGATAAATCCGTATACAACGGATGGAATTCCGGACAAGAGCTCAATCGCAGGCTGCAAGATCTTTTTGCCTTTACCCGGAACAATCTCTGTCATGAAGAGCGCTGCACACAGGCCAAGCGGACTTGCGATCAATGCTGCAAGCAAGGTTGTAATGAAAGAACCTGTGATGAACGGCAAGGCCCCGTAGAACGCAGGTTCTCCGGTTGGATCCCACGTTTTTCCACCAAGGAATTCGCTGATGCTTATTCCATTTTGAAAAAATGTGGATAGTCCCTTGGACGCTACAAAATAAACAATGGAAAACATGACAACGATCAGGAAAACGACACAAATCGACGTATAGATCCGTCCCGTCCACTCTTCCCAATAATGTTTCTCTTTTAAGGGCCGGCGCGGTTTCAACTTGTTATTCATTACCGTTCCCCCTTCGGTCTGTTCCATAACAACCATCCTTCTATAGTAGAATTAATGCAAAATATGGGATTATTTTAGAGCAAACCGCGTAAAGAGGCGGGACCTAAGTCCGCCTCTTTCGCTGTATGCGCAAGTTCAAAGATTACTCAACCACATTACCTGCTGCATCGCGTTTTACTTTCATACCTGACATTGGAATGTATCCAAGTTCTGTCACGTCGTTTTGTTGAATTTCGTCACTCAAGATGTAATCCAAGAATGCTTTTGTTGCTGCATCAGGCTCACCTTTTGTGTACATGTGCTCGTAAGCCCACACTGGATAAGTTCCTGCTTCTACGTTCTCAACTGTTGCTTCTACACCTTCGTATTTCAACACTTGCAAGCTGTCATCCAAGTAAGACAAGGCAAGGTAACCAATAGCACCTGGCGTTTCAGATACCAATTTTTTTACGTTACCAGAAGAATCTTCTTGAATCGAACCTTGGATATCACCCATTTTTGCACCCAATGCATACTTCTCGAAAGTTGCACGAGTACCGGAACTGCTCGGACGGTTTACAATAACGATTGCTTTATCCGCGCCGCCAACGTCTTTCCAGTTCGTTACTTTACCGGAGAAGATGTCGATCAGTTGTTGCTTCGTCAAATCTTCTACACCTGCATCTTTGTTGCTAACTGGCGCCATAGCTACTACTGCTACTTGATGGTCAACCAGTTCTTTTACTTTGGCTTCGTCCTCCAGTTTCTCTTCTGCAAATACATCAGAGTTACCGATTGTAGCTTGTCCGTCAGATACTTGTGTCAAACCAGTACCACTACCGCCACCTTGAACTTGAACCGTTACGTTCTTATATTCATCAACTGCCATAAATTTCTGTCCAGCTTGTTCTACCAGAGGTAGCAATGCTGTCGATCCGACTGCCAGAATGTTACCGCTAAGCTCAGTAGCAGCTTCTCCTGATCCATTGCTTGCGGCACCCTCTGTACCAGCGTCATTTTTCGATCCGCATGCTGCGAGTACCAGTACGAACGTTAAGGTCATCAAAATAAACGGCAACTTTTTAAACATGTTTTGTTTTCCTCCCCCAATGTAGTGATGGCGTTTTGTGAATTTGTTTGTTCACCATCAACTCTTTACTCATTGTAGTTTCGGTATGTCATCTTAAAATCAGTGTTTTGTAAACGCAATGTTAAAAATATCGGCTGTATATTGAAAATCATCTGAGACAAGTTGCGCTGAAGTGGCCGCTTCGGGAACGGACGTTGTTTCAATCGCTGTTATCCCCGGATTTATATGATTTACTTTTTTCAAGGAATACATCCGGGGATAAAGGCGAACGCTTCGCTTTTCCACAATCGTTCCGTTCCCTTCGCTGTGTCAGCGCTCGTTGGATCTCAGGCATTTCAATCTCCTGCCTGGGAAGTATGCAAAGAAGGCCAGCCCTATAAAAGGCTGGCCTTCTGTAAATACTTAATGTAGATATTGAATCAATCTGTTATATAGAACAAACAAAAAACTGCCTCACAGTCAGTGCATAGCACCAGCTGGTTAGAGAATTTATGCAGATTTCATAGTTGTTAAGGCTTTTTTATCTGACGGGTCGCTTGAATTACTTTTTGGTTGATATACAGGTTTCTTTAACAATCCAATCATACAAGCTGTAATGATGGAACCAACTAAAATACAGACAATATACAGTAATGGATTACTTGCCGCAATGGGAATAACAAAGATTCCACCGTGAGGAGCTTGTAACGAAATACCTAGAGCCATGCTCATTCCTCCACCAATCGCTGCACCTACAATATTGGATGGAATAACTCTCAAGGGATCATTTGCAGCAAACGGAATCGCGGCTTCTGTAATAAACGACGCACCCATAATATAAGCGGCTTTGCCTGCATTACGTTCTTCGATTGAAAATTTATTCTTAAATAATGTTGTAGCTAATGCAACACCCAGTGGCGGAACCATACCTCCAACCATCAGAGCAGCAGAAGGTTCAAAGATTTGATTGGCGAACATCGCCAGTCCAAATGCAGATGCTGTTTTGTTAATCGGCCCTCCCATATCAGATGCCATCATTCCAGCCAGAAGTGCTCCTAATAAAATAGCATTCGAGCCTGTTAAGCCATTTAGCCAACCTTGTAACGACTCATTGATCCAAGCCATCGGACTGTTGATGACAAAATACATAATCAAGGCGGTTACAAATGAACCTACTAATGGCAAGATCAGCACAGGTGACAGGCTTTGCAGTGAGTCAGGAATGCCTTTGACTAATTTTTTCAGAGCTAGGATCGTATAACCGGCGATAAATCCAGCCAGCATACCTCCCAAAAATCCAGAACCTCCAATAGTTGCCAGCATCCCACCAATCATACCAGGTGCCAATCCTGGACGGTCAGCAATACTATACGCAATATACCCCGCTAATACAGGAACCATCAATGCAAAAGCAGCACTACCCCCTGCTGTACTTAAAAAAGCGGCGAAAGCATTATAGTCCGGGCTATTTGGGTCAGCCGCATGAATACCAAACATAAACGAAAGCGCAATCAATATACCTCCTGCGACTACAAAAGGAATCATAAAGGATACACCATTCATAATATGGCTGTATATTTTAGGCTGCTTTAAGCGTGTTTTTTCTTTTGCTTCTTTAAGATTACTGTTGCCTTGATTCAAAACGACACCTTTTCCAGCAATCGCATCTTCAATTAACTCTTGTGCATGATGAACTCCATTTTTGACAGAAGTTTTGATCACTGGACGATCGCCAAAAACATCCATATCGACTTTGACATCTGCCGCCACAATAATACCATCAGCTTCAGCAATATCTTCAGGAGTCAATTGATTTCCAACACCTGTTGATCCATTGGTTTGCACTTTAATGTGTACACCGAGTTCCTTGGCCGCATTTTTCAATGCTTCCGCGGCCATAAACGTATGGGCAATTCCTGTAGGACAGCCTGTAACTCCAACCACTTTTTTGCCAGCATACTTGTTAGGACTATGAAGTGCCTGCGCATCTTGCTCTTCTGCCTGTTCAAATAAACGGACAATCTCTTCTTGATCTCGAGCAAGGATAAGTTTCGCTCTAAATAGTTCATCCATCAAAAAGGTCGAAATTTTGGATAATGTTTGCAAATGCTCTGATGAAGAGCTTTGATCGACTGCAATCATAAAAAATAAATTACATGATTCGGTACTATATTCAATACCGCTTAATGATCTGCCCATAATAATGGCAGGGGACTGTACTCCAGTAGACTTGGCATGTGGAATGGCTATTCCGAATCCCACTTCTGTAGGAACCTGTTCTTCACGTGCCCAGATATCTTTTTTAAATTGCTCAATATCGCTTAAATAGCCGTTATCGTTTAACTTTTGCGACAATTCATCTATTAATTCGGCTTTGGTCGTAGCGGTGACATCTAATATGATATTTTCTGGTTTTAAGACATTAGAAATCTTCATGATGGATCTCTCCTCTTAAATTTCTCCCAGTTTATAAAGGGATGCTTTACCTGTAGAACCAAACAGATCCATTTTTTTCTTCACCAGTTCTGTTGCCGCTTTGGTCGCCTCAGGCATCAGTTGATCCGGTTCATATGCTTTCGGATTTGCATCGAGTGTCGCTCTTAATTGGTTGTAGAATGCTCGCTTCATATCGGTTGATAAATTGATCTTCGCTATCCCATGCTTCACTGCTTCTCTAATCTCTTCATCAGGATTATCTGATCCACCATGCAGCACTAACGGAATTTTTACTTTTTCATGAATTTGTTTCAAACGATCGATTTTGATCGAATGATCTTTGGATTGAGGATAAATACCATGTGAAGTACCTACAGCGACAGCAAGTGTATCGATACCTGTTTGTTCTACAAAAATCGCCGCTTCTTCTGGATTCGTATACAAAATCTCGTCAGCCCCACCTTCCGAGCTGCCTTCATTACTCCCAATTGTACCTAGTTCACCTTCTACAGATACATCGACCAGATGAGCCAGTTCAACCGCTTCCTTGGTTGCCGCAATATTCTGCTCAAAAGGTAAATGAGATGCATCCATCATGACTGATGTATACCCATTGCGAATCGAACGTGTAATATCTTTGATCGTCGCTCCATGATCCAGATGAATAACAAACGGTACTTTGGACTTGGATGCCGCTTCTCGCACATAAGCTATAAATTCATCAGTGACTAGATCAATTTCATTCGGGTGAATCTGCATAATTGCAGGCGAATTCTGCTCCTCTGCGGCTGTAATGACCACTTTGACGAACTCGCTATTGGCTACATTAAATGATCCGACTGCAAATTTATTTTCATACGCTACTTTAAGTAAATCTTTCATATTAATTAACATTTGAATTCCTCCTAGATTTATTTGGAAGACCAGACTTCCAAAAATTCATCGTAATTGGTGATATGGAGTATTTTTTCTGTCATATTGGTCTGTTTAAACACATCGTAAATTTCTTCGAAAAATTTGGTGTTATTCACCTTCTGATTTTTCGGCGGAATAAACAGAAAAATGATCTGCGCCATCTGATCACCCCATAGCATTTTCTGCTTATTAATCGCTACCAGTACACGTAGTTTTTTGTTATCTCCACAATCAAATGGATGGGGCATCGCGACCAAATTCCCAATATTGGTACTCGACATTTTTTCTCTTTCCACAATACTGGTATATAAATGCTGAATATCGCCTAGTTCTGTAAGTTTTTTTAACAAATCAATTGGATTGTCTTCATTTAGGAAAAAAACATCATCTGGAGATAAATAATATTTGAGCAGTCCACGATTTAACTGAATCGAAATATTCTTCATATCATCACTTGTAATCATTTCACTTACCAGAATGATATTTTGTACATTTAACTGCTGTTGTTCCGCAATCTCGCTCGTTGTGATAATCGTTTCAATTCCTTCGGGAAGAAGATGTATTTCATGATTAGCTAATAGACTATCGATTCTAATATTCGGAAAATAGAGATTAATCTTACGCTCCAATAGCTTGCCGACTAATAGATTTTTGCCATAAATAATCGCAATACGTTTTCTGTTATCTTGAGAATTCTCAATAATGCCCATAATGTGTAACGTCAAGTAACCGATTTCATTTTCGGGTATTTTGATATTTAAGCAAAATTGCAATTCTTTTGCCAACACAACTGCGACATTATAAGCATTGGTATATTCTGATTTTATTTGAGCAATAAAAGGATTTTCGACAGGGAAATAATACTTTAATGGGTATAATGATTTGGTAATATGAGCTAATAATCGATCAAGTAACTCTTGGTTTTTGTAGCTGATGAATCCATATTGCTCTCCAACTTTTTGGATCACTGATTTGATTTTTTGTTCCATTTCATTCACGTGTTCATGCCCGATCTCTTCATTTTTTTTAGGTAAGATCTGCAATGCGATCAGCAGGTAACCTAAATACTGATACTCATATTCATCAAAAGGGATATCCATTTCTTGAGCCAGACGGATCAGAATAGATTGGGCTATTTTTAATTCTTCAAAGCTTGTATGATCCAACCTCATATCCTGTTCAGTTATTTTTTGTGCAAGACTTACTCGTTTAAGACTGATCAAAACATTCACACAGATCGAGAATAATTCTTGAAAACTTAGCAATAAATTATACTTGGCAACCTCTTCTTCAATACAAGCGTAGATAAAATGAATAGAAGATTCGTTGAACCAATCGCCAAAATAGTATTGCAGTGCTTCGTCTATCGGCATGTGTTTGAGACAATCGGTAGTGACTAGTTTTTTGAGCAAAATCCGTTTCTCAACTTCGCTTCCTTTAAGCCGGATACCTTGGAAGATAATCGCTTCAATTTCGATGTTCTGCTTTTCTGCTTGAATCGTTTGCACTAATTTTTGCACGTCTTTACGGATCGTTTGAGTCGAAAAATAAAGCGTTCTAGCCAGATCCTCATACGTAATAAAATCAGTCTGCGATAACAGTGCTTTGATAATATGAAATGCTCTTTCTTCGTCATCATCTTCATTTTTATACAGGCTGGATAAATCCCCGACTAACTTGTATCCTTTGCGAGTATTGCCGGTAATTATTGCTTTATCTAAATAATTTTCATTTATTTCTTTAATGTCATTGCGGATCGTTCTAGTCGTTACATCAAATAGATTAGCTAATTCGCTTCCACTCACAAAATCATGCTCAGATTGTTTTAAATGCTCTAATAGCTTAATGTAACGTTTTCTCATTTGGCTTTCCTCCTTACACACATACTAATGCAAGCGCTTTATATCCACCAAGCCTATACTCTTTCCTAATAGTTAGGAAGTGATCGTGTATTCGTTTATGATACCCACTTTTTTTAAATTCTAAGTTAGTATTCTATTTAAGAATCGTTTGGGAAGGAAAATAGAACACAAAAAAAACCAACCTTCTAAAAAGGTTGGTTTGTGTGTATAGTACCACTACATCCATGACAATAAGTGCGATCCCTACAAACACTACCTACACTAGGCCCTTAACGGTTTGTTCTGGTTCCAAATGTAATTACGATTGTACTAACCTAGAATCCATAACCACAATGCCAATCCGGCCAACGTAATTAACAATGTCGGGATCGTCAGGATGATACCTGCTTTGAAATAATACCCCCATGTGATCTTCACACCTTTACGGGATAACACATGCAGCCACAGCAATGTGGCAAGTGATCCAATTGGGGTCATTTTGGGACCCAGGTCGGAACCAATGACATTGGCATAGATCAATGCTTCTTGAATGATACCTTCGGTATGTGCGCCCTGGATGGCTAGCAGGTTAATCAACACGGTCGGCAGGTTGTTCATCACCGATGATAATACAGCAGCGATGATGCCCATCCCAAGCGAAGCAGCCAGCAGACCATGCTCTGCTATGGCATCCAGCCAGCGGCTCAGATGATCCGTTAACCCTGCATTACGCAGTCCATATACGACGATATACATACCCACCGAGAACACCACAATCGACCATGGCGCTTCCTTAATTACCCGTTTCAGATCAACCGCCTCGCTCTTGCGTGCCAGTAAAGCGAACAGCAACGCAACGGAGCCAACGATAACCGACACGGGAATCGGCAGAAACTCACTGGATGCATAGGCCACGAGTAACAACCCAAGCATGAACCAGGCGATTCGGAACATCCGTGGATCACGGATCGCTTCCTTCGGGTCACGTGCCGCGGAGATGTCGTAGCGAAGAGGTATGCTTTTGCGATAGAACAAAAACAACATCCCCGTACTCGCTACGATTGAGAACAGATTGGGTACGACCATGCGTACCGCATACTCCACAAATGTAATACCAAAGAAATCGGCCGATACAATGTTAACCAGATTGCTGACGACTAACGGTAACGACGTGGTATCGGCGATAAACCCACTCGCCATCACAAAAGCTAGCACCATGCGCTCATCAAACTTCAATGCACGCACCATGGCCAGCACAATTGGCGTCAGGATGAGCGCGGCACCGTCATTCGCGAACAAGGCAGACACCGCGGCTCCCAGCAGAATGGAGTAGAAGAACAGTCTGCGACCGTCTCCTCCAGCCAGCCTTGCCATATGAAGGGCAGCCCATTCGAAGAAACCCGTCTCGTCGAGAATGAGAGAAATCATAATAATGCCGACAAAGGCCAGCGTTGCATTCCATACAATGGATGCTACATCCGAGGCATCATTTAAGCTAACAACTCCACATAGCAGGGCAAGCAATGCCCCGCCCGAGGCAGTCCAACCGATACCCAACCCACGAGGTTGCCAGATCACCAAAGTGATCGTTACTACAAAAATCAGTATTGCTACGTATACCATAGAGCCTCCTGCTGTACCCTGTATCAATATATTATTTCGTTAATTCAATCTTGTTTCGTAAGATTACACCGCTCTATACGCGGAATGACCAGACGATATATTTATACAGGGCAACAGGAATATTGTCTATCTTTATTTTCTTTTGATATAAAATGTGTGGTAAGTTATGGTGTTCAATGCCAAGAATTATTCTTTACCTTTATCCTTCGGTGTATCCTCCACCATCTTGAACATGCCAAGCAATCCTTGTAATTGTTCCGCCATGCTATTCAGATGTGCCGAGGATGATGCAATCTCTTCTACCGATGCCAGTTGTTCTTGCGAAGATGCAGACACGGATTCTGTATTTGCAGCCGATTCCTGGGTCACATTCGAAATATCGCTCATCGCTTTGGCAACGTGGGATGCACCGCTCTCCAGTTGCTTCGTTGTTTCGGACAAGTCATCCAATGTATGAACGGCATCTTCCACCGCCTCCCGAATCTGGGCAAACGATTGTCCGGACGTATTCACGGCCTGAATTCCTTCTCCCACCCGAGTCTGAGCGGCATTCATGGCGATTAGAGCGGCATCCATATCCTGACGGATATTGTGAACCACCTCACCGATCTGCGCTGCCGAGCTACCGGATTCCTCTGCCAGTTTACGTACTTCTCCCGCTACGACGGCAAACCCACGACCCGCATCACCCGCTCTTGCCGCTTCAATAGAAGCATTTAATGCGAGCAAGTTCGTTTGTTTGGAGATGGAAGCAATGACATCAACCATGCTGCCGATCTCTACCGAACGGGCATTCAGAGACTGAACCACCGTTCCCAGCTGCTCCACCGTTTCCTGGATACTGTTCATCTGCACCACAGCCTGTCCTGCTGCCTCATTACCAGAAGTAGCTGCTCCGGACGTATTCCGCATATTTGCCGTAATCGATTGCACACGCTCCGACATCATTCGAACATCTTCTGCCATTCGGCTCATCTGTCCCGATCCGTCTTTCACGCTGTTTACCTGCTGCTCTGCACCTTCAGCCAGTTCCTGAATGGCCTGTGTTGAATGTTCAATCGCTTTGGTGGTTTGTTCTGCACTGGCAGATAACTCTTGGGAAGAAGCAGATACCTGCTCTGTCGTTTCCTGTACGCCCAGAATCATCATTCGAAGGTTATCGACCATTCGTTCAAAATACTTCGCAAGTTCTCCGACTTCATCTTTGCGTCCTGTTTCCATTTTCACGGTCAAGTCACCTTTACTCACGGCTCTCGCTGATTCCTGCAGACGCTTGATTGGGCGCAGCATGGAGCGTGTAAACCAGATAATAAAGAGGAGCGTAAGGAACGTAGCCGCCAGAATAACAATAAAAGTGGCCATGCGAATATCCTTACTCGCATTAGTTATTTCACTCTTGAACATCGTGCCGGCAATTTTCCAGCCTGTTGCTTCATTTGTTGAGAAAATCATCATCTTCGGCTGATCGTTGTACACGTAATCGAATTGACCTTCTTGACTCTGATACATCTCATCAAGGGTGCCGCTCGTTTCCGGCGTACCTGCATCTGCTACAGGGGATACGACATAGTTTTTGTTTGCATCCATAATAATGACGTAGCCTTCTTTGCCCACCTTAATGGATGCCTGCTCTTGCAGGTCTGTCAGGTCCAGAGACAAACCGATGACACCGGATTGATCCTTTAATGTTTTGGAGATAAACACAACTGCAACACCATCGGTATTAACAGACACCGCTGATACAACAGCTGTACCTGGCTTTTCCATCGCTAGTTTGTACCACTCCCGCTCCCTAGGATCATATGCATCTCCCCGTGTGCTGCTCGCTGTTGGTTTACCTCGAACCATGACTCCATCTGTTGTTCCTACAAAAATATTCATGGCATCGGGATGCAAGCCCAGGTATTGCTCCAGCTTCACCTGAAGCTCGGGACTATCGTTCTCCCCTTTGACCAGGCTCGGATCAAGAGCATCCGCGAAATAGTTAATGTCATGAATCTTGTAATTCACTTGGTTTTCTACAATGGTATTGGCAGTGCTCACACTTTGCATGGCACTATCCACTAATTGTCCTTGTACGCCATCTTCAGCCATCGTTAGTGTGATCACGCCGACTGCCAAGCTTGGCAGGAGTAGAACAGCCAGGAAGGAGACCAATAGTTTGTTCCTTATATTCCAGACGAAACCTTTCTTTTTCTTTTTTTTATTTTGACTATGTTTTGGTTTGGCAGGTTTCGCTGCTTTCATTGGTTTATTATCCTGAGTTTCACTCATGTCTTTATCCCCCTCAAAATGTAAAAATGCCCTCTTTCTTTGTATGTATGGATCAATCTAAAAGGCTTATCTTATATATCGGCTAAATGAGGGTATTTATTTGAGAGAAAAATGTGCAGGCACGCCAAACAAGCCACCTCTGATCAGAAGCGACTTGTACAAGGTACAGGTTACTAATTATTACATGAATTAAATGAAGTATTGCAGTACGGACCGCCTGGCGGTTGTGCCGAGGGTTTACCAAAATAGTAGCCCTGTGCAAGCTCAATACCTATGGAACGACAGAATTCAAACTCTTCCATTCGTTCGATCCCCTCGGCAAGGACTTGCCCTCCAAATCGACTCGACATCTCAACAATATGAAGAATTTGCTGTTGTTTGGTCGAATCCTGATCACAACGGTCAATGAGACTTCGATCTATTTTTACAAAATCCGGTTCTAACCGATTCATCAACTCTATTGTCGAATATCCGGCACCCACATCATCCAGTGCAACCGACATTCCACGGGAACGATATACCTCAAATATTTGCTGCAAGATGGGCATATGCTGAATCTGCTCTGTTTCCACGACTTCAAACACAAAATCTTTAGGGTCCAGCGAAAGGCGTTCAATCGCTTCAAACGTATGTGTCAGACAATATTCAGGATTGTATATGGAGGAAGGCAGGAAATTTACGAAGCGTTTGACACCATGCGGCAAAAAAAGGGCACTGGTCTCAATAGCAGTAATACGAGCCAATCGATCCAGAAAAGAATGTAGTCCGGTCTCACGCGCAACTTCAAATAATTCATAGGAACTGAAGGATTTTCCATTCTCAGCAGGACGAAGCAAAAACTCATATCCAATAATCTGCTCCGATGCATCAACGATGGGTTGCATATGACTGCTGAATTGATGCTCCAGAATAATGGAAACAAGCTCCGCATGCTTGAAACGGGACTCCTGCATGGTTAGACTAATCCAGCTTTCTTCATTAGCCTGTTCGTATATAGGCATAATCTGAACGGTTAGGGAATCACGTAATGTCGGATCAATTTCGCCGATCTCTTTTATTAAATTCTGAACCGTCTCAAGATTCGAAAAATCCATCCATATCATGTCATTCGACGTCTCGATAAGTCTTCCCGGCGTTTGTAGCGCTTCCAGCAAAGCGGGGGAAATGGGACGCAAGTACAAGGTACCTTGGCCCTCTATAGGATAGATTGGACTGCAGCCACTGCAATTCATGTAGGACCCCCCTTGCCAATTTAGATTCCATGTCCATTAATGTTCACTTGTATATACCCAAAGTTTGTAAATATTATATCATGGGTCTTAAAATTAATCTCTACTGTTTTGATGACTTCCTGTATGACGGTTCTTGGAACAAATATATTCAAATTTGCAGAAAAAAAGACCGACAGTCTGATGACTGTCGGTCTCCCTCAACTTATTAAACTTTAAGAAGCGGGAATCACGATTTTCTGTCCAACTTTCAGGTTATGCACATTTGAGATTTGGTTAGCTGTCGCAAGCTTGCGCCAGTCTACACCATATTTCAAACCGATGCGGTACAAGTTATCGCCTTTTTTCACCACATATACCACTTTGCCGCCCGCTGGTTTCTCAGGCTGTGGCTTGGTCGTTGGTTTGGTTGGAGTAGTCGGCTCCGTAGGTTTAGTTGGCTTTGTAGGCGTAGGATCAGGCTCCGTACCTGGTTTCGGAGTTGTTGTTGCTTCACCTGTCAGTTTCAAACCATACTCTGCAAAACCTTCATTGTTTGTACCGATGAATGACATCGCCGGGTTTGCTTCAACCAGATCTTTTGCATCCGGGGAAGAAGAAAACACAACTTCAAGATCGTTCAGCGCTGCTGCGGTTACACCAGCAGATGGTTTGATTGGTGCCAGGGACCAGTTTCCGTCCGCTGCCGGATTAATCGTTTTATTCTCACGGATGTAGTCGATGATCACTTGACGGTTCTCATCCGGTGCAGCCAGAACGATCCGTTTACCGTCCGGGTTAGCCAGTTTGGATGAAGAAGCACGGTAGTTATTTGTCGCTACAATGAATTTTTGTGCTGGGTCAACCGGTTTGCCGTTAAAGCTCAGGTCCTTGATCCGGCTTGCGGATGCATTAACAATCGTAGCTTTGCTATCGTATTTGGCTGGTTGGGTCACATCAATCTGATACGTTACACCATCGATAACATCGAAGTTGTACGTTGGGAAGTCATTGTTGATCAGTTGTTGGTGTCCACCTTTAGCCGGGTCGATCTGGTTGAACTGGCCTGCAGACCATTCCAGCCATTCTTTCAGTTCTGCGCCGTTAACCATTACAGCATGTACCGTATTTGGATATACGTACAGGTCAGCAACGTTTTTAATCGCAATGGTGCCTTTAGGGATATTCGTGTAATACGAAGCGCCTGAACGTCCACCGGCTTTGAATGGTGCACCTGCGGACAATACAGGGATTTTCTCATATTCCGTACCTTGCATATGTTTTTCGACATACCATTTCTGTGCATTCGTTACGATCTGAATGGATGGATCATCCTGAACCAGAGCGAAGAAGCTGTTGATAGGTGCAGTCGTTTCGCCCACCGGACCACGAACATACTCCAATGTACCTTCATGCTCTTCATGAACCGCATCAATGATGTCCTGATCCGCATCTACCAGTGGCTTTTTGTTGGCTGTGTCATAGATTGGGCGTGCTTCCGTTTTGGAATCTACCACTTTCCATTTGCCATCAACCAGCTCTAGATCCAGGTCGATGATACCAAGATGATCACCCCAGAACCCTGGCTCTACAGCAGGAACGCCATTGATTGTCCCTTTCTCAAGGTCTACCCCTTTTTTGCCGGCAAAATCAGCACTTGGGAATACTTTGTGAGCATGTCCAAACAGAATGGCATTAATGCCTTCTACCTGGCTCAGGTACAGTACGGAGTTCTCCATCAGATCCGTTTGAGGGATATCCTCAAATCCGGAGTGAGGGATAGCTACAATAATGTCGGCACCTTTGGCTTTCATTTCAGGAATGAATTTTTTCGCGGTAGCAATAATATCCTTGGCGATTACTTTGCCTTCAAGGTTAGCGCTGTCCCACTGCATGATTTGTGGCGGCACAAATCCGATCACACCTACTTTGATCGTATGTTCTTTACCAGTTTCATCCGTTACCTTTTTATCCAAAATCTCATACGGTGTGAAATAGTTTTTGTCATTTGTCTCATCATCATCACCATCGTCTACATAGACGTTGGCATTAATGTAAGGGAAGTTCGCTCCCTCGAGCGTCATGTCCAAGAAGT
The DNA here is from genome assembly GCF_001908275.1 of Paenibacillus xylanexedens. Taxonomy (NCBI): domain Bacteria; kingdom Bacillati; phylum Bacillota; class Bacilli; order Caryophanales; family Paenibacillaceae; genus Paenibacillus; species Paenibacillus xylanexedens. The sequence goes on along the minus strand of NZ_CP018620.1, from coordinate 1,299,701 downwards.
CCAAACCATAGTTGAATTCATGGTTACCGATGTTACCTGCATCATAATCGAGCAGATTCATCGCTTTATATACAGGGTGAGTCTCACCCTTTTTCAATGGATCAATCTTCGCAACATAGTCTCCCAGCGGGTTACCCTGAATCAGGTCACCATTGTCGAACAGCAGGCTGTTCTTGGCTTCGTCACGCGCTTTCTTGATCAGTGTAGCTGTTTTGGCGAGTCCATATTGGTCTGTCTCTTTGTCGGAATAGTAGTCATAGTTAATCAGATTGTCATGAATATCTGTGGTCTCCATGATCCGCAGTTTAACTTTGGCAGCATCCGCAGCCGATACAGGTACCGGAAACACCGCAAGCACGTTTAATGCAACCAAAGCGGCAGTCAGGCTTGATAATACTTTTTTTCTCATTTTCAAAATAACCCCTCCCGGTTATGTACATTGAATCATGCATTAATGGGCAAACGAAGAGCGCAGAAAAAAGATAGATTTCATGGGTTGTGCGTACTGACGCTCTGATGACATGCATCGGAATTCCAGGTAAGTTTATCTCACATGAACATCTATTTATGTCTGTGCTTGTCGTTTACATTCCAAATCATAACGCAATGTTCAGTCATTGAAAAGCATTATTTTTTACATTACCCGCACATACCTAGGCAAGTTTACATTATCATGCGTGATTTCGACAATTTTTTCAACATTTTAGTAGGTATATAGTGCTTATTATCTTTAAAATACGTATATTACATGTGTCTTACATGTATATCCAATTCAGCGTTATTCATCCATACCAAAAACCGTGAAACCATAATGGCTTTCACGGTTGGATTAAACTCTGCGCGTATTTTCGCATAAGGACGCTACTTTGCAGAGGTTATTTTCATATTCGGATTATTGTTCCCACACATGATGTTCATGATCTTTCCCTGTGTATTCAATACGAGTCGGGGTGATATCCAGAATGACATAGTTTGGATCATTAGGTCCATCGAACCACGCCTTCAGTTCGTCGTTCCACACTTGCTCACGCAAGCCTTCGTTCTTCGTCACTTCACAGGTTCCTTCGATCTCAACTACTTCCTTGGAACCACCAGCTTCATAACCAAGTAGCAGGCTAACATTCGGATTATTCTCCAGTTCCTCTACTTTGTGTGTACGGCGGTTCGTTGCCAGATGAATGTTCAGTCCATCGTTGAAAAGCGCCATATAGCGGGATTTCGGTTTACCATTCTCCACAGTGGAGAAGCTGCAAAAAGGGTTGTTTTCCAATGCTTTTACAATGTTTTGTTCCAATTCAGTCTGGTTCATGGGAAGTGCTCCTTTCGGTTTTGGAGGTATATTGGAAGGACTCTTGTAGGCGGCCGTTTCGGGTACGGATCGTTCTTTGGATCGCTGTTATCTCTCAATGATCCTGATCTCTTCCTCATATGCATTGGATTAAAACCGATTCACACTGGCACTACGATGACAGAACAACCTTCCAATCGCTGTTATCCCCAGATTTTTTTGATTCCCTTTTTCTAAAGGGAAAATCCGGTGATAAAGGCGAGCGCTTCGCTTTTTCAGGTTTCTTCTGTCCTCTCCGTTATCGTGTGAATGCTTAATTCCAAAGGATATATGATTGAAAATCCAAGATACATGCGAACACTTCGCTTCCTCAGAATCGATTCCGTCCCCTCCACTACGTCTACCGTTCTCCCAATTAAGGTTGATTAATAAAAGTACAAAGAGAAGTGTAATTGTTACTATCTCTTTTTGTTTAATGACAGTTCATTAATCGCTTATAACTAGAGACAGCTTAATGCAACTCTGTAATAAGCCTGTACTTATAGTGTACCCACCTCACCTATGGTGAATCCCTTAAACCTGTACGCAAACGTGACAAAATCGGCAAAGCTGATTATTAAAATGTTTACATAAAGGGATTATCCCGTATTGTTCCTAGGATCTTTTTAATTCAGATCTCCAAGATAGATTGATGAAGAATCCGATTTAAGCAGCAGCTCTCCTATGGTTTTTGGATATAAACGAATCTGGGACAGCTCTTCAAGTGCAATCCATTCCACGGCGACTTGGTGGTCGTCTGGATTGGAGCCTTCAAAAATAGTTGCAGCGGGATCGATCAGGCTGCACGCAAAATAAAATTCAACCTGGTGGATATCTGCATCCCACTCGGCGAATTCATGATTTTTTCCGATATACTCCCGGATATGTAACAGCTCTCCCACGTTCACGGCCTGACCAATCTCCTCCAGACATTCGCGTGCGACCGCATCCTTGAGTTCTTCACCTTTCTCCTGTCCTCCACCCGGGAACACATAAGCGGTACCATATTGGTCTTCCAGCCGGATGACCAGCAATCGTCCATCCTGCACAATGACAGCTTTCGCCGAGTTGCGTATGGGTTTCATTCTGTTCATTCACTCCTTGTCAATTTCAAAGTTCAATCCGAACAACCTGATACTACTATTGTTCTACTGAACAGGCGTATCATTCTGTTGTCTGCGCAGATAATTTAATGCCTTCCGATTCCAACACACGACGAATCTCTTGAGCAAATGCGAGAGCGTTTGCTCCGTCACCGTGGATACAGACCGTCTCTGCCTTAATGGGAACCAACGTACCAACCGTGGATAGAACCACGCCGTCTTTCACCATCCGAAGCACTTGAGCAATTGCTTGTCCCGACTCTTCAATGATGGCTCCGACTTGGCTGCGAGGGGTTAGCTTGCCATCCGCTCCATAGGTTCGATCCGCAAACACCTCGCTCACACTGCGCAGACCGATGCGATCTGCGGAATGAATCAGCTCACTGCCCGCCAGACCATACAAATACAGATCAGGCTGTACTTGATAGATCGCCTCGGCGATGGCTTCAGCAAGTTTCGCATCTTCTGCGGCCATATTGTATAAAGCACCATGTGGTTTTACGTGATGCATTCGCCCTCCACTTGCCCGGACAAATGCATCCAGCGCACCGATCTGATACACCACCATGTCATATGCTTCCCGTGGCGTAATGTCCATACGTCTTCTCCCAAACCCTTGCAAATCCGGCAACCCGGGGTGGGCTCCAATTGCCACCTGATGCTCCAATGCCCTCTCTACCGTCATCCGCATTGTAGCCGGGTCCCCTGCATGAAACCCGCAGGCAATATTGGCTGATGTAATCAAGGGTAGAATGGCCTCGTCCGACAGCGTGCGATATATACCATAACTTTCGCCCAGATCACAATTGATATCCAAAGTTTTCGAGGTATTCATTAAGCGCTCCCCATTCCTGCCATTCTTCTGCGTATCAGCTTATCTATGAGTTGCATATTGATTTCCTGTTCCATATACAACTGTCCGGCTTGATCATGCGTAATCTTCTTAAAAGAAATTCGGGTTCCTGGCCTAGCCTGAGCCAGGATTGGCATATCCACCCGAGCTACCTGTGCAATGACAGGATAACCTCCAATCGTCTGATGATCTGCCATCAAGATGATGGGTTGACCATCCGGTGGCACCTGCACCGTGCCATAGGTAACGGCTTCAGACAGTCGATCCAGGGGCTGATCCAGCTCCACTCTGGAGCCCTGTAAGCGATAGCCCATCCGATCGGATTGTGAAGAGATCACGTATTTTTCGGCATAGAATTGTCCCAGACTTTCTTGGCTGAACAGCGAACTATCCTTGCTCTCCATCACACGAATAACAGGTTGCCCATAATAGTCAGGTCTTTCACGTTCAGATAAAAGCCACGCAGGCGCCAATATTCGGTGGTCCCGCTCACTCTCCTTTACCTGCTGCTCCATACGATGCATCCAACCTTGCGCTTCACCAGAAGGTTCACCTATGGATAACAGATCCCCCACGCGCAAGGCTCGGCCCTCCACACCGCCAAGACCTGTCTTGAGGTCTGTACTTCGACTGCCCATCACTTCAGGCACAGCTATTCCACCCGCAATCGCCAGATATCCACGCAAGCCATGACGACATTGACCAAACTTCAGTACACTTCCAGCCCGCACCAGCACCGGACGCCACAAGGGTACAGGCAGATGATCCACCGTTGCCGTCAGATCGGCTCCACATAACGAGACTAGCTGGCTCTCCTGAAATCGAAGCTCTGGCCCCGTCATCGTCATCTCCAGTACTGCCGCATGTCGGGAGTTGCCCACAAGCATATTGGCTGCTCTGGCTGCAAAGGTGTCCATGACCCCGCCAGGATGAATACCATACCGGCGATAACCGGTTCTGCCTTCATCCTGAACGGTAGATAACAGACCAGGGCGAATCACTTCAATACTCATCGTTCGCCCTCCTTCCGCTTCAACGCCAGATAGTCCTGCATCGTAATCTGTTTGAATCGAACCCGATCACCTGCTACCAGCAAACTCGGTACGTTCTCTTCCGGCCGAAACAACCGGAGTGGCGTTTGTCCAATACATTGCCATCCTCCGGGTGTGTCCACCGGATAGATTCCCGTCTGTTTGCCACCGATACCTACTGTCCCCGCCTCAACCCGGAGCCTCGGCGTCGCTCTTCTGGGCGTAGCAATCAGTTCGGATAACCCGCCGAGATAAGGAAAACCCGGTGCAAATCCAATCATATGTACGAGATAATCCCCGGATGTATGAATCGCAATAACGTCCTCTGGGGTCAGTCCATGCTCACTGGCAACGTAGTTCAGATCAGGCCCCCATTCGCCACCGTAACATACGGGAATCGTGACCGTTCTGGGTTTGTCTTGTACGGATTCCTTCATTTGATTCAACTGCTGAAGCAGAATTCGGCATAACTCGGGGTACGGGGAGATGAACGGATCATAAAATACTGTAACGGACGTATATGAAGGTACCCATTCGATCATGGCTGGCAAACTGCTTTTTTCCAAAAAAGCACATACAGACATCACTCTGCGCTGCACCGCTTCAGACAAGTGATCCCCGCAATCGATGATAACTGCTGTCTCACCCAGCGGAGATAAGATCTCTTCCGTCCATGCATACGTCTGTTTGGTCATGCGCCATCTCCCCCTTTTTCCAAACGTTTAGCGTATCGTTATTTATCTCTCTCCAATGCCTGCAATACCAGTGAACAAACCGCCGGAAACGGCTCATCTTCTTCTGTACGTATCGCAAGATACAGTGTCTGTAAAAACAGACGCACATTCAGGTTCCTATGACTGGTTTCCAGAAGTGATCTGTTCAACGCCTGGTCTCCTTGATGAAGGGAATCGATCCACGTCGTAATATCCTTTGTCTCCAACAGATTGCGACGCAGAATGGTAATCACAGCATGCGCTATTCGCTGATCTTCATCATGGATGTAAACCACACTTGATTCCGTTATTTTTACAGCGAGTGCGTGCAGAAGTTCCAGCAGATCCGTTCGCTCCAGATATGGCGATTGTGCCAAGTCTTCAACCGCATCCGCCGCGTGTGCAGGGGCATGCGCCCAGCCCTTGTTATCGGCGTAGCCGCGAACATCTTTTTCACGTTCCAGATATGTAGTCAACCGATGATGAATCCCTGCGATATCTTCTTGGTCCAGGAAAGGTCGCTGACGATCCACATTCAGAATGGGAGGCAGTAACAATACGGAGAACGTACGCGTAAACACACTATCCGTTCCCTGCTCTCCGATCGCATAGAACAGGTGCTGATCGTCCAGCGCCAACTGCAACATATGCCTTAGCTGATCTTCCGAAAATACACCCTGTCCAATCCAGGTTGCAAACGTAACATAGATCAATTCATCCCGCAGGACAGGATCAGTACTACCAATATGCTTCATCATATACAGTGCCAATTCGTAAGGCTGTTCCTCGTGATCAATGGAATGATTAGACGACTGAATATGCTGTAATTTTTGTTTTAACGTCAGAGCATCCATCTATTAAGACTCCCCGGGCGAATCCAAATGCACGCTGCAATTGTACAGTTCGCATTGCCACGTATTCTCATTCTTGGCGATCCGGGTAATGGATGTGTTGGACAGTTTCACGCTGATATCCAGTTCAGGCACCAGACCTCGCAGTATATTCCGCAGGACGGCCCCATGACTTACAACGATCACTCTTCCATTGGGGTGCTGCTGTACAATATCTTCAAGCACCGCACTGCCTCGAACAGTCCCTGCATCTGCAAGCTCACGTCCCAGATCCAGAGTACTCCAGTCCGCTCCCCACTTGGCTAACCGTTCCTCTTCCGTTGTTCCTTCGACCTGTCCCCCACCCATCTCGCGAAGTCTAGGGTCCAGATGAATCTCCTGAATGCCCAAGCGATCACCAATGATGCGAGCCGTCTCACTTGCACGCTCCAAGTCACTTGCATAGATGGCATCCCAGGATTCCTCGGCCAGTCTCGCGGCAAGTAATACCGCCTGTTCCCTGCCATCCTGATCCAGCGGATTATCCGTCTGTCCCTGCGAACGTTTTTCCTTATTCCACGCTGTGCTTCCATGGCGAATCAATGCAATTTGAGTCATTGTTGTTCCTCACCTTTTTCTATATGAAGTTCATCTTCTGTAAAATGTTTGCGTGCCTTCGGCTTGGCAAATTTGCCGCCATTATATTGAGAAGACCCGTTTCTCGGAATGGAGAGACTGTCCCAAGCTGTTTCTTTGAGCATTTTCGCGGCAAATACAATCTGCCCGACATGATACGGATAATGTGCCAATTGCCGGATAATGGCCTCCATCACGGTATGACCTTCATTTCGAATATATATGATATGAGACAATTGTTCCGGGGTAAATGAACGAATGGATTCGAGTAGACAATTCCAGCCTTCCTCCCATTTGGAGAGCAACTCATCCCGGGAAGAAATATCATTCACGAACTCGGCGTCTCGTTCACGCCACGGTTTCTCACCATCTGTTGTCAGTACATCCGTCCAACGGGACAGCATATTGCCCCATAGATGTTTTACGATTACCGCAATGCTGTTCGCGTCTTCATTCCAGGATTGAAACAATTGCTCGGAATCCAGTTGTGCCATAGCTTTTTCCCCGAGCTGCTTGTAATACAAGAATTGTTTCTCCGCTGTCTCCAGAAAAACCTGATTCATATCCATCCGTTAACCGCCCTTCGGAAAAGTAATATGACCCCTGATCATGTTCAAACAGAAGCGTCACATGTTATTTTATTCAGGAAATGAGAATGTACCGTCTGCATTCGGTTCAAATGGGATGACTTTGCGAACAGCATCCAGATTCAGCTCTCCATAGATATGTGGATATAGTTCATTCAATTCGTAGAGATCCTCATATACCAGTTCCGGCTCTAACGACTTCTCATCAATACTGAGCAATAACAGATCCGTGCGACCTGCATAATATTGCCCGGCTACCCATGGGATCTGTTCCTTGGTGGAACAATGAATGAATCCGTCTGTCTCCAGGCTATCTGGTGCATACTCACTCCCCTTTGACACTTGCTCCCACAACGAACGGGAAATAATACTATAGATCATGGTTCCGCCTCCTTCAATTTCTGCGATGTACCCTATGTGTCATTGGAAGTATTATAGATCATCCCGGATACGGGAGTACAATTTTTGATCCGTAAATACACCTTTGATCTTCAACTGTTTGCGTAGCAAACCTTCGTACGACATGCCCAGCTTCTCCATTACGCGTGCAGAGCCTATGTTGCCTGCATTACATTTCCCCTCCAACCGATTGCAGTCCAATTCCCGAAAGCAATAATCCACGATGGGTTGCATCGCTTCTGCTGCGAGACCCTTACCCCATTGACTGCTGGCTATTGCGTACCCCAGTTCAGCACTCTGCATGGGTTCGTTGAGATGGAAAATGCCACCTCTCCCGATCAAGGTCTCTGTTTCCTTTAAAACAAAAGCCCAGATATGTACCGTTTTCCGTTCATAATTATCCAGTACCCGCTGAATATATTGAATTGAATCCTCCACCGTCTCATGGCATTTCCACAAGCTCTGCTGACTCACTCGCGGATCAGAGGCAAACGCATAATATTCATCAAGATCATCCATCCCAAGGCGCCTCAGCTTTAACCGCTGTGTTTCGAATTCGGGCGATTCGGCAAAAAGTTTTTCTACATTCATGCAGCACACCTCCATGATTCACTTGAGTTCATGATCCAGCCATCTTATTTCTCAGGAAATAACGATCTATCATAACCATGCACAGAATACCGACCGTATATCGAATCAGATCGATCACCAGAAAACCATGTCCCAAAATAAGAGCACCTAATACGGTAGAGCGTATCTCAATCAGCCAAGGCGTCTGAATCAACTGCGAGAACTCAATCATCCAGCTGAATACACAGCTCAAACACATCGCCCATACCAAGCTGCGATGAGGCCACACCATGCGTACTCCGAAATAAATCATGCCCGCCCAACATGCATCCCCGAAATGTTCATGCACCCAATCCGGCAATCGTTCACCAAAGTGTCTGGATGCGAGTCCTGCCGCCATGGTCATCATGACTGCGAAGAAATAGATCAGCCTGTCTCTGATAAGTACGCTTTTCAATCAATCACACGCCTTCATCAAGCACTTGTAAAATAAATTGCGTTTTGGCAGCGGTATACGATTCCCTGTCTTCCTTGTTCTCATCAGCAAGCTTTGCCTTCAGGACGGCGTAAGCTTCCACCAGATCTGGGCGTTTTCTCAGCACATCCCGAAACCGAATTTGACGATCCCAGCGTTCTTCCCCCGGGCGCATTAGATGAAGGTGTACAGCTCTCTTGCCATCCTTAACCCTGACCCAAAATCGTCTGTACTCCCGTCCATCCAGTTCAGGCGGAACGTAGTTCCAGCCCAACGGATTCAGCTGATCCGCAATCAGATCCATGTCGTCCCATGACTGTACCTCTGCCATCAGATCAATAATGGGCTTGGCGGGTAACCCTGGAATGGACGTGCTTCCGATATGTTCGAATTGTTGGATATTAAACTGCTGTAGAAGACGTTTGAGTTGCAGGATTTCTTCCTGAGCCTGTGCGTCCCAGTTGGGGTTGGCCGGAGCAATCTCTACCGACTCTGTCGCCCAGGAAGGCCAGTTTTCCGGTTGCATTGGATCTGTCATTCAGGTATCTCCTCTTCACCAAGACATTTTAAATGGTAACCTTCTCTGTATTTTTCATAGGTGCGTTGCTTCATGCGCTTAATCGTAGTACTCCGTTGAAATGTAAGTATGGAACTTAGGGATAAAAGAAGATATTTCAGGTAAGCCAGATCACTAGAGTTAGCGTCTGAGCTTATAATCGAAGCTTTCATATTCATCCCATCCAATCCCCTTATATAGTTGTTAAAGCAGAAGGCATTTCAGATACATATTTCTATATATCCAAAAAAGGAGCGTATGTCTACGCCCCTTGGTTGTCTGTTACCTTGATGATATTGATGATTTTAACGATGTCATGTACTGAAACTAATTTTCGGATCATGCAAGATGCTTTATTATATGAAGATTTATTTTACCGTAACAGGGATCGTCACTTTTTTGTTGCCCCACTTGGCCGTGATGGACGTTTTACCTTTGCCTACAGCCACGATCTTGCCATTTGTTACTGTCGCTACGCCCGGCTTTGTGCTGCTCCACACCGCACTGTTGGTCACAACAGTGGTCTTGCCCGTATCATACTGTGCCATCACACTCAGCGTTGTACTTCCCTGTGGGGACAAAACCAGTTTTTTCTGGCCTGTAATCAACTTTTTGAGCAAAGGTACAACGGTAACCTCTGCCTTTATTGTCTGATTTTGATAAGTTCCTGTCAAGGTGGCTTGTCCTTCTGTCAGCGTTTTAACTGCTCCATTTTTCACGATAGCTACATTTGTATTGGAAGAAGTCCATATCACTTGTTTCGAAAGGTTGATCGTTTTGCCATTCGCGTAGGTGCCAATCACCTTCAACGCTTTGGACTTCTTGATGTTCAGCTGCATTGTGGCAGGAGTGACCTCAACTTTGGTAATCTCATCCGTCACAGCAACGGGGACTTTCACAACCGTTGTTCCGTATTTGCCTTGCAGCAATACTCTGCCGGGTGTAACCCCTTTGATTTTACCGTTTTCCAGCACAGCCGAAGAAGTGGACACGGACCACACAATCTCAGACGTCACATCCTCTTCCTTACCATTCGCACGGGTAATGCTTACTTTCGGAAGGGTGCTTTCACTGCCTTTAACGAAATTATAGGAGTTTGGTGAAGCTTTGATGCTTTTGATCTTCTCCTGCACCTGCACAACCAACTGGGCTTTAGACCCGTCTACTTCTGCAAAAATGGTTGCTTCGCCCGCGGCCACAGCCTTGACTTTGCCTTTCACCATCGTAGCGACTGCTGCATTACTGGTGGACCAAGTCACGCCTTCGGTAACATCCTGCTTGTTATCAAAACCTTCTACCGTTGCCATCACCTGAAGCGCAGCTGTTTCGGAAACACTCATCTTCTGCGGGCTGCTATTGGTTATTTCAATCGATTTCACGTCACCAGTAGCCGCCAAGGCCAACGAAGGGACCAGTATTGTTAATGCCATAATTAGAGCAAGTGTGCCTCGAAGCGCCAGTTTGATTCTACTCATTTCTATATCCATCTCCCATAATCCAATATTTTACTTCTATTATATTATATCGGATATGAATTGCATAAAGTTGAATAACATAAGTGAGAGTCTTGGAACAATTCATGATTTTCATTGTATAATATGGGAAGGTCGCGCCCTTGAATCTGGACAAATTGAAATCATTAACGAGCGTGAATGGAAGCTGCGTTAACATTTAAGAAATAATTTTATTTACTTACATAAACGAAGGAATTTTAATCAAAGAAGTAAGCTATATCTTAGGTCCAAGCACTTACCGGATCAGTTCAGCACAACATAGTAGGAAATTGGTTCGTTAAATATTGTTACCATTGAAAATGGGATGCCCATCGTCACATGCAACATGACGTGTGGAACATCCCCTTTTTGAATTACTAGAGCTTTAACTAACCTCTCTACTTCACTTCATCCTGCTCTGGCAAAATCAAGCTCTCGGCCCCGCCCATATAGGGCCGCAGGGCTGCCGGAATGCGAATGCTTCCATCCTCCTGCTGATGATTCTCAAGCAAAGGAATCAGGATACGCGGTGATGCCACCGCCGTATTATTCAGCGTATGACAATAGGCCAACTTGCCTTCGGCATCCAAGCAACGAATATTCGAACGGCGCGCCTGAAAATCATGCAGATTCGACGACGAATGCGTTTCTCCATATGCACCGCGGCTTGGCATCCAGGTCTCGATGTCATACTGTTTGTACGTTTTCTGCGACATATCTCCGGTACATACAGCGACAACACGATACGGCAGTTCCAGTAATTGCAGCAATTCTTCGGCGTGTCCAGTAATCTCTTGCAGCATGCGCTCCGATTCTTCCGCATCAGGGGCACAGAGAATGACCTGCTCAACTTTGGCAAATTGGTGCACACGGTATAATCCGCGTACATCCCGTCCGCCAGAGCCAACTTCACTGCGGAAACACGTCGATACCGCGGCCAGCTTCACAGGCTCTTGAACATCAACAATCTCATCGGCATAATACGAGACCAGCGGCACTTCAGAAGTTCCCACCAGCCACTTGTTCTCCCCTTCGAGTTCATAGACCTGATCTCGACCGGTTGGGAAGAATCCGGTGTTCACCAGCGCATCCTCCCTGACCATCAGCGGTACTTCCATTGGTGTAAACCCATGCTTCAGCAACAAATCCAACGCAAGTTGCTGTACTGCTCGATGTAATAACAGGCCAGCCCCTTTTAATACATAACTTCGTGTACCGCCAATCTTAACTCCACGGGGAATATCTATCAGATCATGCAACTCCCCAAGTTCCACGTGATCTTTGGTGTTATACTCGAACGTTGGCACCTCTCCCACACGTCGCAGCTCTACATTGTCTGCGTCCGACGTACCTTTTGGGGTATCCGGGGATACGATATTGGGTACCAGCCATTGCAGCTTGGTTACTTCCTCCTGCACAGGGGCGAGCCTCGCTTCCACCTGTTCCAACTGTTCATTGATCTGTTTCACCTGAGCCCGCAAACCCTCGGCCTGTTCCCGATTCCCGGCTTGCATGAGTCTGCCAATATCAGCAGATAACGTATTGCGCAACCTGCGACCTTCTTCCGATTCCTGCAAAAGTGTCCTGCGTTCCTCATCCCGCTCTAACAATGTGCGAATGTTGATCTTGATTTTTTTCCCGTCTGCTGCGGCCTGAACCTCTTCTGCATGTGCACGAATCCACTTCATTTCTAACATGGTCACCGTCTCCTTTGGCTGTAAAAATACAAAGAGCGCCCTCATCCCTTGGGACGAGGAGCGCTCTGCTCGCGGTGCCACCCAACTTGCTGAATCAGGATATCCTGCTTCCAGCCTCTTGGTCCGCGATAACGGGCGGTTCCGGTTAACTTGGGGAAATATCGCTCCCCTGGCGAAAACGCCTCCGAGTTGGATGCTCTTCAACGGCATGGTCCGATCTGTAATTGTTGGTCTCAGTATATACGAACGCCGGACCAGATTGCAACCTTCTGTATCGATCAGGAATTCATGGCACAACTTAACATGTCCTGTTATGATAGACTTTGTCTTCAAGATTGCGCTTTATTGTGATCCTCAATTTATGTATATAAGTAGAAGGGGTTCTTTATGAAAAAATTACTTTGGATCGGATGTCTGTCCTATTTCCTGATTGGACTTGCCCACGTTGTGCTCGGTTCCATTCTACCGGTTGCACTTGAACATTACGGCAAAGATTATAGCCAAGGCGGAACGCTGATCTTTGCCCAATTTGCCGGATTCCTGGGTGGTGTATTGTTATCTCCATGGCTGAACAGACGCTTTGGTAAACGGGGAGGCCTGTTAATCGCCACAGCACTACTCTGTATTGCAGAATTTTCCTATATGCTGTTGCCACCATGGGGCTGGATGTTCGTCATTGCACCCGCTGCCGGCTTTGGATTCGGAATGGTTGAAGCTGTTATTGGCACCATTATCATCGCTGCAATCAAAGACAATACAGCCGTTGCCATGAGTCGACTGGAAGTGTTATTCGGGATCGGAGCGATGGTCATGCCGCTCATTGCCAGCGGTCTGATTGCTGCCGGATACTGGCGTCTCTCCTTTCTCGTTGTTGCGATCTGCGCAGCGCTGACCTTTGTTTTCTGGGCAAAAGGATCATTCGGTGAACTCGATAAGTTTCTAGAGCGACAGAGTTCAAATCAAGCTCCCGTAAATACGCACTCTGCTGGGACAGCGGGTGAGATGCATCCCGCATCTGCAAGTACATCCAGTCCAACCTATCGTGGCCGTAACAGGACTCTTCTGGTATTATTCGTCCTATTCTTCTTCCTATATGTTGGCACAGAGATGAGTCTTGCGAACTTCATGCCAGCGATTCTGATTGAGAAAATGAACATGAAGGAAGCCGGAGCAGCCCTTAGTGTCACCTGTTTCTGGATTGCCATGTCCGTGGGACGGCTCTTCGCCGGGTATATCGCAGAGAAATTCCAATACCGCGTATATGTCCTGTACAGTTGTCTTGCATCTGTTCTCTTGTTAATGATATTTCCATTCACAAACCAAATCTGGTCTGCATTTCTCATCATCTTACTGCTTGGACTTGCGATGTCAGGGATATTCTCCATTGCCCTTGTCTTTGCCAGTAAACTGCTGCCCGGAACAGAAGAATCCACACCCAGCATTTTGATTGCCTCAGGTGGGGTTGGCGGTGCCATTCTGCCTTTGACTACGGGATGGAGTCTTGATCATCTGGCGGTTAATCAGTCTGCATGGATGCTTGCGATCTTTGCAGTTGGCCTGTTTGTCATTAGCGTAATCACGTATCAATGGCAGAACAAACATATAGTGAATTCTGCGACTTAACAGTTCTGTGTTGGTCTAGTCCTGAGGATTAGAAATACCTATTAAAGATATTGAAATGTCTACTGTCATGACCTGACAGTGGGCATTTTTTTGTAGCGTTACTCTGTTCTAATGAACCTAACACACGCTATTCCCATCCATTTCCGCATGTTTGAAATCTAACGAATCCTAGAGACGTTATTATAGATAATTAACTTCAATTAAATGCCTCGTTGGAGGTTTTTTGCATAATAACGCCGCTGAGATTCGTTAGATTTTTCATTCCTTAAAAACTGGCCTAATAAGGCGTTCTCGATTCGTTAGCGCTGTTATCATGGTGGCAAGTGTCCTATCTTTGCCTCTCTGATCACCTTTCATTAAAGGTGAGAATACGATCTATTCATTTGCACAAGATTGCCCAGGAAATACTTTGGGTCTGGGTGAATCACACACTTTTGTTAACGACAGGCATTACGGGCCCGTTATCCTTGATGAATTTACCGAATACATATCGCACGAGTGGTCCCAGAATGATTAACTGATATGGAAGCGCCAGGCTGAAGTTGCGAGCGATCGTCTGAAGATAGGTACGGAATATGGAACCCCCACTTAATTGGTCTGCAAGATACGCTGAAATCATTCCATACATGGACATGATCAGAACCATGCCAATCACCATGAAAAATGACATGACGAGCACACCCAAAATCTTGTTGGACTTGTCAAAGGGCAAGGAGAATGCAATCTTTCTCGCCACAGGGCCAACAATGAAAGACTCCACCAGAAACGCGATGACAAAACATAGTATGAATTGAAGCAGTATCTCAAGCGGGGACATCTTGCCGAGTAACCCACTGTGCCATAGATTGAAGAACATCATGACCAAGACCATTCCTATACACATCATTAATCCGAAAATAATTTGTTCCTTCTTGCTGGTTGGCAATTCTCTCATCCTCTCTGTTTACCTTCGTAATTATAGAGATGAGGAAACCCTCCACATAAGTGAACATTCTGTGAACAATTGTGATTTTTCCAATTTAAAACTATATTTGACAACCCCGTGGTATAGCCCTATGATATCCCTTAAAATGGTAGAAAATTTCACTATATAAGGAGGTTTTTGATTGTGAGTTTTCAAAAACGCATTGACCATATCGGTATTGCCGTGCGTGATCTGGAGACCACACTCCGTTTCTATACGGAGATTGTTGGTCTTGAATTGAAAGACCGGGTAACCCATACTAACGGCGTCATTCAGCTCGCCTTTCTTGGCTTCAATGGAAGTAACGAGACTGAGATTGAGTTAATTCAAGGGTACAGCGACAAGCTGCCTTCCGAAGGAACCGTGCACCATTTTGCCATCCACGTGGATGATCTTGATTCTGAGTACAAACGCATCCAAGCCACCGAAGCCGAATTTATCGATGGAGAGATCATCACACTGCCTAACGATTACCGTTATTTCTTCATCTATGGACCTGAAAAGGAATGGATTGAGTTCTTCCAGCGCTAAGAAATGGAGCTGATTTTATGAACATTTTAATTACCGGCGCAGCCGGAAAAATTGGACGTGACTTGTCCCAACACTTGTCAGAGACATTTCACCTGCGACTAACGGATTTAAATATCGACAGACTGCATACGTATCAAGGGACCGGCCATGAGATCATGACACTGGATGTGACAGATCCTGAAGCCTGTCAGCATGCTTGCGAAGGCATGGATGTGGTTGTACATCTGGCGGGAGATCCTTCACCGAATGCCGGATTTTATGAATCGTTGTTGGACATCAATATCAAAGGTACATTTAATGTATTCCGTGCAGCCAAGGACCAAGGTGTACGAAGAGTCATTCTGGCAAGCAGTGCACAGACGATCGAGGGGTATCCCATTGATGCTCAGGTCTATCCGGACATGCCGACACGCCCACGGAATTTGTACGGGGTTAGCAAATGTTTTGGAGAATCGCTCGCTTCCTATTTTGCGTATACCGAAGGTTTACAAAGTGTTGCGATACGTATAGGTGCATATGATGATTTTCAACCGGACGGACCAGTTCTGGAGGCAAGGGATATGAGCGCGTATATTAGTCCGTCTGACTTGTGTGATTTGATGTTCAAAGCAATTACAACTACAGATCTGGAACCCTTCACCATACTGCATGGGATCTCGAATAATCGGTTTAAACGATTAAATCTGGAAACCACTCAGAGACAGGTAGGTTATGACCCCAAATCCGATGCTTTTGCACTCAGCCAGATTTCCTTATATGATTCGCCACGATAATTATTGAAAATAACACATCTAAACAGGCTGTTATACATATGTATAATGGCCTGTTTGATAAGTTCATACATGTCCCTATCCAGTTCCTGACTGGACACGTTCCACCGGCTGGCCTATAATTACACCTAGTAATGCCCGTAACTTCATAGTTTCCCAGGGGAGTCGGAATTGGCCGGCTGAGAGTGTATCCCACCAAGATACTAACCCTTAGACCTGATCTGGATCATGCCAGCGTAGGAATCGGAGTATATCGAAATGGCACAGCCCTATGGCTGAACGCCACCTCTCTAACGCCTGCACGCGTCCCGGATTACGGGGCGCTTTTTTTGTTACTATCAGAAAGTATAAGTTTGGAAGCATCACCTTTCTGATATTGCAAGAAAAACTGCCGCTAAACGCGGTCTGGCTTCCTTGAATGACATCGATGGACGTTTACTTACGCTCAAAAATAACGTCATCCGGATCTCAACTGGTATAAATCTGTCGATTTATGCAAGATGATTGGATATGAAGCCAAGGAGTACCCCGTGCCAATCGGCCGGACATACCGAAGGAGAGAACCACAGATGAAATGGCGTAAAACGATGGGATTGTTGCTCTTATGCGTGCTTATGGTGACTGTAGCCGCATGTGGTGGCAAAGAAGCTGCCCCAGCTGGGCAGAACGGCAACACAAATACGGAAAGCAGCAACGAAGGTGACACTGCCGCCCTGAAAGATATTAAAGTGGTGCTCGACTGGACACCGAATACGAATCATACAGGCCTGTATACAGCTGTAGATCAAGGTTTTTATAAGGCCGAAGGCTTGAACGTGGAGATTGTACAACCAGGTGCCGGTGGCGCAGATACAATGGTTGCCTCGAATGAAGTGCCTTTTGGCGTAAGTTATCAGGAGAGTGTAACTCAAGCCCGCACACAGGGTGTTCCATTGGTCTCCATCGCAGCAGTTATTCAGCATAATACCTCCGGGTTCGCTGCTCCGGCGGATCGGAATATCAAGTCACCGAAAGATTTTGAAGGTAAAACCTATGGCGGTTGGGGTTCCCCAGTCGAAGAAGCCGTGATGCAATCCATTATGGAAGGCGACGGAGCAGATGTATCCAAAGTGAAAAACATTAACATGGGTGACGCTGACTTTTTCACCGCAGTGAAACGGGACATTGATTTCGCGTGGATTTTCTACGCCTGGACAGGTATTGAAGCCGAACTGCGCGGGGAACCAATCGACATGTTATATGTGAAGGATTATTCAGATGCATTGGATTACTACACGCCTGTCCTCGTAACAAACGAGCAGACGATCCAAAACGACCCTGAGTTGGTGAAAGCATTCCTGAAGGCCACTTCAGAAGGGTATCAATATGCGATTGATCATCCCGAAGACGCAGCGAACATTCTGATTAAGGCCGTACCGGATCTGGATAAAGACCTCGTACTGGCAAGCCAGAAATGGCTTAGTCCAAAGTACACAGATGACGCCCCGCGCTGGGGTGAGCAAAAACAGGAAGTGTGGCAGAACTATACCGACTGGATGTTTAGCAAAAAACTGCTGGATGAACAGATCGATGTGAGCAAAGCATATACAAACGAGTTTTTACCCCAATAAAAATTGCTTAAGTTTAACTTTTTTACACAAGAACGAAGAGTGCAGAACCCATCTGAAGAAGCGAAGCGCTCACCTAAAAGCTTTCTGAAAGAAAGCTCCTTCGGAAGCATATGCTATCCCCGGATTTCCTCCATTAGAACTCATTAAAGAAATCCGGGGATAACAGTGATCGGAAGAGGGTACTGCAATCGGAGTGATAAGTGTAAACCTGGTTCAATTCATGTAATTTATCACGAAAGGAGCCGTGATCTCTCATGGCAAGCACACTACTTAGCATTCAGGTTATTCCGAAAACGCCAAATGGCGAGAACTCTTATCCTTATGTAGATCGCGCCATTGAAGTTATTCAGCAATCCGGCCTGAAATATCAGGTGAACGCGCTCGACACCACAATGGAGGGGGAACTGGAGGAACTGCTGGAAGTTGTACGTAAAATGCACGAGGTACTTGTGGAGGCTGGCAGCCCAAGCATCATCTCCCAGATCAAAATCGCCCATAGCCCTACTGGCTTCAGCATGGATACCCTGACGGAGAAGTATCGCTAATGCCTGCCTATTTCAAAAGTGTATGGCCGCCCATTGTGGCGGTTATTCTCTTTATAGCGATATGGCAGGGAGCCGTCTCCCTCTTCCATATTGAGAAATGGATGCTGCCTGCACCATCCGACATCGCCCGCGAAGCGGCAACCCAGGCCGAACGACTTGGTATGCACGCTTCCGCAACCATTCAGTTAACGCTGATTGGATTCGCCGCTGGAACAGCGGTTGGATTACTGATTGCGATGGTGCTGCATTTGGTCCCTTTTCTCAAGTCAGCCCTGTATCCTTTACTTATTCTTAGTCAAAATATCCCAACCATTGCGCTCGCACCGCTCCTGTTAATCTGGTTTGGATTCGGGCTGTTGCCCAAGCTAATTACCATCATCCTCGTCTGTTTCTTCCCCGTTGCAGTGGCGGCCATGGACGGATTGACCCGTACAGATGCAGCGATGATGAACTATATGCGCATGGCTGGTGCGAAACGTCATCAGATCTTCTGGAAGCTGGAGCTTCCCCATGCGCTGCCATCCGTGTTCTCCGGTGTCAAAATCGCCGCTACCTATAGCGTGATGGGCGCCATCATCGCCGAATGGATTGGTGCAGACAAGGGTATTGGTTATTATATGATGCTGCAAAAGTCGGCTTATCGTACGGACCGCCTATTCGTGGCGATAATGATTATTGTCGCGCTCAGCTTGCTGCTCTTCCTGTTCATTGCCCTACTGGAGAAGCTTCTCGTGCGCTGGCGGCCACAGAAGCGGTAATAAAGCAAGTAATCTGTATATTAGGAAGTGATGACCATATGAATCGGCAACAGGATGAACAAGTCCAGCCTGGACGAGGAGCAAGTGTAATGGAGCCAACGCACGGTGAAAAGGTTAACTCCGCTACGCCTGATCGATCTGCCAATACGACTCCTGCTCCGGTTCCACCTGCACTGGAAGTCGTTGATGTTCATGCATCATTCCGTGAACGGCGGAGCAGGTTACCGGTTCTGAACGGCCTATCCCTGACTGTGGAGCAAGGCGAGTTTGTCGCTATCGTTGGTCCATCCGGCTGTGGCAAAAGTACCCTGTTCCATATCATCGGCGGTCTGCTGAAGCCACAGGAAGGCCAAGTGCTTATGAACGGTCAGAATGTAACGGGACAGCGTGGCAAGATTAGTTATATGCCGCAACAGCCCGCCCTTTTCCCGTGGCGTACCATTGAAGATAATGTACTACTTGCTGGTGAAGTAGCTTCAAGCGCTCCACATCGGGCCGAAGCACTTGCAGAGGCTCGAAAGTGGTTAAGCAGCGTGGGTCTTGCCGGGTTCGAGCAGGCCTATCCTCATATGCTGTCGGGCGGAATGCAGCAGCGTGCTGCATTTCTGCGTGCCCTGCTCAGTCCGCAGGAACTCATGCTTCTGGACGAACCTTTCAGCGCGCTGGATGCACTGACACGTAGCGACATGCAGCGCTGGCTGCTCGATATCTGGGAACAGAACCGCCGCTCGGTGCTGTTCATCACCCACAATATCGAAGAAGCATTGCTACTTGCAGATCGGGTCTATGTGTTATCCAACCGACCTGCAACGGTGTTGCACGAGGTACATGTTCCTTTTGACCGCCCAAGACGAGAAGAAATTACGGAGGAATCCGCTTTTCTGGAGCGTAAACGGCAGATTGCACAGTGGATGAGAGAAGAACAGCAGAAAGCCCGCCTATCTTGATAGCGCGGGTTTTTAAGTTATTATTTTCCTTTAATGGGTGATCCACCACAAGAAATTCTGCGTAACATAGTTAGAATATAAATGAACACAAGGAGGAATTCCCTCGTGCATTCTCAAGCTTTTGCACCATTAATTGATGCTCATATTCACTTCGATCAGTATACCCCTGACGAACAACGAGAGATGCTGTTATCTTTCCCGTCTCAGCAGGTCGAAGCAGTCATTGCTGTGTCCATGAATCTCGCTTCTGCCCGGGTCAATCTGGAGCTTGCAAAACAACATCCACGTAACATCTATCCGGCCTTCGGTTTCCATCCGGAACAGGAACTGCCGTCCGTTGCAGAACTAGACCTGTTCTTCCAATGGATCGAGAAGCATATTGGACAAGCTACAGCAATAGGAGAAGTCGGGCTCCCCTATTACAATCGTCTGGAAGCGGAGCAGGCAGGGCAGCGCTTCGATCAGAGCGGGTACATTGAACTGCTTGAACGTTTCATCCAACTTGCCAAAAAGTACAACAAACCACTTGTCCTTCATGCGGTATACGAAGATGCGGATATCGTCTGTGATCTACTGGAGCAAAATCAGTTCCGACGCGCCCATTTCCACTGGTTCAAAGGTTCTCACCAAACCGTAAGGCGCATAGCGGACAACGGCTATTTCATCTCCTTCACGCCGGATATTCGGTATGAAGAAGAGATTCGTGAACTCGCCCGGCAATATCCATCGGAACAAGTGATGGCCGAGACCGACGGACCTTGGCCCTTCGAAGGACCATTTCAGGGACGAATGACACACCCTGCCATGACCAGACAGGTCATCCAGGCTTGGAGTGAAATCACTGGCATGGGAACCGAGCGGACCGCCCGCCTCTTTTATCAGAACACAAAGCGTTTCTATGGCTTAACTTGATTACAATCAGGTAACAGCAAGTGCTCTCGCTTGCCCTGCCAACACAGCACTTTACAACAAAGCACAAAGAAGTCAGTCGGTTTCGCTCCGACTGACTTCTAATTTACTATATAACTTAACGCTTCAAGAATCCTTTGCCTTCCAGGAAAGGTCTCACCTGTAACCTTGTCGGCTCAGTCAGGCGCTTCGCCATTAGTTCGGACCATGGAGTTGTTCTTTCACCGTTAGTCCGTTCTTTCATGTACGCCGTCGTTGTCTCATCATACTGCTCAACACCTTTGATGCTCTGCTCGGCATTATAACGATTATGATGCAGGACTGCATCCAGTGGCAGACGCGGGCGAATTCCCGTTTCCTGATCTGCAACGCCAATACACATGCCATACACCGGATATACCCCTTCCGGCAATTCCAACAGCTCAGCAACTTCCTCAATCCGGGTACGAAGCCCGCCAATATATACGATTCCGAACCCTAGTGACTCCGCTGCAAGAGCGGCGTTCTGGGAAGCCAGAGCAGCATCAATCGTGGCTACCATGAAATTCTCGGTTGAATCGGCATACGATTCCTTTTCAGGAAGATGACGTTTCGCAGCATCACTCAGCCGATACAGATCAGCACACCATACAAGAAACACCGGACATTCATTGACATAGGCCTGGTTGCCTGCCAATTCAGCCAGCTTGGCTTTTTGCTCTAAGTCAGTCACAGCAATTACGGTATATGCTTGCACACTACTTGAAGAGGAAGCCATCTGTCCAGCCGCTACGATGGCTGCAAGCTGCTCTTCACTTACCGGGTCTGGCTTGAATTTGCGTACAGAGCGGTGTTTCATCATCAACTCAATGGTTTCATTCATGGTGGTTCACTCCCAATCCTCGTAGTACGAACTCAATTGTCTGCTCAGCAAGCTCGTCTGTATTCATATCCTGATAATCAAAGCCAAATCGTGAATTCTTGGCCCTTTTGTGCGCCAAAGCCACGCCCATAACCTGAAGCATTGCATAAGATACGGACTCGACCTGGAACAATCCCTGGTCTTTTCCTTCTTGCAGCAGGTCCCTCACTCGGGTCCATACAGGGTCTAGAAAACGAAATACGGTAGCTGTACGATGTGTCCGCAGTGTAATTTCAAGCTGCACAATATCGCTCATCTCCCGATCCGTCATCGTGAACTTCACAACTTCACCAATAATTCGGCGGATACCTTCCACAGGCGAGGACATCGACTCTTCCGCCAGCGCGTTCATCATATGCCCCGGGAAGAAATGCTCAAATAATGCTTCGAACACTTTTTCTTTGCCGCCAAAATGATAAGACACCAGCGACACATTGGCACCTGCCTCATCACATATTTGACGAACACTCGTCCCGTCATACCCTTGCTGTGCAAAAAGCTTCTTGGCTGCAAGCAATATCCTCGTTTTGATATCCAACTCCGGTTCCGTCATTCCGTCCCGCTCCCTCTTGTCCGTTCATCTCATTCGCTCCAGCTCAAGGACTGCAGCCAGCGATTCATCTGTCTATTATATTACACCAAGCACCCCGATGAAAATCATCGGGGTGCTTGTCCTATCCTATGATGCAATGGTATGCATCTGCTGTATTAGTTGTTTGCTTGAGCAGGACTTGGAGCCATAGCTGGCATGCGTTGTTTTTTCAACAGCGTCACGACCAGTGACAACGCAACGGCAACCAACAGTACAATCACGATAGAGCCCGCAGCAGACTGAACTCCTGGGCCTCCCAACTGCACGCTCAGAATACCCTGAACGGCGTATGTTGCAGGCAGGTACTGCCCAATGCCGCTATAGAAGCTGTTCAGCAATTCACGCGGTACCATTGCACCGGAAGATACCAGTTGCAAGGACAGTGAGATGATGTTGAACAGACTTCCTGCTGGTCCGAAGCAGATCAGGAAGAACTGGGAGAAGAACATGAACGTGCACAGGAAGAGCGCCTGGAACAACCAGAATGCAACGAATCCTTGTGCAATCTGTCCTCCCAGTGCCACGATCAACGATGATCCCAGCAAGGAAACGACCAATGCAGAACCCACGTTAATGACTACTCTCGCGCCAAACAAAGTCAAGCGGGAATAGGTAGATGACAGCATACCCATGGCTGTCTGGAGGTTCATCCCCATGATCATGGCACCTACATAGGAAGCCAGTACCATCATCATCGGCACCATCTGATTATTCATCCCGTTAACCGGGTTGATGGACGTTGTCGTTCCTTCCACTCGGGTAGTCAGGTTTGTAGCGGCTTCAGCAGCCTGATCGGCAGGTGCACCTGAAGCGGTCAATACCGTCTGTACCCCTTGTGCTGTAGCTTGTTTGTTAATCGTGTTTGTCACACTTTGTGATACACCTTGCATCATGCTTTTAATCGTAACCGGGTTCGCTTCATTAATGGTGTATTTAATCTCGGCGGTTGAGCCAGCCGTCTGAAGCAATTCGTTAAACCCAGCCGGGATATCCAGCACCATGTGTACTTGGTGATGATTCAGCTGATCCAACGCTTCAGCCGCGCTTAGATTGGATACGGTATGGAAAGGCAGTGTTCCTGCGAGCGAGTCTGCAATTCCTTTGGACATTTCGCCGTCCTCATTCACAATCGCAACCGTCAATTCTTTCGTACGGTCATTTACTCCAGAATATGCGGTCATCCAGATCACGCTAAAGATCACTTGAAACATAAGTGCTGTTACGATCCCTACAATCACTGGCGGTTTTTTAAACAATGTACGTAAAGCCTGTAACATAAAAGGTGTCCTCCATTACTCAAATAGTTCTAATTTGATTTAAACAGTTGTTTGAATCAAACGATCGTTTAAATTTTATGTGAATATGTCCATATTGTCAACTCATTTTTGAAAAATTCAGAAAACGTAAGCTTTATTCATGAATAAAATCGATCCATTTTCACAAAAGGGCATTATGCTATCTTTTCTTCGTAGAAAAGAACATCTAATACCAACGATTCAGGCTTACTTTCTGGCGACTCAACTGTATTTTTCTCAACAAAAAACACGGTCCGCCGCAGCGAACCGCGTATTTATTCATCCCCACTTTATTGACAATGAGGTGTTGAATATATCTCCAAACAAAAGTCGGTCAGTCATTTCTCTTCAACTTCATGCGTTGCAGACGTAGGGAATTCAGTACAACCGATACGGAGCTGAACGCCATCGCCGCCCCTGCCAACCATGGAGCCAAGAAGCCAACTGCCGCAATTGGAATACCAATAACATTGTAACCGAGTGCCCAGAACAAGTTTTGTTTGATGTTCCCCATCGTGCGCCGGCTCATCTCAATGGCATCTGCAATGCTGTTCAGATCACCACGCATCAACGTAATATCCGCCGCTTCCATCGCTACATCCGTTCCTGTTCCGATCGCCATCCCAATATCCGCTGTAGCGAGTGCCGGAGCATCATTAATGCCGTCACCTACCATCGCGACTTTCAGGCCACTTTCCTGAAGTTTCTTCACTTCCGCAGCCTTGCCTTCCGGCAGAACCTCAGCCAGAACTTTACCGATCCCTGCCTGTTCTGCTACAGCACGAGCTGTTCGCTCATTGTCTCCCGTGATCATGATAACATCGATCCCCATCGCTTGAAGACGACCAATGGCTTCTCGAGAGGTATCCTTGATGGTGTCAGCCACAGCCACGATCCCTGCCCACTGACCATCTACCGCTACCAGCATCGCTGTACGCCCTTGTTCCTCCAGACGGTTCATCTGCTGAACGGTTTCCTCAGAGACATTCACCTGTGCATCTGCAAGCAAACGACGCGTGCCGACCAGAATCTCCTGCCCGTTTACTGAAGCTCGAACACCATATCCCGGTATGTTCTCGAACTTCTCTGTTGGGGTTAGCTCCAGACCCTTGGCACGAATACCTGCAACAATCGCCTCTGCCAGCGGATGCTCGGAACTCTGTTCGGCCGCTCCCACTCGCTCAAGCAGATCAGATTCCGTCCAATTCGGAGCCGTAACAACATCGGTAAGGACCGGTTTGCCTTGGGTTACTGTACCTGTTTTGTCGAGCACCACGGTCTGAATCTGTTGTGCCGACTCCAGATGTTCGCCGCCTTTGAACAGAATGCCATATTCAGCCGCACGTCCTGATCCAGCCATGACAGAGGTCGGCGTTGCCAGCCCCAGTGCACATGGACAGGCAATGACGAGCACGGCAATCGCTTTTTCAAGGGAACCAGCGAAGTCACCTGGACTTGCAAACAGATACCAGATCAAGAATGTCAACGCGGCAATACCCACGACAATCGGAACAAATATACCCGATATGACATCTGCAATCCGCTGGATCGGTGCTTTGGAGCCCTGAGCTTGCTCGACCACTTTGATGATCTGGGACAAAGCCGTGTCCGATCCCACTCGGGTCGCACGCAGCCGTAATACCCCGTTTTTGTTCAGCGTAGCACCTGTAACGGGATCTCCCGGCTTTTTATCCACGGGAAGGCTCTCTCCACTTAACATGGATTCGTCCACCGAGGATTGGCCCTCTTCAACGATACCATCCACCGGGATACTGTCCCCCGGCTTCACCAGGATCAGATCACCCACCGCAACATATGCGGCTGGAACCAACACTTCCTGTCCATCACGGATGACACGGGCTTCACGTGGAGCCAGTTCAATCAGGCTTTTGATCGCCTGTGAAGAGCGACCTTTCGCCACAGCTTCGAACCATTTTCCAAGTAGAATTAACGTAATCAGAATTGCACTTGTCTCATAATAGAGTTCTACCGAAGGCATGGCGGCTGTGCTCGTTCCCATTGCCCCATGATCCATGGTTGTAGAAGGTAAGTAGCCACTGGTTAGCGTCAGATACAGACTGTAGAAAAACGCTGCACTGGTACCCAGTGCGACAAGAACGTCCATATTGGCACTGCGGTTACGTAATGCTTTGTACGCCCCCACATAAAACTGCCACCCAATGACGAACTGTACCGGCGTTGCCAGCAGCAGCTGGAACCAAGGGTTCATGAACAGATCTGGGACATAGATTCCGGATGTGAACGAGAAATGCCCCACCATTGCCCACAGCAAAGGAATCGATAACAACGCAGATATCATCCATTTCCACTTTTTGCGTTGCAGCTCACGTTCACGAACCGATGTGGTCTCTTCTTGCGTCAATTGCAGTTCAGCACCGTAGCCCATCTGCTTGATCTTGGCGGTAATATCCGAAGGTTTGAGTGCGCCAGCGGCATATTCGATATGCCCTGTTTCCAGCGCCAGATTCACATTCGCCTGAGATACCCCCGGTAGTCGGGAAAGACCTTTTTCGATCCGGGCAGAACAAGCAGCACACGTCATACCCGTGATGTTCAGATCAACCGATTCGGACACCGTACCGTAGCCAAGCGCCTCTACTCTATCCCGCAACGCATTCACATTGGTCGTCTTCGGATCATAAGATACGGTTGCCTGTTCGATGGCAAGATTCACATTGGCTTGATGCACACCTTCCATGCGGGACAAGCCCTTCTCCACTCGTGTCGAACACGCAGCACAGGTCATCCCAGTGATGTGCAGTGTTGCCTTCAGTCCTGGTGCTTCTGCCATAGGTGGCATTGGTGTGGGTTCGGATGATCTATCCATTGGTTTATTCGTTGAGTTATCCATCATGTCAGCTCCTTTCATGTCGATTCGATTTATTGTATGTTATACCAAGATACCCCCAAGGGGTATATATCAGACAGAAAATTAGGCTTAAACCTGACTCTTGGAAAAAGGTACTCTGACCTCTTTTTCGCCCATGAGCATGTTCGGTTTAAGCCTGTGATCCCGTTAGACTACATCGTATCCCTGATCTTCAATCGCAGCTTTGATCTGATCCACGTTCACCGTCTGCTCATCATATTCCACCGCTACTGTCCCCGCTGCCAGATCAACCTTACCACTCGCACCGGTATTCTTCACAGCTTCTTCAACTGATTTCACGCAGTGATTGCAAGACATTCCCGTAACGTTCAACGTAACATTAGACATTGTAAATTCCTCCTTGGGGTATATTAAAATGATAACTTAATTAGGTGAATTGATTCAGCTTACTTCATTAACTTCCGCATCGTAACCAGCAGTTCATCCACAACTTCATGTTCACCAGCCTGAATACGCTCAACGATACAGCTCTTCATATGGCCTTCAAGCAAAAGTTTGCCTACTGAATTAAGAGCAGACTGAGCCGCCGCGATCTGCGTCAGCACATCATCACAGTACGTATCCTTCTCGATCAATCCCTTGATCCCGCGAATCTGACCTTCCACACGGTTCAAACGAGAAACCAGGTTACTCTTCATCTCCTGCGAATGGTGACTCTTGCGCACATGCTTCCCATCACTGCCCTCGGCATGACAGGATACCGCTTCTTGAACTGTAGCCGAAGCTTCCGTTGAATCTGACATGGAGGATTGCAAAGGTTCCTCGGGATGGCTCTGATGATCCATCATGAACACCCCTTTTCTTTCGTTCTTTTCTAAGAGTAACATACCCCATGGGGGTATTCAAGAGTATTCTGATATTTTGATAAAAATGGATGAATCCTTCCTAATTAAATAGAGCGATGCATCTTACAAGGTATACTCCATCCTGCTGCTGCGGACGACCAGACCCATCTGTTCATAGAAAGTCTGTGCTCCAGAGTTAAACGTTGAAACGGACAATTCCACGCTATCTGCCTGAAGCTCTCTCCCTAGCTCGATGAATGCTTCTAGTAACTGTTTGCCTGTTCCTTGGCCCCGATGCTTGTTATCCACTACAAGTTCATGGATGTACAACATCTTGCGATCCACCATCAATGGGTTATCCTGAATTACACTTAACTGCACACTCCCGTAACCCAGAATCAAACCCGTTTCCGAAGACTCGGCAACATATAGGTAACGCTTGTCCGTTTCCAGCAGTTCGATGAACTCCTTTTTCTCCATTCTGGTCTCTAACGCTCTGTATAGATCCGGCCGCGCCTCGACATGCATCTGGTGCAGCTCATCTTTCAACAATGACACGCCAGAGTAGTCCCTCATTTCTGCCTTTCGGATGTTAATCGTACCTGTACTCATCCCAATCACTCTTTCGTCTACTGAATTTTACATTATTATACAACCAAAAAGCAGATACCATAAGGGTACCTGCTTCGCTAAATTTATCTTCATTCCATCAAGCCCACATGATGCTCATGTTGTTTATTTTTTCGAAGAAGCATTTCCTTCATTAAAAGCAACAGGTGATGGCTTCGCTGCCCATTCGTCCGCCTGCGGCTCAATGTCTACTCCGCTCAAAATCTTCTTTTTCTCCATCAAGGAATCCCCGTCTTCATCCAGCTTGTTGCGAATTTCCGCCTCGTCCTGAGGTTGATTGTTCTGTGTCATCATAGAGTCCTCCCTTTTTCGTATTCATGTTGATGTTCCTTTATATAACGTGCCCATTTTCTGCATTATCATTCTCTTCAAGGATCAGGCCGGGAGATCTAACGAATCGTACACACCTTATAAGGGCAAATATAGGGGGAATGAAAATGTAACGAATCTCAGACACGTTATATCACGGGAATTCATCGAAATGGGTGGAAAAAAGGGGCCTTTTCAGGCATTAGCGTGCCTACGATTCGTTAGAATTTCATACTTGCGATTTCCGTCCGAATAAGACGTGCTGAGTTCGTTAAATCGAAACAGTACACCATTCATAACCTCCTTTTTCTCAGATCAGCTCACAATCACAAATCCCCTAAAATACTTATCATCGATACAATATCCAAACTCCTTTTATGCACAAAAAAGGGCATCCCGTTGGTCAAATTCATGACCTTACAGGATGCCCTCTTTCCTTATAGTCCAACTCAGGTGGACGTTTAACCGATTTATTTATGGTTTCGTATTATACCTGATCCTGGCGAGCAAGCGCGGCTAGTGCGCGTAGCGCTGCATTAATCTCGCGCTCCACCGCTTGTCCAACCGCATCCGTATGCGGATCATACTCGGCAGCCAGATCGCTGTCTGCGAATCCATCGATCGCGACAATCGCTCCGGCGCGAGCGCCACGCAGGGTGCTGACGATATAGAGCGCCGCAATTTCCATTTCAGCCGCAAGTGCTCCAGCCTGCTTGTACTTGCGGTGTGGAATCTCTTCCACGCCTGCAAAGAACGCATCCAACGTTACGGTGATACCAACGCCCACTTTGCCTGCAAAGGTTGCAGCGTCCGCGCTTTCTTGCTCACGAGCAGCTTCGATCAACACTTGTGTCACCCCAATGTCCGCTACCGCTGGGAAACCATCCGGCACCAGTTGGCGAGTCAACCCATCCGTACGAACAGCGGCTGTACTCACAATCACACTGCCTGCCGGATAATCGGCTGTATACGATCCCGCTGTACCTACACGAATCAGAGTTGTTACACCCGCGCGAATCAATTCCTCGAAGCAGACAGCTGCTCCAGGCGAACCTACACCATGGCTGACCACAGCGATCTGTACCCCTTCATACAATCCAACAAATGTACGATACTCCCGACTGAACGCCAGTTCTCTCGCCTGCTCCAGCTTGCGGGAAATCTTCTCCGCACGTGCCGGATCACCACAGACGATGGCGTATGTCGGCATGTCTTCCGAATGAATCTGCAAAATAGGCATCAACATATTAATCAAACTCCTTCTTCGTCCACTCGTCTTCCGGAATTGGCAGATCTTCACCCGAGAAGCGTTGTTCCTTGAACGGATCGGCAAAATGGTGGAAACCATTCACTTCCCAGAAGCCGTTACGGTCTTCTGTCATAAACTCCAGACCTCGTATCCACTTGGCACTCTTCCAGAAGTAAAGTTGTGGCACAACCATACGCAGCGGAAAACCATGCTTGGGTGTTAGTGGCTCACCGTTATATTTGAATGCAAGCAATACATCATCATGCATCAACTCTTCGAGCGGTACATTTGTTTCATAATCATGATCCGCATGAATCATGACGTATTTTGCCTCCGGCTTAACCCCAAGAAGCTTCACAAAATCGGAGAAGCGAATACCTTCCCACGGCGTATCGAATTTCGACCAGCGTGTGACACAGTGAATATCACTCACCGTGTTCACCTGTGGCATCGCCTGCAACTCAGCTAGGGAGAACACCTTCTCCTCTTCTACTTCACCGAATACCTTCAAATCCCAGGTGGACAGGTCATATTCCGGCACTTCCCCTTCATGCAGAATCGGGAATTTCTCCGTCAGCATCTGTCCTGGCGGCAGTCGATCTCCGTGATTGTTACCTGTTTTGGGTGCCGGGGTTTTACTTTTTTTCAAACGTTCAGCCTTGTTATGCAAGTGGAATTCCTCCTTCTTTTACTGTCTCTAACATAGACATTCAGAATTAACGCGAGCTTCCGCCCGCTTTCAGTGCATCCTGTGCATAGGTACGGTCTTTGAAAAAGAACATCGCGACCAGCGTCACAATATACGGCAGCATCAACGTGAAATGGGTTGGCAAGGAGAAGCCTTGCAGACGAATACTCAATGCTTCCATGAAGCCAAATAGCACACTGGAGCCCATGACGCCCAGCGGGTTCGCTTGTCCCAGCATCGTTGCCACCAGCGCGATAAAACCACGACCCGCGGTCATGCCTTCGGTAAACATCGTCACCTGACCAAGCGACAACTGTGCTCCAGCCAGAGCACACAACACACCGCACATCAGAACGGCACCATACTGGATGCCACGTACCTTGATCCCAATGCTCTGTGCTGCAATCGGGTTCTCACCGACGGAACGCAGGCGGAAGCCGGATACACTTTTGAACAGATAGAATTGCAGTCCAATCACGAGCACAATGCCGAGGTAGACCAGGGGACTATGTCCCGATAATACATCGCCCAACCACGGGATGTCCTTGATCAGCGGAATATCCCACTTGGGAAGTCCCACCATGTCTTTGTCGTAGTATGCACCTTTTACATCAAAAATCGCACGCAGTGCAAAGGTCGTCACTCCCGCAGCCAGGAAGTTTAGCGAGATCCCGACCACGATGGCGTTAGCCTTGAGGTTAATACTTATAAAGGCAAAGAGCGCCGAGAATAACATCACAATAATAATGGAAAAGAGTACAGCCAGCAGCACATTACCAAACAGATAATTGCCGACAATGGCGGAGAACGCACCGATCAGAACCAGTCCTTCAAGACCCACGTTAAACAGACCGACACGAGAACATAAAGCCCCACCGAGCGCTGCAAGCAGGATTGGAGTCATAATCCGCAAGGTTGAGCCAAACATGGCTGCATCAAACAGTTGTTGCATTGGACTTTTTCTCCTTTCTCCGCTTCAGGAATGAATAACCGATCTGAGCTGATACAAATAACGTCAATACAGCTTGGATGACACTGCCAACTTCCAGTGGCACATCCGTGTTCCGTTCCATACCCATGGCACCTGTCTGTAACGCAGCCAGCAAAATAGCTGCTACAGCAGTACCGAGTGGATGCGAGCGGGCAAGCAACGTGGCCATAATGCCGCTCCATGCGTAACTTGCCGATGATAATGAGCCATCAAGGAAACGGTACTGTGTACCGAGCACTTCCCCCGCACCCGCGAGTCCAGCAAGTCCACCACTGATGACCATGGACAGCATCATCATGCGAATGCGGCGAACACCACCGTAGGTTGCAAAGGACGGGTTGCTGCCGAGCATGCGGATCTCGTAACCGGTCACCGTTTTATGCGTGAACCAGTAGATCAGAATGGCCGCTACAATGGCAATAATGAAGCCTGCATGCAGCCCCATGCCCTGGAACAACTTCGGCAACCAGATACTCTGGTCAATCATGGGTGTCTGAGCCATTGCTGCAGATCCTGTGCGGTCCTTAAATGGATAGGAGACCATGTAGCCCCCGAAATAAATGGCAATATAGTTAAGTAGTAAGGTTGTGATCAACAAGTTCATGCCGAAGCGTGCATCCAGCCAGCCTGCAAACAGGGACCAGATTCCCCCGGCAACAATACCTGCCACAATCGCAGCAATACACACAAACCAGCCTGGTCCTGGCAGATAGAGCGCCGTGAGCGCGGCACTAAGCCCGCCAAGAATCATCTGGCCTTCGGCTCCCATATTGAAGAATCCGGCACGGAATGCCAATGCTACGCCAAGCCCCGCCAAGATGATTGGTGTGGAACGAGCCAACGTATTGGTGAAGAAGTAGAAGTTGCCGAAGGCCCCTTTCCACATCTCCGCATACGTATCCACCACATTACCGCCAACGATCAGAATCGCCACAGCCCCTGCAATCAGACCGATGAATACGGCAAGCAGCGGCTGTACGAGTCCGCGAAGTGTTTCTTTTACCCGATTCATATCCGCTCTTTCCCTCCTGCCATTAACAAGCTGATCTGTTCCTCAGTCGCTTCTTCTGCTCTCAATTCTCCGGCAATCTCACCTTCATACATCACAATAATCCGATCAGATAATTGCAAAATTTCGGACAACTCCGATGAAATGAGCAGAATACCCGCGCCCGCGCTACGTTTGCGCAGCAATTCAGCATGGATTGTCTCCATCGCTCCGATATCCACACCACGAGTCGGTTCGGCTGCAATCAGAAACGGTGTATCCTGTGCAAATTCACGGGCAGCAATCAGCTTCTGCAAGTTTCCTCCAGACAGAAACTGTGCCTTGGTCTCCGCAGAACCTGTCTTGATGCTGAACTGTTGGATCCAACTCTCTACCATTGTTCTTGCTGCTTTGGCTTTGATAATACCGCGTGACTGCAAGCGATGATGGTGTCCCATCAGCCCGTTCTCGCGAACACTCGCATCCTTGGCCGCTCCCCACATATAACGATCTTCCGGGATATGAGCAAGTCCATGCTCCCTTATGCGCCGTACAGGCCAGTTGGTTGTATCCTGCCCGGAGAGCACAACGCGACCACTATCCGCCTTACGCAGTCCAGCAATGACCTGTATCAGTTCCGACTGGCCGTTACCTGAGATGCCTGCTATGCCAACGACCTCACCTTTTCGAACCTCCATATGGATGTCCTTGAGCGCCGAACGATCCTTCGCTCCGGACAGATTAACCCCTTCCACCTGAAGCACCGCTTCCGCTGGTACCGATGGCTGCTTGTCCATACGCACAAGTTCACGACCAACCATCAGACGAGACAATTCCTCCACATGTGTATCCTTGGCTTCCAACGTACCTGTCACCTGACCATCCCGAAGCACCGTGATTCGGTCGGCTACATCCATGACTTCTTGCAGCTTGTGCGTGATCAGTACAAAGGTTTTGCCCAGCTTGGCGAGAGATTTCATGTTCGCCAGCAGTTCCTTCACTTCCAGCGGTGTCAGTACCGCCGAAGGTTCATCCAATATAATGATGTCTGCGCCCTGATGCAGCACCTTGAGAATTTCAACACGCTGCTGCATGCCAAGCGGGCACTCGGACACTTTTTTCCACGGGTCAACCGGCATGCCATATTGTCTGCCAAGCTCGTTCACCTGAGCCGCTGCTTTTTTGCGGTCAAATGCGCCTGCCTTAGCCGGTTCACGTCCGATCACGATGTTCTCCGCCACCGTAAAGGAAGGGAACAGCATGAAATGCTGGTGCACCATGCCGATGCCACTTGCCATCGCCTGGGAAGGCGTAGCAAAGCTTACCTCACGTCCGCGGACTTTGATTGTGCCTGACGTGGGCTGTTCCATACCATACAGCATACGCATCAAGGTTGTTTTACCGGCCCCGTTCTCACCGACAAGGGCATGAATCTCTCCCTCACGCAAATTAAAACGGATGTCACGATTAGCGGTGAAGCCGCCGTACTTCTTCGTAATCTGATCCATCTCCAACAGCATATCTCGCGTTCGCTCCCCTCAGTTCAACTTAAAAAGGTTACACTCGTCACTACGATGACAGAACAACCTTCCGATCGCTGTTATCCCCAGATTTTTTGATTCCCTTTTATAAAGGGGAAAATCCGGTGATAAAGGCGAGGTGTATGCTTCCGAAGCAGCTTTCTTTCAGAAAGCTTTTAGCATTGCTTCTTCAGGTTATTTCTGTCCTCTTCGTTATCGTGTAAACGATAAGTTGAACATATACTGGTCATTTAATAGCAGCAAAACCGGCTGCCTGATCGGGCAGCCGGCTGATCATTTCCATCACTCATTCATTGAAAAGAACATTCGAAACTATTGTTGCAATGGATCTTTGACTACGATTTTGCCAGATACGATATCATCCTTGATTGCTTTAACCTTGTCGATCACTTCTTGTCCAACAAAAGCATTCAATGGAGATTCGCTGTCACGTGTAACGTAAGTCAGGCCTACACCGTCTTCTTTCAAACCGTAGTTAACAGCGCCTGCTTTGAAGTTGCCTTCTACAAAATCTTTCACAGTCTCATAAGCAACCGTATCGGTTGACTTCAATTGAGACAATACGATATGTTCCGGGTCTTCAACGGTACGGTCCGTATCTTGACCTGAAGTGTAGAAGCCTTTTTCTTTGGCTGCTTCGAACACGCCGAGATCACCTACAGCGGATGCGCCAGCGATGAAGTCAGCGCCTTTGCCGAATTGTACCAGTGCCAATTCTTTTGCTTTGGCCGGGTCATTAAATCCACCTACATAGTTCACGAGGAATTCTGCATCCGGATTCACGGATTCCAATCCAGCTTTGAAACCTTCCGTATATTTCTTGATCAATGGTACATCCATTGCTGCGATCATGCCGACTTTGTCTGTTTTGGTGGACAATCCAGCAGCTGCACCGAGCAGGTACGCCCCTTCATATTCACGGAAACCAACGCTACGAACGTTAGGAAGATCAACGGTTGTATCCACAATTGCAAAGGACTTGTCCGGATTTTCTGCAGCAACTTTCTTCAATGCATCTTCTGCCTGGAAAGTGGCTGTAATAATTAGATCATAATTCTCGGCAACCGCAGCACGCAGATTTTGTTCAAATGCTGCCGGATCTGTCGATTCAATCGTCTTGGTGTCTACTTTGAATTCTTCGCCTGCTTTTTTGAAGCCTTCATCCATCTGTACAAAGAAAGGGTTAACCCCTATTTTTTCGGGAAGTACGAGGGCCATCCGAAGAGATTTCTCCGAATCACTGCCTTGGGCGGATTGTTCGTCTTTGGAAGCCGAATTCCCACAAGCTGCCAACAAAATAGCCAACATGATGATCGATAAGACGAACGATAAACCTCTTTTCATTTTGAAAATACCCCTTTTCAACATTCTTTTTTCTTATCCTAGCGGATACTGTCGATCCTTGTCAATAAATCTTTGAGCGTATACACTCAAATAGAATATAATTGACAACTCGCTTTCTACCAAGCTTTGGAAACCGCTCTGTATCAAGCTTTTTTTCGTTGACATCCAGCGCGTCTCCGTGCTAAAGTCAATCCAATTATTCTATTCTGATAGGAATTGTCAGAATTATAACCCAAAGCTGATCATTTTCCAACCCATCTTAAGGAGGCTATTCATTTGAAAAAGATCACCCAGATCACGTTGGCGGCCCTACTCGCCGCTCCGGTAACACTCGGCAGCCTTAGCTTGCCCGCTTCTGCTTCTGCAGCATCTGCAACTCCGGCTAAACCAACCACCTCACAAAGTGTCAAAGGACCGGTAGCTCAGGCTCCAGTTGCTTACACGGAAAGCGCAGCGGATTTTGCTCAATTCTTGCAAGCGAAATACAACGTTCAATTGCCGCAACAGATTACCAAAGGTGATTTCATTCAAGCCATTGCAGCCATCACGGAAGCAACTCAAACAAGTGACAGTGAAGCCAAAACTCCTGTCTTTACCGATCTGTCTTCTGGTGATTCTTCCTATGATGCTGCCGTATCCTTATACAATAATGGGGTTCTTACGGGTACAGAAGTACGTGCCAAGGATCAACTGAGCACTTATGCCGCCGTCTTCATCGCGGTGAAAGCAGCCGGATTCAAGGAACTCGCTTATACATATCCCACAGAGAAAACGGCCAAAGCACTTGCCAAAGTTGGCATTAGCCCTAACCGTGTTCAGGGACAAGCCGCACAGGAACTGGCTGCAGCGATTGATACAGGCCTGATTCCCAAAAGCCTATACCCCGCTCTTCTTAAGGGTGGCGTAGCAAGTAAAGATTTCGCTAATACTTTGCTTGGACGTGTCCTGGTCAGTCAAGGGAAATACAAACATGAGATTGGGCGTTCCGGCGATGCGGACATCTATTCCAAATTGTATGCTGCATATCGCACAGCGGATCTGATCGAATCACCTGAGCTGAGAAAGATTGTGGATCAGGCGCTGCGAGATGATCTCGTAACAGGTTACAATCTGAAGGATAGCCGCTTTGATTCCAACTTTATCGATGAACTGACACTTACCTACGGCCACGATAATATTCAACACGCTGTACAGTTGGTTGGTTTGTTGCGTAGCGAAGGTATTGATGCTGATGTGCAATTCCAACCCAAGACATCTGCCTTCATTTATTTGAAGGAATGGGGCGAGCCAAAGGAAACGCCAGATTATAAAGTGACACAGATCGAGAACGGTAACTATATTGCTTCTGCGAAGGAATATGATATTCAGTTCGAGTTCAACAATGTGGCAGACAAAGTCCGCTTCAACGACATTGTGCTGAAATATGCCAAAAAGAACAGTGACAGTACATCTCCACTGATTCTAAGCTCCTGGTGGCAACCACTGTATTATTCACCAACCGCATTGGCTAACTATCCGGTCATTTCCAATAATAAGATCGCGCTTGGCAATTACTATGCTCAGTCCTTCTCTCTGAAAGAGAATGCCAAAGCCATTCGGGAAGGTTTCCTGAAGCTGGCACCTGATGCGGACATTACGACGTATGACTTCTGGGTGGACCAACCTTTCTTCAACTATCTGAACGGTGGATCTGAATAAAATAAATTCCGTCTCCAACCGAATTAAAGCTCGTATTTTGCCATTATAAACATCCGTCTTTACCGAATTTCACAGGGGTTTCGACCCCTAGATTCGTAAAGGCGGTTTTTTGTTCAGCATTTTGCAAATTTCTTCTACAAAATCATTTTTCTCATGCAGGAATTACCAATATAAGGTCGAATCCTTTATGTACACAAACACGCAATCATATTGCATATCTCCGCACGAACAGGAGTTACTCCATGGTATATGACGGTATTCTACTAGGCTTGATCGTTGGATTTTTTCGGGGCGGGTTGCGACATGGGCTCAACCAGTTTGCAGCACTCAAGCTACGAAGTGGCTGGATTTTCCCTGTATTGTTGCTAATCCAGTTCTTTATTTTCTATCTCCAGGAACGATTCGAATGGGTGGCATCCATTAATGGATATCTCTTTGCTGCCGTCTACATTACAGGGCTCGCTTTCCTGTGGCTCAACAGACACCATACCGGTTTCATGCTCATCTGGATTGGGGTGTTTCTCAATTTTGCCGTCATGGCTGTAAATGGTGGGCGCATGCCAGTTTCTGTGGAAGCTTCTGCTGTACTGGGACCCTATTATGTAGACATGCTCAGGGAAGGCGGCGCCGTATCGAAGCATTTTATGATGAATGCGTCTACAAATCTGCCTTTTCTCGGTGATATCATCCCACTCTCCAGCCCTTATCCACGGACTCAGGTCATCAGCATCGGTGATGTGGTCATGAACGTTGGCATATTCCTTTTTATCCAGTACATGATGGTGAATCGGGACAAAAAGGTTGTGCAACCTGCTAAAACTCATCAGGCATGAAGAAACAGGTAGACTCCAAGGAAGGGAGGTCTTCTCCATGAAAAAATTTGAAGGTGTGAAATATTCCCGCATTGTCATCAACGCAATCATCGTGGCTTCTGTCGTTGTAGCATTAACTTCGGGATACAAGCTGGGCGGCTAGTATCCATACCGCCAAACAAGACAAACAGGCTGCCAGCGGCCTGTTTTTTCTTTCTGGATTTTTGGCAGGCAACTTGGTATGTTATACATCTATATGGTATATCCCTTTACAAGAAAACTAATTATATACACATCAAGAGTAGACTAAACCCAAGCAGGAGATTTTTTATGAACTTTATTCGTAACCTTATCCATAAGGCAGATCGAAGCAGTCTGTATGTTATGTTGCTTAGTTGTACCGGGATCGGTGTTTTTCTGTACATGAATAAGTGGTCTTATCTTCATCTAACCACGGCGGATTGGGTTATGGTCTACACCATGCTGGGTGCGGCGTTAATTCTGGATTATTTCACGTTCCAGATTCCACCCAAAGGCAATCAGCAATCTATGGATTCATCGGTATACCTTGCCTGTATATTCATGTTTGGCGGAGCTTTCAGTTTGTCTGTACTGCTCCCTGTTTCCATCATCCTACTCATCAAAGAGCGCAAGCTCACCTGGTGGAAACACATTGTTAATTTCAGCATCTACAGTCTCATGATTACAGGAGCAGCTGCCGTGTTTGAGTGGACTGGCGGGCAATCCGGAACTCTGGACGGCTATAACCTGATTCCTTATTTTGCAGCGCTCGCAGCCTACTTCATCATCAACACGATCACACTTGGCTTATTCTTTCATTTCTCAACAAAGGATGCATTACAGCAGATGAAGCGGGCATTTGTTACCGAATCCCTGCTGGTTTATTTATGTACGCTGATTCTGGCGCTTGTATTGACGATTCTGGTTGTGCACAATGGCGTGCTCGGTCTGTTGTTGTATCTGAGTCTCAGTATTCTGCTCTCCCATGCATTCAAGCAGTTGTTTGTCATGTATCAGACCATTGAAGAGAAAGCTAACACGGATCAACGCACAGGTCTGTTCAACCATAGTTATTTTGAAAGTATGTTGGAAAATGAACTGACTACCGCTCGTACGCAAGGAACGCCGCTCTGTCTGGGGCTTATTGATATTGATGATTTCAAAAAGTATAACGATCGGTTTGGCCACCTTCAAGGCGACAGTCTTCTAGCCCTGCTGGGGGATTTTCTGATGCGAAAGACGGAAGACACACCTGTTACCGCCTTTCGTTATGGAGGGGAAGAGTTTACTTTGCTCATGCCAGGCATGGAGTTGGACGAATCCTACAGGTTCATGAACAAGCTGCGTAAACAACTGAACGACACACCATTTGAAGGCGTTGAAGTGTTTCCACACGGTTGTCTCTCCTTCTCTGCTGGCGTCGCGCCCTATCAGGTGGATATGTATAACAAATCCCAGCTCGTGGATCAGGCGGATAAAGCACTGTATTATGCGAAGAAACAGGGCAAGAACAACGTGCACCGCCACGGCAGCAATGATGGTATGGAACACGAGATTGATCTGGTACAGGACGTTCGTGACATCGAACAGCAGCTCAATCTGTTCAGATACAAAGATATGGATACGTTTAAACATTCCAAACGGGTCTACAAATATGCACTGGATATCAGTGAATTGCTCACACTGGACAATGCCGAGAAACGTCGTTTCGTGCTGGGAGCACTGATTCATGACATCGGAAAACTGGAGATCCCTTGGTCCATTCTGAACAAAAAGGACAAGCTCACCGCAGAAGAATGGGAAACGATCAAAGGACATGTCACCTGGGGCAAAAAAATGGTGATCACGAACGATCGCTTCGCCGATCTGATTCCGTATATTGAACTTCACCACGAGCGCTATGATGGCAAAGGCTATCCTTACGGCCTGAAGGGTAACGAGATTCCCCGGCTCTGCCGGATGCTGACCGTGATTGACTCCTTTGATGCCATGACGACAGAGCGGCCGTATCAGGAAACCAAGAACGTGGAAGAAGCGATTCGGGAGCTACGCTCATGTTCGGGTTCACAGTTCGATCCGGAGCTTGCCGAGTTGTTCATTCAATATATTGAGAAAAGAACCGCTCAGCAACAGTTACAGTAAAATAAACAGAGCTTCTTCTATAAGCCAAGAAAAAGTAAAAGCGCTATCCCCGGTCTGATCGGAGATAGCGCCATTTTCATTTTCATGGAATGAATCGTACACCAGACAACTTCATTCTCGTGCAGATTCTACATTAAGATTTGGTATTCAGCTCATGTGAGGTCTGATGCAGCTCTTTAATCATCTGCTGCAAAAACATGTTGTCTTGGCGACTGATACCGTGCTGATTGTCTTGAACAAGCATCTGATGAATGTTCTTTTTGAGCAATTCACTGCGACGTTCCAATACTTCTTGACTCATGTTGTTGCGTCACTCCTTAACATGTTTTGTAATGAATTCACGTTCTATATTAAGTATAGAGGACCTTCTCCGATAGGGAAAACGGACTCAGCCTTCCTCAGCTGGTCACACCAACCCTCACCTAGCGTGACAACATTTCACCCCTTATCGTTCTTAGATATCCTTCTAAATACTCCCTGATCCTCCCCAGCATTCCCCAAAGACACAGACTAGGGTCTTGGACAAGCTTGCGTTATAATGGTCCCATCCCTGTATAAATAAATTACCTTATTAAGCTAATCCTAGATCAAAGGAGTTCTGCATTCATGTCCTATAAACAAATTAAATGGATGATTCTGCTGATCCCCACATTCACGGTTGGCATCTGGGAATACATTCGCCATCAGTTTCTGATGCCATACCTTTCGATGGATGCAGGAAACTGGTTAACACCCGTCATCGTTTACCTCGTCAGCGTGACACTGCTCAGCCGATTGTTCCACATGCTTGAAGGTGCCAGGGCTGCTCTGGAGCAGGAACGTGCAGCAAAAGCAGCGCTGGAAGCTCGTGACCAATTGGCAAGAGAACTTCACGACGGCATATCTCAGTCTCTTTTCCTGCTGTCAGTGAAGACCGATAAAGCCGGCCGTAGTCTGGCAGGCAGCGGACATGAGCATGAGATCCAGGAGATTCAAAAAACCGTGCATGAAGTCAATACATATGTAAGGCAAGCTATTGCCCAGTTGCGTTATGTTCCCTCCTCTACCGTGGCGCCCGAGATTATTTCACTGCATGCGCAGGTCGAAGTGCTCGTCAAGGAAACGGTACCTGGTGCACAGATTCATTGGGACCTCAGGGGTGTAACGTTCTCTGCCAAGGAACAAGTGGAACTGCTCGCCTGTATCCGGGAGGGTTTACTGAATGTACGCAAACATGCGCAGGCTACCCGCGTTCAGGTTCACGCGGAAGGTAACCCAATTGCCTGGTTCATTTATATTCAGGATAATGGGAATGGACTAAGTGGAGATCCTCTTCATCTGAAGGATCGGTACGGACTGCGAATTACGAAGGAGCGTGCTGCCGAGATGGGTTGGTCTTTTACCCTCGATTCAAAACCGGGGCATACCCGAATGACGATAGGAAAGGAGCATACTTAATATGGAACATGTACGTGTATTGGTTGTTGATGATCATGCACATGCGCGTGAAGCGATCTGTAGCATTTTATCCGAGGACAGCCTGTTTGAAGTAATTGGTACAGCTTCGAATGGACAGGAAGCGCTGGAGCTCACCGGACAATGGATGCCTGACCTGATCCTGATGGACGTGCAGATGCCGGACATGGATGGGCTGGAAGCTACCCGTCAGATCAAGCTGAGATTCCCTTATGTTATTGTTGTGATGGTCACGGTATCGGATGATGTGACATTTCTGTTCGAAGCACTGAAACAAGGCGCTCAAGGCTATTTGCTCAAAAATCTAACGCCTTCCACCTGGCTTGAATACCTGCGCGCCATCGTCAGTGACGATGCACCGCTCAGTAAGGAACTGGCCTACCGAATTTTGCAGGAGTTTCCCGCACCACGCAGTGAAGATGTGCAAGATAACCCGCTAACAGCGCGGGAACTTGAGATTCTGCAATGGGTATCCGCGGGATATACCAATCGGGAGATTGCTGATCAACTCGGTATTTCAGACCAGACGGTCAAGAATCATCTGAAGAACATTTTGCAGAAGCTGCAGCTTGAAAACCGGGTACAACTCACCCGCTACGCGCTAGAGAGCGGGCTTGCAGGACGTAAACTTCGCAAATAATGTGGCTTCGTAACAATATGTGAATGGTAGCACGAACGTATCGCACACCAATATGAGATTTGTAACATAAGACGAGATGGGCGCTCTGCACCTTACACATTCATGCTTTTGTCACAATTATGTAGAACAAATCGTTTTTTTATAGCCCAATGTAGTCATACGCAGTCATTTTGGACAAAGTTATAATGGGTTAGATTGTGTTTAAAGGGCCATGAATGACTACAAATCTATAACCTGAGGGTGATGATTTTTTGATTTTGACAAGCTTTACCCTGAAATGGGGCAAACGGCACTGGG
The DNA here is from genome assembly GCF_001908275.1 of Paenibacillus xylanexedens. Lineage (NCBI taxonomy): Bacteria > Bacillati > Bacillota > Bacilli > Caryophanales > Paenibacillaceae > Paenibacillus > Paenibacillus xylanexedens. Next base: position 1,257,485 of record NZ_CP018620.1, on the reverse strand, counting down.
CATTGGTCACCAGCCTGTTGCTTGTGTGCTGCCTTGTTATGCCACAGTGGGCATCTGCCCATGCTTATATTGTTAAGGCTTCGCCAGGAGAAAATGAGATCCTCGTAGCTGCTCCAGAGCGGTTGACAATGGAGTTCAACGAGTCCTTGCAGACGGCCTTTTATGATATCAAAATTACCGGTCCTGACGGTACTCAGGCAGACGATGGAAAAGTTCAGATTGATGTGGATCGCCCTCATATTCTGGAGACTGGCCTGCGGGCTGGACTCGGGAACGGGACTTATGCCGTTAACTGGAAAGCTGTGTCTGCCGATGGACACCCGATTCAAGGAGCATATGTTTTCCATATCGGTGAACCATCCGGTTCTCCTGCCGGACTAAGTGATCTTACATCCGGTTCCGGCTCAACAGGTGGGCCGCTGAAATGGATCGTATCCCTGACAGACTGGATTCAGTATCTCGGATTGTCTGTCATTCTGGGGACACTTGCATTCTTGCTACTGCGAATCGCACCGACATCCATGACAAGAGAACCTATGGATGTTCCGGGCAGCTACAGACTGTTATGGATCAGCTATGCTGCTGCTTCCTTTGCCGCTCTGATCAGCCTGCCACTAAATACGTTATATGAATCTGGTGTGGCTCTGGGCGAGCTAAGCTGGGGACTAATCGGAAGTGCGCTCAAGCTGACATCCTTTGGTCAGATCTGGATGTTACAGATACTCATTGTAATGCTGCTGGCCGTCACGATACTCTCTGGATATGATCGCGATCGATCCATCCGTGCTCGCATCTGGTCTTCTTACGGGTCACTCGTGCTCGTGCTTGGATGGCTGTTCACTCATGCCATGACGGGACATCCAGCTGCGGCGGATCAACGAGCTCTCGCGATTGCCATGGACTTCGTGCATCTGATCGGGGCAGCCTTCTGGATTGGTGCACTAACCGCCATGGCGATATGTCTGCCTCCACTCGCCGACAAGCTACCTTCGAAGGTGCGAGGAGAAGTCTACTGGACTGCCATTCGCAGGTTTACCGCTTGGGGGATTGGCGCCGTTGCCGCTCTGGTTGCTACAGGGATATACAGCAGTCTGATTATTCTACCAGCACCTGTGCTGACTTCCTTGTTCACTACAGCCTATGGCCTTGTCCTGATCGGCAAGATCGTTCTGCTGATTGTGATGGTTCTCTTTGCATGGCGTCATGCCAGATTAGCAAGAGCAGCAACGGGAAGCAGATTATCCGGCAGCCTGAAAGCCGAGCTTGCTACTGGTGCTGTGATTCTCGCTCTTGCTGCTGTACTGACACACCTGTCTCCAGGACAACCGGCTGCGGTCGGACCGTATCAGGAGACAAAGACTACAGAAGATGGCTCGGCGATCACACTTCAGGTGAGTCCCAATGTAACGGGAGAGAACCAATTTGAAGTCGATGTGAAACGAGCAGATGGAAGTATCGTTAACGATCTGGAACAGATCACACTGTCACTCACACATCTGGACATGGATATGGGGATCTATGAGATTACCATTCCTAAAAACGACACCGGTGTGTACAAGGCTGAAGATTACATCTCCATGCCTGGACGTTGGAATATCAAGGTACATCTTCTGACCAAAACGTTGGATGCACTGGATGCCGAATTTGAGATCGACACTGCCAAGCCATAGTTACACACGTTTATATTGAAAAGTGACCCAATCTAAAATTAGTGTTTCTACACACTGCAAATGTAGTGAAGGATACGAAATTGATTCTGGAGAAGCGAAGCTCAGCCTTTATTCCGGGATTTCATCTTACTAAATATAAATTGAACTAATGTTTGCACTGAAACGGAGAGGACAGAAAAAACCTGAAAAAGCGAAGCGTTCGCCTTTATCACCGGATTTTCCCTTTGAGAAAAGGGAATCAAAAAAATCTGGGGATAACAGCGATTGGAGGGTTATTCTGTCATCGGAGTGTATGTGTAAACCATCTTTTGTTCAATTTGTTGAATCAAAAAAATCCGGGAATAACGGTGATCGAAAGAACAATTCGTAACCGGAACGTGCCTTTGCAGAACGTAGACACTCATTTAAGAAAATGGGCCGCATCATATATGATAAGTACTGAGAGGGGTTATTTATTTTGAAGAAAACATCATGGATTTCCAAACTAACATCCACTATCGCAACAGGTACTGCAGCATTTATGCTATTCGCCGGATTCGCGAGTGCTCACGTTACCGTTAGCCCATCCGTTGCACAGACAAGCGCATGGCAGACGTACACGATTAAGATTCCATCCGAGAAAGAACTGCCAACGACCAAAATCACGATGAAAATTCCAGAAGGTGTTGCGTTCAAGCAATACCAACCACTGGCAGGCTGGAAAATCACCACAGAGAAGAACGCCTCCAATGAAGTAACGTCGATCACATGGGAAATTGACGGCGATAACGAGGGTATTATCGCAGGACAATTCCAGCAGTTCAACTTCGTTGCACAGAATCCTACGGCTGAAGCTGAAGTGGCTTGGGATGCATTCCAATACTACAGCGATGGCAGTATTGTAGAATGGACAGGCCAGCCAAGTGACGCCAACCCACACAGTATCACAACGATCAGTGAAGATCCGGCTGCTACTGATAATGCTGCGGCAGGTGGAGGACATGATAGTGCAGGTACAGAAGGAGCCACTGGTGATAATGCAGCTACCGACGATAGCAAAGCAAATGATGACACCACGCTGGGCGATGCACTCAATGACACCGTTACAGGTGAGCCAAACAACACGGATACAGACCCAGGTACACTTAAACTTCAACAAGCAACGTTGATCGTATCCATTCTGGCTCTGATTCTGTCCTTCTTGGGAATCGCGTTGGCTACACGTCGCAAAAAACGTTAAGAACTAACTTACAGTTCACGATAACTTGAGAAATATTTAGATAACAAAAAGCCTATGGCATACGGGTTCAAACCCGATGTGCCGTAGGCTTTTTAGCTATCATCATCTTGATTGGCAACCCATGTTCTTTACAATCCGTGGTTTAGGCACTAATCACGCCTCTCCACATTCACACTCTTATCCACGCTGATTACCATCCGCAATATGGCATCAGCCTTACCACTCGTTAGCGTTCCTGATCCGTCTGGATCATAATCTCAATGTTTTGCAGCAAGCTTTTCTTCTGCTGTTCAATGGATTGAATACGTCTGGACAGGCCCGCAAAAAACTCTTCAATCTGCTGCCTTGTATAATCAGCAGATTGCCCTTTCCAATCGTTCAGGCGACTATATAGCGCCCTCGCTTCCTGTTCATCGGCTTGCAGACGGGCAAGCAGCTGTGTCAGTTCTTTTTCCGCAATTCGAAGATCATTCAATTCCACCAGCAATTGTCCACCCACTTGCGTTCCCCTCCCCCATGTACGTGATATCGACATTAACCAACCTGGTTCCTAATTAAAATGAACCGGACTCTCGTCCGCCTGCCGGAAGGCATCTGCTTTCTCATCAATAAAGTTCAGGAACTGGCTGGTATGTTTCATATGCCATGTGCTAAGTTCTTGAATCGACGCGTCCAGTTGGGTGACAATCGGCTCCAGCCTGCGACTGCGGCTCGTATGCAGGTATTGAGCCATGCGGCTTCGTACCTGATTCAGCTCGGCATTGCATTGTTGTGCATTTTGCTTCCACCGGGAAGCGACACTTTTCAGTTCTTCCGGCGTTACCTGAATCAGACCTGAAGCCGCAGCAGCCGAAGCCATACCTCCACCTCCGCCAGACTTGGAACGTAACGGACCGAAGTTCTTGCCGAACGGTCCCATGTGATCCATAAGGCGCGGTGAATAGCGGATTCTCTCTCCAGTAATCGGATCGTACAGGTCATTGGATATGTAACCATTTTTGAAATCATATTGATCCAGACTGTGATAGTTTTCCCCGCCAAATGAGTTCTTGGCTTTATCGATAATACTCACGCCATCATTCGCCGAGTCATAATCGGAGTTGATGTAATAGGTCGATCCTACATGCCGGTCATATCCTCCCAATGTTCCGCTGGCTACCAGATCACTGGGATTGGCATAGTTCACAACCTGCCCGTCAAATGCACCCGCTTCAGCCCGGCGCCGCATTTCTGGTGTCAAATTACCCATTACAGATGGTGCACTAAACGTCACGGCTGGAATTCCGGTATAAGCAGATGCATATTGTGCATTTCCCCCGCCCAAGGAATGTCCGGTCATCGAGAAATTCAGATCCTTATGCTTGTTCTGCATGTGATTTGCGTAGTCTTCGGATTGATACATCTGATTGGCCCAGCCTGTAGGGGAAACGGTTTTTTCAATATCCTTTACGCGATCACCCGTCCAGTTCTCCACGTCTCTTACCCTGTCACCAGCCCAATCCTCCACTTTGGATATGCCCGTGAAGTCCTTGACGCCTTCGACCCCTTTGTCGAGCCAATCCGGCGTAAGATTATTTACAAAATTCCCGGCCTCCTGCTGACCCTTACGAATCAACTCTCCGCCCCCAATACGGCCATCCATGACAAAGTCAGGTACAGAGCGATCCAAGGACGCACTTCCTTCTGTACCACGATAAGCAATGACCGCTTCCTTGGTCTCGGGATTATAAAAGGTTACAGCATCAAAACCGGAAAGTTTATTGCTTTCTGTCCCCTCAAGGACCTCCCATCCGGGAATTTCCGTTAATTTGTCTCCAGCCTTTTGATCCTGGTAGGCTAGATCAGACATCGTTTTATACGTTTCATCATCAATATTGGACCCGTTACTCAATAACTACACCTCCCTTTATTTGTCGTATGGATCATGTCCCTTGGCTATCATCACTTCCTCAATTTCAGGGCTAATGACCAAATTCTTGGTTACCTTCTTTTTGTAGTCGTACGAAATGCCAAAGCTCTGATCTTCATGATCTTTCACATGGCCTTTCAGCCCAATCTGGGATACTGCCATTTCCGGCAACAACTCTTTGCTTGTAATCACAACATCCAATTCGAACTTCTGCTTGAAATGCTGAATTACGGTTGCTTCAGCTTCTTGGTATAGAGCTTCCTTCTCACTTGCATTCATGTTCTGACAACCTCCCAGAAATATAGTAAACACCATCATTAGTGTGAATAAACCCTTCAACCATCCTGCACGTTTAATACGGATCCCTCCTCTTGGTAGAATCGAGGCATTCACTATATGTGAAGTACACCCTATTCATCTGTTACCTGCATCATAGTACAAAATCAACATGAGCCATATCGGCTAACAGGATCGTTTTCATGTAACTTTCTTCCTATATGATTCAAATAGGACACTTTGGTGTACATTACCCACTTTCCTAATTCTTGCATCAGTTTAGCTTCTCGGCTTTCCATATATAACAAAAAAGCATCCTTTTCAACACATATTGTGTAGAAAAGAAAGCCTTTTATCTTCCGTCAACATCATCCTCAATAGCCTCATCCATACTGTCTGGCCCCGGTTTCGTCCAGTTGTTCACACACGAGATCATTGTAGGATTTACACCGCCCAATCAATTCATCATGTGTTCCAGCATCAACGAGTTCACCTTGGTCCAGCACATATATGGTGTCCGCGCTTCGGATCGTACTTAGCCTGTGGGCAATGATAATCTGGGTACATTTCAACATGTTCAGATTATGGGCAATGGTCGCCTCTGTAACGGTATCCAAAGCACTGGTTGCCTCATCCAACAGAAGAACTTTGGGTCTGCTCACCAATGCTCGTGCGAGAGCTACCCGTTGCTTCTGCCCTCCAGACAGGTTCGATCCCGCCTCAGAGATCAGTGTATTATACTTCATTGGCATCTTCTCAATATCGGCATGAATATCCGCCAGCTTCGCTGCGAACATTACATCCTCCAGTGTTGAACCCTCTGCATGTAGCCTGATGTTGTCATACACGGTGTTGTTAAATACAAAGTTATCCTGAAGCACGATACTGATTTGGCTGCGAATATCCTGCTGCTCCAGTTCTTCTACAACCACGCCGTCAAAATAGATATTACCCTGTGTGGGCGTATACAGCCCTACCAGCAATTTCGCCAAGGTACTCTTTCCTGATCCTGATTTTCCAACTAGAGCGACCCTTTGCCCTGCTTTAATCGTAATATTAATATTTTTCAGCACATCTTCCCCGTAGTCCGTATACCTGAAGGTGACCTGATCAATTGTAATATCCCCATTCAGCTTTACATCTCGGAGGGTCGGCGTTTTCTTCTTGAATTTATTACTTTCCTCAGCTTGAATGACATCATAGATTCGATCTAGCAGCGCATCCGCCATCACGAACTCGTTCAGCATCAAAGCAAGCGAGTTCAGCGGCCCCAGAAACAGCGCGGCCAGGGATTGGAATGAAACAAGCATACCAAGTGTCATATTCCCCTGCATAATCTGATATAATCCCACCAGCAGAATGAGCATCGGAGTCATAAAACTCAGCGTATTCGTCACGGTATTTACTCTTGTCTGAAAAATGGCTTTTTCCTTGACCGTTGCGAGCTGACGCATGAATAGCGCTCTCCATTTTTCCCCGGTACGCTCTTCAATCCCAAGTGATTTGATGGTCGAGATGCCTTCCAACACTTCCGTCATGAACGATCCAGCCAAACTTTGGGCGACAATCTGGGTTTGTGTCAGTTTCTTGAATCTGCTGCGTGTGTATACAAAAACAAGAATCTGTATCAGCCCTACACCAAGCAGTGTGAAAGCGATCAAACGGGACTGGATTACAATATACGTGAAGGTCACAACAATTAAAAATAGATTGATTAGCGTAGAGATCATCTTCTGGGATAATATCTCTCGAATGGTCGTATTGCTATTAATCCGCAGCATCAAATCCCCACGCGAACGAATTTCAAAATATTGATAAGGCAGTTTGAGCATATGAGAGACAAAGTTTGTCGTCAGTTGGGAATCCAGCAATTCCTGAAGCCGTACAATGCACATATCCTTCATATAACTGAAGCCGATTTGAAACAGGGTTAACAGCACAATGCTGGTGATTAGGACAGGAAATAACGAGTAACCCTCACCACTAGTGGCCGCATCAATTGAAACTTGCATCAGGAATGGAAAGGCCACCGAAACCAATTGCAACCCCAGAGCAAGTAGAATGGTCCAACCAAAATATTTTTTGTTACTGCGAATCAAATCTTTGAAGTACGCCACTTTACTAATCTTTTTCTCGGACAAAGGTACAAAGCCATCATCCGGATATACGAGCAGAAAAATACCTGAATATTTCTCCGTAAACTCCTGTGTACTGATAACCAGCCTGCCCAAAGCCGGATCGACAATAATGAACTGACCACCCGTCTTGATCCGCTCAAGCACGACAAAATGGCTGTCTTCCCAGAAACAAATGACTGGCAGAAAGTCATTGTTAAGTGTTTCAACAGGCGCTTTTTTAGCTATCCCTTTCAAATGATAGGTCTGGGCAACCTCTTTCATTTTGAGCATCGAACTGCCATCCCGACCGTTCCCCAGCATCGCAAAACGTTCCTTCAGATCCGTGAAATCCGCTTCGTAGCCGTGATATGCGAGTAACATATGTAAGCAACTAGGGCCACAATCATATTGATTCATTTGCAGTTTGACAGGGACTTTGCGTTGTCTCTTTCCGCGCAGACGGAATACAGGTCGTTCAGGCATAATGCTGCCCCATATGGGGTGACTGTTCCATAGTGTCCATCTGCTGCTGAGCGGATGCCGTTTCCATAGCGTATGTCTGCGCCATATCCCTTGTTTCCTTGCCTTTTGGTCCCTCCATCATCAGTACTGAAGGCAGGTCACGATTGTAAAGTCGGAGCAATTGATATCCAATGCCGGCAAGCCCTAGCATCAGTCCTGGGATTTGCTGACGACCTGGAATGCCGCATCTCCAATGATGGTTATCATGTCTCACCTGTGTCACAATGTAATTTGCCATCTGAACGGAGTACTCCTTCAACTCTTCATCCTGCAAATATTCGGCTGCGAGCAGGAACAACTCCAGATTGCCCATATCTCCATGGCAGAGCGAATAGCTAACTTCTGTAAACCCTTCTTCCATCGTCTTGGCTAACGCTCTGCGGATATCCTTCTCAACCGTATCCATAGCTCCTAATGACCTCAATTGGTGCGCTAATCCTATACGGGCGATCCCTAGACCAGGTGCGCCATTACACCAGTACATGACGTAATGTTCTTCCGGCATGCTGCCATCGGTGAACCGCAGATCTTTCCAATTGTTCACTTCAGGACTGTAAAGGGCTTCCTCATACTTCAGTCCTTCCATACAGGTTTCAAGATAGGCTTTGTTGCCTGTAGCACTATATAGACGGGCCAAACTCAGACAGATGCCTGCGTTACCATGCGCAATGCCGCTAAGTGGCGTTTTATTAATCGCTGACGTCACCCAAGCCATACCTTGATCCATTGGCTGCGCAAGCTTCAGCAAACGATCTCCGCATCGCACAGCCACGTCCAGCGCTCTTTGCGATTGAAAGTTCATATACATGTCCACACAAGCCATCAATGTACCTGCACAACCTGAGATCACATCCAATTGCTGATCATTATCGACCATATCGTCCAGGATATCGAGCAATTCCAGCGTATCCGGGTTAATCCCCGGTTCGGAACATACGTTGGCTTTATGAACCAGTAAATAGAGAAGTGATCCATAGCCAGTGAACAATGAGATGTTTTTATCGATTTTTTTGCGGATCATCTCCCAGGCTGTCTGAATACACAGATGAACCATCTGCATATATTTGTGGTCACCTGTCTCCTGACTCAGATACAAATAGAAATAGGCAATGCCCGTTACCCCGTTATATAACCCCAATTCCGAAGATTTGTAGATTAACTTCTCGTCTGCATCCATACCCATACTGATCCATGACACCGAAAGACCTTCATCTCCCATAATGGCAATATCCTTTATGTAATCCCCGATCCTTACGGCTTCATGCAAATATTCTTCTTTCGTCATGGGTATTCGAAGTTCATTCAACTGTGCCGGTTGCACACTTGCGGTACTCTTCTCCATAGCGAATGAACGTTCCAGCACATACTTGGTCTGGAGTGTCCTTTCGGTAAATTCCCACTGCATGTCCATGTCTTTTGGGTTCATTGCCCGCACTTTATCCGCAGTCTGCGTTAAAATATCAGAGGAAAATACGCCGGCAATGGCTTGGTTGTCGTGGTGGTGAAACAACATGTCCTGGCCGATACAGGTCTGGAACATAGGTACGTCTCCGTGCAATAGATCGTAGCATTCATATTTCACGAGCTTTTCACGCATACGATCCTGTCGTACAATCATCCACATCATGTCGAACAACAAGCTCTTATCCAGCCCGTTTCTGAGATATTTGGGATGGGAGCTTGCTTCAATCAGCGTAAAGTATGTAACAGTCGGACGAACGATCGTTCGTACAGCACAACCATCAAAGTAATGGCAAACGATGGAGATAAATGACTCCTTTTGCTCCATGATGGCGCTGTATACACGATAGAAACCCTTCTTCAAACTTTGGATATATCGTTCAGGTTTGATGGGGGTCTGTTCATATGAAGGCAAATGACTGAACCGACTCACACTTACTTTGCTTCTTTGTATTCTCATGGTATCTGTATTCTTATCGTGAATCTCATACGTGTTCAGTACCTGATCTACGTCCCCCGCAAGCCCGCTTAGATCACTGTGATACAAAGCATTGGAGTCCAGCGTGGGCAGCATGCTCGTTTTTAACACGGAGTCATTCAATATCGAAAGGGTCTTCTCCAGCGCCGTATAGTATTCCTTCTCCTCCACATATTTGAAGGGCTGATTGTGCAGCAGTGATTCCAGATCGACAAAGAATGGATGCTCACCTTGAGCAACAATGTTCTCCATATGCATGTCCGTTGCGTTAACGGCATACAGAATAGCGAGATACTGCCCCTGCCGTTCAAAAAAACGTTCCGCTGCCTCCAGACTGGTGACTTCCTCATAGGGTATAAACTGCTGCCAGCCATATTCGGAGCGATCCAGCGATTTGGCAATACGGAACGGCAACCCCATTTGCTGATCGTTAAACCATTGCAACAGTCTGGCGAAAGCGGTGTCGATGGCCATGTTCCTTGGTTTGTACATGACATTGCCCCCTCCCGCAAACGCTAACCGCAATACACTGGCTCCACCATTATGCGAATCCCCGAGAAATACGACATCCTCCAGCTTATCCAGCTCGAAACCAAAAAAAGACTCCAGTTCACGACGATCTCTCGTCAGGCGCTCCAGAACACGCATCATATTGAGACTGATCCGAAGAGTGTGCTCAACAAGTCCTCGGGCAAGAACAGGATATTCCAGCAGTAAGGCGAGAATCTGTTCTCTGGACTGGATGTTCTGGCTCACAAAGTGCTGATACCGCTGCCGGGAATCCTCACCTCTCAATTCATCTTGTAATCTCGCTTTGTTTAACTCATAGATTAGTGTCTTGGCAGACATGTGGAAAACTTTATCCGAGACTGTCTTCAGAACAAGCCCTGTAACACGCCGTTTGTCCAACCAGTCATATCCTTCATTCAGGCCTTCGGTCATGATCTGAATGGATCGTTGCAGAAAGGGTTTGGAAAACTCAAAGAACGGAATTTCATCCGTATCGCCCTCAATAAAGTATTCGATCTCCAGATGCTCATTCTCCAGAAATGTTCTGCGGAGTTCCTGATGCCAGGTCATTTCAGCAAAGTCGTACATAAAACCTGTATCATTAAACATAGCCTGCACCGTATCCACCTTCATGGATTCAGCCTGGAAGCGATTCGACAATTGCTCCTGGTCCTGAAAAAACTTGTCAAGCCATTGCTGCATTCTTCCTGAATCCGTTTGCTCTACAGGCATGTCCACATTCGGAACGTTGGGAACTTGTGCAGTATATCGCTGCACAAACTGTTTGTATTTCTCTGTTAAGTAGAGTGCATCACTCCAGCGGGAGTCATGTAATCGCTCCTGTATGCTCATCATTTCATTCCCCTTCTATTGGATGGTTTGGTGTCCAAAATCTCACATAAAAAAATCAAGCACATAACTGAAATCAGCTATGTGCTTGAAGATGAGAGTAAAATTTAACAACAAGTAAGCCAGGAAGAAGGTGAAACCGAATTATAATGACATTCATGACTTACCGTACAAAATACACCGCCACTAGCTTGAGCATCAATTACAGATACCGCTCCTGTAATGACCATAAGCTCGTCATCACTGATGTCCTCGATTGCTCGCAATGCTTCGAGATTGAATTGTTTCATTGAAAAAACCTCCATTCGAATTTTTTTATATGTATAGCTTATAAAAAGCTAAACACCAATGTTGAACTCAACTGCAGGATATTGTAAAATATTTAAATTATGTAATTATTTTCTATATATTCATTCTAGCATAATTTGCTAGTTTTTGTAAATCTATTTTCGGGATTTTACCACCATTTTACAAAATAAATCGCATTTACTAGAATCACAACAAAATTGTGTTATTTCGTTGTTAAATGCACAAAATTTTAAACACCTGTCCAAGACAGGTGTTTTTCTAAGTAGCAGGCAACTGCAAAGCAGCTCTAAGCCCTTCCCCACTATCACTCTCAAGAATAAGCTTTCCCCGATGAGCCTGCGCAATCCTTGATACCATTGGAAGCCCTAAGCCATGTCCCTGACGGGAAGGCCGTACGCGTCCTGCCGCATAGGGGAGAACCACCACATCGTCCAGATACTCTTTTGGAATTCCTTTTCCATCATCTGACACCACAAATTCACAACATACATCCTCAGCTGCACGCATCGTTTCCAGCACAATTGCACACCCCTCCGGGTTATGCGTGATACTGTTTTGTACCAAATTCGTTACTGCACGATACAATAATCGTTCATCCCCCATAACATGGAGACTCTCGTCCTGAACATGAAGCGAGATTGGATAACGCTCATCCAGTCCATTATTCAAAAAATCCGACACAGCCTGCCTTGCTAGTACCGAGAGTCGAATCGACTTCAACTGTAGAGGCTGCATCTCATACTCCAGCATGGATACCAGGTTTAGATCACTGACCAGTGACCGCAGGCGTTCACCCTGGCGACGAATAATGGAGGCCTGCTGTTTGTGCTCGGCTGACAAATCCGATTGCTCCTCCAACTCACTCGCGTAACCCAGAATCATGGACAAGGGTGTCCGTATATCATGAGAAATGCCTGCGATCCAGTTGGATCGCGCTTCATCTCTCGCTTTTAGAGCATCATCCTTGTCCTGAAGCATACGGGATGTTGAATTGATGCTTTGTGACAGGTCATTAAATATACCTTTGGTTTCGACGTGAACAGGCTCTTCCTTTGCCAATGCGTGAATGCCATGGATTAACGGTCGAATACTACGGATCACCCGCGTTCCAATGAGTATGGATACTAGTAGAGCAAGAGCCACATTACACACCAACAATAGTATGATCCGAATAGGCAATGACTTGAGCCACTCTGCCAGAAAGTCGAACTGGTATTTTCCGTACGTATTCTTAGGGTAGCCTACGACCAATAATCCATCTTCACGTTCCCATACGTACACCGGGTATTCCTTAAGATAGTATCGCGAGAACTTCGCAACATCCGTCACGTCATAAGAGCGCGGGATTTCAGCCGGAAGCCGTTCGCTCCACTGTACCTTGCCCTGGGGATCGAGCAGCATCGCCCAAGCCTGATATGTATCCAGCAGTTGCATTCCATCGCTGTTTAGCGCATAGTCCCCCTGCTCGCCCTTACTCAGACCACTGGCCATCTGTTTCACAACCGCACCGGGGGAAGGACCCTCATGAATTTCCTTGAAGATCAGCGAACCTAGCAAAATTAGATTGAACAATAACAGCACCACAGATACCAGAATGGTAGATCCTACAAACTTTCTTAGAATTCGAACAACGCCATCCATCACCTAGACTCCTGAGCCATCAGTTTGTAACCAAGGCCCCGAACGGTTAGCAAAAATACCGGTTTGGACGGGTCTTCCTCAATCTTCTCCCGGATTCGCCGAACATGCACCATCAGTGTATTTTCATAACCATAACTCTCGTCTCCCCATACGGCTTGACACAGGGCATCGCTGGTTACAATCCGGCCTTGATTCTCATACAACTTGATCAGTATGGCGTGCTCCTTAGCTGTCAATGGAAGCTCCCTGTCTGTCCCCTGCACAACAGCACTCTCCAGATCAATGGTTTGTTCACCTAAACGGAATACAGGCAATCTCTCCACCGTATTGGAGGCATATACCCGCTTCAGAATAGCCATCAGCCTGAGAATCAACTCTCTTGGCAGAAAGGGCTTGACCATATAATCATCCGCTCCCAGCCCCAGACCGAGCAATCGATCCTCATCTTCACCACGTGCCGACAGGAACAAAACAGGCATGTCCGAGAATGACCGGATCGAAGAGAGCAGAGAGAACCCATCCCCATCTGGAAGCATCACGTCCAGGATTGCTGCATCCGGTTTTTCAAGCCTGCATACTGCCAAGGCATTCACGAAGTTATCGGCCGTATAGACCCGAAAAAAACCTTCTTTACGTAAAAAACGTTCAATCATTTCCCGTATCTCAGGTTCATCATCTACGATCAATATTTTCTTATTCTTCAATAATTCCATTGATATCACCCTTTTTATTATACATCATAAAGGCATTCATCCTATATTTCCCATTTCCATTTAAGGTAATTGTAAGGTTATCTTCAGCTACGAGCAAGAAGCCTGATCTATATTTAGAGCAACAGAGACATTAGTGAAATGGAGTTGAGATCAATGATAAACAGTTCCCCCATCGTGGAAACGCATAACCTGTCCAAATCTTATGGCGGTACTAACCGCGTACATCAGGTCAATCTGGCAGTTGAGACGGGACAGATTTTTGGCTTCCTGGGTCCTAACGGAGCAGGCAAAACAACCACATTAAAAATGCTGTTGGGTTTGATCAAACCTACCGAAGGCACTGTAAAGGTGTTCGGCAAAGATCTGAATAAACATCGCCCTTCCATTCTGAATCAGACAGGTTCACTGATCGAATCTCCATCTTATTACGGCCACTTGACTGGACTTGAGAATATGAAAGTCATGCAGCGGCTACGGAACGTACCGAACAAAAATATTGATGAAGCTCTGAAAATTGTCCGGCTCGAAAATCAAAAACATAAGCAGGCCGATCAGTATTCCCTAGGGATGAAGCAACGACTCGGTATTGCCATGGCCCTGCTTGCCTTCCCGAGCCTGCTAATTCTGGATGAGCCTACAAACGGACTTGATCCGGCCGGAATCGGTGAGATCCGGGAATTAATCAAGTCCCTTCCGGGTCAATATGGCATAACAGTCCTGTTATCCAGCCACCTGTTGTCCGAGATCGAACAGATTGCTACCTCGGTCGGGATTATCAGTGATGGCAAGCTGCTGTTTCAGGGAACCATGCAGAGCCTTCAAGCCAATAACAAGACCACCATTCGTTTTCAGACAACAGACACGACAAGGGCAGAGAAAATCCTTTTGACTCAAGGCTACATGCCCACAGTTCATGGAAAACAGTTGGTGTTCAACTATCTTCGTGACGAGGAAGTCTCTCAGATGAACAAGGTGCTGGTAGAACACGATATCCCCGTGATCCGGATCGAGGAACACAAGAAAAGTCTGGAAGACATATTCTTGGATCTGACCGGAAAGGAGCGGAGCCTGTAATGAAAGCTCTATCCCTGGAGTATTATAAAATCCGCCGCAAAAGGATCTGGGTCATGCTATCCCTTTTTCTGGCCGCAGAAATGATCTGGGCCTCCATGTCCATGAGCATCTCCATCTCCCGAAGTGCAGCCAATGCGAGTTGGGAAGCCTTGATCTTCAGCATCGCTTCCATGAACGGACTGTTCCTGCCCATTATATCGGCTATCGTTGTGTCCCGCATCTGTGACATGGAGCATAAGGGGAACACATGGAAGATGCTGATGACGACCAACATCGGACGTAATCATGTCTACACAGCCAAGTACATATGTGCGAACAGCCTGATTCTGTATGGTATTCTTGCGCAAGCTGTGTTCATTGTCGGTTTCGGTCTATCCAAAAACATTTCCGGCCCGCTACCATTCTCCCTGCTGGTGCAGTTCGTTATAGGCACACTGCTAACTACACTCGCGATAACCGCTCTTCAGCAATGGCTATCTCTTACGGTACGCAATCAGGCTTTTGCGTTATGTCTGGGTATGCTGGGCGGATTCATTGGTACAACATCGGGTTTGTTTCCTGCAGGTGTACGTCACCTTTTCATCTGGTCTTACTACATGGATCTGAATCCAGTCACTTATATTTACAGCGCATCTTCGGGTACCTATGTATCGGGTATGCTGCCTGTCGGTCTTTTCTTAGCCGCCTTGTTGATGGCTGCCATCTTCTATTTTGCAGGGAATATTCATGCTTCAAGACAAGAGATTTGAGGAGGGGAACACATGCTGAGGAGCATTTCCGCAGAATGGCTTAAACTTCGGCATTCCCGGATCAGCCTGGTACTGGGCATTCTGCCTATTATCAGTCTGCTTATCGGATGCTTTAACTTTTATTTTAATCAAGCGGCTTTACAAAACGGGTGGTACAGCCTGTGGACACAGGTCAGTTTGTTTTACGGAGAATTCTTCCTGCCCATCCTGATCGCTATCTGTTGTGCCTTTGTATGCCGCCTGGAACACAGCAATCGCAACTGGAATATGATTCTGGCTTCTCCAGTGTCAGTCACCAGCCTATTTGTTGCCAAGTTGGTCATTGTTGGCATATTGATCTTCTCGGCTCAAGCCTTCTTCATGCTCATGTACTGGGCAGCAGGCAAACTGTTCGTCATTCCGGGTCCGTTCCCGATGGAGACCGTCATATGGAGCCTGCGAGGATGGTTTGCCGCTATCTCTATTGCTGCATTGCAACTAGGGTTGTCGATCCGGATAAGAAGCTTTGCGACGCCAATTGGCATCAGCCTTTGTGCAGTCTTTCTAGGACTAGGCATGTATGTGCTGAAAATCGGCATGTTATTCCCCTACTCCTTGTTAACTATAGGCATGGGCGTTCTGAGTCAAAAGGGACTGACATCCTCGGAGAATATCGTCTTTCTTTTCATGAACAGTCTCTTTATCCTTCTGTTTGCTACCTGGTCGATCCGCCGCCTGAAATATAAAGACATCGTATCGTCCTAAATTTACCGAGATCAAAGGAGGACAAGAACATGAAAAAAGCATTCACTATTCTCGCATTGATACTCGTTATTCTGACTTGCCTGTGGCTCTTCTTCATGGACCCTGCTAAATTGACTCCCGATAACCCTGCCGGCAAAACAACCTACTATACCACTGTGAATCAGACTACAGTCAACAAGGATGACAATGGCAGATATGCTTATGAACTGATCGGCTATACAGACGAAGGAAAATCCAAAACACTCAGCTTCTCCACCAGTAAGCTACTCAAAAATGGAGCCTATCTGAAACTATATGTATCCACGCTGCGTGGTGTTACACACTGGGAAGAGGTCACAGCGGACGATCTGCCAGGGCAAGCCAAGCAGTTAACCTCTAAATAGAAAAAAGATGCGTATCTATATCTCCATTGATATTTGCATAACAAAAAGAGCCTTGCCCCATTACTTCAAGGGTGGCTCTTTTAGGTTATGCCAATGCCATCTGCAGCGCAGTCAGCGCAATCCCGATAACAAATCCGGTAACGGCTCCGTTGATCCGAATCCATTGCAGATCCTGTCCAACCTTATCCTCAATCATCGAAACCAAAGTGGCATTGTCCATTTTGTCCACATTTTCGCGTACCAGTTTACCGATTTTGGAATGGTTTTTCTCCAGCAGTGTTGTGACGCCATTTACGATCTTGGCATTCATGCCTGTCATCAACTCGTCATCTGCCCGCAGATCAACCAATACTCGCTCAATGGCTGGCAGTGCATACGTATCTACATACTGTCCATCTTCCATCGCGGCGAGCGCCTTGTCTCTCAGTTCAGTGAGTTTGTTCAGCACCGTTTCCTCTGCGTTCCAGCCCTCCAGCATATTGTTCTTCCAGCTGTTGATTCCATCTTGCATAGCCTCACTCATTGCCAAACGCACCGTCTGGGTACGTACCATATCAAGCACCTTGTATCTAAGAGCGCTGCCTTCACGTTTCATATCCTCTACCCGATCGAAGAGATATCCTTGTAAAATGCCACCCAGACGCTCCTCGTTCATATAACCCAGGAACGCATTCATCGCAAACTGCATCAAACCGTTCATCTGAATGCCACTAATGGCTTTCATGCCGCTTTCACCCAAAAACATGATCGTCTCGGGTTTAACCAGCCACTCCTCGGCTTGCTTCAGTCCGTAGTCCAGCGCTTTGGCGTCGTAACCACGCTCTGTCATCTGGTGGGCAGCCCGTTCCAGAATCGGACCCAGATCAAAGGCGCCCGCTTGTGACTTGATCTCACGTGCTACGAGCGGAGCAATCTGCTCTAACGGCAGACCCGCCAGAATTCGTTTGCAGAGCGTATCAATCATGATCTTGATCCCGTCACTGTGAAGCTCACGTGTCAACGTATCGAGCACCGTCTCTGCTGCTTTGAAATCTGCAATTTTCTCGGTAATGCTGTCTTTGTTGAGCAAGTTATTCTCTACTGCGGAGACCAGACCTTCCGTCATTTTATCGCGATTTTTCGGCAGCAATGCCGTGTGTGGAATGGGAATGCCGAGCGGGTGACGGAATAATGCGGTAACGGCGAACCAGTCCGCAAGTCCACCCACGAGTCCCGCTTCAAATGATCCTACCAGCAACTTGCCCACAGGAGCGCCCTGGAACGGCAAGGATGCAGCAAATCCTGCTCCCATCACTACGAGAGACCAGGCAGCTGCTTTTTTGGTTTGTTTAGGTTTAGCCATTATATTCTTGCTCCTTTATCGTTAATCGTACGGTCTGGTCTATACCCGATTCCGTACTTCGTCTGTTCTTATGTAAACTCTCCAATCACAAAGTCTTGACTTCCATATTTCGTATACTTCATCTTATCACCCACAAGCGTCAAAACCAAACCTCTGGTTGAAGAAAAAGGATAATAGCGGCGTTTACTTCGTAAAATGGATCGCTCCCTTTTCCAAGACCAGGAAGATTTTAGTATAATCATTCAAGACGGCCCTTCGATATCGATTGGCTACTGAACTGCAGGGTAATTACATAGTGGAACAATGAATCAATACGAGGAGGAATTTCGGACCATGAAACACGTGCAGGACACAACCACGCTCTACAACGGAGTCAAAATGCCATGGCTGGGTTTTGGGGTATTCAAAGTTAAAGACGGAGACGAAGTCGTTCATGCTGTCAAAACAGCCATTCAAGCTGGTTATCGCAGCATCGACACAGCCAAAGCGTATAACAACGAAACAGGTGTCGCTCAGGGTATTCGTGAATCTGGAGTAGCTCGTGAGGATCTGTTCATTACCACTAAAGTATGGAATAGCGATCAAGGATATGAATCCACGCTAGCTGCCTTCGAAGCCAGCATGGAACTACTCGAACTGGAGTACCTGGATCTTTATCTTATCCACTGGCCAGTCAAAGGCAAGTACAAAGATACATGGCGAGCGCTGGAGAAACTCCATAAAGAAGGACGCATCCGCGCGATCGGTGTGAGCAACTTCCAGATTCACCATCTGGAAGACTTGATGATCGATGCCACGATCAAACCAGCAGTTAATCAGGTGGAGCTTCACCCACTATTGATTCAGTCAGAGCTTCGTGAGTACTGCAACAAACATCAGATTCAGATCGAAGCCTGGTCTCCGCTCGGACAAGGTCATCTGATGGATCATCCGTTGCTGAAGGATATCGCCGCCAAATACAGCAAGTCCCCCGCACAAGTGATTCTGCGCTGGGATCTGCAGAACGGCATCGTGACCATACCGAAATCTGTCACCCCTGAGCGAATTCGTGCGAACGCCGATCTCTACGATTTTGAGTTAACTTCGGAAGAAGTAGAGCAGATTAACGGCCTGAACGAGAACAAACGCTTTGGTTCTGATCCCGACAACTTTAACTTCTAATATAAGCAGATGAATTCGATAACACCCGCCTTCGATCTTAGAAGAGCGGGTGTTTTGGTATGTGATGTTATAGGCAAACTATTCGTTGTTAAGAATGGAGGCGAGGCTCGTTATCCTATTCAGGGACGAAAGAATAAAAGTTTTTTTTGACCGTTTAGAACTATTTCTTCTCCTCACCAGTCTAACGAGTGTCAAGCGAACTCAAGCACTTATATAGAATCCAGGCCTGGAACGCGCGGTGACTTGAATATTTAGGTTGATCAGGGGGGATCAGGAGTGATTAGACTGAACCATAGAAAAACAAAAGAAGAACAGTTCAGCGAAAAAATAACAGAGATTCAAAATAAATTATATCGACTGGCATACTGCTATGTTAAAAATGAACAAGAAGCGCTGGATATCGTATCCGAAGCGGTCTATAAAGGGTACATCGCTTATGGAAAGATGGAGTCCATGACTTATTTTGATTCCTGGATGTCACGAATTGTGATTAACACAGCGATAGATCATATTCGACGCAACCAGCGAGTGACCTATATGGAGGATCATGTGCAGGAGTTTGTAGCTCCAGAGCGAGGGGCATCCGTGGAAGAGAAAATGGATCTGTATGATGCACTGGATCGACTCGTGCCCGAAGATAGAGCCTATATTATATTAAAGTTCTTTGGTAATATGCGTTTCCGGGAGATCGCTGAAGTGCTCTCCCTGTCGGAAAATACCGTTAAGTCAAAATTCTATCGGATTATCAACAAATTAAAAATGGATTTAATTGAAGGAGAGGTTGGAGATCTATGACAGGTAAAGATCGTTACGAAAATATTGAAATCCCTGCTCAACTTACTGACGTTATTCATCATGCACAGAAAAGAGCCACTGCTCGCAAGAATTCATCTCGAATGATTCGTTATGCCTCAGTCATAGCGGCATGTGCTGCTTTTCTCTTCGTGGTGAACATCCCTTCCGTAGCAAACGCCATGTCCAAAATACCTGTGGTCGGCTCTATTGTTCAGGTGTTGCAATTTGGCGATGGAGGCAAGATTACCGATGGAGTAACTGTGGGATCGGAAGCAACCGAAAATACGCTTAAAATCAATTTTAGCACCGACGAGCAAGATCAGACTAATGATGCACCCCATTATAATGTAGTACACAGAGAAGCACCGAATCGTATCCTCTTTACTTTTAGCGGTGCACGTTACATGGATATAGAGAAAGTCAAAGCCGACTTCATGACCCAGCCTTTAGTGAAAGATGTTTATGGTTCCATGATTTTAGACGACTCTTCTGTCGGATTCGTAGTTGTTTTAAAAGAAGGGGTACAGTATGCCGTAACGGAATTCAAGAACCCTGGATACCTGGAAGTGAAACTGACTTCCGACGGCAAACCGGTCACACCTCGGAAGGTATACTCTCTCCGCACAGAATCAATGCCTTTTGGAGAATCGATGGGTATAATTAAAGAATCTTATCCGGATGAGGACATCTCTTTCCTCAAAACGTCCACTGGTGAGTTTACAGCAGTTATTGGAGAATATCTTACCGCTGAAGAAGCTGAACAGAAGCTCAAAGAACTCGCTCAGCAACCGGATTATCATGAGGAGTTTTATGTGGACAGCTGGATGAGTAACGAGAATCCGAAGTGATTAGTCATTGCCAAAAGTGATGCTGATTCAAAAGGGAATCCTACATCCCTGAACTGGGCATAGACCTCAGCATATTTAATACACTCGATCCAAAAAAATCCCGATTCGGGTGCCTATGCACCTGGATCGGGATTTTCACATATCAAAACCTATTCGCTTTTGGATACAAGCTTGAAATCATCAAAGTGGAAACCTGGCGCTACTACGCAAGTTACCAGTACAGGCTCATCGCCCAGCGGACGCGCTGTCTGCCATACGCCGGCAGGAACGAGCACCTGTGGTGATTGCCCCGCAGCAATATCCATCCCCAGAACAAGAACTTCCTCGTTCTCCGGGTTCTCCCCGTTGCCGCCCAGCTTCAGTTCAACCGGACTGCCGCTGTGCCACAACCAAAGTTCATCGGACAGAACCGTATGCCACTCGGAGATTTCATGTGCGTGTAGCAGGAAATACGTGGAACTTGCCGAGAATCGTGGGCCGGAGTATGTATCCGGCAGAACGGACTGTGGAATCTGATAAGACGCCTTCCATTCTTCCTTATACCAACCGCCTTCAACGTGAGGTTGCATATTGAGCGCAGCAACCAATGGCGATAATTCATGTGTCGTCATAACCTGTTTCCTTCCTTCCAAATCATATTGGAGACACTCCTTAACCAGAGTTTCGCCTCTCTCCCCCTACTCTAAAACATCATTCAAGTTTTGTCACCTTGACAGCACATAAGTGCCATGCCAGATTCGTTCTCTCGGTATTTAACGATAAGATTAAAGAAATATTTCATTTCCAATGATTGCGTTTACAAAAAGATGGATGTTCCGTTATGATATGGATATCGTTGTTAATCCGTGAAGCAGAGGGGAGCTGTACCATGAGTCTCATAGAGGATCGGATTGGACCCAAATACCGAATCGGTGAACATTCATTTACCATTGAACATATGCGCAGACATGATGGGAATGGTATGCCACAACCTCACGCTCATCCATTCTACGAACTGTATTACTTACTTGAAGGTGAACGAGTGTATTCCATGAATGGTCAGATTCTGTCCGCCCGCAAGGGTGATTTAATTCTGATTAATCCACACGATGTACATACCACCTCCAAAGGAAGCATTCCCGGCTTCGAACGAATTCTAATCGGTTTTTCTCCTGCTTTTGCAACGGGGATGGAACTTGGCATATGTGGTCTGCTGCCTTTTAATTGTTCAAGACTGCTTCGCCTGCCTGAAGCGGAACAGCCCGAGATGGAGCGTATATTGTGGCAGATGCTGCAAGAATGCAAAGAGCGACGCCCTCACTATGAGATCGCCGTAAGAAGTCTGCTTGCCCAACTTTTGATCCGTATTCATCGGGTAGAGGAGGACATCCGGCAGTCATGCCCCGGTCCCTTGCATCCGATGCAGGACAAAATCAGTGAAATTGTCACTTATGTGAATAAAAACTATACCGAACCACTTACGCTGGAAGGTGCAGCCAATCGTTTTTATATCAGTCCATCCTATCTGAGCCGAATGTTCAGCCGGTTTACCGGGTTTCGATTTAGCGAATATTTGCGTGTTGTTCGTGTCCGGGAGGCACAACGAAGATTGCTGTCCACACAAGAGCGTGTCCAGATGATCGCAGAGAAGGTAGGATTTGAGCATACGGCTCATTTTAACAAAACATTCAAACAGGTCACCGGTACAACACCGCTGCGCTATCGCAAGGAACACCGGTAGATCATCAGATAACTTCATATAAAAGCCGAGTGGGTAGCCTCGCTCCAGAGATTACGTACTCCTTAATTAAAAGGCATCACGATTACTGGATCTATGGCTACGCCACTACGGCTGAATTGGACCAACTTGTATACCCCCTACTACATACCTTTTACCTGCGAATGATCACGCCACTTCGTACTTCAGGACCCACAGAGATCTGACGACCATCTGTGTCAGCATCGCCTTCACGACATACAATGCCTGCGGACTCGTGTCCGGTCACCATCAGAAGCCGGCCATCTGCACCATTGCCCTGAATGCTCTCTAATTCTGCCCCTTTACACTGGTGCAAATGAACCAACGGACCTTCGGTGATCTGCGCCTGCAATTCAGCGATATGCAGATGTTTCGCATGAGCACATTGGATACCACTGCGAGCTTGCACGTGGTAACGCTGGATGATCACCCCATCCAAAGGCTGTTCCGGCAATCCACTCACAAGCAGCGCAGTGTCGGCACCGGCACAGACCACATCCGATATTCGAATATCCCGGAACACTGGCGTCTCTTCGCTAATCTCCTGAGACAGATCACTGCCCCGGGCAGACCCTTCCTGATTTGCATAGAAAAAGGAAAACGAGATGGCTTCCATAATGATATCTTTCATATATATGCGCTCAATCTGAATGTCCTCAACCACTCCGCCGCGCCCACGTGCGCTTTTGAAGCGAAGTCCAATGTCCGTACCGATAAACGTACAATCCGACACACGCACATGCCGCACACCACCGGACATTTCACTGCCAATCACAAATCCGCCATGACCGTGATACACCGTGCAATCGCGAATGGTGATGTACTCCGATGGAAGACCCAGTTCACGGCCTTCGGCATCCTTGCCTGATTTCAGACAGATCGCATCATCACCGACATCGAATACACTCTTCTCCACCACCACATGACGGCAGGATTCAACGTCCAGCCCATCTCCATTCTGAGAAAACCACGGATTCCGCACACTCACGTTACGAATAGTGACATGCTCAGATGCCCAGGGATGAAGATTCCACGCAGGCGAGTTCTGGAACGTTGGACCGTCCAGCAATACCCGTTTGCATCTGCGCAAGCTGACCATGTTGGGGCGCAAAAAGTCTCTGACTTCTTCATAGGCAGCGACATCACGTACCTGCTCCTGATGCAATCGATTCGCGATGGTGTCACCCTCAAGTGCAGCTGTGGTAGGCCACCAGATTTCTTCATCTCCGCCGGATTGCTCTACAACACCACCGGAAGCGATCAATTGGTTCCATTGTGAAGTGGTCATTTTGGAGCGTTTCACCGGACGCCATGCCTCCCCGCCCCCATCCCATATCCCCTCACCAGTAATCGCAATATCCTCCAGTTGATCACCATCGATCGGGGATTGGCAACGTACCACCTGCCAGCCTTCGAAGCTTGATGCAATTAATGGGTATTGATCAAAATCTCGGCTAAATGTAACCAGTGCCCCTGCTTCCACATGTAGTTCGATACGGCTGCGCATTACAATCGGGCCTGTGAGCCATACCCCGGCAGGAATTACGATTCTCCCACCTCCTGCTTCAGCACATGAAGCGATGGCAAGTCGGAACATCTCCGTATTATCTGTTACGCCGTCTCCAACAGCTCCATAGTCTGTAAGCTGAAAATCCTGTACAGGAATGACAGGCAAATTGGCTTCATAAGCTCGAACATCGGACTGGGCACTTGCTCCTGTCGACATTGGGGAGTGATATGTATTCATCGTGCAGAATCATCCTCTCTACATGTAATGGAATTGTTATGGGATCAATACATTGCTTTTACTTTCCTTACTTACGTTCAAACGGACGCTCTCTCGCTCCATCATATCAATGGCATGACGTGTAGGGTTGAGCTTTCTTGCCATGTACACGTGGAACTTGATGCTATTTGTTTTGTTAATCAGAGTCATAAATCAAACATCACTTTCAGTATACTCTATACAACTATTCCAAAGGTTGGAAAACAACTAGGAGAATAGATTCATTTTTCTGTCAGGATTCGTCACAAGGTATTTAATAACATGACAGATATATAACATTTTTTCCGGCTATAGCCCCACGGAACCCATTACTTATGTCATGTTTTATCACAAACCAATTGCCATAAGCAGGATGACTATGTATGATTAAATAACTAGTTTCAATTTATTCCTTATTATTCCTTTTACACACAGACGTTGCAGAAAGGATGGGGTGTACTCTTGATTGAATTTAGGGGTGTCCAGAAGCATTTCGGTCATTTTCATGTCCTCAAGGATATCCATCTTCACATTGAAGAAGGAGAGGTCGTCGTCATTATCGGACCTTCCGGCTCCGGCAAAAGCACGTTACTCCGCTGTATTAACCGCCTGGAGACCATTACCGAAGGTGAACTTGTCGTCAGTGGGATTCCTCTACATCAGAAAAAGGTGGACATTAACCTCTTCCGCCGTGACATCGGCATGGTATTTCAACACTTCAATCTTTATCCTCACAAAAAAGTCATCGATAACATTACCCTTGCACCCATGAAGGTGCGTAAACAACCCAAAGAACAGGCAGCCGCAACAGCTATGAAGTATCTGACCCGGGTGGGCATTGCCGACAAAGCAGACAGTTATCCCTCCCAGTTGTCCGGTGGACAGCAACAACGGGTAGCCATCGCCAGAGGACTTGCCATGGAGCCCAAAATCATGCTTTTTGACGAACCTACCTCTGCTCTCGATCCCGAGATGATTGGGGAAGTCCTCGATGTTATGCGTTCCCTTGCCCATAATGGCATGACCATGGTCGTTGTTACCCATGAGATGGGATTCGCCCGCGAAGTTGCGGACCGGGTCATCTTCATGGACGAAGGCCGAATTGTAGAAGAGGCCAACGCTGCTGAATTTTTTGACAACCCCAGAGAAGAACGAGCACAGCAATTCCTGAGCCGTCTGATTCATCATTGAGAATAATCCACTATTCCATTTTGAAAGGGGTCTTTATTCATGAAAAAATTATTGAAATGGCCATCATTTATGCTTGTCCTCATTCTCTCCCTTGTATTGTCCGGTTGTAGTACAGGTACAGATACACCTTCAGCGAGCGGTGGTGGTGACGCCGAGGCGAAAGGCACGATTGAGCGGATTAAGGAACGTGGCAAGCTCATTGCCGGTGTGAAATACGATACGAAGCTGTTTGGCTTGAAAGATCCTGCAAGTGGCAACGTTGAAGGGTTCGATATTGATATCGCCAAGGCACTCGCCAAACAGATCCTTGGAGATGAGACCAAGGTTGAACTGAAAGAGGTCACTTCCAAGACACGTATTCCCATGCTGCAAAATGGAGACATCGACATCATCATCGCCACAATGACAATTACGGATGAGCGTAAGGAACAGGTAGATTTCAGTGATGTTTATTTTGAAGCAGGGCAGTCCCTGCTGGTGAAAAACGACAGTGCAATTACCGGCCTAGAAAGCCTCAGCGGGGTGAAAGTACTCGCGGTGAAAGGCTCCACATCCGCTCAGAACATTCGCGAGAAAGCCCCGGATGCTGAGGTGCTTGAATTCGATAACTATCAGGATGCATTCACTGCTCTCAAAGCAGGTAAAGGCGAAGCGCTGACCACAGATAACATCATCCTCATCGGTATGCAACAGACGGATAACAGCTTCCAATTGGTTGGTGGCAATTTCACAAGCGAACCTTATGGTATGGCCATTCGCAAAGGCGACACTGCCTTCGTGGAGGAAGTCAACGCGCTGCTCAAAAGCATGAAAGACAGCGGGGAATATGACACATTACATGAGAAATGGCTGGGCGCGAAGCCCGAGTAACCCGAATTAAGATAGGTAAGCGGCGAATTCGTCTGCTGGATGCGATGCATGAGCAGACGTAATCGCCGTTTCTACATCTGGAGAACGGAGGCTTCGCCTATATGGGCACATTGGATTTCAGCGTACTAATGCGACACTCGGATCGTTTTCTGGAAGGGTTCCTGAATACGATTCAAGTGAGCATTATGGCTCTCATTGGCAGCTTTATCCTTGGCGCGATCCTGGCTATCTTTCGGATATCCCCTGTGAAACCCCTGAACTGGCTCGGCACGGCTTTTGTGGAATTTATCCGAAACATCCCATTGCTGTTGGTTGTGTTTTTCTTCTATCTTGGACTGCCTGCACTAGGCATCTCGCTGGATGGGTTTGTCTCCGGTACTCTGGGCCTAACCATCTACACGGCCGCTTTCATTGCCGAAGCGATTCGAGCGGGCATTCAGACTGTACCGCGTGGACAGCTGGAAGCTGCAAGATCCTCAGGCTTGTCCTATGTACAGGCCATGAACCTGATCATTCTGCCCCAGGCCATCAAGATTGTGTTGCCGTCCATCGGCAACCAGTTTATCAATTTGGTCAAAAACTCATCCATTCTTGCCGTTGTCGCCGGTATGGATCTTATGTATTTTGCCGACCTGGTTAACTCGGATACGTTCCAGCCGCTAAGTGTGTACACCATTGTTGCGCTGTTCTATCTGGTGCTGACGCTACCACTTAGCTTCCTGGTGCATTATATGGAGCGCAGGTTTGGACAGAGGGATGCAGAGGCGCGCAGCACCAAAGGCAAACCGAAAAAGAACAAACCGGCAGGTCAGGTTACCATGTAATAGATCGACTTGTACCTCCGCAGATTTTTAGGGAGAAATATCGGCTTGTCCATGTGGTTTAAATGAGTACTGGATCGTCTGTGTTTTACTGGCATTGGTGATCATGTCACAGTGCATATTGTAATTCACTGCTACGGTGCTTGAGTTGCTTTCTACACAGTCCATGCCCCATCTATTGATCTTCGATATTCCATTCCTGCATACAGAAGGAGGCTAATAAAATATGGACTTTAGCGGGGCCTATGCGTGGCCCAACCTTCGTTTCCTGCTTCAAGGATTCCTGATTACCCTGCAGGTAGCAGGGCTATCCATTATATTCAGCTTTGTGTTCGGCACTGTGCTGGGTACGATCCGGTTTACCCGTATCCCTGTTCTGTCACAGATCGTGGCGGTGATCGTGGATACGATCCGGAATCTGCCGCTGCTGCTCATCATTTTCTTCATCCACATGGTGCTTCCACAGCTCGGGATTAAAATGTCCGTCTTCTGGTCCACAGTTGTTGGACTGAGTCTGTTTGAAGGCGCGATGATCGCCGAGATCGTCCGTAGCGGTCTGAAATCCGTTGAGCGCGGTCAGGTGGAAGCTGCCCGCTCCTCGGGCCTGAGCTACATGCAGACTCTCGGTGGCATCATCATGCCACAGGCGCTACGCCGCATGTCCCCGCCGATGGTCAGCCAGTTCATCTCACTCCTGAAGGATACTTCACTGGCGATCATCATCTCTCTGCCGGAACTGATGCACAACGTGCAGATCCTTGGCGGTCAAAGTTTCGATTACATTATCCCGGCCCTGCTGCTCGCAGCCGTATTGTATTTTGCCATCAACTACGCGCTGTCCATTGTCGCAAGGCGACTTGAGGCACGGATGAATTGATAATCAGAGAGAATAACGCATGAAAGAATACGACACATGAAGGAACATCAAGGAACATGAAGGAACCGAGACCCCGTGATTGATCAGATATGAAGAAATGAACTTGAAGGAAAGAACCTAATAGATGAAAAGAATGAGAACGCCCCAAAAACTCTAAATTCACCTATGCTATGCAGTGGATTTGGAGTCTTTGGGGCTACAGTTATACTCATCAATGCACGAGCTTCCCACCAATTTCTAACGAACTGAGGGAAGCTTATTTAGCCTTTTTCGGGACATTTCCTAATCTAACGAATCGTAGACGCTCTAATCTTCCGATTCCCCCGCTTTTACCCCCTATTACAGGGTTTTGAGCAGAATAACTTCACTGAGATTCGTTACATTTTTCATTTCAGCTTATATCCCGGAATTAGACGTCTCAGGTTCGTTAAAACGTACGCCACCGCGAATTAAATAAACACCCACTCCCACTATTAATGATTCACCCGATTCGCCCCATTCGACCACAATCAGCTCATCTGCTAGATCGCTGCTCCGTTGTGACGTAATTCCACCTGTAACAGCTCGATTGGCAGATCAACCGGGTCCAGCTTCATCTTCACTGTTAGTGCAGCCGCTGTTCCCGCAGCTTCACCCGTAGCCATACAGCTTGGAGTCAACCTTGTCGTTGCATGCGCCTCATGTGTGGTGGAGATGCAGCGTCCTGCCGCCAGCAGATTGCGGATATTGCGAGAGATCAGACAGCGATACGGAATATCATATGCCCCGTCTCCCTCAATAAAGGCAGCCACAACGCCTTGACCCGAAGGGTCATGAATATCAATCGGATAACCGCTTCTGGCAATCACATCGTCAAACTTTTGTCCTGCAACTACATCCGTCCGGGTCAATGCGTAATGACCTATGATCCGTCTCGATTCACGAATGCCAATCTGCGGCGCTACTGCCGAGATCGAAGCTCGTTCGAAGCCAGGCACATCACGCTGCAAAAACTCAGCGATCATTAGCACCTGCTTCCGGCCTTCCTGTTCCGCAGAGGTCAGATCCTCGGCATCTGTCGCATCAAGTCCCTGCACCCGGGTACAATTAATCAGCACTTCATCCTCTGCCGGTCCGGTAAAAAACAACACCTGGTCGCGATTAATCGGCACACTTGCTTTTTTCCACTGGGAATAGAAACCACTCACCCCGGTTAACGGAATGCTGTCCAGTTCAGCAAAGGGGGTTTTCACATAGAAATCCTCCGGGTGCTCCAGCATGTATTGTTTCACTCGTCCAAGATCGACACCACGCATGCGGAATTTCATGGTCATCGGCTGTGACTGATGGTCGCCGTCTCGTCCCTTTGCCACAGAAGCACCCGCAAGATAAGCCAGATCCGCATCGCCGCTTGCATCCACAAATACGTTCGCCCGGAACTCCTTTCTTCCAGACTTGTTGGTCACTCGCACCGCTTCCACCCGATCATCTACAACGACCACCTCGTCCACAAAGCTGTGCAACAGAAGCCGGACACCAGCCTCCTGCAACATCTCTGCTGCAACCACCTGAAAGATGGCTGGATGGTACGGCGTGACGGTATGCACAAATCCAACTGTATCGCGCAGATGCCCCGGAGAGCCGCCACGTGCCTGCAAACGATCCACGATCTCCTGCGCAATACCTTTAATAACCTGCTCACCGCGCTCCGTATGGAAAGTCATCCAGGGATAAACCATAGCGGCAGTTGACATCCCGCCCACGAATCCATATCGTTCCAGCAGCACTGTTCGTATACCCTGCCGTCCAGCCGCAATGGCTGCCGCTATACCCGCAGGGCCCCCTCCCACAATAACGACATCTGCTTCTTCCTTTTTCATACTCTTCTGTTCACGCAAATGTTGTCCCTCCTTCCGTTCTATTGCACGTATTACACGGCTTATTCTTTCAGTCCCGTCATGGCAACCCCCTCAATGAAGCGCCGTTGTGCCAGGAAAAAAACAATTAACAGTGGCAAGGTTGCCATGACGGTGGCGCTCATCAGATATTGCCAGGCTGTACCCACTTCATCTGTAAACAGGGATAATCCAAGCGGAAGCGTCATTAGATCACGCGAGTTAATGAAGATCAACGGATCAAAAAACTCATTCCAGATCGTCACAAACGTGAAGATTGTCAGCGTAGCCATACCCGGCTTGGCAATGGGCAGCATAATTCGCGCATATATCCGGAATCGGTTGCAGCCGTCCATCATCGCCGCTTCCTCCAGCTCCGTTGGCACCGTAATGAAGAACTGCCGCATCACAAAGATGCCAAACACACCACCCGCCCCAAAGATCGGCAGTAAAATCAACGGAAGATGGGTATCAATCCACCCCAGTTGTCGCATGAACAGAAACATCGGTATCGCCGTCACCTCATGGGGAATCATCATCGCACTCAGCAGGATGAGAAATACCACATTGCGTCCCTTGAACGGAATTTTGGCAAATGCATACCCTGCGAGGGAGGCAAAGAATACAGTTCCTAGCACAACCAAAGCAGAAATGTAGATACTGTTCCAATAAAAACGGTGAAACGGAATCAATTGAAAGACATCGATATAGTTCTGAAATCGGAATGTTTCCGGTATCCACTGCGGTGGATAGGTGAATATGCTCTGGGGTTCCTTGAATGATGTCGATATCATCCAGATAAATGGCACAATCATAATGAGCGAAATCAGAGTCAGCAACAAATACGTCCCCAGAGTACTTCCTATCTTCCGCCCCGAAGGACTAGGCATCGCCTTCATTGAATACCCACCTCTTTCGGAGCTGCCATTGCAGCAGCGTCAGAATTAGCACGATAAAGAACAGCACATATGCGAGAGCAGAAGCGTAGCCAAACTGAAATAATTTGAATGCTTTTTCCCAGATATAATAAACCAATACTTTTGTACTGTTGCTCGGCCCGCCCTGTGTCATCACGTAGATCTGCCCAAATACTTTGAGTGAACCAATCACGGTCATGACTACGGTCAAAAACACGGTTGGCGTGATCATGGGCAGCGTTACGTGAAAGAAGGTTCCCCTTTTGCCCGCCCCGTCTAATGTTGCTGCTTCGTACAGTGAACGCGGTACCTGCTGAATAGCTGCAATGAACAGCACCATATTCAGACCGACATTTTTCAGCACACTTGTCACGATAATCGCTGGCATTGCCAAATCCGGATTGTAAAGCCAGGCCGGACCTTTGATGCCCAGCATCAACAGAAGCTGATTAATCAATCCAGACTCTGTCGCATACATCAGCTTCCACACGATGGCCCATACGATCAACGAGGTCATGACCGGAACAAAGATCGCTGTTCGGAAAATTCCGATGCCCCGCAGATTTCTGGACAGCAGCAACGCGAGCAGCAGGGCGAGCACAATATTAAGCGGCACCAGCCCCGCTGTGAAATAAACCGTATTGGCGAGCACTTTCCAGAACATGGCGTCTGTCATAATATTCCGGTAATTATCCAATCCAATAAAATGATGATCCCCCAGCAGCGGCCAATCGGTCAGGCTCATGTATAACGCGAGACCCATGGGAAATAACAGCAGCAGGGTAAACCCAAGCACCATCGGCGATACAAACAACCAACCTGCGATCTGGGCCTCTCTGGCGAGCGGCCCCCCTCTTTTGCGCTTGTGTGAATGGTTCACAAATCAGGCCTCCCCCTTTTAAACAAATTTCCTCCGAAGCTGAACTCTGCGACGATTCTATATAAGGTGAACTATACATTTACACAAGAACGTAGAGGACAGAAAAAACCTGAAGAAGCGAAGTGGTCGCCTTTATCCCCGGATTTCCCCTTTATATATGGGATTCAAAAAAAATCTGGGGATAACAGCGATCGGAAGGTTGTTCTGGCATCGGAGTGGCAAGTGTAAATATTCTTTAGTTCAACTTATATAGTCCGAACGGTTCAGACTGTCCACCGCATTGCGGAACCCGTTCACAGCCCTTCGCAACTGTTCCTCCATGTTGCCTGTCACGACCGCTCCAAGCATGATCGCCTTTACCCCGGTATCGCGCAGCACCCGAACATCCTCCGGCACCAGCTTTCGCTGGGAAGGAACCAATACCGGTACCTGGGCTTGCAAGACCAGACGGCGATACTTGAGTACATCCGCGAAGCTTAGCGGTGTACCATATTCTTTTCCAGGTACAATGGATGCCTCCAGAGCGGTGAAGCCGAAGTGCGCTGCCGATGTTACGAGGGAAGCATCATATTCTTCATTGATCGCAAACGTTGGGTCCAGCCCCAAGTCATTCAACATGAAGGATGGCAAGTGATGTGCATAGATGGAATAGAAGTCAAAACCCAGTCCAGAAAGCCTTTCCACATCCTCTCGCCTTGCTCCATCAATACTGCCAGAAGGTACGACCCCTAGCGGACCACCAAACTCACTGCGGATCGCCCGAAACACCTCGGCGTACATGACCAATGGACCAAAATGATTCCCGCTGGCGCGATGACCGACATTATAATGCACCTTCAGTGCATCAGCGCCCTCTTCCATGGCTGCCCGAGCCAAAGCAATATCATTCTCAGGCAGGCTGACCACCAGCGACAGCGGTTTCCGCTCAAGTAACTCTTTGAATTTGCCCATCGTTCTCACCTCCGGTTTCGATTGAATGATTTAGGGTTGCAACACACTTTGGATCTCTTCCTGCATTTGTTTCAGGTTATCCTCAGCTGTCGCTGTCTTTGCAAACAGTCGGTCAAATCCCTGCAATACCGCATTGTCGATATCCTGCCAACGGATATGACCGGGAATTAAGCGCGCTTTTGGCATTTCATCAATGACGGCCTGCACGATATGCTCTTTGCTCGGGTTATTCGGCTGAATAATGAATGCATCTGAGTTCAGAACAGAGGTACGCGGAGGCACAAAGTAGGTGGCTGTCGCCTGAATCCCCTGCTCACTGGCAAAATACTTCAACAGTTTCTTCGTTTCCTCTGGATGTTTGCTGTCGTTGAACATGGCATATCCGGCCTGCCCCAGCATCGGCACACTGCCTTGAGAGCCGGAAGGCATAGGAGCGATGCTCCATTCAAAATCCGTAATTTCCCTTGCTTTGGAAACATAGCTGTAATTATCAAAGAACATGCCCACATTACCCGCATCAAAGCTGACCTGTTCGCCCGCCTTTGGGTGTGATTCATCGGTGAACATCATGCGTTCCAGCAATTCAAAGGTCTGTACGCCATAGGCATCGTTCCAGGTGAACGTTGTCATGCCTTCGTCGAATGGACCGCTTCCATTGGACCAGGAGTAGGAGGAAAGCACCGCCCAGGTCTTCCAGTCGCGAAAAAAGTTGGCACCATAGATTCGGTTGGTCGCATCCTTACTGGTAATGGCTTTGGCGGACTCTTCGAACTGTTCCCATGTCCATTTTCCTTGGGTGGCAAGTCTGTTTGGATCAGTCAGACCGGCTTGGTCAAACAGCGTTTTATTGTAAAACATGACCACCGGAGGTGTAGAGAAAGGTAGCCCTAGCAATTGATCGCCATCACGGAACAAATCCAATGTACTTGGAATATAATCATCCAGCTTAAACTGTGCATCATCTTTAAACTCAGATACATCGGCCAGAATGTGGTTGGACTTGAATTGTGGCACCATTCGCTCCGATACCCAGGCGAGATCGGGAAGGGAGCCTCCGGCGGCAAGCACCGAGATTTTTTGCTGGTATTCTGCGAAAGGTACGGATTCCATCGTTACTTTGATGCCTGGATTTTCCTGCGTGAAGTCATCAATCAACTTGTTGTACACATCCATATGCGCCTGATTGCCCCACATCATGAACTTCAGCTCGACCTCTCCATTCTCTCCGCTTGCACTGCCAGATTCACTGTTAGAATTGGAGCTTGCGCACGCGATTGAAGCCATCATCATGAGTACAAACACCAGTATCAGTCCTGCTTTTTTCATGGAAATCCCCCTTATGGACGTCGTGGTATACATGTGCAACCAAAGTATAACGAAAGCATCGTTCCCCCTTAAATCACGTCAACTACAGAAATGGTATGGTTTTTCAAGAGATACTGAATCGGTCTCGATATTCTCCTGCGGTCCATCCCACCTGCTGCTTGAACACCAGCATGAAGTGTTTGGGGCTCTGATGCCCGGATAACCGTGCCACATCATAGATTTTGAGACCCGTGTTGATCAGCAACCACTTGGCCCGCTCCATACGTGCCTCAGTGATGTATTCGGAATAATTGATGCCTATTTCGTTCTTGAACAATTGGCTTAAATAAGTAGGGTTCAAGTTAACAAGATCGGCTATCGTCTGAAGTCGCAGATCTCCATCGGGATGTTGCTTGATGTGCTCCTTCACATCTCGGATAATCTTCCGTGTATCTCCACCAGCGTGTTCTGTTTTGCCAGATGGCTCAGGGATAGAAAGAGTTGTAATACCGTATCTGCGATCCAGCAGCAATTGAATCTTTTGTATGCATAATGCCAGTTCATAACGATCGATGGGCTTCAACAGGTAGTTCAACACCCCGAACTCCATCGCTCTGCGTGCATATTCAAACTCGCCGTAGCCGCTAATGATGAGCATTAGCAATTCAGGGTACATGTCTCTTGCTTTGCTTACCAAAGTTAGTCCGTCCATTTCACGCATGCGGATATCCGTGATTAACACGTCCGGCACCTCACATCTCAGAAAATCCAGCGCCTCGGTACCGCTCGATGCTTCGCCCGTTACCTGAAACTGAGAAGACACTTGTACGATCAGTTCCCTCAGTCCCTGACGGATGACCGTCTCATCCTCTACAAGCAATACTTTATACATGCGCTTCAATCCCCTTTCGGTAGAAGTTGAATGGATATCGTGACCACCAGGCCCTGCCCGGGACTCCCATCAATGCTTAGGCTGCCGCCTTCTCCATACATGAGGCGAAGCCTCTGAGCGATATTGTTAAGCCCCAGACTGTCCCCGGCATGGCAACGTAATGCCTCATTGGAAGGCTGTTTTGATATGGATTCATTTAACTCGTCAATCTTTGCCTGAGTCATACCCTTACCGTTGTCTCGCACGCTAATCAGCAGCTCATGGTCGAATTTCAAGGCAGATACCCAGATTGCTCCTCCATTTTCCTGCCCTTCAATGCCATGGTAGACTGCATTTTCCACCAGCGGTTGCAATACCAGCTTGGGAATCAAATACTCGGCTATCCCTTCTTCGATATCATAGATAATCTCTAACTTGCCGTTGTAACGTACCTGCTGAATGCGTACATAGGATTGTACAAAAGCAAGTTCTTCTCCAAGTGGAACCATCCGGTCCACCTTATCAATCGTATAGCGCAGCAGCTTGCCAAGCGCCGTCACCATGTCCGATACCTCAGCATGCTTCTGGCGAATGGCCATCATGTTAATGGACTCCAGCGTGTTATATATAAAATGGGGATTCATCTGGCTTTGCAACGCTGACAACTCTGCCTCCCGCTCTTGAATGCCCAGCAGAAACACCTCATTGAACAGCCGATGAATCTCTTCCATCATTCGGTTAAAGCCCCGGCTAATCTGTCCGAATTCATCACTGCTGAAGTGTGCTACACGCTGGCTAAAATCTCCCTGCTCCACCCGAATCATGTGGTGCTTCAGTCGAATCAGTGGCCGGGTGATACGATAAGATAACAGAACCGCCAGAATTGCTATACCCGCCATACATAACACTGCGAACCATATTGTAAAGGTGAGCATCTCACCCGACTCCTTTTGAATCACAGCAATAGGTGTAAGACTGATCACCGAAAGCCCAGAATAGCTGGAATGATGTTGTACATAGAGATAGGGCTGCCCATCCAGAACAACTTTTTGGTTTCCTGCATAGCTTTGAAGCTGTCCCTGCATTAGCAACTGGTCGTACGCAGACATTCCTCCGATTGAGGTCCGTTCGAACAGAAGACGCTGTTTGCTGTCTACAATCATCAGGCTTGCATCTTGCTCATAATTCAGATTGGATAACAGTTGACCAAAGGCCTCCAGACGGATGTCAATCAGAATGTACCCCAATCGCTGGAGCGTACCCGGATCTCGAAGCACTCTGCCCACCGATATATACAATTCTTGCTGACCACCCGTGTAATAGCCGGGGTCATGCGGAGGAAGCAGGCGCCATGTCCCTTCCGAGTCTTCAAGCTCTGCAAACCATTCATCCTGCCTGCTGTCCCATACCGGCTTGACCGCCAGCGAATCGAGATTGGAGAACAAAATACCGCTGTTGCTGATCAGATGAATTCCCCGAATCTCGGGCCGGTCATAAGCTTGACCCGATGTGTAAAGCTTCATTTTCAGATAATCCTCCGATCTCGCCCATGTACCCGACCCCATTGAAGCGTTGTATTTGCCCAGAATGCCAAGCACCATCTGATCGTAAAGCGGCAAGAGCGACAACCGCTCAAAGTCCTTCAGCAGCCGATTCAGATTGGCGTTAATCTGGCGAACCATATCAATGGTGAATTGCTCGGTCTTGCGATCCATCGTCTGCGAGAAATGCTTGTAGTTCATCAATCCCTGTAAACTTAGCGGCAGCAACGTCAGCGCCAGGAACAACAGGAGCAACTTGGTGCGCAGGTTTACATTTTTTCCGAAAAAAATGCGTACCTTGTCCATCATTTCCGTTCATCCCTCCCTCTCCCGATCATTGTATGAGCCCCCTTCACAGATCAATCTGGATATAACTGGGGTCATCATATCCAGTTTTAATGATCATCCGCTATCCTGCCAATCCTGGAATTGGTACGGAATTTCAAGTTATCCGCATAGGTTTCAGGGTGAACGCCAAAAAGCCGACTGTATCGCTACAGTCGACTACGCTATTTCTATAGAACACTATTTAGACAAAAAAACCGACTGCATTATGCAATCGGTTGTCTGTTCCTGAGATGGCTTTTATATTTGAATCGATTATATTCATTAATAAGCTCGTCCAGTACCATGGACTGTCGGAGGACTTGGTTGTCCTGCATGCCATGATTCTCCGCCAAACGACTCAACTCTTGCCTGTTCCGTTCGATTTTATCTGTGATCTGTATCGGTTCACTCACAGCATGCACCCCCTCTTTGTATAACATTTTAGGATACATTGCCAAAAAATTCATATTATATTCCTTTGCAGAATAAAATGATTGTTTGCAAAATCAGTTTTCATAAATCTTATATTAATTTATATCTCCCTATTTTACCTGCTTCAAAAAAAAGCTAATTCAGGATTGGTGCCATTTCCCCTTTGAAGAAACAGCCTCATATCAACAGAATGGCTAATATGGGTGGTCGGCTAGTCTCCTGCAAAGGAGGTGATGCCTGTGGCGATTGAAACGGTATTGACATTGATGATCAGTTTTGCGGGGTTCATTGTAACCTTAATTGGACTGATTGTAACTATTGTCATTGCCTTAAATAATCAAAACAAAAAGAAATAGACCGCCCCAGCTAAGGTAATGGTCTATTTCAGCTACCTATGCACAGCCACCACCCTTAGAAGCGGCTGTTGTAAAGAGCAGGATGTTCGCGCATCCTTGCTCTTTGTTATCATCTCCAGTTTAGCACAGTTTGTTGCATAAGTTAGCTCTTTACTGGTAATTATTGTCGCTCAGTTTTGGAGTAGAAGGGACGTGGCAAAAATGGAGAAACACCTCTCCTCACTTCACCTGCTTCAGAAACGCCAAGTCCGGATTCACTCCATCTCCCATTTTAATAAACGTCTCATATGATCCGCTAAAGGTTATTTTACCTTGATGAATAAAATGCAGAACACACTGGATATTTGCAATATCCTGCAAGTGATGGTTCGAGACCAGTACAGTGCACTCATTATGGAGTGCCAGCTTCTCAATCCTTTTCAAAATATGATAACGCATTTCCGGATCGATACCCGCTAATGGCTCGTCAAAGATGTATAATTTCCTCTTCATTAATGTGATTGCCAGAATACACAGATAACGCCTCTCCCCAACAGATAATTGCCCAAACTCCATATGCCATACCCGCTGTACCAATTCAACCTCTGCAAGACTCATATCTTCATCTACATAAGGTTCGTTGTTCACTTCAATGCGGTTAGAGTGATCGGAATACAGGAAAAAGCGAAAGAGATCTTTGGCCTTCAAAGTTAGAGGAAATAACAAACCCTGCAGCTGGTAGATGATCTCCTTCTCATCCGGAATACCTTGTATTTCTGGTGGACGTTTAATCACATTCGCGATCAGATCAAATAAAGTCGTTTTGCCAGAACCATTTTTGCCAATAATCATATTCACGGTCTGTTCGGGAAACTCCACATGTAAATGATCCAGATTTTGACGAGAGGCTTTGGGATAAGAAAAGCTCAAATTTTCAATTTTAATCATAGATCCTCCTGCTATGTCCGATGTGTTCTGGATATGACTTTCACAAATTTGAGTGCGATAAGTCCGCAGGTAACATAACAAAGTGTGATGAGGCTCATGTTGATCAGACTCAAATGTGGGAAAGGGCTATTCATAAACCATTCTGCTAATAAAAAAGTTAGATTCCTAACGTACTCCATAGGGTTGATGAACACCAGAAGTAGACCATACTCTGTTGAATACGCCAGTCCCTTTGCAGATAGAAAAAACATGACCAGTAAACTCATACTGACCACCGCATTCAGCGACTCCTGCCTTACTGGAAGAAGCATGAGGATAAGCGTTAAAAAAATGACCATTACAGACCCCAATATACAGCTTGTTAAAGACACGACGAGAAACAAAGCAACCTGTCCAAAGCTATCCAGGAATATCACTCCCGATACTAGCGAGAACAGAAGAATGGTCAAAAACAGAAAACCAATCTGGTTCAGAGCCTTTCCCCAGATAATAGGGTATTTACTACCCGAGATAAATTTAAACATCTTGAAAAAACCGCTCTCTCTTAAAGAGATCAGATTGGTCGTCACATCGATGGACATCACGAAGATAATATATGAAACAAATACACTGGTTTGGATGTAAAATTCATTGATCTCAGGCCCCTGAGTAAACCATTGATAATTAAAGATAAAAAAAGCAATGAGGGGAAATAACAGATACCATACGAAAGCTACTTTGTTGCTTAACATCATTTTAGTAAACAGACGGAAGTATTCACGAGTTATTTTCAAAAAACAACCTCCAATTTATCCAAACGGGAGCATTTTCCCAATATTGTGTAATCGATTCTTATAAGGCTTCAAGATTTCGACTTGAGTTGGGTCTATTTTTGCAGCATACATGTGATGGAAGCCTTTATTTGTTATAATTTTAACAATTTTTGTATTTAACTCTCCATCAAGAGCTGGTATATAACAAAGATTAAAATCCATTGCCAATTTTAAAGAGATTTTCTTAACTGTATTATAAAATTCATTAGGATCAGCTTTGTCTCCATCTATTAGTTCACCACGCACTTGATCTGATTTCTCCAGGTATTGAAACTCGCTTTTTAATTCATCTACACCAAGTCTCTCCATAAAATAATGAGAGTAAAGTAATGGATCAACTGAGTATTCCGTATTTTGATAATTTGATTTTTTTATAGGCTGCTCCACAGTTACATATTGGAATAGCTCTTTTAAACTGCCTGTTATTGCACCTTGGTAGTCCCAATCAGCACTTATCCCAACACCTTTAGTTTTTGCTCCAAAGGCGATTGTAATTACTACCTTGACCTCATCACACAACGATATATCGTACATAAAAATCTCATCTACATGTATCCGAGACATCTGGATAATGGATTGAAGATTTATAAATTTTATATCTTCAAGATGAATCTTTTTAGCAGGAGATTTAGTGAACCAACTAAAGAGCAAGCTTTGTCTTTCAAAGAATTCTAAAAATGCAGAATTTATAGACTGATGGGAACTAACATGAGAGGCCATTCCGCAGGTATCGCTATATATATTATCAAGATTTACTTTTTTTAGTATAGGATCATTCCAATTCAACAAAATACGATGTAGAGGGAATTGTTCTATTGTACCATTCAGCATGTTGACTCCCTCTACTGATTGATCCCTGAATCTATGATAATTGTTAAAAACAGATACCCTCTCTATATGCTCTCCTATTGCTGCTTTAATTGATTTTCTTTTATCAAAATCAATTGCGCTTGCAGGCGGGCCATTCTCAGAATACGTAATAACATCACTCTGAAAATAGTCAAGGAGAAATGAATTTTGTTTGATATGAAACCTTTCAATCATAAAAGGTGTGCCGTTAACTGGATTATTTATCAAAGCGTATTCTCCTCTCTATCACACTACAATACAGTTAGGTATTTTCAGCATGCTTTGCTCGTTAAGATTTATCGTATTTACATTCATAGGGTTTCTTAGGTTAATGTACTCTTTTAAAGGAATATGATTAAAAAGATAAGGAGAGTATATTTTTATACATTTAATTTTTGTAGTTACCGTTTGTTTTAGCGGAATCATATATACCTCAGCCACCCAAGCAGGAAGTATATTCAACAAATTGGAAATTGTTAATTCTTTCATCGTTTTTTCATAATCACTAGTTGAGATACTTCCGTACCCTACAGATAAGTAATCAATAATCCCAGATTGATTTTCATATTTTTTCTTGAACACTTGGCGTGACATAGCAACGAGTTCATTACTTTCTTCTTTCCACTGTAATAAAACGGCTTCTTGTGTGGATTTAAGGATAGCCTCTTCAATGGAAAAAGAGCTACCCACCCCAGAAGAGCACACGAAATTTTTGTGAAGAATAAAACAAAATACTACCTTTAAGGGATAGAAATATTCATTGATAAAAAAAAGAACTTCTTTATTTTTTTGATACATTAATCCAGATAAAATTTTATGTTTGTTTATCAGAGATACATCTAGTTTAATTTTAGAGCCTTGTTTACCATACCAAAATAGATACAAGGCATTTTTTTCAATAATTTCTCGGAGAGAACTAACAATTGCTTTTTGTGACGAAATATGACTAGAGGTTCCGGTAGTATCAATTGGGAATTCTTCTGATAATGAATACGTTGAGTATTTCTTATCAATAAGTACACTACTTGAATTAACCATATTAATAGCATATACACTCTTCTCATCAAAAGGGATGCCCCCGGCAGATATTGCCCTTCTCTCGATCATTTCTGAAAAAGCTTTGATTAGAGACTGTTGCTTATTAAAATCTATTGCAGTGGAACTATCCGGCCCTATATAACCATTTTTAAGAAAGTTCCCAATTCTTGAGAAGGATGTGTATGTGTCGTCAGTAATAAATTTTTGCTCCGGTATATTAAAGTGAAGAGGATTTGATAAATACAACATGATATCGACCTCATTTTCCTGTTGAATCCGTGTATCCAAACCATTGAAGCATTACTATTGGACACAATCTCACATTAAGACCACATCGCTTAGTCAGTTCGTTATCATTGAATCCAGACCAACTTACCTCTCCGACACCTTTACTCATTTTATGGAGAGAATTTTTAAACACTTGGCTCATGGCTCCTACCTCTATTAGAGCATGTCTGTACCCTCTGATATGATATTTGATTATTGATCTGCGTAAGTCTGCTGCATATGCGATACAAATTTCCGGTAGATCTATTGCATCATGACAGACATACTTCTTAATATGAAGTGCTTCGTCTTTGGCCCAAGACGTTATTTTTAACAATGATTGTTCTATCCCATCATATACGTAAACTCCTCTTGTCAAAGTATCATGATCTTGGAACACGAGTACCAACGGAACTATGGGATAGAGAGCACCAGCAGAACCATATTTTTTAGACCCCGTTTGTTTATCTCTTATAAAAGCATCATTTAATAATTGGGATAACTCTGCAAAATTGAACAGTCTCTCTTTGTTAAATGATCTGTAACTTCCGATTACATTCACTTCTGTGCTTGTATTAAGATTAATTTTCTGTTCGTAATAATCAGGAGTGATATCTGTGTACTGCGCATATTCAAGCCATG
Organism: Paenibacillus xylanexedens; assembly: GCF_001908275.1. NCBI lineage: Bacteria > Bacillati > Bacillota > Bacilli > Caryophanales > Paenibacillaceae > Paenibacillus > Paenibacillus xylanexedens. The sequence goes on along the minus strand of NZ_CP018620.1, from coordinate 1,215,464 downwards.
GAATTACGTTATCATCGATGGATTGGTGCTTGGAATCAGGCAACTTTAGCAAAGTACTGCTTTGATGAAATTTAAGAATATAGTTCTCAACTTTCTTTGGTATATAAGAAGCGTAAATGTAATCAGTGAATGACCTTTCCACTGTGTTATGTTCTAGACTTCCAACATACTTATTTTTCATAGCAGTCACATAGCTCCCAATGTAATGAATAATCTGTATAGTAATTATTTGTTTGAAGATCAAATACGGAACATTCATGTAACTCTTCATTATGGATTATTCTACCATTTTCTAAGGTGAAATATTTACTTATTTTATTACTTAATAACGAGAGTATATTCAAAATATTATTTTTGTTTAGAGGAGTATGAACCTTGAATTTGGGTTCATCTTTATAAATCGAATCGATAATTTGCTGATAAGAGATATTCCCAGTAGAATCTACACGCAATTGTGATTCAATGTGACCTATGTGGCAAAAATGACATGGATTAGATGCTTGAGGGCTATAAAGAGAATCAATATAAAAGTTGTTGTTGTATGTGTAGCTCATCAATAAAATTGAGTTCTCACTCCTTCTTACAAGTGAAGTAATCTTACTGGCTATTTCTTTACTGTAAGGATTCATAAACACTACATATAAAGTATTACTATTCTTCTCTGATAGTAGTGTGCTATTTGATTCTTCATTAAGATTTATAATTGAATTTTTCATATTTTGGTTCTCAAAAAGAAACTCTCGGGACACTTTAAGTATTTCATCATTATTACTTAAGAAAACGCATTTTTCTATTGAGAAGTTCACCTCTTCTTTAGTAATGAAGATGTAATTATTCTCTAAAAAGGATATAGCATTTGAATAGTCTTCTTGAAAAACATCCATAAGTTCTTTCTCATGGACTGATTTAATATTATTGTTATCCCATTTCTTTATTTCTTCTATTAATCTTGCTTCTTTTATTTTCACTATCCCATAGTTATGCATTAAAACTAGTTCATTTGAGTTTATTTCATAGATAACAAAGTTATTCAATGTGTACGTAGTGTACTCTTCTGTAATCAAAATGATATGACACCTCCGCTTTAAACTTCAAGTGCGGCTAATATCCTAAATACGCATATTGCCGCACTCGAATCAATATAATTATTGGGAATCAAAAAAAGTCCTATAGTTCAATTTGTTTTTGTACATTATCCGCTCCACCACCTTTGCCACAACAACAGCAAAGTACACAACTTACATTAACACCACAGCTACCGGTGTTCCCTGTTCCCCCGCCTGTATTTGGGGGGTTTTGAAATCTGATTGCTCCAACACCGAAATCCCCGCTAGTCAACTCGGGATATTTTGTACTGCCTTTACCAGGTTTACTTGCTCCCATATGCTCACCTCCTTGTTTAATATAGATAAAAATACATTTAACCTTTTCAAAAATTGAACTAGTATTTTGATCCCTTTTTTAAAATATAATATTTTGCAAAAGAATATTATATTTAAATTATTTGAATAATTATACAAATTAGCATGTGTAATTATTTAGTAAAAACTTAAATATCATATCGTTCATTTCCTCATATTTACACCTAGAGTAAATCGATTATATTCATTAATTAGCTCGTCCAACGCCATAGACTGCTCAAGCACTTTCACATTCGGGATTCCATATTGATCTACCAAGCGACTCAACTCTTGCCGACCTTGCTCGATTTGGTCTTTCAAGATACTCCGTTCTCTCATAGCATGTACCCCTCTAGGACATTCTGGAAAATATTCAATATGAGTAAGCTATTAGTTTCGCTAATGACTACAGGTGCTTTTTAGAACATAATATGTTTTGCATAATATTGTAAAAACAAATCTTTAGAAAAGGCATTGTGCTCTGCTTAATCCTTTATCAAAATACAAAACAGCCTACCTCAAAAGCAGATAGGCTGTTTGTTTTATTTAATATTTATCGTCTTAAATAATTGTGAATACGTCTCTTGCTGGGACAAACTAGCTTGCTGTCTGTAAGTTCCGTATAAATCAACGCATTTTACTGTCATGTGATCGTCTTGGTTCAAAGTTGAAAGAGATAAAATATAAAGTATTATATCTATACCGTTTTGGTAATCTTGTCGATTGCATTTATACTTTGCAAGTTCATAATTAAACAACATATATCTATGAGTTATAATTCGTGAATTGCACCCTCTATCTAAATAAAATCGCTTGATTTTGTCTTCATATTCTTCTAAATCAAACTCAATTTTAAGAGATTGTTCATTAGCAACTTCAATAATATTAATAAAGGCAGTTAACGTTTCCTCAGAGTAAGCTTCCAGGTAATTAAGATACTCATGTATAAATTCTTGATTTCCAGACATTAAATTAATAGTTATACGATTTCCTTGAGCCCATCTCTTAAATTTGGCTATCATAACCCCTTCTTCTTCTGATGGACCAGAAATATCAACTACTCTCTCATAAATATCTGTATATTTTAAAGCCACTGCATATTCTTTACGTGCTTTAAACACACTTGCCTTTAACAGATTCGCATAAGCTTTGTAAGTAATTAAAGGATAAGCCGTAATACGTTTAGCCTCTGCTCGAGACTTAAATCTTAATAATGCATCCGATTTTCTTTCTAATTTTTCTGCCAATGAATAAACCTTTTCCCATAAATCCATTGTACTATATACATTAGCCAGTTCCTTAATCGCATCCAATTGTAATTCTTCATTGAGCTTCTCTACATAAACCTCTAAACGAATTGCTGCATTAAGGTTATCAAACTTTTTTAAATTTATACTAATAAGAAATATACGATATTGGCACATAGCCAACCGTTCAGAGTGCTGATATTTTTCGCATTCAGACACACATTCATACAGAATAAGTGCTGCCTGCTTCATTCCTTTGTTATACAATTCTTCAGCTATTTCAAACAACTCATCAATGTATGAATGATCATCTGTCACATGAGTAATGACTTGTTGAATAACATCCAGCTTGCCAAGCTCAGCACAACGATATATAAACGGTTCTAAGCGTCTCCAATGGGGTGCAGATTCAATAAAATATTCCATACCATACATATCATAAAAGCACCCCTGTTCCAAACCCATTGCAGAGGTAATCCGGTCTAGTTGGTTCATTGAAATAAGTCTGGTTCCTCTGATGATAGCACTTAATGTACCCACGTTAATGTCAACAATTTCTGAAAACTGCTGTAGTTTATACCCATTGTCTTTCAAGTATCTATCAAAATAGGAACGTATATTGTGCATCTTCTTCATCGTCCCTTCCCAGATATTTCATTATCAAAAAGTCGGCAAACTTAACTTTTCTACTACATTTTTGTAATTTCTGATCTGTTTTTCATTGGCTTCGCTCCTATACTCCCCGTACAAATCTAAACATTTAATACACATCAGGTCATCTTTACTTGAAGAAGAGAGTTCTAAACACATGAGTAAGGCATCAATCCCAAGTAAGTAATTACGTTGTTTTATTTGATAATATCCCAATTCATAGTAAAAATCTTGATACCCGTGGTTTAACATTTGATCGTTATAACCACCTTTAAAGTGCATGTCTGTATTAAACAATTTGATCTGGTTCTTAAATCTATCTAAAGCAAAGTCAATGTTAAAAGAATACTGATTAGCTGCTTGCAAAATATTAACGAATCCAGCTAATATTTCTGACGGGTTGTTTTCGATATAATCCAAATAAGAATCGATTACATTTTCTTGACCAAGCATTAATTGGGAGGCATATTGATTCCCTTCCCCCATACTCGGAACAAATCTATTATTTGTTGATCCTCTTGTGTAGGATTCCCAAGCTCAACTATTTCCAAGTATTTTTCTGTATACTTTAGGACATTTTCATATTCCTTACGGGCATCATAAACGCTTGCTATTAATAAGTGTGCATAGGCTACATATGTAAAAAGAGGATAGGCTGTTAGCCTTCTTTTATTTTTTCGCCTACGAGATTGAATTTTTAATTGGAATTCTGCTTTCCGTTCCAGTTCCCGTGCCCATGTGTCGACCTTGTCCCACAAATGTATCGTCATATACACGTTAGCCAAGTCTTTAATTGCATCCAATTGCACTTCTTCATTTAATTTATCAATATAAGGTTCGAACTTTACTGCTGCATTGAGATTGTCAAATTTACTCAGTGTTTTATGAAGCAAGAAAATGCGGTACTGGCAAAGGGCCAACCGCTCCGAGTGTTGATACTTCTCACTACCGGCCACACATTCATATATAATGAGTGCAGATTCATTGGTGCTTTTATTATAGAGACTCTCTGCCACATTAAATAACTCATCAATATAGGATTGATCATCTGTTACATGAGTAATGACTTGTTGTATAATATCTAGCTTACCAAGTTCAGCACAACGAAATAAATACGGTTCTAATCGCCTCCAATGGGGCGCAGATTCAATAAAACATTCAACTCCATACATTTCATAAAAGTACCCCTGTTCCAAACCCATTGCTGATGTGATTTGGTCTAGTTGATTCATTGACATAAGTCTGGTTCCTCTGATGATAGCACTTAACGTACCCACATTAATGTCAGCCATTTCTGAAACTTGCTGTAGTTTATATCCCTTATTCTTCAAGTGACTTTCAATATAGGAACGTATATCGGACATTGTCTTCATCGTCCTCCCCAGATGTTTTACTATCGAAAAGTTGGTACACTTAACTTATCTATTAGTTTTGTATACTGTTCTTCCTGGATCTTACTAGCGGAATTTCTGTATTTTCCGTACAAATCAATGCATTTGATACACATTAGATCTTCATTACATGAAGATGAACGTTCCAAGCTAGTAATTAGATGTTCTATTCCCTGTTCAATTTGATTCTGTTTCAATCTGTATTTTGCTAGTTCGTAGAATAAGCGTATATATCTAAAATTTGATGCCTGTTCGTTATATATTCCTTTTACATGTCTTTCCGCTTTAATTTGATCAATGTGATTTTGGAATCTATTTAATGCATGGTCAATATTAAAAGAGTACTGATTTGCCGCCTGTATAATATAGGCGAGTGCTGTTAAAATTTCGGCAAGATTAACATCTAGGTAATTCAAATAACGGTTTAAGCCTTCGAAGTCACCTGATAGTATTTTGTACAAATATCGATTGCCCTCAGCCCAGCCCTTGAATCGATCTATCAATTCTTGCTCTTCCTCTGTTGGATTTTTAATCCCATCCATAATATCCTCATAAACATCTGTGTACTCCAAAGCTTTCATATATTGCTTACGTTCTTCAGATACATTTGCCATGAGCAGATTAGCATAAGCTTTATAAGTAAATAGAGGATAAGAGGCTATTCTTGGTTTTCTGTTCCGTCTCATAGATTGAAGTTGAACTTGGAATTCAGTTCTTTGAATCAATTCATTAGCCAGTTCAAAAACCTTATCCCATAGATTTATCGCGCCATACAAATTAGCTAAATCTTTAATCGCATCCAGTTGTACTTCCTCATTCAATTTTTCGATAAAAGGTTCAAATTTTACTGCGGCATTTAAGTTATTGAATTTATTCAGTGTTTTATGAAGCAGAAAAATACGGTACTGGCATAAGGCCAACCGCTCGGAGTGTTGATATTTTTCACTGTCTGCCACACATTCATACAAAATAAGAGCTACTTCTTTTAATCCTCTAGCAAAAAAGCTTTCAGCTACATCAAATAATTCTTCTATATATGATCGATCGTCCGTTACATGAGTGATGACTTGTTGTATACAATCCAGCTTACAAAGCTCAGCACACTCATATAGATATGGCTCCAAACGTCTCCAGTGGGGCGAAGATTCTATGAAGGATTCAACCCCATAACTCTCATAAAAATACCCTTTCTCTAATCCCATAACAGAAGTGATCTGATTCAGTTGGTTCATAGACATCGGTCTGCTACCTTTAAGAATGGCACTTAAAGTCCCAACATTAATTCCTGTAATGTCGGAAAAATGCTGCAACTTGAGATTTTGTTCTCTCATGAATTTCTCAATATGTACTCTTATTGTAGGTACCGATTCCACGATCTCACCTCCGTCACATAAATCACTTATAATTCAATTACATATAATAAATGTTATTTTAATCCTGTATTTTACATCGGTCAATCTATAAAAACACAAAAAGGCTTACTTCCGCATTCGGAAATAAACCGCTATTAATTAGTGTAGTTTAAGTTTTTATATCTTACAACATTCCATCACCATGTGCTAGCAGACTATAGATTTGATCTTGTACATTAATTAGTATAGTGGGAAAACTAACAATAATAGCACTAAACAAAAGTATAGCTATGATTTTTTTTGATTTCATAATAACTATAAGCCTCCTCCATTAGATTATAATAGATACCTTCTATTTCTTTAGATGCAAAAGACCTATACCTTTCAAAGAGAGCAACACATTGTATTATGTCATTAGAATTATTAATCTTGATGGCTGAACTCAAACAGGTGACAAGCTTGTGTATTCCTTCCATGTATCGTTCTCTTTTAAAATAATACATTGCCAACTCAAATAAGAGTTTTGAGTACAGATTGTTTTTCATTTGTTCATTGTATCCTTCTGATAAAGTTCTATCATTCAACATAGAATTAATGGAAATATCAAATTTAGAAATAACATAATCTATATCCAAGTCGTACTTATTTGCTGCTTCTATAATTTTAACAAGACCAGTAAGTGTCTCCTCTTCATTCTGCTCAATCCAAGCTATATATTCCGGGAGAACCTCTGTCTTTCCCATCATCAGTTTATACAATTGAGTATTAACCTCTGCCCATCTGTTGAACATATTGATATATATCATTTCTTCATCATCAGGATTGGGTATCTTAACCAAAGAAGCATAATTATTTGTATATTCCAGTGCATCGTTATACATCTCTCTCCACTCACATGCACTGCTTTTAAGCAAATTCGAATAAGCTCTGTATACAAATAAAGGGTACGCTGTAATCCTATTTTCTTTAATAACTTTTTTCTTAGTATACGATTGAATAATTTCCGCTTTATGTCCCAATTCATCTGCAAGCGCGAACAACTTGTCCCAATAGCGAAGTGCGGAGTACGTATTCGCCAAATCCTTAATCGCATCCAGTTGCCGTTCCTCATCCAGCCGATTAATATATGGCTCAAAATGCACAGCGGCCCGCAGGTTATCATGTTGATTCTGACCGAGAGATAACGTGAAGATGCGATACTGGCACAGAGCCAGACGTTCCGAGTGTTGATATTTCTCACACTCCGCCACACATTCGTACAACATCCGTGCAGCCTTCGTCTGTCCACGTTCAAGCATGCCTTCCGCCATCTCAAACAACTCCGAGATATACGAGCGATCATCCGTCACTTCCTGGATAACCTTATGAATACATTCCAGCTTGTCCAATTCAGCACAACGTTGCAGGAATGGTTCCAGTCTCCTCCAATGAGGTGCCGATTCCACGAAACATTCAGCCCCATAAATCTCGTAGAAATACCCCTCTTCCAGCTTCATGCCTTGGGTAATCAGATCCAGTTGCGCCATAGCGATGGGCCGAGTCCCCTTAATAATTGCGCTAAGCGTTCCAGCGTTAACTCCCGATATATCGGCAAAATACTGCAGGGTGTACCCCTGTTTCCTGATGTAGTCCTCAATATATGAGCGTATCGTAGTTGTAGGTTCCATGTATCCCACCTCCACAATGAAAATCCATAATTTTGAATTTATATGATAAGCACAATTTTAATCCTAAATTTTACAGCGGTCAATAAAAATCGTGGCAATTCCCTTCACATTTATGCAAGGAGGCCTCGCTGTTCCTGCTTATAGAAAAAATCCATTAGAAGAATCCGTGAGAACGTGATACATTTAATCCAACTTACATATCCTACTATTTCAATAGGATTATACGACACAGGAATTATCAATTCAGTTCGAGGAGAAGGTCAGATGAAATTTGCCTTGTTTAGTCTCATGATGAATCTGCCTAATGCCGTAACCGGGGAAGCTCTGACGACTCAGCAGAAATTCCACAATATAATAGAGCAGGCAAAGCTGGCTGAACGACTGGGTTTCGATGCCTATGGAATCGGTGAACGACACGGTGCGCCTTTTCTATCTTCCTCGCCACCTGTCGTATTAACCGCAATAGCCGCAGCAACCACACGCATTCGGTTACTAACCACCGTCACTGTTCTTAGTATACTTGATCCAGTCCGGGTTGCCGAGGATTATGCCACGTTGGATCAATTATCGGGCGGACGGCTGGAGATGATCATCGGGAAAGGCAATGACCCTCGGCACTATCCGCTGTTTGGCATAAGCGAAGAGGAACAATGGGACTCACTCGATGAACGCTACCATCTGCTAAGACGGCTGTGGTCTGAAGAGAATGTAACGTGGCAGGGAACGTATCGCCCTCCGCTTGAGGGAGTGACCACGTGGCCCAGGCCGCTTCAGCAGTCCATCCCGATCTGGCATGGTAGCGCGTCCAGCACGGTCTCGACCGAACTCGCTGCCAAATATGGCGAGCCTCTCTTTACGTCGAACTCTTTTCATCCGCAAGCCAAATACAAAGCGTTAATTGATCATTATCGGGAGCGCCTCGATTATTATGGTCATGATCCGCAGCAAGCAGTGATTGGCTCTGGTGCCGGCAGTCTCTATCTTGCGGATACGGGCGAAGAAGCCATCCGTCGTTATAAGCCATATTATGAAGCGTTCCATGCCACTGCGGCCGCACAGCATAACCAGTCACCCTTCACCGATCTGGAGGATAACATTGCACGAGGTCCTGCGTTAATTGGCAGTTCGGAGCAGGTCATTGAGAAAATTCTGGACTATCATGCCGCTTACGGACATCAGGTGCTGAGTATCAGCGTAGATGGACTGACGCATAGCGAGCAACTGGAGCAAGTGGAGCGTTTTGCCAAGGAAGTTGCCCCTGTATTACGCCGCGAACTGCCCAGTTCGGTATGGAATGAACCCCCGGTGTTAACCCAGCACTCATCCTTCCTTTCCTCTAATGTTACAGATTCATGGCCCACAGCCATCTCACCTATATTCCAGGTCTAACAATCTACCTCGTACAATATACATGTGCTCCTTCCAGGGTGATTCCTACGAATCGCCCTCTTCCCTCTTCCTCCCACTTCTATCGTGACTATCCCTATATCTACTTGGACTGAATGCCTTCCAACAATGAACGGAGCATCAGATCTACAAACGCATCATCCATCGCTTCCCCCGTCACTAACATACGATAGAACACCGGCCCATAGATCAGATCAATGTATAATCCAATGTCCGTCCCACTCTTTAATTCGCCGCGCTCCACACCCTTCTCCAGAATCCCCCGAGCTTCACGCCGACGCGGTTGGATGTACCTTGTACGATATTCTTCGGCAAGCCCTGCATCCGACTGCCCTTCCCCTATAATCTGTGTAATCACTTTTCCTTCCCGACTGGTCAAAAAACGAACCAGATTACTCGCATGTATGCGTATATCCTCCAATACCGAGCCTGTATCCGGCACTGGCAATCTTGCCGTTGCAGCAGACATATATCCGTCCATGATGACAGCGCCTTTATTCGGCCACCATTTGTAGATAGTGGCTTTGCTCACCTGTGCACGTTCAGCAATCTTCTCGATTGTAACCGCCCCGAATCCGTGCTCCAACAACAACGCATACGATGCTGTAAGAATGGCATTCTGGGTTTCCATGTTACGCGGACGTCCTCTTTTGGCAGTCATCTTGAGCCCTCCTGGATGTATAAAATATATTTAATCATCAGTATTTTTCATAAAAACGATACGTTCATTATACTAAACTGCCATGAGTACACACAATTCCATCCTACGCTCACCTTTTCATCCTCATTAACTTTCTCATTAAAATATGTAGAGCCTATTTACAATACTATACGTTTAGTTTATTATATATTTGTAATTAGTGTACACACCGTTTAGTAATTAACATTTTTAAATATCACCTGTGTATTGGGAATACCAATTTAGAACTGTGGAGGATGATTATGATGGATATGAGACAACAAGTGAAGAAGGCACCTGTACCCACCTGGATTATTTTTTTGCTGGCATCAGCTTGTGGATTGATCGTGGCAAATCTGTATTATGCTCAGACCGTTATCGGTCCAATCAGCATGACAACGGGGCTGTCTTCTGCCGCTGCCGGATTGATCGTAACATTGACTCAGATTGGTTATGTCATTGGTTTGCTGTTTATCGTGCCGCTCAGTGACATTACCGAGAATCGACGCCTGGTCGTTCTTTTCCTCATCGTACTGGTCGTTGCCCTCATTGCTGCGGCTTTCTCGCCCACTGCTGTTGTATTTCTGACTGCCTCTCTGTTCATTGGGATAGGTTCTGTCGTCGCTCAGATTCTGGTGCCCTATGCGACATATCTTACTTCCGAGGAACAACGCGGACGGGTTGTTGGCAATGTAATGAGTGGTCTGTTGCTTGGTATCATGCTGGCTCGTCCTGTCGCAAGCTTTATCACCAGCCTCTTCGGATGGCAGACGGTCTTTGTATTCTCCGCCATTGTCATAACACTTCTAATGCTGCTCCTATCACGTGCTCTTCCTGCTCGCCAGCCTGAACCCACCTTGAAATACGGGCAATTAATCGTTTCCTTGGGCACACTGTTCAGAACGATGCCGCTGCTGCGCCGCCGGGCGTTCTATCAGGCCAGTCTGTTTGGTGCTTTCAGCTTGTTCTGGACTACGGTTCCGCTCAGGCTCGCTAACGATTTTGACATGTCACAGCAAGGTATTGCCTGGTTCGCACTGGCTGGTGTCGGAGGTGCTATTGCCGCTCCTATTGCCGGAAGATTGGCTGATCGCGGACTAACACGTATTCTGACGGGTGCTGCCATGGTGATCGCTGTTGCTTCGTTCGGTCTTGCTTATGTGTTCCATAGCCACTCCACGTTTGCATTGATCCTGCTTGTGATCGTGGCGATCACATTGGATATGGCTGTCTCGGGAAATCTGGTGCTGGGTCAACGCATCATCTATTCGCTAGGAAATGAAGCGAGAGGGCGCGTGAATGGTATATTCATGTCGATCTTTTTTGTTGGCGGTGCGATCGGTTCATCCCTTGGAAGCTGGTCTTATGCTAACGGAGGCTGGAATCTCACAACGCTGATTGGCATGATCATGCCGCTGCTCGCTTTGGTGTATTACTTTACGGAAAAGAAAGCTGCCGTTGTCAGCAATCATCTATAAGTGCGTGTTCAAAAAGGTCGGTTTTCAGTACCGAGAACAACCTCTATAACAATTCTTTCATATATAAAGAAGGGCAGAGTGATCCCTAAGATCCGCTTCTGCCCTTTTCCCTTATTTCATGACACTGAATTTTTTGGTTGCTACCCTAACTTGATCATCCTCGCCCCATACAATGACACCTACCACTTTGGTAGCTTCCAATTCCATCGAAGCAATTTCAACTGCATATTGTTCAAAGGCATTGTTGAGCGATTGGCCTGTCTGTGAAAAAACAACATGGCTCAGTTCCCCGCTGTCATCTGAGCAGAGTCTGGCCAGATTGATCAGTTGATTCTCCCCGGCCTTCAGAATGACAGTGCTATATCGGATGCCCGCATGCTGAACGCCGCTATGATCCAACACAGGTTGATCAGAATATAACCCCGGCTCATTCAGGGCTGCTTGTCCCATTAACAGGGCAGCCACATTGGCGGCGGCGCCAGGTTCCAGATTTTTATCCAGTATAATAGCAATTCTTTTCATATGACTGTATTCACCCTCTGTGTATTTTGTGTAAAACATACCCATGGCATATTGATTCCCTCACGCAATACTTTGTAGGTCACAAGCCCGTAATGATCAGCGCATAGCTGATTCGTGAGCGCAATGGAATTCTCCGTGTTGTGCATGACCTTCCTGCAAGCTTCAGGGTTGGACGATACGGTGCTGTTCTCTCTATAGGTTGTATCAAGTTCAGATAACAAGTATGTGGTTGCTGGATGATGATAGATAATATCGATCTGATCGGGACATACCGCATGGAAGCCGGATAGAACCAGCGCAGGAATTTTCTCCACAAAGCTCTCAGACACCGCTAGTTCAGAATCCATGATGAAGCTGTTGAGCTTGGGATACGCCCCGGGGACCAGTAAGCAGGATATGATCCCTGATCTCAAGTCTTCCGCAGCCGCTTCAAATTCAGGGTATGGCTTGATACGTTCCGAGTTGCCTAGTTTTTTCGCGATATGCATGCTGCAAGTCAGGAATCCTTCATCGTCTCCCAGCGTTCCCAGTATGGCATATTTCTCTTTAACGATCTCCATTTATTTCTATTTCCTCCTTTTTATTTCTAATCCGCTAAAGATCGTATACTAAAAAATTCCTATTGTCAATTAACACTTTAACGCAACATAAATATGTATTTTAGTTCATATTTTTAACTAAATGGTGTATTCAAAATGGAAAATATTGAGCTATAATGTTATGAAATGAATTTTTACTATTTTTAGTATTTTGTTGAAAGGGGATTTACGAGAACGTATGAAAACCATTGTATACATATCTGATTTCAGGCTTCCAACTGGATTAAACTTCATTAAACCTTTGCAGAAATTGGCGGATCACAAGAAAATTCTGATTATTGAACGGCATAATTTGCATCATGATGAGGTCCTCAGGGACTTCTTTGATGAAATTAGATATGTCGATCATCTGGAGTCCGTAGATGCCATCCGGGAGCATATGATGCAGATCCGAGAATCCCATTCCATCTCTGCTCTGTTAACGCCGGGTGAGAATGCGATTGAGATCGGTGGTCAGCTCCGTTCCGAGTTCGGGATCCCCGGTATGCAGCGCAATCAGGCTGAGGCTGTTCGCAACAAATGGATCATGAAACAAATGCTGCATCAACGCGGAATTCGGACATCCGAAATTGCCATTGCTCTACATGAACAGGACTATATTCGTTTCACTGCTGTACACGGCTTCCCGATTATTGTGAAGCCACTCAGCGGATATGGAAGTATCAATACGTTCAAATTGTCCAGCATGGATGAACTGGTACATTATCTGCACCATACAAGACAAGCACAGCAAAGGGATTTGCTGGAGGAATTCATTCACGGTACGGAGTTTCATTGTGATTCCATTGTGTCCAAGGGCAAGGTTGTATTTGCATCCGTATCCCAATACCTGTATAACTGCCTGGATATTGCGACGAAGCAGAAACCTCCAGCCAGTATTACGTTCCCTGAAGGCACGGAAGCTGATTTTATCCATCACATCAAAGAACTTAATGAACGGGTCATTGCTGCCCTGGGTATCAATCAATCCGTAACACATGCCGAACTTTTTCTGACTCCGGAAGGAGAAGTGGTGTTTGGAGAAATTGGTGCAAGAATCGGGGGATCGCATGTCATGCCTCCTTGTATCAAGAACACCCATGGCGTTGATTTCTTCGAAGCCGTCACTGATCTGGAAGTTGGAATATATGAATTTAAGCAACAGGAGACGCGCCATAAATTCACAGGCATGATCTGCTTCCCTTCACGCGCAGGGGTAATTCAACACATATCCGGGATAGAGGATTATGCCGATATCCCTGGCATCGTTGAGTTTAATGTATCCTATCAAGTGGGGCAGCGGGCGGGGGACGTCAACGATACCATGACCCGATCAGGCTATGCTATCGTGGAGGGTGATTCGTTCGAGGAATTGCGTCAAACCCTGCTGGATATGTACGATCGTTTCAAGATTGAAGTGACGGTTGCTGAAACTGTGTAAGATGTACGGATCATCCTCACTGTTTTTGGTCTGGAGTGACGGTTATCTTGGGGAGGGCTGGAATTATTGTCGTTATTCAAAACGTACGCGGGTCTGAGCCGCGATATCTATTATCTCTGTTTAGCCAGAACGATTAACAGCACGGGAGATTTTGTATTCTCCCTGATTACCTTGGTGCTTACGTTACAGATGGGCATGAATGTGGTCAGTGCAGGGATCTTTGTGTCCATGGCAGCCCTGATTAGCGGACCCGGTGTACTTCTTGGCGGCTATTTAAGCGATCTTATGGGCAAAAAAACAATTATTGTCATCGGACAACTGTTGTCTGCCATCATGATTATAAGCTGCTCTTTTTGGTCAGGCACCCTTACCGTTGGTTACCTTCTGATTGCAGTCATGTTTTTCATCAGCATTACCCGGCCTGCTTATAATGCACTGATTATTCAACTGTGTACGGAGGAGAAAGAGCGAAAGTCCGCCTTTTCCCTCATGTATCTGGGGGCCAATCTGGGTATAGCCATCGGACCACTGGTCGCCGGTTTTTTTATCAAGGATCACGTCAACATTGTCTTTATAAGTATCGGTACCGTGTTTCTGATATCTACCTTTATCATCATCAACCAAGTTAAGATCGGCACACGCAAGGAATTGGCATCAACAAACAGCGAACATGCTGGACAACAAGAACAACAACGATCGAGCCAACCACCTTCGCCGTTATTCAGACTACTGCTGAAAAATCCACTTGTTGCCTTTTTCATCGTTGTGTCATTTCTTAACTATTTTATCTATATGCAATACTCATTCAGCCTCCCACTCCAGATGAATCACTCATTTGGCGAGAACGGAGCAGCATATTACGGCTCTGTCATGACCATCAATGCCATTAGCGTCATTATTCTTACCACCGTGATCCTGTCCGCTACACGCAAATTAACTGCCCTAAACTCCATAGCCACAGGCGCACTCTTCTATGGAATCGGATTTGGAGCCTTGAACCTGCTGGGAACCTTCCCCCATTTTTCCATCGTCGCCTTATCCACGGTGCTGTGGACCATTGGAGAGATTCTCGTGCAGACCAACATCAATCTGTATATTGCTTCGCGTGTACCCGATACACATCAGGGCCGGTTTAATGGCTTGCTGTTATTCGTAGGTTGCCTGGGTTATACACTTAGCCCATATTTGACAGGCATTTTCATCAAAAGCATGGACATGGAAAGTGTATGGATCATTATTCTGGCTGTCAGTCTGTTCTATGCGTTGTCTATGATTATTCTCTGGTATATCGAAAAAAGCTCAACAAGAAAAAACGAAATGAAACCGCTGGATCACTCCAAAAGTATCTGAACCTCAGGGCAGCCTATTCTGCCCTTTTTTTCACTTTATTTTCACACCAACACGGGCTGATGCGTAGCAGCATCATACTCGACCAATTGCTGACCCGCATGCAGTCTCTGTACCAGATCTGGATTGGCGATAAACGGTCTGCCGAACGCTGCCAGATCTATGCTTCCCTCACCAATCGCGTGCTCCGCGGTTTGAACATCCAAATCCCCCACACCAATGATGATTCCATCCCACCGACTACGAATCCGCTCGTGAAAAGACTGCTCCCCTTCCCATGCTTTCGCATAATGATCTGTTGAGGGATGCAAGATCGTAATTCCCGTCTCGCGGAACAAGTTCAGGTATGCATCGATCATTCCAGCTTTGTCTGCCCATGCATAGGATGCATCATCATCCTTTTTCTCGGAAAATCGTACCGATATGCGATCTACACTGATCTCTTTTTTCACAGCCACAATAATATCTCGCAAGAACCGCAATCTGCCCGCAGTGTCTCCTCCGTATTCATCTGTTCTGTGGTTGGTCTTCTCATTGATAAACTGGTCGATTAGATACCCATGCGCAGCATGCAGCTCGATCCCGTCGAACCCCGCAAGAACCGCATTGCGGGCAGCAGTCTGAAAATGCTGAATCGTATCCGCTATATCCTGTGTACTCATCGCTTGGGGAACCTGATACGGCTTATGCAGCTTATGCACTCTTCCCTCTGCCGCAAGGCTGGAAGGTGCCACTGGAGTGGTTCCGATCAGATCGGAGTGGGACAACCTGCCGACATGCCACAGTTGAGCAATAATGGTGCCGCCATGTCTGTGAACAGCATCCGTTACCCTTTTCCAAGAAGTCGTCTGTTCATCTGTATATAAACCGGGGATGCCGTAGGTGCCTTTGCCTGCCAGATTCGGGTTAATGCCCTCGGTAATGATCAGTCCCACGCCATCACGCGCACGCTGCTCATAATACGCCACCATCTCATCCGTCACGGTCCCCTCCCGATCATCAGCAAATCCCCGGGTCAACGGTGCCATCACAATTCGGTTCCTTAATTGCCACTGATGAATCGTTACCGGGCTTAATAGTGTTGAATGTGTATTCATGTTATCCATGTCATATCCCTACTCTCTTTGTCATTAAGGATATTGTACGGCGGCTCCGATATATCGTAAAATGATTGAAATATATAGTTGTATCTCTCAGAGAGATACCTAACATCACCATTTGCCGAATTAATTGAAGTTAATCAACGTTCAGGAGGGGACAGCATGGAACTTTCCGATATCGATATTGTTCTCGCGGTGGCACGTTCAGGCAAAATCTCACAGGCTGCCAAAGAACTGAATTACGCACAATCCAATGTCACTACACGTATCAAAAAACTGGAGCAGGAATATCAAATCCAGTTGTTCAACCGATTTCCCAAAGGTGTTGTACTGACCTCCAAAGGAGAACAGTTCGTCCAGTACGCCACACAGATTCACAACCTTTTGTACGATCTGAAGCAGGATATGACCGATCCCGGTGAGCCTTCCGGCACGCTGAAAATCGGCATTGTAGAAACGGCGGCATCCAGCCGTTTTATGGAGATCCTGAATGAATATCAGATAACCTACCCGAAGGTGTCCATCTCACTCGTCAACGCCACTTCACCCAAAGTACTGCGTAAGAAAATACAGGACGATGAGATTGATGGTGCTTTTATCAGCGGGGCTTGTGTGAAAGAAGGTTTGAAGGTGGAATATGAGATGCAGGACACTGTTCATATCATCTCCAAGCGGATGGATACACCACCCGAAAGTCTGTGCCAAGTATCATGGGTTGTTTTCCCCGAGGGCTGTCCTTATCGTGAAATGACCGAAGAATTTTTGCAGGAAGAAGGGTTGTCCGCACGTAATATCATCGAAGTGAGTACGATGGAAAACCTGCTCAGCTGTGTGGAGTCAGGAATCGCATTTACCATTATGCCGTGCAGCGTTATTCACAAGAAACCGGATGATTTCTCCGTATTTGATCTCGCAGATCGCTATACTCATACCACGACAACCTTTGTCCGCGGTGAGGATCGGTATGTCAGTAGTACGTTGGATCAATTCATGAAGCTGCTGAACCAGAAGTGCATCACGTTTTGATATAGGTAACTCAGTACCCCTCTTTCAACCGCTGATCTTCTTGATTACTAAATGGACTAGAGCACATTAATCGAGACCATAAAAAACAAAGCAAAAGGCACTCATACAGAGTGCCTTTTGTCTTCTCTTTATACCTATTCAATTAACACCTTACTCCACCTTGAATCGCGCAGCCGATTCGGCCAGCTTTTGCGTCAATTGATCGATCGTATCCACCATGTTGGCCAACTGCTGTACTGTTGAAGATTGCTCCATCATGGTTGCTGTTACCTCTTCAACCGAAGCAGATACCTGCTCTCCTGAAGCCGACAAACTATGGGCTGACTCCAGTACATCATCCTTATTCTGTAACATCTCCTGCATCTGTCCTGCCATCGTAGCGATCTGTTGATTAATGACCGTTACCTTCTCCAGAATCACATCAAATGCCTGACGAGTCTGCAAGACAAGCTCATCCTGTCTGGACGAGATGGTATGAATTTCGGCAACACTTTGGTTGTTCTCGGCGACATCGGCCAGATTCTGCTCGGTAATGCTGGAGATTTCCTTGGATTGGCGGGAACTCTGCTCTGCCAGATTGCGGATCTCCTCGGCTACAACTGCAAATCCTCTGCCATGCTCCCCAGCCCGTGATGCTTCAATTGAAGCATTCAATGCAAGCAGATTGGTCTGCTTCGCAATCTGGCTGATGGCTTCCGTGATCTGACTAATACTGCCCGAACTCGTTTGAAGTTTGACGGTAATCTCCGAGATCTTCTCCACTTCCCGTTCGTTCACCTCGTTGATACGCATCAGTTCATTCACGACTTCATTCCCGTTGTGGAATACAGATTCGATCTCATCCGCTCTTGCCTTCACATCCTGTGCACTGCTGTTCATGGCAGCTACTTTATCGCCAAAGCTGTTGAATTTGCCTGCAATCTGCTCGGTATCTTCCGATTGGGCCTCCATGGCTTTTGCAATCCCCATGGACGTCGCCGATGTCTCATCAATGGATCTTGCCGTCTGTCTGGATGTCTCCTCCAATTCCTGAGTGCTGGCTTGAAGGACATGGATTGAATTATTCATATCGGTAATGAGATTCCTGTTCTGCTCCACCATACCATTAAAGCTCTCCGCCAGATCTTTGAATTCACTGTTATATCTGCCATTGGCCTTAACGGTCAGATTGCCTTGAGCAAGCTGTTGGAACAGTCCGATCAGACGAATGATAGGTCTTGTAATACTACGAGAAATCAGCAGTCCCACACCAATAGCCAGAGCAACTCCGATCAAGGTCACGATAACCATCTGACGTTGGATATCCTCTATTGGGCGCTTGATATCGTCATAATCGTCAATGATGACCACAGATAGATCTGCCCCGGGAATCTGATTAACGCGATAATAGATGTTATCTCGATCCATCGAAGTGATTTTCACTTTGTCAGTGGCTCTGGCCTCGATGATTCCCATCGCTTCCTTGTCCGCTTCCAGCGTTTGTCCCACAATGGAAGGGTCCAGTGAATCATACATGATGATGCCGCTCCGGCTCAGCACTTCAACTCTGCCTTCGGCATTGATTTTAATGTCTCCCAGTTGCCCCAGGAAAAAGCTGCTGTCCACCGACATGGCGAACACACCTAGTATATTCCCCTGTTCATCGGTGATAGGCTCCGAGAATACAATAATGAGCTTCTTGCTAGTCTTAGAGACGACCGCGTCACTGATGAAGGATTTCCCCAGTATGGATTCCTTAAAATATTCCCGATCTCCCCGTGACTGACCAATGACTTCTGGCATGGTCCCCGCCACCATGGTTCCTTCCTTGTCAAATACGAACAGGTCCGGCTTGGAGCCTTCCGTATCGGATATACTGTCAGTGAGAATCGTATTTGCTCTGTTGAAATATGGATTCTCATGTGTAAAAAAGGTCTCATCTGGCATTTCATTGGTATCACGCAACTCCAAGAGTTCCTTGAAGGTATTATGCACCGATATGGCATGACTCAATTGTTGTTGAAGCTGCATAGCTGTCCAAAGCCCTTCCCCAAGGCGGTCAGCCATCACATTCATTTCATCCTTGCTTTTCTTGACCACAACATCAGATGAAATCATATAACTTGTGGTCGTTGCACCTAACAGAACCAAAACAACCAATACACTGATCATGAAAGGCAATTTGATTTTAAGCGACATATTTTTGATCCTATGCCCTAACCCTTTTCTTTTCCCCATTTCCCACTTCTCCCCACTTCCCTGAACCATATGCATCTGAACGATGTACATACATTATCGGAAAAATCTATAGTAGAATTGATCATTTAGGGAGATATTGCCACTG
Source organism: Paenibacillus xylanexedens (assembly GCF_001908275.1). Taxonomy (NCBI): domain Bacteria; kingdom Bacillati; phylum Bacillota; class Bacilli; order Caryophanales; family Paenibacillaceae; genus Paenibacillus; species Paenibacillus xylanexedens. Next base: position 1,195,855 of record NZ_CP018620.1, on the reverse strand, counting down.
TTTTCTTTTTTTCTGATAGCAACATAAAAAAATGGCCTGTTAGATCGACACTATCCATCTTTGGAATGGATGTTGCCGTTATCTAACAGACCAATTACAGATTTGGTAATGATTCAATTACGTTTACTTGCGCAATCTACGGGAACTCAGTGCATGGTGACCATTCTGCAGGAATGTACTGCGCGTATTCTTCATCTGTTCGATCCGTCGCTCAGCCAGACGATCTGCGGCAACATAGGTAGCGATGCCCTCGGTACGTGAGCTTTCAAATATTTTCTCCAGATTGGAATAGATCTCTCCGATCTTGCTCCACGCCCGATCCGCATTATAACCGTTCAACTCATCCGCAATGTTAATGACGCCACCTGCATTGATAACATAGTCAGGCGCATATACGATGCCCATATCATACAGCTGATCCCCATGACGGGTCTCCAGCAACTGATTATTGGCACAGCCCGCTACAACCTTCGCTTTAAGTGTCTTAAGCGTATCGTCATTAATCGTGCCGCCCAGTGCACATGGTGCATAGATATCGCACTCCACACTAGTGATGTCTGCGGGATCAACTGCTGTCGCGCCGAAGCGGTCCACAGCCTGTTTCACCGAGTCCTTATGGATATCCGTAACGATCAGATGTGCACCTTCCTCATACAGATATTTGCACAGATGCATCGCCACATTGCCGACACCTTGGACCGCTATCGTTTTACCCTCCAGCAGATCGGTACCAAATGCTTCTTTGGCTGCTGCCTTGATCCCCCGATATACACCCCAAGCCGTTGCAGGTGACGGATTACCGGATGAACCATAGCTCGCCGAGATGCCTGTCACATAATCGGTTTCCTGATAGATCAGGTTCATGTCCTCTTCCGTTGTTCCCACATCTTCGGCCGTGATATAGCGTCCGTTCAACCCTTGAATATATCGTCCAAACGCCCGAAACATCGCTTCGTTTTTGTCGCGCCGCGGATCTCCGATGATAACGGTTTTGCCACCGCCCAGATTCAGGCCGGATACCGCATTCTTATATGTCATACCACGGGCAAGGCGCAGGGCATCTTCAATGGCGGCTTCTTCTGAAGCGTAAGTCCACATCCGCGTGCCTCCCAGCGCAGGGCCGAGTGTTGTGTCGTGTATGGCGATAATTGCTTTTAACCCTGAATTTCGATCCTGGCACAGAACCAGTTCCTCATAATCGTGATGCTCCATTGCTTCAAACCAACTCATGTGCTAACCGTCTCCTCCAACCATTTTTGCGATCCAATCGCATTGTTCTCTATTCATTGACCATCCTCTATTGTACCCATGAATACCCAGTTTGTGCAAAATCACATCGCAATGTCAGAGAAGCATCGATCGATGTTTCTCATATGGCGGGAGCAAAGCTGTCGAATTTCAGATTATAATTTTATCGTCTATCCATAGAAAAACCTCTCTCCCTTACAGGAGAAAGGTACAATTCTCTCAACAGCATCAACTTAATCGCTCCAAGTAGGCCACTTGATCGTTCACATTTAAGGGAGCGTTTCAACCACATTGATTGGATGCAAATCGCCATCCACAGCAAATGAAGCCTGCCCCGTCTCCTCGGAGACAACCAACACAACCGCATCCGTCAATTCACTGAGTCCCAGTGCTGCCCGATGACGAGTGCCTATTTTTCGTTCATGCACTTCCGCTTGCGACAACGGCAGCACATTACCAGCGGATACAATCTGATTACCACGAATCAGAACAGCCCCATCATGCAGAGGTGCACCGGGAATAAACAGGGATTCCAGCAACGCATGTGTCACTCGTGCATCCACAGTCACGCCTGAGTGAATGATCGACTCCAACGGAATCTCCCGTTCTATCACAATCAACGCCCCATATCTCCGGTCCGATAGATGCTGTACGCTCGATGTTAATTCGGCAAACTTCTCGGTAAAAGGTGACAGATAACAATCCAGATAAAACGAAGAGGCGAGCACCTCGATCTGCTTGATCTCCGCTCGAATCTCTGCAAATTGCCCCAGCAGACAGGCACTGTCATTGTCAAATCGGGATAACGTCAGATTCATACGTTCTGCTACACGATGGAGGTCTGCCTTGAGCTTCTGCCTCATCGAGGAACTGTCACAGTCTGCTTGCTGAGTCATCATTCGCCGCCTCCTTGGTTGGGTTGGGCTTCACGCCGCATCATTAGTACCCATACCTTCCCCTCTGGAGCACATATTTATGCAATGGCGGGGCTGTAGGAGCTAATCATGGGCTTCATTGTAACTGATATAACAAGCAAAAAAGAGCCTGTCCGCAAAACTCCACGGTCAGACCCTATTCGCATAATAATTTGATGTTTGTCTACTTCCCTTATTGTGCTTTTCCGTATGAACCTGCTTTAAATGTAGTTGGGTCATACCATTTGTACCCTGCCGCGGGTGCAGCCCATGGCTCAAGTTGCGGCTCGGTTGATGCAGCCGGAGCTTCGATAGGAAGCAGGCTTGTTGCCGTATCCAATGTCAGTCCTGGCACTTGTGCCAGACTGGTATAGCTCTCTTTGACCGCAAGCCATTTCACGGTATTCACAAGGAAAGTGGCATCATCCACTTCTTTGAATCCATCATAGGTCTTCTTGGTGGCACCGGTCTCTTCACGCAAATATTTCGGAGTCGCGTCTTCCACAGGTGAAGAGTCACCGATAAATGCGGCTTTGCCCGCACCAACCTTTGCAATGGCAGCATAGGCTCCTTCAGCTCGTCCACCACCATTGTATACGCCCTGGTCCACGGCATTGCCCCACTTGGATACACCACTTGGTACATACACCAAGCCTTTGGCTTTGTTCGGGTCTATAATCGCAATGGTCGATCCCGCATGCATGGCTACAGAATTAACACCAGCCGTAATGCCAAAGGATTGTGCAGGTGCAACGATATCCGATGCATTTACATCTCCAAGGGCATTGTAGCGGAAACGGACACCAAAGTTCGTCGCGAGCCAATCTGAACTCGTCACACTCTGCATCGCTGGTGATTCGGCTTCAGCCGAAGACATGCCTTTGGCCGGATTCAGGAAGGCACCGCGGCGATAACCGTTGAATACTTCGGAAGAATCCCAGCGGTTTTTGTTGCGGTCCGCGTTATAGTGGTCGGAGATGAAGAAAACACTTCCTCCGTTCTGCACGTACTGCACCAGCGCAGCCTGCTCAGTCGCCTTGAACGGCACGTTGGCTTCGCCGATGACAAAGACGTCGTAATCTTTCAATTTATTATAGGTGATGGCTTGCTCACCGAATGTATACGGGATGCTGCGTTCCAGCTGATCCACGGCAAAGCCTGCGTTTCGCAAACCATTGGCAAAATCTGAAAATGCCCCGTCAATAATCCAGTCGGCAGCACCTGCTGTCTGGGCGTGGGTATTATCGAACAATACTTTCTTGCCGGTACCATCCGGCAGTGTTGTGCCCGGGTTCGGTTCTGGATCAGGATTGGTTGTTCCGGAGGAAAGCGCGATGGACGTTGGGTTTTTGACTCCTGCATAGCTGTTGTAAGCACCAAGGGTTCCGGTTACGATGATCTTTTTGCCTACAAGACTGGGGTTGGACGCCAATCCATATTGCGATCGGAAAGATGAGGGAATCTGCACATCCAATAATCTGGCGTTGGTCCGCTCTGACGCTGAATCGGCAATCAGAACATTAAAATCATTGGCATACGGAGATGTAAACTTGGCTGTAAGTGACCCGGTAGCATGTCCAACAATGATTCCTTCAACCGTCGCTGTTCCTCCACCGCTCTGGGCAGCGATGGCCTGAGATACCGTAAGTGGTGCTGCAGCTTGTACCGGACTTTGCGAACCCGGCCCCAGCAGTGCGGTTGCCATCATGATAAAGACCAGGAATGCCCCGATCCAGTGCTGCCATAACGCCTTTTTCATATTCCCTTTCTCCTCCTCATAATTACCTGATAATGGGTTATCCTCCTTTAATTTAATTGTTCATATGCTGAATTCCTCTTTCTTTTTGTAAAGTTTATGAAAAAGTTTAGAAGTTGAGTCTATTGGCCCATACTGATTATCATTAGAATTCCATTTACCGAAGGAGTAAAACGATGATGAAATTGGTATTTTTGATACTCTTGTTGATTGTTCCGCTGATTATGGCTTATGTTGCTCTTCGTTCCCGAATGGTTACCCGAGTGTTCCATATTCTTGCGCTACTCTGTTTCTACAGTGCGGCAACCGTCATCGCTGGTGATGTGTATGCGACGAATGCTCATATGACCACATTCACTACCGAGATTCACCATTTCCTGCTGAATGGATGGTTCCTGTATCCGTCTGCATATCTCGGTGTATACATTCCCTATGTGCTGTGGATGAGCCTATTTTCAGAAAAAAGTTAAATTCGATGCGGACTTGGGATTGCATTTTGCCAGCGTTCATTGCATAATGAATATATAAATGTGATAATGATTATCATTCTTGAACTTGTCTCTTTGTAACTTTCTACTGCATATGATTTTACGATTTTATAGATAAAGGGGAACGAACATCGAATGAATACAACTCTGCAAAAGGCTGATCTGCAGCTTGACGATTATTTGGATCTTCTGAACCTGGCGACCAATCTAGGTGATACGAGATGGCAAAAGGAAATTATCCGTAAGCTGGCTTATACTTATCCCGCAGTTCAATGTAAACAACCACAATAGCATTCCACATACATCATAGATCTACATTATGGCTCATGATCGATTCATTCGTTGAATCTGTTATGGGCTATTTTTGTTGTACAATGTACAGTAAAGTTACTCAAACGTGAAGGAGTGAACAACGATGCAACTGGAGACTGACAGACTGATCATCCGGGAGATTCGGGAGACCGATTGGGAGAGGATTCATGCCTATACTTCAGTGCCGGAAGTTACACAGCATACAGCGTGGGGGCCGAATACCGAAGAAGATACACGAGCATACGTGCAGTTTGTGTTGGACATGCAGCAGACACAACCACGAGAGAGCTTTGAACTGGCGATATGCTTGAAAAGTGATGGAACTCTCCTTGGCGGAGTAGGTATTCACGTGATGGAGAAAACCAATGCAGAGATCGGTTATGTCCTTAACCCCGCTTACCAAGGGAAAGGTTATGCCGCCGAAGCAGCCCGCGCTTTACTGGGTTTCGGTTTCAACGAACTCGGAATTCACCGAATTTACGCCAAATGTCGTCCGCACAACACAGCTTCGGAGAATGTCATGAAGAAGATTGGCATGCAGCGAGAAGGGCTATTACGTGAGCACTGGTTCTACAAAGGTTCCTTTCATGACTCTGTGATCTATTCGATTCTTGCAACGGAATATGCAGGTGAACAATTTCAAAGAAACACAAAAAGCTGACTCCCATATATGGGACGCCAGCTTTTTTTCTTTTACTCCGTAACGACCCCAATCGCCAATGGAGGTGAAGCCTTGAAGCCTCATTTGGAATCCAAATCGAATTTGTTCCTCGGGAATGCAACCGTTGTGCTTCCCTCAATTAGGAACACCGGAACAAGCTATGTTACAACCGGCACAGCTCTACCGGGCAGCTTGGGAATGTCGGACATCCACACATACAGCGCAGGGCTGCCAGGTCACGAATCATCAGTTTGCCGTCCATCATATCCAGCGTACCTTGTTCCTTCCATGCCCCCAGCATCCGCGTTACGCTCTCCCGGGTAGCTCCAATCATCTCGGCAAGATCGGTATGGTTCAGCTTCATGTCCAGCACAATACCATCCGGTGTAACCCTGCCATACGAATTGCTGGCACGGATCAGTGTCGAAGCGAGCGCACCCGCCTTGCCATAGAGCAGCAAATCACGGAATCTCGACTGGGTGATCCGCTGCGACAGTGCCATCCATTGCAAGAATTTCAAGGCAAGGTCGCCATGTTTGCTGAGTATACTTTCCAGATCGCTAAGCGAGATAATGGCCAGTTCCCCTTTTTCCGCCATCTCTGCACTGTAGCTATGATTCAATCCTCCGATGCCGCCGAATTCACCGATGAGATCGCCGCTTTGCTGAATGGATAAAATAATTTCCTTGCCATCCTCCGTCGACTTGGTCATTTTCACTCGTCCCGAACGAATGTAGTACAGATATCCGGCTTCATCGCCTTCGAGAAAGAGACTATACCCCGACTTCACCCGTTTGGGCTGCATTTTTGCTTCAATCAGGCCCCATTGCTCAGATGTAACGAACGAAAGGATTCCGCCTGTTTCTCGTGTCATTTTGTCCGCCTCCGTTTGTTTCTGCTCTGCTCTTTGGGTTGTTCTTTCTACAAATACTGTACCCATAACCTTCGTCCCCCTCGGTGATTCCTTATGTATCCATCATACCGCGAAAGTAGCGCGAGGGTTATCGGGGGATTACCTGATCATTAACGAGAAACTCCCTGAGTTTGCTGTGAGAAAAGTCACATTTCACCGATATGCCTCATCCTTCGCATTTCTTCAATCCCTTGGTGCACCTGACTCAGGAGTCCTCGACTGCCCAAGTTCAGTAGATTATAGAACGGAAATAGGGGTTTTCCCTGAATTACATCGTAAGAGAAAGGGTCTACAATAGAATTAATATTGTAATACCCTTACTTTAAGATGATCCTAAAAGGTTAATGATAATAATTACAGGTTACGTACGTTATAATTTCGAAAAAGGAAGTGTCCTCTCATGCATGATGAACTGCCATCTGGCATTCAGGAGATGATCGATGGCCTGCGCCTGAACACATCCAGCGACTTCTGTGGACTTGCCTGTCTGAACGGGACGATGCTACGCTGGAAGTATACCTCTGGGGCTAGTAATGAACGGGTGAAACGCATGGAAATGCGCCCCGGACAAGATCTGGTAGGCACAGCCCTTCGGACTGGACGCACAGCTCGATCTGATGCACAATCCACCGGGGAGCATACACCCGGTCGTTGCCCGTTAATGCTTGCTGAGCGCCTGGTAAGTGCCATAGCAGTACCTGTGTTCCAGGAAGGAAGCGTGCCTGGTGCCGTGCTACTTGTTGGCAGCAGATTGCCTTGCACCTTCTCACCGGACATGATCCGGCAGACGGAGCAAGTCGCTCTACATCTTCAGCCAAAGGTGTTTGGATAACAACATCTGTCTTTAATATGGAAGAAGTCTTGTTATTTCCTTAGGGGAGTATCAAGGCTTTTTTTATTATAGTTATTTACAGCGGAGCAAGCCTTAGTCTGTTCACCTGTCTTCGCTCATCTGTATACATCGACGTCACTCACACAGATTGATATAATCGAGTCCATACATTCGTATATTCATAGATAGTATATACAGCTAAGGAGGCTACAGATATGTTTGTACTGACAACTGCCAGTGTTATTCCATGGGAATCCACACAGCACAACAGTACCATTTCCATGAAAACGCCTTCATTGGTTACCTGCACAGCGACGGTGGACTATAGATATGGTAATGAGCACGGTGTTTTACATAAAGGACAGTTACTTTTTCTACATCCCCAATGCTCCCTGGAGCTGATACATATCCCACCTTCTGCCTTCACCCTGTATCATATCGGTTTTCAGGATTATGCATTAACGGAAGAGAGTCCTGACAAACGTGTTTATGAGCTAACAACAGTGAACTTGCCCTCACATGGTTCGAAGACCGGAGCAAGTCCACAGGTTCTGCGAATGCTGGCAATCATCCAGGATCTTTCCGAAAAAAGGACAGGAAGTGTCCAGACCGAAGAAGCCAGGTCCCATTATCTGCTGAGTGAATTGCTTGAATTATTCAAGCTGGCGATTAAACCTTCTACAGAAATGGTAGACAGTATAATTCGTGAAGCACTTCGCTACATGAATCATCACTATGACAGTCATCTCACCCGTGAAGAACTCGCCAGATTAACTGGGTTTAATGCGAGCTACTTCTCCAGGTTCTTTCAAAAACAGGTTGGACGCAGCTTCCAGGCTCACTTGACCCGAGTTCGTATGGACAAGACAAAGCAATACCTGTTGTCCACGCAGGCCACCTTAAATGAAATTGCGCTGCTTGTGGGATACTCCGACGGTTTATACTTAAGTCGAAAATTTAAGCAGTTTACTGGGATTAGTCCAAGTGAATACCGACTACAGCCCAGCGCAAGACGAATTGCTACCGTACAGTACACAGGAGATCTTTTAGCCTTAGGCGTTCAACCCATTGCCGCCTCATTCCTACCCTGGGCTATGTCACCGCTGATCCAAGACGAGTTGCATGATGTACTAGATTTGGATCAATATGGTGTGGAAGAAATCCTCCGAACTGAACCACCTGATCTGATCATCGCGCCAGATTATCTATACTATTTGCCCCATAAGCTCGAACAACTGGAACAGATTGCTCCGGTTATGGTCCTGCCATGGGACAAGTTAAATCGATTGGAGACCGTTCAACTTATCGGACGAATCATAGGTCGAGAGCAGGCTGCCGAAGACTGGATAAGGCATTACACCGCACTGGTCAGCAGTGAAGCTGAACGGCTTGGGGCAGCAATCCAGCCTGATGAAACCGTTGGGTTATATGAACTCTGGGAAGATGGCACGATCTGTATCTGGAATGTAACCGCCAGAGCGGCATACAACGTCTATTATGGACTCAATCTTACACCTCCTCCCAGTATTCTGCGTGACATTCTGGAACCTAATAATCATCAGTTCATTCAGGAAGATCAATTGACGGAATATGCAGCAAACCATATGTTTCTCGTGCTTTCCTCACATGAAGGCGGTCTCTATCATGATGCAGAAGTTAAACTCAGGGAACGACCACACTGGGACAAGATTATGAATAACGGAAATAGCCGGATATATCCTCTCAAGTTGGAACAATTCTGGTGTAATGATGCGCTGGCTCTGGAAAAGCAACTTCAGCTTATGGTAGATATCCTGATTCGGGAGAATGGCGAAAAGAACAGGTAACCATTGTCCATGCTCAAGAGGTCACATTTTGAGATGGACGATACTTGTATCCAAAAGCTACGATATTAAGGAGGTTTTATTGAGAAAGATAATCATTATTGATTGGGGAGAAGCAGAATGACAGGGGTTAAATCAAAATGGTGGACTGGGCTTATGTTCCTGGTACTGGTGATTGGAATTATTGGCTGCTCAAGCCAAGTGGAAGAAACCACAAAAAATAAACCTTCCTCACCTGTTGCTACAGAAGAACAACCGGCAGACAGCGCCGCAAAAACGCAGGTCATATCCACCGTTAATGGAGACGTTGAAATACCCGTGAACCCACAGCGGATTGTGACACAGGGCTACCTCGCTGATTTTCTCGCACTTGGTATCAAACCAGTAGGCGCACCGGATTATGAGCTGGAAAGCCCTTATGTGCTTGATCTGGTTGAAGGCGTAGCAGACATTGGTCGTATCGACGGCGGTTCAGTGGAAAAAATTCTTTCACTTGAGCCCGACCTGATCGTCACTGTAGGTGGAGATGAGAAGCTGAATGAGCAATATCGCAAAATCGCACCAACCCTCATCATCCCTTATGGTACATACGACAATGTACATGAGGAAATCACTGCTTTTGGAAATATCCTAAACAAACAAAAGGAAGCCGAAGACTGGTTGTCCCAATTCGAAGTAAAAGTGAAGTCAGCCAAGGACTCCATTCAAGGGCTGGTCAAGGAAGGTACGACCTTCTCCAACTTCAGTCTCTTTGGTAAGGATTGGTACATCAACGGAGATGGTGTCAACCGCGGTGGACAAGCCATCTACCAACAGCTCGGACTGAAAGCACCAGACATTGTGCAAAAGGAACTGATTGATCAGGATAAAGATACTGTAACTGTATCCGAGGAGAAACTGGCAGATTATGCAGGTGATTATCTTTTCCTGGATTTATCCAATGGTGGTTCGCTGGATGAAACATCACCCGTCTGGTCATCGTTGGACGCCGTGAAGAACAATCGAGTGTTCAAGCTGGATGGGGAACGGTTCTGGCCATATGATCCTCTTGCCGTGGAGGCACAGGTCCAGGAAATTGCCAATATGATTCAGGAACGTTTCGGCCAAACAGAACATTAAGGTTCAATGTTTCTATCCCACACGTTGAGTAAGAGAAGCTATTCGGAGATTAAAGCTCTGAATGGCTTCTTTTTTTGTTATGATATAGATAGAACTAAGGAAGCGGACAGGGGGAAATCATGTGATTCAACTATTAGTTGTAGACGACCATGTTGTCGTGCGTTCCGGGCTGATCGCCTTACTTGAAGGAAAGAATGATATACATATCGTTGGAGATGCCGCAGATGGCGATGAAGCCATTGCCAAGGCTCAAGAGTTGAAGCCAGATGTGGTCTTGATGGATTTCAGCATGCCGCCAGGCAAAGACGGTCTGACCGCTACCGCTGAATTGAAGAAATTGATGCCAGATGTCTCCATTTTGATACTAACTATGCATGACGATGAAGAATATCTGTTCCGCGCCATCCACGCGGGAGCATCCGGATATATACTCAAAAGTGCGCCGCATGAAGAATTGCTTGCTGCGATTCGTTCCGTAGCAGAGGGTAGCGCCTATCTGTACCCCAGTGCGACCAAGCGGCTGATGAGTGAATACCTGGACAAAGCCAAACAGGAAAACGCCGGACCGTATGACACGTTATCCGAGCGGGAGAAAGAGATTTTGTCCTGGATTGCCAAGGGTTATGCCAACAAGGAAATCGCCGAACATCTAATCATCAGTGTCAAAACGGTCGAATCCCACAAAAGCAATCTGATGGAGAAACTTGGCCTGCGTACACGACCGGAACTGGTGAAGTTCGCCATGAAAAAGGGGTTGCTGAACTTTGAGTAGTGCACGCAAGAACAGATTAAGTGGACTCGCAGACCAGCCCGTACGCCTCCTGCTGAACGAAATCGATAATCACATTACGGATAATGAATTTCGCAGCAGGTTGAAGGGTTCCCTGCATCAACTGAGTAATCTGAAATTTGCCTTGGATGAATCCTCTATTGTAGCCCTGACAGACCGCAAGGGTAAGATCCAGTATGTGAATGATAAATTCTGTGAAATCTCGCAGTATGAGCGCGAGGAACTGATCGGTAAGGATCATCGAATCATTAATTCCGGATACCATGGCAAAAGCTTTATGAAAAACCTGTGGGACACGATATCCTCAGGTAAGGTATGGAACGGGGAAATTCTCAATCGTGCCAGAGATGGCAGTCATTATTGGGTCAACACCACTATCGTGCCTTTCCTTGATAACGACGGGGAGCCATATCAATACCTGGCTGTACGCAGCGAGGTCACCAAGCTGAAATCCGTCGAAGCCGAATTGCAAAAGATGATGTCCCAAGTGATGAACATTCAGGAAGAGGAACGACGCCGGATCTCGCGTGAACTGCATGACGGGATTGGACAGAGTCTCTTCTCTCTGGTGATTCAGATGGACCGACTGCTGGCAGACCAGCCTCAACCCGGGGTTGAAGCACTTCGTAAGCAGGTCACGGGTATTATGGAAGATGTACGTGGTATGGCATGGGAGCTGAGACCGTCCGTTCTGGATGACCTGGGTGTTGTTCCGGCGATTCGTACGTATATCGAGAATTACACCCGTCACTACGGGATCGAAGTTGATCTGGAATGTAATTTGCGCAAACGACTGGAGATGAACCGGGAGATAGCCATCTACCGAATTATTCAGGAAGCCTTAACGAATGTCGCGAAGTATGCCGATGTTGCCGAGGCACGTGTTACTATAGAAGACGCTGAGGACATGACGATGGTTATTATTGAAGACCAGGGTGCCGGATTCAGCGAAGCAACTGCTGGCAATGGCGTTGGATTGTTCAGTATGGAAGAGCGTGCCCGTGGTGCAGGAGGAACGTTGAGAGTTTCTTCCGAGCCTGGCGAAGGCACGACAGTTACCCTTTTACTGCCCAAGACAGCCCAAGTATAACCGGACATGCTTCGTATCGTGCTCTTCGCTTCACTTCAGCTACCTATTAACCGGCTGCTCGCTATTGGACTGTGCGAGTGGTCTTTTTTATTTCCGATTGGTCAAAATGACAAAATGAAGGCTCAAAATCGGTTAAATTCAATAATCAAGATAAATAGATTGACTCCAGTTACGATTCGTCATTAAACTATGAATGCCACATACACATTGTATGTTTAGTAAAATTTCATTGTTCATTTCATATAGCGAGAGAAAGGGATGGTCAACATGTCAGAGAAACGCTCCTCCAAGGGTGGGGAAATTCCTCAAATGTACAATCTGGACGAGATGGATCGCAAAATCATCGCCGCGCTTCACAAGAACAGCCGGATATCCTACACGGACCTGGGTACACAGATTGGGTTGTCGCGTGTAGCTGTTCAGGCGCGCATTAATGCGTTATCCGAAAAAGGAATCATCGAACGTTTCACCGTGGTGATCAACCCTGGCAAGGTTGGGCTTCAAGTCTCGGCTTTTTTCAATGTCGATGTCGAACCGCCTTTCCTGGATGAAGTCGCTGAGAAACTGGATGAAGAGCCAGCCGTCACCAGCCTTTATCATATGACAGGCCCGAGTACCCTGCACATGCACGGTATTTTTGCGGATATGGAAGAGATGGAGCAGTTCTTGCTGGAGAAGCTCTATAAGATGCCGGGTATCGTCAAAGTGGAATCACAGCTATTGTTGAAACGTTATAAAAGCCGGATGGGCATGAGACTCTAGGAGGAAATCAGCATGGGTTGGAAAGATTACAACGGTCTCGTGATCGGAATGGTACGGACCGGAATTCTCGGATATGGCGGTGGCCCTTCGGTGATCCCGTTAATCCGTTACGAAGCCGTCACGCGTTACAAATGGGTCAGTGATGAGGAGTTCGGCGAGATTTTGGCTATCGCCAACGCCTTGCCGGGTCCCATCGCGACCAAGATGGCCGCATATCTTGGTTATAAAACCAAAGGCGTGCTCGGCGCGATAGTGTCCGTACTCGCTCATATTCTGCCGACAAGTATCGCCATTATTGCTCTGCTCGGTTCCATGTACGCGCTACGCGAGTCGAAAGTGGTCGCAGGCATGGTAGCCGCCGTAAGGCCGGTCATTTTTGTCATGCTGGGCATGATGGCTTATGAATTTGCCATGAAAGCCTGGAAGGGACTCGGTAAAGTTTTTGCCGCCCTATTCGGCGTAATTGCCTTTGTACTATTGCAGCTGCTGGATATCCATCCGGGGATTGTGATCGCGGTTTTCCTTGGATATGGTGTCTTCCATCTGGAGCTAGTCCAGCGCTTCAAATCCAAAGGCAAGTCCGATAAGGGGGTGTCCTAAGGATGCTCCAGACATGGTGGGAATTATTTTGGGGATTTTTCGTAGCAAACATCTTGGGATATGGGGGCGGCCCGGCATCCATTCCGCTCATGCAGGAAGAGATTGTGAACCATTATCAATGGATGACCACGGAGCAATTCGGGGATGTACTGGCGATTGGTAATGCTCTTCCCGGCCCAATTGCAACCAAAATCGCTGCATTTGTCGGGTATCACGTGGCAGACTGGTTTGGGGCATTTATCGCAAGTTTTGCCACGATCGTACCTTCCGCAACCGCATTAATTTTATTACTTCGTCTGTTGAACAAACATCGCACGTCACCAAAAGTCAAAGGTATGACCCTACTCGTGCAGCCGGTTATCGCTGTACTCATGATTCTGCTCACATGGGAATTCGGGCAGCTATCCACTGATTCCATCGGCATCTGGCAGACATTGATCATTGCAGGCATCTCGCTCTGGGTCATGACCAAGACCAAGCTGCATCCGGCCATTCTGATCGTGATCGCTTTTGCCTATGGTGCGCTGGTACTGTCTCACACGATGTAGTTATAGAACATACAGGGAACGATCCCTGAATAAGACGTTTCAGATTCGTTAGCGCTTGAAGACACGTTCTAGTTTATAGACCAAAAACGGTGATACCAGCTATTAGCTGGCATCACCGTTTTTATTTGCGCGTTTCACGCTCACATTTGGAAAAGCAATTACTTCGCTTCAACCACTACCGTTACTTTGGTTTTCACACCTGCAAATGTCACCGTAATCGTTGCTTTACCTTTGCCGTTCGCCTGAATGATTCCATCTTTCACCGATGCTGTTGCAATACGGGAAGATTTCCAGAGAGCCGGTTTGGATACATTAGCTTCACTGCCATCGGCATACGTTGCAGTTGCAGCCACGGTTACCTTTTCACCTGGTTTCATGGTCAACGTTACTTTATCCGTCTGCAAATATTTCAGTGTATCCACATCTACAGCAATCGTTACAGACTTGCTACCGTATTTTGCAGTAATTTTGGCTTTACCTGAACCTGTAGCTTTGACTTTACCTTTGGTCACTTGAGCTACTTTGTAGCTGTTCGTTTTCCATTCAGCCTTGTCAGAAACATCACGCTCGCTACCGTCGCTCAAGAAGGCAGTTACCGTCAGATCAGCTGTATCGCCTGATTTCAGGGAAAGAACCGGCTCGGAAGCTTCAATACGTGTGATGACATCCACTTCAACTTGGATCGTCACTTTTTTGGAGCCGTATTCTGCTGTGATGTTGGCTTTACCACTGCTGTTACCTGTGATCACGCCTTTTTTCACATCCGCTACACGTGCATTGCTGGATTTCCAGGTTGCTTCGGATGTAACATCCAATGTGTTGCCGTCCTCATCCGTACCTGTTAGAAGGATCGTCTGAGTTTCTTTGGCAGACAGAACAACGAAGTTCACATCTGCTTCCAGTCCACTAGCCATACCTACTTCAACAGGCAGAGTCAGTGTTTTGCCTTCAATCTTCGCGGTAATGGTTACTTTACCTGTAGCAACACCTGTGATAACCCCTTTGCTATCTACCTCAGCGATTTTGTCGCTGCTGCTGCTCCAGGTTGCATCTTCGGATACATCTTTGGATGTTTCACCATACAACGCCAGTACTTTGGCAGAAGTCGTTCCACCAACAGCTACTGATGCTTTTTTCTTATCCATTTCATACTTGTCTGCTACGTCTACATTCACTGTGAATTTAACCGTTTTACCGCCATAAGCTACAGTGATCGTAGCCGTACCGGATTTGTATGCAATCAGATCGCCGTTCGATACATATACAACATCTGCATTGCTTGAAGTCCATGTTGCTTTGGAAGTTACATTTTCTGTACTGGCATCAATATATTCGGCATTGGCTACCAATGTTTTAGACTTGTTATCACCAGTAACACTCATGGCGAGTTTGTCATTTACATCTTTGATATCCAGATATCTTGCCGTATCTACATCTACAGCAATTTCTACAGTTTTTCCACTATAGGTTGCTTTGATCGTTGTTGAACCTGCGCTAATGGCTGTGATCTGTCCCTTAAACACCGTTGCAACCTTCTCGTTGCTAGATGTCCATGTTGCCTGATCCGTTACATTCACATCGCTGCTGTTTGGATAAGAAGCCGTTACAACGACATTAGCCGTTTTGGTTGTATCACTCAAACGGAAGAAAATACTTTGTTTCACCACACTCAGTTTGCTCGTCAGATCCACATCCACGTCAACGGATACTGATTTCGTACCGTATTTGGCTGTGATCTTGGCAGAACCTGCCGAGTATCCTGTAATTTCGCCTTTAAGAACGTCTGCGACCTTCTCGTTGCTGGATGTCCACTCCGCCAGATCCGTTACATCTTTGGTTGTGCCATCTGGATACGTAGCCGTCACTTTCACACTTTCACTTTTGTTCAACAACAGGTTAACTTGCTGTTTATCTACATCTACACGTTTAACCACTTCAACGTTAACATCCACCGTCACGCTTTGGCTGCCAACTTTGGCTGTGATAACGGCCGTACCCGCGCTTTGTCCAGTTACTTTACCATTCACAACGGTAGCAACCTTCTCATCACTGGTAGACCATTCTGCAGTATTTGCTGCTGCATTATTTGTTTCATTGTCACTATACGTTGCTGTCAAAATAATTTCTTTTGTATCTCCCGTGCGCAAATCCAGACTTTGCACGTTTTTCGAAAGGGCTTTGACCTTCTTCGTTACTTTCACTTGAACAGTCTGACTCTGACCCTGGTAAGCTGCCGTAATCGTCGCTTTACCTTCTTTTTTGGCCGTGATTGCACCATTATATACAGTTGCTATCGAAGTATCTTCGCTACTCCAGGTTGTACTAATCGTTACATTAGCCGAGGTATTGTCTGAATATACCCCTGTCACCGTAACAGACCCAGAATCACCAACTTCGAGCGACATCTCATTCTTGGAAACCACAATTTTGGACAGTTCTTTATCTGCCGCAGCGGCCAAGCCTACGTTGGAAATACTCAGCATCAACACCAGCATCATCACCATGTACTTGGTCAATCTTGGCTTTAACATCATTTCCCCCCGATTATCATCATTTTTTTCCTTATGTTTTATGTCGGCAAGTTCTTTCCAGATGTTTAGACTTTCAGGAAATTTTCAGGGAATTCTATGGAAATTAATTTATCTTCTATTCCTGTTTCAACCGATCATACCTGCGAATATTGCGCATACCTATGTATATTGGCAGTCTTGAACTTCTTTTAACAGGATTGGAGGAAACATAATGCATCAGCCTTTTGATTACATCGGGTATTGGGAGGAAACATATCGTTCGGGTGAAACTTCCGGGAGGGGTTCATACGGGGTTTTGGCTGAATTCAAGGCCGAGGTCGTGAACGGACTGATTCAACGTGAAGGGATTCATCGTGTCATTGAGTTTGGATGTGGGGATGGCAACCAGTTGCAATACATGAATTATGAGGACTACCTGGGCGTGGATGTAGCGGCTTCTTCAGTAAAGCGTTGTGCTTCCCAATTTGCCAAGGATTCGTCCAAGAGTTTCATGCTGTATACACCAGGACTATGGATTAACCGAGGTTTCCTGCAAGCCGATCTGACGGTCTGTCTGGATGTGTTATATCACATCACGGATGAAACAGATTTTCGTAATACCCTCTATGATATTCTGCACTCCTCAACAGCATGGGTGGTGCTTTACACCCGTTTGAAAGAAAACGGCAACCCGGGGATTGATACAATCCAGGACCGTAATCTGTTCGAATATCTCTTCGACTACCCTGATTTCAAAGTTCATGAGATTATTCCGCAGCGCTATCCAGATCAATCTTCTGCCGACTTTGTCATCCTGAGACGTACACCTTCGAAGTGAAAAGCGATTTTTTCAGTAGAGCATAACTAAGTCTGCACCCCAACTGGATCCGTAAGAATGAGATATTTATAGGCCAGATACTTCTTTTGTCTTCCTTCGATTATGTACACCATCCGCCTGTCCGCTCACCTTGATTTGTCTATTCAAAGCTCAAGCTTAGGTATACTCCGTCTCCAGTAGAGGGAATAGCGTTCCTAATACTGGAGACAGCCTTATGCGAACAGGTGATGATGGTTTGCTAACAACTCGAAGGCTCATAACACCACGATCTTACTAATCCGTTCTCCCCTTCAGTTCTTCCAGCCCGTAGTTCTCAATTCTTCTTTTAAAATAACCCCGCATGTCCACGCAGCTTCGCCAGCGCTTCCATATAGAAATAATCGCCGTATATAATCGGCACATTCAACCCTCGCCCTTCCGGGTAATGCACCGTTCCCTGCATGATCAGACCTTCTTCCGCTGCCGAGTCGCCGGAGCTATATTGCTCATGCAAGCCGCGGACGATACGCTCTCCCGCGGCAGCATAGGTTTCCCCGCGCGGCGACAGCTTCGCCAGCTCTAGCAACCCGCTCGCGGCAATCGCCGCAGCGGACGAGTCCCACGCCACCTGATGCTCCGCAGGTGCGCGGAAATCCCACACCGGCACGATCTCTTCGCCAAGCATGGCGAGGAAGAAATCGGCCGCACGCTCCGCTGTCTCCAGATATCGGGCTTCGCCCGTATACCGGAAAGACAGCGCAAACCCGTGCAACGCCCAGGCGGTCCCCCGCGCCCAGGCGGAACCTGGAGCATGGCCCTGTCCGCCATGCTCTCGCAGCATCTGCCCCGTGTGTGGATCAAACTCCACCACGTGGCAGATGGACCCGTCAGCGCGGATGAATTCGCGCGCCACGGTGTCCGCATGCGCTTCCGCCAGCCAGCGGAAGCGAGGGTCGCCGCTCTGCTCGGATGCCCAGTAGAGCAGCGGCAGGTTCATCATGCTGTCAATGATGGCTACGCCGCGCGTATCCATTGCTGACGAGCTGAAGTTCCAGGCGCGGATGAACTCACCGCGCACGTGGAACCGGGCAGCGAGCAGATTGGCGGCAAGCATTCCGCGCCGCCGTCCATCCATGCTACCCGTCTGGCGGTAGTTGGCTACGCCACTAAGCAGCCAGATGAACCCCAGATCGTGATCCACCGATTCGGGATCACGCAGACAACCCTCCAGTTGCCGCTCACAGCTTTCGGCAATGCGATGCAGCGGAGCCGCCGCTTCACTTTCCGGCGCATCCCCATAGACCAGCCATAACAATCCAGGCCAGAAACCTGCTGTCCACCATTCCGGATCATTTCGATCATACGTCCCCTGCGGAGCAATGTGCGGAAAAGTATCCTTGATCCGCTTTGCATTCCGAATTGTCTTGGCAGCGCCCTGTTGCCACGCTTCCTCGAGCCATTTTACCGACGTTGATGTGTTCATGAACATATCCCTCCTCGACTCAATACCGGACATCTATGCTTGATGCTCCAGCTCATCCTCAACTTATCTATAGCGTCGTATGCCGTAACTGCGATATCTATCCGATAAATATCACTAATCATCCACGAATAACACTTTAACTATGCTTCGAACTGTTTCGAGATCTAATGATCCTCAACCTGAACATCTTCAGTTAAACTCGCCCAATCGGATCGCAAATGACAACCTACGTGCTCCGTTCACTTCAATCCGGGCTTCCTTCAGTAACCCATTACGTGAAGCCACGGCTTGCTCCTCCAGATGAATTATGGCTTCCTGATCCAGCGCTGTAGATTCTACATAGGCCCCCCGATACTCCGTTCGTACGTTATGATCCGTATGGGTAATTACCGCCTGTTCACGGCCATCATGGAACATTAATGGAATGAGTGCCCCTGCTGCCGCGATCTCTCCTTCGAATTCATACGTTATAGTCAGCACATCCGCCTGTTGTACGTAATGAGTACGCAATGTTTTAATTCCGGGTAATGGACCGACCCATGTCACGGCAAAAGCATTCTCCAAGGCGTTCACGCCATCTTCTGCCGCTCTTTCCGCCAGATGCTGCTCCACTTGGTTCCGTGTATCATGGTCCACCTTCTCATACACAATGGAACCACCTCCCTGAGCAGGGTCTAATCCAACATCCCGATCATATGCACCACCGGATGGAATCCCCTCTGCAAGACTGTGCCATACCCCATCTGGTGTCTTCCAGGCAGGACAGTAACTGAGCGGACGAACCACCCCTTCGGCAAATTCCGTGAATCCGGCCTGCACATGGCTGGCGGCGGACGGACCAATCAGACCAGGTAACCCCGTCTGCTGAATCCGTACCAAACCAGGGATCGTATACGGATCATTCATCGCCGTGTGTAATACCAGTTGCTGACCAGGTATGGAAGCAATCACAGTTTCAAACCACCCATCGGTCTGCAAAACCCTGCTGCCTAACTCGGAAGGAAGGTATACTTCGCTCACATCGTCTCCCGGATCACTGAGACAAGCGTGAGCAAGCGCTGCTGCCGTCCACAGGTTGTAACAGGTGTGGTTGGTATATATCTCGTACCCGTGCCGATCTTCTGGCGCGTATTCATTGCGCACAATTTTTTCAAGCGTCCATCTTCCATCTTCCAGCGCTCAACAGCAGCAAAACACCGATTGGTCGCACGTGCAAAAGCACCCGCCATCACCCGATCTCCCGCCTTCAGAGCCTGCGTTACATGTGTGGAGCATACATAAGCCGCCGCCGCTTCATTCCACTGATGCTGGGAGCTGCGACCACGCGGTGGAATCTCACCTAGCGGCGAGAGCGTCAGTAACGAGCTGAAGGCACCATGGCGCAGCTGCTCACGTAACGTATCGGCAGTGGTTCCCTCGTAACCAGCTTCAAGCATCACCCCAAGGTGATAACGGGTGGCTATATCATAGGAAAATGGACAATTTGGACGGTCCAGCGGTCCATCCTGATACAAGCCAAGGGCCGTAAACCGGGGTAGATGATAGGCTTCCAGATATCGATCCATCCACGCAGTACCCTCATTCGCCAGCTGTTCATGCCACCGCAGATATTCGCCAGAGATCATAATGGCGTTCCAGTTAATCATGCGATTGGGATTGTTTATCTTGCTCATCGTAAATACATAATCTTGTTCAGGACTGATTGTCTTGAGTGCCTCAGCCCAGATCTGTGCATGTTCAGGCAGATGTGACTTCAACAAAATATAAGCTTTCATCATGAGCACCGGAAAAAAATCAGGGTGATTGTCAGGTGCGCTACCATTGACCACGGCATCAATGCTCTGTGACAGGGCTATTGCTGCCGATTGGAGCAAATCTGTACGCCCTGCATCAACCAGAACTGCCGCAGCCATCGCATAGGCCGGTGTAGAATAATATCTCTCCACACCCGAGAACGGGTCGATAATTGCACCCTGGCTGTCCTGATATGGTGTGTAAGCGCGAACAACACTCTCAACAAGTGCCAACTTGCGCTCCCTATTCCAGCCGTCTGCCGGAGGAGGGCCCGCTTGCTCTGCCAATGAACGGTAACGTTCGAGTTCATCTTTCCATGGATATGTGGACGCAGATGTATATTTACTCACGCATGCTCACCTCGATTTCTCCCATTTTCGGTTCAATGATGAAGCGTACCTCACATACCGTTTCAAGCGAATTAGGGCGTTCTGTCCGAACATCCGTCTCATCAATTGCACCTGTCCATGATAGTGACGTTCGATAGAATGTGACTGGTACATTATCATGATCAACTGTGTTCATAACCTCCGTAAAGACCTGCCACTGGTTCGCATCATACGTCATATGGACCGTTCCATGTATGCCTTGCCAGCGAAGATTACCGCTCTTCACCACCTCAGGTTGCACTCCGCTCATCCATCGCTCCACTACGCTCGAACATCCTGCATCTGAATCGTCCACCGAAGATGATCGTTCAGCTGAAGACATACTCCTGCTCTTCCATTGAAAACGGTCAATCAGACGCAATTCTGCTCTATCTTTGCTACCGTCAGGAGACATTTCCCAATGAAATTGGCGCGTATAACGAGCCAGAGAAGCAGCCTCAGAGTATGCGGATGTCAGATCCAAAGTAGTATCCAGCTCACAGCCACCCTCTGCCAGCTTTGCCTCTAACAAATGGGCTTGCGCTTGCCGACCGGAGCATTGCTCCTGGCCTTCAATGAGCGGAACGTTATGACCGGATGACGAGATGTGGAACAGCTGCTCTCTGCCTGGTGCAAAATACGCTTGGCTGTACAACCCTGCTCCTGGATCACACAGAATATTCTCACCACCGCAATGGATAACGAACTGCCCCAGATCATTATGGTTGTGAGGTTCATCGTTATGCCCGCCTTTAATGGAAATAGCCACATGAAGGGGTGCGCCGTTTGTACGTTTTGTATCCGGAGAATCGAGCGATCCTTTTGCAATCATCCAGCCCAGATTTCGAAAAATAAATCCTCGTTCAGCCTGCCCAGAGGCACCTTCATCGCCATACACTGCCGGATCGCTCCACATCACGTTCCGCAACAGATGAGCCCAGCGATGACAGGGATCATCAGTAAGCAGTGGAATATGAAGAGGCAGATCCACTTGCAACCCAACTCGGGATGCGAGCAGGGAAAGCAATCCGGAAGGGATCTCTTCCTGCTCGGCACTGTCCGAATAATTCACATATGTGCCGCCCGACAGATGAACTCGCAGCGGGAAGGCTGAGATAGCTGTTATTTTGGAACCCGTCAGCAGATCTAGTTCGCCCTCACTGTACTCACGAAGCATCTCGGCATAATAGGTGAAATAACCAAATCCATATACCCAATATCCAATGCCTTCGGCACAACCGCCATCCTCGCCATATCCGCTCAAGAATGCGTTCATACAGCTGACTGTATGGGAGATCGATTTCTGTAGTGTGAGCTCATCCTCCAAAAGCAACAATGCAGCCATGCCACAGCAGCCACCACAGACTGCCGACCAGTTGTGATCCGCTGTCTGCCAGTGGAACTTCCGTTGCTCCCGGTAAAGCGGGATGAAGATTCGCCGTTCTGCTTCAGACCTGATCCGTTCTATGACAAGGCGATCCAGCCGCTCGGCGTGAATGGTCACAATCTCGGCCAGCATATGTACTGTCTCTGCGGCGAACAGATCGATGTTTCCATTCACCTGGTTGACCTCTCCCGTACCCAGATGCGCGGGTAAACACCACGTATACTCACCACACACGTCCCACAACATTTCTTCCAGCGCTTGCAGTGCATCCGGCCTAGCTGTGTCTAATGCGAGCATCGCCACAGCAGCCAGCCTGCCCCTTCGATCGAAATAAACCTCTTCATAGGCTTTTCGCTCACCCATATCGCTGAACTGTCGATATAGACGGAACGACAAGGAAGGCATGGGTTCATTCAAGGCACGTTCACCGTAAGCCTTCAAGTCTGTGTATAACGTAGCCAATTCAGGCCGGGATAACTTCTCCAAGAGTCTGTCGGCACTTAAGGATCTCAATGCTCTGCTCTCAGTTCTCCGTTGGTTTATATTTTCATTTTCGACTTCGTGAATGGAATCTTCCACTGGATTCACCACTCTTCGTTAATGGATTGTCATACCAAAATTATAATGTAATCGATTTCATTTTACCGGATATGATAACACTTTTGAAGAATTATCCATTAGAACCCTTCCACGACGTTACTTCCTTCTCCTTCCCAACACAAAAAAAACGAAGAACCTTTGTCAGGTTCTCCGTTACATTCTGCCTGTCACCACAGGCTTTTTATGGTTATCTCATATTCTTAACTATCTTATATCCTCAACTAATCCTGAATACCTTTAATGCTGCTGCCCATATCGCAACTGTCCGCTGTTGTTATTACACAATCGCAAGCGGAGAATTCTGTACAACTGACAACCATTGGCGTGCAATCAGCTCATGACCTGCTGCGGTTGGATGTACACCATCCCATAACCAGTACGCTGCATCCGCCTGTTTCAGAGCGTCATTAAATGTCTGCTGCAATGACACCCACACAGCTCCAAATTCTTCAGCAAGACCTTGGGCCAGTTTCTGATATTGACCGACATACTCTTCCCAGGCTTCCCATTTCTCCGCAGTCGCTCCAGTTCTCAGAATAAACGGCTCCATCAAAATCAGCCCCGTATCCGGCATTACTTCCCGAGTTTCTTCGAGCAAATGGCGATACGCCCGTCCGAAACGATCGGTTACCCCGCTAGGTTCACCATTCATCGTGCGCCAGGCATCATTAACCCCGATCAGGATGCTGATCAGGTCCGGTTTTAGACTAATTGTATCCTCATTCCAGCGTGCGTACAGATCGGATGCCCGATCCCCGCTGATACCTCTGTTATAGAACGTCTTATCCTTGCCCGCCAGTTCCATACCCAGTTTGCTGGAGATCAGATACGCATATCCGTGTCCGAGAAAATGATTCGGATCATCATTGCGTGATCTTCCCCCATCTGTAATCGAGTCTCCCTGAAACAATATAACGGATGGACTAGTACTCATGATTGAAATCGTTCCTTCCTCTTGTGCAAAATGGAAACACTGAACACCTCAGTCTCCATTTTATCCCTTTCGGCTACAATAGAAAATAGCGTTTTCATCACTGAGGGTCGCCATCATATGACTCTCCTAGCAATTATCCGATCCAATATCGCAGTATCATCATAGCCACAATACCGACCATTACGGTTCCAAGCAGACTGCGTGTCCAGATGGCTACTGCAATCGTAGGCAGGGAGGCCCACAGAGCTGCATTGTGCGTAATCGGCACCAACTGGTTGTCCGACATGAACAGTTCCTGACCAATCAGCGCTGCCATGACCGCTACGGGTACATACTCCAGCCAGCGTAACAACCACATCGGAATCTGTATCTTGCTGAACAGCATCAGTGGCAGTACACGCGGGATAAATGTTAACAGCGCCGAACCCATAATAATCCAGAATACATCCCATCTTACTTCCATCGTTCCATGAACACTCCCATCGTTGCCGCAATGACCGCAGCCACAATGACACTCATGCTGCCAAGTGAAGCCATGCTGGCGAAGATTACACAGACCACGGCGATAATAGCCACATTAATGTGTATTTTTTTGTTTTTGCGATGCACCAACTGGAGTACAACCAGTCCAATAAACATCGCTGGCAGGGCATAATCCAGACCCAGTCGTTCCGGGTTAGTGATCCAGCGTCCAAAGTACGCTCCCGCCATATTAGCCACGAACCAGTTCAGATATGCGGTAATATTCAGACCGTGCATCCAGCGTTCACTGAGCCTTTCTCTGCCAATTGCACGTGTCATCGCAACGCCGAAAGACTCATCGGTAAGCAGTGAACCAATCCACATATTTTTAAGCGGGGTCAGATGCCGAAAATACGGTGATACAGCTGCACTGAGCAGCAAATGACGAAGATTCACAAAAAATATGGTGAACATGATGGCTATTGCTGATCCATTCGATGCGAGCATGCCTGCTGCAATGAACTGAGCCGATCCTGCATATAAAATCAGGCTGAGCAGTGCCGTTTCCGCCAGACTCAGACCTGCGGTCATTTCAATAACACCCGCCGCAAAGCCAATACTCAAATAACCAAGCAGGGTTGGGATACAATCTTTGACCCCCTGCATGAATGTAGCTTGATCCTGGACCTCTTCCATGTTCTCCTGTCCAGATATCTGTAGTGTACTTTGGTCCAACTGCCTTACAACCCCTCTCCAATCTCAGTCCCCATAAACCGATATATATGGATGTAGATCCATCCAGGTCCACTCTTCATGAAAACAACTTCTTTGTGTATTCAACATGACCAGTTACATGTCTTATGGATTTCACATTTTGCAGAATTCACTTCACATTAATTCAGAAATATACCACAAGATGTGCACTAAGGGAGAGACAGATTACTTTTTATAGAACAGATGTAATCCTAAATACCTACAAAATCGAAAAATATTTTCGCGAAACTCATAAATTATGTTGAATAAACGCGAAATTTGTCATACGATAGCACCAGAAACTTCTGGAAAGGATGGAATGAAATATCTTTTACCAGATGGGCTTGTCCACTAGACATGAGGATGGGTTACACAGAGGGGGAATGTGTATGAAAAAAATTCGTAAACAAGGGGTCAAAAGAACAATGCAGATGAGAGAGAAACTGATTTTGTCATTTGCCATTGTATTGCTCATTCCAACCATTAGTCTGGGCATTATCTCGTTCCAAACAGCTGATGCCAAGGTTGAAGAGAAAATGTATGAGAACGCGATCAGCAGTGTTACTGTGCTCAACCAGACCATTGACCAGATCATTGGTGCAACACGCAAAAATGTTGATTTCCTGGCAAGTCAGCTGGATGCAGGCAATGTCGGACCCAATCAGGGTGACGAAACAGATACCATCCGTACCTTGCTCGACGCTTATAAGGAAACGCATGATGACGTAGAACTTGCCTCCATCGGTACCGATCAGGGTGTGTATATTAACTCCCCTGTAACTGCGGTGAACAAAGAAGGATATGACCCGCGCGAACGCCCGTGGTATCAGGCTGCTACGCAGAACAAAGATGTTCCTACCATAATCACCCCCTACTTATCAAGCAATACCGGCAATGTTGTTGCTTCGGTAGCTCAGACCTCAACGGATGGCCATGGTGTCGTCTCTGTCAGCCTATCGCTTGAAGCCCTCTCGAAGACGGTTAACTCCACGAAGATTGGCGAGAAGGGTTATATCTATATCATTGATAATGCCAATAAAATCATTGTACATCCTACCGAAAAACCGGGGACCGAAGGAACCATGGCACCCTATAAAGATATTTTTGCACAGAAAAACGGAAGTCTGACCTATACACTCAATGGAAACCAGGAACACGCCTTTTTCTCCACCAATGAAACGACGGGCTGGACCGTGGTTGGTGTCATCGACAGTGGGGAAGTGACGGCATCTGTCCGTCCGATCCTATACACCACACTTATTGTTGTAGCAATTGCAATTGCGGTAAGCTCCATTATTATTTTCTGGATTGTGCAATCAATCACCAAACCACTGAACCGCTTGGTGAAGGCATCTGACGAAATTAGTAATGGTAATCTGACCATCGAGGTTGCTGTATTAGGACAGGATGAATTCGGCAAGCTGAGCACCAGCTTCAATAAGATGAGCGAATCCCTGCGAACCGTTATTCAGGACGTGCGACACACGGCTGACGAGTTAACCGCCTCATCCACACAATTGGCAGTCAACTCATCGGAGACAACCAAAGCAACAGAGCAAGTCGCCCTGATCACGGAAGAATCCGCAGCTGGACTTGAGAAACAAACAAGCAACCTGAAACATACGGCACTACAGATGAAAGAGCTTGCTGGAGGTGTAGGACAGGTAACGAACAGCACACAGCAAGTATCCGAAGCTGCCATGCAAGCAAGTGAGCTCGCGGATAAAGGGAATGCAACCATGCAGACGGCCGTATCCGAGATGAGTTCCGTGAGTCGCTTTGTGCAAGGTATGGCAGATACTGCTGGACGACTTGAACAGCATTCCACATCCATTGGCGAGATGGTATCTGTCATTACAGATATCGCTGCACAGACCAATTTGCTTGCTCTCAATGCTTCTATTGAAGCAGCACGTGCAGGTGAGCATGGACGTGGCTTCTCCGTGGTTGCCAGCGAAGTCCGCAAGCTGGCGGAACAATCGAGCCTGTCCGGCCAGAAGATTGTAGAGATGGTCGGAGCGATTCAACAGGAAATTTCAATGGCCAATCACAATGTACAGATCGGGCAACAGGATGTAAGCAACGGCATTCGTGCCGTTCAGTTTGCAGATGAATCTTTTGCCCAGATTAGTGAGGCTGTTGGGGTCGTCAATCATCAGCTTGAGAACATTGCAGCCGCCTCACAACAGATGTCTGCAAGTACAGCCGAAGTGGTGCAATCCATTGATCAGATCCACGCCATATCGGAAACCAATGCCGATGGAACGGAGAACATCTCTGCTGCTACGGAGGAGCAAGTGGCTTCCATGCAGGAGATATCATCCTCTGCTGATTCCCTTGCCCATCTGGCTCACAAGCTGCAGAAGCTGGTTGAACAATTCAAGCTGTAATCGTTGAGCCAGAGATTATTTACACTGACACTACGATGACAGAACAACCTTCCAATCGCTGTTATCCCCAGATTTTTCGATTCCCTTTTCCATAGGGGAAAATCCGGGGATAGCGTATGCTTCCGATGTAGCTTTCTTTCAGAAAGCTTGCAGGCGAACGCTTCGCTTTTTCAGGTTTATTCTGTCCTCTCCGTTATCGTGCAAACGATTAGTTCAACTTATAAAATTAAGTAGTCTGTAATACCAAAAGCCTTTGCCATCATATTGGCAAAGGGGCTTTTGGGTTATATTTGAGTTATAAGGAACTGGCTTCTTATAAAAGGAAATGACTCTCCTATTCAGCAGATTGCTTTTTATCTCCGTGGTACCCTTGATCTCCGTAGGGCTCTAACTGTTCAAACCAGCGATTCAGACATTTGGCGAGTGCATCTTTGGAATCGTTATACGGGTTATCGTCTTGTTTCAATGTCTCCAGCACCTCAATCACAAACGCAGTCTCTCCATATTCATTCCATTCAGCCTGCAATCTTCGATTCAGATGGCTACCCATCTGTAACATAAACCGTTGTCCGTTAATGGTTTTCAGGTTCAGTGTGCTGTCGATATAAACTTTGCCGTTACGTTCATTCCGAATTTGGTAGACGCCCGCTTCCGTTTTAACTTCTTTGGCCTGTTCCTGCAATTCTTTGCGACGATTCATCTTCTCCTGCTCCCCCTTTTCTTTGCGCTCCTGTTTTCCAACTTTGGCGCTCTGTTGATCTGTGTGGCTTCCCAACCAATACTGACTGCCGTCTGGCTCACGTTCCAGCAAACCATAGTCGACGAGATACCTCCGTATTTCCACGTAATCATCATGAACTTCCTTCAACAGCTCATTGACCTGTTTCTCGGAATATTTGCGCTCTGTCTCGAATCGTTTGGCAATTTCGGTGAGCACAATATATTTATGCTTTTGCTGCATATGAAACGTCGTCAGCCGACCGCCGGTACCCTCTGGAAAATACTTGTTTAGCACCTTTTCCCGATCCTGTTCTGTAATATCAAATGAATCACGATGGATCGTATGTCCATGTCTTGTCACAGGTGACACCCATTCGGCTGGAGCCTGGGTATCCTTACTCTTGAGAAGTTCCATTAATGCCAGGAATATTTTGGCCTGCCGTTCCTTCTCCTTCAATACAAACCGATGATTCCGGATCGTGGAAGCACTCCCGATGCCAAGGGTCTTCTGTACTTCAGCATCCTTCTTGCCTTCATAGAATTGTGACAACAAGCCCCGCTGGACATCAGACAATCCGGTTACGCTTTTATCCAGCTCCAGCAAATATTCAAATACCGATCCATGAACCTTCTCAATATGCACTCGCATATAACGGGCTGCCTCATAGAGCACTCCTTCTTCAGGATAGATAATCCCTGATTCCGTCCTGTATCCGCAACAGACACATATATAGGCGGGACCCTCCTCCATGTAACCACGCTTGATCTCTTCCAATGAAGCTGTTTGCAACCAGGATTCCGATGATTTCATGTTAAAGCCCCTTTTTATCAATGTTATGGTCATTTCAACCGTATAATAATCAAATATTTTATATTTTTGTTTGTTTATTTATAGATATAATATAATTTTGTTTGTTATATGTCAATATAACGAAAAAATGTTGTGTTTAAAGACATAACGGATGCCCCGTTGTTCAACAGAAAAAAGACCGCAGGGTCGCAACCCTGCAGTCTCATCGCAGAAAGGGCATTTCAGCACCTTCCATAAGCATTTATCCTCAATCATTGTCTCATTTCAATCTCTGTTACAACTTAAACCGTTCAATCATGCTTTGCAGATCTTCAGCCATACGTGACAATGCTGCCGAAGAAGCTGCAACCTCTTCCATTGTAGCCAACTGCTCTTGAGCCGCCGCTGATCCATCTTCCGTTCCAGAGGCAATTCTGTCCGACAGAACCATTGTATCACTTACTGCCTTGTTGATATGACTCATGCCGCCATCAATCTGACGGGAAGCCGCGGATACTTCTCCAGCTTGTGCAGCCACCAACTGTACCGCAGTACGAATGTTCTGGAATGCTTCGCCCGCTTCTGTAACCATCTGCGAACTCTTCACCATACCTTCTCCCGTACGGGCAAAAGTGGATTGCACCGCATTGGTTTTCTCCTGCATCTCATGCATAAGCTCATTAATCCGCTCGGCTGAAGCGCCTGAACTGTGAGCCAGTGTCTTCACTTCGTTGGCTACAACCGCGAATCCACGCCCTTGCTCACCAGCTCTTGAAGCTTCAATAGACGCATTCAATGCAAGAATGTTCGTCTGCTTGGCAATGGCCGTAATCTCGGCCACGATCACAAGAATCTCTTCATTTTTCGCGCGCAGATCCTCAATGACCACAGACATGGCTTTGCTTTCATCATTCACCTGCTGAATATGGGTAACGGCTTCTTCTACTGTAACCATACCCGCTTCCGACTTCGTGGATGCATCCAGAGCGATACGAGCGGTATCTTCAGCACTTGATGAGATCTCTTTGACTCCAATGGACATTTCGCCCACGAGTTGACCTGTAGCAGCAAGACTATTGTTCTGCAAAGTCGTTCCCGCAGCTGCATCCTGCATCAGTTCAGCCACCTGTTCTGTGGCTTTGGATGTCTGCTCGGAACTCGCCATCAGCTCTTCAGAAGATGCCGCCAGCTGGCTGGATGTATCATGCACCTCTCCAAGCACACTACGTAGTGAAGTCGTCATCGTGTCGAAGCTTTCCCCGAGCTGTCCGAACTCATCCCGGCGCTGTAAACCTACCCGAACGGTGAGGTCCCCGGCGCTTACTTTGGATGCTGCCTGCGTTAATTGCAGCAATGGCCGGTGAATGCTGCGGATAATGAATATAAGCAGAATCAACCCGATAACCAATGCAGATGCCACAATTGTAATTGCACGGATCCAAATAGGCCTTACGGCTTCACTTGCTTCGGAAGGAACCATCTCACCAACAATTTTCCAACCTGTCACCGGATTGGTGAAATACACTGCTTCCACTTCGTGACCATCATATGTATACTTCACCGTTCCACTTTCCTTCGTATACATCTCATTAATGTAGCTTTCATCCGACTGTGTACCGGATCCAATATTGTAGTGGAACAGGAATTTACCTCCGTTATCCAACATGTACAGTTTGCCTTCTTTACCAATACGTATCTGATCAACGGATTCTTTCAGATGATTGAGGCTGACATTGGCCCCAAATACCCCTTTGCCATCAGCCAGCTTGGCGGCAACCGCTACAACCCATTCACCTGTCGTGGAAGACTGGAATGTATCCGAGATTACAGGTTCGTCCTGAGACATACCCATCGTATACCATGAACGTTCACGCGGATCATAATTCTGTTCCCCGGAATCAGGAGATTTCATCCAGCTACCATCTTCCGCACCTGCGGTGAGTACACCCAGTTCCTTATGATTCTGAGACATCCGATCCATCTGCCTTTGCAGTGCAGGGGATTTATTAATAATATCGTTTGAAGTAATACCCGCCGCCATTTGCGCTGCGTTATCCTTCTCCATATCCAGCATTTCATTTATCTGCAGACTAAGCATTTCTGTTTTGGCCTGTGCGGAACGAATAATTTCCAGCTTAACCTGGTCAGCAGCTTTTTGATAAGACAACCAACCAACAGTAATGCTCGGTACAATCAGGAACAGGAGCAATGCAGCGATCAGGCGTTTTTTTACGGTTAAAGTAAACCAATTTCGAATCCTTTTCTTCATTTAACTATCCCCCATCATAATCTTCACCCATCCTTTTATCGGACAATCGCTGTAAAAATATTATGTATCGATACTAAATTAGTACAAATTTAATCTTTTCGGTCAGGTTAGATGAACTCACCTTATCCTTCTATTCGTTTTGACCCCCTTAGCGAGATCGTTTACAATGCTCATAAGCTGGCTATTCATGAAACGATTGGAAGGAGAGGATTCAAATCTTACGCAAGTCAAATGAAAGACAACGTATTTCCACGGTATATTCATCCATGTTCCGCATTCTGTTGGCGCTCATCCTGTGCGCAGGCCCGATTCTGGGACAAGCTGGTATTACGACATCCGCAGCGCAGGCAACGCAAGCAGTTCACATTGAAGTGAATGGTGAGCAACAATCCTGGAAGAACGCACCACTTATCATCAAAGGTTCAACGTTTGTTCCACTGCGGGATGTGGTCACATCGGTTAAAGGCACGTTGAAATGGGATGCTCGCACCAAGACAGCTACCGTTAACGTTGGCAGAGACAAGCTGATCCATCAGGCTGGCAGCAACTCCATTAAGGTTAACCAAGTTGATCTGGCTACAGGTGTGAATTCACGTACCGTTAACGGTACATTGATGGTCCCTGTCCGGGCCATGGCTAATGCAATCAAGGCAGACATCAAGGTCCAACGCACAGCCACGGGTCAGATGAGTGTAAATATGGTCACTGATCAGGTCAGCCTGCTGAACAGCGAGGTTGCCAGCGTGGATACATATCTGCGCGAGATCAACTATCCAGGTATGGCGCTGATTGCCCGCGATGGTGAAGTTCTGCTAAGACAAGGCTACGGACTTGCCGATGAACAGACGCTGAATCGCCCGGATCAGAAGACCCGAATCGCATCGCTGAGCAAATCCTTCACGGCCGCGTCCATTCTGAGTCTCGTGGAGGAGGGTAAGATTAATGTGCAAGATCCAATCTCCAAGTATATCTCGGGTATACCGAAGGGAGATCAGATCACACTGCATATGCTGTTATCCCAGACTTCAGGCCTGCCATCCGCATTTGGTCGGAGTGAAGGAACTTCTATGGAAGAGACTGTAGAAGAGATTCGTCACAAAACGCTGAAGTTTGAACCAGGGAGTGCCTATCTGTACAGCAACAGCGGTTATGTTTTGCTCGCATACGTCGTTGAACAGGTATCCGGTATGAGTTATGCCGATTATGTGCAGCAGACGATATTGAAACCACTTGGCATGAAAAATTCGGGAGAGGCCTCCCGTAAAGTGCACACGATTAGTGGTTTTGTTCAAGAAGATAACGCATGGGTAACTGCGCCTTACTATGTGTCTCAATCGGGATCAGGAACCATCTATTCCACGGTGGACGATATGCTGAAATGGGATCGTGCGTTGTATACGGACAAGATTCTAAGCCAGGATACGATTGAACAGATGTATGAGCCTTACTCCGATAAAAACTATGGCTACGCCTGGATTCTCAAAGAGAATGGCACCAACCGTACCGTCTTCCACAACGGTAGTGGTGGCGGGTTTGCTACAGCCTTTTCACGTAATCTGTCCGATGATATCACCATTATCCTGCTCGGCAACCACGCAGGTATGGACATGACTTCACTTTTGGATGAAGTTGAAACTAAAACAGCAGCAACACTGCAATTGCAATAATCCATAATTAATCGTTTATACAGCACAAAGAGACGGTCCTTTAAAGGATCGTCTCTTTGCTCTGTATATGTTCTCATTTTAACGACTCACACTTCCGTTTCGCTCAATCCACAATTCATCTCTTCTTCATCCTGCAAAAGGCAGATTAACTCATATTCTTATTACTGTCTAGGAGACATCCGCTCTTTCATCATCTGTCTGCTTTAATGTTACAGGAAGTTTCCCCGCAAAAGGAATGTGCCCCATCAACGCCTGAGCGACGCTATCCATGGCAAGTGGCCGGCTCTCGTAAGCCGCTACATAGACCTGGGCATCCGGAAGCGCCAGCAGATCATAGGGGCTTCGCAATGCCACAACAGCCAGCGGTTTGCCCAATTGCTGTATCCAACCAATCAGCCTGCACTGTGGATCGCCGGAGGAGCTTCCCGCATTGTAGGTCCCCACCACAATCTGCCGAATGTCATCTGCTTCCGCTGCCTGAAGCAGACGTGCGGAACGAATGGCGACTTCTTCGGGCGTGACCATCAGATCGACAACATCCAGACCATAAATGGATAAGGCTGATCCCAAGGTGAATGTCTGATTCAGATGTTCGTCAGCAATTGTCGTCACGGACGTGGCAATCGTTATGACCAACGTGCGTTCCGGCTTTAAAGGCAGCATATTCAGCTGATCGCGCACCAGTGTGATACTATTCTCGCTAATACGGCGGGCAACCTCTTGGTGTAATGAACTGTTGCGCTCCGACGGACTGGATAGAGCAGGAGCGTTGAATGCCTCTGGCAATGATGCATTCGATACTGCAATATTCACTTCCTCATCACCTGCACCACCCGTTTCACTCTCCAGTAAACCACGCTTCGCCTTGTACATCAGTAAGCGAATCACCGACTCATCAATACGTCTCTCGCTGATCCGCCCGCTCCTCACAGCTGCTAACAATGCTTCAAATGCCTCTGCTTGAAGCTTAGCCGTATGGCTAATTAACACCAGATCTGCCCCGGCCTCTACCGCCATTACGGCTGCATCGACAGTGCCATAGTTCACGGCAATGGCATCCATCTCCATGCAATCTGTCACGATCATGCCCTCATAACCCAGTTCCTGGCGAAGCAGACCGCTTAATACGGTTTGCGATAGCGTTACGGGCAGACGCTCTGGCTCCAGTGCAGGAAAATAAATATGCGCCGACATCATGGCATCGACACCTTCGGCGATAGCGGCTCGGAATGGAATCAACTCCAGGCGCTCTACCCGTTCACGATCATGAGTGATGATCGGGAGGTCCAGATGGGAATCGGTATCCGTATCCCCATGCCCCGGGAAGTGCTTGGCTGTCGCTGCAATTCCAGCGTCCTGTATTCCCGCAATGGTTCTGGCCCCATATTCTGCAACCGATTGTGGAGATTCGCCAAATGATCGTACACCGATGACCGGATTGGCCGCGTTATTGTTCACATCCAATACCGGAGCAAAGTTCATGTTAATGCCCATGGACTTCAGCTCCAATCCACTGATATATGCCGCCTGATATGCATCGTCAATGGAACCGGCAGCGGCAATGGCCATTGGTCCAGGCATCAAGGTTATCCCTTCGGTAATTCGAGCAACCATGCCGCCCTCCTGATCAATGGATATCCAGAGCGGCACATTACCACTGCTTTTGGCAATCTGTTGTAACCCTGACGATAACCGCTCTACCTGCTCTGGCGACTCAACGTTGCGCGCAAAGTAGATTACGCCACCAATTGGATACTTTCGGAGAAAGGGTTCCACATCACCAACAGCTTCAGTGCCATGAAAGCCACAAAGCAGCATTTGCCCGACTTTCTCACGCAAGGTCATCTGTTTCAGCCTCGAATGGTATAACTCTTTTGGCCCACTCATTTCATGCCTCCCCCCGATAACAAACATCCATTCATTCATATAACAAAAACGGCTTTCGCCGCTCCTTCCATTCCGCTGCCTGTACATTCCACGCATCCATTAAACGAATGAATTCCGCGCGGTCATGAATCGTTTCCCTGACTTCCTTACCCCCTGCCAGCAGGTCGATAAAGTACCTTGAACCCGGCTCTGGTGGCTCCAGCCAGCAGAATTGCTCCGGATAGAGTGAAACCAGTTCATGCAAAAGCACCAACCCTGTCTCTACCGCCCGGAATTTCCGGCTGTCCGTTACAAAAATCCTTACGCCACCACACAGCTCACCTGCATGTTTGGAGAATGTTGGGGACATGTACACTGGATGCACATGCACACCTTCCAGTTTGTATTCCCGAAATCGTTCCGCCAAACGTTCACCCTCAACCCAGGGGGCCCCAATCCACTCGAATGGGCGGGTCGTGCCCCTGCCCTCCGATACATTAGTACCTTCGAACAGGCACGTACCCGCATATACCCGCACACTGTCCAGCGTGGGCATATTGGGAGAGGGTAACATCCAGGGAAGCCCACAATCCGCATACTCCATGGAGCGCTGCCATCCTTTCATGGCAACCACGTCCAATTCGCAAGGTACATCCATCTCGCTGTTGACCATCAGGGCGAGTTCACCTACCGTCAATCCGGTACGTACAGGTACACGCCAAGCGCCAACGAGTGATTCATACCCCGCGTTCAGCACACCGCCTTCCACAACGTTTCCACCCAGCGGATTGGGACGGTCCAGAATCAGCATGCGTTTGCCCGCTCCAGCGCAGACCTCCATCATATGGAACAAGGTTGAGGCATACGTGTAATAACGGATACCCACATCCTGAATGTCGAACAGCACTGTATCCACTCCAGCCAGCATTGCAGGCGTAGGTTTCTTGTAATCTCCATATAGGCTGAACACCGGAATGTCCAGACGTGGATGAAGCATGTCTCCGAATCTGACACCCGCCTGAAGCTCTCCATCCAGTCCGTGCTCACAGGCATAGAGCGCTGTAAGCTCGGCATTAGCCAGTCCGGCGCACACATCTATTGTCGATACAAAATCCGCTGTAATACCAGTCGGGTTTGTAATTAGACCGATTCGATTACCTGTTATCCATGGATGCGATAACCCTCTGGACAGAAGATCAACTCCCGTTTTTACAGCCGGGATCTGCTCGGTCCCATTCAACTGACCCATCACACATTCCCCTGGCTGACCCAGCCTGTATGCTGGTGATCATTACCGCCTGTTACGACAGGCTCTTCTGCAGGCTCCAACACATTAAGAGCAACCTTATGCTGATAGACGGCAAACATACCTCCAAACAACGCTCCGAAACCAACGACAGTCAGCATCAGCAGAGCCGTCAGGCACATGGCCTGAAAACAAGCGCCCATCGTGTACCCCGGGTGACGGAAGAACAGCTTTACACTTTCCCCCATCGCCTGAACGATGCCCATGTTTTTTTGTAAAACAAGCTGCCAGGTATAGAACTGTGACATCAGCGCCATGAGAACAAAGAACGTCTGGAATACACCCACTGCTGTGCCTGTAATTCCACCCTGTCCGCCGTAATACCACCAGGTTGACCATAGAATGAAGCCAAGCACCGCGAAAAGCACCCCCACCGACACTCCAGGGATTACTCCCTTCAATGTTCCGACCCAGATATCCTTAAGTCCATTACGCCGTTCCTTACGTTTCAATCTGTGATGTACGGCATAACAGACCCCGAACAGGATGGGCATATATATCAAGGCCAGAAGCAGTATAGCGATCGGCAGCGGAGCAAACATCAGAATGGGAACCAATACGATGGAACTAACGACACTGTACAAGGCCACCGAAATAATATCCCGATAGATTTCCGCACCCGACTTGATCAATACTTCACTCAGCTTACGCATGTTTATTCTCCCTTCTATATAAGTTGGACTAAACATTTACACGATAACGGAGAAAACAGAACAAACCTGGAGAAGCGAAGCGTTCGCCCACAAGAGCTGTCTTAAAAGGGCTCCCCATTTCGGTTGGCTTGGCCGCACCACCGGTCAGTATGTTGTACCAAACTTGCAACGTGCTAACGAATTTACCGCACCTTAAACGACGAATTTTCGAGGCATGCCAATTGTAACGAACTTCAGTGCCGTTATTTCGGTACAAATAAGGCGTCAGAGCCTAAAAAACAACATCTTCGAGTAAATAACGTCTCTGCGATTCGTTACATTTCAAACCGGTGCAAATGGGAGCCAATAATAATACACATTCAAGCTCATTGCTTTTAGAACAGCCCCGCCTACTCCCGTCCAATCGCAAGCTCCGTCTCTGGATCAAAAAAGTGCGCCTTACGCAGGTCCAGTACAAAATTTTTGTCCATACCTACATAAGCATGTGTTTCCGGATGAACTTTAGCCGTAACGGTACGGGTACCGGAATGGAAATACACCAAATTCTCGGAGCCCAGATGTTCTACAACCTGAACTCGCGCCTGCAGCATGTGGTCTGTCGGGATATTCGGAGCAACATCCTCACCAAAAATATGCTCTGGACGCAGCCCCATAATTACCGGCTTGCCTTGATGACTCTTAAGACGAGCGAGTACATCTGCTGGCAAGGTGAATGATGCTCCCTCGATGACAACCTGCGTGCCTTCAATCCGTGCATCAATGAAATTCATCGCCGGGGAACCGATAAATCCGGCAACAAACATATTCCGCGGACTCGCATACAGTTCTTTTGGTGAAGCCACCTGCTGAATATCTCCATGATTCATGACCACGATGCGTTCCCCAAGTGTCATGGCTTCTACCTGATCATGCGTCACGTACACAATCGTGGCACCGAGACGTTTATGAAGCTCTCCCAACTCCACCCGCATCTGCACCCGCAACTTGGCATCCAGATTGGACAGTGGTTCGTCGAATAAAAACACCTGCGGATCACGGACGATCGCCCGTCCCACCGCCACACGCTGACGCTGACCACCAGACAGCTCGCGTGGTTTGCGCTCCAGCATCGCTTCCAGTCCAAGAATGGAGGCCGCATTCTGCACCTGTTCATCAATATAGGACTTTGGCTTTTTCAGATTTTTCAGGCCAAAGGAAAGATTCTCACGGATGGTCATATGCGGATAAAGTGCATAATCCTGAAACACCATCGCGATATCCCGATCCTTCGGATGCAGATCGTTAACAAGCCGGTCACCGATCACAATATCACCGCTCGTTTGCTTTTCAAGTCCGGCAATCATCCGCAGTGATGTTGTCTTGCCACAGCCCGAAGGACCCACAAACACTACGAATTCCTTATCTTCTATAACAAAGTCCGAGCCGGCCACAGCCGTGAACGTCCCTTTATGATCGTCTTTGAATTCTTTGCGCACTTGGCGAAACTCCACGCGTGCCATAGGTAGATCCCCCTTTACGTTGTCGCTTGTCCTGAACTAAAAGTTAACCTTTTACCGCACCGATCGTAATGCCCTGCAGGAAGTAACGTTGCAGTGAGAAGAACAGAATGATCATGGGCAGAGCACCTATGGTAGCCCCGGCCATCATTGCGCCGAAATCCGTTGATTCGGCAAATACAAACGAGGCCAGCCCTACCTGAATGGTCCGCATCTCGTTGGAATTGGTAATGAGGAACGGCCAGAAAAATTCATTCCACGAAGCTACAAATGTGAAAATTGCCAGCACCGCGATTCCCGGCTTTGCCATCGGCAGAATGACTTTCCAGAAGATGCCGAACTCGCTGCATGCATCGATACGCGCCGCATGGATCAGTGATGTGGGCAGCGTGGACATGAACTGTTTCATCAGGAATATGTTCCCTACGCTGACGGCAGCAGGCAGAATAATAGCTGTATAGGTATCCCCCAGGTCAAATACATTGACCATCAGAATATACAAAGGAATTAGCGTCACCTGTGCCGGAATCATCATGGTCCCGAGCAGGGTCCAGAATACCGCCTGACTACCCGGAAATTTCAGTTTGGCAAATGCATATCCCGCCAGGGAGGCGAAGAATACATTGGTTACGGTCAGAATGATCGAGATGAGCAGCGAGTTGTACAGCCAGCGCCAGGCATCGGTTTTGGCAAAAAAGCGCTCATATGGTGATAATGACAATTGCTCCGGAATCATCTGTGGTTTAAACGAAGCCGACATTGCGCTATCCTGCACCGAACCAACGAGCATCCAATACATCGGAATAACCGTCACCAGCGCCCAGACCACCAGCAGAATGGATGCAACAACGAGCAGTATCTTTTTCTGTGTTGATTTCATGAATTTTATTCACCCCCGGATGCTTAATGCAACGTGCTTAATACTCGATATCGCTGGAGAAATATTTGAACTGTATGACGGAGATGACTATGATGATAATCGCCAATACGAACGACTGTGCCGAAGCTAATCCGAATTCATAGAATTTAAATGCCGTCTCGTAGATCAGATACGCGATTGTAGTTGTCGCAAAGTTTGGTCCACCCTGTGTCATCAGATATACCGAGATAAACACCTGGAAGGATGTAATAACACCCGTGACGAGCAGATATAGAGTCGTTGGTTTGAGTAGCGGCCATGTAATCTTGCTGAACTGGGTCCAGCCGCTGGCATGATCAATATCCGCCGCTTCGTACAGCGATTTCGGAATACCGCCCATGGCTGCCAGATACAGAATAATGCCCGCTCCGTGTGATCCGAGCCAGTTCATTAGAATGAGGGAAAAAAGTGCCGTTCCCGACTGGCCCAGCCAGATCACCGGATCAAGGCCAAACAAGCCGAGAAAACGGTTGAGCAGCCCCGAATCGGTAGGATCAAAGATGGCCAGCCATACAATGGAGATGGTTACCCCGGAGGCTACCGCAGGCAGATACATGGTAGCTTTGAAAAAAGTCTGCCATTTACTTTTCATCTGATAGATGAAATAGGAAAGTACAAATGTAATGAGAATATTGACCGGGACTGTGCCAACAGTGAAGATCACCGTATTTTTGATCGACTTCCAGAACGTCTCATCTTTCACCAGTCGCTCATAGTTGTCCAATCCAACCCACGTCGAATTCATAATGTTGTATTTCTGGAAGCTCATAATTAGAGCCGTAAGTACTGGATACAGCGTAAAAATGAGAAACAGCAGGACAGGCGCCAAAATGAACAAATACGCCCACCCGTAGTCTCGCCAAAACCGGGCAACCCGGGAAGTCCGGGGCACTGACGGTTTTGGCGCAAGGGCGGTCTGCATGGCGAATCCTCCTCTCCTAATCAATGTGGTTTTGCGTTATGTTTGATGGTCCGAGTTATTGTCCAAACATCTGCTGGCCTTTGTTCTTGAAGTCTTCTGCGATCTGCTCCGGTGATTTTTCTCCCGAGAACAGCGCCTGGATGTTTGGCTTCACAACTTGTTCCTTGAATTGTTTTTGCTGAGATGCTTTGTCGATATCCAGTTCCAGTACAACCGGCATAGCGATATCCTCTGCCATGACTTTCGCAGCAGCCAGATTATCCGGTTGACCAAGCTCTTTTCCTTTAAACAGTTCCACTTGGGATTGTCTTACGAATGGGAGCGCCAGTTCATTGGCCGAGTTCCCTGCTTTGGCACCGCTAAGCGCCTCCATCACCAAGAACGTATTTTTGGCATGTTGCTCACCTTTGTCCTTCTTCTGTTTGAAGGCTACATACCCTTCGCCGCCCATTGTTGTGGCCGCAGGTTGATCATCATTATGCGGTACAGGCAACAGGACAAAATCAATCTTCTCTCCCTGCACCTTGCCATCATCGATGTCCTTGTTGCGGTTCTGAATCATCACATCATAATAAGGAATCGCTTTGGAGATGATCGCCGTTTCCCCCGCGTAGAACATATCCGTCCGTTTCGCTGGAGCGAGAGCCGCCGTTTCCTTCGGCATATACCCTTGATCCATTAGGTTTTTGATAAAAGAGAGGGTGTCCAGAATGCGACCATCATTCCATTGGAACGTGCCGTCTTTATCAAGAACATCAATCATCCCGTTGTTCCGGGATAACATTTCAATGAAGTCGAGCGAAGTACCATCCGTAACCAACGCATACTGCTTAGCCCCGCCATCGAGCGTTTTGGTCAACTTGGCCGCGGCATCGTTGAATTCGGACCAGGTCCAGCCATTTTGCTGAATCGATTTCCAGTCAATGCCCGCTTCATCCAGAATGCGTTTGTTACCACCCCAAGCCCATTGGAATTGATATAAAGGAAGTCCATACTGTTTCCCCTGAATCTGGCCTAACTCAAGCGTACCTGGCAGGTAGTCGTCCTTGATCTCAGGTGTCAGGTAGCTGTCCAGTTCAAGCCCCAGCCCGGTATTCACATACGTACCATCTACACTATGGAAATACAGATCCGGCGGGTTCCCGGCATTCAGTGCGACATCGAATTTTTTGGGGCCTTCCGCCCAGGAGAGCATTTCCGTCTTCACGGTAATGTTCGGGTGTTCCTTATTGAAATCAGAGATTAGATCCTTCAGTTCATCTTCATATGTGCCATGTACAGGATAGGTCCATACCGTTACCGTATCATCGGCATTCGGGTCATCCGAAGTAGCACCTCCGCTATTCCCACAGGCAGTAACCAAAACCATCATCAACAACATTGCCCATACTAGACCCTTCTTTTTCATCCCTTCATCTCCTTTGCATGTCATCATCCGATTCTTTCATTGCCTAACCATGCTACCCCTTTGTGATCGTTCGGCCTTCAAACGCCATCCACCTATACACGCGGCAGTAAGGAAAAGCACCTCCCCTGTAGATTGGGCCTGCCAGTCGCAGGCTAAATCTCTTAAATGCAATATTAACGTCAACTTAATTGACATTAACAGTATTAATTCCTTC
Source organism: Paenibacillus xylanexedens (assembly GCF_001908275.1). Lineage (NCBI taxonomy): Bacteria > Bacillati > Bacillota > Bacilli > Caryophanales > Paenibacillaceae > Paenibacillus > Paenibacillus xylanexedens. Next base: position 1,154,271 of record NZ_CP018620.1, on the reverse strand, counting down.
CAAAATTGTAGATTGAATTCATTATATGAGTTATAAAATAAAAATTCAACATTATTTTTTATTATAAAATTTAATTTTACTTTTTCTTTTCATGCAACTATACTATGTAAAAAGAAAACCCAAGCAAGCGAGGTGAGCCACTTTGCGAGTATATGTAGGTGTAGATGGAGGCGGTACCAATACTGATGCAGCAATCATTTCTGAATCTGGTGAAATTCTTGCCCGACTCAGCGGCGGTCCCACGAATCCTCACAGCGTATCAACTGAACAGGCCATTTCCGAACTGCAACGAGTGCTGGAACAGCTATTTAATCTAATCAGTGATTTATCGACAAATTGTGAGGGTATATGTCTTGGTATGTCAGGTGTAGACGCGATCCAAGAACGGCAACTTATAGCCGAAGTAGTAAATAACTATATGAAGAGTCGTAATCGACAAGTATCAGAAGACTGTCCAGTCTGGGTTGTATCCGAAGGAGAGATTGCTCTGATGGCCTCTCTCGGACATACGCACGGTGTATTGTGTATCTCTGGAACAGGTTCCATCGTGTACGGATTTACGCGGGAAGGCGAGCGATACCGTGCAGGAGGCTGGGGTCATCTGCTCGGAGATGAGGGGAGCGGCTATCGTATTGGGCAGCGTGCACTCCAAGTGGTTATGCAGAGTTATGACGGTGTTCTTCCTCCAACCTGTTTAACCCCGCTTCTTCTAAAGAATCTGAACCTTCGGGATATATCGGAGCTAAAGACGCGAGTGTATCAGACGGATTGGGGCAAAACCGAGACCGCATCCATCGCCCGCCTAGCTATAGAAGCTGCTGAACTCGGAGATGAGGCCGCACGCGCACTGATCATTGACGAAGCCTCACAATTGGCGGATACCGCCAAGGCGCTGATTGCCCGTCATCCCGAATTTGCATCCACTCCGGTTGTCCTGTCCGGATCACTGTTTCGATACGCTACACTTTTCCGAAATACATTTATTCAGAAGTTATCGGGATATTATGGAGAGTTGGACTTGGTATATCGTGAAGATGGCCCCGCTCCAGCGGTTGGCGCAGCACAACTGGCAAAAAAACGCTGTTCCCTGAATGAATCATTTTAAAAGAGAGAAGGAGGCCATACAGATGAATCACATGCTGAATTCACTAATAACAGAACAACCCAATCCACTAACGGATCATATAGATGAATTGCCTTCGGCAGAAATTATGGAGCTAATTAATAAGGAAGATCAACGGATTGCGGAGCTCATTCAGCCCCTCATTCCGGCCATTGCTCAAGCTGCGGATCGGATCTTGGAGGCGTTTCAGTCTGGCGGGAGGCTTTTTTATGTAGGCGCAGGTACCAGTGGACGATTAGGAATACTTGACGCTTCGGAATGCCCGCCTACCTACGGAACCCCGCCCTCCATGGTGCAGGGTATTATTGCAGGGGGATTCCGGGCAGTGAAGGACCCGGTTGAAGGTGCTGAAGATAATGAGGAGTTGGGAGCTGCGGACCTTGATGAACATGGCTTAGACAAAAACGATGTCGTGGTTGGCATTGCAGCCAGTGGACGAACGCCGTATGTGCTCGGTGCGATGAGACACGCCAAGGAGATCGGGGCTACGGTGATCAGCCTGAGTAATAATGCAGGCACGCCGATGACTCTGTTGGCTGATGTAAGCATTGAGGCTGTTGTCGGCCCAGAGGTTGTCATGGGTTCAACACGTATGAAGGCAGGCAGCGCCCAGAAAATGATTCTGAATATGCTCACCACTACCGCCATGATTCGTCTGGGCAAGGTTTACCGTAATTTCATGGTTGATCTGAACCCTTCGAACGAGAAGCTTGTCCATCGGGCCAAACGCATGATCCATCTGGCAACCGGAGCAAATGAAACGGATATTGAAGAGGCTTTTACCGGTGCAGACGGTCATGTAAAAACGGCAATCGTCATGCTGATGGCAGGCGTGGACGTAACAGAAGCCCAGCACAGGCTTGATCTGGCTGACGGATTTGTCCGCAATGCTATATCCGGTAAATAACGCAGGTGGCTATGGTTAAACACGAAGGAGCCCGACATTGGTCTGGGCCCTTTTTTTGATTTTTTTATGTCGCACGAGTATGTTCAATCTATTAAAAAAATCCCCACCAGCGCGGACATACAATAAATCTGGTTTTTGCCCGTCTTTTCCCAAATCATCTATATCTTTATTCAAATGAAATAGAATATGAACGATATAAATCTATATATTTATTATAAATTATGGTAGAATTCTTTTATATATGGTAGAAAGAGGTGATTATTGGTTATAAATTGGATTCGTTCGCATTGATATGGTTTTTTAGTTGTCTGTCTATTTTAAAAAAGAATATTGGAGGTTGTAATGTTGATTAAAAAGACTCTAAGTACTTTTCTTGCGGCAACTTTACTTTTTGTATCTTTAACAGCTCCTGCTTCCCACGCGAAAACTTCTGATAATACTGTAGTGAACGTAGAATCTTATACGATTGAAACTTTGTCAGACACCCAAAATGAAGAGGGTTTTTATGAACCAACAGGTTATAAAAATGTAAATGCAATAACTGAAATCACAGATAATGGTCTAGAAATTGAAACTAAATTAAGTGTAATTGAAGACTATTATGATACTAACGCTACTTATAAAGAATCTAGTGTTGTATACGAAGAATTCAAAAACAATTGGAACACTGGAGAAGCTACTGAGTTAAAACAAACTGAAACATTTTTAACTCCACTGGTGGAAACTAAAGCTGTGCAGTTTAAACTTAATACTGATCCTCAAGAAAAAACCCAATTCATTCAGGAGAGTTTAACTGCTAAGGAAGAGGTAAATGTTCGAAAAAAAGTGGAGAGTTTAACGTCGAATTTATCTTCTAACGCTACACCTACCAGCTCTCAAGGTATCACTAAAGCACAAATAACAGAACTGAAATCATATATTTCAGAAGTTGAAGAAGCCATGGCCCTCGCTTCAACAACTGAACGGGCTGGTGCATACGATAACTATTACAACCATACACTAGATACTGGTGCATTTGTTGTACAATCATTAAGCCCCGGTGCACCAAATAAATATTTGAAGTACACGGGCACAACCAAAAATAATTCTACACAGGCAAGTTCACTGGTACTCTACAAAGGTTATATCAACAATTATGAGAAGTATGTAATACAATATATGGACACAGCACTTTGGCCAGAAACAGTAGGTTGGATTTCTGCATTAGCAGGTCTTGTTATAATGGTAGTCGGATTTGCCTCTGGCCCTGCTGGCTGGGTTGCAATTGTTTCAAACTATGTAGGTGCTCTAACAACTTTTGCGGGATTAACTTCTTCAGCATATGCAACAAAATCAAGAATGGATTTAAGTAGAACAGCAGCTCAATATCAAAACAACGCAATGGAAATGAACGTTAGAGGAGGGAAGTATTGGCCTAACTCCAGTTTTTCAATTGTAAATGGATACTAAGAAGTAATATATAATGTCGGGAGGGATAGAATCTTGAAAAATTACAAACTCCGTCTCGCTTGGATTATTCCTCTTATATTTTTAGTAATTCTTGATATTTCTATAATAATTTACACTGTTTTACATTGGGGTGAGTTAGGTATGGTAAGTAACATGGCTTTTTTACTATTATCACTCCTAATGTTAGCGGTCATCTTATTTGGTTTCTACAGAATAAGAAAATGGATTAGGTCTGGGTTAATATAGTATATACCAGGCAGTTAATTCAAACTCTAAAAACCAGAACGGAATGTCTAGTCAATACCTAAGTTGGTGCAATGCTTCTCATCGTGAAGTTTTTTTCTTCATCGAGTAGCTTTATCGGCCAGGCTGAACCCGGAATGTTATTTTCACTCCAGGTTCAGCCTTTTTATTGAATCTTAAGGCCCGCCATGGGCTACGACAATCATATACCTCGCATTGGAGAATCTTGAGCAAGTGCACAATGTGTCTAGCATAACCATACTCTAATATGGGATATTATGTTTCCCCTCTTAACTTCATTGCTTGATGCAAATGTTGCTCCTAAATGAAGCACAAAGCTTGGCCTCTATTACTTATCTTTAGCCTCAGAAAAGACTACAGACATATTAGTGACAGCCTCATAACTTTCAATATCCTCTACAATCAAAAAAAGATCAATATGGGTATGATTCATTTATGTTCCAGTATAGCCTGTCGGCTCTTCTCCAAATATTCCACCGACTGGTTGTAGTCGCGGCTGGCAATCGCCAGATACAAAATGTCGATCACGTTCAGCTGTGCAATGCGTGACGAAGTTGCTCCGCTTCGGATATCACTTTCGGTGGAAGTAATCATCAGGGGCACATCCGCCATACTACTGAGTGTATTGCTGCCCCACTTGGTAATGCTGATTGTCGCTGCACCGCCATCATGAGCATGCTTGAGACAGGAGATTACGTTCGACGTCTCCCCTGAATACGAGATACATACCACCGCATCATCCTCACGAAGCGTCGTTGCGGACGAAATCTGCATATGCGGATCGGCGAACGAAAAGCTTGTGCGATTGATTCGCATGAACTTGTAATGTGCATCCAGCGCAATCAGGTTGGAGGCCCCTACTCCATAGAAAAAGATCCGTTTCGCCTGATGAAGCACGTCCACGGCTTTTTCCACCAGACGTGGGTCCAGAATATGAACCGTATCCTTCACCGACTGAATATTGTTTGCGGACACATGCTGAATAATGCTCTCCATGGAGTCCTGGGGACGAATCTCCGTATATTGATATGGCTCACTCGTCTGCAAATCTCCGGCAATCTTCAGCTTCAGCTCCTGAAAACCCGTTACACCTAGTGATTTGCAGAGACGGATAATGGCAGCTGGGCTACCTCCACTCCGTTCAGACAACTGGGCCACCGAGGATTGAACAGTTTCTTGCGGGTGATCGAGAATATAAGCTCCGATCTTCCGTTCGGACGGGGTCAAGTCATCCATTAATGCGCGTAAACGTACAAGTCCACCTTTCATGCCTTCCATTCGCTCCTCCTTTCCGTACTGCATTCATGTACAAGCATTTTATCTTATAATTCCACTCGCGTCTAATCGAATTCCTCGCCCTTCCATAACTGAACTCATATTAAATTCAGGTCTCACTAAAGTGTGAGATTGCCCGAGATTACGGCGTGTTTTGCGCCGGTTACGGCCGGAAGTGTATTGGTTCTTCCCATAAGTGCCTCATGGCCAAGTAAAGCAAATCCAATGGCTTCCCGAGCATCATCGGGTATACCATGATCTGCCGTTCGCTCCAAACGGATATCCTTCGGTAGTCTCTGACGGATCATCTCCATTAACGTGGCATTGGAAGTGCCACCACCGCACGCGAGCATGGCCGATATTTGCACCTTGGGCAGGATAAAATCCTTCACAGCACGCACGATGGTCTCCGCGGTCAGGCAGGTGGCAGTAGCCAGCGTATCTTCAAGAGATAAGGAACGCTTTGCGGCCATCTCCATCAGTCTCACTGCATACGCGGCTCCATATACTTCTCGCCCAGTACTTTTCGGTGGAAGTCTTTTGAAATACTCATCCTCCAAACACAGGTCTACCAGACCCTGATCGACCTTCCCCTGTGCGGCAATACTTCCATTCGGATCATAATGCTTCCGTCCATCCGTCGCCTGCCGCACAATGGCGTCCATCACCATATTCCCTGGTCCCGTATCAAATGCCGAAATACCTTCGGTAGATGACTCGGAGGGAAGCACCGTCACATTGCCAATGCCACCGATATTCTGCACCAGCCGTCCTTCCGTCGGGCTACGAAACATCAGAGCATCCGCATAAGGCGTAAGCGGGGCACCTTCCCCACCAGCGGCCATATCCCTTGCCCGAAGGTTGCCAATCACTGGCAGTCCTGTCCGTTCTCGAACGACAGCACATTCACCGATCTGCAATGTCGATACCACATCAATACTTGCTCCCGTTGGCCCTGGAAATGCAGATGCTACAGGAGCATGCCATACCGTCTGTCCATGCATGCTAATCATATCCACCTGCTGCGTTGAGATACCGGCAGACTGCATCAGTTCCGTAACGCTATGCGCATACCACTCCGATACACCAAAATGTGCGGCTGTCAGCTCGTCGACACGCGACGTCCCCGGTGAACATAACCGGATCAGTACGTCTCTCAATCCATTCGAATACGGCACACAGACAAAATCAACCAGCTCGATCTGCTGTAATGCCCCGCTCATATCGGTTTGAATACGCACCAGTGCCGCATCTGTTCCATCAAGTGACGTTCCTGACATTAGTCCGATGACCAGATGCTCCTGCTTCAAACGATACTTCTCCCACATCGGATAGCTGCCTGTATCCATCCACTTCCAACCTCCTGCAAGACCCGATGAACACGTCATCCTGCCATAATTTCACCCAGTATATGATATTAAATTTCACAAGTCAAACATTATATGAAATTTAATTACATCATTGAAAATAAAAAGAGAGAGATTCATCCCATTTGCGATCACACCTCATGTTTTCTTCCATCAATTGATAATTAGATATCAGAAGAGAAACATTTTTACATTTTTACCGTTTATATTATGTAGGGATATTTTGGAATTAAGAAAATGATCTAATATTAGTCGAGGTGCATAATGAAGAAAACCATTTTACTACTGTTTTTGAGTCTATTCTTACTCGTTTTGCTCCCTAATCAGGGAAATGCCGCTGCAAGCACGTCGAAAATCTTTATGGATGGAGAGGAATTAGTCCTCCCAAGTGATGTACAGGTAACGATTATCAATAAAAACGTGATGATCCCGATTCGTGTCGTTGCCGAAAATTTGAAATTCAAAGTCGATTGGAACCAACAAGCACGCACTGTAAAAATTAAGCAAGATCAACAGACGATTTCCCTAACCGTGGACCAAAAGCAAGCCCTGGTTGCTGACAAACAAGTCACTTTGAACACAGCACCGCAGATTTTGAATAAAACGCTGGTGGTTCCCATTCGATTTGTCAGTGAACAGATGGGGCTTAAGGTAAGATGGAACAATCAAGACAAGATCGTATACTTAACAAACACCAGTAAGGAACCTGCTATTGAACCAGGAAATAGTCCTGGAAAAGGGGATTCAAGCTCTACCGCTCAGGTTACCGATATCCAATTTGCCAATAATCAGCTCGTGTTATCCACCGATGGGGCCGTTCAGCCGATAGTAACGACCCTCAAGTACCCTGATCGTCTGGTTGTGGACTTGCCCGGAGCCACCTTTGGTGATATCTCCCAGCCGCTGGATCAAGGACTCAATGGCAAGTTGGATGTGAGCGGTTATCCCAATGTGACAGAAGTGAGATATTCACTGTTCAAACGAGAACCGGAGCAAGTTCGAATTGTTGTAGAATTGAATAATGTGAAGAATGTCCAGTACAGCCAGAACGTCATTGCCGACAAACTGATTATTGATCTGAATGTTGCGGGTGACAATGTCACACCTGCTCCAGTCACTCCAGTAGGCGACTCAGGACGCAAGGTTGTGGTCATCGATCCAGGACACGGTGGCAGTGATCCAGGGACGATCAGCATCACGAACAAACCCGAAAAGGAATACAATCTGGCATTAGCTCACAAAGTACAAGCCCTGTTGCTCAATGAACCCAATATCGAATTGGTGATGACTCGTGAAGGTGATACCTATCCGACCCGCCCTGAGCGTGTTCAACTCGCCAATCAATTAAATGCGGATGTATTTGTATCTATCCACGGCAATAGTGTGAAGTCCGCCCCCCAAGCCACAGGTACGGAGACATACTATTATCAACGCAGTAATAGCAAGGAATTAGCCACTATCATTCATCAACGTTTGGTGAAAGCCATGGGTCTCAGAGATCGTGGTGTGAAAAATGGCAACTTGGAAGTAATCCGAGACACGACCATGCCTGCAGTGCTTTTGGAAGTGGGATTCTTGAGTAATGTGCTCGATGAAGAACTGATGTCGTCCGAAGTTGTTCAGATGAAAGCCGCTCAAGCGATAGCCGATGGAATCAAGGAGTATTTGGGCCTATAAATCATCAAATAAATCAGATAAAGGAAGTGATTCTTTGAATAAGAAGCTAGGTTGTGCACTTATATTATCATGCTTGATCCTTATCGGAGTTGGATGTGCCCAGAAGCCAGTGAGCCAATCCGGTTCGAATGAACCTGCTGTTCAGGGAGGACAGACGCAGTCACCAAACCCATCCGAAACGGAAGTGGACCTGGGCACAATGAATACACAAGTCGTCGACATTTACTTGGCAGACTCACAGGTGCTGGAGCTTGAGAAAACAGAGCAGGAAATTGAATACAAGGATGATTCCGAAAAATATGAAAAAACATTTGCAGCGTTGCAGACGAATACCGATTCGGAGCTTGTTTCCCTCTGGGAGCAGGTGGAATTGCTCTCTGTCCAATATGCTGAGGGTACGGTGACTTTGGATGTTCATATCCCCGCTGAAGCCAATCTCGGTACCAGTGGAGAATTGCTCGCATTGGAAGCTTTAACTACAACGATGTTTCAATTTGATGAAGTGAACAGCCTGGATATACTGGTGGATGGTGAAGCCGTTGATAGTTTGATGGGTCATGCCGAACTGGAACACCCTATTCATCGCGAACCCTAAAGATCACACATCAATGGAAAAAGAACGTCCCCAGGGACGTTCCAATCTGTCGCAGCAATTTGATTCATGCACAATTCACAGATATAGCTCGTCACCAGCAGACAGTGAATGTATAACTGTTCCCGGTGACGGGCTATTTCTGAGCAAACCTTCTTTTAATCGGTCCGTCTCTGCCCGGTCAGCATGCACAAGGACCGTATGCTTTGCTGGAATCAGGTGCAGCATCCGTTCAACATCCTTCCAGCCCTGATGCACTTTATAACGTATTTTCCGCACCTCACACACTCCATACTTGTCAGGAACCTGTAGCAGCTTATCACCAAATGTACCATGAGCAACATGCCCGGTGAGCAGAATCAGATTCTCCTCCCTGTCCGATAATTGACTATAATACCAACGAGCAAGTGAGGACTGCATCATGCCGTCCGGAATAAACCATAGCGAAGCAGCATGATGTTCCAACAGTTGTTCCCGCTCTTGAGTGGTCGTAGGCAGATCCCATCCTCGTCCAGTCAGAAAGCCATCAATTTTGTCTTTCAACGAACTTCCGTTGACATGCTCTCCCTTCTCCCTCAACCAATACGGAACATGCATAAGCTGCTTCATGCCGTCCACCAGCCCTTGTTCCACTACGATTGGGATAGCCGGGAATTGTTGCTGTGCCCACAGTATGATCTCCTGTCCACGCCCTACGACAGGCATAGGTAAGAGCACCTTTCCACCTTGAGCAATCGTCTGGCGAATGGCTTGTTCCAGCTGTTCCAGTTTGTCAGCCTGTGCATCTTGGTCCGTACCGTAGGCCGCATCAATGATCGCCAGATCCACCACGACCGAAGATATTGGCGCAGCGTCTGCAACGTCTGCTACGTTTGCTCTGCCTGCTCTGACTGCTCCATCTGCTACATTGGATGTGAAATTTCTCTGCTTCATGGGTATCTCCATGGATACAAGTGTTCTTGACGACGCCTCTGATGCAACAGATGTCTGATCTTGTGACGTTATGAATTCTCCAGCCTTTTGCCCACTGTTTATAGCGATTAGTTCCTCTATACCCCACCGCTCGCTGCTAGGAGCATCGGACACAGGATTCTCACGAAGCATGTTTGTCTTCCAAAATGCCTCCGCTGGACAATCCTCCTGTAAAAGCATCGATTCGGACGTGTAGTCCCCGGAATAGAAAATCCGCTTACCTTCCATTTCAACCCCAAACCACACCGATCCAGCCAGATGTCCACTACGGCCCCACATCACTTTTACTTCAGGAATGGGTTCGAACCAGGTTTGGGATACCACCTCATCCTCCAGATACCGATAACGAATAGCTTGCTCATCTGCTTCATCATAAGGAAGTTCTTCGCCTACACGCTCTACAAACCTACGCCAGTTGGCAAAATACGTACGCAGCTGCGCCCTCGTCTCTCTCGTCGTCCACACTTCACCCTGGTAGCCCATCTTGTACAGCAAAGGGATGGCGACCGAATGATCCTCATGGGCGTGGGACAACAGGACCGCATCCAGTTGGGGGACAATCTCCGGGTCAATCATCGGATACTCGCCCGTGCCTTCTTTTTTCACACCACAATCCAGCAAAAGGTGGAACTGGCTCCCGCTCAGGAGATAGGCGGAACGTCCGTGTTCCCCTGCACCGCCCCATACGCTCAGTTTGATCATGATGCATTCCACTTTCTCTTTGAATTCAGCAGTTCGATTCCCAGCAGCATCAGCACCGTCATGCCTACAGTCACAACGGCCATCGCCATTCCGAGGGATACCTGACCTTGTTCAAACTGGGCAAAAATATACGTAGCCGACGTCTGCATCGACGGCGGAAGAATCAACAACGAACCTACCAGCTCCCGGGTAGCAATCGTAAAGGTCATCATCCAACCCGCCAGCATGCCGGGCAGGATCAGCGGGATCAGGATTCGCCGCAGAATATACAGCGGCTTCCCGCCAAAGACTTGCCCAGCCTGGAACAACGTTCCGTCAATCTGGGTAAAGCTCGATTTTACATACTGCACGGTGTAAGGCAAGAAGAGCACAACGTACGTGAGCACAACCATGCCGTAGGTGTTATACAACGTAACTGGCATCCAAGGTGAGTTCCAGAACAGAATCAGACCCACGACCATCACGATACCCGGCACCGTATTAGGCAACAGACTGAACAAGTCAATCACACGCTGCATGAATGAAGAAGATCTGCCGATCGCCAGCGCAAACCCGGTTCCGATAATAACAGCAACGGTTGAAGCCGCGAGGGATAATCCCAGACTGTTCCCGATGGCCTTCATACTCACTGATCCCCAAGATAACAGCTCCTTGTAATGATCCAAGGTGAGATTATCAAAAGCAATTCCCGATCCCCGTAACTTCATGGTCGAAGCGGCGATGATGGAGAAATACGGGATACCTATCGACAGGATCAACAGGATTGCAAGATATACCCCGCACAACCATCCTGCTCCGCCACGAAGAGAATATCGCTTCGAACGTTGTCCTTTGCCACCGACTAGACGATACGTGAACTTTCGACTCATGGCAGACTGCATATACCACATCACCAGACAGACGGACAGCAGCACCGATGCCAGTGAAGTCGCCTTGCCGAAGTCAATCGGCCAACTGGATATGTACTTATGGATCTCGGAGGTCATGACATAATAGCCAATCTTGCGTCCAAAGGTCGCCGGTGTTCCGAATTCCGCAATCGTTTTGACAAAGACCAGCATGATTCCCATGCCGTAAGACGACAACAACAGGGGTAAAATAATACGTCTGAAACGATACCCCGCACGTGCACCGTGCACAGCTCCCGCTTCTTCCAGATTGCCACCGATGCGGATCAATGCATCCCGAAGCAGCAGATACAGGAATGGGAACAGGTGCAGGCTCATGATGAGCACCATGCCCCAGAAGCTGAAGAACAGCTCACTCCAGCCAGCAGATGAGGGCAGCCATTGCTGCAGGTATCCCCCTTTTTGCATAAACAGAATCCAGCCCATCGATCCGATATACGGCGGGGTCATGAACGGAATCATCAGGATCACATCCACCCAGCGATGCTCACCCATCCGAGTCTTCGCCATCATCCAAGCCAGCGGTAGCGCCAGCAGCGTGGTTACTGCTACAACGCAGATACCAAGCCAGACGGAATTCAGCAATACACCCGATAGATGATGACCTGTAATCGTGCGAATCGGAGCCATCCAGTCCCATTGTCCGTCCGGATACACACTTTGCCAGAAGATCAGCAAGAGCGGTACGCCAATGCTTATAGTCAGCAGAAAGAGGGCCAGAATCACGCCCACTCTCCGAAAAATTCGGTTGTTGTCCATTACAACAGGTTTCACTACGTTCACCTCACATGACTTTCCACAGACAGCAGGTATTCCTTTTGCCTAGTTGTCTCTATCTTATTTCTTCTTTCGGTATGTTGCATATGCAAAAGTACTTACTTAAAAGTCTCGGAAAAACGAGCTGCTGTCTCTTCGCCATGTTCGCTCATCCAGTTCCAATCCACTTTAAGCTGTGGAATATCCTTCACATTGGCACGGTTAGTCGCTTCAATGTCTTCGCGGCCCGGGATCAGATAGGCATCTGCAACAAGCTTCTGTGCTTCATCAGACAACAGGTAGTCAATGAACGCTTTGGCATTCTCTACATTTGGGCTGGATTTCAGAATCGCTGCCGGTCTTGGGCTGATTACCGTGCCTTCCTCAGGATATACGATATCCAGTGGTTCGCCTTTTGCCTTGGAGGAATACGCCATGTAGTCCACACCTGCTGCTACGATGCTTTTGGCCCCCGTAATGACCGGATCAAGTGCTTCCTGATTGGCGCCTGCCATCGCTGCACCATTGGCTTTATAGGCACTCAGCAGATCCCAACCTTTTTCACCATTTGCGCTCAGGTATCCTGTGATGAAGTCGAGTGCTGAACCTGATAATGTAGGGTCGGGAATGTTTACTGCATCTTTCCACGCAGGCGTAGCCAGCTCTGCCCAACTTGTTGGTGGTGTAGATACCAGTTTGGTGTTATACACAATGCCCAGTGCGGAAGCACTGCTGCTGAAATAATTGCCCTCTGCATCCGACCAGTCCTTGTTCAACTTGTCTGCATTGGCTGCTTCAGGGTATGGCATAGTCAGTCCATCGGCTTTCAGAGCCTGTGCTGAAGGTAAAGAGGCCAGGATTACAACGTCTGCAACCGGATTGGATTTCTCAGCTTCCATACGAGCCAGAATTTTGCCTGTCGTTCCCTGGAACATCTCAACTTCGATCCCTGTTTTGTCTGTAAATCCGCTCACAATGTTATCCGCCAGCTTCTGTGGGCCAGCACTGTACAAGACCAACTTGCCGCCAGCCGGTTTCGTTGTTTCCGCCGCCGCTGCTGTGTTTCCTTCACCCGCGGGTTGTGCCGCGTTGCCTGTGGTCGAGTTCCCTGTACTACATCCGAACAAACTGATACTCATTACCGCAGTTAATAACAGCATTGCGCTCTTTTTCCGTGTGTTCATACCCAACATATTCGTCCATCTCCCCTGGTTTCTTATAAAATGTGTACTTCTGCTTCCAACTGCGTGCTCGTTCAACAATTTAATATGCCACTGCGATCGCTTCGTTTTGCTTCATACTCTGGTGGTCATAACCGTCCATTCGGCATATCCGCTCAGGGGTTACATAGAGCTGTACACGCTCCCCTACGCGCACCCTTTGGTTCATATAGGCTGTCCATACGCCCAGCCCTTCCATCTGCACTCGTACTTCATAACGTTCACCTACATAGCTGACACTAAGTACCGTCCCTGGATAACACAGATCATCATGACCTGTTTTGTTCCAGGTGACATGCTCTGGTCGCACCATCGATTGATTAGGCGTGAGCCAGTTGGACTTTCCGATAAACGAAGCGACATACGGATCACTTGGCGCCGAGTAGATCGTTTCCGGGCTTCCTTTTTGCAATATCCGCCCCTTCTGCATCACCACAATCTCATCCGACATCGACATCGCCTCAATCTGATCATGTGTGACGTACAGCGCAGTCAGTCCCATGTCTCGTACCAAGGACATCATCTCAATACGCATCTCTTCCCGGAGTACAGCATCCAGTGCACTCAGTGGCTCATCGAACAGGATCACACCAGGTCTAACCGCTACGGCTCTGGCAAAAGCAACCCGTTGCTGCTGTCCACCAGACAGCTGATGAGGATATCGATCTTCCATGCCTTGCAGGCGGACCATGCCAAGTGCTTCGTTCACCTTTTGTCGCAGATCAGATTTCTGTTTTCCGGCCTTCAGGCCAAATGCTACATTTTCGTATACAGTCATATGCGGCCATAATGCAAAATCCTGAAACACCATGCCCAGATTACGCTTGTGTGTTGGTATATCAATCCGCTTCACCGCAGAGTAGATACACTGACCATCTGCACGAATCTCCCCCGCGTCCGGCTGTTCCAGCCCGGCCAACATGCGGAGCAGTGTTGTTTTGCCACAGCCCGATGGGCCGAGCAGGGTCGTGAACTTTCCATGTTCAAGCGTTAGATCTGTCGGCAGCAGTGCGGGTGTTTGATTAAATGATTTTTGAATTCCTGTCATCTCTAATTTCATAAGCATCCCTGCCTGTCTTCTGTTACTTGATCTCTTGCACTGTTCTCAGTCTAACGTCCGCTTTCGCGAGTTGTATGTCTTGTATGTAAAATTGGAATTAACTTTTTAGATGAATTCTGTTGATGTTCATAGATTAAATCTATAGTAGGTGAACTAATCATTTGCACGATAACGGAGAGGACAGAAAAAACCTGAAAAAGCGGAGCGTTCGCCTTTATCACCGGATTTTCCCTTTGAGAAAGGGAATCAAAAAAATCTGGGGATAACAGCGATTGGAAGGTTGTTCTGTCATCGTAGTGTCTGTGTAAATCTTTAGTTCAATTTATATAGTAGAAGTGAGAGGAGTGTCGGAACATTGAATCTGATCAAATTGCAAATTGTTGAGCTGATCGACAAGCATCATCACATGACAAGCGTGGCCGAGTTACTGGGGATCAAACAACCTACCGTTACATTTCATATGAAGTCATTGGAGGAAGAGATGGGTGTGCGATTATTTGAATCGCGGAGTGGGAAGACTTTTTTAACCGAGGCCGGACAGGCTTTGCTCCACTATTCTGTCAAAATCAATGCTCTGACCCAAGAGGCAAGGCGGATCGTAAAGGAATATGACAGTCTCTATCGGGGCACCCTGCACATTGGAGCAAGCTATGTACCGGCTACATATCTGCTGCCTGCCATATTCAATACCTTTTCGCAGGAATTCCCGGGCATTCGTATCATCTTATCCGTCAAACCATCACCTGTTATTCGCGAGATGTTGATTCGACATCAGATTGATCTGGGGGTGATCTCTTCCGAGCCATTTGTTGGACCCGCACTGCAAGCTGAGACGTTGTGTGAAGACGACCTGGTATTGATCTGTTCTCCGCAGCATGGGTTGGCCCAGAAGGATGCATTAACCCCTGATCATATCGCGCAGATTCCTTTTGCCCTACACGGCAATGAATCCAGTACTCGTCGGTTAACCAATCAATGGCTTGCGCAACATGATATTCGTTTGCGGAGTACCGTGGAGATGGATTCCCTGGAAGCGATCAAACAGCTCGTGTTAATCGGGGGGCATGTCTCATTCATGTCTCGGATGGCGGTACAGTGGGAGGAACAGCACGGGCTCATTCAAGTTCTTCCCATTCCGGGAGAGCAAGCGCCGCGCCATATCTATACGGTACATAACAAGGACCGCCACCCTTCAGTTCAGGTAAACCGCTTCAAAGAAGTGCTACGAGAGGTGAGTCACGGCTCCCCCCTTTCTATGGCTGATTGCCCTGATCCGCTATAAACTATCGTTTGCCATTCATCAAATCTATGCAGGGTTAACGCAATGTGCGCTCCCCGTTAATCGCTTTCAGATACTCGGGCGATAAAGTGGGATCTGTACATTAATCCAGATTAGGAGAGTGATTGGTTTTGAAAAAGTGGAAAAAGGTAACCGCCTCATTCATGCTGAGCATCGTAACATTGGGAAGTGGAATGACATTTCTGGGAGCACCCCAGGCTTCAGCTGCTGCCAATGCCGTTCCTGCTTATGAAGTGAAGTTTCTGGCCAAGCCGGAACTGGTTTTGAATACAGATGGGACACCACGCAGTGAAGTGATTCAGACACTCGGCCTGAGTTCCACGCCAAGAAACATTAACGTAGAGTACTTCGACACCAATGCTCTCGGATTGGATCAACAAGGATGGAACGTTCGTTTTCGAAAAAAAGATGACAAGAATAACTACGAATTGACTTATAAAAAACGCTACCCTGTGATCAATGGCGATATCAACGCAGCGCTGACTCTCGCTAACCAAGAAGGATTTGATAAGTCTGATGATAATTACGAGGCTGAAATCGATTGGGGATACGGCAAACAGACACTAAGCTTCTCCAATACCAAAAAAGTCGATACCAAAACGACAGGTGTTCAACTTCCTTCGCAGCAAGAAGCCTTGAACATGTTACTGGACAAGCTTCCGGGCAAATTGAAAAACTGGACTTCCTCCAACTGGGGCAAGCAGCAACTGACTCAATCCCGTGCATATGGTCCGATAACGTTCCAACGATATGAAGGTACATGGAATGGTCAAGAGCTTACACTCGAAGTATGGCCGATCCGTGACGCAGCAGGTACAGGTATTGAGAATATCGTAGAGGTTTCTTTCAAAACCGATGATGCTGTAGCCGTATCCGGACTGCGTACCCAACTGCTGCAATTGCTGGAGAACAACAACTGGCTGATTCCTGCAGATGGCTTGAAAACACAGACGATTCTGGAAAGATACTAATCGCAAGCTCTAATTAAAAAGACAAGTTCCTCTTCCTGCGGACATCGTAGGAGAGGGGCTTGTCTTTTTTTGCGTAGTGAATTAAATGATCTGTTATTTAAGTAATTCTACGATTAACATCAGTTGAGATTTTTACTGGTTATTCGCTCAACGGTTTGCATGATAGTAACTATGTAATGGCTATTTTCCAACTCGGTAACCTAATTCAATTCAATTTATAGTGGAGAGTTACACGGTTAAATGATCAGAATTCGCTATTTCATTTTCATATTATCATATGGACTTCTTATTTGTATGACAATATGCAATAATTGATAATGATTCTCAAATACATCATATGTAATGTTACTATTGCAAGTTAAGGAGGGATTCTGGTGACTTTGCAAGTCTTTCCACTGATATCTAACGGTGAACATACCCGTGACCTATATGCAAGATTCAAGACATCCGAAGTTCTCGATCAAGCGTCTTTTCTTCCCCCATTCGTATTAACGGACTCACATCTTCTGCTCATCTGTACTGGTGGTGAGGCCAATATCCGTATTGGGCACAGGCTGAATCATGCCACACTCGGCAAAATGTATCTGATCCTGCCAGGAACAGCGATAGAATATACAACGGATGAGGTTCATCCTTTACAGGGCATCGCGATATATTTTGATATGTTGAAGCCTCTCTCCGATATCAATAAAGCTACTTCCGGCTCTACTGTAAGGGAGGTATACCAAAAAGGGTTACTTCGTTCATCTTACGCTGATGAATTACCGCATGAACTTTTTCAGGAATGTACCAGAATTGCCTCACAGCTCCACGAATGCATCTCTGTACCTCAAGAAAATCGTCCATTTCGTATTCAGACTTTGATGCATGAATTGTTGACCCATGTGTATGCTCCTCCCAAAGAAAGTTCAATAGGAGATTCCGAACACACCTCTGCTTTGGATCAAACGATTGAACTTATTGAGCTTGGATATGCTGAGCATCTTTCTCGTGAAGTTCTTGCCGGAGTGGCAGGCATGAGTGTGTGGCACTATTCGCGGGTATTCAAAAATAGCACTGGCATCAGTCCCATGGAATACGTGAATAGCATCCGCATGGACCGGGCCAAAGAGATGCTGCTCGTCCCCGGCCAAACCATCAAACATATCGCCTCACAGGTTGGTTTTCAGGACGAGTTTTACTTTAGTCGCAAATTCAAAAAATATGTTGGCGTGTCTCCCTCTACCTATCAACGGCAGAAACGCAGTAAAATTGCCACTCTCTCCTTCGGAACCACTGGCCATCTGCTGGCATTACAGATCATCCCCCATGCGGCATTGATCGATAACCGACGGGATCAACACAGGAATCTGTTTTTCTCGAATATCCCTTATCATCTGGGACGTAGCAAACGCATGAATCCTCGTATCTGGCAAACCAACGTTGAGTTGTTGATGCAAGCGAGCCCGGACCTCATACTCTGTAATGAGTACGAAGCCAATACGTTAAAAAGAACGCTGCAGCGAATTGCGCCTACCATCGTTATCCCATGGAAAGGATTGAGCTGGCGGGAACACTTCATACAAGTTGCCTCCATTGTGGGACAGCAACAAGATGCTCAGCAATGGTTGGAGCAGTACGATGACAAGGTAATCCAAGCCAAAGAGCAGCTTACTCATTTAATCGGTAAGGATACGGTCTCCATTATTCATATCATGATGGGTCATCTGTTAATCTACGGGCGACGCAATGGGGGCGCTGTTCTATATAACGATCTCGACGTGTCGCCTTCACACGATCTGCTTCCAGGGCAAGTCTATCGTGTATTGGATGATCAGGAGTTGCCTCAAATGGTTGGAGATCGCATGTTACTGATTGTGGACCAGGACTCAGAATCCCAGCAACGTTGGCATAAAGTACAACATACTCAGTTATGGCAAGATTTGATGCCTGTGCAGAACCAACATGTATATCTGCTTGATGAAATGCCTTGGTTGGATTATTCACCATATGCCCATGATCAGATCATCGATGAAACCCTGAAACTTTTTGGTGGGACTCAGCACATTAATCCATGACCGGATAGCACAGAAGGCTATGTCTCCCCCAACATGAGACCGCTACAATATATAGTGTACTGAGAATCAATATCATTAGAAACACAGGGGGATTATGATGTACAAACAGCATTATGTCAAAATAACGGGGATCCTGTTCATACTCGCCATGTTACTTGTTGCGTGTGGGCAGACACCTGCAAGCACTTCGCAGCCATCTGCAGATGGCGTAAAGTCAGCTGCGGGGACAGATGGCGACTCATCCACTGAATCAGCTACTAAGACCGTGGAGAGCGCTAGTGGCAGCAAAAAAATCCCGGCACATCCCGAACGGATTGTGTCCATTAATATGGAGGACATTATCCTCTCCTTGGAGGTACCACTGGTACTTGCTACACCTATTGGTCGGCAAGATTACCTGAATGAGCAACTTGAAGCTCAAGGCGTGGATGTCGAACCCATCAATGAAAGTGTCAATTTTGAAGCTGTAGTCAGCGCCAATCCGGACCTCATTATTGCCAATGCCAGTTTGGATGCCAAAATTCTCGAACAACTCGAGAAGATCGCGCCTACGATCACTTATGATCGCCGTAATTGGCAGGAATCTATCGTGCAGGTAGCTACTGCACTGGATATTGAAGAGCGAGCTGAACAGCTTTTACAAAAAAATAAAGATCAAGTAACTGAAGCTCAGAAGCTTTCAGCCGATATCACCAAAACCAAACCTACAGTTGCATTCCTGCGCCTGGAAGAGAAAGATATGCGTTTGTTCTTCTCGTCCATTCCATCCACGCCATTCCCAGCTTCCAGTTATGTAGGAGCGGGTTATGAGGTTGGATTCACTCCCGATGCTCTCGTTACCAAACTTGAGGCAGAGAATCCGGATCGGATGAATGCCAGTATCTCGGTAGAGCTTTTGCCTGAAATCAAAGCAGACTATCTTTTTATCGTGTCCATTAGCTCAGATGGATCAGCTGAAGCGTTGCAAAAAACAAAAGATGAACTCAACGAAATCCAGCTACTCCAAGTGTGGAAAAGCCTACCCGCTGTTCAAAATGGCCATGTCTATGTCCTCAATGCTAAGAAATGGCTCATTGACGGCCCCATTGCCGAATCGCTCAAACGTAATGAAATGCTCGAAGTTCTTGGACTACCTGCTCCCTGATTCCAAACATACCGACTATTTCATCCACAACAAACAAAAGGAGATTCACCGTATTTTCGGTGGATCTCCTTTATATTTAATATTCCATATGGCCTCATTCAGTCCTGTTTCAGGAAAAATCATTCTACATGCTTAACATTTAAATGCATTTCATGTACACCCTTCTCTTCCTACAACTAATTAGGGATAGGTATTTCATCAAAATCATATATAACTGTCCAGCTTTTAATATATTTTAAAATTTTGGGCTGTTTCAATCCCAAGTGCACTCTGGATAAACGTATTAGCCACTTTCTCTACAGGTACGGGATTAAATCCAATAAAGAAATCCTTATATTTTTCCGCCGACTCTACAAACAAATTAGGACTAACCGAATTCAAACGAATGCCTCTTGGTAACTCAAACGCTGCCGCTCTGGCAAACGAATCAATAGCCCCATTGACCATAGCACTTGATGCACCTTGCTCAATAGGGTGGTCTTGTATAATGCCACTGACCAGCGTGAAACTCCCCTTGTCGTTAATATAGTGCTGTCCAATCAATACGATATTGACCTGTCCAAGCAGTTTACCCTGCACACTAATCATATTGTTCTCAGGTGTAAGTTCTTCGAGTTTCGCATAATGGGTCTGGCCCGCCGCCACAATGACGTAATCAATATTTCTCACCGTTTCGAAGAGGGTAGTAATACTCTCTGTCGACATCATATCCACCTGAACATCCCCGGATTGTCTACCTGCTGTAATAACCTCAACGGAATAATCTCTCAGTTTCGCAACAACGGCTTTACCTAATGTTCCGTTTCCACCAATGACCAAAGCTCTTTTCATTACTGTTTGTCCTCCTTCATAAATAAATGCGGTTAATCAGATACGAATTGTTCTATTTATTTAAACAAAGATTTCATCCTTAATCAAATGACAATTGACCCTATTTTAAAAGGAATACACTTATTCTTTTTAAAGCACAAAAAAAGCCCTTGCTATAAGCAAAGGCTTTTCTGTATGTTACTAGGAAGCGGGTGATGGGAATCGAACCCACGCTATTAGCTTGGAAGGCTAAAGTTCTACCATTGAACTACACCCGCAAAATAAAAAAAATCGGGATGACACGATTTGAACATGCGACCCCCTGGTCCCAAACCAGGTGCTCTACCAAACTGAGCTACATCCCGATACTTATGAGAATAATGGCGCGCCCTGAGAGATTCGAACTCCCGGCCTTTTGATTCGTAGTCAAACGCTCTATCCAGCTGAGCTAAGGGCGCAAATATTGGAGCGGAAGACGGGAATCGAACCCGCGACCCTCGCCTTGGCAAGGCGATGCTCTACCGCTGAGCCACTTCCGCAAAACATATGGTGCGGTCGAGAGGACTCGAACCTCCACGGGGGTTAGCCCACACGGACCTGAACCGTGCGCGTCTGCCAATTCCGCCACGACCGCAAAATATAATGGTGAGTCATGAAGGGCTCGAACCTTCGACACCCTGATTAAAAGTCAGGTGCTCTACCAACTGAGCTAATGACTCGTAATGAAATGGCTGGGGATATAGGATTTGAACCTATGCATGACGGAGTCAAAGTCCGTTGCCTTACCGCTTGGCTAATCCCCATTAAAAAATCATGGGGCGATCGAGGGGAATTGAACCCCCGAATGCCGGATCCACAAACCGGTGCGTTAACCACTTCGCCACGACCGCCATAGAGTAAGCCATTCATCCACTAAGAGAATCTTAGTATTAACAATTTTACTTGTAATATACATTCTATCACAAATTCAGATGTAAATACTAAAAATGGTGCCGGCGAGAGGACTTGAACCCCCAACCTACTGATTACAAGTCAGTTGCTCTACCAGTTGAGCTACACCGGCACGGTGTATATTTAATTAAAAAATGGCGGAACCGACGGGATTCGAACCCGCGATCTCCTGCGTGACAGGCAGGCATGTTAGGCCAACTACACCACGGTTCCAGATCACTTTCTCAAAGGAAAGTATAATTGCGGGGGCAGGATTTGAACCTGCGGCCTTCGGGTTATGAGCCCGACGAGCTACCGGGCTGCTCCACCCCGCGTCGTTATAGAGTTTATATGGTGGAGGCTGAGGGGATCGAACCCCCGACCCTCTGCTTGTAAGGCAGATGCTCTCCCAGCTGAGCTAAGCCTCCATATTATGACCCGTAGGGGATTCGAACCCCTGTTACCTCCGTGAAAGGGAGGTGTCTTAACCCCTTGACCAACGGGCCTTGCTAAAAAAATTATCTGGCGGAGAGAGAGGGATTCGAACCCTCGAGACGCTTGTGACGCCTACACGATTTCCAATCGTGCTCCTTCGGCCAGCTCGGACACCTCTCCATATGGCTCCCCGAACAGGGCTCGAACCTGTGACAACTCGATTAACAGTCGAGTGCTCTACCAACTGAGCTATCAGGGAATGGTGGAGCCAAGCGGGATCGAACCGCTGACCTCCTGCTTGCAAGGCAGGCGCTCTCCCAGCTGAGCTATGGCCCCATACACTGTGTATTTCATTGTTGTGGTCTTGCTATGGGCCCTGGTGGACTCGAACCACCGGCCTCACCCTTATCAGAGGTGCGCTCTAACCAACTGAGCTAAGGGCCCTAATATATATCCCTTATTCCTTAGCAAGGGGGGCAAAAAAAATACCCCAAAGGGAAATCGCTTGGCGGCGTCCTACTCTCCCGGGACCCTGCGGTCCAAGTACCATCGGCGCTAGAGGGCTTAACGGTCGTGTTCGGGATGGGTACGTGTGGAACCCCTCCGCCATCGCCACCAAACGCGTAGCTTACATTTCAGAGTTGTTGTTCTCTGAAAACTAGATTCGAAACGAAACATGCGAATTACAACTTGCTATTGGATAAGCCCTCGACCGATTAGTACTGGTCAGCTCCATGCATTGCTGCACTTCCACCCCCAGCCTATCTACCTCGTCGTCTTCAAGGGGTCTTACATACTGGGAAATCTCATCTTGAGGGGGGCTTCACGCTTAGATGCTTTCAGCGTTTATCCCGTCCGTACATAGCTACCCAGCGGTGCTCCTGGCGGAACAACTGGTACACCAGCGGTACGTCCATCCCGGTCCTCTCGTACTAAGGACAGCTCCTCTCAAATTTCCTACGCCCACGACAGATAGGGACCGAACTGTCTCACGACGTTCTGAACCCAGCTCGCGTACCGCTTTAATGGGCGAACAGCCCAACCCTTGGGACCTACTTCAGCCCCAGGATGCGATGAGCCGACATCGAGGTGCCAAACCTCCCCGTCGATGTGGACTCTTGGGGGAGATAAGCCTGTTATCCCCAGGGTAGCTTTTATCCGTTGAGCGATGGCCCTTCCATGCGGTACCACCGGATCACTAAGCCCGACTTTCGTCCCTGCTCGACTTGTAGGTCTCGCAGTCAAGCTCCCTTATGCCTTTGCACTCTTCGAATGATTTCCAACCATTCTGAGGGAACCTTTGGGCGCCTCCGTTACTCTTTAGGAGGCGACCGCCCCAGTCAAACTGCCCACCTGACACTGTCCCCGCACCGGATTACGGTACCAGGTTAGAACCTAGATACGATCAGGGTGGTATCCCAACGTTGCCTCCATGCAAGCTGGCGCTCACACTTCAAAGGCTCCCACCTATCCTGTACAGATCGTACCCAAATTCAATATCAAGCTGCAGTAAAGCTCCATGGGGTCTTTCCGTCTTGTCGCGGGTAACCTGCATCTTCACAGGTATTAAAATTTCACCGGATCTCTCGTTGAGACAGCGCCCAAGTCGTTACGCCATTCGTGCGGGTCAGAATTTACCTGACAAGGAATTTCGCTACCTTAGGACCGTTATAGTTACGGCCGCCGTTTACTGGGGCTTCGGTTCACAGCTTCGGATTGCTCCTAACCACTCCCCTTAACCTTCCAGCACCGGGCAGGCGTCAGCCCGTATACTTCGCCTTACGGCTTCGCACAGACCTGTGTTTTTGCTAAACAGTCGCTTGGGCCTTTTCACTGCGGCCCCCTCGTGCTATTCACACTACCGGGGCACCCCTTCTCCCGAAGTTACGGGGTCATTTTGCCGAGTTCCTTAACGAGAGTTCTTCCGCGCGCCTTAGAATACTCTTCTCGCCTACCTGTGTCGGTTTGCGGTACGGGCACCATCACCTGGCTAGAGGCTTTTCTTGGCAGTGTGAGATCATGACCTTCGCTACTACAATTTTCGCTCCCCATCACAGCTCAGCCTTACAATGTGCGGATTTGCCTACACATCAGCCTTACTGCTTAGACGGACATCCATCAGTCCGCGTCACTACCCTACTGCGTCCCCCCATTGCTCATAACGGCTTACGGTGGTACAGGAATTTCGACCTGTTGTCCTTCGACTACGCCTTTCGGCCTCGCCTTAGGTCCCGACTTACCCTGAGCGGACGAGCCTTCCTCAGGAACCCTTAGGCTTTCGGCGGATCAGATTCTCACTGATCTTTTCGTTACTCATACCGGCATTCTCACTTGTATAATGTCCAGCGCTCCTTACGGTACACCTTCAACCCTTATACAACGCTCCCCTACCCCTGATGCAAAGCATCAAGCCATAGCTTCGGTGGTGTGTTTAGCCCCGTTACATTTTCGGCGCAGAGTCACTCGACCAGTGAGCTATTACGCACTCTTTCAATGGTGGCTGCTTCTAAGCCAACATCCTGGTTGTCTGTGCAACTCCACATCCTTTCCCACTTAACACACACTTGGGGACCTTAGCTGATGGTCTGGGCTGTTTCCCTTTTGACAATGGATCTTAGCACTCACTGTCTGACTCCCGGAAGTAAGTCTATGGCATTCGGAGTTTGACTGAGCTTGGTAACCCTTGCGGGCCCCGCACCCAATCAGTGCTCTACCTCCACGACTCTGTTTTCCGAGGCTAGCCCTAAAGCTATTTCGGGGAGAACCAGCTATCTCCGAGTTCGATTGGAATTTCTCCGCTACCCCCACCTCATCCCCGCATTTTTCAACATGCGTGGGTTCGGGCCTCCAGTGCGTGTTACCGCACCTTCACCCTGGACAGGGGTAGATCACCCGGTTTCGGGTCTACGTCCACGTACTAATTCGCCCTATTCAGACTCGCTTTCGCTGCGGCTCCGGCTCTTCACCTTAACCTTGCACGGGAACGTAACTCGCCGGTTCATTCTACAAAAGGCACGCCATCACCCCTAAAACGGGCTCTGACTTTTTGTAAGCACACGGTTTCAGGTTCTATTTCACTCCCCTTCCGGGGTGCTTTTCACCTTTCCCTCACGGTACTGCTTCACTATCGGTCGCTAGGAAGTATTTAGCCTTGGCAGATGGTCCTGCCGGATTCATACGGGGTTTCACGTGCCCCGCACTACTCGGGATCCGTCTCGGAGGGAACCAACTTTCAACTACAGGGCTTTTACCTTCTTTGGCGGGCCTTTCCAGACCTCTTCGCTTAACCGGTTCCTTTGTAACTCCATGTGAGACGTCCCACAACCCCAAAGAGCAAGCTCTCTGGTTTGGGCTTCTCCGCGTTCGCTCGCCGCTACTGACGGAATCACTATTGTTTTCTCTTCCTCAGGGTACTTAGATGTTTCAGTTCCCCTGGTATGCCTCTACACAACCTATGTATTCAGTTGTGAGTAACTGGAAATTACCCCAGCTGGGTTTCCCCATTCGGACACCCCCGGATCAAAGCTTGCTTACAGCTCCCCGAGGCAGTTTCGTTGTTCGCCACGTCCTTCATCGGCTCCTAGCGCCTAGGCATCCTCCGTGTGCTCTTAGTAGCTTAACCATTTTGTTCCGGTTTCGGTCGTTCGCTTCCCTTGGTTTGGACTACGTCCAAATCCAAAAGTCGCTCTCACCCGATACCATCACAAAAGCAATTTAACTACCTTTATAAACACTTCACTTGTTTACACAAGATCAGCTTAAAGGAATGTTCTAATTCGCGTTTGTTTCGTTTCGATATCTAGTTTTCAAAGAACAAGCTCCATGCAAAAGCAAGCTGTTTGAGAGTTTGAGCTCTCAAAACCGAACAACGAGTGAGTGTTTTGCAGCTAAGCTGCGTATTTGAATGTTTCCACTCGGGAAACGATTCTCCATAGAAAGGAGGTGATCCAGCCGCACCTTCCGATACGGCTACCTTGTTACGACTTCACCCCAATCATCTATCCCACCTTCGGCGGCTGGCTCCTTGCGGTTACCCCACCGACTTCGGGTGTTATAAACTCTCGTGGTGTGACGGGCGGTGTGTACAAGACCCGGGAACGTATTCACCGCGGCATGCTGATCCGCGATTACTAGCAATTCCGACTTCATGCAGGCGAGTTGCAGCCTGCAATCCGAACTGAGACCGGCTTTGTTGGGATTGGCTCCATCTCGCGATTTCGCAGCCCGTTGTACCGGCCATTGTAGTACGTGTGTAGCCCAGGTCATAAGGGGCATGATGATTTGACGTCATCCCCACCTTCCTCCGGTTTGTCACCGGCAGTCTATCTAGAGTGCCCATCCGAAATGCTGGCAACTAAATATAAGGGTTGCGCTCGTTGCGGGACTTAACCCAACATCTCACGACACGAGCTGACGACAACCATGCACCACCTGTCTCCTCTGTCCCGAAGGAAAGATACATCTCTGCATCGATCAGAGGGATGTCAAGACCTGGTAAGGTTCTTCGCGTTGCTTCGAATTAAACCACATACTCCACTGCTTGTGCGGGTCCCCGTCAATTCCTTTGAGTTTCAGTCTTGCGACCGTACTCCCCAGGCGGAGTGCTTAATGTGTTAACTTCGGCACCAAGGGTATCGAAACCCCTAACACCTAGCACTCATCGTTTACGGCGTGGACTACCAGGGTATCTAATCCTGTTTGCTCCCCACGCTTTCGCGCCTCAGCGTCAGTTACAGCCCAGAGAGTCGCCTTCGCCACTGGTGTTCCTCCACATATCTACGCATTTCACCGCTACACGTGGAATTCCACTCTCCTCTTCTGCACTCAAGTCACCCAGTTTCCAGTGCGATCCGGGGTTGAGCCCCGGGATTAAACACCAGACTTAAATGACCGCCTGCGCGCGCTTTACGCCCAATAATTCCGGACAACGCTTGCCCCCTACGTATTACCGCGGCTGCTGGCACGTAGTTAGCCGGGGCTTTCTTCTCAGGTACCGTCACCTTGAGAGCAGTTACTCTCCCAAGCGTTCTTCCCTGGCAACAGAGCTTTACGATCCGAAAACCTTCATCACTCACGCGGCATTGCTCCGTCAGGCTTTCGCCCATTGCGGAAGATTCCCTACTGCTGCCTCCCGTAGGAGTCTGGGCCGTGTCTCAGTCCCAGTGTGGCCGATCACCCTCTCAGGTCGGCTACGCATCGTCGCCTTGGTGAGCCGTTACCTCACCAACTAGCTAATGCGCCGCAGGCCCATCCCCAAGTGACAGATTGCTCCGTCTTTCCAGTTCTCTTCAGGCGAAGAAAACAATTATTCGGTATTAGCTACCGTTTCCGGTAGTTGTCCCAAACTTGAGGGCAGGTTGCCTACGTGTTACTCACCCGTCCGCCGCTAACTATCCGAGAAGCAAGCTTCTCTTCAAGTCCGCTCGACTTGCATGTATTAGGCATGCCGCCAGCGTTCGTCCTGAGCCAGGATCAAACTCTCCAATAAAGTATTGAAAAGAGCGATAAGCTCATTTTGAATCTGACGAGATTAAAAATCTCATTTGTGCTCCAGCCGATTCAAGCCAAGGCTTGTCTCAACTTTCGCGTTCATTCTGCAAGCAGAATGTTTACTCACTCGTTGTTCAGTTTTCAAAGATCAAACTTATTTTGTTACCGAATGTCGTTCTCTTCATCAACTCTTATATAATATCATGTCCGAACCAACTTTGCAAGCTCTTTTTTTAAGTTTCTTTCGAAGCTTATTTCATTCGCTTGCCGCACCGTGTAAACCGTGTTTTCTTGGCCGGAATTAGAATATATCATGTAGAGATTTCAATTGCAAGTCTTTTTTCAAAAAATAATAATCAACCTACATCATCAGCTCATTATGTAATCTGACGCTCCTGTATTATAGAAATAACTCTCAGCATCCTCATTACGGCGCTTCTAATATACATATCCATTAAACATAACCAGGGAAGCCACTTCCACTGCGATTGCAGTGAACAATTGATTGTGACTAGCCCTAGTTTTCGGAGATCTCAGTTTTCTTTCCTTCTATAATAGATAAGAAAGTATATTCCTTGGGCACAGCTTACACATTCCGTTTTACTTCTCAGTGCTTACAATATGCGCTTACCAAGTAACGAAGCGATCAGTTCCACACCAAGTCGTGCCGTATGTCTATTATGATCAAACAACGGATTCACCTCAACCAGTTCCATCGACGTAACTTGATTTGTGGAAGCAAGTATCTCCAATGCATAATGTGCTTCTCGGTAAGTCAGACCACCCGGTACTGGGGTACCCACACCCGGAGCTTCCCGCGGATCCAGACAATCCATGTCGAAGCTGACATGAATACCATCTGTCCCTTTTCCCGCTGTAGCTATTGCTTCCTCAATAACTTGCTTTATTCCCATCCGGTCAATATCATGCATCGTAAATGCTCGGATTCCCAGTCCCTTAATCTGCTCTTTCTCATACTCATCCAGATCACGCAGACCAATATAGACCAAGTTGGACGGATCAATAAACTCGCCTGCTCCAGTAATGTGCGACAGATTGAATGCAGTATGCCCCAAGGATGCAGCCACACTCATCCCATGCATATTACCGGACAAGCTGCGTTCTTCCGTATTCAAGTCTGCATGCGCATCAAACCAGATCACACCCAAATTCGAATAGTGCGCTGTTAGCCCGGCAAAAGTACCAATCGCTACACTATGATCTCCCCCAAGCACAAGTGGGAAAGCCCCCTCCTCTACTGCACCTGATACTTCACTACACACCTTCTCACTGACCTGACGTACCTCATTTAAGTGTTTTACACGATTCCGCTCAATAGGGGCAGCAGGTTCAGAAGGACAATCTACCCGCACTTCTTTGGAAAGCACTAACCCAAGACTCGCAATCTCCCGCTTCAGTCCAGCTGTAATCAATTCATCAGGCCCCAACTCTGCTCCACCTCGTGCTCCACCGAGTCCAAAAGGAACCTTAATGATAGCAATATTACGCCGCACAGATGTTTGATTTGTATCAATAGAAGTATCTTTTATTCCACTATGGACATCATCATCATTTTTCATGTAGGTCAGCTCCCTCATTGGTGATCAATACCTGCTCAATTCTCTCCAGTGCCCAGTCAATCTCGGACTCTTTAATCGTCAGTGGTGGGGCAAATCGAATGGTTGTCTCATGGGTTTCTTTACACAGCAGTCCAGCAGACATCAACCGCTCACAATAAGGGCGGGCTGGTTCATGCAGTTCAACACCAATAAATAAACCTTTCCCCCGAATATCCCGTATGGCTGAACTGCGAATATCTCGAAGTCTTTTCATAAAATAGTTCCCCAGACGCTCCGATCGCTCGGCAAGCTTCTCATCTTCAAGAACTTTCAGAGCTGCTATAGCCACGGCGCAAGCGAGTGGGTTACCCCCAAACGTAGAACCATGAGACCCCGGCTCAAACAAATCAAGTATCTCCGCATCAGCAGCGATAGCCGAGATGGGCATGACTCCTCCCCCCAGCGCTTTGCCCATAACCCAGATGTCTGGTTCAACCCCTTCCCAGTCGGAGGCAAAACGGCGACCTGTTCTTCCAAATCCGGTCTGGATCTCATCAGATACAGTCAACACCTGCTGGCTCTTACACAGAGCAAAGGCTTTAGCCAAATATCCATCAGGCGGGATAACGATTCCAGCTTCGCCCTGAATAGGCTCTACAAGAAAACCAGCCGTATTTGGCGTAATGGCCTGCTTCAGCGCTTCAATGTCTCCATAGGGAATAATCCGGAATCCAGGTGTGAACGGTCCAAAATCTTTTTTATACTCCGCTGAAGAAGAAAAGGACGTAACCGTCAGAGTTCTTCCATGAAAGTTACCAGAGCATACGATAATTTCGGCTTGATTTTCCGGTACACCTTTGCGACGATAAGCCCACCTGCGTACCGCCTTCACGGCAGTTTCCACCGCTTCCGCTCCTGTATTCATGGCGAGAATCTTCGATTTCCCCGTGAATTGTGAGAGTTTCTGATAAAAAAGAGAAGCGGAGCTACTGTGGAACGCCCGTGATGTCAGCGTAACCTGATCTGCCTGATCCTTGAGCGCCTGTATGATCACAGGATGTCTATGACCATGATTCAATGCAGAGTATGCACTTAACATATCCATATAACGGCGGCCTTCAGGGTCTTGCACCCATACCCCTTCCGCCTGTTCAATAACAATAGGGAGCGGATGATAATTAGGTGCAGCATAACGCTCCGACCAATCAATTAACATTTTGGAATCTGACATACACACCCAACACCTTTCCAAAATATTGTATACAAAATACAATAACAATGTATGCGATGCCATCGCCATTTACGACTACATCCCTCTTTTTCCACTCCAGCCTAATCCAAGCCTTTCTCGAATCCAATCCTTTATCAATAGTTAGCGAGAGGTAGACAGTCTACGTTCCAACCAAGAGAGTAAATTAGCCAGTGTAAATGTGATTATAAAATAGAGGCCGGCGGCAACAAGCAGCGGAGCAAGCGGCTGGAACGTAACACCCTGAATCGTTCTGGCCGTGTATATAATCTCGGCTATGCCGATCATGGAGACAAGCGAAGAATCTTTAATGATAATAATGAATTCATTACCGATGGCTGGAAGCATGTTACGAAAAGCCTGCGGCAGTATAATATAACGAAGTGTCATACCATTTGTCATACCAAGGGAGCGCGAAGCCTCCGTCTGTCCTTTATCAATCGCTTGAATCCCGGCCCTGAACACCTCCGCCATATAAGCCGAGCTATTCATAGTCAGGGCTACCACCCCCGACATAAATGCCGGTAAGTTCACACCTACAACCGTCAGACCATAATGAATAATAAGAATCTGTACCAGCATCGGTGTTCCTCGAATGAGTTCAATATACGCCGATGCCACAAATTTAATTGGCCATATTCGGGATATTCGCATTAGCGCCATGATTACACCCAGCAACGTACCAAACAATACACCGAAAAAGGAAAGTTCAAGCGTAACCCACGCACTTTGTGCATAATCCTGCCAATGTTCTAATAGAAAGGAAAAATCTAAATTCACGGCATATCCCTCACTCGTCCGGTTTATTCGCCGAGCATCTCATTCGCTTCAACGACGAACCGTTCAATATCTCCGTTTGTTTTGAGCTTTTCCAATGTAGTGTTGATCTGATCCAGCAGCTTCTGATTACCTTTCTTCACCGCGATGGCCGAACCACCCTCGTCTTCAGCCTGTTCAATCTCCACACCTGCAACAACAAGCCCCTCTTGGTTCTTCACATACTGTTCAGCCACCGGCTTCTCCAGGATGAGTGCGTCTACACGCCCCGTCTGCAACTCCAGAATCAGTTCAGGTATTTTGGCCAGAGAAGTGAGCTTTGCTCCCTCTATTTCCTGAGCAATCCCTTCCTGAATGGAACTCTTTTGTACGCCAACCTGCTTGCCTGATAGATCTTCTATGGACTTCAATGCCGCATCTTCACCTTCTCTAACGAGTACAGCCTGTTCTGCATAATAGTAGATATCTGTAAAATCAACATTCTTCTTGCGTTCTTCGGTAGGGGTTAAGCCTGATATTACAAAATCAACCTTATCTGTACCGAGGGCCATAAGAAGGCCATCAAAGTCCATGTCCTCAATCTTCAGCTCGGCTCCCAGATCAGCCGCAATTGCTTTCGCAATCTCGATGTCAAAACCTACGATAGTATCTTTTCCATCGATTTTCTTATGAAATTCATAGGGTGCATAGTCTGCACTGGTTCCAAGTACAATTACTTCCTTTTCCGCAGAGCTACTGTCCGAAGACGAAGTAGCGTCTGATCCGGTCCCTGTCGTTTTTTCCTGCCCACATGCGGACATGAATACAACCACTAACAACAGCATCATTGGCAAAAGCACTTTTTTCACACATCATACCCCTATTCTTTTTTTGAATGAGTAGCATAATAATTTGTATACAATATACATAAGACAATATATGGACTTATATGTAAGTAATACTAACAAATAATCCGATATATCACAATCATTATTTAAACATTTATACGCTCTAATTCCATAAAATGTACTATATATAACACGGTATTTACATCGGCTGAAACATGAAGTTTGCTTGCCCAACTTCCCCCTCGGTGTTAAGATGATAAAAACTTGAAACGCCTGAACGGCGCGCACAGTACGGCCTCACACCCATCTAATCATTCACTATACATAGAAAGGAGGATTCGGTATGGAGGTACCCAAATACCGGTCCTTGAAAGATCACGTATACGATTACATTGCCCAGAAGATTCAGGACGGGACGTTACTTCCCAACCAGAAGATCAACGAGGCCGAAATATGCAAAAAGCTGGACATCAGTCGCACGCCTACTCGGGAGGCGCTTTTCCAGCTGGCTTCAGACAATCTGCTGCAATACATCCCACGCAGGGGATTTATTGTCACTCCTTTTGATGCAGGCAAAAAACTGGAGTTCTCCCAAGCGATCGGTGTGCTGGAGGCACTTGCTGCCACACTTGCAGCAGACCATCTCAGACCATCAGAACTTTTGGAGATGGAAACTCTGGTTGTTCGAATGGACGAAGATATCAGCCAGCTTGATCTTGCTGCCTACAACAAGAACCAATATCAGTTCCATAATCTGTACATTCAGCGATGTGGTAACGCCACAGTCATTGAGATGTTAAACACATTGAAGAACAGTTTCATCCGGCAGTCCTATGTTAGTGATAATAAACCAAAGCTATCTGAGGTACTGATGGAAGTTAATGAAGAGCACCGGCAAATTTTAAGTGCTTTTCGAGCCAAAGATAAGAACCAACTGGAAGCCCTGCTCAAACACCATTGGCGGATTATCGACAACGATATGCTGTAGTACGTTCTGTCGGAACAAACCAAAGGCAACCCACACGATTGTGTGAGTTGTCTTTTTCCTATTTTTCGTTTTTGACCTCCAACGGTGCCCTAGCCGCAAAAACAGCATATCCCAACTTTTTGCCGTATTTCGCGAGCAAACGATCATTAGTTTGACTCATTCGCTGCATACGTTCATCCTCAAACCAATTCATATCGATCTCGCGATGTGGGTCATGATCAACGCCCCATTTTCCCATGGATCGCGAATGTTCTTTGACCTCTACCTTGGTGAAACCACACTGTTTGAGGCGTTTTCTCCATGCTGTGGCCGTTACCAGGGTTTGTATACCGTAAAATTGCTTTAACCTACGACACATCAATTCGGTCTTCTGGCCTGATAGAACCATCTCCCGATCCACTAAAAGTCCACCGGGCTTCAACACTCTTCTATACTCAGCAAGTGCACTCCGCCATGGGGTGAAGATCGTAACAGACTCCACGAATACCACATCAAAATGATTTTCCGGAAAAGGTAACGATGTTACATCAGCCTGAACAAATTGAACATCCACCCGTTCTCGTCTCGCTCTCCGAACTGCCTTATCCAGCATATTGCGATGAAGATCAATCGCCGTTACCCGATATCCATTATTGGCCAGATAACACGCAGTCCTCCCAGTGCCGCACCCTATCTCAAGAATATGACTACCCACAGGCAGAGATAAGCCCTCCAGCAACTTCAGCGTTGCCAAAAATCCTCCAGGATGGGCACTTCCCTCCCCTAACCGAGCCAGCATGTCATGATAATCCACGCGACATCCCCTCCTCACTCCTCCCATTGTATGGAGCAGATTCAAAAACGGCTCCTCCCCATTCGATTTTCCGGGTACTCGTCCATACCAATTGGTCTTCTTTTTACTATGATATACAAACCGTTGAATTCAAGCGGCAACCGCATCTAATGAGGAGGATTTGCATGTACAGAATTAATCGGGTATGTGAAGAAACGGTTTCTCCGCACGTTGGACGTTCCGTTTGTCTCGTTATGAACGACGGTAAGCATATGTATGGTACGCTTAGTCAATGTCGTGATGGCAAAATTTATTTGAACGGGTGTTTCGAGGGACCACGGCTGTGTTCAGTCAAATCCAAACAGCAGCTGGTAAAAAGCAGCAAGAAAAACGCTGTTGCAACGAAAAAAGTTAAATCTTCGGCCTACGGTCGATATGGTTACGGAGGATACGGTGGGGGTTACGGCTATGGAGCAGGAATCGATCTGGCTCTGGTAGCAACATTGTTTCTGCTTCCATTCCTGTTCATCTAAATTCCAATCTGATCATGGTAAAATTGTAGTCATAACAAAGACCCTTTTCGCTATAAGCAAAAAGGGTCTTTATCTTTTTCATACGATTCACGTCAATTACACTATATCTTGTTAAAAAATGATACAAAAAAAGGCATTCGCTAAAACGAATGCCGGGAACTTCATATTTAATACCCTTACCTTCGCACAGGGTGTCTATTTAATCTTAAAAAAAAACACCTCGTTAGAGGCGGGTAAGCTATGTTAAATCCGATTTCCTTTAGGCATCGTTTTCAGATTACTATTCGAATTCTCAAGCAATGGTAGCATCCTAGTCGTGCTGACCATCTCAGAAGCACATATCGGACAAGTAGGTACGTTATCAAACGCAAAATTGTCCCGCATCCATCCTTTGCACGTATCACTCGTACATTCCCAGATTGCCGCATCAGCTTGTGGAATCTCTTCCAACGGTTTTTTGCGATTATACATGACTTCTACCCCCTTTGTTATGGAAAAACATCTAACCGACGTTATTTCACAGAAGCCTACAATTAGCGGAAGTTTTACATCCCACCGAACTCCTGCCTCGACAACTAATGGGTCGACTTTTATATAACTGATCAAAAAAAAGAAGCTGCCTTTACCATTTTAACATGTTAAAGGCAGCTATGCTTTAATTACAGTTTTACAACTTCTTCTGCTTGAGGACCACGGTTTCCTTGTACAATTTTAAATTGTACGCGTTGACCTTCGTCCAGAGTTTTGAAGCCGTCGCCTGTAATAGCGCTGAAGTGTACGAATACATCTTCTCCGCCTTCAACTTCGATGAAACCGAAGCCTTTATCAGCGTTGAACCATTTTACTGTTCCGTTTTGCATGTGAATTACACCTCCAAATAAAAATTAACATGTTCCTTTGTTCTTTGCAGCAAGCAAATAAAAATTCACACATTGAAAAAGGTACCAGTCATAAACCTATAAGTGATCGCCCTTTACAATATATGAATTAGGTTTTCCACTCTCTACAACTTGTTTTTATTATAACTCCAATTCAGCAAAAAAGCAAATCTTTGTATTTTCTTTTCAAACAGCTTTGGAAATACATGTTATTAACACGCGCGGGGACAGGGTTTATCACACTTATGTGTGTGGCCGCTTATGTACGGTCTTATGAAAGGATATGCAGTTCTAATCCATCTTATACATTTTTTATATAATATTCTGACATGCATATCCAACACAACCAATGAATCATCTTACTCCAGTATAACACACTATGTCCATGCCCACATAAATGCATCCCGATCCCAGGCGATCTGCCCACGATGAAGCTTCCGGAAAGCCTTCTTCACTTCTTTGGACAATGATGTATTGCCGTTCTCGTTAACAAAAACAAACTCTTCGCCAAAATGGGTCTTCACATATTCTATGGCAGCTTCCTGATGAAGTGTTCCTGTGAATTTAATCTCCTGAACCATCCATTCTGCTACGCCTTGTGCTGTCTTCTCCACAATATCACCTACTGTCTGAATCTAATGTACGGATAGGCAGACCTCGTATCATGAACATATCTGTCTTCCCGCCAGACTGAAGTATACCATGATCCAACTGCTGACGGGAAACTGTATGATAACTACTTTCAAGCAATACCCGCAATACCCTTAATGAACAACCGTATTCGCTTGCTCACTCCCTTTGGATGGAATAGACGAATTTGTTCGAATGCTCCACACTAACCATGCACAGTAAGCAATCAGTACTGCCAGTATAAACAGATCATAAGGCAGTGTACCTGTGTCCTCCAGGTCATTCCCTAGAAATTGAATCAGATTATGTATGAAATGAAACAAAATAAGCGGTACGATATTTCCGTTCTTCAGCATCAATAACGCCAGTGCAGCTCCCAGAAGCAGCGCATATATCAATTGCATGATCGTATCTGTCATATGCTGACCAGACAATGCGTTCAACAGATGTGTAATCGAAAACAAGATGCTGGAGGTCACAACTGCGGCCACTGCACTTTTTTGAAGCAAGGTCTTGAAAATAAGCCCCCGATAGATCGTTTCCTCAACAAAAGCTACGAGCAAGGTAAAAAAGATGAAAAAGGCTACCCGTGACAAGCTCAGCTCCCCAAATCCTTTCAGAGAAAGTGTACCCAGTACAAGGAGTAGTGGAATATAATACTTTGCGTGGCCAGCTGGGATACTTCGCAAAGATCGGAATCCGGTCTCTCCCCACTTGCACCTTAACGTCAGATAGATCATCAGAACAATTGCGATGGGTGTAAAGGAAATGAGTACAGGGGAAGTGTAGTCCAGTTGTTTTATCGTCGCAATGGCTCCTGCAGCAAATACGGCTAACAAGAGAAGTAGCTCAATAATCACAACGGTGAGCACAGGTTTGCGCTCGGAAAAGGAATGTTTTGGCTTGGATAGCGCATTAATCATACATTTGCCTACCTCGTTTCATTTATGTTTTCCGTTGTCATAAGAACTTATATGCCAATATAGTTGTATAACATCATCCGTATATTGAATATCCCTATTATGGATAAAACTATAAAAGTAACAAAAAAGAGACTTATCCTAACCTCTTTTCCCCTAAAATCAGGTATGGCTTATACCTTTATCTGTCCATTATAGTATTACAAGAGTTCAAAGTTGCAGGGGTGTGGCGACTCTTCAGCGTCTTATATCTATGAAGTACCCATAACGATAGACTCACAATGCATAATGAAATCAGGGGGATACTATGAAAGCATTCTTTCAGCGCTGGGGGCATTTACTGGCTATTCTGTGCATACCGCTCCAAGGCTCCATTTACGTATTTCTAGGCAGCAACACCGGAAGTGATGTCTTCTACAATTATGCTTGGATTGACACACAGATTCCTTTTCTCAAAGAATTTATTTATCCGTACATTAGCTGGATGCCCATTCTGTATCTTGGATTTCTCTATTTGGGTCTGACGAACAAGTCACTATTCTGGCGTACGTTGATTACCTATAATGTTGGTGTCATGGCTGCCAATGTCTGTTTTGCGGTGTTCCCTACCCATGTCCCGCGCCCGGAGATCGGCGGAACTGATTTGAGCAGCGTGTTAGTACAGTTTATCTATACCAATGATGCGCCCTTCAACTGTTTCCCAAGTGTTCATGTTCTGACCAGCTACTTGCTGTTTATTGTGATTAACAGACACTTGAACTTTAAGCCTTTGACACGGATTTCTTGGTCGGTATGGCTGTGGTTGATCATTGCTTCAACGGTGTTTGTAAAACAGCATTCCTTGCTGGACATCGCTGGAGGCATTTTGTTTGCTGAGGCCGCGTATTGGACTGTACATGTCTCTGCTCTTCGTCTTGGGCAGGCACAAAAAAAAGGCAAGCAGCCACTTACAGCTTCTAATCCAAGCAGTCATGTATAACGACATTTATAGATGTAACAGGTGGGATGATGATCCTGCTATACAGCAAAAGAGGGCATAGGCCCTCTTTTTTTGTACTCATTGAATTAAACCTACTTATATAGAAGAACTTTATTTGGGTTGGACTACGCGTTTCATGCTATAGGTGGCCGTTCATGAAGAAGGTCAGACGGTGGACTTCCGGTTATACGTTTGAATATGCGGTAAAAATAAGACAGATCCCGGTAGCCGAGAAATTCGGCAATTTCCTGGATGGAGAGTTGTGACTCAGTGAGCAGATATATAGCTCGTTTCATCCGTTGCTCATGGACATATTGACTGATGGTCTGATTTGTCATGCTTTTGAATAATGCGGCAGCATAATTGGGAGTTTTATTGATCTCGTCCCCGAGTTCTTCCTTCGTCACTTTCTCCCGATAATGCCGCTCAATATATCGCTTCATCCGTTCAACATGATTATGCCTCTCCGGCGGGATAACTCCACGATCAAGCTCCCTGTTCATATAAATCAACACTTCCATCAATAAGGCTTGGCTCATCATGACATAATAAGACGGACGCTCCTGCCATTGTTGATAAATAGCGCTCATGCGTTGATGGATCAGTTCGTAACATCCAGGTTTATGCCGCAAAGCCTCATACCGTTCCAGTGCAGGCAGAGTTTCCATATGGTCGCGTTGCAGTTGAATTACAATCTGTGTGTGCGTTACTGTAGGAATACTCTTGCCGTAATATGGGGTACCACCTGGAATGAGGAGCAATTCACCCTTTTCCATGATCTGTTTATCACCGTTCACCCAATATACACATTTTCCATAAGTAACCAAGCTAAGCCGCCAAGTTTCTTGAGATTGCACAGCTTCTTCGTACCAACCGACACCATTAATATGTCGTACTTCAAGTGGAGTGACCATAACACACCTCATTATCGGACTATACTCTAATCATTGTACTATAGTTCATACCCTGATTCGACAGAAAACGCTACAATACACATATAAGCTTAAATATGAGGAGGAAATTTAGCATGTTAAAAACAAAAATTATTTGTACCATGGGACCTGCTTGTGACTCAATCGAATTGTTAAAAGTAATGATTCAGGAAGGTATGACCGTTGCCCGTCTGAACATGGCTCATGGCGAACTGGAAGATCACGTTACACGGATTAACAATATCCGCAAAGCAGCTTCCGAACTGAATACCTATATACCGATCATGATGGACATCAAAGGGCCAGAAGTACGTATCGGTAAACTGAAAGAAGCATCCTGCCATCTGCAAGCGGGTAAAGAGCTGATCCTGACTACCGAAGAAATTCTTGGTGACGCTGAGCGTATCTCGGTAAACTATCCAGAACTGAACCTCGTTGTGAAACCTGGCGATCGTATCCTTATCGATGATGGCCTTGTGGATCTGACTGTACTGTCTGTGGAAGGATCCGATATCCATTGTAAAATCATCAGTGGCGGCATTCTGAAACCACGCAAAGGGGTTAACTTGCCAGGAATCAAAACGACATTGCCAGGTGTAACCGAGCGTGACGTTATGCACATCGGATTTGGGATCGAAAACGATATCGAAATTATCGCAGCATCCTTTGTTCGTAAAGGTGACGACATCCGTGAAATCCGCAGCATTTTGAAAGAACGCGGTGTAGAGCACGTACAGATCATCTCGAAAATCGAGAATCAAGAAGGTATGACTAATCTGGACGACATCATCTTGGCTTCTGACGGCATCATGGTAGCTCGTGGAGATCTCGGTGTTGAGGTGCCAATCGAAGACGTACCAATGATGCAAAAAGAAATGATCGATAAATGTAACCGCGCTGGTAAACCGGTTATCGTAGCTACACACATGCTGGAGTCCATGCAAGTGAACCCACGCCCTACTCGTTCTGAGGTCAGTGACGTGGCAAACGCTGTACTTCAAGGTGCTGACGTTGTAATGTTGTCCGGTGAATCAGCTGCTGGTAAATATCCGGTACAATCCGTGCGCACGATGGCTGCTGTTGCTCGCCGTGCTGAAACAATGATCGATTACAAAGAGCAATTCGCACAAAAATCGGCTCAACAGATCGCTGATATTACTGAAGTTATCAGTCAGGGCGCTGTAAGTTCTTCCCTCGTACTGAATGCAAAAGCAATCATCACTTCGACTGAGAGTGGATTCACAGCGCGCATGATCTCCAAATATCGTCCAAAAGCGCCAATCATCGCAGTTACACAACATGAAGAAGTATTGGCGAAAATCTGCCTGCTCTCCGGTGTTATTCCGGTTATGGGCGACAAAGTAACGACAACGGATGAAATGTTCGAGTCTGCTACGCGTAACGCAATCAAAACAGGTTACATTGAAAAAGGTGACATCATTGTGTTGTCCGCTGGTGTTCCAATCGGTCAATCCGGTAATACTAACCTGATCAAAGTTCAACAAGTTTAATTCAATAGCTGAACTGAAGCTATATATCTTAGCTATAAAATAGAACTAGAAATACAAAAAATCCACCGAGAGCAGAATGCATCCCGGTGGATTTTTTGTTGATGATGTGTGCCAATGATCGTGATGTTACAACAAACGGCTTCGAGATTATAGATTCCGTGAGTAATTAACCAGATCCTGTGACATGGTGTTGATCTCATCCATTGAAGCATTTACCTGCTGTGTCAGGGCAGCCTGATTTTGCGTTAACGTGGACATATTACCGATATGTTCAAGAATCTGATCAATCAGTGTTTTCATCTTCTGCATGCTATCTTCGATATTTACTGTGGCCTCCGAACTGTGATCAGCCAGTTTCCGCACTTCACCTGCAACGACGCCAAATCCCAGTCCCAGCTCTCCCGCTCGTGCAGCTTCAATTGCTGCATTCAACCCCAGCAGATTGGTCTGACTGGCTATCTCTCGAATAAACACGGTGATATTCTTCGTATCATCTGCACTGCTTTTCACTTGAATAGCTGCATCGGCAGATAACTCCTGTGCAGTCACCAGATCCTGTGCCTGATCGGTAATCGAGTTGATTCCACGTACCATCTCGCCAATGGACTCCGATAATTGTTTTGTTTTGAGATTCATGGCTTCCACGATCTGTTCCTTATTCTTCTCATGGGTAACATCT
This sequence comes from Paenibacillus xylanexedens, assembly GCF_001908275.1. Classification (NCBI taxonomy): domain Bacteria; kingdom Bacillati; phylum Bacillota; class Bacilli; order Caryophanales; family Paenibacillaceae; genus Paenibacillus; species Paenibacillus xylanexedens. The sequence goes on along the minus strand of NZ_CP018620.1, from coordinate 1,113,628 downwards.
CGAATGGTTCCAGCTACACGGAGTGGTACTCCATCCTGATCCCTAATGGTCTCCCCACCCGCGTGATACCACCGATACTCCCCGTCTTTGCGTTGCAAACGATAATCCAGATCGTACGGCGTACGACCACTGTAATCGTTCATATGTCTGGCAAATTCGTTGATTGTCCGATCATGGTCTTCCGGATGAAGTCGGCTGCTCCAGCTGCTGAACACATTCGGGAAATCTTGCTCGTCTTTAAACCCTAATTCTTTACGGAACTGGGGTGACCACCAAAATTCATTGTTCGGATTAACTACATCTCCAGCCACAACGGTCATATCCCACGGTGCCTCCACCAAGGCGCGGTTAACCAGATCATATCGGGTGACGAGTGCTTCCAGCTCATCAGACTTGCTCTTCTCCTCATGAATATCAAACATGATGCCCAGAAGTTTGACCGGAACTCCAGCCTGATTTCGGATGACTTGTCCAAGGCATCGGAACCAGCGGATTTCTCCACTTTTTGTAATCATACGGCTGATGACGTTATAGGCAGTTGTTGCTCTTGTGTCATTCACATGTTTCATAATCTCCTGCACCAGTTGGGGTCTGTCATCCGGATATATCGATTTCGCCCAGCTTGCAAATGAATCGGGATAATCCTTGGCATTATGGAATCCTAACATTTGGCGGAATTCATTCGAAAATGCGACAATATTATTGTTATCCAGTGGATCACCAGCAACAATTTCAGATTCCCATAATCCCACATTCATCGCCTGATTCAGCATTCTAAGCCGCATTTCCACGGCTTCGTTTTGAGCTTTCATCATATGTACTGCTTTTTTGATATTACTAGCTATTTCATCAGTATCCTGAAACTCAATGCCATCTTCGATCCATGCGTCATAGTCGCCTTTTTCTGCGTTTGCTACCAGTTTACGACTGTACTCCAATAATTTCTGATGAGTATCTATACGAAGGTGTTTGGTCGATTCAGTACGTTTACGAAACATGCTCATTTCTCCTCTTAGCTCATATGATATATATTTCGACATTATCAGACATTAAATGTAGAGCAATAGTCTTAATTTTGCATAAAAACAAGAACCAGCGCTGAATCAGCACTGGTTCTTATATTAATTGCCTTTATTTTTTATGAAAATAAATCTTAAATGACTGCCTCTTACCAGCTACCAGCCAAAATTCAATGTTTTCCCCGTCTCCACCCAAGTTTTGATGCTGCTTAGAATCATCCACCAGCTGCTCTGTGCATTCGCAATGGAAGGATGGTTATCTGTAAATTGATCATTGATTAGCGTCAGCTTCGTACACTCACCTACAGTTTCCAACTGGAAGACCACTCTGGATTGAAGCTCGGCATGATTCGCATGGTACGACGGTCCGGGATGCTCCTGATAACTAAGTCTGGACAACGGTTCAAATTCTAATATATCTCCATACACATGGACAGTCTCCGCACCATCATTACCTGGCCCTACATAAGCAAACGGCTGCCCTGGTTGGAAATTGGTGCGAAGTTCACTACCGAAAAAGCTGTTCCGTGTGCCGTCTGGTGATATTAGAGCATTCCACACCTCTTCCAGTCCTGCATTGATATAGAATTCATATTTCAGTTCCATGGACTCACTCCCTTTATGTATTGGATAAGCGATCTGCCAACCTCGCACCCCTATCCTATCGTTATACCCCAAAGGCCGTATTGTAAAAACGCGACAGCAGGTAAAATATAAGCTCTTTATGTTTTCGGGAATGTTTATACCATGATCCAAACGGATTGCGTCCATATAGTGCTTTCCCAGAAGATCAGATATACTAAACTGGAATGAAATAACAGGCCTGTTCAAGGTAATGCGACTAATTTAGAAAGGAAATGAGATATGAGCAAATCAACGAATATTATGGGTATCCCTTTTCCCAATGTCACGATGGATCAAACCGTTGCGATCCTTGATAAAGTCGTAGATCATGAAAGCAATGAACTGTTCCATGTCATCACAGGTAATCCCGAGATTGTTATGTCCTGTCAAAAGAATGCCTCTCTTCGCAAAATCGTCGATCAAGCTGGGTTGGTAACGGCTGACGGTGCTGGCATTGTGATGGTATCCCGTTTTCGGGGCGGACAATTGACTGAACGGGTAACCGGTTGTGATCTGTTGTTTCGTTTATTGGAGGAAGGCGATCAAAAACACTGGTCATTCTACATGCTGGGAGCAGAGGAAAGCGTAAGTGAACAGGCTGTGAAAGTTATTGCGCAACGTTATCCGGGAGTTGTTGTAAAAGGTAGACACCATGGTTACTTCCAGGCAGATGAGGAACAACAGATTGTGGAAGAGATTTTTACTGCTCAACCAGACTTTCTTATCGTGGCTCTGGGTGCACCCCATGCGGAACACTGGATTAACAAGTATCGCCACCAGTTGAACGCTCGTGTAGCCATAGGTGTTGGAGGCAGTCTCGATATCGTGGCAGGCAAAACCAAACGTGCCCCTGCGATATGGCAGAAGCTTAACCTGGAATGGCTCTATCGCCTCCTCAGTCAACCTTCGAGATGGCGCAGGCAACTCATTTTACCCCGTTTTGCTGTGCGGGCATTGTTGTTCAGAGAACCTAAATAATGTGAGATGAGCAGTACACCAGAGGAATACTTACACTCTAGACATCCGCATGGTGAGCGCCGAGGGCTGATCAATTAGAAACCTGTTCTGAAAATCAGGACAGGCGAATGACTTCTATGGTATCCCCCGTATGGATTACACCCTCCCGTTCAACCGAGCATACAATCCCACGTTTTTTGCGAGCCGCAGGCACGAATTTTTTGCGCAAACCGTCCTGTTCATAGAATTGTTCAATCATTTTTCCCGGATGTACACAGGGAAGGTTCTCCCCTTCGCATATTAACCCTGTCCCGTTTGGAAATAGGAGCCGCGTTCCAGCAGGCAGTTCCGTCAATCGATCAATGCCACGGACCAGTATATTGGCACCAAGCCACTCTGGACGCACTTCAGGAATGTTCATTTTCTCAGCAATAAGAGCACATTCTTCCTCAGACACAATACTGATCTGGCGGCGATTCGCAATCGGTGTGCCACGCTTGTAGATTTTCTGACGTGAGTCCGCCGGACGAAGCAGACCATAATGACGGTCACCCGAAATTCCTGCAAGCTCAATGTCGATAAAAGGTACAACTCGGGTCACAAATGTGGATGGATCATCAGCCAACATAACGAATTGAACTGTTCCCATAGTAAACTCCTCCCTTTCCTGAGCAATATTACTTCTTTATTGTTCATTATTACCCAATGAATGGATTGTCGACAATCGGCGTATGCTTACCTTTGTAACCATTTTTTAATTTCAACATCATAACTCAACTGGAAAACGATAAATAATTTAGATAATGCGAAATTAAATTGTTACAAATTGAATTTATTCTTTCCGTTCTTGTTGCAAACATTTATACTAGGATGGACAAGTAAATAAATTACATATCAGAAAGCAAGGTGTTTCCTTTGATTAGTATCATTTTTGTAGCTCTTGTAGCTGTCGAACACTTCTATATCATGGTGATGGAGATGTTTATGTGGACTCGTCCACGCACAATGAAAACCTTTAATCTCACGCCGGAATTCGCCAAATCCACCAAATCTCTCGCGGCCAATCAAGGTCTTTACAATGGATTTCTTGCGGCAGGTCTGATCTGGGGACTCGTATATCCGGATGCTGCCGTTGGACAGCATATTCAGATTTTCTTCCTGGCGTGTGTGATTATTGCGGCTCTTTATGGAGGAGCAACTTCTTCACGGTCGATCATTATCAAACAAGGTCTGCCTGCGATCATTGCGTTGTTGCTAGTTCTGTTCCTGTAATTTCTGTCGAATGGTGCATTGCCTCGATTCATGTTAACTCCTTTATGGTAAGGTAGTGAATAGATAGCAGTGTACAATGACCAGAATCGTTCTGGAATTGGAAGGAGAACATGTCATGGGATTGTTTGACAAGCTTCGGCGGCGCAAAAAGGAGAAAGTACCTGCAGGTGGTGCTGTCGAATCGACGAATTACAGTGAAACCATCGTGGGTTTTGTCCTGCTGGAGCGTGACGATTGTGATTTTGACCTTTTCATCAGGAACATGAAGAACGAATGGGATATCGAGATTGAAGAACGCCCGGAGGAGGGCAATCTCTTTTTCGAAGTGAATGGGATGCAGGTGGTATGTGCTCACATTGCCGCGCCTGTACCTGACCGTGAAGTTGAGGAGAATGCCAAGCTAAACATCCTTTGGCGAGAAGCGGAGCAAGTTACCTCACGGCACCAGTCTCAGATTATTGTGTCTGTTCTGAATGCAACAAATGCAATTGAGGGACATGTTCTGTTTACTCAAACAGCGAGTGCCTTGTTACAGTTGGATCACGCGCTGGCCATATACATGGCCCCACTTGTTGTTGAAGCCAGTCAATATGTCGAAACCAGCCGTGGGATCAAACATGATGAGTTGCCCGTCTCGCTCTGGATTTTTATCGGATTATACCAAAATGCCGAAGGCGCTTCAGCTTATACTTACGGACTACGTAACTTTGGTAAAGAAGAGATGGAGATTATGCAATCGTCGGAGTCCTTAAGCGATGTATTTGAGATGATGTTCATGACCACAACGTATGTGGTTGAGAACGACGTCACACTGCATGACGGGGAAACACTTGGTTTTTCGGCAGAACAAAAGCTGAGCATTTCCCTTTCCAAAGGTATAGCAACGGAAGGTAACAGTTTGAAGATTGGCTTCTAACTTACGTAGGATTTTCAATTTATCATGTCACAGTTGTAGAAGCCGTCTGGAGTTCAACCTCTGGGCGGCTTTTAGCTATTTAACCTTCCTTCCAATGAAGATATGATAACAATCCCTGAATTTAACTTCCCTAGGAATAAGTAGTCCATAAGAACCACTTAATTATGAATTTAGTTTTCATTCTCGTTATAAAAAGGTATAATTAATAGGCTTATAGTCTCATATATTACATATTATTTTATTATCGAGGAGTTGCCTACATGTCTGTTAGACGTTTGGATTCAACTAAACCTATTATTGAAATTATCTGGGAAGGTATTGTTTCTCCTGAACATGTCGAACAAACGAATACAGAAATCCAGAGAATAGCGGAACAATTGGGGAATTCGTTTGATGTGCTAGTAGATATGCGGAACATGAAGGCTTTCCCTCAGGACACCAAAGAAAAAATTGTGGAGCATCAGAAATTACTGACACAGTGGGGGATGAAGCGAGCCAGTGTAGTCGTAGGTGGTGCGATCGCCAAAATGCAATTGAATCGGATTTCCAAAGAATCGGCGCACCAGACTGAGTTCCAATGGGAAACCTATGACGAGGCTTTGGCATTTTTGTTGAAATAATATTGAAGTGATACGGAGTAAGTAAAAAGAGAGCTACCGATGCTGTACGTGGCACAAAGAAAGAGGCATTCCCCATGAGGAAGCGCCTTTTTCTTTTGCAGTTCCACTTGGCTTACTCAGCTTTGCCAGTGATCCGACCGCTTATCATTTAAGATTCAAGTTTACTTACACGCACCATCGTTACAGATGTACCATTTAGGCACTCCTCCACAAATCCTAACCGCTTATATAAGCGAATCGCTTGGTTATCCGGGTCAACACTGAGCGAGACTGCTTCAATTCCCCGCCATTCAACCTCATCTAATGCGGACTGAAGCAGCAAGGTACCTATTCCTTTTCCACGTGCATCTTCCGTTACAGCCATCCCCATCTCTGGCGTAGCTGCATTCACATAACCGTATCCCGCATTCTGATCCGTATAGAATCTTAATGTTATTGAACCTAATCTCTTGCCTTGCTGGTCAACTGCAACATACCCGAAATCCCCTGCTCTTCCCCAGCCTTCAACGTATTTGGACAGTCCGGGAGTATGAATACTTTCGATTGGAAGAGGTGCATCACCTTCTCTTCTATGCAGGGATGCGTATAACATCTCCCATAGGAAAGGGATATCCTGTTCTTCAATAGGGCGTACATAATAGTTGGTTATGATGGTCATGTTTGCCCCTCCTTCAACTTTTCAAAAAGGCTGTCCATCTCAATCAGATTAAACTCATTGGTAACCTCGTAGTCCTGAAATTTGTCTCTTGTTTTCGCGCCGCTATAGATGGAGATAGATTGTTCATTATAAAACGTGATTCCGAAATCTTCAGTAAAGCGCTCTTCTTTATTTATGGTAAGTCGCCACTCATAGTAATGCGGACTCCTTTCAGAAACGTCGAATTCCCGTACTCTTTTAAGATCAACATCCTTTAATAGCTTCAGCATGTCTCCAATCTCTTTGGGATCTGTAATCGTTATTTCATCATCTTCATTATACGGTTCATTGTCGGAAATTTTCCTAATCGTCAGTTGATCCAATGTATCCAGCATCGTCATATGATCTGTGACCTCTGCTCGAAACGTCGTATGTTTGCTGGGGATATACATAGTATATTGACCAGAGGTATACATACGCACTGCAATAACTAAAAAAACAATAATCATGGCGATACCCATAATCATCTTGATTCGTCTACTCATCCCATTCCCCTCTCTATACCTACATAAAACATATAAATTGGTAATTATTGATATATTCCAGTATAACATCTCACTCCTTCTGTTCCAATGTCATTTCTTATCTCTGGTTCCTCAATTACGATGACGTTTTGGGCTACACTAAAAATTAAAGATCTAAATGAACAAGTCGCGTTCTCCCATAGGGTGAACGCGGCTTGTTTGTTAACTTTGTTATATTGTGTTATTACCTTTTCAGAACCAGGTAAGACGATAACCCTTATCCCGAGCCATGAATATGACACACGTAGACTTGGTCTCACAACTGATCAGGTTACATCAGAAACCTAATTGTTTTCAGCTCAATACACGACCTGCTGATTCTCGGATAACCAGCTCAGGCTTCAGCACAATCTTCTGTGGCTCTTTTTGTTCATCCTTTAACTCTTCAATCAACAGATCTACAGCGCGATGTCCCAGTTCTTCAATCGGCTGGGCAACGGTCGTAAGCGGTGGACTGGTTACCGAAGCCAGAATGGTATTATCAAATCCGATAATCGACACATCCTCTGGCACGCTTAGGCCCAGCTCTTTGGCTGCCTGAAGTGCACCAATGGCCTGAATGTCATTACAACAGAACAAACCTGTCGGGTGATCCTTCTCACCGAGCAGCAGTAACGCCTCTTTTTTGGCCGAGCTCAGGTCAGCTGCCGATTCTCGGATCTGATTCGGTTCCAGCGTATGACCTGCCTTAATCAGGGTTTCACGGAATCCACGTACACGTTCCTGACTGCTGCTGACTTTGGACGGTTCCGACAGAACCGCTACACGGGTGTGCCCAAGTTCAAGCAGATGCTCCGCTGCGAGTGCTCCACCGAGAATGTCATCAATGGTGACTGTATGAACCGACAGGGATGGCATATGACGTGCAATCAAAGCGACAGGGATGGACTGCTGCAAAAGCGGTGACAAAATTTCGGCATTATCGATCCCGGTTCCGATCATCATGCCATCGACCCTTTTTTGCTGAAGCAGATTCAGGTAACGCTCTACCCGCTCGTCCTTATTATCCGTACTGCAGATGACCACGCTGTAACCCAATTGACGGCTTCGATCCTCCACGGCTCTGGCGAGTTCTGCGAAATACGGGTTTGAGATGTCCGGTACGAGCAGCCCCAATGTATACGTCTGCTTCCCTGTAAGTGCAGCTGCGATCGCACTGGGTTGATAATGAAGGCGTTCCATGATCTCCATAATCTCAGCGCGCCGCTTCTCGCTGATCTTGCCTTTGCCATTAATGACCTGCGAGACGGTTGCAATGGATACACCCGCCTCGCGTGCTATATCGTATATGGTTGCTTTCATTGTTGTTCCCCATTTGTGCTATATATAAGTTTCGTTATACATAGATAATTGTTCTCTTCTCATTATGCAGGGGGAAGTCTGCATACGCAACTTGAAGCCAGCACAATGTGCGTAGCATAAACTGTTTTACTTTTTCATCAACCACTCATGGTCAGGGTCGTTATGGAATTTCCATGTCCGAGTAGGGCCGGCCATCACGTTCAGATAGTAGACCTCATACCCCGGAGGAGCACCTACCGGATGATAACCGTCCGGAACAAGCACCACTTCTCCGTTCTTCACTGCTAGCGTCTCATCCACAGAACGATCATCCGTGTATATGCGCTGAATGGCAAACCCCTGCTCAGGCTGCACACGGAAATAATACGTTTCTTCCAGCAAAGATTCATCCGGGAGTGCGTCCCGATCATGCTTATGTGGCGGGTAACTGGACCAATGCCCATCTGGCGTGAATACCTCAACAACGAGCAGACTGTCCGCTTCTTTTTGTTCCGGCAAAATGTTGTGAATCTGGCGTTCCAGATTACCATATCCTCGTGCCTCTACCCCTACATCTTCGGGTGCAATGAGACGAGCCGGGTACGTGCCTTTACCGGGTGCAACACATATAGCGATTTCCAGTTCGGTACGTGCTGTGATCTGCACTTGATCGGAAGTTGAGACGTAGACCGAATACGGCGGAATTTTCTCGAAAACACTCATTCTTTTTCCGATATTATCCCATGTGTGCTCCCGGGTACTTACATTGGCGAAACCACTGAGAAGCACCACACAGAGTTCCTGATCACCGCTCTCACGGGTTAGCGTCTCCCCCTCCGCCAGCTTCGCTACCTGAAAGCCAACATATTCCCACCCCGCCGACTCCGGTGTTACGTTTATAAGTGTACCGTCTCCCTCCGGGTTGACCACGGGTTTCACAATACGTTCTGACATCTTGTCATCCACTCCTTTCTGTAATCGTCCACAACAACCTGATACTTATAAAAAACAAAAACTTGGACCATTCTTGCGCTCTATTAGAAAAAAGTGACTTTAATCATCCACCTATGGCGTTGCCGTTTGCGATTCCAGTGACACCCCAGGGACTTCACTCAGCTTCACAGGTCTTCCCCGCTCCATGGACAGTTTTGCTGCCAGCGCAATTCGTTCTGCCTGTACTGCATCGTGGCCATCTACGATAACTGGTGTATCATGGATGATTGCATCGATAAAGAGGGCTGTCTCCTGCACATACGCTTCATTGTAGCGTTCCAGGAAAAAGTGTAACGGTTTGTCGCGCATAAGCCCGGCCGCTGTACTGATCTCAGCCGTATTTGGATGATCATTCGCCGCTGCGGCGCTACCCTTCGAGCCAAATACTTCAACACGCTGATCGTATCCGTATACTGCCTGACGGCTGTTATCAATAACACCAATCGCTCCATTGGCAAAAGTCATCGTTACAATCGCTGTATCCACGTCACCATGTTCCGCAAAAACCGGATTGATCAGCACGTTGCCCTGAGCGTACACTTCTTCCACTTCACTCCCGGACAGATAACGGGCCATGTCAAAATCGTGGATCATCATGTCCATGAAGATCCCGCCAGACACCCGGATGTACTCCGCAGGAGGCGGACTCGGGTCGCGAGACGTAATTTTGATAATATGTGGATCACCAATCGTACCATCCTGCACATGCGCACGTATCCGTCTGAAATTGTGATCGAAGCGGCGGTTAAATCCAATTTGCAGCTTCACGCCAGCCTTTTGAACTACCGCTACTGCCGCTTGGGTCTGTGCCAGATCCATGCTGACCGGCTTCTCGCAGAAGATATGTTTGCCCGCCTGAGCGGCCTGTTCGATCAGCGGCACATGTGTATCTGTTGAAGAACAGATCAGTACCGCGTCTACATTAGGCATCGATATCAACTGGCTACTATCCGTTGTTACCACAGGGATGCCACGGTCGGAGGCCCAAGCCTCCAATTCAGGACCTGCAAACAAGTCACTGATTCCCACAATCTCGGCATGCGGGTTGCGCAGGAGATTGTCTGCATGAATTTTGCCGATCCGTCCAGCACCGATGATGCCAATTCTCACTTTGTCCTTGCCCATTCCGTTATCCTCCCTATGTGCGTCCATATGGGCTAGGCATTCCCTTAGCCCGAGTGATGCTCTCGTTGTTACCAGCGCGCCGTTACCATCTTCTTGCGAGTGTAGAATTCAACACCATCCGTACCATTGGCATGTAGATCACCATAGAAGGACTTTTTCCAACCGGAAAACGGGAAAAATGCCATTGGCGCAGGTACGCCCAGGTTAATACCCAACATGCCCGCATCAATTGTTTCACGGAATTGACGCATACTCGCCCCGCTGCGGGTGAACAGACACGCCCCGTTGGCAAAATCAGAACGGTTCGCCAGCTCAACGGCTTCCTCCAGCGTAGACACTCTTGCCACCGAGAGTACCGGAGCAAAGATCTCATCCTGCCAGATTTTCATATTGCTATCAACTTGGTCGAATACCGTAGGCCCTACAAAATAACCGGATTCACCTGTCGCCTGATCCTTACGTCCATCCCGAATCAATGCCGCGCCTTCCTGCTCTCCGGCTTCAATGTAACTGAGTGTACGCTCTTTATGTGGTCCACGGATGACAGGACCGAGGAACACGCCCTCATCCATGCCGTTACCAATGGTAATGCGGTCTGCCGCTTCCACCAGCTTTTGTACCAGTTCGTCAGCCACATCACCCACAGCCACAACAACCGCACATGCCATGCAACGCTCCCCTGCTGAACCAAAAGCTGCACTGGTAATCTCTTTCACGGTTAGATCCAGATCGGCGTCCGGCATAACGATGGAGTGGTTTTTGGCACCCGCGAGTGCCTGTACCCGTTTGCCATGCTTGGATGCGGTAGTGTAGACGTATTCAGCCACAGGTTGTGATCCGACAAAGGAGATCGCTTGAACATCCTTATGTTCCAGCAACCCGTTCACGACATCATGCGCACCGTGAACGATGTTGAGCACGCCGTCCGGAAGCCCCGCTTCCTTGAACAGCTCTGCCAGGCGGCCTGCCAGCAGCGGTGTGCGCTCGGACGGCTTCAGGACAAAGGTGTTACCACACGCAATAGCCAGCGGGAACATCCAGCACGGCACCATCATCGGGAAGTTGAACGGGGTAATCCCCCCAATTACGCCGATTGGGTAGCGGTACATGCCCGACTCCAGTCCTGTCGCGATATCAGGCAGTTGTTTGCCCATCATCAGATTCGGGGCACCTGCCGCGAACTCGACGCATTCAATGCCACGTAATACCTCGCCGTACGCTTCGGCATAACTTTTACCGTTCTCCAGTGTCACTAGGCGAGCGAGCTCTTCCCAATGTTCAACCAGCAACTGCTGGTAGCGGAACAGAATACGTGCACGGCGCGGAACCGGTGTGCTGCTCCAGGATTTGAACGCTTCTTGTGCTGTCTGAACCGCCAGATCCACGTCCGCTTGTTCGGATAGTGGCACATGTGCAATAACCTCTTCTGTAGCCGGATTCACCACTGGCTCCGTGCGAGTTGACGCTGGGGTTACCCAGGCACCTCCGATCCAGTTTTGTACCATTGTCGCTGTTGCAGACGCTTCAGAAATTCCTTTTCCCATAGCCCTGTCTCCCTTCACTTATGTGTGATCCCTTATGTTCAACATGTTCATTGTTATAGATCTGTATGAGTGTGTTATTCAAAGTATTGCAACGAGCTTCAAGACACGGTAATCTCGCCCCGATTGCAACGTTCGATGTAGTCATTCACCTGTTCCACCGTTGGCATCGCATCCGAACAGCTGTGGCTCGAAATGACGATACTTGCTGCGCCACTGCCATACGCCATACTGCGCTCAATTGTCCAGCCCTGCATCAATCCATACAGGAACCCAGCCGCATAGGAATCGCCTGCGCCGAACGTTTTGACCACTTTTGCCGGATAGCTGTCCGCACGATGGGAAAGCCCTTCACGCGTATAAGCAATGGATCCTTCCTTCCCGTGTTTGATTACTACAATATTCGCTGAGAAATCAAACCATTTCTGTGCAGTTACTTGATCGCTATGATCCGGATTGTGGTCGAATGTCTCCATCATGTCGAACTCTTCACGTGTGCCGAGGATGATATCGCATTTCTCGGCTGCAAGGTTGTAATAGACCGCTGTCTCTTCGTCCGATGTCCATGTGTATGGGCGATAGTCCAGATCAAACACAATAACTGTGCCATGTTTTTTTGCATACGTTAGTGCCTGTAATACGGCTTCACGGGATGGGCTCTGCGCGAGGGCTGTGCCTGAGATTAACAGCACTTTGGAGTCAGCAATCAACTGCTCTTGTACCTCTTGCGCCTGTAATAACAGATCAGCTACATTGTCCCGGTACATCAGGATACTGCAATCCGTTGGGCTTTTGATTTCGGTAAAAGCAAGCCCTGTCACCGCTCCAGTGTCATCTGTAACTACATTTGATGTGTCGATGCCGTTCTTCTCCAAATAACTCTGGATGAATCTGCCCATCTGGTCACCCGCGATCTTACCGATAAAAGCCGTCTCCATACCCAGTCTGGACATGCCAATCGTAATATTGGCCGGAGAGCCACCAACATACTTCGTGAACGTCATCGTCTCTTCCATCGGGCGATTGATCTCGTTGGCGTTCAAGTCGATGCACAAGCGGCCAATCGCGGTGAAATCCTTCTTCCTGGATACCGGAAAGGATACGTAAGTCATTGCATGTGAGCCCCTTTCTGTAGTGGGATTTTCCATGTTCTATATGGATATCTAGACTAGTTACTCATTCCATCGTAAGAACTCGTAAACGGCTAGAGTAAGTCAGTTTTATTTTCCAATCGTAACGTTATACTCTTGCTGGCCTTCTTCCTTTTTCGCTTCATAGGTGTGGCCTCTGACCGCTGCAATGCTGAACGAATCAGCTGTGTTGGTATAACGACTCCATATAGTTCAAAGATCGCTTCGCATACTCATAAGGGTTATGAATCGCAGGGTCCTGCTCTCCTTCTAGCATCGCCCAGCCATCGTACCCTCGTGTGATCAGTTCTTGCAGAATTGGTGCAAAATCAATGCATCCATCTCCTGGTACAGTGAACACGCCTCTACGAATACATCCGACAAAATCAGACTGCTCCGCGCGTGCTTCATCCAGCACATGAGGGCGAATGTCTTTCAGATGGATATAGGCGATCCGATCATAATGTTTGCGCAACAGTTCAAGCGGATTGGCTCCGCCATAATAGGCATGACCAGTATCATAGAGCAGATACACGAGAGAAGGGTCTGTCAGCTCCATCAGTCGATCAATCTCATCCGGTTGTTCTACCACTGTGCCTCCATGATGATGGTACGTAAGCTTCAACCCATGTTCACGGGCAATGGCTCCTGCTTCATTCAATCCTTCAGCGAGGATATGCCATTCAGATTCGCTGAGTCTAAGCACTTCTTTTTCATTCGGTGTCCGTCTTGGATCAAAATGAAGTGACCCGCCTACCTCCGCCGTACTGATCACCTTACTGCCCATGGATTGCAGAAATTCCGCATGTCTGCGATAACTGTCCAGCTCCGACTGACGATACGCCGGATCGGAGAAAAGTACCGATTTCCACTGGGAGACCAGATTGATATTCCTTTTACTCAATTCCTCACGCAATATAGCAGGATCAGTTGGATATTTACGTCCCATCTCTGTACCTGTCAGCCCAAGACGCTGAATATCATCCAGAATCTGTGCACACGTTGTCGCATCACCATGCTCCTTCACATCTTCACCGACCCAATTGATCGGATGAATCCCAAGCTGGAATGGCAGCTTGCTCATTGCCCCACGTCTCCTTTGTCGTTCAACATTGTGGTTCACTATATTAAACCGGATTAAATAAGTCTTGCTTTAGCACGGTTGGCTTGCATGGTGTGATGAGCATGAACTACCTTTTCTTCGGCAGATACCTCAGGCACACCTACATTCCACCACGACTCGTATCCACCTGCGTTGGTTCCAGGCACGACCGGAATCTCAATCAACGTACTCACTGTTTCGTTCTTCGCATCTCGGAGTGCCTGTTCCAGCTGTTCTGCTGTCTCCGCTCTATAGGATTTGGCTCCCATGCTTCGGGCGTGTGCAGCAAAGTCCATCGGCATGTAATCCCCGGTCAGTCGTCCACTCTCGGATTCCCGATAACGGAACTCATTGCCGAACCCGTCACTACCATGTTCCCGCTGTAAATTATGAATACATTGGAATCCATTGTTGTTGAATAATAGAACGGTCATCTTCTTCTGTTCCTGCAAACTAGTCACAAACTCCGAATGCAGCATCAGATAACTGCCATCCCCTACCATGGCGTACACTTCACGATCCGGCTCGGCAAGTGCTGCTCCGAACGCTCCACTTACCTCGTACCCCATACAGGAGAATCCATACTCCATGTGGTATGTCTTTGGTTCAGACGGACGCCACAGACGATGTAGATCACCCGGCAGACTGCCTGCCGCACACACTATGACGGAGGATGGATCAATGGTCCGGTTAACGATGCCAACTGCTGTAGTCTGTGCCAGCCCTGCTTCATGTTGAGCTGCATACAGCCGATCCACTTCTGCATTCCACTCAGCGCGGAGATCAGCGATTTCGGATGCACCATATGCACTTCGGTATTGTCTTTGCTGCAATTCCTTCTGCAAAGCCTGCAATCCTTCGCGTGCATCTGCCAGAATGGCTTCCCCGCCTAGCTTGGCGGCATCCATGCCGTTCAGGTTAATGTTGATGAATGAAGCTTCCGGATGTTGAAAAGCAGAGCGGGACGCCGTCGTAAAATCCGAGAACCGCGTACCGACGCCGATCACCACATCCGCTTCTCTCGCCAGCCTATTGGCTGCCAGAGAGCCGGTAACCCCGATGGCCCCCACATTTAGTGGGTGGTCCCAAGAGACTGCACTCTTGCCCGCCTGCGTCTCGGCGATCGGAATACCAAATGCCTCCGCGAATTCCACGAGCTGGGCGGATGCCTCAGAGTACAACACACCGCCGCCTGCAACGAGTAGCGGCTTTCTGCCACGGGCAATCTGTTCCGTTGCCCGTTCAATGGCTGCCTGTACCGGGGGGCGACGGTCCAGATAATGTACTTTGCGGGCAAAGAACGATTCTGGATAATCGTACGCCTCTGCCTGCACATCCTGCGGCAGTGCGAGCGTTACTGCTCCCGTCTCTGCTGGATCGGTTAGCACACGCATGGCCTGTGTAACAGCAATCATCAGCTGTTCGGGACGAACGATGCGATCCCAGTACTTGCTGACGGCTTTGAATGGATCAGTGGCTGAGATTGTATAGTCACTGCTCACTTCCAACTGCTGAAGTACCGGGTCCGGTTCCCGTGTAGCAAAGTTATCTCCAGGAAGCAATAAAACCGGTATCCGGTTCACCGTTGCAGTAGCTGCGGCTGTAATCATATTCAAAGCACCAGGTCCAATGGATGTTGTACATGCATAGATCTGTCTACGGTTCTTCTGCTTGGCATAAGCCGCTGCCGTATGCACCATACCTTGTTCGTTCTTGCCTTGCATATACGTCAGGCTTCCCGGACTGCGCTCCAACGCTTCTCCAATGCCTGTTACGTTGCCATGTCCAAAAATGCCGATGATTCCCTTCACAAACTTGGTTTCCACACCGTCAACCGAAATATATTGCTGATCCAGATATCGAAGCAGTGCCTGAGCCATCGTTAATCGAATTGTTTTCATGAATTTGATCGCCGTCCTTTCCTTTACGGGTTAAGCGCTTAATCTACGTTAAGTTTAAGCGCCTTACCCCTGAAGGTTAAGCGCTTAATTGATATGGTATTACAGGTTAATGATTTACGCAAGCTATTTTTGTAAGCGTTTTATTAAATGTGGTAAAGAAAAGATATTCTTGTGTTCGAACATGTGTTAGACCTTCTCTATTTGAACACTTCCACAATGACTAAGAAGAGACTTAAAAAAGAGGGAAATATATCGTGAGGATGGGATACATGCTGGTACACGCATGTGAGCCATATATTCCATGATCTTCGTATACTACAATCGCCAATATACCTATGAAAGCAAAAAAAGAAAGAGACGGTGAATACCATCTCTTTCTTTTTCAATATATAAGCGGGTGATGGGAATCGAACCCACGCTATTAGCTTGGAAGGCTAAAGTTCTACCATTGAACTACACCCGCATAACAACAATCGGGATGACACGATTTGAACATGCGACCCCCTGGTCCCAAACCAGGTGCTCTACCAAGCTGAGCTACATCCCGTTATCTATACCGGCGAGAGGACTCGAACCTCCACGGTTTCCCACTCGATTTTGAGTCGAGCGCGTCTGCCATTCCGCCACGCCGGCAAAATATGAAGTTATAATGGCGCGCCCTGAGAGATTCGAACTCCCGGCCTTTTGATTCGTAGTCAAACGCTCTATCCAGCTGAGCTAAGGGCGCAAAATATTGGAGCGGAAGACGGGAATCGAACCCGCGACCCTCGCCTTGGCAAGGCGATGCTCTACCGCTGAGCCACTTCCGCAAATAAAGAATGCGCGTGGAGGGACTTGAACCCCCACGTCAAAGACGCTAGATCCTAAGTCTAGTGCGTCTGCCAATTCCGCCACACGCGCATATAATGGTGAGTCATGAAGGGCTCGAACCTTCGACACCCTGATTAAAAGTCAGGTGCTCTACCAACTGAGCTAATGACTCATAGAAAAACTGGTGGAGGATGATGGATTCGAACCACCGAACCCGTACGGGAGCAGATTTACAGTCTGATGCGTTTGGCCGCTTCGCTAATCCTCCAGGATTACATGGTGCCGGCGAGAGGACTTGAACCCCCAACCTACTGATTACAAGTCAGTTGCTCTACCAGTTGAGCTACACCGGCGTATTACATGGTGTTATAAATGGTGGCTCGGGACGGAATCGAACCGCCGACACGAGGATTTTCAGTCCTCTGCTCTACCGACTGAGCTACCGAGCCTTACTACATTTAAAAAAAATGGCGGAACCGACGGGATTCGAACCCGCGATCTCCTGCGTGACAGGCAGGCATGTTAGGCCAACTACACCACGGTTCCAGATCACTTTCTCAAAGGAAAGTATAATTGCGGGGGCAGGATTTGAACCTGCGGCCTTCGGGTTATGAGCCCGACGAGCTACCGGGCTGCTCCACCCCGCGTCGTTATAAAGTTATATGGTGGAGGCTGAGGGGATCGAACCCCCGACCCTCTGCTTGTAAGGCAGATGCTCTCCCAGCTGAGCTAAGCCTCCATATTATGACCCGTAGGGGATTCGAACCCCTGTTACCTCCGTGAAAGGGAGGTGTCTTAACCCCTTGACCAACGGGCCTTACTGGCTCCCCGAACAGGGCTCGAACCTGTGACAACTCGATTAACAGTCGAGTGCTCTACCAACTGAGCTATCAGGGAATGGTGGAGCCAAGCGGGATCGAACCGCTGACCTCCTGCTTGCAAGGCAGGCGCTCTCCCAGCTGAGCTATGGCCCCATACTCTGGTGTATTTCTTGTTGTGGTCTTGCTATGGGCCCTGGTGGACTCGAACCACCGGCCTCACCCTTATCAGAGGTGCGCTCTAACCAACTGAGCTAAGGGCCCTTATCAATTTTCGAAAAAAAATACCCCAATGGGGTTTCGCTTGGCGGCGTCCTACTCTCCCAGGACCCTGCGGTCCAAGTACCATCGGCGCTAGAGGGCTTAACGGTCGTGTTCGGGATGGGTACGTGTGGAACCCCTCCGCCATCGCCACCAAACGCGTAGCTTACATTCAGAGATCGTTCTCTGAAAACTAGATTCGAAACGAAACATGCGAATTACAACTTGCTATTGGATAAGCCCTCGACCGATTAGTACTGGTCAGCTCCATGCATTGCTGCACTTCCACCCCCAGCCTATCTACCTCGTCGTCTTCAAGGGGTCTTACATACTGGGAAATCTCATCTTGAGGGGGGCTTCACGCTTAGATGCTTTCAGCGTTTATCCCGTCCGTACATAGCTACCCAGCGGTGCTCCTGGCGGAACAACTGGTACACCAGCGGTACGTCCATCCCGGTCCTCTCGTACTAAGGACAGCTCCTCTCAAATTTCCTACGCCCACGACAGATAGGGACCGAACTGTCTCACGACGTTCTGAACCCAGCTCGCGTACCGCTTTAATGGGCGAACAGCCCAACCCTTGGGACCTACTTCAGCCCCAGGATGCGATGAGCCGACATCGAGGTGCCAAACCTCCCCGTCGATGTGGACTCTTGGGGGAGATAAGCCTGTTATCCCCAGGGTAGCTTTTATCCGTTGAGCGATGGCCCTTCCATGCGGTACCACCGGATCACTAAGCCCGACTTTCGTCCCTGCTCGACTTGTAGGTCTCGCAGTCAAGCTCCCTTATGCCTTTGCACTCTTCGAATGATTTCCAACCATTCTGAGGGAACCTTTGGGCGCCTCCGTTACTCTTTAGGAGGCGACCGCCCCAGTCAAACTGCCCACCTGACACTGTCCCCGCACCGGATTACGGTACCAGGTTAGAACCTAGATACGATCAGGGTGGTATCCCAACGTTGCCTCCACGCAAGCTGGCGCTCACACTTCAAAGGCTCCCACCTATCCTGTACAGATCGTACCCAAATTCAATATCAAGCTGCAGTAAAGCTCCATGGGGTCTTTCCGTCTTGTCGCGGGTAACCTGCATCTTCACAGGTATTAAAATTTCACCGGATCTCTCGTTGAGACAGCGCCCAAGTCGTTACGCCATTCGTGCGGGTCAGAATTTACCTGACAAGGAATTTCGCTACCTTAGGACCGTTATAGTTACGGCCGCCGTTTACTGGGGCTTCGGTTCACAGCTTCGGATTGCTCCTAACCACTCCCCTTAACCTTCCAGCACCGGGCAGGCGTCAGCCCGTATACTTCGCCTTACGGCTTCGCACAGACCTGTGTTTTTGCTAAACAGTCGCTTGGGCCTTTTCACTGCGGCCCCCTCGTGCTATTCACACTACCGGGGCACCCCTTCTCCCGAAGTTACGGGGTCATTTTGCCGAGTTCCTTAACGAGAGTTCTTCCGCGCGCCTTAGAATACTCTTCTCGCCTACCTGTGTCGGTTTGCGGTACGGGCACCATCACCTGGCTAGAGGCTTTTCTTGGCAGTGTGAGATCATGACCTTCGCTACTATAATTTTCGCTCCCCATCACAGCTCAGCCTTACAATGTGCGGATTTGCCTACACATCAGCCTTACTGCTTAGACGGACATCCATCAGTCCGCGTCACTACCCTACTGCGTCCCCCCATTGCTCATAACGGCTTACGGTGGTACAGGAATTTCGACCTGTTGTCCTTCGACTACGCCTTTCGGCCTCGCCTTAGGTCCCGACTTACCCTGAGCGGACGAGCCTTCCTCAGGAACCCTTAGGCTTTCGGCGGATCAGATTCTCACTGATCTTTTCGTTACTCATACCGGCATTCTCACTTGTATAATGTCCAGCGCTCCTTACGGTACACCTTCAACCCTTATACAACGCTCCCCTACCCCTGATGCAAAGCATCAAGCCATAGCTTCGGTGGTGTGTTTAGCCCCGTTACATTTTCGGCGCAGAGTCACTCGACCAGTGAGCTATTACGCACTCTTTCAATGGTGGCTGCTTCTAAGCCAACATCCTGGTTGTCTGTGCAACTCCACATCCTTTCCCACTTAACACACACTTGGGGACCTTAGCTGATGGTCTGGGCTGTTTCCCTTTTGACAATGGATCTTAGCACTCACTGTCTGACTCCCGGAAGTAAGTCTATGGCATTCGGAGTTTGACTGAGCTTGGTAACCCTTGCGGGCCCCGCACCCAATCAGTGCTCTACCTCCACGACTCTGTTTTCCGAGGCTAGCCCTAAAGCTATTTCGGGGAGAACCAGCTATCTCCGAGTTCGATTGGAATTTCTCCGCTACCCCCACCTCATCCCCGCATTTTTCAACATGCGTGGGTTCGGGCCTCCAGTGCGTGTTACCGCACCTTCACCCTGGACAGGGGTAGATCACCCGGTTTCGGGTCTACGTCCACGTACTATGTCGCCCTATTCAGACTCGCTTTCGCTGCGGCTCCGGCTCTTCACCTTAACCTTGCACGGGAACGTAACTCGCCGGTTCATTCTACAAAAGGCACGCCATCACCCCTAAAACGGGCTCTGACTTTTTGTAAGCACACGGTTTCAGGTTCTATTTCACTCCCCTTCCGGGGTGCTTTTCACCTTTCCCTCACGGTACTGCTTCACTATCGGTCGCTAGGAAGTATTTAGCCTTGGCAGATGGTCCTGCCGGATTCATACGGGGTTTCACGTGCCCCGCACTACTCGGGATCCGTCTCGGAGGGAACCAACTTTCAACTACAGGGCTTTTACCTTCTTTGGCGGGCCTTTCCAGACCTCTTCGCTTAACCGGTTCCTTTGTAACTCCATGTGAGACGTCCCACAACCCCAAAGAGCAAGCTCTCTGGTTTGGGCTTCTCCGCGTTCGCTCGCCGCTACTGACGGAATCACTATTGTTTTCTCTTCCTCAGGGTACTTAGATGTTTCAGTTCCCCTGGTATGCCTCTACACAACCTATGTATTCAGTTGTGAGTAACTGGAAATTACCCCAGCTGGGTTTCCCCATTCGGACACCCCCGGATCAAAGCTTGCTTACAGCTCCCCGAGGCAGTTTCGTTGTTCGCCACGTCCTTCATCGGCTCCTAGCGCCTAGGCATCCTCCGTGTGCTCTTAGTAGCTTAACCATTTTGTTCCGGTTTCGGTCGTTCGCTTCCCTTGGTTTGGACTACGTCCAAATCCAAAAGTCGCTCTCACCCGATACCATCACAAAAGCAATTTAACTACCTTTATAAACACTTCACTTGTTTACACAAGATCAGCTTAAAGGAATGTTCTAATTCGCGTTTGTTTCGTTTCGATATCTAGTTTTCAAAGAACAAGCTCCATGCAAAAGCAAGCTGTTTGAGAGTTTGAGCTCTCAAAACCGAACAACGAGTGAGTGTTTTGCAGCTAAGCTGCGTATTTGAATGTTTCCACTCGGGAAACGATTCTCCATAGAAAGGAGGTGATCCAGCCGCACCTTCCGATACGGCTACCTTGTTACGACTTCACCCCAATCATCTATCCCACCTTCGGCGGCTGGCTCCTTGCGGTTACCCCACCGACTTCGGGTGTTATAAACTCTCGTGGTGTGACGGGCGGTGTGTACAAGACCCGGGAACGTATTCACCGCGGCATGCTGATCCGCGATTACTAGCAATTCCGACTTCATGCAGGCGAGTTGCAGCCTGCAATCCGAACTGAGACCGGCTTTGTTGGGATTGGCTCCATCTCGCGATTTCGCAGCCCGTTGTACCGGCCATTGTAGTACGTGTGTAGCCCAGGTCATAAGGGGCATGATGATTTGACGTCATCCCCACCTTCCTCCGGTTTGTCACCGGCAGTCTATCTAGAGTGCCCACCCGAAGTGCTGGCAACTAAATATAAGGGTTGCGCTCGTTGCGGGACTTAACCCAACATCTCACGACACGAGCTGACGACAACCATGCACCACCTGTCTCCTCTGTCCCGAAGGAAAGATACATCTCTGCATCGATCAGAGGGATGTCAAGACCTGGTAAGGTTCTTCGCGTTGCTTCGAATTAAACCACATACTCCACTGCTTGTGCGGGTCCCCGTCAATTCCTTTGAGTTTCAGTCTTGCGACCGTACTCCCCAGGCGGAGTGCTTAATGTGTTAACTTCGGCACCAAGGGTATCGAAACCCCTAACACCTAGCACTCATCGTTTACGGCGTGGACTACCAGGGTATCTAATCCTGTTTGCTCCCCACGCTTTCGCGCCTCAGCGTCAGTTACAGCCCAGAGAGTCGCCTTCGCCACTGGTGTTCCTCCACATATCTACGCATTTCACCGCTACACGTGGAATTCCACTCTCCTCTTCTGCACTCAAGTCACCCAGTTTCCAGTGCGATCCGGGGTTGAGCCCCGGGATTAAACACCAGACTTAAATGACCGCCTGCGCGCGCTTTACGCCCAATAATTCCGGACAACGCTTGCCCCCTACGTATTACCGCGGCTGCTGGCACGTAGTTAGCCGGGGCTTTCTTCTCAGGTACCGTCACCTTGAGAGCAGTTACTCTCCCAAGCGTTCTTCCCTGGCAACAGAGCTTTACGATCCGAAAACCTTCATCACTCACGCGGCATTGCTCCGTCAGGCTTTCGCCCATTGCGGAAGATTCCCTACTGCTGCCTCCCGTAGGAGTCTGGGCCGTGTCTCAGTCCCAGTGTGGCCGATCACCCTCTCAGGTCGGCTACGCATCGTCGCCTTGGTGAGCTGTTACCTCACCAACTAGCTAATGCGCCGCAGGCCCATCCCCAAGTGACAGATTGCTCCGTCTTTCCAGTTTCCTTCAGGCGAAGAAAACAATTATTCGGTATTAGCTACCGTTTCCGGTAGTTGTCCCAAACTTGAGGGCAGGTTGCCTACGTGTTACTCACCCGTCCGCCGCTAAGTATCAAGGAAGCAAGCTTCCTATCAACTCCGCTCGACTTGCATGTATTAGGCATGCCGCCAGCGTTCGTCCTGAGCCAGGATCAAACTCTCCAATAAAGTATTGAAAAGAGCGATAAGCTCATTTTGAATCTGACGAGATTAAAAATCTCATTTGTGCTCCAGTCGATCCAAGCCAAGGCTTGTCTCAAACTTTCGCGTTCATTCTGCAAGCAGAATGTTTACTCACTCGTTGTTCAGTTTTCAAAGATCAAACTTGTTTTCGTTACCGAGTATTGTTCTCCTCAGCAACTTTTATATCATAACACTTCCGAACCAACTTAGCAAGCTCTTTTTTTCAAGTTTCTTTCGAAGCTTATTTGTTCTGCCTGCGGCACTTTGTTTCTCGTGTTTTTTTTGGCCGGAAATAGAATATATCATATACACAATACAATTGCTACTTGTAAAATATCCCACCTGAAAACTGATTATATATTTGTTCAATCTCTTCATAATCTCTTTTTCCAATGGCAATATCCTCTTACTATACCCTATATACACTCACCGGTCTAATCTATCTCAATAATAGGTTGTGAATAGACTCATTCAACAT
The DNA here is from genome assembly GCF_001908275.1 of Paenibacillus xylanexedens. Lineage (NCBI taxonomy): Bacteria > Bacillati > Bacillota > Bacilli > Caryophanales > Paenibacillaceae > Paenibacillus > Paenibacillus xylanexedens. The sequence continues at coordinate 1,090,521 of NZ_CP018620.1, read as the reverse complement.
CATTACATTCGTTCTATAAGATAAGAAACATAATACATCTTCTCAATAACACTGCTATCTATTATGTCGGTATCAAATCTAATAATTAAACTCCATAAGCTGTGGGCTTATATAGATTCTGCTTTTCACTTTTTATACCATTATAAGTCTCTGAACCTGCCCATCACTATCGTGTCATAATACTGTCCATCCGCATGTCTACGATCCTTTTTAAAATACCTTCGTTCTCGAAGCCACTCTTTTGGTATAACTCGATTGCCTTTTCATTGGATGCCAGCACGTTCAACGTCATCTTCTCTAAACCAGTCTGGTCTGCCCATTCTATCGACTTCTCTAACAAGTTCTTGCCAATCCCATGCCCCCAGAACTCTCGGGCTACACACACGCCGAACTCAACTTTATGGCAAAAGCGCTTCAGCTCTGTACCTTCACATCGGGAGTATCCCACAATCTCACCCGCTACTACAGCAACAAGGAACAGATTCCGTGACTTCTCAGTGTCCAAATGGATGATCCGCCTAAACCCGGCTGCGTCGATATACGCCTCGCCCTCTTCACGATCCATGTTCTCGGTTTCCCCATCGATTTGTACACGTAGTGAAGACAAGGCCTCAGCATCCTTTTCCTCTGCCGATCTAATGGAGTAAGATAAGCCTTTAATGTAATTTTCCTGCTGATCGATCATCATAAGAACCATACCTCCTCTTCCACTTTGTATAATTACTATACCTGTTTCGCTCTACCCCACCTCAGACGGACTCTTGCCCGTAAGCATTTTGAACACCTGGCTGAAATACGTCGCATTACGGAACCCCGTCATCTCGCTCACCTCATATACCATGTAATGTCCCGACTGCAACAGTTCCAACGCTCTCTGAATTCGGTACCCGTTCAAATAACTCACGAAATTCTCACCGGTCACCCTTTTGAACAGTTGGCTCAGATACTTCGGATGTACGAACAGCCCCTTGGCTATCGCTTCAAAACTAATCTCTTCGGCGTAATGAAGCTCTACATACTGTTTCACCTGCTCGATAAGTTTATTGCTTTTCTTCTCACCCATCTCCTTGCGTATCTGTTCCAGCCAATCGCAGATAATACGATCCATCCAGCTTACCAGATCATGTAAAGCATATTTCGATTGAATTTCACGCAGAAAATCACTCATCGCCAGCGGTGGCGCTAACATAGGGTGAAGTCGGTTCCAGCTATGCATCAACGTGTCAAACAGACTGACGGCCACCACCTGTACATCCTGTATCCCAACACAGTTGCCCTCTTTCAACAAAAGCCGAATATGATGCCATACCTCTTCCGCCAGATCAGGTCTGATATCCGTCCAAGCCTCATTCCATTGACGAAGTAATAGCGAATAATCGGTCACACTTGGTTCTGTATCCTCTGACGCTTCATAGTGGTAGATACGACTTCCACCTTGAAACTCTGCTGTTTCCACCGCTTCCCTGCTCTCCAGATAAGAATCTATCACCTCACATGGGTGACTTTTGGATCTTCCTATTCCAGCACTCACTTCAATTTTCAGATACGTAAAGATCTGATCCATCATCCTCTCCACGAGTGGCAGGCATTCCTCCAGATGATCTTTATCTCCTAATAGAAGCAACACAAATACCTGATCCGAATAATCAACAATCTCTACCTGACCATTCATGCGCGCCGCTTGCTCCTTCACCGTCTCCTGAATAATATCGGCCGCCCCATAGCGGAGAAGCTGCCAATCCCGTTCTTTCATCCGTGTCAAAAATACGGGGCGATTCAGTTGCAGACTAATGGCGCGTGTCTGTGAGGACATATGAATGCCTATATAGTCCATGCGTTCTTTAGGCAGTTCCTCTGCCCGATATCGCGTAGTCAGCAGTTCGTGAAGGAATTGTTTGCGCAAATAAGGAAGCACCCGTCCAACCTCCTGCTTGTACGTCCGCTCCAGCCGCTCATGCCGCTCCCGCACATCTTGTTCCAGTAATACCTCCCGCAGCACAGACTCAATCTCCTCAACCTCTGCCGGCTTCAGCAAAAAGTGATTCACCCCCCAGCGCATGGCTGCCCGGGCGTTCTCGAATTCGTCATATCCACTAAGAATGATGATCGGCAGGTGGGGATGATCACGTCGCAACGTCTGTGTGATCTCAAGCCCGGTCATCCCCGGTAGATAGACGTCAGTCATAACGACATCTGGATTCATGCGGTGAAACAACTCCAGCGCATCCAAGCCATTGGAAGCAGTGCCTGCAATGCTGAGGCCCAGAGAAGGCCAATCGATATGATCTGTTAACGCCTTTACAATATGAGGATCGTCATCAACAAGCATAATGGTCTTCATCATTTTTCACCGTCCAGCCATAGATTTAATTGCTCGTCGGTCTCAATACGCGGCAGCGTAATGGTCACTTCCACGCCACCTGACTCTCTATCGCTCAGTTGAACGCCATATCTCTTCCCGCAATAAAGCTGAATGCGCTGATGTACATTCCGTACACCGATACCACACGTCTCTTCGAGTTTCCACCCCTCTGGCAAACCCCGCCCATTATCCGTGATACGAATGACGATATCCTGATGCGGGCCTTCCACTTCGTGCATATGCACCTGAATTCGAAGTGTGCCTTCTTCAGGGTGCCCGTGCATAACGGCATTTTCGATAAAGGGCTGCAAAATGATTTTGGGAATGTAACAACCGCGAGTATGCGGATCGATCTGCTCCTGATATTGAATGGAAAACGGTAGCCGCTCTGACTGTATGTTGACGTAGCAACGGGCATGTTCCAACTCATCACGAACCCGTATAAACAATCTCCCTCCACTCAGTCCGATCCGTAACAGCTTACTCAGTTGTACAATCATGCGACTGATATCCTTGGCTTCGTAATCAAGTGCGCGCCAGTGGATCATGTCGAGGGTATTGTATAAAAAATGGGGTTTGATCTGGGCCTCAAGCAAGCCCGTCTGGGCTTCACGCTTGGCCCGGCTCTCATCCTTCACCTGTTCCATCAGCGTCGTGAGCTGTGAAGCCATGTGATTAAAGCCATAAGCCAAATGGGCATATTCCTCCGTAAACGAAAGTTGGACCCGGGTATCGAAGTCCCCTTTCTCCAGTTGTCTCATTCGCTTGATTAATTGTCGCAAAGGCCGGATGATCCGCCTTACAAACAGGTACGCCAGCACAGCCGAGCATAATAGTCCCAGCACGGCGATGCCAAGGATCTGCCAGCCCGCTTGTCTGAGCGGAGATAACAGTGTATATACCGGAATAGTCTGTACGAGACGCCACTGAAGCATGGCTGGCCTGGAGTACAGCACCAATTGAGCACCTCCGGGTTGGCCGGAAACTACTTCGTACCCGTCTGCACCATGCTGGACATGTTCCTGAATCCATGCACTATCTATAATAGAAGAAGATGAATTTACAGCTTCACCCGTTTCTTGAATTGTACTTGCTTCATTTCTTCTATCCGCTCGTTCCTTCTCCCCTGCTGGATCAACTCTCCCCATCTGCATTACGACATTACCAGCCGTATCTACCAACAGGACTTTTCCATCAAGCACCATGGGTACATCGGCAAACCTGCGTACGATGTCCGCTCTACTCAGTCGAATGAGCACATAAGCAACCGTTCCACCACGACTGTCGAAAATCCGTTGGGCGTATCCGACCAGGGATTGGCCAGATTCGTTCTCACGCAGCGGAACCCAAGCCGCATCAGCCTTTTCCAGCGTAGCAAACCAAGAGTCATGTGCGATGGTGTCCACCGGAAATATGCGATCAGCCATAGTCACTGTCACTTCATTGAAGACATCCGTATACAGTTCGATGGAAGTGATGCCTTCACTCACGACCATGGTATGATCCAGGATTCGAGAGACCTCTCTCCGCTGGTGAATCTGTGCAAGTCTGCCCGTATCAGCCGTTTCGAGCAAATTGGACAGCTCCCGATTGCTTGCCAAACCATATGCGGTTCCTGTTACCCCTGTGATGAAATCAAATCCCCGACGTGTGCTTTCGTTCAGAAGAGCCAGGCGTGCTTTGCTAATCTCGGCAAAGGTGACTGCTGAGAAAGACTGATATGCCAGCCAGACCACAACCGAGACGAGCAGGAGGTTAAACGCAATAAAGCAAGTCACCATCAATGTGGAGAGCTTGCTTTGTTGCAGCTTTTGATTAATAAATGAAGACCATCTTCCTTTCCTCATGGAAAAATCAACTCGTTTCGTCTTGGAATTACCCTTTGAGCCCAGAGGTCGCGATTCCTTCCACGAAGTACTTTTGACACACGATAAATACGATAAAACATGGCACCAGCGACAACACCGACATGGCAAACGTCGGGCCCCAATCGGATTGAGAGCTGGAATCAAGGAACAGGCGCAGACCTAGCGGCACGGTGTATTTGCTAACGTCACTCAGGTAGATCAACTGACTGAAGAAGTCGTCCCATGTCCACAAGAACGTAAAGATCATCGTGGTAACCAATGCTGGGAAAGCCAGTGGAATGATGATTTGGGTGTATATTTTCACAGGACCACATCCATCGATGGTGGCCGCCTCATCCAGCTCTTTAGGCAATCCCCGGAAGAACTGTACCATGAGAAAAATGAAGAAGGCATCTGTCGCCAGCCATTTTGGCACCACAAGCGGCAGATACGTATTCACCCACTCCAGGTGGTTGAAGAGAATATACTGCGGGATCAGCGTCACATGATGGGGCAGCATGATCGTCATGAGCATCAGGCCAAAGCAAATGGCTTTGAAACGAAAATTCAGTCGGGCGAAGGCATACGCCGCCATAGAGCAGGAAATCACATTGCCCAGCACCGCGCCAAGCGATAGAACGACAGAGTTAGTTAGAAACCGGGAGAACGGGTTGCCCTGAATTCCCGACCAGCCATTCATGTAATTTTGCCAATTCCATTCCTGTGGCCAGAACCAGGTCTCTGTAAAGATCATATGTCCCGGTTTGAATGAGCTGCCCAGCATCCAGAGGATCGGGTAGAGCATGACAAAGGCGATGCCTGAGATTAACACATGTTTGCTGACGACCCATGCTGTAGAGTTCCGTTGTCCAATCATGATTTCCCACCATCCTCATAGTGCACCCACAGCTTGCTGCTGCGGAATACGAGCAATGTAAATACGCCAATCAGGATGACCAGCACCCAGGCCATCGCAGAAGCATAACCCATCTGAAAGAATGAGAATCCTTTTTTGTACAGATACAGAGAGTACATTAAGGTTGAGTTCACTGGCCCTCCGCTACCGTTACTGATGACAAAAGCCTGTGTGAACGATTGAAAGGACGTAATCAGCTGCATGACGAGATTGAAGAAGATAACGGGTGACAGAATTGGCAACGTTATATAGAAGAATCTCCGCAGAGGGCCTGCACCATCTACCGCTGAGGCTTCATCATACTCGGGTGGAATCTGCTTCAGGCCTGCCAGGAAAATAATCATCGACGATCCGAACTGCCACACGGATAACAGGACAATGGAGTACAGAGCATATTTCGGATTCGCTACCCAATCGGGCGCTTTAATGCCTACCATGGCAAGAACACTATTGAGTAGCCCGTCCCCACCCAGCATTTTACGCCACAACATCGCAATCGCCACGCTACCTCCAAGCAATGTCGGGATGTAATACACTGTCCGATAAATACCTAATCCTCGAATCCCTTTGTTGAGCAACAGCGCTACCAGCAGCGCGAAAATCAATTTGACCGGTACGGATACAGCGACATACGTGAATGTGACTTTGAGCGACTGAGTGAACAGTTTATCCGATGTAAACATCGTGGTGTAGTTGTCCAGACCGACCCAGGAAGGGGCGGCCAGGATACTGTAATCGGTGAACGAAATGTACAAGGATACCAACATTGGACCTAAGGTGAGAAATAACAATCCGACAAGCCAAGGGGCGAGAAATAGAAGTGCGGCTCCATTATGCGCATATCTTCGTTTGACCCGCCGGGTAGTTACACGCTCGATTCGGGCTTGACTGACCTGTGATGTCGTCATCTTCGCAACCTCCCCGCAGAATTAGAAGTCTGAGACAGTTTCAATTATTATTGACTCGATCCAAGCGTAGCCTTGGCTCCTTCAATAAACTGGGCAATGACATCTGGAGTATTGCCTTGACCGAAGGCGATTTGCTCGCTTGCGCTTTTGAAACTTGTGTCCACTTCAGCAAATCCTTGCGGGTATGGTGGGTCAATCTCGCTGGAGTTCTTCGATACAGTATCAATAAATTGGAAAATGGTTTGCTCCGCTTCCGGCAGCGTAGGCTGCATCTGTTCACGAATGCTTGAGTTAACCGGCACACCACGTTCAGAACCAAGAATAGCGGTTGCTTCTGGATCGTTAACCATGAAATCAATGAACATGGCAACTTCCTTCGGATGTTTGGTTTTGCCATAACCGGAGAGGAACTGGCCTGGTTTCAGGTATTCACCGATTTGCTTTTCACCTACACCATGCGGAAGAACTTGTATGCCAAGCTTATGATCCTGGTTTTTGTTCACCTGCTGGAATGTCAGCAATTGATTGGACCATGCAAAGTCCATGGCGGCTGTGCCCAGTGAGATCGGTCGTGTCTCCAGCGCATTGGTTGTGGATGCCGTTATCTCCGCTGTAGTCACTCCACCATTCTCGCGTAGTGCGCTCCACATATCGAACCATTGCTGAAGCTCCTCGCTGGTAGCGGTCATTGTGCCACCATCAAACAATCCTTTCCCGGATTGCCGAATAAACACTTCAAACATGTTCGTTGTACCGGAAATGTCTGCAGATCCATAGAACCCCTCACCTTTGGCTGCGGCGATCTTGGTCGCAATATCCCCAAAATCCTTCCATGTCCAACTCTCTTGTGGTTCTTCGATACCTAATTCCTGAAATACGGTGGCGTCATATATGACACCTGGTGCGTTAACTCCGAGGGTAATCGCATATAATTTATCGTCAATTGATCCGGCTGTAATCATGCTCTGATCATGATCCTCTGTCCGCAGCTCTTTACTCTCTGCAAACGGAGTCAGGTCAAGCAAGGCACCACGCCGGGCAAAGTCAGTCAAAAAGGCGTAATCCATCTGGATGATATCTGGTGCATTTGAACCAGCTACCTGTGTAGTCAACTTGTCAAAGTAACCGTCCCAACCGGAATATTCAGGCTTAATGGTGATTCCCGGATGTTTCTCTTCAAACAATTGGATCACTTTGGTCGTCAGATCATGTCTGGTCTGTGATCCCCACCAAGTCATGCGCAGTTCAATCTTGCCTGAAGAGTCTCCTTCATTTTCACTTGCTTCACCAGAAGAAGCCGGCTTATCGGAGGCCCCTCCCGAACAGGCTGTAGCGAACAATAACAGGGACAGGCAGAACAGGGTTACCCACTTTTTTGTAATCATCATAAATGAATTTCCTCCCCTTCTTGCATTTATGGAATCGCTTACAAAACCTATTGTATCGGTCTATTACTGTACATGACATAAACAAAAGTAAGCTTTCCTGTCAAAAAAGTAAGGAGTTACAGGAATCAAAAACCACCAGGAATGATATTCCCGGCGGTGATGATCCCGTCTCAAATATGATTACGGATATACAACCGTATTACGTGGAGCAGAAGACTGTTGTATAGAAACGATAGTATGAAAATCAGACCCCGGCGGTCTGTCAGGAATGTGAGACGGCAGGTGAAGACACCCTGTGTTCAGCCAGATGTTTCTTCATTTTTGCTACTTCAGTTCCTGCCAGCATCATAATGCCTATTCCGTGATTGTCATTGGTAACGGTACGCAAGTCCTGATCATAATACTCTGCCGTAAACGCATATCGTGATCCGCTACACACGCCATGCACACTCCCTTGACGATCAATGGCTTTGCAGATAAGTCCCTTCCAAGCCCGCTCGGCAGCTGTGACGTAAACTTCAGGGTCTTTGAACCAGCCAAAGCGTACACCTCTCGCAAAACCATAGGCAAACATCGCCGTGCAGGAGGCTTCTTCATACGTCTGCGGAACATTCAACACCTGATGCCACAACCCGCTTTCCCCTTGAAGCGCTGCGTACCCCTCACACAGCTCATTGAAGAAATCTATTAAGGCTGGGCGCTCGGGATGCTCTGTTGGCAAAGCTTCCAATACCTCTGTCAAGGAAAACAGTGTCCAGCCATTTCCCCGTCCCCATGGAATCTGCGTTGCCTGTCCGTATTTGAAATCATACACATGGGACATGATCTTGAACTCAGGCATAAACAGATACTTCCGATACAGTGAAAATTGTCTGGCGGCTTCATCCAATGCGGCTGAGTTGCCTGTCACCCGTGCATAACGAACGAGAAACGGCGTGCTCATATAGAGGTCATCTGCCCACATGGTATTCTCGGCATACTCCCCTACACATGTGCGATAAAATGCACCATCCTCCTGCCGTTCCAGGCGGGAAAGCATGAAATCTGCAATCCGTTCAGCAATCGGAAGAAACGTTGGTTCATGACACTCTGAATACGCTTCTAGCATGGCCGAACCAAAAGAACCACAGTTATCCAGCATTTTCAGCATGACCAATTGTTGATTGACTGCCGGGAAACCATACTGCTCCCGATCCCATAAGGAGTATTCATACATCTGGGTACATGCCTGCACATGCTCAGCCGCATAACGTGTAATGTCCGGTCTTTGCAAATAACGCCCCGTCCGTAATAGACCATATACAGTGACACCCAATGGATAATCCCAGCGACCATAATTGGTCACACTGCCCACTGTCCATTTGTTGCTTAACATCGCGTTCTCATAATAAGGTCTGATCCAAGCATCCGGTCGATCTAAGCGCCAATATGTCTGTCCTTTCCCCGTTTGATACACTCGGTCCGTTCGAGTCAGATCCTGCAAATCGGGTTCAACCTCCGACTCAAAAGGGCCAACATATAACCAAGACTCTCCATTAGCTCCGTGCACACGCTGAGGAAGTTCCAGTGAGAGCGGCTTGCCCGACACGGTTGCGTTCAAATTAAAATGCCAAGGTCCCGCCGTATCGTCATATTCACTTCGGACAAGCAGGTCATTCCGTCCAAACGGGACTGGTACATCCACCTCGAACGGACCCGCTTCCTTCACTTGCGCCACAGGCTTGCCGCTAATCCATATACTTAGAGAACCGGAGGATTGACCTGACAATCGCACCGCATTCCCGGTTGAATCGTTATTATTCAGATGAGTCCAAGCATAAGCATGCCGACCAGGAAGATGCCCGTATATTCGTTCGAAAGCTGGCTTGGTTTTATCTTCATCAGACCAGCCTGTCTCAGGCAGCCAGTTCAAGCTATAGTCTGATTCTTTTCCAAGTAGGTCCGGTTGCTTACTCGCAGCCGGGTTCGGTTGGGAGAACACCCACCCTGCTTGTCCCTGTCTCTCCTGAAACGGCGCAAATACGTTCAGAATACGCACTTTACCTTCATCTGACCCAAATTGGCAGCCAAATCCGGCAGGGGTGTTTTTCATTTCCAGCCAAATGGTGTTCCATCCAGGCTTGATATCGATGCTGAGCTTCACTGTTGCGTCTGGACTAATCTCATCCATTACGGTTGAGCGATAGACCATCTGCTCATTGAAATAGAAACGAACAGGCCCATAACAGCGGACCAGTACATCCAGGTTTCGGTCCTCGTCCCCCCAAACCAGTGCAGCTGCGTAGGATATATGGTCTTTAGATGCATCAGGAAAGCGTTTACCTAAATTCAGATCATAAAGCCCTTTTTCATTTTGCAAAATACCAGACTTCTGGAATACCCGATATACAAAATCAGCCTGCGCATTGGCTCCAATATACCTCTCGGCCAGTACCTTCAACACCTGATCCTGATCTTCTCCAAATCGGTAATACATGCTCTGTGGTTCACTGAAATAGGTCGTCATCGATGGCACACATCCCTCTCACGTTGAAATAACATCTTATCCGAAATAAAACGTTCGCCTGGGCAGGCCAGATCCGTATTCTGCTGTCACAGCTTCCGGGGATATAGCGCTTAACCTCCGTAAGAAATTCCCTTGCCCTGAACGTTAATACCTTCTAGTTTACTCAGACACCAATTAATAATCCCAGTATAACTGACATGTTCTATGGTGGCTACAGATTTTTGATTACGCTTTCAAAAAATCAGGAAATTCGGTTTTCACTTCGCCAATTACACCTTCATTGGGACATTAATTCAAAAAAACGGAAAATGTTACCGATATAGAAACTATATATGTTGAACTAATCATTTACACAGAAACGTAGAGGACAGAAAAAACTGAAAAAGCGAAGCGTTCGCCTAAAAGATTTCTGAAAGAAAGCTGCATCGTAAGCATACGCTATCACCGGATTTTTCCCTTGAGAAAAGGGAATCAAAAAAATCTGGGGATAACAGCGATTGGAAGGTTATTCTGTCATCGGAGTGTACGTGTGAATATATCTTTAGTTCAGCTTATATAGATTGAAAAATTCCACTTTTTGTATCGGGAAGGAAAGATGCACATTGAATACTCTTGAATCTCTGGTAAATGCTATGCCTTTTGTTAGCCAAATGTTCCGTGACGACATATCCATATCCATTAATGATCATGAGAAAGTATTGTATTTTTCCGAAGCAAAAAGTCTGGAGATTGGCGTGAAGGTTGGGGATGAGCTGCATGATGATTATAAACATTTCAAAATGCTGACTAACAGAGATTCCCGTACCGTGGCACGCATGCCTGGTGATCTGCAGGGCAGACCTTTTGATGCCATTCTAATCCCTATTAAAGAGAACGATCAGGTCGTGGGTATATTGGGTGTGAACTACGCACTGGATAGTCACATGACACTGGAAACGCTGATCCGTGAAAATGAAACTACCATTAATGCGCTCGTCGGTGGCATTCAGCAGATTGCGGCACATTCCGAAGAACTCTCCGCGACATCGGAAGAGATTCTGCGCAACTCCAAAAAAGCTTCAGAGAACTCCGTCAGTGTGTCTAAAGTAACAAACGTCATTCGTGAAGTATCGGAACAAACCAATCTGCTTGGACTCAACGCCATGATAGAGGCAGCTCGTGTGGGCGATCAAGGAGCAGGATTCGGTGTGGTTGCCAGTGAGGTACGCAAACTGTCGGATCATACGAAGCAAGCAGCAGCTGATATTGAATCATCACTCGGCAGTGTACAAGATTCCATGAAACATATGGAGCAAGAGATCGGTCAGATTACAACCGCAACAGTGGATCAGGCCAAGCTTGTTACCGAGTTCATGGAAAGTATCGAACAGCTTAGCGAGACAAGCGCGAATCTGAAAAAGTTTGTACATCAGATGCTGGCGCTCGAATAACAATACAGTTCCACAACAGAAAGAACAAACGATATGAAATGTACATAGAAAATGATTTAGAATGTGAAAATCCTCCGACGACTTCCCTTTGCAGGAAGTCAGCGGAGGCTTTGTTTTGTATTTGCGGTGATATCACCTTTATGGTTTGTGGTCACACGACTGTTATATCTCTACAGCGACGCCAAAATGGTCAGACACGACTGGCCCGTTTTTACCGTTCAAGACCACGGTGGAAGACTTCGCCTGAATGGGACGATTGGAGAAAATATAGTCGATCCGCAGATCGCGTTTGTTATCTGCCCAGCCGGCAATGGCCTTCACCACAGTTGCTCCTTCATCCTTTTGCAATGCTGTGGTGTACAGGTCATTCCAACCTTTGCTCATCATATAATCATAGCCTTCTCCACGCACTTCCGCGACATTATTAAAATCACCCATTATATATAATGGCTGATCCATGTAAGGGGCAAGCTTGCTCTCCGTCAACTCCCACTGTCCTTTGAAAGGTTCCTGATCATCATCCCACCAGTTATAGTGTCCGTTCACAAACCAGGTCGCTTCGCCTTGGACAACCGTCTGGATCCCCACAATCTTGCGTGTACGATAGTTGTTATAATCCCGCATGTGGGACACGTATTCCCCAAAAGCCTGCGTAATCGGCGTCCGGCTAAGGATTGCCAGTCCTTCATCGTATTTTTGAAACCCGACATGCGCGGGAATCCACGTCCAGTAATATTGTTCTGTCAGCTGCTGAAGCAGGACATAGGCATAGTTGTCTTTTTTAATCACTGCATCGGGTTCAGTAGCATAATACATCTTCAGTTCTTCTTCAGAAAGCGCGACTTCCTGCATCGATTGGTTGACCTCCTGCATGGAGATCACATCGAATTGATGTGTATTAATAAAATCAGCCAGCTGACTGATCTTGTTCAGTTGATCCTCTTCCGCCCAAGCGTGTGTGTTTAACGTAAGTATTTTCATATGCTCTCTCCTGTTGTTTGTAGTATAGCCGTTTCCCCGGCCTGCATCGTTCCTGAAAGGAATACATACCATAAGCATACACAATATGGGGCAATCATGCATTCCGTCCGCTATCAGAACCGACGTGTTCATCCTGATTCCTGTTGGTCTAAAATAACTTCAAATTCTTCATAACCCATGCACGGATTGGCTCATAACTGATATGATGGATACATCAAATTTACAACATCACGTCATAGACGTGGTGATTACTGAACCTATGTTTACCCCAGGAGATGGAATGATGAACATACCGAATAACATGAGGATGGATGATGCGCAGTGGCAACAGTTGATCAGGCAGGTTGCAGAGCATTTTAATAACCTGACGATCATGCGCGGATTCCAATATTATAAACAGAAACGTGTCGGACCATTAACCTATTCCGAACAACAAGGGATTTCGGCCGTTGTACAAGGATCGGAAGAGTACGAGGTCACACTAAGCATGCAATCTCTGTCTACCAGTCATTGTACCTGCCCGGTGAGTTCCGTATGCAAACATATGACAGCTGTATTGATGAGTTATGCTGAGCAACTGGAGCGACCTGTCCATGCCATTGTGAATGCACACTCCAGTACTGCGCTCAAACAAACGACCAAACCCGTCGGGGCCATGTCCGCAGGACTATCCAGCTACACAGAAGCCGATGAACAACAGGAGACGAACATTCCGGACAACCAATACAGCCAGATCAAGGAACGTGCAACAGAGCTTGCTGATCTCGAAATCTCGGAATGGCACGAACTATTCCACTCATGTCTGAGACGGCTGGGGACTGGCACAGCAAGCACATCCTACGTACAGGAAGCAACGGACGAGCTGTATGCCATTAAACCAAGGCTGAACGCTGCGATGGACCAACTTTTTGAACTACATGTGCAGTTGCACCTCATCCGATTCTGCGTGCCGCCGGCTCGTAATTCAATCACTCATACCCCCGTGTACTTGAGCTACCCTGCCCAGCTCGCGGTGGATGCACTTCTGAAAGACATTGAACGGATCTTTAACCATCCGCTAGACCTGTCAGGTCTAAAGGGAAACAAGCTTGAACAACTTTGGAACAGACTGGCCGAAACCTCGGCTTATTTACGCAAACAGATGATGCCTGAGACAGCCAGCATGATGTTCTTCACTCCGATCTATCGACAACTGTGGTTGAACTGGATCGTACCTCAGCTGCAAGGGTCGCGGGACATGTTAGTGTCGGAACAGGCCATCTTAGATGATATAGAACGCAATATAACCGCCGCTTCGTCACCTTCCCAGTCAGGTGGGAGTGTCTTGGGTAGCGCTCAAAATAATGGAAGTAGTAGTGATAGACCAGGCAAAGCCGTAACACTGCCTTTACCACTCATACTCGCGCAGAGCTGGATGCACTTCCATCTGGGGCAAGATGATCAGGCATGGCAGCGACTCATCCATGGAAGCTCGGCCTACGGCTTCCCGCCAGAACAACTGTTGCATTTTCTCCATGTACTCGCAGATTCGGCTGAATGGAAGCGACTTGGGGATTGGTTGGTACAACTTGGCCCCCTTCTGGCGAATCGGCGTAATACACCTTTGAATGATTACATGCATCTATGGGATACGGCCATTCAACATCTGCCCGATGCAGAGAACCGTATGTGGGACACGCTTGTCAGTATGCTTCCCCACTCCCGCCCCGCCTACGAGGATGCTATGCATTCGCGTGGACAGTGGCGCAGATGGATTGATTTTCAGCTGAGTACGGGAACGGAACCTCTGGAATTCCGCGTAGCGATGCTGCAACCAATCGAAAAAGATGCACCTGAGCTGCTGCTTCCCTTCTATCATCAGGCAGTGGAGCGTTATATCGGACACAAAAACAGGGACGGATACAAAGCAGCGGTGAAGCTGTTGAAACGTCTGTCCAAAATCTATAAAAAAATGAAGCAAGAAGCGCACTGGGAGCAATTCATCACCACACTCGCCGTTCGTAACAGTCGGCTGCGCGCCCTGCAGGAAGAGCTTCGGAAAGGTAAACTGATCTCATGAGCTTAATTCATCCTTACACTGAAACGATTGAGGTTCACGTCGCTTTAACCGGATATGGCGATGCTTTGTTTTACGGAGCACTCAACACACACCACTTTGTATCGGGACAGTCGCTTAAGCAGCGATTGTTCGCCTGGCATGTGCCTTCCTTCTACGGTACCGAACTGGAAGTTCGGCAGATCGAGGAGATTGAGCTGGTTGTTCTGCCTGCGGAAGAAGTGATTCCCTTTTTTGCCGAGATGCATACTCTGCTTCATATTGAATGGAAGTGGGACGAGCAAGCGGAACATCTGATTCGACTAGCTCCAGCACTGGCATCCTCCATAGAGAAACGAAAATACCTACCTAGCTTCGAGGCATACCGTGCAGGACAGCTTCAGTGGACCTGGGACCCGGATAGCTTGAAAAAGCAGGAGCGGGCATCGCTTACCAAGGCGATTCAACAGACCGACGAGAGTTATGCCGAAGGACTGGGGGCGGCTTACTCCGCCTTTGTGTTCCAGCGCTGGTACAGTTCGGAGGAAGCGGCAACCGATCTGCGACGTGAATTCCCGCAGTTGTTCCCAGAGCGCGGCACTCTACCCAAGACAGCCGGGATGGATGCTCAGTCCTGGCTCGTATCCATTGGCTGGAAAGCAGATGCCGCACCATTCAGACCCATGCTGCAATTGCAGGAGCCGGACGAGGATGAGCCATCTTGGCGGCTGCGATTGGTGTTGCAGAACAAGCTGGATGCCGCTGTATTGGTGCCCGTCATGCTGGATTCACGGGGCAGACTTGAAGGTGAATGGCCAGAGGTATGGACACCGTTCATTCTGGATCGCTCGGTCGGATGGCTGGATCAGCTGCGTGCACATCTGCCGCGTCTCGGAAGCTCCATTAGTGGTAGGCGGGATGTGCTGAGTGATCCTTTGGGAGATCAGGAAGCCTGGCAGTTCCTGACGCAGGATAGCGGCAGGTTGCTCGCAGCGGGCTGGCAAGTTCTGCTACCTGGTTGGTGGGAAGCAGCCCGTAAGAAGAAACCAAAGCTGCGTGCTAAGGTGCAGCCGGAGGAAGGCAGTGAACGGGGACAGTCGTTCTTTGGACTGGACTCGATTATTCATTTTGACTGGCGAATTGCGATTGGTGACACCGATCTCAGCGAAGATGAGTTCGCCGACCTTGTTGCCCGTAATGAACGACTGGTTCGCTTCCGTGGAGAATGGGTTCCTCTCGACCCCGACCTGCTGGAACAGATACGTCGTGCCATGGGCGGTGTAGATCGGGAACAGGGACTCTCATTCCAGGATATTCTGCACCTGCATCTGCTGCACAATGAGCAACGGGAATATCGCAACCAGAAATGGAAGGAAGGACAACAAACCGAGGAAGAGCAGCAACCACAGGATGATCAGAACATTCGGCTGGAAGTAGAACTGAATGAGCACCTGAACCGGGTTATTGCACAACTCGGGGGCGGACAAGGCGGCGCACCTTCCCTGCCCATTCCGACAGGGCTTCATGCCGAGCTGCGATCGTATCAGAAGGAAGGTTTTGCATGGCTTGGTTTCCTGCGCAGATTCGGACTTGGGGCATGTCTTGCTGATGATATGGGTCTCGGGAAAACCATTCAGTTCATCACGTATCTGTTACACATCAAGGATCATGAACCACGTAAGCCGGGACAAGCCCCGGTACTTCTGATCTGCCCAACTTCCGTACTGGGCAACTGGCAAAAGGAAATTAGCCGCTTCGCACCCTCCATTAATATCAGTCTGCATTATGGCGCACGCCGATTAAGTGGAGAAGAATTCCGGGAGCAGACCGAGCAGGTGGATATTATTATCACGTCCTTTGCTACGGCTACACTGGATCAAGAGATGTTACAAACCTACACCTGGTCATGCATCTGTCTCGATGAAGCGCAGAATATCAAAAACGCTCAGACCAAACAGTCCTTGGCGGTCCGCAGTTTCCCGGCGAAACACCGCATTGCCATGACAGGTACGCCGATCGAGAATCGGTTGTCCGAGCTGTGGTCGATCTATGACTTTATCAATCCAGGATATCTGGGCAGCGGACGGGCATTCCAGACTCGCTTTATCAGTGCTATAGAGAAAGACAAGGATGAGCAACGGATGCAGGATCTGCAGCAATTGGTGAAACCATTCATGCTGCGCCGGAAGAAAAAAGATCCAAATATCCAGCTCGATCTGCCGGACAAAAACGAGATGAAGACCTACATTCACCTGACGGGCGAACAAAGTGCTTTGTATGACCAGTCCGTACAGGCCCTGATGGATAAAATGAAAGAACTGGAAGGTATCAAGCGCAAAGGTGCAATTTTATCAGCTTTAACCCAGCTTAAACAGTTGTGTGATCACCCTCTGCTGTTAACGAAAGAAGCTTTGCCGGAGGAACTGCCTGAAGACGGTGCACTAACATCTGCTTATGACGTGTACAGCCCACAGGATATGGCGATGCTGATTAGTCGCTCCGCGAAGCTGGAACGACTGATGGAACTTGTCCGCGAATTACGGGACGAGGGCGAGCGATGCCTAATTTTCACCCAATACATCGGTATGGGTCAGATGCTGCAACAGGTACTGCGTCAGGAGTTGCAGGAACCTGTGTTGTATCTGCACGGGGGGACCTCCAAAACGGCACGGGATCGTATGATTGAGGAATTCCAATACCGTACATTGCCTGAGGATAAGCAACCGTCCGTCTTCATTCTGTCCATCAAGGCAGGCGGTGTGGGATTGAATCTGACCGCAGCCAACCATGTGTTCCATTTTGACCGCTGGTGGAACCCTGCTGTTGAGAATCAAGCCACCGACAGAGCTTATCGGATGGGTCAGACCAAGGATGTTCAGGTGCATAAGTTCATCTCTCTTGGCACATTAGAGGAGCGGATCGACGAGATGTTGGAGAGCAAACAGCAGCTCAGCGATAACATCATCACAAGCTCCGAGAACTGGATTACCGAATTGTCCACGGATGAGTTGCAGGATCTGTTCACTCGGCGTCGTGATTGGTCGGGCTAACTTGGATTGAAGAAAACAGTATACAGACTGGGTCCACACCCGGATTAGATGAGATATATCATAAAAAAGAGAAATACAAAAAGAGCGAAGTTTCGGAATTTGAATTCCGACTTCGCTCTTTTTGTATTGTTGCAGCAGTTAATCATCCGTTCTTAACGCATGTTACCGATGATGGATGATCTTGAATCTTGCATTTTTTTTACAAAGTTTGTCATTACATCAAATGCTTCATTGCGCTTGTTGGACATGGACTGCAAACGAAGCATGTCCATCTGTTGGGAGTTGCCCGCTGCATCAATTTGGCCTTTCAGCTTTTGAACAGCTGCTTCATCCCCATTTTGCTGGGCTATCTGCAATTGAGAGTTCAAATCTGCGATCTGTTGATTACGGTTCTGTACCTCCTGGATTTGCATTTGCAGTTGGACATCCAATAATTTGGTACGTTCGCTCTGAACCATCATCAAAGCTGTTTCGATATCCATACTGCTGCTGATGTTGATCGGTGTTACGCTAGAGATGTTGGAGACTGAAACTGTGCTCGCTGAAGCTGAAGAGACGATGGATACTGCAGCAACGGCAGCAACTACGGTTGAAGCGAAAAATTTGCCTGAACGTTTCATGAATGTTCCTCCAAGTATATATGTAATATGTACCAGTTTTTCGTTGGCATCTTCCGCCATTCTAAATCAAAAGAACTAGTTGTTCAATCAAATTAACATCAAATTTGAATTAATTTCGATATCGCTTACACACGCCTACCTCCGCTTACAAATTGAGTAAATTAAGTTGGGCATAATAAGTAAAAATGCATTCTTAAGAGCATATTTACTAGTAGGTTGTTCTTTTCATCTCCGCTTGAAAGTAAAATTGGAGATCGACGATACGTTCATGATTTTACTTTGAAAAATAGTTATGTTATATTTAATAATATATTTTACACAATTTAATTTTGTGATATTTAATATAAATTGATGTTATATACTTTATGGGAGGTTTTTTATATGAAAAAGATACTGGTTGTTCTAACAAATGTAGATAAGTACGCAACGAAGGACGAGCCTACTGGCTTGTGGCTGAGCGAAGCAACTCACTTTATTGAAGAGTTTGACCATAATGACAATGTTCAGATCGATCTGGTTAGCCCTAAAGGTGGGAACGTACCTCTTGATCCGAAAAGTCTGGGCGACTCTCTGGATGAAAGCACCAAAGCCTATTTCGAGAACGAAACGTTCATGAATCAATTGAAAAATACGCTGAAACCTAGCGAAGTGAATGCAAGTGACTACGATGCGATCTACTTCACAGGCGGTCACGGTACAATGTGGGATTTCCCGGACAATGCTGAACTTCAAGAGCTTTCTCGTGATATCTATGAAAAAGGTGGCGTTGTATCTGGCGTGTGCCACGGGGTTACAGCCTTGCTGAACGTGAAGCTGTCCAACGGTCTGCTTTTGATCAACGACAAAACCGTTTCCGGCTTTACGAATGAAGAAGAAACATTGGCTCAACAAACCGAGTATGTTCCTTTCCTATTGGAAGATGCTTTGAGAGAACGTGCTGCACAATACGATAAAGCAGCTGCCTTCAGCTCTTATGTCACAACAGATGGCCGCGTGGTCACAGGACAGAATCCGCAATCTAGCAAAGCTGTAGCTGAAAGTGTTAAACAACTGCTGGGTCTGTAAAATAAACCGATCGATCCCTCTCCTCCCCCAGGAGATCATATAGATGTACAAAGCAAAACAGCACGTGATCCGTCATAATCTGACAGAACACATGCTGTTTTTTTCTAGTGATTTGTCGAAGCAGAAGCTTCCGTTGCTGTTCCTCCAGCCAGACGTTTCACGATATAAGGCACGGTCACCGACGTCAGGATCACGGCAAACGCAATCTGAGCGATAGCTGTGTCCACATATGGCGCATACGCCGGATTGAACCCGGCAACCATCGAAGGCACCACCATGGACAATCCAGCAACCGAACATGTCGCAGCCGCTGCGTAACCGGGCCGTCTTAGTATCGCGCGATCGATTCCAATTAGCGGTAGCATGCAGATCAGCAAAAATAACACCGTGACCAACAAACCGGACAGACTGGACTGAAATGCAATACGCAGATCAATATTGGACCCGAAGCTGGTACCTAGAAAAGGTAGTAGAATCAGTGTTCCCGGAGCGAACATCTTCTGTATGTTGCTATCCAGGTTACCAAGCAGTATCCCGATCAAGAAAGGTACTAGTGTAGCAAATACACTGAGATAATCGATACCGACGCCGCTTGCCGAATTCAATATCATGACCGGAATAACCGGTACGGCGATCAGATTCAGAATGCCAAACGCAGCACGATCCACATCATCTCCATACGTGTTCATCAAGGCCAGATATAATCCTGGATTACAACTGGTCAGAACGGCAATGAAGGCTACCGCAGAAACTCCCCCGACCCCACTTATGCCAAAAAAGTGTACAAACGCCCATCCGAACAGGCAGCTGATGAGGATGCGTGAAATACAGAGCACCCCTGCTCTCTTCAAGGTCACCAGAAGCTGTGACAAGTTGAGTTGTGTTCCTGATATCAGTAAAATCATGCCGATCAGCACCATGGTACCTTTCGATGTGAACAGCGCTGTTGTTGGATCTCCGATCTGAAAAAACGATGGAAACACCGTGTTGATGACCGCGGCGACCAGCATGGGAACAATCAGCAAGCCGCCGGGTATTTTTTTGATACGACCCAGAATGTTCATGATGCGTTACAGTTCTGCTCCGTTGGTACGGATCACATTCTGATACCAGAAGAAGGAATCCTTACGATATCTTTTCAGCGTACCATTCCCATAGTCGTCCTGATCCACATAGATAAATCCGTACCGTTTGCTCATCTCGGAAGTCCCTGAACTGATCATGTCGATGGGCCCCCACATCGTGTATCCCAACACTTCGACCCCATCGGCAATGGCGAGTCCCATTTGTTCGATATGTTTGCTCAGAAAATCAATCCGGTAAGGATCGTTGATCGTTCCATCTTCATTCAGTTTATCGTAGAAACCTGAGCTATTCTCCAGAATAAAGACAGGCTTTTGATACCGATCATAGACGAGATTCAGCGTATACCGCAGGCCAATGGGATCAATCTGCCAACCCCACTCGTTAGCGGGCAGATGCGGGTTTTTATATACGCTGTGTACATTGCCTGCCGTTAGTTCGAGTTGTTCGGTATCACTACTGGAAATCATCGAGTTGTAATACGACATCCCTACAAAATCAGCCGTGTGCGCGCAAATGCTATCCAGATCGCCGTCCTCGATATTCAGCTGGATCTCCTTGTTTTTGAAATACGTTTTACTATAGTAAGGGTACTCGCCTTTATTGAGCACATCGAGATAGAACTGATTTTTCATCTGATCATCCTGTTGCATCTGGAGTGCGTCCTCCGGCTTGCAAGTGTAAGGATACGTTGTAAAATAAGCCACCATACTTCCGATCTGGTTATTCGGATCAATCTCATGAGCCATCTTGGTTGCTCTGGATGCAGCTACAAATTGATGATGCAACCCCTGGAACAACATTTCCTCATAATTTGGAGCATCATAATCAATGATTCCCAGCGTTTTGGCCGATGCTTTCACGCTCATGTTGATCTCGTTGAATGTCACCCAATATTTCACTTTGCCCTTGTAGCGATTGAACAGCACATCACAATAGTTCACATACAGATCGATCAGCTTGCGGTTATACCATCCTCCGAACTTGTCCATCAGTACAATTGGCGTATCAAAGTGACTGATGGTGATCAAGGGCTCCATACCGTGTTTAAGACATTCATCAATAACCTGATCATAGAACTCTAATGCCTTTTCATTCGGAGTAGCATCGTCGCCACCCGGGAATACTCTGGCCCATGAAATCGAATAACGGAATACTTTGAAGCCCATCTCAGCAAACAAGGCGATATCCTCACGGAAAGAATGATAAAAATCAATTCCCCGGCGCTTCGGATATTTAACTGTATCCTGGTCATTCCTGGCCTCTTCAATCATCTCCCAATTCACTCTGATCTGCTTGGTCACTTTGCGGTCGTTCTTCTCGTTAAATTTCATAACTTCAGGGATGGTCAGACTCTTGCCGTCCACATTATAAGCTCCCTCGGCCTGACAGGCAGACAGTGCACCGCCCCATAAAAAATCTTTTGGAAAATTGGAATTTGTCATTTTAGTTTCCTCCTGTTATTACGTGTTATTAAGACCATCTAGCTTGTAACTTGTAGCTTAATGAAAAGATGAGCAGTTCTTACGGAATCAGCTTGATCAAAGGTTCACTCTCCCGGATCGGGCCGCTGGTCGCTGTAGTCAGCACATCTCCATACTGTTGCATGTTGGTTACCACAATCGATGTAATGGTGTTATAACCTGCTGACGTAATGCCCTCCGGATCAAAATCAACCAATAAATCCCCTGCCTTGATTGTCTGTCCTTGTTCGATATGAGCGTTAAAATATTTCCCTTTCAGACTGACGGTATCCACCCCGATATGAATCAGGATCTCGACACCATTCGCTGCCTTCAAACCGATGGCATGTTTGGTGCGATAAAGCGCCTCAACTACTCCGTCAAATGGAGCGTATACCTTGCCATCTGTCGGAACGATTGCAATGCCTTTACCCATCAACTCTTGGGCAAACGCCTGATCTTCCACCTCAGAGATCGGTTTGATCTCCCCTGTCATTGGACTAACGATAAGCATGTCAGAAGATGTGGATGTCTGTGATGGCACTGACTCCGGAGTAGTGTCCGTTGCAACTGCCGCCTGATTGCTATTTACTTTATTCGTAGCTTGCTGCTTTGATTTATTTCCATCTGTATCTTCCTTGATGCCAGCCAATAGCGTGAACACAAACCCGAGTACAACTGCGGCAATACAACCAATAACGACATACATGTAACGATCTGATGTATACGTACCAATTGCCAATACACCTGGCAGTGAAATTGCATTCGCTGTTGTATGCACCAAGCTGTAGAATCCACCGACTAATCCACCTGCCAGGCAACCTGCGAAAAAGGGACGTTTATATTTGAGCGTAACACCATAGATCGCCGGCTCAGTAATCCCGAACAAAGCGGTGAATCCACTTGAAGCAGCTGCTGATTTCATCGTTTTACTCTTCGTCAGTACAAACACACCGAAGGCTGCTCCAGCCTGAGCCAAATTCGCTGCCAGTGCTGTTGGTAACAGCACGGTTGCACCAAGTGTAGCCACTTGTTGAACCTGAATCGGCATGATTGTATAGTGCATACCAAACATGACCATGATCGGTTTGAAAAATCCAAGAATCGCACCAGCAAGAACACCTGCTGTTGAGAACAATGAGTTGATGCCATTGGTCAACCAGTCACCGATATATGATCCTACTGGGCCAAGCACGATTAGTTCCAGTGGAATCATAATGAACAAAACAATCATCGGAGTGAGCAGGACCTGCAGAAACTTGGGAATCACTCGATTGACGATCGGATACACATAACTCATAATCCATACCGCCAGAATGATTGGAATGACGGAAGAGGAATATTTCATCAGCAGAATCGGCATGCCGAGAAAATCAATACTGTTTACACCCGTCTCAGCAATCTGAGCCACAGCGTTCAAAATGGTTGGATGCATTAGTCCCGCAGCAAGAGCTACCGCCAAATAGGGATTGGTTTTGAAACGATTTGCTGCACTGACAGCCAGGAAGAATGGCATGAAGTAGAAAATGCAGTCCCCGATCATGTTAATGATCGTCAGGAAACCGGAGCCTTCCAGGTAACCCATGGCAGTTATAACGGTAGCCAAACACTTGATCATCCCGCAACCAACAAGTGCTGGCAGAACAGGGGTGAATATACCTGCGATGGTTTCAAGCACTACGTTGACGGGATTACGTCTCTTTTTCGGTCCACTGTCTGTAGACTCCGTAAGCTCGCCAATCTTGTCAGAAGTTAAATTCTTCACTTCACTGTATACCGCGTCTACTTTGGCACCGATAACAACCTGAACCTGTCCACCGGAATTTTGTGCCTTGAGCACACCTTCGAGCTGATCCAGCGCCTTGAGGTCTGCTTTGTTATCATCCTTTAATACGAATCTCAAACGGGTTGCACAGTGTGTCAGACCCGATATATTTTGCTCGCCGCCAACGAGATCAAGTACGTTTTTAGCCAAGTCTTTGTTGTTCATGACCCTTCTCCTCTACATGAATAAATTGGATATATAAAAAATGACCAAGCCGGGGAATCGTCATTCCCTACGCTTGGTCATGCCTGATCGAATCAGTAACAGTCCAATATGGATTATTCGGTTAGTTCCTTCACTGGTTCATTCCGTTGGTTCATTTGAGATCAATCGTTGAATATGCAAGATCAAATATAATTTTTCATCATCCGAACAGGTCCAGCCATAATTATTTTTCAGGAAGTCAGCAATCTTCTCCACACAAGCCAGTTCTTTCGGGAACTTCTCCTTCACCATCAGGAACAGCGATTCATTCTCATCCTTGAGCGACTTACCGCTCATCTGCCTCAGAATGAAATACCGGATATGTGTGGCAAAGCGCATGAAATGGATGGAATCCTCCTGAAAGTCAATTTTGAGCGCATACTTGATAACCGACAGGATTTCGCCCGTAACTGTGGTTACCTTGGTGGTATCCGTCATCTCTCCAGAGCCCACTTGTGCATTAACAAAATGCAGAGCAATCAGTGTTGTTTCGGCTGTTGGCAGCGCGATATCCGTTTTTTCCTGAATCAGCTTCAGCGCAGCCTCCCCCACCCGGGTCTCGTCCGGATAGAGTGTCCGCACTTCCCATTCCAGCGGGTTTTTGATACGGATGCCTTCTCTGGTTCGGGTTAATGCAAAACTGATATGGTCGGACAGGGTGAGAAGCAGATTCGGGTTAAATGTTTTATTCAGGATCTGACTGCCCAGCTTAATGACTTCCTCCGCGAGATAAATATCCTCAATCGGAATACTGTTCAGCAGGTCATACATACGGATGTTCTTTGGTGCTACGAATATTTTCTCCACCAAGTCCGTCTCCGTCAGCTCATAAGGCGTTTTCAGAAATCCTACACCCTTGCCTACGACAAAAACCTCTTCGTTATGTTCATTAATAGCGATGGCTACGTTATTGTTTACTTTCTTGATAACCTTCAATGTTCTCACCCCCCAACAAAAATAAAAAAAGACCGAAAGCGATTACAGTAAAGCAATCGAATTCGGTCATGCCTGGTTTCCCCAGTAACAGTCCGTGTTATGAATATAAGTTTATTATAGTGCTGTTTTTAAAAAAGTCAATCATCCAATCCTAGGGAAAACATGCCTCTGCATAGCAGATGAAAAAAGCAAAGCGCTGTGGTACAATGAAGGAATTGTGTATTCAGAGACAGACATGTGAATAAAGGTGCTGAATCGATTGTGGATCAGTGCTCTTTATTCATGATTATGCTGCCATTCTAGGGAGGCTTATGGAACAACCATGCTCATCATTGGTATCGCCGGAGGAACCGGCTCCGGTAAAACGACGGTAGCTCGCTCCGTCATAGACCGTCTGGGATCAGGTAAGGTTACTTTTATATCCCAAGACAATTATTACAAAGACCAGTCGCAGCTCACACCTGAGCAACGCCGACTCACCAATTACGATCACCCGTTTGCATTCGATAATGATCTGTTGATTGAGCATCTCACCCTGTTGAAAAAAGGCCAAGCGGCGTATGCCCCCGTATATGACTTCACCATAGATAACCGTGCTGCCAATGAGACGGTTGAACTGGCACCGAACCATATTGTCATTGTAGAAGGATTGCATGTGCTGATTGACGAACACCTTCGCAGTCTCATGGACATCAAAGTATTTGTTGATACTGATTCCGATGTGCGGATTCTGCGTAGAGTGCTGCGGGATATTGAGGAACGCGGACGCACGATCCAATCCGTGTACAAACAATATCTTGAAACGGTAAAACCAATGCATGATGCTTTTATCGAGCCATCCAAAAAGTATGCCGATATCATTATTCCAGAAGGCGGACATAATGAAGTAGGTATTCAGATGTTATCCATCCTCACCGAGAAATACCTCACCGGGGAAAATTGGAACGGCGCTTAATTTGCTGCAAGCAACACAACTGAAATCCAGGTTACGATACAGCGTAATCTGGATTTTTTGTTGATTTTTCATTTATAATAGTTCCCAATAGTTGAAAGGAGATCTTCCCCTATGGCTACTTTTGAAGAGTTCATGCAACATGACATCCGGGTTGGTACAGTGGTGGAAGCCGAACCCTTCCCCAAGGCTCGCATTCCCGCTATTAAAATGACGATCGACTTCGGACCACTTGGCCTGAAACGTTCCAGTGCTCAGATCACCCAGCGCTATACCCCTGACATGATCATTGGCAAACAGGTCGTTGCTGTTGTTAATTTTCCACCTCGCCGGATTGCCGGTTTTGTCTCTGAAGTACTTGTGCTGGGCGGCGTGCCTGGTGAAGGCGATGTTGTCTTGCTCACACCGGATAGTCCGTTGCCAAATGGAACACCGATAGCCTGACTTTATTTTGAGCAAGAATAATATGGGCTTTTCAAATGTTTGGAAATCGAGTATCCTTGATGTATTGAGTATTGAATTGACTATTGATGGAACTACATATGTTGAAGACCTTAAAGCATAAGGCTATGAATCTGCGGATTCGTGGCCTTTTTTTGTGTTTTTAAGGAAATATAGGACTGGAGAATTAGTAAGGGTTGAGCGGAGAGGAGGAGTTTTGTTGATAAATCATACCAACAGCCTAGTTTTACATGGTAGAATATTGATTATTATTACAAATTTAGTATCTAGTAGCCTAACTCGTACATACCAAAGACAAAAAACTAAAATTGAGAGGAGTAAGAATCATGAAAAAAATGATGATTTCCGGCGTAACGGCATTAGCTTTATTAACAGGGGGTATCGTAAGTTTTGGAGGCGTTGGGAGTTCTGTAGAAGCCGCACAAGTTACAACTAGATTCAAGGACGTTCCTTCTACACACTGGGCATCTTCAGCAATTAATTCGGCCGTGGAACAAGGTTATTTCAAGGGGTATACCGACGGGACATTTAAACCAAGCTCACCTGTTACCAAAGCTGAAATGGCAATTATCCTGGGACGTTTATCCGACCAGCCTAATGCATCGACACAAGAACAAAACAATTTCACGGACATACCGGAGTGGGCAAAAAGCGGTGTCTCTACTGCTATTGCAAAAGGTTTTATCACCCCTTCTAATTACAAGGGAAAATTGGATGCACAAGGCGCTCTTCAACGAGGCGAGATGGCTACTTGGCTGATGCAAGGACTAACCGTGGTTGATCCTGAGTACAAACAAGTACTCTCTGATGTGACCAACACCGTTGTGCCTGCAAAGGAATATTTTACAGGTAAACTCGCAAGCGCTCAAAAAAATGCAGTCGCCGTTGCCCTGGGAACAGGACTGATGAGTGTAGCAAACGATAAAACATTTGGCGTTGATCGTACTACAACTCGCGCGGAAGTTGCTGTGTTGATCGCCCGTTATGCAGCAGTTGCCAAGACAAAACCTGCCGATTTTCAGGGTTTAAATGAGCTGCGAGCAGTGGGTTTGACTGGTACGAATTTGAATATTATTGCAAAGTCTTTTAAACAAACACCTGAAAGAAAAATTATTCTATCAGGCAATCAGAAGTACGATGAAGTTGTAACTAATGACTTTTCGAAAGTTAGAAACAAAGAAATCGTTACCGATACAAATTATGCTGATCTTAAAGTTTTGAATTGGATTATTGTAGATACTAATGTCGCTAGCAATAACCGTAGCATTTATTATCCCGTTTTTGTAGATGAAGGAGTAAAGCTCCAAAACGATAGATATTTCTCTTTCGTCGAGTTTGATTTAAATATTAAATCGGCATCCATGAACCAACCACAAGCCGGAAGTCTCCTTAATTCAGCTACCTTTAATCCTTTGGCTTCCCCACAGTCAAAATCATTTTTGTCATATGAGGCTCCAAAAACAGGAGACTACACCTTGAATAGAGGAGTCTTTGGAGTTAAAAACCCTATATATTGGGCACAAGGAATGTTACATTTTAATCAATCTGTGACGAGGGCTGTGACCTTAGAAACTAAAGAGGGGGCAATCTTTAGTGTCATCGATACAAAATAAAATAAAAGATTTGAGGTTGAAGCCAGCTATCAGTAAATTACTGATAGCCTTTCTAACCATCTACGCTGTATTAACACCTTATTCATTTGTGCACGCCGGTGGCGGACCTGGTACTAAACCTGCAATAAAACCACAATATATGGTACCTGAAACACCAGCTAAATCTCAACTAAAAGTTATACCTGTTGAAGGGCAAAAAATGACCAATATTGGTATTTATATTTATCAAATTGATGATTTAAGATGGAGCGTTGATGGCGGATGTAGTGGGCCTAATGATCATATTTTGCTAGCTAACGATCCATCAACAAATCGTCCCGTTTCCTCGACAGTTTGTGTTGATCTAGATCTGGATAAAGAATTGTACAAACCTGCAGTATATATGGATAAGAACAGCGACCCTTATCCACGATCAGAATTAACCGAGGTATCCCTAAAGCCTCATTATATGGATGACAACCAACATTACAATGCAGATTTAAATATGCCTAAACTTGTTTCTGTCGACTCCTTCAATGGTAGAAGAACAATGTTCACCATGAAAATAGGCGGCGTTATCAATGCAACAGCTGCAAGAGAATATAACCCACCTAAATGGTCAGCAGATTACATCTTCAATACAGATCTTTATTGGAAAGGTCTTGTTGAAATAACCAAAGAGATCAACCTTACCGCTGGCGGGCAACTTAGCTTGAACCAGTCCAAACAATTGAATGCAACTGTCAAAACCAAAAATGGAGATGGAAACTTTGGTGCAGAGACCAATGTTAACACCGGCAGCGGTGGTACAACTACATGGGAATCATCCAATCCTGGTGTCGCTACCGTTAGTAACTCCGGATTAGTTCAAGCCGTCAGCAGAGGAACGACAACCATCACCGTATTGTGGGAAAAGGACGATTTTGCGTTAACTACCACTACAAACATTGGTGTTGAAGAGAACCCAGGTACGGGTGAGGGCGACGGTAACGGAGGCGGTGGTGGAGGTTGCACGCCAACGATTGGACCACCCTCTGCTGGAACCATCATGAGCATGAATGATCTCGATCCAAATGCCAACGGTGTTATCAAGTCAGATAACAGAGACAATGAGACATTTAATGTGTTAAGAGGAATTCCTACTTCCGAGTCACTCTACACAAATGCCTTTGCTGACAATTACCTGTTTAAACAAGCTTGGGCGAAAATGAGCGGTAAAGTTACATACAACTGTAATGTCACAATCTCGTACGACAGAGAGTGGACAGTACCTGGACCAGAGGAATGTGATGATGATGGTTGTACACCAGGGCCACCTGTACCCGCGAACGACACGGTACCCAAGCCATACAACTTCCAGATCACAAGAGACTACTCCTACTGGAAAATTAACAATCTGGAAGTATACAAGATCGCTAAAGCAACCATGAATAATTACGCTTTGCCCGGTGAGACCGTTACGATGAATCCAACAGGATACACACCACCAACACTAGAGTCTAAAAATGATGAATCCGTAGAAAGCCATGTACGACCAGGGCAAACCACTTCAATCACATATACTCCACCCAAATTAACAGGTGGTTTGAACCAACCTCCCAGTGTGCCAGATGATACATCACGGTTAAAAGGGATGGCTGAGTCCAACACACCTCAAAGTAAAGTGAATAATGATTTAGTGAAATTCAACAACACAACCATTATGAATAATGTGGAAGCAACCAAAGATGGACCAACACCATCCAATATTCCTAATCCAACAACGATTGGGCGTGATGTGCTGTACAAACCGGGTAATATGATCAGCAATTCCCTGCTGAATAAAGCAAACACCGCAAGCTCTGGTGAGATCTATTATGATTTGCTACCGGGTAACGTGAATGG
The DNA here is from genome assembly GCF_001908275.1 of Paenibacillus xylanexedens. NCBI lineage: Bacteria > Bacillati > Bacillota > Bacilli > Caryophanales > Paenibacillaceae > Paenibacillus > Paenibacillus xylanexedens. The sequence continues at coordinate 1,061,012 of NZ_CP018620.1, read as the reverse complement.
CGGCACCAATAAAATATTACCGATTAACGGCATCAACACGGTCACGGTACACACCCCTGTCGTCAACTACGCCTGGGTATCGGATGATCAGCCGCATAATCAGAAAACCGTACCGGACCCAACCAGCGCTGCACTCATTCTGGAACGTCCGTTCATTGTGCGAATTCCCACATCGGGACAGCACTTGGACGCAGCGAGTTATCCCGGTTATGGAAATCGGGACTATGCCAAATATTTTCGAATCAAACAGGTGCAATTCCCGTTTGATGTCTACAACGCAGACCGGAGTCAGTTTATCCCTGCCAAGACATGGGTCGATATTCCGGTCAATCAACTGGATACCACATTTTATCTCCCTGTATGGGTAGATGAAGGTAAATATCACATTGTATTCCGTAATATTGCAGAGAATGCACCTGCAAACTTTACCGAGCAACAGGATGCCAATACCAATCTGACACATCATTTTGCAGCAGATACCGTACCGGTAGATGTGATCGGAAGGTTATATGATTTTCACGTAACTGATATCTCCGATTACAACTGGGAAAATGTATTTCGCAAGCGATTGGGTAGTCCCGACCCAACGGGCCTTAGCTACTGGGCAGGGATGAATAGCATTGATGGTGATCCGAGAGGTAATCTGACTCCATTTGTATTGCCCATCCGACCAGGAAGCCATCCGGTGCAGGGATTCGCTAACGCGACTGTGAAGACGGGGTACCATTTCAAGTTCGATCTGAAGACCAAGGGCAATATGTTTGGCAAGCAGGATGGTATTCGAATAACACCAACTTTTTCTTTTGTAAGCAAAGACGGTTTATCCCGACAAGAAGTGGATCTGTACTACCATCGAGGCCAGGAACGTCTGATCCGTATCGGATCGGCACAGGATCTGGAGAAACGCTTTGTTGTCCTGAACTCACGTCTTCGAAATGTACCCGGCACAGAGTTAGGCGATACAGCGCGTTATCAGTATACTTATGAGCTGACAGCGGAAGAACGCAACCAGCGTACGTTGGCGGAACATATGGTTCGCCTAGTTGATCAGACTTCTCATCAAAAAACGTGGGTAGGTCGCTATGATTGGATGATCCTGTCTGCTCCGATTCGGACACTCATTGGGCCCAAAACGGACATTCCTTCCGGGGTCAACGTGGACCGGGCCAATGCAGCAATCCAACGCTGGTACGGGGAGTATAGCTTGCCGGCCGATGTATATGCCGTACCAAAAGGGACGGATCTCGAACCCCTTGCCCAACAAAATCAGCTAGATGAGAAATCGAAGATTTTTCTAAAGAATGGTTATATCGTAGTTAACTTCAACATGGAGAGCCTGCGGAATGGAAATACAGAGGCACCCCATCTACAATACATTCATGCACCACTAATGAATCAATGGCAGATGGAAGGTTTCAACAAAAAACCAACAGACACTCAAGGCAGAACCTGGCCGCTGAAGGATGGCGACATTGTCTTTTACCATGCTGATCAGTCCAGCCGGAATGACTTCCAATCCCAAGTACCGCACTAGTTTGAATCTCTCATGTCAGCACGACTGGCTAAGCATATGTAGCCAACTACATGTGGACAGAAGAGTCTGTATGCGGAGTACCTCTCCAAAATAAGACTGAATATCTATATAGCGACAATCACCCAATGAAGCAATCAATAAATATATGATGAAATAGCCATGAAGTGCCGGATTAAGTACTATACAGCCTGCGCAAAACTATGGTGTACTGAATGACTTAAGTGCACTGAACGACATACGATGAAGCATTCACAAGTGATTCTAGTGTCACATCCCAGCTACACACAACATGCCTGTTATACAACAAAAGGGTTATCCTGAGAGTCATCTATGGACTTCTGGGGTAACCCTTCTTGCATTATTCTCTTTTTATAACCTTACTTAGACTATAAAGAAAACCGGCAGATCAGTATTATCCTGACAAACTTTCTCCAGGAGACAGGTAGGTTAGCAGGAACGTCAGGAGTCAGGAACGTGATGCCGAACAATACGACTACTAGTTGTAATAATCGTTTAACGATATATCTGCTCAAGTGCTCTAACGTCCTTCCACAAAACTTTATGTACGTGCCATGATGTTCTCCGTCCACAGCTCCGCTGAAAACTTATAAATTCTATCAAAAAAAGCGTCCCTCTCCGGGTTACTGGTTGAGAACGCCTTAAATAAACAGATTTTCAGAAAAAATCATGCTCTCTAAACACCTTCCTATCTCCCGTAGGGTACTACTGTGTTTGTTAAACCTGGCAGGTCTCCTGGCTCCAGAATCATCGTCACTTGCAGCTCCTCCCCGGCTTACACCAGTGGATTATCGCTACCTGACTCCTCTGTTACAGTGGTGGGACCGAGCCGGTATTACACCGGACTTTCCTATTAAGCTTCCACCCTGACGGGCAAAGCACCAAGTTCCACATATTCAATTACACTTCTGTATCAGTAAAACGGGACAACGTTTAATGATCAAAACTTTTCTTTTAAATTTGAAACACTAGATGCGTCTAATCTCGATTTCTCGAACCCTTTGGAGACACACCCGTCACTCGCTTAAACATCTTGGAAAACAGTAAGGGGTCCGTATACCCGACAGAATGGGCCACTTCACTGACCGACAGCCCTGGATTCTGAAGAAGTTCGGCAGCCCTATTCATACGATACTCCAGAAAAAAGGACTGTAGCGACATGCCATATCGCTCTTTGAACAATCCCGACAGATACGTGCGATCCAGCCCCACAGCTTGGGCAATATCCAGAATGGAGGTTCGCTGGCTGTACCTGTTCTCCATAAACTGCACCGCCTGCCGGATGTACGTCTCTTTGTTCGAAAGGAGGTGCCCTATTTCTTCCTTCACAGGCGAAGAAGAGATTAATTCTGCCACCAAGCGATACAAGAGACTCTGATTCATCACATCGCCTCCCGGACGCGTGGAAGCCTGGACCATCTCTGTATACAAGTGTTCCATCGTATTTGTATCATGGGCATCATATATCGGGTGCTCCGGGCTCAATTGGGCACGTTGCATGAATGCTTTGGCTTGTACACCCTTGAATCCAAACCACGAATACGTCCAGGGCTCCTTCGGATCTGCCTCATAATGAATAAGTGTGTCCGGGAGAATCACAAAGCCCTGTCCCTGAGTCAGCTTGTACTCCAGATCCCCCATGTACACAGTGCCCCGTCCTTCATGGATGTAATGCACAATGTAAGAATCACGTACACCCGGTCCCCAATAATGCGCAGGATCACATGCCTCCCACCCGAAAAACAACAACATCAGCTCCATCTGTGTCCAGCCTGCGGGAACCACATTCATCTCAATCCGACTCATTTTTCGCCCTCCATCCTGACTTCGTTCCGCTTACCTCTTCATTTCGTCTATTTATATTATAACAGCTAAAGTGCTTCCATATTAGTTGAAAGCGGGAACAAAAATGGGATTATGCCATGTTTGAAAGGGTTTGAGCCATAGTTATATGTGCCGAATCGGCCTATAGTTGGGGTACAACATTTTTCAGGGAGGCTGAACTTAAATGAATAAAATTACATTTCTCGGTGCGGGAAGCACCGTCTTTGTCAAAAATGTATTGGGTGATGTCATGATGACCGAAGCACTGCAGGATTTTGAACTGGCATTGTTTGATATCGATGCTGAACGTTTGAGCGATTCAGAGCGTTTGCTGACCAGTCTGGCCCGTTCACTCGGAAGTCGTTGCGTTGTGAACGTATATCATGACCGCAAAGAAGCGCTACGCGGGGCCAAATATGTCATCAACGCTATCCAGGTCGGTGGATATGATCCATGTACCATTACAGACTTCGAGATTCCGAAGAAATACGGACTGCGTCAAACAATTGCAGATACACTTGGCATTGGCGGAATTTTCCGTAACTTGCGGACGATTCCGGTCATGCTGGATTTTGCCCGAGATATGCAGGAAGTATGTCCGGATGCATGGTTCCTGAACTATACCAACCCAATGGCCGTGCTTACCAACGTCATGAACGTACATGGTGGGATCAAAACCGTAGGATTGTGTCATAGTGTGCAGGTATGTGTACCACATCTGTTTGATGCACTGGGGATCGATCAGACAGGTGTTGTGGCTAAGATTGCAGGGATCAACCACATGGCGTGGCTGCTCGAAGTTACAAAAGACGGGCAGGATCTATACCCCGAGATCAAACGTCTGGCGAAGGAAAAACAGAAGGAACAGCATGAGGACATGGTTCGTTTTGAGCTGATGCAGCGTTTTGGCTATTATGTAACGGAATCCTCTGAGCATAATGCCGAGTACCACCCTTACTTCATCAAGCGGAATTATCCGGAGCTGATTGAACGCTTCAATATTCCACTGGATGAATATCCCCGCCGCTGTGTGAACCAGATTGAAGGCTGGAAAGAAATGCGTACCAAGCTGTTTGCCAGCGAAAATATTGAACATACCCGCAGCCGTGAATACGCATCGCATATTATCGAAGCGATGGAGACAAATAACCCGTACAAGATTGGCGGCAACGTTATGAACAACGGATTGATTACGAACCTGCCGCGCGAGGCATGTGTGGAAGTACCTTGTCTGGTCGATGGATCAGGGATCAGCCCTACGTACATTGGGGATCTGCCACCACAACTCGCAGCGTTGAACCGGACAAACATCAACACGCAACTGCTAACAATTGAAGCGGCAATCACTGGAAAAAAAGAACATATCTATCACGCCGCCATGCTTGATCCACACACGGCTGCGGAGCTGTCTATCGATGACATCGTAGCGATGTGTGATGAGTTAATTGAGGCTCACGGCGACTGGTTGCCAAAATATACGTCATAATACAAAAGCACCGTTTCCTTTACTGCTAAAGGGGACGGTGCTTTATTTGTTCAATAGCGCTCACCCGCTGAATGGTGCATCACATCATTGTTACGAAATGTCCCGCTCTCTTAAACGTTACTCGGCAGGGAGCAAAAAGCGATAACCAATGCCAGGCTCCGTCTGAATGTACCGCGGATTCGTTGGATCTTCATTTAATTTTTTACGCAGATGTCCCACATATACCCGAAGATAATGGCTGTCGGACTCATGATGATGCCCTCCCCATACTTGCTGTAAAAGCTGGCGCTGCGTAATGATTTTCCCTGCATTGGAGGCAAGCACCTTCAGCATCTCATATTCCGTTGGGGTTAATTTGACCAAAGCCCCCTCCAGTTCGACCTGCCTTTGGGCTAGATCAATCGTGAGTGATCCGAAGCGCAGTATTGGCTCATCCGTTGTTTTGGCTACATGACGCAGCGCCACCCGAATACGGGCAACTAACTCACCCATTCCAAATGGTTTGGTCACATAATCATCTGCACCAGCATCCAACGCAGCAATTTTGTCTCCCTCCTGATCCTTCGCTGTCAGCACAATAATTGGCACTTGTGACCATTCGCGAATCCGGCGAAGGACCTCCATGCCAGACATGCCCGGCAGACCAAGATCAAGGATGATCAGATCCGGATGTACAATACTGGCCTGAATAACGCCCTCTTCGCCATCCCCACACTCGTGGAGTTCGAATTGGTGTGCCTGAAGGGTGACCTTGAGCAATTTGCGAATCTGCGGCTCATCATCGATCACCAGTATGCGAGCCCCTAGTGGTGCGTTCATGTTATTCTTCAACCTCTCCTTGTTCTGAATAGGGAAACCGTGATCCGTGAGCCTCCAGGGGGATATCTATACGCATTCTCGTCCCCCCGCCCGGATTCGGCTCTGCCCCAATGGAACCTCCGTGGACTTCCACAATGCCTTTGCAGATCGCCAGACCAAGCCCCGTTCCTGTGACATGCTGAGTCGACTCTGAGCGATAGAACTTATCAAATATACGCAATCTTTCCGCTTCCGTTATACCGATGCCTTGATCAGCTACCCAGATCGTCAATTGATCTGTACTCTTATCGCTTGCCACAGTGATGACAATCGGGCTCTCATCAGGCGAATATTTGATGGCGTTACTGATGATATTGACCAGTACCTGCTCCAGCAATACTTCATCTCCGTAAATGAAGGCCGGATCATCAGGCAGTTCAACTTGAATGTTACGATGCGGACTGAATTCCCGAACCTGTGTCAGTACAACGCTGATCATGTCCCCCACGTCACACCATTTCCGATTCAGTTGCAACATGCCGCTCTCCAGCCGAACCATACCCAGCAGATTCGTGACGAGACGATTCATACGCAAAGCTCCATCCCGAATGTTGTCTGTTAATTCTCTCCGATCCTCGGGTGTAAAAAGAGTATCATTCTCCAACAATCCCGTAGCCGAGCCGATAATGGCGGTTAGGGGCGTACGCAACTCATGAGAGACAGAGTCCAGCAGCGCTGTGCGTATGCGCTCCGATTCGGCAGTGATCTGCGCCAATCTGGCCTCTTCCGCCAGCTTCACTCGGGCAATGGCACCTGCGGCCAGTCCTCCGCATGCTTCCAGCAAACGAAGCTGTTCTTGCTGTTCATGAACCTCACCAGCGTCCATGCTCACAGCGAGCACGCCATGAATCTGCTCCTCTGTGCGTAGCGGCACGTAAAGTCCGGGAGATTCCCGTAAAGCGGATGATCCCTTACCTGCGATCTGTCCGTGATGATACACCCATCTGGCAATGGCAATCTCCGACTCTCCATCTCCCCAGACATCCTTTTCCCCTTCTGATTCGGGTGTAGAAGAGCTTGTAACCAGCAGATCCCCCTGCCCATCTGGAAGATACACAGCCGCCGGCTTCCCTAGGGTAAGCGATACTTGGGTTGCAATGTTAAACAGTAATGTATTCAGATCCGTAATAGCTGTCATCTGACGACTCAATGCGTATAGGGAGTTAGTCGTGGCCTCGCGTGCTTTTACCATCTCCAGTTGTTGTCGCAACCGACCTGCAAGACTGGCTGTCAGGATCGCCACCGCAAGATACACAACAAAGGAGATGAGATATCTTAAATCCTCAACCGTAAAGCTCAGATATGGCGGGACAAAGAAGAAGTCAAACATAATGACACTAAAACTCGCGGCATATACGGCTGGCCCCATTCCCCAATACACAGCACTCACCAGAACGGGAAACAGGTATACAAGCGCTACATTAACCAAATCACCACTCATGCCGATGGCATGAAGCAGCAAAGTTAGCAGCGTCACCCCAAGGGTCACCCATACATATGCCGAAATCCGTTTCCCATGGGATGGCAGTGTTTCTTTTTTTATTCGTTCAGACAATATCCATTCACATCCCGCTCAGTTCATAATCGTAATCTGCAACGATCAATACATCCAGATGCCGCGACAAGCGTACAAGTCGGTTGACCACCGAACCTGAGCCGCGGTAGCCATTCAGCCACCACACCCGTCTTGCCTGCCCGACTACCAACTGGGTTGCTCTCGCCTCCGATGCCTTTCTTGCCAAAATCTCAGGTACATCGCGCAGCCTTGGACTGTGATGAATATGAAATTGACCACCAAGCCGAATCGTCAGCTGCTCCAACGCTTCCAGATGGCACTTCACTTCGTCACTCATGGACTCACCGATGTGGATATGGTGTACATGCCAGATGGCTTTTAGACGATAAGCCATACGGAATCCACGCCGGATCAGCCGCTCGGCATGACGATCACTGCTTACACATACAAAGACCGCTTCCTGTCTGCGCCAAGGTCCTCGAAGTGCAATATTGGCCTGCTGTGCTTCAAGCCGTTCATCGACATCGTCCGCCAGCTCGCGCAGAGCAAGTTCTCGCAAGGCAATCAGATTGCCAATTTTGAAGAAATTCGCAAGGGCTTGCTCGACCTTGGCAGTTGCATAGATTTTACCCTCCCTCATGCGCTGCCGCAAGGCTTGGGGTGCCACATCAATCAGCTGCACCTCATCCGCCATCTGAATGATCCGATCCGGTACGGTCTCGCAGACACGAACACCGGTAATATGTTCAACGGCATCATTCAGACTTTCGAGATGCTGTACGTTCATTGTGGTAATCACCGAGATGCCTGCATTCAGCAGGAGCAGGACATCTTCATAACGCTTTTGCCGGACACTCCCGGGTACATTCGTATGCGCCAGTTCATCCACAAGCACCACTTCTGGGCAAAGATGCAGAATGGCCTCCGTATCCATCTCTTCCAGACGAGTTCCCTGATAATCGCGCTTCGCGCGAGGGATCACAGACAGGTGACCCATCTGCTCCACGGTTTCTGCCCGCCCATGTGTCTCCAGCAAGCCGATTTGCACATCGATGCCCTTACGGAGCAAATCATTGCCTTCTCGCAGCATCATGTAGGTTTTGCCTACACCTGGTGCGGCTCCGATATATATTTTGAATGTGCCGCGCTGAATCTGGCCAATCTGTTCCTTCATTTCCTGCTCGCTTAGTCTGCGGTATGTCAGTGACTCCACATCGTTAACCTTGGCCGGAACTACACGTTCACCCTCCCTGGCCGCTCGATCAGCAACCAGAAAGAGATCCACACCACGTAATTTGCGTAGTAGCGAGTTAACAACGGACCCTTGCCACAATTCCTGCCAGCGCGTACGCCGGGAGTGCCCCATCACAATCCGGGTAATCTGGTGCTCCATGGCATAACGCGCCAGTGTAGACGGGATGTTGCGACGGTGTAATATAGACAACTCCTCCATATGGCCGCCAAACTTCTCCACCATCTTGATCATATTTCGCCGAAATACGGTTGCCTCCTTGGTTAATGGCTGCTTCATATTCCGGAAAACCACGGCGCACAAATCACCATTCAGCCGTTTGGCAATCTGTTGCCCACGCCGGATATAGCTGGAGCCGTTCCAATGATATTGCGTAGACACCAGAATCCGCTCCATGATGCCTGTTGTGACGGTAATTCCCATCTCCTCCCGATGCTCACGCAGGGATTCATTCACCCCTTCTGCCACCAATCTCAGGGCCAATTCGCGCAGAATACCCAGATTACCTTGACGAAATACTGCTTCTCCCTCATGCCCCTTCAAATGACCTTCTGCCAGACGGCTCAGTATCGTTTCCGGCGTGACGTCAATCAGCTTGACTTCATCCGCAAGTTCCAGTGTATCCGCAGGTACCGTATGTTCTGCTGCGATACCCGTAAGTTGTCGTGCCAGCTCGGTATACCCTTCCAGCTCATACACATTCACCGTTGTCATTACACTGATGTTGTTTCGGAGCAAAAACTGAATGTCCTCCAGCCGGGTAGCATACCGAGCACCTTCTCTGTTACGATGTGCCAAACCATCCACCAGCACAACCTCCGGATTACGCGCCAATAGTGCATCCAGGTTCAGATCCTTCATCTCTACATCATCACTCTGGCGTAACCAGTGAATGCTTGGAATTCGTTCGAGTGCGCCAAGCTGTTCCACCGTTTCCGGTCTGCGCATTGTGGAGACAGCGCAGATGACCACATCAATGCCCTGCTCACGCAACGTATTCCCTTCTCGTAACATGTGATACGTTTTGCCCGATCCGCTGACTGGGCCGATGTAGATTTTGAGCGTACCCTGCTGCAGCTTCCTAATCATCCTCAACATCTCTTCCGGTGACTTGCGCTTGAAGCTGTCTTCCATCCGTCCCTCTCCCCCTTTCCTTTAAAAATAGGATGAAAAAAATGGAGAAAGCCCCTCCCGATATATCGTGAGCAGGCTAATATGTTCGTTAGTTCATTTCTGCTGTCAGCGCCAGATTCAGAGCCGTTACATTTACACGCGGTTCCCCGAATATACCCATCTGACGACCTTCCGTATGCTCATTTACAAGTTGCACAAGCTGCTGTTCACTAAGCCCCGTAGCTTTGCTAATGCGCGGGATCTGTGCCTCAGCGGCTTCGGGAGAGAGATCCGGATCAAGTCCAGAGCCTGAACCCGTCACGAGATCAGCAGGGATCTGCTTCAATCCCGTGTTTTCCTGCTGGAGCTGAGCAATCTTTTCCTTCATCTCGCCGATATATTCCTCCGAAGCTACGGCGCGATTTGAACCGGCTGAAGCCGTTGGGTCATAACCGGCATTTGATGCCCGGGGCTGGAACAGCCCTGGCGATTGGATTTCCTGCGCCAGCAGTGACGATCCGATGATTTTCTCATCTTGCGTAATCAGACTGCCGTTCGCCTGCGCAGGAAACAGAAGTTGGGCTACACCAGTCGTTACAAGCGGGTAGATTAGACCGCATATCAGCATAAGTACGACCGATAACCGTATAGCGGGCAAGAACATGTTCATACAGATCACTTCCTGAATTCATTAGGATAAAAGAATAATTTTGATAAGCGTTGTTATCTCGTTAAAGAATCCCCGACAGTACCATGTCAATCAGCTTAATGCCGATGAAAGGTACAATCACACCACCTACGCCATAGATGAACACATTGCGACCAAGCAGTCGTTCGGCTGACATCGCCCGGTACTTGACCCCTTTCATCGCGATGGGAATAAGCAGTGGAATAATAATGGCGTTGAAGATCAGCGCCGACAGGATTGCGGACTGCGGCGAAGCCAGATTCATAATATTAAGTGCCTGAAGCTGCGGCATGGCGAGAATAAACATGGCTGGAATGATGGCAAAATATTTTGCGATATCATTGGATATCGAAAAGGTTGTCAGTGCGCCGCGTGTAATCAGTAGCTGCTTGCCAATGGAGACCACCGACAATAACTTGGTCGGGTCTGAATCCAAGTCAATCATGTTGGCCGCTTCTTTGGCCGCCATGGTGCCCGAATTCATCGCCAGGCCCACATCGGCCTGCGCCAGAGCAGGAGCATCGTTGGTACCGTCGCCCGTCATGGCGACGAGTTTGCCCTCCTGCTGCTCTTTTTTGATCGCCGCAATCTTGTCCTCGGGCTTCGCTTCGGCAATAAAATCATCCACGCCCGCTTCCAGCGCTATGGTCGCTGCGGTTAACGGATTGTCGCCTGTACACATAATGGTCTTGATGCCCATGGCGCGCATCTCAGCGAACTTCTCCTTCAGCCCTGGCTTCACAGTGTCTTTCAGATAGATCACACCGTAGATTCGTCCATCGATGGCAACAGCAAGCGGCGTGCCTCCGGCCTTCGCAATACGATTTGCAATCTCATCCAGATCTACCGGTATACGACCTCCTTCGGAAGCAATATAACGTTTGATTGCATCCACCGCTCCTTTGCGGATCTTCATTCCGCTGATCAGATTCAGACCAGACATCCGGGTCTCTGCCGTGAACTCCACATTTTCCGCATTGGCATACCCCGTCTCAGACCAACTTTGGCCTTGTTTGCCTGCCAATTCCACAACAGAACGCCCTTCCGGGGTCTCATCTCGCACAGAAGCCTGTAAAGCAGCTTGCGTCATCTCTGATGAAGTAATGCCCTGAACTGGAATGAATTCAGATGCCATACGGTTTCCGTATGTGATCGTTCCTGTTTTGTCCAGAATCAACGTATCGATATCCCCGGCCGCTTCTACCGCTTTACCTGACATGGCGAGCACATTAAACTGCGTCACACGATCCATTCCGGCAATACCAATAGCGGATAGCAATCCCCCGATTGTAGTTGGGATCAAGCAGACGAGCAGTGCGATCAGGGTCGCCAGATCCAGTCGAATACCCAGGTAATTCGCCATCGGGACCATCGTCAGAATAACAATCAGAAAGATCAGGGTTAATACGGCGAGCAGGGTTGTCAGCGCAATTTCATTGGGTGTTTTCTGGCGCTGAGCACCCTCAACCAGAGAGATCATCCGGTCAAGGAATGACTCACCCGGATCGGTCTGAACACGCATGACGATATAATCGGACACGACACGTGTACCTCCGGTAACGGAGGAGAAATCGCCTCCTGCTTCCTTGATAACCGGTGCGGATTCTCCCGTAATGGCCGATTCATCAATGGAGGCCAAGCCTTCCAAAATCTCACCGTCCGTCGGGATCAGTTCACCGACCTCCACACGGACCATATCGCCTTTTTTCAACTGGGTCGAAGACACTTGCCTAACCGTTCCATCCTTCTGCACCAGATTGGCCATGGTGTCCGACTTCGTTTTGCGTAACGTATCCGCCTGCGCCTTGCCTCTTCCTTCCGCAAGTGCCTCCGCGAAGTTAGCGAACAGCAGCGTGAACAGCAAAATGAAAAACACGGCGATGTTGTACCCGCGCCCAGCCTCGGATGCGGTGAATAGATCGGGATTGATGCAGAGTAAGAGCGTAATGAATGTACCAATCTCAACAATAAACATGACCGGATTTTTGATCATGACCACCGGATTTAGCTTTTTGAACGCATCCAGTGAAGCCTGAAGTATCATATCCTTGCTTAACGACCGTTTCGATCCGGGATCACGTTGAATATTACCTCGGTTGTTATCCGGCTCATTGCCCTTCGTTCTAAACATTTCTGTATTCATGTGTTGCATCGTCTGCTCCTTCTTTCGTTCGACTGCATTCATCGTGCGCTGCCACCTCCATACGTTACGTCCTTGTGCTGATCCATCTGTGGTTTCCCTGTCATAACCATCATTGAATCATCGCCAGATGCTCTGCAATCGGTCCAAGAGCAAGTGAAGGGAAGAATGTGAGTGCGCCGACAACAACAATCATCATAACCAGAATGCCAGCAAATAGAGGCGTGTGTGTACGTAGCGTACCTGTAGTTACCGGAACAACCCGTTTGGTGGCGAGTGAACCCGCAATAGCCAGCATGGCAATCATTGAAACGTACCTTCCCAGCAGCATAACGATACCAATTGCGATGTTGTAAAAGTCTGTATTGGCATTTAGTCCGGCAAAGGCCGATCCATTATTGGCTGCACCCGAGGCAAAAGCATAGAGAACTTCGGTCAGACCATGCATGCCCCCGTTCGAGATGGACGCAATGGCTTCAGGCCGCATAAGCGCGATTGCCGTTGGCGCCAGAATAATCAAAGGATGAATGAGCAAGGCGATAGATGCGAGCTTCACCTCTTTGCCCTCGATTTTTTTGCCTAGGAACTCAGGTGTTCGTCCCACCATCAATCCACAGATAAACACAGCCAGAATCACATACAACAGTCCGTTGATCAGTCCTACCCCTTTGCCACCAAACACGTTATTAAGCATCATCTGAGCCAGTGATACCATGCCTCCAAGTGGAGTGAGCGACTCATGCATATTGTTGACCGAACCTGTTGTAGCCGCCGTCGTGACCGCTGTGAATAAGGCCGACTCCGGTATGCCGAACCTGACCTCTTTCCCCTCCATATTGCCTTGAAGACCTACTGCATCCAGCGCGGGTACACCGCGATATTCGGAGACAAATACGGTGGTCAACATCACCAGGAAAAGAAAACTCATCGCTGCGAACAGTGCCCAACCCTGCTTCCGGTTATTGACCATCAAGCCAAAGGCGTATACCAGTGCAGTAGGCAACAGCATCATGCAAACGATATGCACCAGATTGCTCAGGGCCGTCGGATTCTCGAATGGATGTGCAGCATTGGTTCCAAACCAGCCACCGCCGTTGGTGCCAATGTGTTTGATCGACTCCAGTGAGGCGACCAGTCCACGTGAAATCGTCTGCTGCGCGCCTTCCAGCGTGTTTGCGTTCACCGCTCCCGCGAGTGTCTGAGGCACACCCTGGAACACGAGGAACAAGGCCACGATGAAACTCAGTGGTAAAAAAATTCTCGTAATCGACCGTACAAGGTCGACGTAAAAGTTCCCCAGTTCATCCCGGCGGCCTATCAGCCCGCGAATGAACGCAATAGCCACCGCAAATCCCGTTGCTGCCGACGTAAACATCGGAAACGTCACGGCCAGCATCTGTGACAGATACGACAGGGCATTCTCGCCCGTATACGACTGCCAGTTCGTGTTTGTCATGAACGAAACCGCCGTATTAAATGCCTGCGCCGCTGGCATATTGCCGATTCCATCCGGATTGAGCGGTAAATATTTTTGCAGCCGCAGCACCAGAAACATCAACACCAACATTACAAAGTTGGAGAGGAGAACGGCCGTGAGGTACTTTTTCCACCCCATGGATTCGTTCGCACGTACCCCCATCACTCGATAGAGCAGTCGCTCCGGCCCGCCAAAAACCCGATCCAGCCCCGTTCGCTGTCCATCAAACACGTTCACTACATATTTCCCCACCGGTTTCACCAGTAGCAGGATGATCAGTAGCGTTACCGCTACTTGCACTACACCGATACCCATATCCGCATTTCCTCCCTATTCGACGTTCCCTTGTTCCGCATTACGTACATCGTCAGCATCAGAATTTCTCTGGTTTCACCAGCACATAACCGAGATAAATCACCAGTGCGAGTACAATCATGCCGATGACAATCATTTCGCTCCTCCCCCTCTCTACCCTCAAGCCTTTTCGCAAAATTTCACAAATCCCCAAAACACCCCAAACAGCAGTACAACCAATCCAATCATCGTGGCATCATTCACCATGCGCCCTTCCTCCCTCTCTCTACCGTTCTCTGCAACTGCTACATGTAAAATCGTAATACGAAACGCTGTAAAAAAGGGGTAAAGAAATGCCTCCATAGGTGTAAAAAAAGCGTAAAAAAGACCCGATCTCCTCAGCTCTGGGCTGAAAAGAACGGGTCTATCATCATTTTTATACGGAGCAATCCATTACGTGCCAATCTATTACCTACCCGTCATTTCAAGAACTGCGTGTAGGCATTTTCCTAACATTTTGAATGCTAGTTTCAGGCTTGTTCGTCATGTACTTGTTAAAAAAGTCCGTGTTTATTCCTGTCATATGATGAAAGAAAGAAGTCTCCACTTTCCAATCCTCCTCAATCATATAACGGATATCTACAAGACCTTTCTTGGAGAGCAGGTCAATAATGGTTTTGATACGCATCGGCTTCTGAAGTGGAATTGTAGAATCGAACGGCTCTCTTTCCAAATATCCTCTTCGGTGCATCGCCGCATAAAAGTTCCGATGATCCTTAGCTTCCATCATTCCTAGATGTGCTGCTCTGTATCCCAACACTTGTAGTGAAGTCTTCCATTTCTTTTTTAAGTCAAGATACTGATCGGGATTTGTCTTGTGCGTGATATCATTCATGTCCAATGCGAACTCTTCCTCAGGCAATAAAAAGGCACCCGCAAACAGATTGGCTTCATTCTCGATCAATTTATGTTCTTTCCGATCCAGATTGACAAACTCAAGACGATAATGAAGCAGCAAATGACCAAGTTCATGTGCAATATCGAAATTCCTGCGAACCGCGGAACGTTTGATGTTGCCCAGTATGATAAATGGACGATCGTTCCGTGTCCACAGGCTGTACGCATCAATTTCTTCACCAATTGCTTTCTCAAAAACGTACACACCGCTTTTTTCAATCCAGAACATTAGATTTTCATTCGTGGATGGCTCCATATTCAGCCGTTGTCTCGCAAGTTGGGCAACATAATGGATCTGAGTCTTACGATCATCGTCAGAGTGATTCATGTATTCAATGACCTCTTCCCGCAGCTTGATGATCTTCAGCGTGGGGAGGCTAATCTGAGCGGTAATATAATTGATGAACGTATCTAGATATGCTACATGTTTTGCTTCTGTCTGTGTCTTTGAGATGACATTCATTACTTTCGAACGATAGGCGATGTTCATGACATCAATATTGGCGGAATTCATATGCTCTGTTAACATATCTTTTGCATAAAAATACTTGCTTTTCACACTAAAAATGCGTTTCAACTCGTTCACAATTGGCACTTTGGGAGAGGTATACGCATTTTCATATTGCCAGACTGCTTGTTCTGTCACACCTAATTGTTCGGAGAGTTGCTTTCTCGAATATCCATGCATGATCCGTAAATTGGTCAAATTTTCACCAACGAACATGCTGCTCCCTCCTTACTGGACTGCGAACTACCAAGGAATCAACCTCGCTGTTCTTCTTCCAAAATTTCGATATCATAAGCCGCCGGATCAACGATATCTTCCATATCTGGTGCAAGTACCTCACGGTCACTCTCATTTAACTCAGCACCTGAGATCAGATCCGACAAATCTTCTATAAAATAAGCTATATTATCATGCGGATTGGGCAGATAATGCTGAACCTTCGAAATTTGATATGCATCATCAATAGCATAAGTGAGTATATGAAACTCATTATATGTAGATGCAAGATGTTCAAGTTCTTCTTTCACACGGCTGACCTGACTCTCTGAGATTGGAAAAGAAAGTTGCTCAACCCTCTCCAACTCGCCATGTTCATTACGGCGTGGTTGAATCAAAGAAAATTCCAGATCGTTATTAATCTTGGAGAGATCGTGTAAATAGGTACGGAAAGCACCTTTGTTGTCAACGCCCGTAGGTAGCTTGGCACTGGAAAAACTATGCTCATTAAAGTAGGCTGCGTTCTTTATCAGAAACAGAACTTTTGATTCTTCATGTGTGAACTGGAGATAATCCCATGTTAAACCTGCTTTGGATTTCTTGTGAGTGAATCCTTGTTCACCGCAATAATCTGCGATTTTGCTCTCAATAAAATTTCCCTTTGTCCAGGCAAAGGCTGAACTAATCTTCATGTTTCTCTTCCGATCTTTACGGTGATCAATATATTCGCGGTATCCTTCAACAATAGCATCAACAAGCATCTGACTATGTTCCGACTTGAACTTATATTGTTCCATATAGATCACTCCGATTCATAAATATGAAGACAAGTTATATTTTAATCGAAGTTCGTGTGCAAAGATATGATTTTTTTTGATATTTTTAAAGTAAAACTATCTCATACACTTCATCCAAATGGATTCTGTGCCCACTGCAATAATCTCTTTTTTGTGATTTTGCCATGAGAGGTATGATGGACGACTTTTCCCTGATCGAGCAGAAGTACCTGTGGTGACTCATGATGAACCTCTGTTTCCTCTGCAATATGACGGGATAACGAGCGATTTTCAATCACTTTGACGATGCGGTAATCCATGGGTTGTTTGGGATCTGATGCATGGGTGCCTACAAACGCCATAAACTCTCTGTACGCTCTCGCACTGGTTGGACAAGTTGTGCTGTGTTTCAGGATAAGCACCGGATGATCCTTCGAGCGATGAAGCGCGTCTTCCCAGTCATCTGGTTTGTGCAATTCACGGACATGTTCGCTGAGCATATGTTCCGAGTCTGACCCCGCACGTTTGCTAACCACCGAACCAATCACTATGCCAAGCGCCACGCCAAAAGCAATCCCGAGTCCAAGCTGCTGTGTAGCCGTACCAATGCTGACTCCCATAGCCGTTCCTATAGCAAGCCATACAGCTTGATGATTTACTTTTTTCTTCATGCAGATCTTCCCTTCTTAAACTATGTATATCAAGGCAACAACTTCTCACCCTTTATTCTGATCAAATTATAGCATAGGCCTCTGTAAGCAGGCTTTGAGAATCTTCATCTCCGAGTACAGATTTCGGCGTTTCGATTTATGCAAAATGCTCATTTGTGATACACTGGTTGTAATTTGGAAACGATGAACATGAAGAATGGATTGGAAGGGCGGAAATTCCATATGACATACGCATTTATGATTGAACCGCAGGATTTTATTGCGCTGGATAACGAAGATGAACTGATTGAGAAATGTCAGGAGTGGGGCTTGCTTTCCGGTAAAGCGACCAAACTCAAAACGTTCTATTATAAAGGAAACGGATTAAACATGCCGTGCACCATCATTGGATATGTGGATCACATGGCAGCCGTTATTCAACTGGATAATGGTCAAAAACATTGTATTCACCCGTCTTATCTGAAGGAAATGCAAGCGTCCAGTTACAGTGCCAGAAGCATAAGTAATGCCGGGTCAGATCGAAGCATAGAACCCTCAACTTCGGATACAGTCGTACCAGTTACCCCTGCTGAACTTACGCAAACTCCAGATGCCTTGGTTAACCTGGATGAAATTCCGCCGGATCCGGATGATTCGGACGACACGGACACAGATGAATTCTCCTCGGGGATGAAGGGTGATCCGGATGGGCTTGTTGAAGAGTATGTTGGACCTCAGTCTGGAGCAACCAGTGTAGCCAAACCCAAAGCCAAAACAGCAAGCAAAGCTAAGAGCGTCAAGATTGATCTGCCTGAAGGCAAAGTGAAGATGAGTGCCGTTGTCAAAGAGTTCACCACCGTACCGAATCATTTCTCTGACAATGATGATGAAGTCATCATCTACGAAGCAGTTACCATTACGGAGCCAGACGTCATCGATGTTGGGGAAGCCTGGTCCAGCCACAGTGCTACGGTTAAGAAACAGGAACTCGAAGTGGGAGACGTTATCACGTTTGAAGCGAAAATTATCAAGAAGAAGCTGACACGTAACCCGGTTCCTTTTAAAATCAACAATCCTTCCAAGATTCAGAAGGAAGACTAATCAAGGAAGATTAATCAAGAGTCATTACAAAAAAAGCAAAAAAACCTCCATACCTGCTCAAGGCAGCTCGCGGAGGTTTTTTCCATTTGAAATTTATATTAGTGAAGAGTACGCTCTTAAGCTTGTCCAGGCGTAGCATTAATCTGAAAATGTACGCCGAATTTGTCGACAACCGTGCCGTAGGCTGGACTCCAGAACGTCTCTTGTATCGCCATTTCCACTACCCCGCCATCTTCCAGTTGGCTGAAAATTGCTTTGGCTTCATCCACAGTATCCGTGTTCACAGTAATACTAACATGATTACCTATGGTGTACGGCATGCCTGGAAATGTGTCGGACAACATTAATACCGAGCTGCCAATCTGCAAAGAAGCATGCATAATACGGTCTTTCGCTTCTGGCGGGATGGGATGATTAGGGTCGGATGGACCTTCGCCAAATGTTTGAAGCGCGAGCACTTCCGCTCCAAATGCCTTTTGATAAAAATCTACCGCTTCACGTCCATTACCATCTGTTATCACATACACATTCAAGCTGATCGACATGCGTTCTTCATCTCCTTGGGCTCTTGTAATTATACGATTCACGTCACTTGCGACATGAGTATATATGAACAGGTTGTCCTTTGACAAGCGTATATTTCTCCACTCATCTCTGCGGACCTTTACACGATTAGGGTTACCAACATATTCTTAATCCATCCCTCTCTCCACTACTTCTTACGCTTGCGTATATAGTAGAGAACCGTGATCAGAACACCCGGAACCAGTGCTGCAAAACTGGCATAGATCAGGCACCATTTTAACAGGGTAAATATCGGAGTGAGCTCAGCAAGCACAGGCGTACGTTCAGGATAACGATACATGATCAAGGAGGCACCTATATTTTCAAGCATGTCCATAACCCAACCTAAGACCGGAATCAGATTCACCCAACGCCAGCGACTTTTTATCGGAAGCACGCGATAGAGTATCGATAACAGAACAACCAAGAGGGACAGATAGGCCAACGGCCATATGAGATCAAATGTGAACCGTGCCTGAATATAGGCGCTCCGCCCTGCTTCACCATAATGCTCAGCCATCTGATAAAGATCATTCGCAGTGTACAGAAACGATGAATCCGGGGACTGCCCACCACCTGTGGCTTCCTCCGACTTTGCCGCCTGCGAGGGCAGAATGAATGCAATAAAACAGGCAAAAACAACAACCGCAGCTGCAACCCATTTCCAATTCACCCGCTGATAGAACCAATTTGACACTTTATTCAGCACGTTCCGTCCCCTTTCAGATAAAAAAAAGACCACTCTCCCGAATCCTGTCGGTAAAATGGTTGTGTTCAATCCTATGAAGTTATCGAGCTTGAACGATGTTATCTATTTCACTTTTCAATAAGAGGTATCGGTGAACACTTCTCATGATCGGGACCTTCGTTAGTTTGTTCTTGTCCACGTACAGTTTCATCTGGTCTTTGGTCAAACCAAGCAAACTTCCAGCTTCCGATACCGTCAATACTACCTCTGGGTTCGTAGCATTAAACGTCCTCTTTACTTTCTGATTCCAGTCCTCGAATACCTGCATAGATCAGTGACATCTCCTATCCATAGCCAGTTATTATCAGGCTGAATATATCCATTATACCACACTTGTGCTGCTCGTAACTTAATCCTTGCGCAGAACCATATTCTGATAGGCAGATTTCCTGCTTGACCCTGACGTTAACTCGAGGGTTTAGACTGGCTTCAGGAGGGGATTAGCATGAGTATGTCAACTGAACATGTAACCAAGAAACGACGCAGCAGTGGAATAGCCATTATTGGAATGAGTTGGTTAACGATGACATTGGGTCTGTTTTTTGCTACACTCGCAGGGGAGTTTGTCAGCACTATTGGTGCTGCTGATTGGATGGTTCATCTCACCCAAGCTGTTGTCATTATTAGTATCGTCTTGCCCGTACTATTCGTCATTCGAAGACACTTCCATATGAAGTCCGTTCTTCTTCCTCTGACAGGAAAAAGCATAATTCACTTGCTCTTTGGCGCATTATTTGCCACTTCTCTGGCCTTCATCGGGTTGGCGATAGCAAGTATGAACAACTGGATTACGATTACGGAGTGGCACTTCTCAGCCGAGCTGTTCCTTGCGGTCGTACTTAATAGTTGTATTGCTTTCTTGTACGAAGCTTTGCCAGAGGAACTATCCATGCGAGGCATGGTCTATGATGGATTACGCTTCAGACTGCGACTTCCTGTGTTTTTCGCTTATGTAACTCAAACCATACTCTTTCTGCTGGTTCCAATGAGTGTCAGCCTATTGCAAGAGCTCGTCGGTATGGATGCCGGAAACCGGATAACCTTGGATTATATGATCCTGCTCTTGACCTATGGTATTACGTTACAGCTTCTGCGCAGTTTGACCGGATCTTTATGGGCCTCCATCGGATTTCATATCGCTTACCTGGAAGTAGCCCGATTCGTTGTTATGCCAGGTGATAGACCGGCATTGTTAAACTATACCGCGCAAGATAACGGGTTGGCCGAAATATTTATTTTGTATATGATGATAATCTTCGTCGGTGGGATCATTCTGGCGGTGCTCAATGCATGGCGCTGGTGGAGAATACATAAATCATGAGGGAGGGATCTGCCAGTTGTATACCGTTGGACAACTATCCAAACATACCGGAGTATCCATCCGAACACTGCATTATTATGAGAAGCTGGGTTTACTGCGACCGGTCCGTAATGAGAACAATCAGTATCGCTTATATGGTGAAAAGGATATTTTACGGCTTCAGCAGATTACCATTCTGAAGAAAATGCATTTTAAATTGAATGAGATTGGAGAATTCCTCGATCAGGATGCTGCTCGCTCTGAACCAGAGAGTACCCTTACTTTATGGAATCATACGTTGGAACAACAACTGGCCGTCGTTAAGGAACAGCAGGAGAGATTAAGCAAGGTCGAGCATCTTCTTTTTTCAACCCTATATGCCATCAGAGCCTCCGGTACAATCAGTCTGGATGAGATGCTGGGTTTCATCCGTGAACTGGATCAGCCTCCGGGCAGGTTCCGTCAAGATGTTTTTACACCTGAAGAAATGGAATCGTTACCTCTGAATAATAAGAACAATTCATTATCAATGGAATGGGCCGATATTCTTAAAGATGTTCATACATGCAAGATGGAACCTCCAGATTCCGAAGCCTCACGGTTACTGGCCATCCGAATCTCTGATTATGCTGAAAGGGCTTTTCAAGGGAATGTAGAATTGGCAGAAAAATATTGGGATTATATCACCCCAGGGGATGATCGGTCAGCTCGTGTATATGGTATGACAACGGAAACCATGCGTTACATCGAAATGATCCTGGACCGATGGACAGTCCAGAATCCTGATGATCAACAATAAGAGCCACTTCGAAAAGTGGCCCTTGATCCATTCCCTCGTTATGCTTCGTTACGCTTCTTCCCAGAAGCGACGCAGGTTGTCCATGGCGATTTTGGATGCGGATTTGCATTCCTCCATGCCCTCGAACTCCACCGTAATGTTGCCATCATAGCCGGAGTCTTTGATCAGCTTTACAATTTTACGAATTGGAATGTCACCTTGTCCAACGATGGCCCCTCGCAGGAAGTTACCGTAGGCTGTCGTGAACCATTCACCCTCACCCGGATGCTCATCATAAGGACGGAAGTAAAAATCTTTGAAGTGGACCAGAGAAGCGTACGGCAGATTTTTCATGACACCGATGATCGGATTCTCATCCACACACATGAAGTTGCCAATATCAAGTGTTGTTTTGAAATTCGGACGATCTACAGCATGCAGAACACGCTGCACCCGATCACTCGCCTGCACACTGAAGCCGTGATTTTCAATGGTTGTCGTGATGCCAAACTGCGCGGCATAGTCCGCAATGATCTGGCTTCCCCGCACCATCAGAGGCAGATGTTCCTCGAACCAGGCGATGGTCATCTTCTCCTTTGGCAGGGTAAACGCCGTGACGTCATGCCGCAGATGTTTTACACCCATCCGGTGTACCACATCCACATGTCTTTTGACCCGAGCCATCTCTTCTTCAAACGCCTCTTCCGTCTCCTGCACGAAGTTCGCTGGCAGCGAGTAGTTGGACAGTTCAATACCCGCAGTCGCTGCCCGTTCCCGAATCGCATCCGCCAGATCATGATTATCCTCCACGGTATAACCGTAAGGCACCATCTCCATATGCTCGCCGCCGTTCGCCGCAATCCAGTCGATCACATCCAGCACCGTCATCTCACCCGAATTCAAATCGTTCAACAAACTATACGTGCTCAGGCCCACTTTCATCTGCTCAGCTCCCTATCGATATTGTTGGATAAATTGAACCGCCTTGCGAATATCCTCCTCCGGCTGATGACCAACCTCGCGTTCAATCGTCAGATAACCGGTGTAACCAATCTCCTGAAGCGCTGCAAAGTATCCGTCAAAGTCAACGCCACCTTCGCCCAGCGGCACCTCACGGAAGAACGTTCCGGATGAGACCATTTCGGCAATCTTATCGTGATCCATAGGGGCATAACCGACCGCTCCGTATACGTCTCGTGGGTCAACTTCCTTCAGCCGCACACCATCCTTCACATGAGTATGTACGATGTAATCCTTGAGTAGATGAACGCCCCGCGCCGGATCATCTCCGGTCACCATTACCATATTCGCCGGGTCAAAATTCACCGATACTCCGTTGGTCGACAGCGTATCCAGGAATCCTTTTAAGTCAGCAGCCGTCTCCGGTCCTGTCTCAATGGCAAAGTATGCGCCAACACTTTTGGCATATTGACCCAGTTCCTCACAAGCAGCATGCAGCGTAGCGTAGACTTCCGATGAAGGGTCATGTGGGACAATGCCGATATGCGTAGTGACAATGTTGGTGCCCAGATCGAGGGCCAGATCCACGATCCGTTTTGACTTCTCTACTTTCCACGGATTATCTGCCTTGACTTGGAACCCATGTCCACCCAGGTCACCGACCAGTGCTGAAATTTCAAGACCCAGAGAATCGATGTAACTCTTTAACTCTTTGCGCGCCGCAGGTGACAAATTTTCAGGGTCCATCTCTCCCTTGACGGCATAGATCTGCACACCTTCTGCACCCACGTCTTTGGCTTTGTTCAACCCTTCCCGTACACCTACGCCAAAACTATCCACGATGACACCAATCTTATTCGTTAATTTCATGTCATACCTCCTGTGATTGAATGAGTAACTCTACGTTCTCATGTAAATGTAAGGTTCGACTCATTACTGATATCAACAAGTTTCACCGACTTGATCTCATACGGTTTAAAGGCCAATTCGAATGTGCCGTTTGGACAAACCAACGGATGGATCTCATCCTCCAGCAGATTAATGATGGACGCTTTGATTTCCTTTTCAGCCCACTGAACCTGCACCGTTTCCCGACCTCCTGATGATTCGTAGAAACGCAGCACCGTTCCCGAGCCATCTTCTGCAGCCTTAATGGCATCCAGAATGACATGCTCACTGTGGAACCGAACCCAAGTATGTTCACCTGGCAAGTGACCCGAAGATGGACTCGCAGCAACAACCTCCACCGGATGATTAAGCTCCATCGCCCGGCGAACCACGGCGGCTTGTCGCCAATCTCCCTGATGAGGCATGATCGAATACGTGAATTCATGATCGCCTTGATCGGCATGTTCATCCGGCCATTTCGGGGCACGAAGCAGGGACAGGCGGATCGTCCGATCCTTGATGTCATACCCGTACTTGCAATCATTCAGCAAACTCACACCGCTGTTACCCTCCGAGATATCCGCCCAACGATGTCCACAGACCTCGAACTGCGCCTGCTCCCAACTGGTGTTGTTATGAGTTGGACGCTCCAACGCTCCAAACGGGATTTCATAGGCTGCTTTGGCTGCCACCAGATCCACCGGAAATGCCACCTTGAGCAGCTTATGACTCTCCTTCCAGTTCACTTTTGTATGGAAGTCAACACGCCGCTGGTGACGATGCAAAATGATATCCTGGCTAATCTCCGATTGATTCAGCTTCCAGACCAAACGCAGTACATCTCGCGTAGCCCCGCGCTGTACAACCTCTCTGGAGATCAACTGCACCGAACCTGCTCGCTGGGATTCAAATCGTGGATCGATATCCCAAGCATCCCAGTACGTCGGTTTGTCGCGGAAAAACTGCCACTCATTCGCCCGATCACCGGGCTTCAGCCAGTCACGTCCTACCGTTTTGTCATACCATCGGGTGATCTCTCCCAAGTCATTGAACTCAAGGGTATAGAATTCGGTTTCCCATGTGGAAGGGAAGCGTTCTTCTTCCCTTAATGGAAGGATAACATCCGATGCCTCGCGCAGCCATATGGTTGTATACCCAAAAGCAGGAATCGACGGAACATGCACGAGCAGCGTATACTGGTCTTCCTTTTGTTCAAGATCACAGGCCAGACGGTTCCCTTGACGATCAAATGCAGCCACCCCGGCGAGGTGGGCATCCCCTGTAATGGTGATATTCTCTCCACGTTCCCAGCCAAGGCTGTTGAATATAATGTAGGGAAGACCATCCACTTCATCTGTTGCAATGTTCTCCGCAAGGGTATCCAGCGTTTCCCGCAGTGCGGATGTACCTAATGCAAATACTTTCGTGTATTCCTCGGTGGACGTTACGTAAACTTCTGGAATCGACGTTCCCGGAATAATGTCATGGAATTGGTTGAGCATAATCAACTTCCAGCCTTCATCCAGATCATTCTTCGTGTGCGCGCCGTAAGCCCCGGCAAATTGCCCCCAGATCTCCGCTTCCCGATACAATACCTCTGCCTTACGGTTGCTACGTTTGTTCCTCGCATGAGTTGTATACGTTCCGCGATGCAGTTCCAGATACAAGTCCCCGTGCCATTTCGGCAACGTCGGATTATTTAATGATATGTCTTCAAAAAAAGCCCCTGCTGTGCTGAATTTGCTGATTGGCTGTCCAACCATCAAATGGGAACGCTCCGCAAACTCCACCATCTCATTCGTCACACCGCCACCACCATCGCCATGTCCGTAAAGCAACATTTGCTCAGGGTGCACATCCTTTTGTTTAAATGATTGCCAATGTTCATCCACATCTTTGGGACGCGTATGTTCATTCACCCCATGGTTCAGATACGCAAGCACGGAAGTGCCATCTATGCCTACCCAGTCGAAGAGGTCATACGGAAACGCATTGGTATCATTCCAATTCAACTTGGTGGTCATAAAATAAGGAATATCCGCGAGCTTCAGCATCTGCGGCAAGGAAGCACAGTAACCAAAGGTATCCGGCAGCCACTCGATGTTGGAGCGTTTGCCAAACTCCGCCTGGTAGAAGTTCTGTCCATACAGGATCTGCCGAACCAACGACTCGCCACTCGGAATATTCAGATCCGGCTCCACCCACATGCCTCCAACCAATTCCCAGCGTCCTTCGGCAATGCGTGCTTTTACTCGCTCATACAACTCCGGGTAATGATCCTTCACGAAGGCATACAACTGCGGCTGGCTCTGGGAATACACAAAATCCGGGTACGTGTCCATCAAAGTGCACATGGTCGAAAACGTGCGACTGGACTTGCGAACTGTCTCACGTACAGGCCACAGCCAGGCAATATCAATGTGGGATTGTCCAACCAAATGCATAAAGCCACTTCGATATTCCTCCGGGTCTTCCTGCTGTACCGACTGTGCTAATGCATATTCGAAGTTCTGTATCCAGGCTGCATCACTCCAGCGTTCCGGGTCATTGTACATGTTATCCATCACCTGATGAATGGCCTGAACAAGTGCCATCCGCTTGGGCTCCTTCTCGTTATATGCCCGGAGGGACTCGGCGAGTACCGTCACGCTGTACATCAGGCTCTGCAGTGGCTGATATACATGAACCAATGCTGCCCGAATGCCCTGAATAGGCGGCTGAATAACAGCTTGTCGGTTGAGTGGATCATGCGGCTCTGGAATTGGATCGTAGAGTTCGATCTCCAACTGCGGCGTATTGCCTACCCGACTTCGCGGAAGGGGTACGAATCCGTGATTTCGATCCAGTCCGTGATAAGGCATGCCATTCACCTTCAGCAGCCCTTCTCCTCCAGCCTCGAAGACCAGCCCAACAGCTCGATCCTCCCAACTGTCCGGAATCTCCACACATTTGCTCAGAAAATACGTCGTTCCATGTACGCTGTTCAGCGGATTCAAGCTTTGTATGGCCTTGTCTGCCTGTTCGTACTCGTATTCCCCTGGCCGAATGTATCTGGCCCTCTGCATCTCCCACGCCGGAAGCTCGATCGTATCCAGCCATTGCCGCTGTTTCAGATCTTCGATGAATCGCTGAATTCGAATCATACCTCCACCCCCACCTTCTGGATATGCAGACTGCAAGCGTTCCAGTCAGCCGAATTGCGGCCAACCATGAGCCTGAATTCACCCGGTTCTACGACAGACTGGAGACGAGAGTCGATGAGTGCGAGATGTTCTTTTTGCACAGGGAATGTAACGGTCTGGGTCTGTCCTGGCTTCAGATGAATTTTACGAAAACCCTTAAGTGACATTTCAGCCCGCGTAACCGAAGCCGACACATCCGTGATGTACAACTGCACAACCTCGCTTCCCTCAACTACTCCGGTATTCGTGACTTCAACCATCACCTGAGCTTCATCGTCCAGGCCGATGATTTCTGGCATCACTCTTACATTCTCGTATTTGAATTTGGTATAGCTCAGTCCATATCCGAAAGGATACTGCGGCGCCAGATCCATCTCCAGATACCGCTTGCCACGAGTGCGTTTGGCATGATAATAGACCGGAAGTTGCCCAACATGCTTGGGAATGGAGACGGTAAGGCGGCCAGATGGATTCACATCGCCAAACAGAATATCTGCGATAGCGTTACCACCTTCCTGCCCGGGGTACCACGCTTCCACAATGGCATGGACATGCTCATCAATCCAAGGTTCAGCAATGGGGCGGCCGTTGATATAGACGACGATAACGGGTTTTCCCAGCTTATGTACCTCCTGCACCAGCTCCAATTGAACACCCATGAGATTCAGGGAAGCCCGGTCAATGCCCTCGCCACACTCCATGTCGTTCCATGGATAATCGGTTACCACAGACGCACCTGTCCGCAAGTCGATCGTACCTTCACCAAAATCGCGGGCGCTGGAACCACCCATCACCATCACGATGACATCGGCCTGTTCCGCACAGGCGAGTGCTTGTGCAAAGCCCTCTCTGGAATCGCCTTTAATCCGGCAGCCGGGTGCGTACAGCACCTGACCCGAATCCGCACCAAGCTTGCGTATAATGCCATCCAGTACGGTGACGATCTGCTCTCTCGGCTGTGGCGAGGTATAGTCTCCAAGCTGGTTATAGATATGGTTCGCGTTCGGACCAATGACAGCTAGCTTTGGACCTGTTTTGGCAAGCGGAAGAGTATTTCCCTCATTTTTCAGTAAAACAATCCCCTCTTGTGCAACTTCCCTCGCCAGCTGTGTATGGTCTTCACATCCGATGACCTGTTCTGCAAAGTCAGGATCTACGAAAGGTTGTTCAAACAGACCAAGTCTGAATTTCATCTCCAGCACTCGCCACACAGCCAAGTCCAGATCCTTCTCTTCGATCATTCCCTGCTCCAACGCCTGACCGAGATGTTTGCGGTACATGTACCCGGACATCTCCATATCCACTCCTGCTTGAAGGGACTGTGCCACCGCCTGCTCCCCGTTCTCGGCGGTGTTATGTCCATGGACCAGCATCTGAATAGCACCAAAATCAGTAATGACAAATCCATCAAAACCCCACTGCTCCCGCAGAAGATCATTCAGCAGATACGTGCTGGACGTGCAGGGTACGCCATCAATCTCGTTATATGCGGTCATCACGGAGCAAGCCCCGGCTTCCACTGCCTTTTTGAACGGCAACAGATCTATTTCATGTAATTCACGTAAGCCCATATGAACTGGAGCAGCATTGCGCCCACCCTCCGAGCTGCCATAAGCCGCAAAATGCTTAAGTGTAGCGACAATCGTCTGGTTGGAATCAAGGCGGTCACCCTGCAGTCCCTTCATCGCTTCTACTGCAAATTCACCGATTAAGTAGGGATCTTCGGCAAAACATTCCTCCGTCCGTCCCCATCTCGGGTCACGTACGACATCAAGCACCGGGGAATACGTTGCCGCTCCCCCCTGACTCCGGGTCTCCACAGCGATGGCTTCACACATCTTGCGGTATAACTCCATATTCCACGTACTTCCCACCATTAACGGTACCGGAAAAACTGTTGCCCCGATCGCCATATGCCCGTGGGAACACTCTTCCCCAAACAAAATGGGTATGCCCAGCCGGGAATGCTCCATGGCATACTGCTGAATGACATTTGTGGCAACGGCTCCCTGCCGTGGAGTAAGCCCCGTTTCCAGTGTCACTTCGGTCCATGGATCGGCCCGAAGCACACCGTACAGAGAACCGACACCCCCCTGTTCCATGTACGCTTTGAACTCTTCCGTCACCTGTACTGTACCATCAGCTGCTTTATCATACGTCTTCCATCCCATCGGCTGAATGAGTTGTCCAATTTTCTCTGCCATTGTCATCCGTCCGATCAGATCCTGAACCCGCTCCTGAATGGGAAGCGAAGCATCTTTATAGTCCATATGCACATTCTCCTTATGCGTTCGGAATTAGTTAGGCGGGTGCACTTACATCACATGGCTTTGCGGTAGTCACTTGGTGCCACACCCACCACGTTTTTGAAAGCCCGGTTGAAGGAATTATAGTTTGTGTATCCCACTTCCTCACTGATCTCCTGAATAGCCTTATCGGTCTCCTGCATGAGCAGCTTGGCTTTTTCGATACGATGACTAATGAGCAGATCCACAAACTTCTCCCCAATCTCATCCTTGAAAAGCTTGCTCAGATACTTCGGATTAATATCGAATAGATCACTAAGGTAGTTCAGTGACAGATCAGGATTGTTGTAATGCTCTTCGATGTATTTGCGAATCTCCAGAATATGTGATCTGTGTTTTCGGGAACAATGCAGCGTCTGCATCTGCAGCGCCAGTTCCCTGAACCCTTCCCAACACAGCTTACGCAGGTCATCTAAGGTCTCCCAGCCCTCAAGCCTTGGGAGAAGCGGGGTGAATATAGCGGCCCACGAATCCTGGTACTCCCGTGGAAGTTCGGCGAATTCCCGATTGTAATGTTGGAATAACAATTGGATCGTATTCATAATCTCCTGACGGGACAGAACGGACTCACCGATTTGTTCAAACAGTCTTTCAAAATGCTTTTCCCAGACATCGTCCGATAAACGCATCGCCTGTACCAACAGTGAGATGGTCTTCAGGAACTCATACACATCATTGGTCGAATTCGGCACATCACTACACGGAATGATGCGATTTATCCCCATTACAGCCTTGTACTCCAGCGCGTGTACAGCTTCTTTCAATGAAGCTCTCAACCCCCGAATATCGACAGCAACCCGACCAACACCAATGGTCACGGTGAAGTTCAGATACTGATCGATTCTGTCCAGATAACCAGCAAGCAATCGATGCTCAGTCTCCTCGGCCTGTTCCATGTCCGGAATCCAGAGGATGGCGTACAGACGCTGATCGGAGATCCATTCAGCCCATACTTCCGTTCCTT
Source organism: Paenibacillus xylanexedens (assembly GCF_001908275.1). NCBI lineage: Bacteria > Bacillati > Bacillota > Bacilli > Caryophanales > Paenibacillaceae > Paenibacillus > Paenibacillus xylanexedens. Next base: position 1,030,914 of record NZ_CP018620.1, on the reverse strand, counting down.
CATGACGCGCACTCTCCTGCAGGATACTGGATAACACAAATTTCAAGAGGGATTGGTCCTGATCATGATACTCCGTCACAAATGCATCATACCGATCCATTTCAACTACCATGACGGCCCAATGATGCTCTAGCTCAGGCAGTTTGAACTTCTTCATCTCCGCTGTCAGCTCCGTGCTCGTAAAGTCTCGTGTGCCCTCCAGCAACTCCTGAAAGAACATTTTTTTCTGCAAAATCAGATTCTCTTCGTGCTCCTCCTGATATTGCCTCGTCTGATCAATCATGCGTTCCAGCGTTGTATGGATGAATCGAAACTCATTCTCCTTGCCATAGCCCAGCCCCGATTGCTTCTGCGAAGAGACGGTCTGAATTAACGTGACAATTTGCTGAATCGGCTTGTAGTTTCTGCGGGTAACATAGATCACCCACACCACACCAATCAACACAACCACTACAGCAAAGGCAAACCAGATATTATAAAATTGCAGCGTCCATTTGACGATTTTTCCATTGTTGAGACCTGTCTGCACCTTCCAACCACTATAACTCGACGTAAATTCGGAGAAGACTTCTCCCGACGTGGTTTTAGTAGAAGCTGCAACCCCTCCTGGCATGCTGCTATCCCACAGATTGCCGCCCGAACGGTTGAAGATGTTCACAAACGTAAATTCCGGATCATACATCTGCATAATGGATTTCCTCAGGGTACTCAGGTCCACATTTGTCACCACAAGTCCTTTGCCGTTTCCTACACTTCGCACAATCGTAATCACCTGCTCCGTCGCTTGCGAAGGAAAAGCTCGGAACGCTCGTGCCCCTGCCCACTTCTGTTCATCCCTTGACCGGCTATCTGCAATAAAGTCTGCATCCGGGAACTCTTCAATCGGAACAGCCTTCCCGTTACTGAAGACCGTGCCATCCCCGTATCGAACGAGATAAATTGAATCAATCAGCGGATACTCTATTTTCAATTCATCAACCACCTGGACCGCCTGAATGCCGGCATACACATCATCGCTGCCAGATACCGAGAAATAATTCTTCAAGTTAGGGTTGGTCAAAATCTCACGCAGTACCTTGAAGTCGATGGAACGTAGGGAGTTGTCCAGATATTGCGTAACCTGTGAGGCCAGAAATTCATTGGCCTTGAGCGCTTCTCTACGGTTCTGTTCATTGAACACTTGAAAGAAAATGAAGAATAGAATGGTCGTCACAATAAAGAAAACAGGCAGATACGATAACAGCAAACGTCTAAACCAATTGTTGTTCATCTCCGAGATCCCCCCACCGTTACTGTTCATGCTGAATGACGACAAACATCTGTGCTGATCGCTAATTTTCCATAAACATTCAGTACATTATATCGGATGACGTGGGGTTGTCATAGGAGAAGACCGTCCCGGTCACGGGTGACAGACGGGACAGCCTCTATATTGAATCCTTCAATTATTGATTCTTCTCAATAGCACGCTGGTAGATCTCAAGGTAATTACTCAGTCCGAGACCATCGAAGCCTTTGACATACGAATCCCATTCCTTATCAATGCTCTTGCTGCCAATAATGAACTGTGCCATATTCGTCTGCACATAATCCTTGATGGCCGTAGTCAGTTGTGCAGCTGATTCCGTATCCTCTGGACGAATAAATACGTTCGCAGGGTATACTTCTTTGGGTGCATAAGGTTCATACACATTGGTAGCTTGAGCCAGACGTGTACCATAACCCTCTGCTTCTAGAGGATTCTGTCCTTCCGCAAACAGATTACGGAATGTGTTGGATAAGTCATGCGCTCCGATCTGTGACCAGCTCTCGTTCACAACAACGTTCGGATCACGCTCAGGCAGGTTGTAGTAGCTGTATTTGGCCGGCTCGCCATTGATGTTTTTCTCATCGTTATCTGCCTTCTTCCAGCCTTTGCCTTCAGTTGGTCCATACTCCGCGTACAGCGCACCTTCTTCACTGAACATGTAGTCTACAATTTTGATAGCGGCAATCTGCTGTGCTTCTGTCGCTTTGTTGGTGATGGCAAACTCAAACTCACCTACGCTCTGCGTGGCGCCTGTCGTCTGCACTCCATCTGGTCCTTTCAATGGAGGAACGATCTCCCAGTGCTGGTGACGGGTGATATCTTTGTCATAAGTATTCACGAGATAACTGACCAGCGCCGTTGTAATGGAGCCGACCACTTCATCGCCTTCCTTGTTCCCCAGCTGTCCAATCGCCTGATCATTCTGTGTAAAGGAAGCCGGATCAATCAGGCCATCTGCATAGAGCTTGTTCATGTACTCCAGCCCTTTCTTCCAGCCTTCCTGATTGGCGGCAAAACTCACCTTGCCATCGTTCACGATCAGATATTTGTCGTTATCATTGTATATAAAACTATTCATCAGGTAGGCATCAATATTGCCATTCCATACATACTTGTTCGGTGCGCCCGTGAGTGGAATCTCGTCCGCTTTCCCGTTACCGTTTGGATCTTGTGTCTTAAACGCCTTCAGAACGGTGTACAGTTCATCAGTTGTGGTTGGCATTTTCAGACCCAGATTATCGAGCCATTCCGTGTTGATCCAGTATTTCTGTGCATACGTACAGTGGTAACATTCATTGAAGATAGGCAGCGCATAGATGTTGCCGTCCGGTGCCGTAATGGCTTCTTTGAAGTATGGTTTCTCTTCCATAATCTTGGTCAGATTCGGACCATACTTCTGAATCAGATCTTGTAGCGGAAGGAACACGCCCTGTTTTCCATAGGTTTGAAGGTCTGAGGTGGTGAACTTGCCGTGAAGAAACACTTCGGGATAATCACCACTGGCCAGCAGTAATTGTCTACGATCCTGCAAGGCGTCCGTTGGGGCCAGATCCCATTTTAGGGTAACGTCGAACTTGTCTTCGATAAATTGGGTGAATTCATTCTCTTCCATGGACGCTTTGCCTTGCGGAGCAAAGAGGGTCATGGTTACAGGACCGCCGCTCTCCCCGCTACCGTCGCTACTTCCACCCGACTCCTCGGATGAACTGCATGCGGACAACAAAGCCACCGAAGCAAAGACCAGAAACAACATCGAAATCCAAGATTTTCTCAATCTGACTCCTCCTTTTTGTTCATAACGGCAAATTATTGACTTGTACTGCACGTTTATAAAATCTACCCCGGAAGCCGGCGTGTTCCTTCCACCTCCTTTCAAGAGGCAACCGGGCTTAACTCACAAGGATTAACCTTTCAGGGAACCAACCATGACCCCTTTAACAAAATGCTTCTGTACAAATGGATACATGATCAGAATTGGAATACTCGCCACAACGATCAGTGCATATTTCAACACCTGCTCGAACCCTTGGTCCCGCATCTGTTGGCTGGTATTGGCGAGCATCGCCGGATCAGCCGCGTTCAGGATGAGCAGATTGCGAAGCACGTATTGTAAAGGGAACAACTTCTCGGAACGCAGGTAGATCAGTGCATCAAAGTACGCATTCCAGTGACCTACGGCATACATGAGTGTCATGACCGCCAGAATGGGCTTTGATAAGGGAAGAACCACGCTGATCAGATACCGGATATCCCGGCAACCGTCCATTTCCGCGGCCTCCCCGAGTTCTTCCGGAATGGAAGATTGGAAGAAAGTCCTTGCCACGATGACCTGGAATACTGCGAGCGCCCCAGGCAGCCACATCGCCCAACGTGTATCGAGCAGGTGCAAATCCTTCATCAAGAGGTAGGTGGGAATCAGACCGCCATCAAAGAACATCGTGATCATCATGAAAATGATGATGGCCCCTCGTCCATAGAACGATTTGCGTGACAAAGGATATGCCAGCATGACGGTCAGCACTACGTTAATGAACGTGCCCACCACGGTGTAGATGATCGTGTTATAGAAACCGAGCATAAGCTGTTGGCTTTTGAAAATGGAGATGTACGCCTTGATGTTAAAGTCGACCGGGAACAGCCACACCTGACCGGATGTCACGGCTCGTGAAGAGCTGAACGAAGAACTGATGATATACAAGAGCGGGTAAAACACCGTTAGCAGTATGGCGAACAGAAAAATATAGTTGAATGTCATGAAAATGCGGTCACCGAGTGGGTCCTTGATCCGGTTACGATTAATCAGGTTGAACATGGATAAGCTCCTCCTTTACCACAAGCTGTTCTGGGATACTTTACGCGATATGCCGTTGACGATAACCAGCAGGATCAGGTTGATAATGGAGTTGAAGAATCCTACTGCCGAGGAGAAGCTGAAATTTGCCCCGATCAGACCCACCTTGTACACATACGTGGAGATGACCTCCGAAGCGCTTGTGTTGAGCGGATTCTGCATCAGGTATATTTTCTCAAAGCCCACGCCCATAATGCTGCCCAGACTCAGAATCAGCATGATAACGGTGACTGGAACCAGCGATGGGAGGTCGATGTGCCATATTTTCCGAAGCCTTGATGCGCCGTCCATCTTTGCTGCTTCATAGAGAGATGGATCAACACCAGCAAGAGCTGCGATATATATAATTGATGAATATCCCATGCCCTGCCACACACCTGACCAGACATAGATCGATTTGAAGTATTCCGGAATGCCCATGAAGTTGGTCATCGGGAAGCCGAGCAGTGTGAACAGCTTGTCTACTACGCCCACATGCGGGGAGAGCATCAGAATGATAATGGATACCATAACAACCGTTGAGATAAAATGCGGAGCGTAAGTGACCATCTGCACGGTCTTCTTGAAGTAACCCGTTCGAATCTCATTCAGCGCCAGCGCCAGCAAGATGGGAATAGGGAAACCTGCGATTAAGGAATAAAAGCTGATGCCTATCGTGTTTTTGATTAACAGCCAGAAGTTTGGAGATTGGAAGAAGGCTTCAAAATGTTTGAATCCGACCCACGGGCTTCCCCAGATTCCTTTGACTACACTGAAGTCCTTGAAGGCGATCTGGACACCCACCATAGGGATGTACTTGAAGATCAACAGATACAACACCGGGGGCAGCACGAGCAGGTAGAGCTCCCAGTGTTTCTTGAGGCTTTTGATGAATGGATGCTGCCGCTTGGGCTCCACATGTTTCCTCTGCTGGAGTTCCATCTTGGCGGGTATGCTTTCCGTAGCTCGACTCATTTGCGTCACTCCTTCTACACCTCAAGTGTAATAATACATTACATTCAAATCCCTTAAACATCCTTTTTTCTGTTCATAGTTCCTTGTTAAACAAATATGATGTAAACATTCATATCAGGTAGCGCTTTCTTTATTTGATAGTACATCGCACAGTAAACTTTTATCAATTTGCAATTTTCTCCGACTTCTCTTTATTCCATAAATCCTTGTGTGGCAAGCGATTGTGAGCCGTTTCTGTCGGGAATTGTATTCCTTATGTATAAGTAAAAAAATCCCGGAGGCTGTGATATCTCCCCCGGAATTGACATGGCGTTCTATGTGGTTCTATGCGCTTGTGACCAATCTGAACGTGTATGTGATCGGAGCTGCACTGGTTGTAGCCGATTGTGGCAGTTCCACGAGAAGTCCATCTTCCGTCTGCTGATACGAAAGTACGTCATCGCTACCAATAAGTTCGATACGCTCTACCTTTTCCAGATAAGGAATGGTTAACTGTGGTTGTACGGTCTCATTCTCGTTTCGGTATAAACGGAAAGCATATACGGTGTTGATCTCTTCCTTCTGCGTGAAAGCCCAATCTTTCGTAAAATACGGCCCGCATATCCGGGTTCCATAGACACCTTCTCCGTGAGTACCCAGCCATTCACCGAGGCCCTTGATGCCTCGAATTGCCCCTTTTGGCAGACGGCCATCGGGTTGTGGTCCTATATTCAGCGCCAGGTTACCGCCCTTGGACACGACTTCGAGTAGAATATGTGCCAGCTGTCTTCCCGTTTTATACTGATCATCGAATCCGAAGGCAAAGGAGTTCCCCACGGTAATACAGCTCTCCCATGGAATGTTCATCGGATGTTCCGGTATGGTCTGCTCGGGGGTAACGATATTCTCATACGGTCCACCGACGGTGCGATCTGCGGACAGGAGCCAAGGCTGTGTGGTCTGACGCGCCCGTTCCACGACTTCTCCAAGCCTAATATCCTGACCGTGACGACCTTCGCGCACCCAACCGGCATCCAGCCACAGACATTCGATTCGCCCGTAATTGGTCAGCAGTTCCATGATCTGCTCATGTGTGAACTCCACAAATTTCTCCCACAACCATGGATACTTATGGGGATCATACGAAGGGCCGCGCCACATATGACGTCCACGCTCCATGCCCGGTGCCCAGTAATACGGGGTATGCCAGTCCGCTTTGGAGAAATACGCTGAGATGCCGAGTCCTTTCGCCCGAAAAGCGTCAAACAGTGCTCGACAGATGTCCGCATACTTATGGGTATGAAAAAGCGTGTCCTTACCCGTAATCCGGTAATCCGTCGTCTTGGTATCCCACATGCAGAAACCGTCATGGTGCTTGGTGGTGAACAGGAAGTATTTGAACCCGTTATCTGCCGCCATTTGTGCCCATTCCTCAGGCTGGAAGCGAATCGGATTGAAGGTTTTGTTCAGATCGAAATATTCCCGCTTGAAGTCTTCCATGTCATCCGTCCAGTCGATGTCATCACGCGACCAATCGCCGTCCTCGTCGCTCAGCGCCCAGGATTCCACGAGGCCAAGCTGAGAATACGGCCCCCAGTGCATCATCAGCCCCAGCTTCTGGTCCTTGAACCACTCTAGCCGCTCATTCAGCAGCGGATCTTCCGGTTTGATCCACTCTTCCTCTTTGCTAAAATTGTGCACCCCGGCTTCGACGATCTGCTCTTCCTGCTCCAGTACGGTTTCTTTGGTTTCGCTCATCCTGTTTCATCTCCTCTGGATTGGATAAAAGATAAACCATGCATGTTACGCCTGGTCACTCCGAGTGCAGTACCATCTTTCGATCGCTGTTATCCCCTGATTTCTCTTATTTCACTTTATAATTGTTGGAAATCCGTTGATAAAGGCGAGCGCTTCGCTTCTTCAGATTGGTTCTGCCCTCTCCGTTTTGGCGTAAACGCTTAGTTTAACTATTAAGGGCGTAGGTAACTTTGTTATTTCGAGTGCGGTGCCATCTTCAATTACTATGAAACCCTTATTTCCCTCATTTCTATAGGGAAATCCACGGGCAGAGAGCGAGCGCTTCGTTGTTTTGGATTAGTTCTGCACTCACCATTTTGGTGTAAACGGTAAGTATTATAGGACGTCTCTTCAACTTCAGTTTAGGAAGATATACGATGATGGATGTCCGCGCGTTTATAACGTCTCGAAATCCAAGTGGTTGATCCTGGCGAATGGGTAGAGAATTTTCTAAGGAATTCAGGGCGTCTTATTTAGCCTTTTGGTCCTCTTTTTAAATTGTAAGGAACATCAGACACGTTATTTCCCGAAATTAGCTGATAAAAACGCTGTAAACTGCTGTTAATTCTCATATAGCGTGTCTCAGGTTTCTTAGATTTCTACTGGTGCTTCAGAGCCTTAAATAAGACGCCTCAGATTCGTTAGCGCTCGCTCCATGCTCTGCTCCAATCGCGGGACGAGAGGACGAATCCATACCCGCCCGGAGCGAGCTTTTCATTGAAAGGGAGCGAAATGCTCATAACTTTCAATGCCACGGGAGTAGTAAAGTATCAACTTGGAGCAACTCCGTACTGCAAAGCCCCTTTTATAGTGTGATTTCGCGGCCCTGACGGGCTGATTCGTAAATGGCGCAGAGCATTTTCATTACCTCGACGCCGTCTTCGACGGGACTAAGTGTTTCTTTGCGGCCCTGCGTGCTATCTATAAAATGGTTGATTTCGTTGCGGAACGATCCCATAAAATCGAATGATTTGAAATCCACCTGTGGAGTCATGTTCAAAATGGTGTTGAATTTCTCGCCAATAATCGAAATTTCCGGCTCCAACTCGGCACCGCCCTTGTCGCCATATAGTTTGACCGAAGTCTCATCCGCTTTGGCATGGAGCGTGAAGCTGACATCCACGAGCAGGCTCGCACCGTTCTCGAAACGGATCAGGGCATTTGCCATATCCTCAACGGTGTTCTGTTCTGCGTCGTAGTCGGCTGCTTTGTAGAACGACAGATTGTTAATGTTCGAGCGGTTCCCCAATCGGTTAGACACGTTAGCGGAGACGGATTTCACCTTCGGTCTGCCCATCAGATACCAGCAAATGTCGATCACATGCACCCCGATATCGATCAGCGGACCCCCGCCGGAACGGTTGATATCCGAGAACCAGCCACCCGGATTGCCCAGACGACGCAGACTGGAGGCTTTGGCATAATAGATCTCGCCCAGTTCACCCTCATCGATGAACTTCTTCAGAATTTGTGCATTGTCGCTATAGCGGCGAACAAAACCAACTTGCAGCAGCTTTCCGCTGCGATGAACGGCCTTCTCTACTTCGAGGGCATCCTCCACGGTTTGGCAGAGCGGTTTCTCACACAGCACGTTTTTGCCCGCGTCCAGGGCAGCAATACTAATCTCCGCATGGGAGTCGTTCCATGTGCAGATGCTGACGGAATGAATCTCGGGCAGTGCGAGCAATTCTTTGTAATCGGTAAACACATGAGGTGCATCATATTGCTTTGCCACTTCTGCGGCACGTTCTGCATTCAGGTCGCAGATGGCGTATATTTCAACGTCCGGATTACTGGCGTAGGCTTGCAAATGGCAATCGGATATTGATCCGGCACCGATAACGGCGACTTTCAATTTGGACATAGTGCTGATTCCTCCATAAATAAAATAATTGACGTCCAGCAGGTAGACGTTCCGGTTGCGAATCGTTCTTCCGATCGCTCTTACCCCCAGATTTCTTTAATCCCCTTTTTCCAAAGGGGGAAATCCGGTGATAAAGGCGAACTCTTCGTTTCTTCAGAATCGATTTCGCCCCCTCCACTACTTTTTCTGACTGAACTAACTTTCTGTTTGAGCCATACGTAACAATTCATATTTCATTTAAAACAAGCACTCAGCCCTATGCCTCTTCCCATAGGCGGCGGACGTTATCCATGGCAATGCGTGAGGCGGTTTTGCAATCCTCCATGCCTTCAAATTCAACCGAGATATATCCGTCATACCCGGATTTTTTCAACACACGGAACACCTCAGGCATGTCGATATCGCCATGGCCCACAATGGCACCGCGCAGGTAATTGCCATGCGAGGTTTGAAACCAGCCTTCACCGGGGTTCCGGTAGGAAGGTCTCCAGTAGAAGTCTTTGGCGTGCACGATCGACGCGTACGGAATGTTATTTTTTACGGCACTCACCGGATCTTCATCCACACAGAGGAAATTGCCGACATCCAGTGTGGTCTTGAAGTTACTCCGCGCTGTTTCGTGTAACAAACGCTGAATTCGCTCACTCGACTGCACATAGTACCCATGGTTCTCAACGCTTGTTGTAATTCCAAAACCCGCTGCATAATCGGCTATGCGCTGACAAGCCTTCACTAGTACCGGCAGGTCGATCTCAAACTGTGCTACGGTTCCCTCTGGTGCAGGGCGGAAAGCCACATCATGACGCATCAGCTTCACACCGAGCGCTGCAGCCACATCCACATGTCGCATCACATTCTGGATCTCTTGCTCCAACGCTTCGGCGTCCTCCTGCACAGCAAAGTTGGCGCCGATGGCATAATTGGAAATATCAATTCCAACCTCTTTTGCCGCAGCTTTAATCTCATCAATCAACTCCGGGTTATCGATCAGACTGAATCCCATCGGTACAATCTCCACATGTTCCCCACCCTGATCGGCGATCCAACGAATGGCATCTGGTACGGTCAATTCTTTGCGATCCAATGCTTGTTGCAGACTGTAGGTGCTGAGTCCAACTTTCATTTCCCCTCATCCTCTCCTGTAGGACGTGTCTCAAAACTCACTGAAGTGCATCTTTTACCACCTTTTCGCCCCCTGCTGCGTCACTTTCCCTTGACGTGCCCCGGCACGCCTGCAGAAAATTTCCTTGCTTGGAACGAAAATTCGGCAAAATCTGCGTCCTTCGGAGTTTTCAGACACGCCCTAGTCATTGTCCATACCCAACGTATACCTTTTTCTGGCGGACACGACAATTCTCAATAATCGTTTGGCTCACCTATTTTCCTTTTTCTAGCTCAAATCCGGTGTATCCACGAACGTTACGGCGAATTCAGACGTCTGATGAAGCTCGAATACGATGATTTCATTCTCACCTTCACGAAGGAGCGGGGCTGGTACATATAACGTTTTTTGCGGTCCTTTATTCCAGTAGCGCCCCAGATTGAATCCGTTTACAAATACAACCCCTTTGGTCCAGTTATCCAGTCGCAGAAAAGTATCTCTTACATCCGTGATATGAAACTCTCCTTGATAAAATGCTGGTCCCTGTACTTCATTAATTGCTTCGCTAATCACATCACTAAATTGCAAATCCGACAGATCAGTTAATGGCAGACAATGAATCGTCCAATTATATAAAAATTGAAAGCCATGTCGCACACCCTCGGTGATTCCCTTCGGATCTCTCAGGTACGGGCCATAGTTGATTCGCCCCATATTTTCAACAAGGATCAATAGATCTACGCCCCCTGGCGGCACTTCAAAGGATACCGATAATGCTGGATTTCCGCGTTCCAATACACCCTGAAATTGCCTATCAACAAACACAAGCGCACGGTCACACACCTCCTGAACCACCAGTTCCTGTCGCTCCCTGGGCCCGGATATTCGGGTCTGATAACAAATAAATCCATAATCCTGACCCAGCTTCTCCATCGGTTCCGGATTCGTACGCTGCACCGGGGCTGATATCCGGTCCAACTGCGCCAGTAATGATGCCTGCTGGTTCAACTCCACCCGCCCATAAGCGATGGTCCCCTTTGATTCTGGCAGCACAAGCTCACCCAGATCTTCATCGCTATACCGAGCAATAAGGTCCCTCACCGCATGGAATTTCGCTGTCGGCTCCCCGGATTCACTAAGCAGTGAATCGTAGTCGTAACTTGTAATCGTTGGTTCGTATTGATCCTTCTGCTGACAGTTCGCCCCGTTGTAAAATCCAAAGTTTGTTCCACCGTGGAACATATAAAAGTTAACCGAAGCTCCCGCTCGAAGCATCTCCTCAAACACACCAGCTACATCAGCGGCTTCTCGGGTATGATGTGACTCTCCCCAGTGGTCGAACCAGCCGTTCCAATATTCCATGCACATTAAAGGTTCGCCCGTCTGATATTCACGCAGCTTGGCGAACGCTCCCTCCGTTCCTGATCCAAAATTAACCGTAGCCAGATGCCCTGGCACTGATCCCGCTTGCAGCATGTGGTCTGTCGGTCCGTCCGAGGTAAATAACAACATATCCATACCGCGCTTCACCATGCCATCCCGTAAATATCGCAGGTAGCTCGCATCATTGCCAAAACTGCCGTACTCATTTTCAATCTGCATCGCGATGATCGGCCCACCAAGGGTGCTCAGAAGGGGTTTCAATTTGGGTAAAAGCACATCATAGTAACGATCCACATTCTCCAGAAATTTTGCATCATTACACCGCAGACGAATATCATCATCAGCAAGCAGCCAGGCAGGTAATCCGCCAAACTCCCACTCAGCACATATATAAGGACTTGGGCGAACAATCACATGTAGACCCACATCTCCCGCAATGCGAATAAAACGTTCCAGATCAGCCATGCCTTCAAAACAATACTGCCCCGGCTGGAGCTCATGAACATTCCACGGCACATACGTTTCTACTGTATTGAAACCGCAGGCTTTCAGCTTGAGTAACCGATCCTCCCAATAGTCGGGGACCACTCTGAAATAATGGATGGCACCCGACATAATCCGAATGGGCTCGTCATCATACATAAATTGTGAACCTTTATACATCAGCACCGCCATTTTACAACCCTCCCCGCTCGCTCAGATATATGCCTAACCCGGACAACGTAGGGTACCATCTGGATTCATGAATGCTTAATCGCATCTTTCTCGATGTGACCTGTGGGAAACAGCAAATTCGCTTATGCCCCACCACCGTCCCCGTGTAAAACGTTTCCCAACCACCATCTGCCCTCTGCGACTCCAGTGTAAAACGCTCAATCCGTTGACCTGTCTGGATATGTTCCATCAGCACCACCCGGTCAAATGATCTTTCTTCCTGCAAATCCAGCTCAATCCAAGCCTGTTCTGTTCCTTCGTGAGGACACCAATACGTATCCCGGCGTTCCGTCAGCACTTCCGATACGGCATGTTGTTCATCCATCGTCTCCGATGCTTTTACCAGCGCCTGCAAGGCGAAATTTTCCTGAAAAATGGTACGCAGCGAATCTCCCAATTCCTGTAGTCGCTGCACATCCGTTTCGTGAATGAGACCACGCCTATCCGGTGGAAGATTCAGCAAAAAGGTGGCGTTACCCCCCACTGAACCGTAGTACACGGCGAGCAGTTCTTCCAGTGTTTTGACCTGATCATCTTCACTGGCATGATAGTACCATCCTGGGCGAATCGAGGTATTCACCTCGGCAGGGTACCAGATCAGTGGCTCACCTTGGGAACGAATGACCTCTCGGCTTCCCAAATCACCGTCCTGCGTATTGATCCTTGTGGCGAACTCACCATCATCCACCTGTTGCGATTGCTCCTGAATCTTCTCATTACCCTGCATATGCGCTGGCACAACGCTCCATTCCGATTCCCGTGTATGCCCTGCCTCATTGCCACACCAGCGAACATCCGGGCCACATACCGAGATGACAGCCTCAGGCTGAAGTTCACGAATAAGCGCATAATAGGCGTCCCAGTCATAGACCTGCCTTTTGCCATTCGGACCCTCACCACATGCACCATCGAACCATACACAGAAGATGTCGCCATAATTCGTAAGCAGCTCGCGCAACTGTTGGAGGAAAAACTCGTTATACCTCTCGGAATCTCCATAAGTGGCTTCATGACGATCCCAAGGAGACAGGTACACGCCAAACTTCAACCCGCCCTCACGGCAGGCATCGGAAACTTCCCGAACCAAATCCCCCCTACCATTCCTCCACGGACTAGCCGCGACCGTATGCGCTGTAAATTGACTGGGCCACAAACAAAATCCATCATGATGCTTACAAGTCAAAATCAGCCCCTTCATCCCCGCAGCCTTGCACGCCTGCACCCATTGCGCTGCGCTCAGTTCAGAAGGATTGAAGATCGCCGGGTCTTCCTCCCCAGTGCCCCATTCCTGATCCGTAAATGTATTTACCGTAAAATGAATAAACGCGTAGAACTCCATCTCCTGCCATCTCATCTGGCGTTCGGATGGGCTGACCTGTGCTGCGGACTTAATCCATTCGGCTGGTTGCAGTTCACGATTCATGGCGTATCACTCCTTTTATTTAGCGCATCCCTATATCAACACCCTTGCTTGGACCACTACTCAGTGCACTACTGTCCATGAATGGCCTTGATGCAAGCAATAACTGCTGCTTGGCTTCTTCAACCAAATGTGGATCAATGGGATAATTAAAGCTCCCTTTGTACCTCACGCCTGATCCCATATGGATTTCCGTGATACCCGTCTGCCTCACTAGCGTTTGAATTCCCTCTATGGTGACCCCCGACCCTGCCATGACAGCGATGTTCAAGATTTGCCCCAATTGCTGAAGCTGTTTCAGTTCTTGCATCGCTTCAGGTGCTGTCTGTTTTCCTCCCGATGTAAGTACACGCCCCACGTTGCCCAATGTGTTAATGGCCTTGAGCGCCTCAGTCAGGCTTGTGCTCACATCAATAGCACGATGAAACGTAACGCCCAAACCCTGAGCTTCGGCCATACATAATTGCATGGATAAAAGGTCCACTTCACCATCTCCGGTGAGGGCGCCGATCACGATGCCAGCGGCTCCAAGTTCCCTCGCCACGCGTACATCCCGGGTCATGGCGTGGATGTCATCTGCGCTATAGCGGAACGAGCGGCTATGGGGACGGATCATGACATACACCGGAATGGATACCTGGGATACCACATGCTCCATGACGCCATAACTGGGGGTAAGTCCTCCTTCGGACATCGCAGACACCAGCTCAATCCGATCAGCCCCTCCCTCCTCAGCTGCTTTGGCATCTGCCGCATCTACAGCGATGACTTCCAATACAGGCTGTCTTTCCATAATGTAGCTCCCTTCACTTCATCGTAGATTATTCCAGCGTATTAAGGTGATCATCAGCAGGACATTATGTCGTAAGTAGATACTTCCGAGATTGCAATCCCGTATTCTCACCCAACCCTCGCATCGTTAACCAGTATTGATAGACATCACTCGAACTGCACACAGCCTGATCCATGACATAAAGGACCGACTGAACGCTTCATCAGCGCTCCTGCGGTCCTTCTTCATCATTATCTGAAGACGGTCAGCTTCCAGATGAAAATCTGCAAAGGCTGGCCGTCCTGAACAATATATGGTTTGTCGGCAATGATCTTCATGATTGGATTCTCCTTTGGGGACCGGAATGGGCTAGCAAATAGAGAGCGCAACGGATACCATATACTTTGTTTGACGAGTTTTGTTATTTTTGTTATTTATAATGTTATTATCGATTAGCAATAGTCTAAAACGTTAGGATCAGAACGTCAATACAAAAAAAGACACCCGGAGGGTGTCTTCGTGTCTTGGATAACCTTCTGGTTATCCGAGCTTTTCTATTTTCTACGCCGAGCCTTCGTCATTCGATTAAACATAATCAGTGCAGCAATAATCATGGCTATCATGGCAATATTACTCGCCACTTCTTGTGATAGTCCGAAAAGAACTCCCAGGTTAGTCACCAGGCCTCTTACAATCAGCGCCACCACAACCAGCAGGATTGGACTCAAAAAATTATAATTTCTCATTCCTCGCAACACCCCTGACTCCATTGTTCAGAACTACGAATCTCATAACATTATCATAACAGTAGCTATTCCGTGTTACAACAAAGGACACCCGCGAACGGTGTCCTTTGTCATGTACCCACGTATTCTACTTTTGATGACAGAACAATCTTTCGATTGTTGCTATCACCTGATATTTCCGATTATCTTCTACACCTGTTTGAATTCGATCCAGTCAATCTGGAGACCTGGTTTCGTGAAGTCCAGTTTCAATTCATACAGTCCTGCTTCAAGATCTACTTTGACAAGTTTCTGTCTGATCCATTTGCCTTCCGTACCATTTGTTTGGATGGTGGTTACCAACTGGTCATTCAGGAGCAGGTTACATGCACTTTGAGCAAGTTCCGGCTCAGGGGACATGATCTGTACGATAATCCGATAATGACCTGCCTCGTCCACTTTCATGTAGACGGGTTCAGCTACCGCAGGTTTCACCTGTGCGTTCTCAACCAGCGCCTGAGCTTTTGCAGCAGATAGGGATGCATTCGCTTGGAACGAAGCGACGTTCTCCACGATCTCGTGTTTTCTGCCGGACACTGGTGCATTCATGATGAACTTGCAGATATTAATCGCCGAGCGTTGCAGCTCTCCGCGAGTCAATGTTCCATTTTCCAAGGATTCAATCGTGTTATCGTCCCAGCCGTTAATCTCTGCGCCATAGTTCGGTACAACCATGTAGAGATCATTCTGCGCACGAATCATCCAGTTGGTGTATTTGCGATCAGCCTCGCCACCTTCGGTCACATCGTTCATAATCGCCCACCAGTCGGTCATGACGATACCCTCGAAATTCCATTCGCCACGCAAAATCGTGGTGTTCAGGTCGTAGTTGGATGCCGCCCAGTGTCCGTTAACCGGGTTGTAGGAGGTCATGATGGAGTTTGCTCCGCCTTCTTTTACAGCGATTTCGAACCCTTTCAGGTAAATTTCACGCAGTGCACGCTCAGAGACAACAGCATCTACTTTACTGCGGTGCTTCTCCTGGTTGTTGCAGGCAAAGTGTTTCAGTGTCGCATTAGAACCACCCTTCATAATACCTTTTGTACACGCTGCGGCAAATACACCCGAGATCAGTGGATCTTCGGAGAAGTACTCAAAGTTCCGGCCATTGAGCGGGCTCCGGCGGATATTGAGTCCAGGCCCGAGCAGGGTATCCACCTGATTTCTCAGCAATTCCTGTCCTTCCATCACATACAACTCTTCAACAAGATCCTTATTCCATGTCGCCGCAAGCAACGTACCAATGGATACCTGTGTTGCTTTCTCGCCACTATCCATACGAATACCGGACGGGCCATCTGCCGTACATGCTACCGGAATACCGTAGTTAAACAGGCTGTCGCTGACACCACCAAATGCAGATGCCGTCCCCGAAGTAACGAGCGGACTGCTCATGCCTTCGCCACGGACAATCGCCGCCAGATCCTGATCACTCAGTTGAGCGATGAAGGTTTCCAGACTCACTTTGCCAGCCTTAACGTCACTCAGCTTGTGGCCCTGGTTACCTGTCTGCTCCAGCGTTTGCGGGAGATTCTGCTCAATCCGATTCGCCATGGATATCTTACGTTTCGGTACTTCTGCATAAGTCAGTTCATAAGATCCATCTTCCTTGCGTGAACCTGGTTTCATCCGTGTAAAATCTTCAGTTGGGGCCATCGCTTCTTGCAGTTGCTCCACCAATTGAAGAGATTCAATACTATAGCCATCCTGGCAATCAATGCTGATATGCTGCACTTGTTTCACACTGGTTCCTACATGCAGTCGGTATGTGCCTTCTTCCAGAACGTATGCGGAAGCATGGCCCGTAACGCCTGCATCATCGTAAGATGCCATCGCATGGATCGGGAAGCTGATCGTCAGAATTTCTGACTCGCCCGGCTGCAACAATCCTGTTTTGCCAAAAGCCACCAAAGCCTTCACCGGTTGTCCCAGTTTGCCTTGTGGTGCTTCATAATAAACTTGCACAACCTCTTTGCCCGCATATGTTGTACCTGAGTTGGTCACATTTACACGAACTTCAATGTAGGTTTCGCCGTCTTTGGACACTGATTTTGCTTCTTCGTGCTGAGCCAAAAACGTCGTATAAGACAGGCCGTAACCGAATTCAAACTGAACACGCTCAGGTCGAAACGTTTCGAAATAACGATAACCTACATAGATATCTTCCTGATACAGGTTCTTGAACTCATTGCCGTAGTTGCTTGTCGAAGGGTAATCTTCGATGGAATATGCAATCGTATCTGTCAGTTTACCGCTTGGTGTAACGTCCCCCGCCAGCACATCGGCAATCGCATTACCACCCTCCATACCACCATGCCAGGAGTAAATTACACCTTGGATTGGATGTAGATACGTTTCGTTTAACCAGCTCATGTCGATGATATTTGAGACATTCAACACAACGATTGTTTGTTCAAATTGCGAAGTAACTTGCTTCAACATCGCTTTCTCATCTTCTGTCAGTTGGTAACTTCCTGGCGCATCCGCATTATCCTGGTCTTCTCCTGCTGTACGTCCAATCACGATAATGGCTTTGCTGGATTTGCTTCTAGCCTGTGCAACAAGTTCATCCGTCAAAGGCATTTCTTTCTGATTCCATGGCTCAGCCGCCCATACTTTTCCGCCATCATCAAATGGATTTTCCTCAATCCACTTCTCATAGACAGCTGCCAGCTCTTCATTGACCGTTATATTCTTTTTGCTGCGCAGACCATCCAATAGATTCGTTGTGTAGGCCACATGAACACTACCGCCTGAACCTGTGCCGCTGCGATAATAATTGACTTGAATCCGTCCAAAAACTGAAACGTTTTCGTTTTCACGAAGTGGAAGCACTTGGCCTTCATTTCTGACTAAAACGGCTCCTTCTGCGGCAACCGTACGACTAAACTCTGCAAACCCTTCCAATGGAACTCCGATTTGATGTGTGCTCAATGATTTCCCTCCTGATTGTCATCCCCATACCTACGAATCGCTATATATAAAATGAACTATATAAATTGAACTAAAGAATATTTACACTGGACACTCCGATGACAGAATAACCTTCCGATCGCTGTTATCCCCAGATTTTATGAATCCCCCTTATATGGGGAAAATCCGGGGATAGCGTATGCTTCCGATGCAGCTTTCTTTCAGAAAGCTTTTAGGCGAACGCTTTCGCTTCTTCAGGTTTTTTCTGTCCTCTCCGTTTCGTGTAAATGTTTAGTTCAATTTATATAACAAAACGTACACTCATTTTATAAAAAGATATTCTATGATCTGGTAGATTCACTTGTACCTAGTCTCATATTAACAGATTCTATAGAAGAAATTAAATTAGATTTGTGCTTTATTTATTTAATTAAAACATGTCCAGGATTATCGGCATAATAAAAAGCCACGGACATCTGTTGTCCGTGACTGTTCTTCATTTGAGATACGCATATCAAGTTGTAAGTTTCGCATACACCAGGAAGAATAACATTTCTTCGCCCATGATGACATAACCCGGTACCTGGTAGACCAGATCCACAAGGACAAATGCCACCAGCAACCCTACCATGACCGCCAGATGACGCGGGCCCAGCCGCAGATGTGCGTGTCTGTAGCGGTGGAACACAAGGGAAGTCGACAAGAAATACAACAGCGTTGATCCAAATACAAACCCTAGCATGAACACATAGTTTAACTGATTCTGATATAACAGCTGAATTGAAGCAGCGATCATACTCATGGAGATGTAGATGAACAGATGACCGTATATGATCGCTTGCCCGGCAGTCTGGATCTCTTTGCTGACCTTTTTCTCCACGTTGTCGAAGTACTGCCACCACATCGCAATGACAAAGATGGACGTAAAGGCGGCAAACAAAATCGATTTCATATCCCAATGATCGGCTTGCAACACAGCGATAATGCTCACCACCGATTCACCCAGCAGGATGAGTGTAAATAACGCGAAACGCTCCAACAAGTGATGGGTCTGAACGGGCACTTTCACCAAGTTTTTGCGTCCGATCAGCGGAAGCAAAATATCAACGGCAATCCCCACATACAAAATCAAGTAGCGCAACCAGGAATCGAAGAATAGTGAGCCCGATGAGATCAATATACCAATGAGGAAACAGATGCCCAAGTAACGAGCGGCTTGCTGTTGATGCTCACTTTTCGACTTGTGAACCGTCAGATACTGAATCGCCGTAAAAGCCCGTGAACCGATATAACCCACGAAGAAAGACAAGTAGTATTGGTCAAAATGGGTAGAGAGACTCGCCGTCATGACCATCACGGACAGGAGCTGAAGGATGAGGAATATTCGATGGATCAGGATATCTTGACCATAGCGGTTAATAAATAAGGTCTGACCGACCCATGCCCACCAAACAGGGATAAAAATAAGCACAAACTTCATTAAATATTCAAACGTAATTACTCCGTGTTCGGCATGTAACAAGACATGACCCGCTTTGGAGACCGCTGCTACAAAGAGCAGATCGTAAAACAGCTCCAGCCAGGTAACCTTTTTCTCCATCATCCTTCGTTGCTCCTTTAGGTTTTTCATTTACACCTACACTCCGATGACAGAATAACCCTCCAATCGCTGTTATCCCCAGATTTTTTTGATTCCCTTTTCCTAAGGGAAAATCCGGGGATAGCATATGCTTCCGATGTAGCTTTCTTTCAGAAAGCTTTTAGGCGAACGCTTCGTTTTCAGGTTTTTTCTAATAGAACTCTTATTAATTCGCAGCTGTAGCAGGTGCAAGCGTTCTTACCACAATTGGTTGCAGATTGTCCTCAATTTGAGGGCGGTATTTCTCAAACCACTCAGGCAGCATCAATTTTTGTCCAAGCGAATCAGCAGGTTCATCTTTGGCAAAGCCCGGAGGATCTGTAGCAATTTCAAACAGAATGCCACCAGCTTCTCTGAAATAGATTGCGTTAAAGTACTGACGATCCCGCACTGGAGTCGGTTGGTACCCGTAATCACGTACAGCTTCACTCCACTGTGCATGCTCTTCATCGTCTTTGGCGCGCCATGCAATATGGTGCACGGTTCCTGCGCCGCCCATACCCAGAGCCATACGGGTCACTGGAACATCTACGACATTACCGATATCCCCGCTGGACCGGAAACGGGCATACTCTTCATTTTCACTCACTCTGACAAATCCCATGATTTTCTCAAGAGCATCCATCGTTCTTTGCGGATTAACACTGAACAGGACAGCACCACCGAAGCCTTTGATCGCTTTATCTGTTGGAATCCCTTCGTGTGTCCAAGTGCTGGTTGCTCCTTCTTCCCGTTCAACAAGCTCAAGCCGCAGGCCTTCGCTATCTTCGAATTGAAGCAGCTCTTCATTGAAACGACTTGTTTTGGTTACCTCAATGTTATACTGTTCCAGCCGATTCTGCCAGAAGCCAATCGACCCAGGAGGAATGACATAGGAAGTGATACCGACCTGACCTCCGCCAATTTTGCCCCGTGGTGATCCAGCGGATGGGAAGAAGGTAATGATGGTACCCGGGCTTCCGTGTTCGTCTCCAAAGTACAGATGATACACATCAGGTGCATCGAAGTTGATTGTTTTTTTCACGAGACGAAGTCCCAGAACTCCGGCATAAAAATCAACGTTGGCCTGTGGATCTCCTGCGAAAGCTGTAATATGGTGAATACCTGCTGTTTGCATAGTCATGATTAATTCCTCCTTGGTTTGGTAAGCATGTTTTGAATTGAGTAGATGTTAGAGTATTTGAGTTAGTTAATTTATTTATAGTAAATTTGTATTATCTTAAAATTAAGATATATGATCTAGCGAATTATATGCTAGTTTTTATTTTGATTGGCCTGTTCTTGTTTCAATTTATCAGGAGTCACGTCATCGCCGTTTGGATCATAGATGGTTGCATTCAGCAGAATGTCGTTGACCGAACCACGAAAAGTTTGCAGATATTCCTGGCGAAGACGAACCTGTTCCTCTTTCTCCATCTCCGTCAATCCGCCCTCTTTGGCTTTTCTAGAAAGTTCATTTATTCTGGTCAATGTTGGGATCATCATCTTGATCTCTCCTCATAATGGATTAAAGATATTTGTTCTTGGCTGTTATTTATATTTAAATTAAATATCTTAAGTTAAAGATAATTGATTTATGATCGGTTGTCAACTCTTTTATAAAAATTAAATGACTGCACCCGTTCCTCTGCTCTACTCCATGTTGCTTTAAGTATGACTCCAAACAAAAAAGGGCTAGCTCCGCAGTAATTTCACTTACTACGAACCTAGCCCTACATGTATTTATTTTATTAGCCCAGTTTTTGACCACAGTTCGGACAGAAGTTGGCTCCTTCATTTTTGGCTCCACAGTTCGGGCAGAAGTTTGGCTTCTTGTTGCCTTCTGTAGATGGAGAGTTACCTGAATCACCGTTGCTATTGCCCGCTGGCTTCTGGTCAGCATTCTGATTCTGAGACGAACCCGCATTGTTGTTCTGATTCTGGCCTTGGTTCTGGTTCATGTTTTTCATCATTTCATTGGCCATATTCATACCCATCATCATACCCGCCATATCCGAAGCTGCGCCGCCGCCCTGTACTTTACCGGATGAGATGCCGTCTGTCATGCTGACCTGCTGATACTTTTGCAGATTACCAATCATCTCATGCGAAGCGGTCTTTGTAATCATATCCTGAATCTCTTTTGGATAATTGAAGCTCATCACCTGGAAACCGGTAATCCCAATTCCGATGTCCATCATCTGCATATCCAGATCTTCCTGAATCCCCTTGGCAATATCCGATGCATTGGCCTGCAGGTTGAACATATCCTTCCCTTCACGGCTAATCCACTTCATTAGAAGCTGATCCAGCACTGAAGTGATTCGGATCTTGACATCCTCGACCAGATAACTCTGTTTGATGCCTGCAATCTTATCAATCAGGGTCACATAGTCACTTACTCTGAAATTAAATGTTCCGTTGGCCCGAATCGGCATCCCGCCCGGGAGTTGTGGAGTCGGAATCAATACCGGGCTTTGCGTGCCCCAGCGCACGGTGAACTCTTTGGTATTTACAAACAATACTTCGACCCGCATGCCGCTGTTGAATCCGAATTTGAACCCTTTTAAGGTAGAAAGGAACGGAATGATCTCGGAATCAATATTAAACGATCCTTCGTCCTCGAAAATCCCTTCCACTTTACCGTTATTCAGGAAAATGGCGTCCTGACCGGAGCGGATGATGAGTTTACTCCCCTTCTTGATCTCCCGGTTGCTCCACTTCCAAAATATCATGTCATCTCTGAACTCTTCCCATTCCACCACATTCGAAAATTGATTTCTGAAAAATCCCATACTCGTTCCCATCCCTTCTATTTAACATACTTCGCAGACTCGTTACTAAAACGAACCTCTACTTCCACTGTGTGAATGACCGCCTCGGGAGGTACCTCCACCGCCGCCTCCTCCACCGTTGTTATTGTTCTTCTCGATTTTGCGCTTGGTTACGGTTGTACGGATGTAACGATCCTGACGATCAATTACACTGGAATTGCTTGAATCCTCATAAGTCGCACGATTGACCGTGACACGTCCTCCGGAACGATAGGTCATAATACCAACAACAATACTGCCAAGAACTACAGATACTCCCAATTGAAACCAGCCGTTGAACAAAATGTTGTTTGGATTCACACCGGGTTCATACCCCATATATTTGTAAGAGAGCTCAATATATTTCTCAAATGCGAGTTTATAATCCCCACTGGACAATTCAGAGGTAATCCGGTTACGGATAGAATCTAGTCGCTGATCACTCAAATATTCTTTTGCCTTATAAAATCCAGCCAGATACACTTCGCGATTATTCATATCCATCGTTAATATGACAGCATTGCCAAGTTTTTTGTCGTACCCTAGCTCCTGCTTATCATAAAAATCTTCAGTTAAGAGTATAACATCCTGATTCTCAACATTATTTGTTGTCAAAATAACAAAGTCCGTCTGCCGTTCCGCGCCATACTGATTCGCAAGTAGATTCAGTTCACTTATCTCCTGCTCACTCAGCAAGTTGGCCTCATCGTAGATGAGATTTTTGCTCTCCGCTGCGGATGCCGATGACATGGGAAACAACGGAGCGACAAGGGTTATCATAAGTAAAATGAGCGTAGCCATCACGGCCAGAGGGGTTCTTTTCCTCATAAGAATCCACCTCCCATCATCCAGGAAACCAGCTTCAGTGACAACAACGAGACCGCAGAGACTCCTGCGAACCATCCGGCCACTTTGGCTTTGCTGATCGGTGGTTTACCGACCACTTTACCTGTCTGACCATTCATGGCAAAGGTATACTGTGCCCGATTGTAGTCATAGTTGACCATCCACACTGGGAGCAGCACATAGTCCGCATTTTTGAGCGTAGTATTAATCTGTTTGTCCGTGTAGCTCACGCTGGTATATCCGGATACAGTTGAGGCAATATAAGAATCAATGTACGATCTCGTTTTATCCTTGGCCCGTGGAAAAAGTTCCTCGTCCGTATAACTATATTTTTCCGCAATGTACCCCGCCAGATACGGGGTCTTGAACAATTTCAGCTGATTATATGGGAAAGGCTCCAGCTTATCCATCAGTTCATCTTTCATTTTCTCCGATGCATCGATGGGCAGGTTCACGTAATTCAGCCGAATCCGGCGGTATATATCGAAGTGCTGTGTTTCCGTGTAATGGTAGTCGCCCTGGGTGTAGGATCTGACCTTGGTGCCACGACCATGCACTTCGATTTTGTTATGTAACTCGTACAACCAGAACGGCACGTACATGCCAGTAATGCTCTGAATCCGATCGGCGGACATGAAGCCACTTGGCGTTAAAAGGCCGTTTTTGCACCACTTTTTGAAAGCCTGCTTGGCTTGATCCTTGTTGATCGAAAAAGGAATCACCATCGCAGGGGCCAGATTGCCCGTCAGCCGATCACTGAGTACAACCGCTGCACCGCAGAAACTACATGTCGTCGCACTGGTCTCCGGTTCTGTCACAATGTCAGCTCCGCAGCTGTTACAGTGGTATTCTTTGACCTCGTTTTCGGTGAATACTTGTCTTTTCAAGGGATCGGGGATCTGCTCTATGTTGTCCTGGCGGCCGCAGCTGGGACAGGATAATGCACCTGACACACTGTCAAAGATCATGCCACTGCCGCAGTTTGGACATTTATATTCAATAACCGGCATCTGCTCACCTCAATGTTAACGAAATGGTGTAACGTATTACTTATTCTTCAGCTTTTCCTGAATCGCTGCGAGTTCTTCCTCTGCACTTGGCGACGCACTCTCATTATTACCCGCATCTGCGTTCATGTCCCTCTCCAACTGGGCAATTAATTCGTCCAAATCATCTTCCTGTGCCCCAGCACGAAGTTCTGCCAAAGCCTCTGCTTCATTCAGCGCCTGGTTCGCCTTGTCTTCCATGGCCTTCAATGCAGCATCAGCTCTGCCCGCAGATGCATTCCGTTGGTTGGCCTGTTGCTGCGCCTTTGCATCTGCCATGCGACCTTTCAGTTCTGCATGCCGCGCCTCCAATTTCCCCAGATCTGCAACGAGTTTATCATTCATATGTTTCATCATCTTCGCTTTGGCAGAAGCACGTTCATAGGCAGCCTGTAATTCGTTCAATTTGTCAGCTAGCTTCACTTTCTTCTCCAGAAAACCGCGTGCCTTATCTTCGTCTCCCGACTCCGCCGATTTTTCCGCATACCGCTGTAACTTCTTGACCTCGGTGCTGCACTCATCCAATGCTCGCTTCGCCCGGCTCTCATCCGACAGCACCGCTGCCGTTTCAGCCTTCACCTGACCCAGATCACTACTCAGGTTGCGCATATACTCATTCACACTTTTCTCCGGGTCTTCCGCCCGAGACAACATGTGGTTCACATTGGCCTTCATCACGTCTCTAAACCTCGATAAGATTCCCATTACTTGTTCCTCCTCCGAAAAGTTCATATGTATACTATAATACATGAATACGCCCACATACGTTTCACATTTCACGATTGGAAGTGGAGTTACTACGATCCAAATCCGTACTATAAAACGTAATATAAGAAAAGACGAGCACTTTATAGTGTCGCCTTATAATCAAAAAAATCACTCATAATTATCAGTATCATTCTTCCTCAATCACAGTTCATTAATGAATTGCATACTTTCATCTGCGATCGGATTTGGATCGGTATTATGGGCTTTAGTCCTTTGTTCCTATCCCACAAATCCCTACCTAACTATGGCTCCACCGGAAGGCTCTCCACCTCTGTGAAAAACACATCCAATAATTCAACGTTATACGTTTTATGGACGTATTCGGTTATTAACGCCACATCCTCTTCCCTCTGATACTCCAGACATGGACGGCCTTCACTCCACAGCACCCTACACGGGAACTTCCCGACAACATCCTTAATGATGTGATCCGGCTCAGCTACTTTATGAATGTCTCCCATATGAAATCTCCTCATTTCTCTATACTTATCGTGTGCAATTATGCATTAATTTGAGATAGATAACGATTCGATTCAGTGTACTTCATCACATTCCATTCGGGAGAGCTATGAAGGCATATCACACAAGCATTTTGCAGACACAACAGGGCTGGTTCCCCCATAGGTGCCATTCCTTCGTAAGTTGGCTATAATAAGGGGATCAAAGTTTTCTATAAAGGCAGGAAAATTATGCGTACACGAGTTCACTTTATTGCTCCCTACGAATCGATGATTCCTATTATACAAGAGTGCATTCCTCGTTTTCCCCAGTTAACCATTCAGACGGACGTGGGCGACTTGGCAAACGGTGTGGAATTAGCAACTCAAGCTGAGAAAAATGGTGCAGAGATTATCATCAGCCGCGGCGGAACCGCCCAACTCATTAAAAAAGCAGTGACCATTCCCGTCATTGATGTGCAGTTATCGGGCTATGATATGATTCGTTCACTTACACTGGCAAGCCAGTTTAACGGCCAAACAGCCATTGTTGGCTTCTCCAACATCACCTCTGGTGCACAATCGATTATTGATCTGATGGATCTGCCCCTCAAGGTCTATACCATACATAGCTCGGAAGATGTGGCACGATTACTCTTGGAGTTGAAAGCTTCCGGGTACCGACAGATTGTCGGAGATGTGATCACCGTCAACACCGCGAAGACCTATGGTCTGGAGGGATTGTTGATCCAATCCGGACAGGAATCCATCCTTAGAGCGATGGAGGATGCGCAGCTGGTCTATCGTTATTTGAGCAAAAATCATGCGATATCTATCATACTGAATGACCTCGTTACACGGGAACATCCCAATTTACTTATTTTAAATGAACGGAATGAAGTTGTATTCGAGAACCTGACCGATTTTGAGAAAAATCCGCTGACCGATAATCACATGTATCTGACCAATACCAGTCTGGAATTTCATCAATCCCAGATCCAAAATGTGTTCATGGTGGACGATTACCAACTCACGGTTAACGCCTATGAAACGACCCTGGATAACAAGAACTACAAGGTATATATGCTGGAAAAAGGACAACCCTATGCCTTTGCACAATTCGGCATAACAACGTTCACGGACGCATCGATGGAGCCCATTGTTGCTGAATCCCCTGCCATGCAGGCGGTATTGAAGAACATTCGGGCACTATACGAGCATCATGAACCGATCTATCTGCTGGGTGAAGCGGATTCCGGTAAATCTTTTCTGGTCAAACACATTCATCAGATGCACTCCGGTGGTGGGCTGCTATTACAGATCGATCTCACGCAAGTTCCGCCCGGTCATTTGCACAAGATACCACTAGCCAAGGTTCGGAATGTAGAGATTAACCGTATGGAAGCACGTATCGAAGATCCCGAGTTGCTCTCTTTTATCCAGAGCTGCCTTCAAAGCCGGATTGGCGTGTTTATACTCGGGGAACAGACCTTGAACCCACAGTGGTCTCTCGACCTGAAGCTTAATACGATCATGATGCCAAATCTTGCGGATAGACCAGAGGATCTGGCTCCACTGATGCAGCATTTCCTAACGGGTTACTACCAGAAATACGGAACTACTGCGGTGAGAATAAAAGAAGATGCACTACAGCTGATCCGGGATCAGATCACACATATGAACGTCAACCAGTTGAAGCATCTGATCAAGCAGGCTGCACTCAATGAACAGGACTATGTAATTACAACGGCTACCTTGTCTCGCTTGCTGGATCAGCAACCTGTTTCAAGCCAAATGAAGTTGAGTGGAACTCTGAAGGACATCGAAAAGGAAGTTATTCAGTTCGTACTCCAGGAGGAAAATAATAATCAATCGAAGGCCGCAGAGCGTCTGGGGATTAACAGGGCCACATTATGGCGTAAACTTAAAGATTAACTTTAAGTTTGCGTCTTTTTTATCGCCTTTATGTGTTGCATTTTTAAACAGTTTATTGTTTATTTAAAATTTACAATAATTTATTGTTGCTATATTAAACGATATGGGATAACATAATCCCTGCAAGCGCTTCATAAAAACGATTACTTCATAAGGAGCTACTACTATGAACATTAAAGCAACTTTAGATCGCATCCCTGGCGGTATGATGGTCGTTCCTCTGTTACTCGGTGCAACCATTAATACATTCTTCCCAAATGCCTTGCGCATTGGCGGATTCACGGAAGCTCTCTTCGTTAACAGTTCCAGTACATTGATTGCACTGTTCCTGTTAATTGCCGGTACACAGATTACATTCAAAACAGCTGGTTCGTCCGTCGGTAAGGGTGTTACCTTGCTTGTCGTCAAGTGGGCAATCGGTGCAGCACTTGGTCTCGTTGCCATTTTGTTTGCCGACTCAAGCGGGTTATTCCTGGGTCTGGCCCCACTTGCCATTATCGCTGCGATGACCAACTCTAACGGTGGTCTTTACATCGCACTCGCTGGTCAATACGGTAAAGAAGATGACAAAGCAGCCTATCCATTCCTCGCGCTCAGCGATGGTCCATTCCTAACCATGGTAGCGCTCTCCATCTTTGGTGCGATGGGTTTTGCAAACGGTATGTTTTCCCCTATGGCCTTTGTTGCGGTATTGCTTCCACTCATCGTTGGTGTCATTATTGGTAATCTGGACCGCAATCTGGCGGAATGGCTGCATAAAGGCAGTGACAAACTTGTTCCGTTCTTTGCATTTGCTCTGGGTATGAACATTAGCTTCTCCTCCATCATTCAAGGTGGTCTTAGCGGAATTTTACTGGGTGTGTTAACCGTGTTATTAACGGGCGGAATCGGTTTCCTGCTCTTTAAAGCCATCGGCTGGAACCCCATCGTGGGTGCTTCCGAAGGTTCAACAGCCGGGAATGCCGTAGGTACACCTGCTGCCATCGTGGCTGCTAATGCTTCATTTGGCCCAATTGCCGAGATTGCTACGGTGCAAATTGCAGCGAGCGTTGTAACAACAGCCATCCTGTTGCCGATCTTCATCGGGTTCCTCTCCAAACGACTGGAGAAATCAGGTGGAGTCGAGAAATACAATCAACGACCAACCACATAAATGGGTATCACCTGATTTAATTTGCTTAATCTGTGCTTAATGGATGATCTGAACGGACTTTTTATTAAATTGTGCTTACAAGGAGGGATGACTGCATGAAATTAGCCATTATTGCAGATGATTTGACCGGTGCCAATGACAGCGGGGTGCAGCTTGCCCGTCACGGCTTGAAGACCAGTGTTCTTTTTAATATAGATGAAGGCCCTCTTACACGTTACGATGCCGTCGTCTTTGATACAGATAGTCGTTCCATATCCTCGCAGGAAGCGTATGACCGTGTATATCAGGCTGCTGAATTGCTGACGAACAACGGATTTGAGACGATTTTCAAAAAAATGGACTCCACCATGCGCGGTAATATCGGCATCGAGATTGATGCTGTATATGATGTCGTAAAGCCGGACTTTATGATGATTGCCCCGGGTTATCCAAAAAATAACCGGACGATATTGGAAGGAATCCATTACCTGAACGGCGTTCCGCTGGCAGATACTGAAATTGCCCATGATCCGAAGACACCTGTAACGATTTCCTACCTTCCGGACTTGTTGAAACAACAGACCAAGTACGAAGTTGGCGAGATCACCGTCGCCGATCTGGAAGCCGGGCAGAATCATATTCGCACTAAGCTAGAGCAGTTGAAAACAAAGAATATCCCGTATGTAATGGTGGACTCCACCGAAGAAAGACATCTGGAACTGATTCTGCAGATGACTCGCGAGTTGGAGTATACGTTTACTTGGGCAGGTTCGGCGGGCATTGCCAATTACCTCCCCGCACATTACAAGTTGGAATCCAGGGCTGCGTCACTTGATATCCCGGAGAATCCCGGTCCAATCCTAACGGTGGTTGGCAGCGTGAACAAAAACTCCCGAGAGCAGCTGCATCGCTTGATGCGCAAGTCCCGCGTAGCTTCAGTCTCCTTCCATTCCTTCAAAGCGGTATCCGCAACCGCAGACCGCGCGGAAGAGATGGAACGTGTCTATAACGAGGTTCGAGACAAAGCGCTGGAAGGACAAGATGTTGTCCTCTACTCCACCGCTGAACAGGTGGATATCGAACTGGCACGAGCAACGGGCGAAATTCGCGGTCTCAATCACACGGAAGTCAGCAACGAGATTGTACTTGCGATGGGTGAGATCTGTGCCAGACTGCTGGAAGAAGGAGTGTTCAAAGGGGTATCCATGACCGGCGGTGATACAGCAAAACAAATCTGTCTGAAATGGAATATTAGCGGCTTCGAGTTGCTGGATGAGCTTGAAATCGGCGTGCCGATCTCCAAGTTTATAGGGATTGATGATCTGCATGTGATTACCAAAGCAGGCGGATTCGGTAAACCGGATGTCTTTATCCATGCGATTCAAAAATTAAAAGGGGGTATTCTCGTATGAAACCTACAATTGGAATTACGATGGGCGACGCAGCAGGTATTGGACCGGAGATTATTATGAAAGCACTGGGTCATCAAGAAATGTACGATCAGTGCAATCCACTCGTTATCGGTGATGCAAAGATTCTGGAGCGTGTGTTGCCTGTCATCGGTTCAAGTCTGAACGTTAACGCGATTCAAGAGCCTTCTGAAGCCAAGTATGAATTCGGTACTGTGGATGTGATTGATCTGAACCTCGTTCCTGCGGATCTGGAATACGGTAAAATATCTGCCGTGGCGGGAGATGCAGCATTCCAGTTTCTCGCCAAAGCCATTGATCTTGCCAAAAAACAGCAGATTCACTCTATCTGCACCGCGCCTTTGAACAAAGAAGCTCTGCATCAAGGGGGGCACCTGTATCCGGGGCACACCGAGATTCTGGCTGACCTGACGGATACGCAGGACTTCTCGATGATGCTGACCACGCCTAATCTGCGCGTTATTCACCTGACAACACACATGGGTCTGATCGATGCCATTGCAAGTATTAACCCGGAAAGAACCTACACCGTCGTGAAGCTTGCTCATGATACGTTGAAAAAAGCAGGCTTTGAGAATCCGCGCGTTGCCGTATGCGGAATCAATCCTCATGCCGGAGAGAACGGCTTGTTCGGTAATGGAGAAGAAGAAGAGAAACTTCAGCCCGGTATCGAACGTGCACAGCTGGAAGGCATTAACGTTGTTGGTCCACTCCCGGCGGACACACTCTTCTTCCGCGCTGGTCGCGGTGACTTCGACATCGTTGTTGCGTGCTACCACGACCAAGGCCATGCGCCGATCAAGGTAATGGGCATCGAGGAAGGCGTGAACATCACCGTTGGTCTGAAAGGCGGTATCATCCGTACATCCGTTGACCACGGTACAGCCTTCGATATCGCCGGCAAAAATATCGCCGATGATAAAAGCATGCTGGCTGCCATCCGCTCCGCTATTGAGTTGGCGCCGAAAGATCAAGTTTAAGAGTAGCCGTCATACGGGGAAATGAGCGAGAGAGTGAGTCTGATCAGGAGGACCATCTCCAGGTAGACGTATCTTTATATAGAAGGAAAAAGAAAAAGGCATTCCCTTTGTATCTTAGAGGGTTTGCCTTTTTTATTTGTCCTCTATACATTCTTGGCTGTCGCGATTTATGCAACACATCTACACTGACATCCCCAGATTATCTCTGTCTTCAATCAGCGCTCAGGACTACCCAAAGATATCAGTTCACGCTCGCTCTGTGAATGTCTGCTACGGCGATATGCACTCGGTGACATGCCATTCAGTTTATTGAAAATGCGATTGAATTGAGAGAAGCTGGCGAAGCCACACTGTGCTGCAATTTCGGTGATTTTTTGGTTAGAGTTCAGGAGCATTTGTTGGGCGTTACGTATTCGGGTCATCTGAATATACTCGGTAAACGTAAAACCTGTGACTTTGTTAAACTGACGGGATAGATGATGGGCACTCACGAAAAACCGTTTGGAGATCTCCTCAAGGGACAACTCGTTCTGATAATGGCTGTGAATATACGAAGCAATGGCATACATCCGCTGCGACATAGACGAACCTGTCTCTTCACGAACGTAGCTATTCTCCGCTGAGTATCGATGGATTGTACAGAGAAACTCAACGAATTTGCTATGAATTGCAACCGAATGAAGTGCGGAGGGATTCTGCGATAAGAAAAAGATTTCGTTTAAAGGAGCCATTACCGCCTGGCGCTTTTCTTCTGTAAATCGGAATATCGGAATTGATTCATCAAAGATCGAAAACAGTTCTGTGTAACCGCTCTCAAGACCGGGTGTATTCCGTGGCATGGCAAAGGTGATCATCAAGCGTTTGGGTGGCACTCCCTTGGGATATTGCGTTTTGTGCAGTAAAGAGGGTCTCAGCAGAACGATATCATACGGCTGAATCTCGTACAAACTGCCTTCAATGATATGCGCAGCCGTACGATCCAGAAGAATACAGATTTCATAGAAATCGTGGAAATGCTGAAACTCCATATTCAGTTCATGGGAACGTTCGTCATAATCCAGATGATAAAAAAGTGAATCTCCAGGCTCGTTCACATGGATCACATATCCCTGCTCGTATGCCAAAACCGATGGTGTCATGGACATGCCCCCTATCCCGATTCTAATGAGTTTATTTTAGCATGAAATGCAATAAAAATACGTTATTTTCAGCATACAATACGTAGTTTCGCCCATTTCTCTTTTGTTATGATAGAGTTGATATGTTAGCGCTTGCAGTATTATAACTCCAACAACGACTACAGCCTGTACTTACTACAAACCAAGGTGGGAAACCAACATGAAAATGAATTCCTTGTATACTCGGATCCATACCATTGTGAAACACTTGGAACGTGCACGACTGACCTCAAAAACATATATCCCTGAGCTTTATCATAAAGAAAGTGGTTACCACTCCTGGGAACTGGTGCATGAGGACCCTTCCTCCTGGAACGTATTCCGTAAGGGTGATGGCTGGGGTGGCAAAGATGTACACAGCTGCTTCAAAACCCGAATTCAAATTCCGGATCATATGGAAGGAAAAAAGGTCGTTTGTGCCATCGTTACTGGTGCTGATGACATCTGGAATTACGATAATCCGCAATTCCTGGCATTCCTCAATGGGGAATTGATCTGTGGTCTGGATGTTAACCATACAGAGATTGACCTGACACCTGCTGCGGCAAAAGGTGAAGAATTCGAACTGGCTTTATATGCGTACTGTAGTACTTCGGCAGCCGATGTCTTTCTCAATGTATATATCGCTGAGCATCATCAGCCTGTCACAGATCTATATTACGATCTTAAGGCTGCACTCGATGCTGCAGATCTGCTGCGTGAGGATGATCTGGAGCGGCTGAAGTTAGTCGAACATCTGAATAAAGCCGTGAATTTGCTGGATTTGCGTCAGGAAAACAGTGCAGAATTCCATGCGTCGGTGCTGGAAGCGCGCCGATATCTGCAAGATCATGTCTATGGTGATATCCGCCCTGCCGGTGATCACATCCCTACCGTGCACTGTATCGGACACACGCATATTGATGTGGCATGGCTGTGGACGCTGGATCAGACTCGGGAGAAGGTCATTCGCAGCTTTGCGAGTGTACTCTACTTGATGGACAAGTTCCCAGAGTATACCTTCATGTCCTCTCAGCCCCAGCTGTATGCATACCTGAAAGCAGACTACCCATCCCTATATGAGAAAATCAAAGAAAAGGTGGCCGAAGGCCGCTGGGAAGCGGAAGGTTCCATGTGGCTGGAAGCCGATTGTAACCTGATTTCGGGTGAATCCATGATCCGTCAGATTATCTACGGGAAACGTTTCTTCAAGGAAGAATTCGGCGTGGAGAACCGTGTGCTCTGGTTACCGGATGTATTTGGTTATAGTGCAGCGATGCCGCAGATTATGCGCAAGAGCGGCATTGATTATTTTATGACAACCAAAATTGCCTGGAATGATACCAACCAGATTCCAAACGATACGATGTACTGGAAAGGAATCGACGGATCAGAGGTCCTGACCCATTTCATCACAGCAACAGACTATGACAAACATCCCGATTTCAGGCAGCGCCGATTCGAAACGACCTATAATGGTCGGTTTAATGCTTCGCAAGTAAAAGGCACGTGGCAGCGATACCAGAACAAAAACATCAATACAGATGTCCTGCAATGTTTCGGATTCGGAGATGGCGGCGGTGGACCAACCGAAGAGATGCTGGAGCATGGCAGACGACTTGATATTGGATTGCCGGGTGTACCCACGGTGAAACGTACCTTTGTACGCGAGTTTTTCGAGAAGCTGGAGCAAAATCTGGCGGATGTTCCTTCCGTTCCTCGCTGGTCGGGTGAGCTGTATCTGGAGTATCACCGGGGTACCTACACGTCCATGGCGCGTAACAAACGGTACAACCGTCATAGCGAATTTGCACTGGCTGATGCCGAGCTGTATGCCATGATTCATCGTCATTCGAATGCACAGGCGGCCTATCCAACCGATGCACTGGAGCATGCATGGAAGCTGACGATGCTGAACCAGTTCCATGATATTCTCCCGGGTAGCTCCATTGAGCAGGTATATGTGGATTCCAAAGAGCAATATGAAGAAGTTCTGCGTGTCACGGATGAGCTGAAAGACATTGCACTGAACGGCATTGCAAGCCAAATTACGTCTGATGGCGAAGCCATTGTAGTATTTAACACGACCGGATTTGTACGGACGGATGTGGTTGAACTGCCTGCTTTTGCGAGAAAAGTGACCGTTTATGATGGAGATCGCCCTGTACCAAGCCAGCGGACTCCCGAAGGCGGACTTGTATTCCTTGCAGAAAACGTGCCTGCATCCGGGTATAAATCCTTCCGAATTACACCGGATCTGACAGGCGAGCTTGTTGCGGGCGTATCGGTTGCACAGTGGGAAGCAGATCGGCGCCACATCCATACACCTTGGTACGATATTCACCTGAATGAAAGTGCCGAATTCACATCCGTATGGGACAAGCTGGAGGGCCGTGAGCTGCTTCAGTCTGGCAAGCGCGGTAACGTGTTGCAAGTGTTCGAGGATCGACCTGCGGAATACGAGGCATGGAACATTGACGATTATTATGAACAGCATATGTGGGAGATTAATGACCTGCAGTCGATGGAGTGGGTTGAAAGTGGGCCAGTACGTTCCGTGCTTCAAGTGAAGCGACAGTTCCTGGACTCGGTCATTGAGCAGACGATCATCTTCTATGCGCATACACGCCGGATTGATTTCCGTACGTTTGTGGACTGGAAGCAAGAGCATTTGCTGATGAAAGCCGCATTCCCGCTGGATATCTGGAGTGAAAAGGCCGTCTACGAAATCCAGTACGGCAACGTTGAGCGTGCTACCCACCGTAATACGAGCTGGGATCAAGCCCGGTTTGAAGTATGCGGGCAGAAGTGGGCCGATCTGGCGGAGAACGGGTACGGTGCTGCTCTGCTGAACGACTGCAAATACGGATATGATATTCATAACTCGGTGATGCGACTGTCACTGATCAAGAGCGCAACGTACCCGAATGAAAATGCCGACAAAGAGCAGCACGTATTCACCTACGCGCTCTATCCGCATCAGGGCGACTTCCGTGAGGGACGTGTCATCCAAGCCGCTTATGATCTCAACCGTCCGCTGGTTGCCCGTGAGATTGCATCGCAAACCGGTACGTTGCCGGGAACATGGTCACTCGCATCGGTCGATCAGGACAATGTCGTGCTGGAGGTTATCAAAAAAGCCGAGAACAACGATGATATGATCATCCGAGTCTACGAAGCACATGGCCGCCGCAGTCGTGCTTCCCTGCAATTGCCTGAGGGAGCAGGTGCTACGGCGTACGCATGTGATTTGCTCGAGAACAACGAAGCGGAATGCGCCGTGGAAAATGGTCGAATTTCTTTTGATATCAAACCGTATGAGATTCTGACCTTCCGGATTCCGAGAGTGTAGCCGGCATTTTTCGGTGAATATGTAGCATAGCCGTTCATATTATGGGTGCTTCTTGTCATGGCTGACAAGGGCACTCTTTTTCTTTTTACCAGACTGCCATCCCTAGGTATCAAAAACACCCCGGAATATCATCGGTAGAGCCAGAAGGCTTTACCATGTTTATTCACAGGGGTTTCTGATCACCGATGGTAGATTATAGAGCAACCAACTTAGCCGTCGGATACGTCGTTCTTTAAAATTCTTCGTACTCGCTTGGGTCCTGATCCCACAACCGTCCATCCGGACGATTAAATGCAGAGATGACCTGCATCTCTTCTGTGCTCAACTCAAAATCGAATATATCGATATTTTCCTGCTGATGCTGCAAGGAGCCAGCTTTCGGAATGGGAATGGAACCTAGCTGAACATGCCAGCGCAGAATGATCTGAGTTGGCGTTTTGCCATGTGTTTCCGCAATCCGAAGAATGTTCTCATCCTTCAGAATATCCTGTACAGCATCATTGCCACGTCCAATCGGACTCCAGGATTCGTTCACGATGCCATGCTTCGTATCCTGTTCCCGCTGATCGGCTTGGTCGAAGAATGGATGCAGCTCAATCTGATTCAGACTCGGCGCTATCCCCGTTTCCTTAATCAGCCGTTCATTGTGCTCAGGCAGGAAGTTGCTGACTCCAATGGATCGGATATATCCACGCTTTTTGGCTTCGATCAGCGATTGCCATGCCTCGACATACATGTCCTTCTTCGGATTGGGCCAGTGAATTAGATACAGGTCATAATAATCCAGATCCGCTCTGTACAGGGATTCCTGAATCGCCACAAGTGCGTTATCATGAGCGTGATAACGCCCCGGCAGCTTAGAGGAAATGAGCAGTTCTTCTCTGGCGATGGAGCTTTGTTTGATTGCTCTGCCCACCGTTGCCTCATTCTCATAGTTATACGCCGTATCAATTAATCGATAACCCGCATCCATTGCGGACGCGATCGATTTAACCCCTTCTTCACCTTTTAAACTATAGGTACCAAATCCAATTGCAGGCACTTTCAAGCCATCGTTCAATGTATATTCCGGAATTCGATGATTCATCTGAAGACTCTCCTTTGCAAAAGGTATACGAACAATATGGTAAAAATAATGCCCCTCTCCGTTTATCTACCCCTCCATATGCGCTTGAATCAATTGGAAGCCACCACTCCGTTTTAGGCGGGTGATGGCTTTCTCGTCTTGCTCTCATGAAAGGCAGTCTCCTTTTCACTCAAAAGAAGAGATCGGCGTGGCCGATAACGGCTGATTGCCTATAAAGTTCTTAATGGCCATAGCAGCATGCTTATACCCGCCAGCATCGCGTAACGTTTTCCCAATAACCTCAGCATGCTCCTTGTAGGAGGCATTACCTAGCACTTCTAATACTGCGTTTCTAAGCACATCAGGTGTAAGGTTATTTTTGTCCACGATGACCCCTGCTCCCAACTCCTGTATCCGGCCTGCTACACGAGGCTGATCCGAGGTTAACGGGAGCATGATCAACGGTACATTGTAATACAAAGCCTCACTTGCACTGTTCATACCTGCATGTGTCAGAAAAGCATCTACACACTGCAACACTTCCAGTTGAGGGACATAGGGTCTTATGATGAAATTGTCAGGAATGAGATCAGCAATGGGCTCTATATCGGTATCCTTCCCAGAAGATAATATAAACTGCACAGGCAAATTACGAAAGGCCGTGAAGCAAAGCTTATAAAAATCAAGATCCTTATTTAAAATGGTTCCCATCGAAATATAAACTGCCTGTTTGTAAAGAGCATACAGAGATTCATTTGCAAAAGCTGGCGCATCCTTGCGTGGGATAATGGATGGGCCGGTGAACACAAAGCTGTCGTCCAGCTTGTCCCCCATGGGTTGAAAATAGCGGCTTGTATAGACAATCTTCAGTTGTCCTGGATGCCCTGAAAGTTCCACCAGAGAAGGCGCAACCACATTGAACCGGGAAGCTAATTGTTGAGACATTTCCATAATACCGTTATATAGCTCCTGGACCTCCTCATTGTCATCCTTCAGATTATGATTACCTGACCCGAGAGGCTCTACAAAAACAAAGGTACTGGTCGAGCAGATCGTGGGTATCCCCAGCTTTTCGCCCAAAATTTGTCCGCCCCAGCCGATTAAGGAATCAAAAATTAAATAGTCATAGGTTTCATTTTCGATCAGATTCAGAACATCCGGAATAAACCGTTGAATTATTTTTTTCAAAATCATATATAAGAATTGGTACGGATGCTTGATTTCAAATGGCTTCATATTGGGATTGTTGAGCAGGGTTGCCTCGTTGAAGGAGTAAGCTTTAAATTGAGCACCTAACGCTTCAATCTTCGTCCGGTATTTTTCAGTACAACAATAGACGACCTCATCTCCGCTCTCTATCAACTCCTTGATTAACCCGAGCGACGGATTGATATGCCCTTCTGCAGGCATCATCACAACTAATACGCGTGCCACGGCACTCACCTCCATTAAATTTTCCAATGAACTCAAGTGGGGGACATGGTAACCCATTCTTCCAGACCATTGGCTTGAATAAATAAAACTCTACTACCTCATTGAGGCGGTAGAGTTCCTATTCATGAGACGTAAGCATTAAAGTCTACGATACCTAACGTTATTTTACTCTCACCAGCTGGTCACGGCACCCAGACATCCCTTTTATAAAAGGTTACGCTGTAAGCATCTGTATCGCTGTAACGTCCATCCTTGCTTACCACTTTAAAATATACATTATTGTAGTCGACAAGAACCGTATCCGCTCCTGACGTATTCGTAGAAGAAGCAACCAAATTTCCAGCGCTGTCATAGGCGTACAAATCGTAATCATAGCCGGAAGGAGAACCCAGCACGACAGATTTGCCATGCCCTCTGAATGTAAAGTAGTCTACATCTGTCGGGGATGATAGATAAGACCAAGCACTTCCACCCCAGTAAGCCGGACCGTAGGGAGTGGCCACCGTTTGCGTTGGGATTTTATACGCGGTGCTTAACGTGTCATTCGACTCGTAATTATCCGCCAAGGCCGTACCCACAATCGATCCTGATAAAAGCGTCACCATAATTGCAGAATACAATGTTTTCTTCATTTCATTCTCCCTCCATTTCTTTTGAAAAGTTAGCACGCCAAAGAGACTTCATGCTTTTCCCTCGTTCATAGACACGCCTGATCAGAAAAAGCTCCAAATCACTCCTTTCAAAATATGGAATTAATTAGATTATAATGTAAAGAAATACATATTGTCTACTAGTTTTTGCAGACATTCTTTTTTGTTATGTTGCACTGAACCCTATCCCATGAACTGACCGTCAATCTCATAAATAAAACATTTGGATGTGTTCCTGTGATTTTAAAAATTAGCCAACTTACCAACACTCGACGTGTTCTCACCAATGGCCGAATTGGAGGGCATCCAAACGTAAAAACGACCACCAATATGGTGGCCGTCACATCTATTTTAATAAATCTTCTTAGTACTCTCGCACATATTGCTTATCCTCTTTCAGTTGCACAATGTCATGTCCGGTTGGATTCTGGAAGGCCCGTAGTCCAAATGTTGACGCCACCGCGAAGATATGGTCAAAGATATCCGCCTGAACGTTCTCATATACACCCCAGTTGATATCATTGCTGAATGCATAGATTTCCAGAGGCAGCCCGCGATCTTCCGGTGCTAATTGTCGCACAATCATCGTCATATCTTTATTGATTTTTGGATGATTCCTCAAATATTGATGGATATATTCCCGGAATACACCGACATTTGTCAGTTGTCTGCCGTTCACGTTGCTTTCGGTATTCACCTCGTGCTCCATATTGTATGCTTGAATTTCCTTTAATTTTGCCGTGACATAATCAGTCAGGTAGTGGATTTTCTCAAATTCAGCCACCATCTCTTCCGTACAAAAACGGATACTGCTGATATCAATATAGATACTCCGCTTAATCCTTCTGCCGCCGGACACCTGCATGCCTCTCCAGTTACGGAACGAATCCGAAATGAGGGCATAGCTTGGAATCATCGTAATCGTTTTATCAAAATTCATAACCTTTACCGTGTTCAGTGTAATGTCGATGACATCACCGTCCGCATTATACTTTGGCATCTCGATCCAGTCACCAACGCGCACCATATCGTTCGACGATAGCTGTACACCCGCCACGAGGCCCAGGATCGAGTCTTTGAATACGAGCATTAATACCGCCGATAACGCCCCAAGTCCACTGAGGATAATGAGCGGGTTCTGTCCGATTAGGCTGGAGATGACGATAATACCCCCGATAATGAACAGGACAATCTTGGCTACCTGAATGTAACTCTTGATTGGGCGAATCTTCGACACCTCATAGGTACGATAGATATCATCGAAGACATTCAGCAGAGCATTCAGAACCGTAATCATGATGACAATCATATAGGTCATTGCTGATTTTTCAATTATGGCCTGATAGGGCGAGAAAATATAAGCAGAATAATAGATTATAATGGCTGGCACAAGATGCGACAGCTTCTGAAATAAATTTTTCTGAACCACAATATGGCCCCACTTGAAACGGTTGTTACTTACGATACGATGAACCGTCTTCAGTACCACTCGCTTAGCAATCACATTTGCCAATATCGAGATCACTGCTATAAAAATAATCATAATGATGTTTGAAAGATAGCCAATGGAGGGTCCACTCATGCCGAGTTCTTCTAGTTGATTTCTGATAAAGTCCATTGTTTCCTCCTGACATAATCTAGTTTAGCCTATTATTATAAAGTAGTTTGAGAGGGCAAGCAAAGTTTGTGCTCCCGCTTCATTCTTCCTATGTATTATATATATTAAAAAAAGACCCTGTCATTCAAAGAATGATGGGTCCTCTTGATTATGTCGTCTTTTCATCATGCTCACGAGAAATGTCTAACAACTCACTCACCGTCACCAAACGGTACCCTTCCGCGACCAGTTCCTCCACCAGCACACGAACCGCCTCCACCGTCTGGGAACGATCCCCGTACCCGTCATGGAATATGAGCACGCTGCCAGGTTTCACCGCAGACCGGGTATGCTCCAGAATGTGCTCAACACCGGGATTGTCCCAATCCCTCGCATCACCGTTCACCGCACCAATCGTCCGATATCCACGCTCCGCCGCCAGAGACAGTATATCATCGTTTACGCCAAAATACGGCGGGCGGAAGCAGCGGGCAGGTTGCCCCGTAACTTCTTGAACAAGATTTTCTGCGCGTTGCAGCTCCTCCCCGGCTTCCTCCAGTGTCAACTTGGTCAGATCTGGATGCGTGTACGTATGGTTGGCAATCTCATGCCCTTCACGATGCACCTCCACCGCAATCTCCGGGTGAGTCTCCATCTCTTGGCCAATCATGAAAAACGTCGCCTGCCCACCCGCACGGCGGAATATCTCAAGCACTTGAGGTGTATACACCGGATGCGGCCCATCATCAAACGTGAACGCCACAACTTTTTTCCGAACTGACTCCTGCTCTACCATCGCGATATTGACCATAAATAATGACCCCTCTCTGCAACTGCCTACTACATACCCCCTTATTATTCCATGACCACAGGCTCCGGTCTAGTCCAGAGATCACACCTTGAGAAATCCCAAATCAAGCCGATATCCACCAGAAAGAGAGTACAGCGCACGAGCAGCAAGCCCTTCTACCGCCACGCCCTCCAGTCCAGCCTCCAGCTAACCTTTGATTGCACCTGCGATCATACTCTTCTGCACCTGTTTGTTCAGCAGCAGATAGATGACCACCGTTGGCACTGTCGTAATCATCAGTCCAGCACCAATGATACCCCATTGCGTAATGTACGTTCCCACCATCGACATCATACCCACCGTCAACGTCTGGTAAGCCGTGTTATTGATAAACGTAACTGCAAACATCAGCTCATTCCAGCATGACAGAAATGTGAAGATGGCTACCGTTGATATAGCCGGGGTTACCAGAGGCAGGATAATGGAGAAAAACGTCCGGTATATGCCGCAGCCGTCGATAACCGCCGACTCCTCCATCTCTCTTGGGATACCTTTGAAAAAACTGCCCAGAATGAATACAGCCATCGGAATGCCAAATGCCACATAAGGAATGATCAGAGACCAGTAACTGTTGAGCAGGCTCAGATTCTTCAAAATAATAAACAATGGCAGCAGCGCCGCATGAATCGGCACCATCATGCCCAGCAAAATAATCGTCATCGTCAACCCGCTGAGCTTCCAGTTCATTCTTGTGATTGCGTATCCCGTCATGGAGGACAGGATCAGTACCAAGACAATGGAGGCCGCAGTAACCAGCACACTATTCATAAAATAGGTCAGCACATGGCCGTCGGACATTGCTTTGGTGTAGTTGCTCCACAGAAACGCTTTGGGCAACCCGGCTACATCACCGCTGAAGATCTCACTATTATCCTTCAGGGAAAACAGCGCCAGCCAGATGAGCGGGTAAATCTGCACAATCGCAACGAGGATCAGAAACGCTTGCAGGAACACTTTCCCGATCGGTCCGGAGATGGACCTCGGCTTGGGCTTTTTTTGCAACATGACTTCTACGGTACTCATGCCTTATGCCTCCCTCTACTCCGTTTTGAACAATGAATTAATGAGGATCGTACACACCAGACACTCCACAATAATAAAGACCGAGATCGCACTGCCATATCCGTACCGGAACGTATCAAAAATGGTAGCGTACATCAGCGTGCTTGGCACTTCAGTGGTATAAAATGGCCCGCCGCCCGTTAGCACATAGATCAGGTCAAACACCTTGAATGCGCCGATGACCGAAAAAACAAGGCTTACCTTCAAAATTGGCTTCATCAGCGGGATCATAATGGACCACGCCGTCCGAACACGGGAAGCACCATCCATTCGAGCAGCTTCGAGCACATCCTGAGACACGGACTTTGCTCCTGCATACATCAGCAACATGTGATACCCCACGTACTGCCACAAGGTTGGAATAAAAGATGCCGCCAGCGCGGTGTCCTTCTGCCCCAGCCAGTCCTGCGCCAGGCTGGATAAACCGATACTTTGCAGCAGCACGTTCAGCAGGCCGTAATCGGCATTGTAGATTTTTGACCACAACTGGGCAATAACCACCGTTGAGATCAACACCGGGATGAAATATACGGTCCGGTAGAAACCTTCCCCCTTGACGTTGGACGCCAGAATCAGTGCGAGCACCAGCGAGATCGGCAGTTGAATGAACACCGAAGCACCTGCGAATA
Source organism: Paenibacillus xylanexedens (assembly GCF_001908275.1). Classification (NCBI taxonomy): domain Bacteria; kingdom Bacillati; phylum Bacillota; class Bacilli; order Caryophanales; family Paenibacillaceae; genus Paenibacillus; species Paenibacillus xylanexedens. Next base: position 988,269 of record NZ_CP018620.1, on the reverse strand, counting down.
ACAGGGAGTTCTTGATTGAATTCAGCACACGGGTATCATTAAACATCTCTACATAGTTGTCCAGGCCGATAAATGTACCCCTGCCTACGCCGTTCCAATCCAGCAGACTGTAATAACTGGAGACAAAGATCGGAATGAGCACAATGCCGCAGAAGAGAATCAGTGTGGGCAGTACAAAGACGGCTATCGTACCTTTATTGGAAAATACAGAGTTCATTGTTGTTCTCCTCTCAAAGGCGTGACCGGGATATTCCGGACCACGCCTTGTTTGGGTTCATCTTCATTGTTAGCAGGCTTCAGCTTGGCAAGCTCACAAGGTCTATGCGCAAGATATTCACAGGTAATTTGCAAAGACTTGTAGTGTAAGGACCTAGGGTCTGTAAGCATTTAAGCTTACAAGCACGTATAGCTGCCTACCTGTTTTCTATAGACTTAGCTCTGTTGGTTTGAGCTGTGCCATCTGTTTGCAGAACTCCTCCGGTGTTACATCGCCGGCAAGCAGCTGGGCAATCAAGTTTTTGTGCGCTTCGGCAGACTCCGCTGGCAGAATGTTATCCCACCACGCGATGAATGAGGTCGCCGTTTTCATAATATCTGCCGCAGACAAATCTAGGGAGGACAGGCTGGACGTGTCGAGTGCATCTGTTTTCCAGCTTGGCAGGCCGGCTCCAGCCAGGAAACCTTGTGTACCAAGCTGCTCGCTCAGATACATGAGGAATTCCACGGCTTCCTTCGAATGCTTGGTATTCTGGTTGATGTAGAAACCATCGACGGCTCCGCCGAAGATTTCGGTATTTGTGCCTTTGCCATCTTCAAATACCGGGAACGGAATCACTTTCACTTTTCCTTTGACTGCGGAGGAGGGGTCCTCAATTCCTGCATTCACCCAGTTGGCCTGGAACATCATCGCCCCGTTGCCTGCATTAAATGCCCCAAGCATCTCGTCATAGCTCATGCTGAACATGCTGCTGTTGAACGCTCCTGCTTGCGCAAGCTGCTGCATTTTGGTGGCAGCGGCAACAAAATCGGGCGAATCCCACTTCGACGGATCTTTAAAGGCTTCCATCACCGCAGCATTGCCTGCCTGACGCATCGCAATAATGTCGTACCAGTACATGCCCGGCCAGCGATCCTTCTCTCCAATCACAGCCGGGGTAATTCCTGCCGCTTTCAGCTTGGTGACTGCATCCAGCAGTTCGTTATATGTGGTCGGAATCTTGGCACCCGCCTGCTCGAACAATTCCGTATTCACGTAAAGGTTGGCGATATGGGTATACACGGGCAATGTGTAGATTTTGCCGTCCATATTGATGGCCTCCGCCATACCCGGCCCCATTCGTTCTTTGATATCGTCTGTCAGGTAACTTGAGATTTCCAGCACATTGCCGGATTTGATGTATGGCTGCATGAAGCTGCCGCCACCCATGCCATAGAACAGGTCTGGCGCTTCACCAGCCGCAATCGATGTTTTGACTTTGGTTTTATACTGTTCTCCTGTCGTGCCCGTACGTTCAACCTGGATGTCCGGATGCTCGCTGTTCCATTTCTCAACAATCTCGGGCAGCAGCTTGGCCGAAGGATCGGTATTGCCAACCGATTGATCCCATAGCGTCAGCTTGATCTTGCCATTACTTTCCCCCTGTGTACCACCGGACGAACCGGATGAACATGCCGCCAGACTGCTTACAATTCCCAGAGTCAGAATTAGACTTGCTGATTTTTTTATTAGCGCTTTCATCTCTATGGACCTCCCTATGCGTTTTAGTTGGTTCTAGCCCATATTTTAGGCAAACTGTGCTTTGTTCTCCATTTAGAAAACAGGCATCGATTTGTAATATTCGAACATATATGGAACTGGAAGTGGAAGTGAGTTTACGCTCAAACCTTCTCTGCACTCCCCCACACTCCCCCTTTTGCATTCTCGTTTTTCAGGTTTTTACATTCCGATACTCATTCATGGATCGGCCAATATGTTTTTTGAACAAGACGCTGAAATAGTGTGGGTCCGGGATGCCTACCTGCTCCCCAATCTCATATCCTTTCATATCCGTCTGTTTCAGCAGCGTTTCAGCCTTCTTCATGCGGAGTTGGGTCAGATATTCCACAAATGTCTGCCCGGTTTCTTTTTTCATCAGCCGCCCCAGATGGCCCGAACTTACGTAAAAAGCAGCCGCGGTGCTGGAAAGCCCCACTTCCGGATTGCCCATATTCTCTTCAAGATAAGCGATCACCCGGTCGATCAGATTGCCTTCCTTGGCCTGTCGCTTGGCTTGTATGACATCCGATACGGTGCGGACATGCTGCTCCAGCATGCTTTTTAGTTCGGGCAAATGATCTGCTGTAAAAATGGCCGCAACGGCCTCTTTGTTCAATGCGTGCTCTCCCTCAATCTGCTGCTCTATGGCAGCACGCTGGCACTCCGTAACCACGTCCATGGCTGCCATCCGAAACTGTGAAACGTCCGAAAACGGCAGAGACAGCATACGCTCCAGCAACAATACGGCTTCTTCCCCCGCACCAACACTGACGTAAAATTGCAGTTGTTGGAGCAGCTGAGCATCCGAGTGGTAGGGCCTTTTCCCGCCTTCGATGACCAGATCCTCGAAGCAAATGACCTGATTTTTTCCCACAAACGCCTGATAATCAAGTGCACGACAAGCTTCCCGGTATCCCACACAGGCCCTTCCCCATCCTGATTGCCATTGCCCAATCCCTACGGTCACATCAACTTCACACCCTTCGAGCTTAAGCGTATGTTGAAGTTCTTCCTGAAGCTGCTGTACCTGAACGGCAAATTCCGTATCCGCACCAAGTGAGAGCACAACTATCCGGTTATGCGGGTCCATGACGATAATCGTTTGCGAATCCTCCGGATAAAAAACCTGCACCTGCTTCATCCCTACCATTCGCAGCAGAATATGTATTTCCTCGGCAGTATGTGGATCAGCTTCTGTCTGATGCTGGCTTAATTGGGGCTGAACGTGTTGATGTTGTTGTTGCTGAGGCCCTCGTTTTACTTGGTATGTTTGGGGTGTTTGGTGATATGGTTCGGACAGATGTGGATATACCTCTGGTGCAGCTATCTTCGCTTGCGGTACAGCAACCTCCACCTCCATTACTGCGATGCGTGATCCTGGTTCACCAGACGAGATAGGAATGTCAAAGAAACGCGCCTTCTCTTGTAGTTCATCCTCAGGTATCACGTCACTTAACCATTGATTTACAAACCTCTCCCTGAGATAAGGCAGGCTCTGCTTCATCTCCTCCCGCAGTTTCATCAGCTCGTACTCACGCCCCATCTCCTGCTCGATCGCCGCTCGCAGCTTCGCCGTAACTTGTAATAATTCAGAAGCACGGATGGGTTTCAAAATAAAATCGGATATGCCCAGCTTCACACTCTGACGAGCATACTCAAATTCATCATGTCCCGTCACAACCACGATCTTTATGTTTGGGTAACGCTCCATAAGGATGCCGCTCAGTTCAATGCCGTCCATCTTTGGCATGTATATGTCCGTGAACACGATGTCTGGACGCAACAGCTCAACCTGGTTCAAAGCCTCTTCAGCATCGGAGGCCTCGCCAATGATGGTCATGCCTTGCTGCTCCCAATCGATACGCATGCGCAGCAGATTTCGGATGAGGTACTCATCATCCACAATCAATACCTTTAATGGTTCCACAGTTAGTTCCATGATTCATCGGCTCCCTTCGGGATCGTTATGATAATGGTTGTTCCTTTTCCAACCTCGCTCTGCAGCTTGAGTCCATCTTCTCTGTCATAAAAAATGCGAAGTCGCTCCATCGTCCCCCATAAGCCAAAGCTTGGATTGTGTTTAGCGTTATAGGTAGGATTAGAAGAGTTAGATGGGTTAGATGAGTTCGAGCGATTAGACCTGTTCATTTCTGTTCGTTGAATCTGCTTCACTTCTTCCTCGGACATGCCGACTCCGTCGTCAGTGATCGTTAGAACTACTCCCTCCTTGGATCGACAAGCTTGAATGCGTATCGTGCCTGGGCTGCCTTTGGGACGAATACCGTGATACAGCGAATTTTCCACCAACGGCTGGAGCACAAGCTTGGGAATCATCACGCGCTCACAATCTGGAGCAATATCGTACTGCACCTCAAATACACCGGGGTATCGTACCTGCTGGATCGTCAGATAATTGCGTACAATCTCAACCTCTTCGTGCAGCGTAATTAGTTCACGGCCTTTGCTGACACTCAGCCGATAGTAACTTCCAAGCGCTTCTAGCAACTCACATACCTTATCGTTCATGCCCGACATAGCCAGGGAGGTAATAGAATCAAGTGTGTTGTATAGAAAATGCGGCTTGATCTGCGCCTGAAGTGTATTCAGCTCTGCTCGGCGGATCGTTTGCTGCTCCTGAATGATGCGTTTCAGCATCTGCTCAATCTGCTCAATCATCTGGTTGTATCCGCCATATAGCTGTGCGAACTCGTAGCTGTTCAGCTCAACCGTCACTTTGCGGAAGTTGCCGCTTGACGCTTTTTGCATGGCACGAAGCAGCTTGTGAATCGGCTTGATGACACTGCGCGAGATGATGAATGAACTGACAAAAAAGACAGTCCCGTTCACTGCGAGTAATATTAGCGCAAGCAGCACCATGGATTTATTACGGGTATCGGTAGCCCGGTATGGGCTCATGCTGATGAATTTCCACTGATCATCACCAGCCGAACGATAGGTCACCGCATATTCCTGACCACCCGATTGCAAGGTGATGAAGCCGGAGGATTGCTCTTGAAATGTTTGTTTTAACTTGGCCTGATTGGCCTCTAACATCTCGTGCATCCCTTCCTGTCCAGAAGCCGAAGACATGGATGCGTCGGATACAGCAGGCACGGCCTTCTTTCCATCGGTTGCATTGGTTGCGATCACCCGCTGATGCTCATCCAGAATGGCGACCTGAAATGAATCCGGTGCAGACAGGTTGGCATAGGCCTGAGCAATGGATTTGCCCTTGATGTTCATGACCAAAAATCCAAGCGGAGACGTATCATCCAAATCCCGGATGAGGCGAATAAACGAAACCACGTCTTGCCCATCATTCTCCCCCGTCGTCGAGACCCCACTGTCGTTATTGCCACCATTCAGCCTGAGCAGATATCGTCCGTTGTGCTTCAATGCCTGTTCGTACCATGGCGCTTCCTTCACATTTGCTTCCATAAACGTAGGCCATTCCTGTGTACCAACCGAGAATCGGTGCCCCGAATTATCGTAAATATATACTGAATCAATAATTGGAACCGCTTGCATAAGATTGGTCAAATAAGCGCTGACCTTGGACTGTGTTTGTAAATTGGAATACACGTTGCCCTGCCGCAGCAGGTTCTGCAAGTTGGGATCGGAGAAAATCATTTTCGAATAATTGTTCACGTTCTCGATCATCAGATTAACGTTGGTCTCAATGGATGTTATCGTCTGCAATGATGCTTCATTGATCTTTCGCTGCGCGTCACTTTCCGAGATTCGATTCAACACCAACGCACTGAACGCCACCGTTAGCAGAATAATGACAAAGTAGGCAAACGGGATTTTAAAAGCCAGCGTCTTGGGCTTGCGTCGAATGAACTCTTTGAAACGGGGAGTCCAATTGTTCTTCATTGCACTGGTGTTCGCTTTTGTATTTGCGTTTACTTCTGCATTGGTCTCGGCATCTGATTGGACTGTTTCTTTTGCTGTTGCTTTCGCTTCAATCGTTGCATCTTCTTCTGCCGCTTCTGCTACTTCTGCTACCTCTGTTGTTGCATCCTTTGCTCTGTTTTGCACTGTAAACCTCCTTTGGTTCCGAGGTGTGATGAGTTTAACGGTTGGGATCGGATGACCTGTTGTGACACCCACCACTATCTCGGATTTTATACAATTGTATATTATAGGACCGTGTATGGAGGAGGCTCAACTCTTTTTATCGCTTGGGGATGGCTTGACTGAGTGAAGTAGAATGAGGCTTTGGGGATCTGGATTGTTGTGAATGTTGGGTGAATGCTGCGTGTGGAGGCCCCCGTAAATGGAACCGCAAGGAGTACGCTTTATAATATGTTCGAGATACAGATAATAAGTTGGAGTTTGTGCCGGATGGGCGTGAAGCGAAGGAAACGAAGGATCTTAATACACAAAAGACGCTGATACACATCTAGCTTGAGATACGCATACTTCTGAGCAAAAATTACGATATGTACGAGCATAATTCTTGCTACTGACAGTGTGTTGATCGAGTGGTTAAGCGGGAGATCCAATCATCGTTTTCTCGTATAATGAATTTAAGTGGGAAAATTGTCGGAGGCAAACCGCCCCCGGGCAGGAACAGTACCGTTCGTTATGGTAAGAAACAGCGAATCGTGATCAAAGCGAGAACTCGGTAACGCCTTTTTTGGAGGCATATTTCAGCGTGTAGCTTCCTTCTATGCCGTATGGCATCGTAGCGATTTGGATGCGGGTGTAATCCAGCCGACTCTCCCTCAGCACTTTTTTAATTAGCGCTATGCTCCGATCTTCGTCCGTTACCACACAGAAAATGTTCATTACATATTCCTTAGGATCAGCCACACGGCTACCCAGATCACATCCATCGACCTCCCCCAAATCCGCCTGGGTCAGAACGGTTTCCAGATATTCCATCACCTTTTCCTTCAACCAATGATCTCGTTTGCTACCCTGCGCGCTCTTCAGTGGATATTGCACCACAAGCCAGTATTTTTCACTCATTTAGCTTCACCAACCAATCTTTATATGTTAGGGCATTACGTTATGTGCGGGCACTTGAACGATAAGGAGTTCATATATCAGCCTTACATTCCTTCAGTTCAAAATGGGCTAGATCATTGACCTTACTGCTTTTTGGAATTGTACTGCCCTTCCATTTGCAGGATGAGGAACATGGTGATGTTTAATGAGATGGGAGCTTAACGTGTCTGCTGACTTTCTGCCAATAGCCACGATCTGAGCATCAGGATTCAGTTGCATAAGCTTTCTGGCGAATAAAACACCATCCTCCAACTCTGCCAAAGTCGGCGTTCGATTTGTCATCCGGTTTTCAGAAGATTGATAAGGATGACAGGGATAGATGTTCCAAAATATAAAGTCCGTTGGTTTCCACCTTGAACTGGATAACACTTCGCCCCATATAATGGATGCTGTCGGTTCTGCGAATCCATATAGTGCCTGACTCCGGTTAGGTTTTGCGATATTGGGCAAGCTTGTTCGAACACCCGGATCACCTGAAAAAATCATCTGGTTATTCACCAGCGAGTGATTCCCGGTAACCATTCGCTCGGACGTCAAGGGTACGCCGGAGAACCTCGCCCCTTGATATCCCACGGCTTCAGCAATAAAAATGTACCGAGCCTTGGACATTCGTGGTTCCAAATACCTGACCAAATGTTCACAACGAATCTTTACCGCTTCGGGGCCGATATCATAGCCCGTCACATAATCTCTCCAAGGATTAATCACATTTACTGGTGAGACATATGCTTGTATCCCTGCAACAAACTCGCGGATCTGTTGCTGCGTTTCGCTCATGCTTTTTTGCCTCCTTTGGGAGATTACAGAGTAAATCGGGCCTACATCAGCTTATTTTACAAAGATTATATCATAAACAGAAAAACCACCAACCAGAATGTGGTCAAGACCCATTTAGTAGACATTATAAAGATACTCTAGGTTGCAAACTGGCGTCGGTACTCTACCGGCGTCAGTTTTTTCAGTTTCCGTTGTGGCCGTTTTCGGTTTTAAAAACGGATATATTTTTTGATTTTGCTTTGTGCTTCGGTAAGCGTTGGGATATGATAAAGATAGAGTCCTTCCGTTTTGAGATGCGAGAAGAAACTCTCCATCGAGGCATTGCCATAACAATTACCTCGGCGAGACATGCTGATCCGGGCCCCAACCTTTGGCAGCATGTCGTGGTAAGCATGAGACGTGTACTGGAATCCCTGGTCGCTGTGAACGACTAGCCCGGTCACGTCTTTTTGCTTCGCAAATGCCTTGCTGAATGTGCGGAGCACCAGTTCATTGTCGTTGCGTTCGCCTATTTCGTAGGCCACAATTTCGTTATTAAACAGATCCTTTATGGCTGAAAGATATATCCATCGCTCTCCCACACGATACTGGGTAATGTCCGTTACCCACTTCTGATTCGGTTTTTCTGCACTGAAGTCTCGCTTCAAGCGTTCTCTGCTACTCGCTGCGCAGGTGCATACGAGCTGCTGGAGCGTCGTTTACGACGGATTCGAGATTGGATACCGAGCATTTGCATCAGGCAGAGCACCTTTTTGTGGTTCATCCGAATCCCTTGATCTTGCCAAAGGAACAACTGGAGTTGTCGATAACCATATTTGCCTTATCGTTGATATGTTTGAAGCACCTAGTTCTTCGCCTTTGCATCGCGATCGAATCGTTTACGTTTTACATAGGCATAAAATCCACTCCGTGACACGCCAAACACATCACAGAGTTTCTGGATATCACCATATGCCGCTACTTTTTCTATGATCTGAAATCTTTCTTGTTTGCTTCCTCCTTTCAGATTACCAAGCACTTTTTTAGCAACTCATTCTCCCGTTTCAGTTTTTGTACATAGAGATCTTGATCCAAGTATTCTTTACGTCGACCTCGCTGATCCATCAGTCTAAACTCACCTTGTTCCCGATATTTTCGCATCCAGCGCTTCACTCGTCCTGGATCATGAATCCCCAGATGTTCATTGATCTTTCGGTAAGTCCACCCCTCAACCGTATGCAGACGAATAGCCTCATTTTTTATCTTCTCCGAATACGTTTTAAACTTTTGTCACTTAATCGCCATAAAAAAATGCCCCCCCTAGAATTTCATCGGCTAAACCCAGAGGGTTTAGCCGATGTCTATTCTAGGGGGGCACTTCAAACGCTGGTGGGTGGTTTTTCACTCTAATGGAGGCTAGGAGCGTCGCCCCCTGTCCAAAGATAAAGGCAAATAAGCTTCTACGGGTGTAGTCACAGTTTTGATGTCGCGTTAAGGACTCCTTCTACTATAAATAAAGATAAATCCAGAAGTAAAAACTAAAGATCCTCTAGTTGTTTGCGTTTAGAAACAACTTCTTCCTTCAGCTTTTTCAAATTATTCAGTAAATCTCCTGCTTCATAGGTGTTATTAGCACTAATTTTATTAATTTGAACTAATGCATTTTTAATTTTAACCTGATGTGTTTTCAGTTTACTGCTTCCCGCTTCCTTGTCGATTGCTTTATCTTCCAATACATCAGATAACTTCATTTTCATATTCACTAAAAATAACTTAACCTGCTCGTCGCTTAAAGAACGGACGAGAATCTCATTTTTCAAGTCATTAACTGTCACAAGTCCCAACTCAATCTTTCGTAACATCGTAGTTCTTATTAGATCCTTATTAAATCTATGAACTAAATCAGTCTTGAATTTTTCAAGTTTTTCTAGCCATCCTATTAAATAGTATAAAGCAAATAGAGTATACACACCACTCGCAAGCTTTTCTTCAATCTCAGAATGTTGATAATATTGAAATACTTTTATCCTTACTGCAATTTGTTTACTGTCAGCCCCCATCTTCTTTGCTAACTCATGAAATGAGCACTTATCCCACATAATCCACATTTCATAAGTATACTTGGCCCATTCATACATACTCCAATCAACTTTTCCACTTTGCACCGAACCAAGTCTCTCGAGTTCCTCCTCTTCTGAATGAGGTTCCTTCACCAAAATAACTGGGATCTTATGTATTCCCAATCTCTTAGCTGCATACCACCTTCTATGCCCAGATAAAATAACGTACTTGGTTTCCTTCAAATAACATGTTATTCCAGATTCCCAGCCTTTTTCTTTTATAATTCTTTGCATATCCTCAGTTCTTGCTGAATAATCCTGTCTAGGATTTAAAGGATTAGGAATAATATTTTCTATATTTACCCAAACCAAATTTATCTTGTACATACTGACTTCGTCCTTAATATATTTATTTTATTTTTCATTATTATCTAATATCTCAAGCAATTGTTTCTCTTTCAGATCAATTTCAGCTAAAAGTTTGTTAAGTTGGTCCATCAATTTACCTGCTTCATTTTTCGTCCGACACTCAATAAGTCGAATTTCATCAGCAATTACCTTAACATTTAACTTATTTTGAGTAATATCTGTGTCACTTTCAACTCCCAACAATTCTATTTCAAGTTGGCAATCATGTAGTCTTTTGTTAATATCTGTAAGAAACTTGAAAATATCTTGAGAACATGCATTTGTTACAAAAGTATTATCATTAGCAATTTTACTATTAAAACATTTGTTCTCATATTTTTTTAGCATTTGCTTTCTGATAAGTTCCTCACCCATTGACTGAAATAAATCAAAATGATACTTTTCCAACCTTTTAATCCACTTATAAATATAATCCAGCATCGATAGAGAATACATTCCATTTGATAATTTATCCTCTATTTCATTTCTCGGGTAAAAGTTATATACGCGAATCCGAGAACTAACTAAGCTCTGAGTAACACCTAGCTTGGTCGCTAATTCAGCATAAGAAATATTACCGGAATTAACCCACACGTCAAAAGTATATTTCGCCCATTCGTATGGTGTCCAATCTACCTGTCCACCTTGTATTGAGCCCAGACGATCTAACTCCTCCGCATCGCTCTCAGGAGCCTGAACAATGTATATAGGAACTTCCACTTCACCCATTTTTCTAGCTGAATGCCATCTCCTATGTCCTGATAGTATTATGTAATACTGCCCCTTTTTATAGCATGTTATAGCTTCAGCCCATCCCTTTGACCTTAATATCTCTTGCATTTGCTCTGTTTCTATAGAATGGTCTCTCCTTGGATTCATTGGATTAGGAATTACTTGATCTATGTTAACCCAAGCTAAAAATGCGTCCATTAAATTATCCTCCATTTTAAACAAAATATTAATAAACCTTAACTATCTTATCAAATTTTGAAGCAAATTCCTCTATATAAAAATATTCCAAATATAAATCCATAAATTAGTTTTACAACAAAATGATTCCTTCTCAATATTGTATTATGGTGCGATAAGTATTTAATCTTATTATTTACACCATCCTATCTAATAATGCTCAAAACCGTTCTTCACATTATCCAAATTTAAATAAAAAAGAAGATACAAAAAAGACCACCAAATGGTCATACCCCTGTCAAGTAGACAGATGAAAAAAGCTATGCTGCCAGTGCGCATCGATATTCAATCGGTGCGCGCTGTTTGAGTTTGGCTTGAAATCGTCGGTAGTTGTAATTGTACATGTAATCTTCCACGGCTTGTCGAATCTCTGCTTCTGAATTACACTGGTTAAGGTACAGCTTCTCTGTCTTGAGATGCGAAAAGAAGGATTCGATGCATGCGTTATCCAGGCAGGTTGCTTTGCGAGAGTGGCTGCCCTTGACGCCGAATGCTTCTAATCGTGTGTTGTACGCCTGAGACGTATATTGGAAGCCCTGATCCGAATGGAGCACGGCTTCCGAAACGTCTCTTTTTTGTGTCCATTGTTCCACCGTATCCAATACGAGCTGAACATCGTTCCGTTTAGACAACTGCCAAGCTACAATTTCGTTGTTGAACAAGTCTTGAATCACGGATAGGTAAACAAACGTGCTTCCATCCGAAATATACGTAATATCCGTCACCATTTTTTGCTGAGGTGCTGTGGCATGGAATTTACGCTTCAGGCGATTTGGATAGATGACAGATGGCGTATAGAAAGACTTCTTTCGCTTCCTGCGAATCACCGATTGGATCGATAGTTCCCGCATCAATCGCCATACTTTCTTGTGATTGACGTTCAGACCAGCTTCCCACAACGCCGTTGTCATGCGAGGATAACCAAACTCTCGGTTTGTAAAATGAATAGCCATCATGTGTTCTTTGATCTCACGATCACGGTCTTGTCTTGCGTCTCGCTGCGGCTGTGTTGCTCGCCATTTGTAGTAACTGGATCGAGGGATCCCTGCTACCGTTAATAGGCGTGTAATGCCATGCAAGCAGCGCAGTTCATCTAGGATATCATAGTTCTCCCGTTGGCTCAGCGCTTCTCCTTTACTAGATTTGGATACCGCTTTTTTAAATAATCCACCTGCGCTTGAAGATAATCTCGTTCTTCCTCCACACTACCAAAGGCTGTGCGGGGGCGTCCCTTCAGTGGATTCGGGATGTTGTTTTTTCGCTCATCGAACGCTTCCCCGTTTTTCCACTTTTTCACCCACACCTTTAGTTGTGAACAGTTTCGAATCCCTTCGCGCTCAGCGACCACCTTGTAACTTGAAGAACCTTCGACATATGATCTAACTGCATTCAATTTGAATTCTTCGGTATATCTCTGAAATGTTTGTCCTTTTTTCGCCATAAAAATATCCCCTCCAAGTGCCACTTAAACCCTCATGATAACATGAAGGTTTTTTTAAGTGTCTACTTAAAGGGGATAATACCAAAATGGTGGCTTTAACTTATACTATTAATGAAACTCCTGTTGAAGTTAACTGCATATAAGCTTCTGGTGTTATTCAGTTTTGTTGTCACCCGAGTAACTAAACTTTATTCATCTATTCTCTTCGTAATGGTTCTAAAAACCTCAATCAATTTCTGAGTATTATATGGAGATTGAATCATAGCTTTGAGTATTTCTTCAGCCTCAACGGCGGTAAAATCAAGGTGGTAACCTGATTCTGTAGCTAATACACGTATAAACTCTCTCTGCGCTCGACCGTTTCCTTCTCTAAAAGGATGAAGTACATTCAATTCGGCCAAATAATAAGCTATTCTTTCTGTGAAAACTTTGTAGTTCAGATCCTTTAACAAGTTCTCAGCTTTAAGCTCCAGAAGTAGTCGATCTGTTTCAGGTTCTAAAAATTGCACGTTAGCGAAGCGAAAAGAGTCTTTTCCTATCTCCTCATTACGATAAACACCAGCAAAAGGATAAATGTCTTGAAAGAGAAATCTATGAATCTCACATAAATGAGCACGGTTATAATCACCTTTTAAAGGTTTTAGATGTAACATTCTTAACCGATCTAAAGTCACTACCCTATCAAAAGCATCTAATTGTCGTTGCTCTTTGAATCCAGGTATATTTATTAATACATTGCTATTCGGATAACAGTATTTTGAATTGCCTTCTTCATACATTTCTTGCAAGTTCCATTGCATGAGCTAGGAATTCACTATTTTTCAAATTACCGTTTAATCTCTCCATAATTAAATTATCTTCTGAAGCAGTGAGATGCATTCCTTCAACCGCAAGTGAAGCTTTTGCATTCATAAGTGCAATAAGTTTGTTCTTACGAGTGTATCTCTTCACGAACAACACCCTCTTCTCATAACGTTTTATTACAACATCTATATTCACTTAGCTTGCCCACCTTTCTTACACTAATACCCTATTTTCTCATTATATCAAACTCCATTTAAAGATGTAACTTGCACCTGATTTGCGTATTTAAGTACGGTCACTCCGGTATAAAGCGTTAGTACTCTAATTGGTGTGATAAACAGAAAAACCACCAACCAGAACGCTGGTTGATGGCTTTTGACTCTAATGGAGGCGAGGGGCATCGCCCCCCATTTGGTACTTAATATTTAGACCATAACAAAAGTGATTTAAAAACAAATAAAGACCAGTCAATTGACCGATCTCTTCCTATTATATATAGCATACTCAGAACACGACTTTAAATGCTCGCATTTATAATTTCTTCTATTTTAATGAAACTGTAATCTTCTTCCCCTCGGACAAGTTTGATCTGCCTGCTCGGCTTATCAATTGATGTGACAACACCCCGCAGCACCTCGTCATCAAATGGGCTGAACACAGTTAACGTTACTGATTTGCATTCCTGGTACGACTCAAAGATAGCTTCCTCAATGTGCTGCATTTCTTGTTCATCTAATACAGGCTTACCTCTCCGCCTTTGTAACGCTTCTTGAGCTAGGTACGCTTCACGATGTTCAGGTAAAATGATACGTGATCCCTCATAGACCCCGTTTGCCGTCAATTTGCTTGCCATGTTGCATTCCTCCTTAATATAGGGTCCAGTAACTTAAATCGTTTAACTGCGCCGGTGGCGGTACCTTGGGAAGCTTAGGCTTCTCCGATTCCCGTTCCCAGCCTTCCAGGATAACAAGATTACTGGTGTCTGACTTGTCTTCCCACTGTATGTATTCCGCTTTGATTAGACCATCAAGAGCAGCCATGACATCCGGCTTATCCTTCCCGGTCTTAACCGTAAGTTCATGAATCGTCGGTAATCGTCTGCGGCCGCTACTGTAATTAAACAAAATCCTTAGTACTTTCCGCTCGTAATCAGTCAACATGTTTATGCCCCCTACGCTGTCGTTCTGATCGGATGGCATGCCAGTAAACCGGACTCCTTGAATGTCCGCGGCTGCCCCGACAATAGATCATCAGCTTTGATAATTCCGGACCGAATGCTTTTGACCTGGATACGGCGTTTTGTGATCTTTCCGCTTTGATCCTCATAGATAATCTCGACCAACCACCCTAAATATTTCACTGGCATGTTCATCCCTCCAATAAGAACATTTGTTTGCTTTTTATTAGTATATGCGAATGTATGTTTGTTATTCAACAAGAAAAAAGCCCCACTGATATCAATATCAAATGGAGCTGGTATATAACATATTTTAATTAGGATCAGGGTAAACTTGAAACCATTCTGTTCCTTCTTTATCTGTGTATACATATTCTTCAGGATCATTTTTAAAGCGGACTGTGACAGGGTACATCGGCATCTTACTTCTACGGGCATGTATACTTAAAATTTCGGTGCTTTTTATTCCTTTCTCGTTTATCAAATAATTGCGAAGACTTTCCTCCAAATTGTGCATCTTCAACTTATAGTTTATATACCAACCAACAGAAAGAAGGATAATAATAACAACAAAAGAAGAAACTATCCACAAAGTCTTATGCTTTTTCATTTTACCTCCTGTTTACAATAAGTTAATATCCAAATTATATCAAAAAGACCGTACACAGGATACGGTCCTTTTAACTTAATTTAGTTAGCAATAAATGAACATTTTAACTCGAAAGAATTACTATTAGTAAAACAAAAATGATAGGCAGCTAGGCTGCAAAACTCTTGACCAGAAGTTCTCTTACCAGTTAGCAGTAAACGAACCTTTCGAAACGAAATAAATACTATTAGTAAAAGCGAAAGGATAGATTAGGCCAACCTCTTTATCAGAGGTTCTCTTACCGAGCATATCAAAATTTTCTCCATAATAAAATGCTTGCCAAAGGAATTTAGAACAGTAATTTGGAGTCATTACACTAAGTTTGTCCAAAGGATTAATTAGATATTTTGTAGCTCGACTGTAATTACTTTTAGCCCAAGCTGCTGCTTTAACTCCTCGACCGTCACGTGGAGTATAAATGCTAAGCTTTTCACCAGATTTATGCAATCTTACATATGAAGTCATATCACTTGCTGCGCCACCATTCCATGCTGGTGTAACATGATATATCTTATAGTCAGATCCTACGATACCTACATGACCAACAAAATATGTTGATTCATTCGACTTACTTGAATAGAGAATATCTCCAACTTGCATTTTGATATTTGTCCCTGGATATGTAGGCCCAATCTCAGCAAAAATACCGATATCTTCATTAACATTAGTTTGAGCCTCCACTTCTGGTTCACCAGTTGTAATAGGCGATGCACTAACGCTGTTCAAATTGAAAAAGGCTCCAAAGAACAATACGGTGAAAAATGATAAACCTAATAAATACTTTTTCAAATCAATTCCTCCTTTTTTTAACAACAAATGAAATATTACATTTTAAACCCAGCATGTTCAATGAGCAGTATGTCTCATATTATATATAGTTCATATGTATTAATATTTATTTTATTTTCCATATTTTTGTCGTATTTTGTTGAATATCCACCTTTAACTTTCATTGTATTAAAGTTTCTGAACTCTTGGGAGGTACTGATACATAACTTGTAATGCGCATTGATGCGTGTTATAATATATTTAGGAGGTGAGGAACAGGAATGAAGAGTTATTCTTCAAGAGAGGTGCTAAGGATTTTGAAAGCTAACGGATGGTATCTGGTACATACTGTAGGCGATCATTTCCAATACAAACACCCAACAATAAAAGGGAAGGTTACTATAACCCACCCAGTAAAAGATGTAGCACTACACATCATGAAGGACATCGAGAAGAAGACGGGGCTGAAATTCTAGCCCCTCATCTTTCAAATATACTGGCAAGTCAATTGCACCACATCAATCAATGGAAGGATGCAATCAAATGAAAAAAGCTTATGTTTACCCTGCTGTTCTCACCTTTACAGAAAAGCACATAGAGATATCTTTCCCTGATCTTGAAGAAGCTTTATCACAAGCAGAAACAATTGAGGAAGCGATTCGTAGAGCTGAAGAAGTATTAAAACTCACAATTGAGAGCCGTTTAGAGGATAAAGAAGAAATACCTTTAGCTACACCCTTAAACAAAATCCATCTTGCTGCTGATCAACGAACAATAATAACGAATGTGATATTGGAAGAAAAAATTAAGTATGTAAGCAAGAACTTGACTATTCCTGAGGATCTCAACTTAGCTGCAATAGATGCAAAGATAAACTTTTCGCAAGTGCTCCAACGAGCATTGCGTGAAGAACTTGCCAACAAAGATTGAAAGAAATAGCGAGTTATAGTTTTAAGACAACAACAAAAGGTACTGTTTTTATATGTAAACAGTACCTTTTGTTACTCTTCATTAACTTATAGCTACATGGAGTACACTCAAACTAGAAATTGTTACCACAGATACATTCTGCATGTTATATTCAAAATGTAAGCTCTTATAAAAATTATATTTAGGGGGAATATATTTGTGAAGCCAGAAGTTGAGAAAGATAATATTAAGATACTTGATCAAACGACGATTGATACAGAACCACAGCCGCGTAAGGAAATAGATGACGCTGCACTACTTGCACTATTCTCTGATATAATGGGTCAATCAACTGAATCAGCTTTGACCTCTCTCAGTAAAAAAAATCAATTAGACAATGTAGCGATCTTTGTTGACTATGATAATGTTTATTGGACACTCATGAATAATTATTCTCACGATCCTAACCATAGTGACCCATTAAAAAATTTATTTGTGCAGTTGTGGGAACGTTATGGACAAGAACAAGTAAGAACGTTTAGGGCTTATGCAGACTTTGAGAAAATCAAAACTGAATTGACTAGTTTGCAAAAAAAGAGGGTTCAAATCCGCCACGTATATTCTAATGGCAAGGATGGGAGTCACAGAAAAAATTCCTCTGATATTGAACTCTGTATTGATGCCATAGAACATACATACAAAGATCCGAATGTCTCTTGTTATGTTTTTGTTACGGCAGATAGCGATATGATACCTGTAATTAGTCGAATGGTGTATAAGGGTAAACGTGTCGAACTATTTTACCTATCAAATTCAGTTCCAAAGCATATAGATATGCTTACTTTTGCTAATTATAGTGAGGATTTACTCTCTTTTCTCAATGTATCTGTTGAAAAAGTTACTATTGAGAATTATGTAATTGAAGCATTAAAGATTATACAAGATTGGCATATTGTTAACAGCAGTAAAGATCTCTTTCTCGGAAATAGTTATTTGAGAAAAGATTTTACTCGGAAACTTTCTATACCTCCTAATACATCAAGTCAATTGCTTGAAAATTTGACTGTTAATAAACTTGTTGAAGATGGCGTAAAATTAATGAGTTCAGGTGACAAAAAGAACTCATTAAAACTCACAGATGAGGGTACTGCATTGTTAGCCCGCGCCGTTGATACTGCTGCACCAAGTAAAGAATAATTTTTTTCGAGAAGTTGACATATCCAACTGATTTCAGTAATATACTACTTATATAAGATCTTATTCGCTATGATTTATTCGTTATTTCTTAAATTCATTATTTTATGCGTTATTATTAAAAAGGAAGGGCTATATGACCCTTCCTTTTTGCCGTTTAATTTTGCCTATAACATCCAGCAACACATACTCCCCAATAAAGTATTGCATCTTTATGAATATTATTATATAATCCTGGCATATAATATAAGGTATCAAAGAGACTAGTGACAATCCACACGTGGGTTAGAGCGCTAGTCTCTATTTATTATGAAGTCGTACACCATAAAAATTCTTCTTAGGGATGTTGGTAGGAGTCTTGCCCCTTCGTCCTTATATCGGTTTAATTTAGCAAGAAGATACTCCCTCAGTTGATCTCTATCCAAAGCTTGTGCATTGTACGCGATCACATCAAATTCCTTTTCTTCCTTAAACTTAAGATCAATAATAGCTTGGAGAGAATTTCTTTTTATTTTATATGATGCGCTAATCGTACGTGTACATTCACCTACATCCGAGAATTTAGTTATTCTTCGTTTTATTTTATCTTTATCAAAATTGTGAAGGTTAGTCTGATCCACATCGACTTCCTTAATATACTTCAAAAAAGGTATTCTTGAATTATCAGGTTGACTTGCAATATACCTTAAAGCTATATCAGTATGAATTACATCGGATTCAAAGAAGTAGTTATATACATAACTCAGTAAATCAGGCATTTGGAATATATATGTTGCATCTCCTAGTGCAACAATTAATTTATTGTCTCCTATTCGTCTCTCTACCTCTTCCAACTGCATAGGAGAGACTAATAGTGAATTTAAACTCCCCTTCTTTCCGCTATCTACTATCAATTCTTTAATGACATGTTTATATTTTCTCACTTCCGAAGGAGCAACACCTTGATTTACGGCGCTGATCTTGTCAAATACTTTTTTAAAATTGTTAGTTTTTAAAACTTTAAGTTTACAACCTAAATCTCTATCATTAAGGACTTCTTCAATTAACTCTTCTTCCCCTTCGCTCCATTCAATTAAAATGAGCCTATCTTCGAGTAATTGTACCTCTTCATCTGAGATTGACCTCGTGAAATCTTTAATAATCCTTCTAACATTAACATCGGTTAAAGAATACCCCATAAATATAATCGGTGAGTTTAGCATTATTGATATTATTTTAGCACTTATCAAAACTGAATTTTTTTCAAATTTAATATAATCCTCTTTTGTAAGTACGATATCATCAGGACTTTCAGCACATCCATGAAGCTTGTAAAGTTCAGCGTAATCATATGTATCTTTAAAGAAGCCTCGCTGACCTATGTACTTTGTAATTTTGTATGCACTAGCTTCATCATAAGATTTTTCAATGAAAGTATCATAATTTGTCGTCAAAATTATTTGAGTCTTTAGTAACATCTTAACGAATGACTCATACTCTTCTTCAAAACCATCCCGAAACGAATAATTTTCAAATCGATTAGCAATTGCTTTTTTTAGAGGAGAAAGCTTTGTTAAGAATGCATCTTTCTGGCTAAAGTTGTGAATTGATAAATCACCTTGATTAAAAAGTAAATTGTACTCTCTCTCTAATCTAGCACCTAACTGTATATATGCTTCATGCTCCGTTTCTTTCTCGTTAAAGTCTGGATATTCTCTTTGAACCTGCGATCTAGTGTTATTAAGTTCTCCATAAAAATTCTGAAGGCCAGCCTTTTCCCAGAACTCTCTAAGCAAATTTGGCCAATCTGGGAAGTCGACTAAAAACCGTTTAGAAATGCCTGATCCAATAAAAACAATAGGGAACTCATTCTTTACAGCAAGAGTATCTAAAATATTAGTCATTTTATCCCCGCCTTAGTTTTATATGCTTATTGTAAATAATATCATGGAATTGAAAATATTAAACGAAAAAAAGACCCCACCAGCGTTATGCTAGTGGAGTCCTTTTTTACCGATGCTATCGGATTTGTTCCTATATTATCACAATTATCCTTCTGCTTCAATCTTCTTCAGTCTCTCATCCATATCGGACACGTTTCCGTTAATCCCTGCAATAAGCTTCAGGAAGTTTTTCCTGAGCCGATTTATGACGACTCCTGTTTCTTCACGCGTGATTGTCGCCCCCGGACGTGTCCCATCAAAATAACCATTGGCTGTAACTTCTGCCCATGCCGCTTCTGCCCACTTGCTCGGCACATTGACATCTCTTACCGTCACTGGCTTGTCCTCCTTAATAGGCGTTTGCCCATTGTAATTAATTAAGTATTGTGTCGGCTCCACAACTCCCGCTTCTGTGGCCGTATAACCATATTGCGGACTGAAGGCTTTGCGCACTTCATAATGCAAATGCGCCCCGCTGCTGATGCCTGTACTGCCCTGCTTGCCGATCAGTTGACCACGTTTGACTTGTTGACCAACTTTTACGCCTGCAGCTGATAAATGGGCGTAAACGTGCAGACAACCTTTGTCGTCCTTAATGGCAACTGTCACACCGTAATTTCCGAAGCCGGATCCGGACACGCCCATTTTAGCGTGCATAACCTCACCTGCTACAAATGCATAGATTGGCCCGTCTGCAGGTGTGACAACAAGATCTACACCCCTATGAAACTTATTGATGCCACTCACTGGATGCTTGCGCATACCAAATGGGCTTGTGAGCCGGTACCCTTCAAATGGATTACTCATGTCTTTCTCCTTCCCATATCGTTTCTTGAGATCCGCCAACGTCCCATTGAACTCATTCAGATCCACATTGCCACTGATACCCGGTACCTTGCCTGAATCGCTATATTGCCATATGGTCCAGGTCTTCCAAGCTGGTTGATCGTCAGGAACACGAGTGTTACTGTAACGTGCGATCCAGAGATCATAACCGGAAAGGCCAGTATCAAAATTGCTTGCGAATGAGTTGCCCGTATAGATGATCGGTTTGATCCCTGTCAGCCGCTCCAGCTCAGTCAAGAAAGCTTTGGCCACAATGTTGATCTGTGCCTTTCTGATCCCTTCAGGATTGTTCTCATAGTCCATCACAGGCGGTAACTGCAATGCTTTTGCCCCGCCGATCTCCTCGAGGGATTTTGCATAATGAGCCGCCTCGGCTTTTGCTGCAGCTGATGTTGTTGCCTTCAGGAAATGATACGTTCCAACCAACAAGCCCGCCGACAAGGCACCCTTAACGTTGGCCACAAAATTCGGATCAGTGTATGTCTGACCTTCCGTAGCTTTGATAAATACGAATTCCCGCTTGTCTGCCTTCACCTGCAGCCAATCAATCTTGCCCTGGTAACGGGAGACATCAATGCCTTGAACATTTCCTTCTTTACGTGCTTGCACCTGTACCAGCTCCTTTATCGTTGTCGTTACCGCCTT
Organism: Paenibacillus xylanexedens; assembly: GCF_001908275.1. Classification (NCBI taxonomy): domain Bacteria; kingdom Bacillati; phylum Bacillota; class Bacilli; order Caryophanales; family Paenibacillaceae; genus Paenibacillus; species Paenibacillus xylanexedens. Next base: position 966,949 of record NZ_CP018620.1, on the reverse strand, counting down.
TACCCTTCAGGACCTCAATTGCCTGCTTGATCACGTTTGGAATAGGCGCTCCCATTTTCCCACCATTTTCAGTGATAGAAATTAGCTCATTCGCAATGTAGAAGAATGCCACCGTATCCCTGAATAAGTGGCCATCACCAAGGATGCCATCCACCAAGTGACCGACAGCCACCATCGCAAAAATAAAGACCTTCCGGGCAATCCCGATAAGGCCAATTTTGCTTTTTAATCCTCCAATAGATCCGGCAGCCACAACACCCGTCAAATAATCCAAAATAACGAAGAACAGTAATACTCCCAACACTCCAGACCAACCCCCAAATAAATAAGACACTAACCAGCTCCCTAAGGCCAAAACCCATTTCCCCACGTTCTCCAAAATCATATCCCCCATCTATTGATTATGAAATTCACTGACTACTCCAAGCACAAATAAACACGATCCGAATTCGGACGTGCTCTTCAAATATCCCCTTTCCCCCTGTTATCTCTAATCTAAGCGGTCGCAACTCTGAAATATTGCATGTATATACCTGCTGCAGTTACAGCGTAGTTGTTGCTAATACACAAACCTAGTTCCATTGGTCCGGAATCTGGATCGAAACTTGAAGGTTTTGAAACGAATGACTGTGACCATGACCCGGTTGTCACAGGGTTTTGTGCGCCTAACCTCCACCCCGCTAACGCAGATTCATCCGTTCTTATGCTTAATTGCGAATGACTTACGTTGATATTCCCTACTCCAGCATAAGTATTATTTAAAGGCCAAATATTCCCCTTCGAATCTTTCAAACCAATGAATATAAAGGGATTGGCACCACTGGTGTAGGTTACGGTTAGTCTTGCTGCATCTTGAAGAGGGGCGATACTTATAATTCTTGTGCCTGCTGGTATTGAAGCAATCACAGTACCCATACCATTAGTGCCTGCACTCCAAGTCGAGGCATTATTTAAAAGGGATGGCATTAAAGATAGAGATTCAACCCCTCCACTCGGACCGCCCAACGTATAATTGCCCAGTGAGAAATTATCAAGTGTCGGCATGTTATCCCAACTCCTTGCCCGTGATGTAGTAATTAATCCCGTAACCAGAAGCAGCAATAACTTCTGTTGCCGGGATTAACAGGTCCGTCGTGGGTACAAGTATGGTTTCATATGCTTTGATCATGAATCCTTGTAATATATTCCGGGTCGAAACATTCATATAGACCCTTGTATCTGCGCTGTTTGTGTTGCAAAGAATAATCCCCTTAACTAACCGATCTTTTGCAGATGAGGTAACAATATTTCCTAGGTCTGAGGGCACTAGTCCCAAACCAAACCGCGTTACATCTATATACTCAGGGTCAGTTGTCAATGCCTCGATACCGGAAATGTAATAACTTATTGAATTTCCAGCAGACGCGTAAAATGTTATCGTGTTTCCCGCAATTAAAAGCTGATCCATCACAGGTACAACTATTGTGTCGTACGGCTTCATAATGTAATTAAATAAGATTTCGACGCTACCCATACGAACAATAAGGTTCACGTTACCAGCAGAACCGTTTGAAATGATGAAAGATTTGATTATAGCTTTATAGCTCACGGGAACGGTGTAAGCTGTTAGCGTACTGTTGGCGGCGGAAACATTGCCTGCGCCTAACCTTTTGAAAGTCGCAGCCATTATAACGCCCCCCAAACTCTTTTTACTGGTGCTTGTAACTCCCAAGACCTCCAAATGGAATTGGGCCACCGATGCCTAACATACATTGTCGATGATCCGGCTTTGGTTGCGCGTTGGAGTATGGCGTTGGAATCTGCAAAGACTTCAAAATAGTAATCCCCGGGATCAGGTGGCAGCCCTGTAACCGTTGATCCAACGTAATAAAATCCGGGATTGACAAGATCATTCGTAGCCCCTGAAACAAACCTTTTCACTTTTCCGTTATCCTGTGTCAAGGGGTACTTCTGCCACGGCCTTTCGTTGACGTAAGCCTGACCATTCTCGTCAGCCTGGGGCAGTATCTCTTCAAGTTCATCTCTTGTAGGTACTTTTTTCCACGGCCCCCATCCGAAGTAGTAGTTTCTTTGGTACACTTCCAGATTCCCAGGCTGGAAGGTGGTTAGGGTTTGCAACACTCCCGCATGCGGCTCGACTGTCAAGTGAAACGCCTCTCCTGTTGGGGAATTAAGCAAGGTTTCTACAGTAGCATTAGCAGGACAATAATAGTTGCCCTCTTCCATGTAGGTATTAAGGTCTTCTCCCGCAGGAATGACAATCGATTTCTTAATGAATCCATTATGCAGCTCATTAATTTCTTCTCCGATCGCGTTAAAGTCATTCGGCAATACAGAATCCTCAACCGTCCAATCCGTTCTCGCCATTAATCTGTCACCTCTTCTATTTCAAAAGTTTCGAGCATGAGCGTATCCGACAAGTTCGGGACGTTTACAGCCTTCGAACTCACTCGGATATTTTGGCCTTTAACTTCGATTAATGTGACCATGGATACATCTGCAGCCGGAATCAAGAAGTTGAGTGCAACTGTTGAATCCGAGACCGTTTTTTCCACAAAATCTGTGATCTCGTACACACCATTCAGGACCACTTTTGTAATTCGTGAATGGAGATACGTGGCCAGCTCGTTCAATGCTTCTTGATCCATTACAACATCACCTCTGGTCCCAATGTAGCAAATGGTTTCTCGCCAAGTTTCCAACTGCCGTCAAGCTTATAATTCCAAGACACATCTCGTTTGGTGGTCGTGTGCTTAACACCGATCCTGTGCCGTAAGGATGTGTTTTGCTGGTATACCATGTTCGCAGGCTTCACCGTTTGAATGGTGTGCTGCACTTCCCGAAATAAATTTGCATTCTCTATATTCGTTGTGACCAGCAACAAAAACTCTGCTGGATTAACCGACACAACGGCCAATCCTGGACCAAGTAGACGATCCAGTTGCGATTGCAACCAACGATGTGTAAATGGGGGTTTAGTCGATTGACGGTTAATGATGCGCCTGCGGCGGAAATCTAACGATTCTGTAGCGGGGTCAGCTTGGATGCGCAGCATCTTTTCTCTACGCCGTACTGCCGTCGAGCTGGCTGTCATAATGAACATGTCATTACGTTGTCGTAAGACCCCCGCAGCAATGTTGTCCAACTCTATCTCCTGTGCCATGAGTAGCGTGGACATTTGCTTACTGTCCAGGTAATACGAAGGTAAATACTCTTGTAATCTACTCACTCAGTATCACCGTTCCTCTCTGCGGTACCAGTTCAATTCCAAGAATAATGTTTGTTTTAGATCCGTTTAGCTGAGTACCAATCACGTCTACAACCCCGGAAACAGTCAGTATGCGTGACTCAAGCGGAGCAACCCGTATAATCAATGGTGCATCGGATTCCCATGTTGATTTGAGTGCCTGAAGGTATCCATCGATCACATCTTCAACATCTTGTTGTACTTGTCCAACCGATATATCGGAGTCCAATGTTAACGTAGTTGTGATGTTAATCGTGAACCAGTTAACCCCGTCTATCGTCACGGTATGACCGATTGGAGCTAACCCAATTCCCTCTCCTGCAAAAGCCACTGGATCAACTACCTCTTGCAACTGTTTGATCAAAGCGGTTGAAGGCGGAACATTACCTGTTGCCATAATCGTTGCTTTAACGGAGCCGCCCCCTTGCCAAACTGGAGTGATCCGCACCGCTCCTACCCCATCCAAGGCTCTAATCATCTGCCGGTAATCAGCAACATTACCGCCAAAAGGTTGTTCATTAATTTCAACAAAAAATCGTTCACGCAGCTGGTCGTCCGTTTCCTCGTCTTCCCCAGGTACCAGGATGTCGCTCAGGGTTGCCGACGCTAAATCGTTAATGTACTCCATTGGTAGCAACGAACCGAATGGGGCATTTCCCAAGACTCCTGCAGTTTCAGAAGTCACTTTGTACACGCCTTGTGAAACTCTTTCTGTGACTGAGTAATTCAAATCCTCAATAAAAAAGCGGCTGCCGATGGTTACATCCATACCTGCTCCATTCGAATCCAAAAACGTGCCTTTTCGAACTGCAAACGTTGCTTGCTTCCGATTAACCCCCCATTCAGCCGCTCCTTCAGTAAGGTATTCTCCCGTTGCTGTATCGACGTTGTATAAGTCGTCACCCGCAGACAAATCGATATAGACTTGAGTCAATTCGACTGCTACAGGCGCTAAGGCATCATAAATGATACTGCCTGGTCGCTTATCAACGATATCAGGTACCCGGTCAAGCATCCTCTGCAAGATGGCTTCATATTCGTATTCTTCTGTATCAAACACTCCCGACCACCTCCGTTAGCCGCAGATCCCCTTCGTTTGTGACAACGGTGAATGTGACCGTGGCGTTGTCTCCCTGCTGCTCGATATCAAAATCCTTTACCTCGCTGATTCGCTCATCGTAAATCAATGCCTCAGTGATAACCCTTGGCAGTTCCGATGCTACAAAACCCGCACTTGTCGCCAGGCCCACAACAGTATCAGATTCGGCCCCGTAGGAGTCGGGATATATGACATGCTCAAATCGGATCGTCCGGATGGCTTTAATGATAAATTGCTTCATCGCTTCCAACCCATCGATGGCACGACCAATTTCGCCAGTTGCTGGATCAAATGAATATGTCCGGGTTGGTTGGATCTCCGAACTGAAGAGATCCGGCACTTGAATGTTCAAATCAGGAGTCAGCACCATATTTCACCAACCTTTCTGAAATGACGTAAGACTGACCACCTTGTACACTCATAACCAGCACTTTGTCTCCTGCTTTCAGTTCATCAAGGAACGTAACCGTTCCCGAACAAATACCGGAACCCGTTATTTTTCCATTCCCAGAATACTCATCGGTTTGAATCGTACCTTCCATTTCAAAATCACCTTCTATTTCCACCTCACGAGTATAGGAGGTAAGACGTTCCGATACTGACAGCATTGCCGCTGGTATCGGGTTCTTGGTGTCCAACCCTATTTGGATACTCAGTCCAGGCGGTGGTGTTAATACTGTGGCTTCAAGCAATTGAACAGGACCGGCTGCTTCCATTGCGGCTATTGCAGCTTTCTTGATAATGTCCAACATGTCATCACCCCAAAATTTCCTTGCGAAGCTGTTCCGCAAACTCTTTGTCTTCATCTTCCTTGCTCTTTTTCTTGCTGTCTTTCTTCTTGGACTTGTCTTTGTCCTTATCTTTGTCAGAATCACTTTCCTCTGGTTCGACAGTCACGTCGATATCTGGCAGATCATCGGTCTTGGTCAACGTAAGAGACATCATATGTTCGTTACCGCTAAAGGAATGGTTATCCTCATCAACATAAAAAGCCCGGCTTACGCCGAGCTCTTTGGCTATTACATATACTGCAGATCCAGAGATCACAGGTGCAATACCGAGCGCATCGATGCTGAAGGTCTCGCCTATCTTGCCTTTCTCCATCATCATGGATGTTGCGCGTTGCATCAGCTGCGCCTTGTTCAGCTCGTCAGACACTTCCTCGTAATATTGGAGTGTACCGAACCGCTTTTTAGTCGTTGGGTTATCCACCTTCGCAATATGAGTAGCACTGACCTTTTTCTTTTGGATCGTTTCCTTTTTACCCTTTTTGACCTTGGTTTCAATGGTCGTATTGGTTGTAGACGTCAATTTAACTTGAGTATAGGTATCCTCAATCGACTGCGCGAATGAATAATCCACCAGGTTAGCCCCGTCCTCGATCACCCATTTATGTGCGAGATCCACGCGCTTGGTCAGGTGAAGCTTGCCCTTCTCGGAATACAAGTAGTATTTAACGCGGGTGTGCTTATATGTCAGGCTTATTGCAGTCAAGATCATATCAAACAACGTCCCCTGAAGAATGCGGGTAAGCTTATGCGGCGTGTCTGCTATCTTGCCGATCGGGATACCGAAATCACCACAAATACGCCGGACTATCTCACCCAACGTTTTCCCGGTAAATACGTATTTGTCCTCAGATTTGGTAAGGTACACTAGATCGTCATAGGCTGTTAAAGCCAGGCTGCCACTCTTGGTGCGATCCTTGGTAAAAACAGTTCCTCGGAAAAGTTCCTCACCTTTCCACTTGAATAACAACTGATCCCCCACATCCACTGGCTGTTTTCGATGCATCCCCCGCGTCGTGGATAGGATAGTCGCCGTAAGGGTTCGGGGGGCTTTCAACTTTTGGCCAGACCATTCCACATCCTGAACAGGCAACTCATACGTTCCATTGCTTCTAACAACAAACAGATCCATCATTTCAGCTTCAGCCCCTGCCCTGGCTTAATAGAGTATGGCGCTTTGATTTTGTTCAGTTCAGCAAGCTTCTGCCACGTTGTTCCGTTTGCTTGTGCGATCTTCCATAAGCTGTCGCCAGACTTCACCGTGTAACTGGCTGGTGTCGTCTTTGTACTGGGTCGTGCCGCCGTGCTGCTCGTGGTCACCTTCGTGGTTCCATTACTGGCCTTTTTGGAGGTATCAAGCTTACGAATCGTCACGAATTTGTATTCCCTAAGAGATAAGTCATAATAAATCGTTTGGACGTCTCCGCCTTCTTCCCGGTAAACAAAGTCTTCAACCGTTGCCGCGAAATTCCAAGCGGTACCAGAGACAAGGAAACGGATCGGTTTATTTGATGCCTTCCACTTTTCGATCATGGCCACTGCTTGTTTAGGGTTCGGAATATCCTCATATTCGCAATATGGCCCCCAAGTAGCGGGAAAGAAGCTACTGAACTCGAACGTCTTGAGAACCGGATCATTGATAATGGCCACTTCACCGATCCCGGCCACATCAACGGTCGTCGTTTGGCTGGCGTTTCCGATTGTGATATCGGGCGGATTGACCGGCAGGCGCAACCGCTCAGCGTTGTTGTTCCATGATAGCCAAATTTCACGGCTCCGACTCATACGAATTGCACCCCCTGTGGTCCAAGATTCAATTCTTCTTGCAATGCCTTTTTGATCACACGAACTACTTTATTAGCGTCCATATCGTTGGAGTAATGGTTGTCACCTGTGATATTAATGCTGATTGGCGCTGCTGCAGGTGCAGAAGCCTGACTTCCACCCGAAGCTGCCATACCACGGATCAGTTCCGCTTCTTCGCGTGGCAGAACGGTTTCACCTTTATGAAGGTTGGCCTTGTAATTGTCATATGGGATGTTGGAAATCCCCTTAGCGTGACTTGGCTCGTCAATAGTTTTAGGAGTGAAGCTTTTAATAAGATTTGGAAAGGATGAGACTGGCGCAGCCTTTCCACTCATCATAGGACTGCTTGGCGTTTTACCACCACCAGTCAGAGTGGAAACTGCTTTTTTATTGGTTTCGCGCATTGCTTGAGTTTCTATTAATTGAATTGTAGGTATGTTATATCCGAACACATCTCCTAAACCATTCAGTTTCTCAATTAACCAATTCACACTTTTTATAATTGCGTTAACGCCACGTGCAACAATATCTTTGGCTCCTTCGAAAGCCGATGAAACAACACTTTTAATCGTATCCCAGTTCTTCCAGGCTGCCCAGAGCAAACCAAGTGCGGTTATAACCCATCCGATGACAGGTATAAACCGCACCAACCCACCGGCTACACGACCGATCCAAGGCAAGAATGGTTTTGCCCATTTGAGGACCGTTACAAATCCTCTACCCAACCAAAGCAGTGCACTTCCTACCCATTTCAATACACTCCATACGACCTTGAGCACCTTCCACAATCCCTTGAACACCGGACTTGCTACTTTGAATACCTGATATCCTTTCGCAGCACCATAGACACCTAAAAATGCTGCACCTACAACCTTCAGGATGGGCAGTAAAGTGTCCCAGTTTTCAATCACCCATTGGATGCCTTTGGACAACCCATTGGCAAGTTCGCCCGACAGTTCAGCTACACTTTCGGTAAACTTGGCTATCGATTTTTGTCCTTCGGGTGAGGATGCCCATTTGTTGAGCTCAATGAACGCTGGAGTAACTGCGGTTATCACTGATTGCCCTATAGTCTTAAGTGTCTTGCCGAGGGTACGACTTGCATCGTTGATAGGTGTCATGGGATTGTTTTCCCGCATCGATGTGAATTGTTTCTCCAGTTCTTTGCTGGCTTCGATTGGCTCATTGATAGCACGAGCTGCGGCCAATACCGGCTCCTTGATGTCCTCGTACTTGGTACCGAGTAGTTCAGTTGCGTACAAGGCACGTTGGGCTTCGCTCGGTATTTTGGACAAGGCTGTAGCAAATTCAAACATAACCTGTTGTCCGGATAACGTTCCCGCATCCATAGACTTGTAAAGTTCCCTAGTACGGGCCTTGCCGAGCACTTTAGCCATAGCTGTAATCTGGTTGTCCGTCAATTCATTCCTACGAATGTTGAATTCACGGAACATATCTGCAGGTTCATCGAAATTCCGGCCACCAGCTTGAACGGCGGCGACAAATGCCGAACCTACCTGACCCATGTTAAGCTGCAGGTCCTTAAACGTAGAACTGTATTCATTGATCGTATCAAGGTAGTCATCATATTGGTCCCCTGCGTTCTTGATGACATAGGCAGACACATCGCCAATCTCGCTCATGCTGCCGAGTTGGTTTTTATATGCCGATGCAAAAGCACGGTCAACCTCAGGTATGTCTTTACCATACAACTGCGCAAACATGGCTGATGTTTTGGCGGCTTCTTGAAGTGCCTTTCCTTGGAGATTAGTCTGCTGAGCGAAATCAACGAGAGACTGAGCAACCCCAGAACGTTCGGTGCCGATGTTTTCGCCATAATAAATTTGATCCGTCATAGATGTAACCTGAGGTTGGCTGATACCGCTGATTGCTGATGCCCTTGCGTCAGTCTCAAATGCATTTGCACCTTGTGCAAGGATGGCGGTACCACCGACTGCTGCCCCCAGGCTAAACATACGGTTTTGGATCCCCGCTGCGGCACTCTCGATACGAGCCATAGCACGAGTAGCCAAGTCTTTGACTTTCACAACTACTGTCGCAGTAATAGCTCCCACTCGAAGGGCTAAAGCACGCACCTTATGTAACGCACGGGTAGCCACGTCACGTACCTTTGTTTGTAAAGTCACTCTCATACTGTTAAGGTTACGGGCCAATGAACGCAACCGCGTCAGTCCCCTGGTTGCAGCATCACGTAAACGAGTGCGCAGAGTTGCTGTATACGATCCGAGTGCCGTTGCAAGTGAACGAATACGGGTTAACCCCCGTGTTGCCAGATCCCTCAGTTTGGTTCCGACAACTACCGCTCTCCGATGAATCGAATCACCTAAACGACGTATGCGTACAAGTCCCCGGGTCGCCATATCTCTCAAATGTGTCCTCAATACAGCTCTGCGCCATCTAAGATAAGCCATGGTCGCCCTGATCCGAACCAATCCGGCTGATGCTTCATCACGCAATCGTGTACTGATTACAGCAACCAGGCGACTTATACGCGGTACTCGTGCGGCTAAATCATTAAGGGCTCTAGTAGCCCAGTCTCTGACACGAGCTGCAACCGTTACTGGTCTGCGACGAATATCTTCAGCCAAGCGTCTGAGCCGTGTTAAACCTCGACTGGCCCGATCTCGGATAGCTGTCCGAATAACCGTGGCACGCCGATTCAGATAGTTTTGCAGATCCCTGATCCGATTTAGCCCCCGCGTTGCATTATCGCGTAGCCGAGTTTGAATAATCGCCCTGGTACGCGATAACGATTCAACCCGCCGTTGCACTTGGTTTATAGTATCCCTCAGTCGCTGAAAATTTCCGCCCATTTGCCTAACGCGATTACTTATACGGTCTCGGATATCAAACAACGCCGTTAACGTTGCCATTCACATCTTCCTTCCTACGCAAAAAAGGGGGCCCACCGGCCCCTTACTTACGTTTCTTATTTTCTCGTTCTTGATCAGTAAGATACTGATCGATTGAGCCGTAAATAAAAGCCCGATGGTACGGGTCCATCCCCCATAGATCCTGCGGCAAGATATGCAGCTTATGCAGGGCATAGTGGGCGTATACGGCATCCCGATCATCGGACTTGATTAGTTTTTTACGTCATCGATCAGTTCATCTTCGGATTCGTCAAAACCGTTGATCCGATTGGATTCCTGCATCCATTCCATATATTCTCCACCTACAGACAGGACGGCCTTAGCCAAATCAACAGGATCGGTCAGACCGTATGACTTGAGCAATTCAGCATCTCTAAAGTCAGGGTACAACGTTGACTCAATGGCAATCCGGAGGGACAACCGTTTGCCGTCAAGCTTTTCCCCAACTTTCTTACCCTTCTTAATTTCCGGTTTGGTGCATTCCGTTTCCAACTCGTCAATCCGGGTTGTCCCCAAGGCCTTCATGATAAACGGGATAACCTTTCCCTTTTCATCTTTATAACGCTGAGTGATAATGACTTCCTCTTCTTTAACCTCAGCTGCCTGCCCTTTCATGAAAAACGCCATATTCTTACTCATTGTTCAATCTCTCCACTTCAATTTAAATTTTGTTAACCCAATGTCGGGGCAGTAAATGTATTTGGCATATCAACATCGTCAAACGTGAAACTAACCTCTTCATCCAACGCATCTGCCTCGGTGTCCAACTTGGCAATAACCACGCTGTCCAAGTTAACGCCTTTTAGCACCACCGTTTGCTCACCAATGCTGGAAGTGGGGTCGTCATTCGTGATTTGAATATCAAAATACGTATCCTTACCATTTTTCATATATTCCAGCATCAGCTGACGATAACGGGATGTGGTGTAGTAAATAGTCATCGACCCCGAACCAGACCAGCCCGTTGCTTTGTGTTGTACACCACGACGACCCAGTGTCTTAATCTCAGCCTTCTGCTTCTCAACTGTGGCTTCAAGCGTCTTCACATAGAACATTTCTTCTGCAACGCCGTTAATTGTAGCGAAAGCTCGGCCTTCCTGCCCTGAGATGGCATCCTGCGCCTTCAAATATCCTGGCATAGATTACTTCACCCGCACTCTCATATAAATTTTCTCGATACTATCCACTGGTTGGATGTCCAGTTCGACGAATATAGCATCCTTGGCTTCTCCAGCCAGAACAGACACATCCGTTTGACTATTAAAATTCTGGATAGCGCCGAATCCCTGATAGCTGTTTACAATGTTGGTCAAGGCAGAACGGAACAAATTGCGACCATCTGCGGAATTGTCCGTTTTGCCAATGTAGTATAGCTCGAATGTGTCCTTGAAATCGTTAGCTAAGCCATCCAACACCCGGATAACCCGGTTCTTGGAACGTTCTGCCCCCTTGGTCAGGGTATACGTCCGGAAGGTGTTAATGTCTTGTTCCACAATGGCACGACCCCGGCTTGCCGTGAACAGGAATTCCCCACCCAACAGTGCCTCTTCGATCTGGGTGTTGGTATACTTCACATCAACATCCACTGCATCGTCATATGCGGCATAAGTCAAAGACTGACTAACCGCAGCTCCGGCCGTTGCGCCGGCAACCCAAGCAACAGCTTTCACCCGGTCAATCACAGTCTGGTCGGACAATACAACGCCGTTTTTAACACTGATCACGCCATCATAGTCGGCTGTAGGGTAGTTCGGTACCACCAGTTGAATCTTCTTACCTTCATTCTCTCGCTGCCGCTTAACAAAAGCGGTGTAGATAGCCTTAAGTGTCATATCATCCGACATCAGTCCCACCGTGTTGAAGTCAGTCACTTCAAGTAGTTCCAGATATTCGGTGTGATCAGCATTGGTTACTGGCCCATCGGTACCTCCTGTGAGCGGAACACCTGCGGAAGCAGTGAGATCCTTGTCTGCTCCGGATGCTGCGAATGTTACCCAAGCGTTTTTGATGAGTCCATCGATGTCGGAAACAGTCTGCTTGTCCTGTTCTGCGCCAGCGACCAACGTGGAAACGTCAAATTTAGTCGTATCATCGATATTGGATTGAATGACAATGGTGATGTCGTTACCCCTCACACCGCCATGAATACCCGTCACTCTCAAGTTACCGCTTGTAGCCGTTGCCTTAACTCCTTCGTTCAGGCGATAGAGCAATAACTTCTGCGCACGTTTCAACGTCTCGCGAACGGGCAACATTTCGGCCGCTGTGATGTCATATCCAAGCACATCAAAAGGATCTGCTCCAGCTTCCACGATTACCAGTTGTTTGGACGGCCCCCAACTCATCGGTACCGCCATGGTCACCGTACCACGCTCTCCGAGGGCTGTTGTTGCAGTGCCCACAGATTCAAAATTCATATATACGCCAGGGCGAACCTTATTTTGTCTTGTCCAAATTCCTCCAGCCATTAGCGCACCTCCCTCGATTTAAATGCATTCATCTGTCGTAGGACTTCTTCATGCGTGTACGTCTGGCCATCTTGCAACAAAGCCACGAGTACGTCCTTTTGCGCATTGCTATAACGGCTCGACTGCAAGAACTGTTCTTTGCTGAAGCGAGGTTCTGCAGGTGCAGCCTTGGCCGCCTTCGTAGTACGTTCTTCTTTCACATCACTCATGATTTCACCGCCTAATTCCTTGATTTAAAAACAAAGAGCCCATCTTCTCGTATTCCACCCGGTTGTACTGATACCGGGAAGTCCACGTAAAAGTGAGCTGTGCAACGCCTTCGTCTATGATGCGAGAATCCATTTTGCGGAGTCGCATGTATTTCCCCGTGTTATGGCCATCCTCATCGATGATGGGAATGACCATACGAGATTGTCTGATTGTCTGAGCGATTTGTTCAGCCGCGTCAGCTGCTTGCTCGTCCGTTTTGGCAAATACCTTAACCGCCAATGAACGATCCACTCTGTACGAACTGATGGAGCTGGGCGCGTCCGCGGTAATCGGCTGCGGGAAATAAAGAGACGGTACAACAAAGTCCTGCGGCATGCGATCGGTGTAAACTTGTACGGGATGTACCCGAAAGCAAGCCGCCATGATCGCCCCCACGTCACTATTCACCGTCTGCGTCCCCCTCGTCTATTAGCACGGCGGCCTCTTGGTAAAGCATCCAGCCATTCCTGCAGGCGACGTTCCAATGAAGATTCGAACAATCTTTCGAAGATCAGAAGAGCAGTATCCCAGTAATGTGTGCCTTCGACCCATTGGCGCCTGAGCATCATCCCTGTGCTTGCTCCCGCGTCATAATCAAATCGATCACCGTGCCAACGTCCAGGTACCCACCGCTGTTCTACACCTTCCTTAGTTGTCCAATGGCCGTCATTAACGAATTGGGCATACTCCAGATTGGTACCCACCTCAAGCCGTAACCCACCGGAAGACATAGACCAAACGTTATCACCATCGCCCCTGTCAAAACTGTTAAGCAGCCGCCGAGTATCTACCGTCTTCGTCCGGATGATCTCGTCTTGTATTAACTCAAGAAACTCGAACCCCATTGCACCAAGCCACAGAGCATATTCCTGTCGTAACCCACCATTGGCTGCCTGATCCAAACCACTGATCAATTCATTAAGCCCGCGGATCTCTGCACGGTTCCTGCTCATAGGTTAGCCCTCCTTGTTGCTGTGACTTCCCAATGATGCCCCCGGAGATCCCGGGGCACCTGCAGTGTCAGCTCCACACCATTCCATACCACCTTGTCATTCACTCGAACGTCTTCGTCTGGAAGGAAATGGACCAGGAATGTGTGAAGGATCTCGTTGTTTGGTTCAGCCTGGTTAATGGTTTGACCTTTCTCTACGAACAAGCATGTAACTTCTGTCGCATCCGGGAGTGAACCATATTTGAGATCAGGCGCAGCAGGAACACCAAATCTCGGGGAAGCTGAAGCAGATTGCATATGGTAGATGTCGCATCGATCCGTCAGCATATCCTCAAAACTCATAACAATCGCATCCTCATATTGACGTTACCCTGTACCGGCTGCGCTTTGAATTTACGCAACATGGCCAAGATAGACGCCTTACTGATAATCTGGCCGTTGTCCAAAGTGTACGAATAACCGCCGATACTTTCAGACTTGATCCCCTTGGCAATCGACTCATCGCCGTTAACCAGGGCATAATATTGTGCCAACTGGATCAGGGCAAGCCGTGCTGCAGGTGGAACGGGGTAAAGGGTCGAATCACTGAAATCGTGACCGACCTCTTCAAACACTTCCGTTTCTGCCTGCAGGATATCCATCTGAAGCAACTGCGGGGCTCTCGCCTTGACCTTCTTGAACACCGTGTAATCAATGATTTCCTGCGGTGTGATTAGGGACATAGGCTATTCCTTCCGGACAGAGAACAACGCATTATTCGCAAGTCGTGAATGCAAACTCTCCGTTACTTCCTTTTCTTCGCCCACCTTGAAGACAATGCCGCCCACATCAAATGTCTTCCCTCGCTCCAATGTTGCGTAATATTGAGGGCCTACTGTCTCAACGGATTGTTCTTTGGATTTGTCAGAAGCACCTTTCCCTTGTTCATTCGGTGCATCCGGTTGTGTCTGATTTGTATCCTCTACTGTGTCTTTACCTTGTTCCTTTTTAGCTGCTGTCATTGCTCATTACCTTCTTTCAAATTAGATTTATTTATTAGCCCTTGATGTGAATGATCTTAGCTGTTGCATCTTCTTCTTCCAACTGAACATCAATTTTAGCTGTCAGAACGATGATGAACACCCGGCGAGAAATATCTTTGTCCACCTCAACTTGAATCTTACGATTCATGCCGACTACGATATTTTTTGGATGCGTCAGGATGGAGTCCGTAACATCCGTGTACGCTGGAGAAGTGACGTTGTACGGTTGCAACATGGCGATACCATTGACCGGTACTCCATACGCATTCATTAGGCGACCGCCGTCAAGGTTCTGGTCTCCCCCGGATGTTTGACGATTGGAAACTGCGTCTCTCCAGTCAAGTTCAACTCCTGTGTTTGTGTAAAATCTCCATTCAGCAGGATTGCGAAGATACTGATTCGGAACGGCTTTGATGCCGCGTTTGAAAATCTCCTTTACAATGGCTGCGCCCTCGGCGTCAACGATGTGGGATGTGACTTTCTTCCGCACACCATCGATCAGGGCCAAGTAAGGATCAGATGAAGTCTTATCCCCATTGATGATCAATTCCTCCAAGTCAAGCGCAGCACGATCAGCCAGCAAATTCATGATTGTCGTCCGAATATTGTCGCCTTCGATGTTGTTCTCAATCGTGTCATACGAGATATTGATCTCCGCGATAACTTCTTCTGTATTCAGTTTGATCGTTCCTGTAGTCGGTTTCGTACGTTGTTCCTCCGAGAGCGCTTCTCCTTCTACACCCGGACGCAAAATGCGTTGACCAAAACCAATTTTTTCAATTTTTTGACTATCAGAGGTCATCGGAACAGTACGAGCTGAATTTAGAATCGTCGGCGCTGCAATCATCCGGCGGTAAAATGTATTAAACTGTTGATCGTTCAGACGACCGCCGGACGCAAGATCCGCAAGGGTCATAGTAGCTTTTTCGATAATTGCTCTGTTGCTTGGCATAATTAAATCAGTCTCCTTTATTGTTTAAAAGTTTAGTTAGGATTAGAACAAGCCTTTGTAGGGATCATTGTCATCGTGGTCAGCCTTATGAATAGACTCAGACTCGCCCTGACGGGAAATGCCTCGGGCCTTCTCCACAGTTGCCAGACGGGATTCAATCGGCGCCAAAGCTTCCTTCATTACATCTTTCAACTGATCAGCAATACTGTTACCCTCAGGCTCCGGTGTCGGCGTAGTCCCTTCTGGATTCTCACCTTCACCTTTCTCCAACTTGTCCAAACGGTCAGTAACCGGAGCAAGTGCACTCTTTACGATTTCTGCAATGTCTTCTTTCTTCACTTCTTCGTCCCCCTCATCGTCCTGCTCGTCATCTGCAGGCACTGTTTTGTTTTTCAAATCGGTTAGTGCAGCAATGGCATCATCGATATGCTTCATGTTACCGTCGGAAATCTTCTTGCCTGCCTTAAGAATGCTTTCAGGTGGTTTACCAATGGCTTTTGCAATATCCTCTTGGATCAACACTTCTTGGGCAATTGTAATGAAGTCTTGGAGTGCTTCGCGGATCGTTTCAGGATCGCGTTCTACTTCACTGTTCCAATCGTCCCAATTGAAGATGACACTATTGAGCGCATCCTGTGCCGCCCAAAATTCACGACGGCGACGATCACGTTCGTATTTTTCAGCCACTTCGCCTTTAGCAATCTTCTCAGTGCTTCCACCCGTGAAGAATGCTTTCATGGTACGAAAAAAGCCCATAGCTTCGTCATCCGACTTGGCCACAGGCTCTTGATCTTGCTTTTCAATTGTTTCTGCGGTCCCGGCCATTGAATAACCGGTAATCTCTCCGCTCTGGATTTGTTCCCAAATTTCATCACTTGCTTTCGTAACGAGTACCCACGACCCTTTAAGAATCGTCTCGTCACCCAATTCAAAATCTACAGGAGCAATATAGCACTCCACTACATCACCGACACCTGGATCAAAATCATGCTGCGTATCCATGACAGCACCTTTCGCAATTGCTAGGTTGGTCATAAATCCATGAACAGCCTTTTCAATCTCAGCTGCGGTCATCATATCACCATGTGTATCTTCTGCTCCTGGCTCATACACCACACCATATACAAGCTTATTCGCGTCTTCTGCCTTTGCAATCAGCCTGACTTGCTTCTGGAAATCTGGCTTCTTAGCGGATTTAGTAAGGAAGAACCGTTTTTGGTTCGCGCCCTTATCAACATAACTTATATGCGTGATATCCACGTTGGTTAATTCTCTTGGCATTTTCTTTGTTCACCTCCTCTCAGAATCACTATTTTTGTAGTCATTGGACAAGTATATTGAAAGCCGCCAGGCACCAACGATACATCAACGTTCTCGTGATCCCATAAACATGATGGACAATCAATGATTTTCACGTTCAGTCCTCCAATTCATCCAGAACTTGCTGCCGGATAGCTTCCTTTTCCTCCGGTGAAAGTCCTAATATTTTTTTATCCGTAACAGGTGACATCACGCACTTGCATCCAATGCGCTCCCCTGGAGGGAGCTTCGGATCGCGGGGATAATCTCCGCTATGACCATTTACATCAAATGGATCATCTACCGGCACCTCATCGCCATCCATCTTTACGTGAGCTTCCCGCGGGTTATTGTTCTTACTCCCACTATGCCGCCAGCGCTTGGCAACGACTGACGGGCTTTGCTTGTACGCTTCCCACTGGCTCCGACTCGATGCGGCCAATATCTCCGTTTGTGCGGTAACCCGAGCACGTTCACGATCAAACTGCGGAAGATCCTTGATCCGCTGAACGGCCTGCTGAACCGATTCGCCTTCATCCACTGCTGTGATCAGGGCTTCCTCTACTGCTTTATGTGAGTTGAGGGCCATAATCTTACCAAGATCCTCACCCCACTCCTTAATCCATTTGGTCGTGCGTCCTGATAGGGTTTTAAAAGAAACGTCCTTATCGATGGCAAACATCATGTCAGCCACCAGATCCGTGATAGTCAGTGTCAAAAAGACAGAAGCTTCAATCCCCAACAGTTCAGCAAGCTCGTCCGCTGCAAACAGATCATTCATGACAAAATTGATGATGGTATCCAGTGTTTCGTCTTTTGCCACGAACGTATTGATCCCATCGACAAAATACTTGCGCTGACCACGTAACAGCTTAGCAACGGCCGATTCAAAGTCTTCCACGTAGTCCGGGACCTTCTGGAGTCCCGGGAAATCGGGAATGTCTTCGGTCATGTCGCCTTCCTCAGCTTTGACGATGGTCGAAATGGACACTAGCAAACGGTCAATTGGTTCCACGTTGCATTCCCTCCAGTACGTCCCGCAAATCTTTCAATACGCTGACGATCTCTGAAGGAGTAGCAGCCGATTTAGACAGTGCGATCGGGAATGTGCTTCCCGCTTGCTGTTGTCTAAGAGACAACGGAATATTGGCTCCCTCGTCTTCGAAGGGTTCAACCGTTTTGCCGAGGATCTTGCCCACATCATCCCGAACATCATTCGGGGACACACCACCGATCTGATTGTAAACAGTCAATAGCTTGGCTTTGTCTTCGCTGTCGGAAATGTCTGGACCTTCGAAGAAGACTTCGACATGTTTCAGGTTATATGGCTCAAGCAATATGTTATTCAAGATGAAAGCCAAGCTATCTCGCTCAGGTTGAAAAACCTGTTCCTCCGTGATTTCTCGCGCCTTATCTGCTGTAGCTCGATTAAAGTCACGGCTCCGGCCAACGAAGATATCCGGCAGCCTGAATGCGGATTGCTGTTTCATACGCGAGTTGTCGTCGTATGTCTGAAACAGCGCATCGCCTTGGAGAATATCGGCCAACGATTTCATTTCAATGTCGACCTTGGTCTTTTCATCCTCAGTAATCCCTTCGTCCAATCCTTCCACTTCAAGGACCAACCATTTATGCGCATGATCAACGCCGTTCAGGTTACTTGCATATTCTTCGAGTTGCTTCACGCTCTCGTCTGTAAGCAGTCCGTTTTTGACAAGTATGGCCATTGGCACATGGCGGCCCTGATCAAAATAGTTCAGATTCAGGATTTCCGCCTTACGGCTCCCCGACATATGTGGCGACTGGCTAATCCATCGTGGTTCGCCATATGCTCCGCTGCCAATTTTGAGGTGCAGGATTTCGTTTGCTTCTTCTTCAGGCGGAACATCATCGCCATACTGGCCTGTCTTCCAGGACATTTTACGCGGATCACCAAATGCCTTGAACCAAACCTTAGAACCGTTTATCTCTTGCAGATACCTACGGAATTTCTTTATTCGCTTGAATTGCTTCCCATTACGC
This sequence comes from Paenibacillus xylanexedens, assembly GCF_001908275.1. Taxonomy (NCBI): domain Bacteria; kingdom Bacillati; phylum Bacillota; class Bacilli; order Caryophanales; family Paenibacillaceae; genus Paenibacillus; species Paenibacillus xylanexedens. The sequence continues at coordinate 948,151 of NZ_CP018620.1, read as the reverse complement.
CATATGGTCACTTCCACCGGATCTCCAAGCTTGGATACCTTGACATACTCTGGTTCCATGTTTTCAGCTTCAGCAGGCAGGCCAGTTCCATCACGGATAATTTCGATGTACCCGTTCCCCGTTTGTTCACGGTGCACAATCGCTTCGGCCCATACGTCCTTGAATGGCTTATCAAAATTGAAGAACTGTAGGATATCCTTGACACGTTCCCACTCCTCTTTCATTTCAAAAGTTTCATCGACCTTGGTATCATCCTCTTTGTACTGTAGACCAAACCCAAATCCAGCGATATTTTGTTTGTATGCATCAATACATTGGGGGATTACGGTACTCTCCTTACTCATCTCGATCAAATCAATCGGACGATAGAGTGGATAAATGAGATCACCCACTGAACCAGAATCATCTTTAATTGCTGTGGAACTGCTGCTCTTGCTGACTGAAGTCGATTTAATCACACGTGCATTGACCTTTCGCATGCTTTCTCCCTTCTACCGACCTCGTCTCGGGCGTTCTCGCTTCGGCCGCGGTGTCGGTGCGTTCTCCCTTTCGGAACGTCGTTGCTTCGCACGTTGCATCAGGTAATCCGTATGGACACCATACCGCCGTGCATCACATGTATGGTCGTTCTGCTTAATGGGCTTGTCTTCACCGCGCTGAGCGGCTTTATTATCCCAAATGTAAGAAACCAACTCTTTGAGTGAGTTGGAGTTGTCGGCAGAAATATAAAGTTCGTTGTTCTGAAATCGATTGGATACGGTTTGAATACCGTCCAACACGGCGTTTACTGCTGCCCTGATGTGATTAATCCCCCTACGTTTCAGCTCAATGATAAAGGCCTTGGCGCTTGGGTCAATGAATATTGCATACTCATCACCATCAGCAAAACCTTGAAGGTCATCGGCATATTCGCTGTTCGTCTTCTCTCCCTTTAACTTGATGTCGTGGTAATACTCATCCAACTCGTAATAAACATCCCCCAGGACCCCGTATTTAAGGAATGTGGTCGGGTTGTTGGCCCCGTAGTCAACACAAAGGAACTTACGATCAAACTTTGTAGGAAACCACTCACGCGGTTTCTTGTGGAGCTTGTCGCTGAACTTGGAGAATATAACGCCTTCAGCCATAACCCACAGTCCAAGAATAAAACGGTCATAGAATATCCCCGTGTACATCCTCCGGTACCGATCCCGAACACGTTCGGACAGTGATAGGTTATCCTCCATCGTAAAGTGAAGATGAACGGCACGTTTAACGATCAGATTGTCCAGCCATTCCACCTTGAACCAGTGGTACGGACCTGCAGGGTTACAGTTAAACCACATCTTTGCATCTTCAACCGAACAACGAGCAGTTGCCTGATCCACGAAGGACTTCGGCATCAGGGCTACCTCATCGAAGAACATACCTGCCAAGGTGATACCTTGAATCAACTCTTGTGAACGTTCATCCTTACCCCCAAAGAGGAAAAACTGGTTACTTACAAGACCACGGGATACAGTCAGAACGTTATCTGTCTTGTTGTCATGCACCTGGTACCCACGACTGGCCAACATCCTTTTAAGTGGACCAATAACGTTACGGCGCAGCGCACCGATCGTCTTTCCTGCCATACCAAATTGCTCAGACCGGAACGTTTCCGTTGCCCAAACGATGTATGAAAAGGACATGGCCACTGTCTTGCCGGCACGAACCGACCCGTCGCAAATGATGGCATCCATATCATGATGAGGGCTTTCAGGCATCCACCATGTCAGGACTTGGACTTGCTTATCAGAGAAAGGCTGCCACTTGAAAGGTGAAGGTTTAAGCTTCAGTGTTGCCATCTTTAGCCCACACCTCCGCAGCTCGTCCCCTCAGAGCATCCATAAAGCCGTCATCCTCAACTTTATCTGGTTCAGTACCGCCGCGTTTGATCATCAGCTCATGTTTCAGCATCTCAATCCGGACGCGTTTCTCTTCGTCCAGGAGTCTGGCCTTCATCTCAATTGCCTTTAGCTTCTGAGTCTGCACACGGGTTAACGCTTCTTCAAGTGAAATGATGTCATCGATTACGCGGAAGGTCTTTTCTTCTACCTGAGATTCGACCAGCTCCGTTCGTGTCACAGGAATGGTCTTCGTTTTACCCGTCATTTCATCATGAACCGTCATGGCTTCCTTGATTGATTTGAGCTCGTAAAGAACACGCCGTTCCCTCTCGGTCAGACCGTCGGTCAGTCTCTTGATCCGAAGCAACATCCTACGTTCGCGGATCTCAAACTTCATTATGGCTTCATCAGCCTGTAGAATCGGGTCAGTATCAATCAGATCGATGAGATCCAGCTCGTCATCTTCCAAAGCATCAAGCCAAATGGTTTCATATTCACCTGTGGTTACGGCTTTCTTATTCCCGTATGGTCCACCGTTTCCGCCTTTATTGCCGACAGCACGTTTATTCCCTGGCGGTGCTCCCCCGCGATTCCCAACAGCGTTCTTGTTACCTTTGGGCGCTCCGCGTTTGGTAACGTTACTAATGGTTTCAATGGTAACGTTACTATTCAATTCAGCCGCCCAACCGTCCTGAGACTTCCACTTTCGGATCTGAGTCTCCCCAACAGAAAGAGCGGCGGCGATGTCCTTTAACTTCATCGACCCGCCGCTCTCCAGCCACATCAGTTTTGCCTTGTCCCGTTCAGGACTTCTCACTCTGGCCATCTACATTCATCACCACCCCCAACAAAGAAGGACCGTGACAGTCGCCCGTCACAGCCCCTATTTCACTACATTGTATTCAGCTTCAAATTCAGCCTGCTTCATGTGTTTCAGTGTCCCGGCTGCGTCCTTAACAATATAATCCCCGACAAGCACCACCAAGGGTTTCAACGGGTCAACGATCACTCGAAGCTCTACAACATTTCCCGCCAGATTGATTGAAATGGGAAACTGAACAAAAGTGAAGATCTCATCTGTATGTGTCGAGCTGTTTCCCTCAAACTGAATGGCCGTAGCCGGAATGATCTTTTGATAGCTTTTAACGGACACATGAATTCCTCCATTCTGTTACATTGTAAATTTCTTCATTTCGCTAGTTGTATCCATCCATCCCATCACCGTAATATACTAATTTTATGCTTCACTCACACCGATAAATTTCTCATAACAATAGGAGGCCATGGACCATGTCATATGAAAGAATAAAAGAGATTGAGAAATACTTTATGAAAAAGAAAGCTCAAACTCCTGAAGATATAAAGATAGCTAGAACACACCTATTAATGATTGCAACCAAAATGAGTGAGGAAGATTTGAAGGATGCTAAAATTTATTACCAGAGTCAGTTATCCTCTGCAGGAATGATAGGAAATTTCCTAACCATTATGGCTATAGTAATCTCACTATTAGCATGCTTAATTAGTTTAATTTCAAGTATATACAACCCCCAAGAACCTCTGATTAAATATTTTATTGTATTCCTTGTTCTTGTTATTCTTGTATGTGCAGTGTTAGCAGAGAAGATTACTAAACAGCTCAGTAAAAGTTCCAGAATAATTACAACATATACTATTATTATCAACCTAATAGATGAGGTAATAGAAAAGTAATATCTATATTAGATCAAAAATCATCCTGTTGAAGCTTGATATCCAATTCAATGAGACGTTCCAGGTCCTGGACAGTCTGCATCTTTATATTTCCAGCCTGCAGGTCTTTCACCCACTGGGCAATTGATGCCTTGACGATCTTCCTGTATTGCTCCTTACTCTCAAGGATACCCTCGGCGACTTCGAGTTCGTGCTGCAACAAAATTTCATCTTGTGTTCTCATGTGGAATCCCCGACTTTCCGTTATGATGGAAAACGAGATAGCGGCGGTGTCGATAAATGCCGCGCGCGGCGGGCCGCTATCTCAGCCGGGGGATACCCTGGGTTGATGGGAGGACGTTACCGCGTCCTCCTTTTAATTATGTCGTGGGAATAACACGATGAATAAGTACAGGCTCAATGCCGGTGGACTCCTGGTACCGCTGCTTGATTACATCGCAGAACTTAGGATCAATTTCCATCGTTCTGCAAAGGCGATCCATTTGATCACAAGTCATAAGCGTTGACCCGCTACCGCCAAAGAGATCCACAACCGTGTTCCCAGGTCGGCTACTGTTCTTGATCGGAATGGCCAAGAGCTCCAGTGGCTTTTGTGTTGGATGAACGTATTTGCCAACATTCCCGCGGGAGACTTCCCAAACCGTCGATGGCTCTGGCCCCTCCATCATCAACCCCGAACGCCATACAGTGCTTTGGCGACGATCCCCGTACCAAGAGGGGGCTTTCTTCTTTAAGTGAGCATAGAAAACAGGTTCATGCTGCCAGCGGTACTGTGACCAGCCGAATGATGCAGCATTCTTAACCCACACGCACTGACTGCAGACCGTGATACCTGCAGCGTTCATTGCATCTTCAAATTCACGCTGATAGGAAGAGGGATGGAAAACATAAATACCTGCTGCCGGACCCATCAAACTGGCATAACGTTCAAAAACTGCATGCAAAAAGCCCACAAATTCCTCTGCGGGCATATCGTCGTTCTGTATGCTGCTTCGTCCATCTGCAGCCAAGCGGGCAGAGTCGCTTTCAATAGCAACGTTGTAAGGTGGGTCAGTCACTACCAGGTCGGCCAGCTCCCCATCCATCAGGCAACCGACATCCTCTTCACTGGTTGAATCTCCGCACATTAGACGGTGTGGGCCGAGCTGCCAAATGTCTCCCAGTTGTGTCTCAGGCTCGCTGATATTGTCCAATGCACCTTGAACGTCAAAATCATCCTCAGTGACTGGAACTTCAATTTCCGTATCAGGTATAGTACCGAACTCTGCAATTAAGTCCTCAAATTCCTCCTGGTCAAAGCCAGACAGTGTTAAATCTGCCCCGCTGTCCTGCAATTCGTCCAACAACTTGCCCAAAGCTTCATCATCCCAGCGTCCCGAAACCTTATTCAAAGCAATATTCAGGAGCCTTTCCTGCTGATCGTCCAGATCCACCACGGATACCTGCAGCTCAGTATGGCCAAGCTCATTGACCATGATCTTATACCGTTGATGACCGCCGACCATGTTCCCGGTGCGTTCATTCCAGACGATTGGCTCCACATAGCCGAATTCCTCTATGCTGCGGCGAAGCTTCTCGTACTCGGGATCGCCTGGCTGAAGGTCAACACGGGGGTTGTAGGCTGCTGCATTAATCTGATCGATCGGCACGATTCTGATATACATATCCATCACCTCAAAATTAAATTCCAAACTCTCAGCAACTATCTGGGGGGATGCTCCGATTGTTAAGCTGACAAAACAATTAGGAGGAATATCCACATGACAAACGAAATGATTTATGAACTCTTACACACTCTACTGAGTGACACATTGCCTGATCTACTCGTCGCACTTAAGGTTTATTTTTGGTATCTCGGGCAACGAGAGATTACAAGAAGAATGAAGAAATAAAAAAGGACCAGCTCAAAGGCTCGTCCTCGCTAATCATATTTACTTATAATTAAGAACTGTTTTAACCGCCAACCATAAGCCATCACGCAACTCTGGATGGATTATGTAATGGCTTAGTCCACCATCAGGCAATTGAAATTGCGGTATATCCCATTTGTTATAGTCATATCTCGTATCATGACTATGTTTGAAAGTAAACTCACTCAGAGCCTTAAACTTTATGATCTCGATCATCTGCCCGATGGAGAGAAGAGGAAGTGCTTCGCCTGTAGTGAAGTCTTCAGCAAAATCCCTTACTCCTGAATTAACAAATGGCCCTTCGTACTTCAACCCATCGTCGTACTTGTACAACACCACATACAAGTCAAACCTGCCGGGATTACTTGCATACCACCAATCTCTAAGATTATTCTTTTGTTCCTGCGACAACTCTTCCAATTGCTCAATTGTGATTAACTGTTCCATTTGAACACCATCCCTTTGGGCAATAATACCATAGAATTAAGTTGAGTTGGTTTCAACGTTTGGATGACCTCATATGCATGCGTAGGCTCACTCAGACGCTGTTCTCCGCTCTTCAATGAACTGATCCCTGCAAACGGACGTTCTCATATAAAGAAGCTCAGAACGGCGCACATTCTGTCATATGAGAGCAAAAGAAAAAGCACCACAATGGGTGCTTTTTCTTAATAAAATTCATTAAGTATCCATTTAGCATCCTCGTCTTCTTTTTTGAAGAACATAAAGAGTTGCATCATGGCACTATCTAAAGCTTCACTTACACTACTACCGTGTGACCTGGACATTCTGTAAGGACCAGATTGTCCAGTCCCTTTATACAAGTGGCTTGTGTCAAAGTGATACTGCCCATCTTTGCCTAACTTAACTTTTATTTTGACCAGCTGATGCCCAATGTGATCATGTTTAACCCATATCTCCCACTCACCTACAATTTCGTAACAATCAATAACAGAATCGAATTTTTGTAAAATATCAAAATATTTAGACAAAATGATCCACTCCCATTCTATGGATTATTACTCAACTGTTCTAAATGTAAGTTTCCAATAAGGCTTTTTTAAGTTATACAAAGAAAACTCCTTACCAACTAATTTAACCGTTACTGAAGATGTTCCCGTCGAATGGGCTTTTGGATACTCAATTAAATCAGAACTCAACAATGCTGCAACTTGCGCTTCATTTAATTCAAGTTCATGATCATTCCAACTTTCAGATGATCCATTAGATTCTTGGAGATACGTTTTCACAATAACCATTACAATCCACCTCCCCTAACACTATTAGAACGTGCTAGAGATGATATACGCGCTTTGGGATATTATGGTTGCAAACAATTTAGATTCGTTTTGATATAGAAAAAGCACCCCGAAGGATGCTTAATGTGTTATTACTTTCGTAGACCTAATTCTTTAGACAGTTCAGTCAATCTTGTTTGCTCCATTTTCCCTTTTATCGCATCATCCAGTTTCTCGACTTTTTTCCAAAAGGGATGTTGCGTACCTGTTGAGCGGATGATATCAGCTATATCTTGATCGATAAGCTCAGGATATATCTTTGTTATTTTATCTAGAATATCTCTGTATCCCATTAACAGCACCTCCTCTCGACATCATAATTCGACATCAGGAAGATTTTTCCTCTTTAGAACAAACAGGTCTACTACAAAACTGCTTCACTCCATCCCATCTGCCCCATACACAACCTTTGCATTTCTCAGGCTGCTTGTTAGGACGAATGCGTATCTTCTTCCGTCTTCTGCTGATCACTTCAATTCCTCCAATGAAAAAAAGCCGATCCAGTGAAGGAACGACTTTAAATGTGTTATGTATGAAGTTGGTGTTACGTCCTAAAAAGCATGCGCCCGAAACGGTCGCCGCAAAAACGCTGCGCTCTTTGCTTTAAATGCATACGTGCTTTGTAACTATAGAGGAAGAACAAGACCATTTTACTGAAGCTGTCAAAATCAAGTCAAGCGAAAAAAGGAAGATTAAACTCGATCACAACGATCTAGCACACGATTTCCTTTGAATCCCTCGCTATTTCATACTTTGAAAAACTATTTGTTAGTTCATAGTAAAGAATTTAAATAGATGATATTGTTTATAAAATATTGTTTTTTGGGGGGATTTCATGCATACAAAACTTTTAACGTCTGCTACACTTTTTGTTTCATTTGCTGTTTTGTTTTTTGCAGTAGTGTTTTTATTTAAAGGTACTAACGATATAAACAACCTTAGTGAAATATTTGAGAAAGTAACGTCTGTTAATTTTACACTTGCCATTGGTTATTCAGCGTTACTGGCAGCAGTAGCAGCACTAGCTTCGCATAATACAAGACAAGATAGAAAAATAAAACAGGACATTCTGGATTTTATATACATTACAGTGTTTTATGTTTTATTAAATCTCATGATTCTAATCGTCTCCTTCATTTTAAATGAATTTTACTCAGCATTAATGGGGAGAACAATGATTGTAGTATTGATAATCATTTTGCTAATTTACTCAAATTTGCTTTTGAAAACATTGAAACAATTAATCTTCTAATTTTTGAAAAAAAGGCGAGAAGAGGAACGCCCCAGTCATATGCCGCATGTGCAGCTGTGCGTTTCATTCTCGCTCGATTTCCACAATACAAATATATCACGCCTAAAGTCCAACGAACGGCCATCATATGGCCATATATCGGTCAAAAATAGGTCACTTTTTTTTCTTCAAACGATTCTCTCTTTCCTCCTTTATGTTCTTACTTGATTCCTTCACATCTTTAAGAAATTTTTCTTGTTCCATATAAGCGCTATCTATACAATCTTTTAAACTTATGATCCACTGGTATCTCAGAAAGAATAGCGAAAAGCTTAATAGTAGCATCATCATAACTATAATCAGCATTCTCCCATGAGCATCTTGAAGGCTACTTATATATTTTGCGTAGTCTGCTGACTCTTTTAATATAGCCTCTGTTATATATTCCGCTTTTTCCTCAAGACTTTCCACTGGGACTAGTGCTTCTTTATAGAGGTACATATTTTTCTCATGTTGCCAATCAACAGGTTTTAGACCTTGTCCTAAATAAAAAACAGTTGGAGATAAGATAGCAGTTAACACGAATGTAACAATAACCCAAATAAGATTAATTTGCTTAGCTATCTCAGCTTGAGTAGTAATTCCGCTTCTAATTACACCCAACTCATCTAAATTAGGATGCTTCTCTTTTATCCTCTTTTTTAGTTCCGAGGATGTGTTCAAACTAATTGAGCCGAAACACTTAAAGAAACTCCCAGTAGCTCCATGTTTCATTAATAAATATCTACTCGCACTTGAATATTTAAATCCCAAATGAACTCCCCCTTTTAAACATATATCGGAAAAAAAGGAAAATAGGAATAGGCCGGCATTTAGCCGACCCCAATTTCTTCTTTTGATTCAAAATACACTTCAAGTCCCAAAGCTGAACCTAAAATATTTAGCCCTTCGGTTTTAACCCTACGAAATGTCCTATCACTTAATCCCAGTTCTCCTGAAATAATCGCATCATACTCACCCTCGTTATCTAAATAACTTCGCTGGATGACATCACATTGTATTGAAGAAAGTCTCTCCATTGCCAAACTGAGTAACCGATCCTTTTCCTTCAGTTCAGCCTCTTTATCGACATTATAAATTGCAATCCGTTCAGTCTGTTTGCTGATTGCATTAGTGGATTGATGTTCTCTATATACATAAGCCTGCGTGATTGCTGCCTCACGTCTAACGAACCCGATCTGCCGGTACTGACGAACGGTTTCAATAAATTCTTCCACAGCGCGGCGGGTAGCTTTCTCGTCGATCGGCAGTATGTTAAAAGTTAATTGTAAGTTGTTTTTTCGGCGTTTCCCCATTTTGATCCCCTCACCGTGTTATAATTTTTGGTGAGGTTTATTTGATGTTTCCCCCGCCGTGCCGCCAAGCTTGCGGGGGATATTTGTTATTCCTGGAGGACCTTACTGCAAAATTGATCCCACTCCGCTTCACAGTCTTCAGCACTCCATCCACTTACCAAGTCTTCCGGATATCCGTATTCTAAAAGCAATGCTCTAAAATTCCTTTCCAACTACCACTCACCTCCACGTTTGTAGTACCTACTGTTACCATTATGCTGTTGCGGAGCAGTTACAGCCTTTTGCAGCTTGTCAGGCCGTTTTGGTGGATGCTCAGCCCCAATTACCTTCAAGTGATTTGCTATCTGCTCTGGTGTCCACACTACCGTTTTTACTTTGCGATAATCGATCATCAGCAGATCCTCCCCGATTGAATGCCTTCCTGCAAATCTGACAACAAATTATATACGTTGGCATCATGTTTTTCCTCAATACCTTGATCTTGAATCCATTTCAGGATACCTGATTGGGTCACGACCTTTGGCCGTTTGCCCTTCTTGGTCAACGCCAAGGTGCGAACTCCTCCTGCTGTATGTGTAAGGTATCCCTTTCGAATGAGTGTGTTAATGTGTGAATGAATAGTAGAAGATGACGACAACATGAGCGCTTCAGCAGTCTCCCTGATCGTAGGAGCATAACCGTTGTCTTCAATGAATAGTCGAATATAGTCATAGACTTCCTTCTGCCGACGGCTGAGAATCTTCTCTAATGTTGCTTTCGTTGCCACTGTGCTTCCTCTCCTTGTCTTTTGAATTTCGTACCCATGTAAATCCTCGGTACCGGTCTTCGATCAGATATGACTTACCCGGCGGCACAAAGTTACTAGGCTCTACCCGCAACTTACCAAACCCCGTTTCAACTGATCCTTGCTGTACCAGTTCCGTACCTGTAGCACATACCATTTTGATCTGATCGATGCGGCAACCGGACCGGATCAAAGTTGCAAGCTTCTGATCGATTAGCCGGATAACTTCCGTCGAAATTGCCATTTCATCCAGCTCCTCAGAATAATTGCATTTGTCCGACTTGTCCGGCAGCGACCGGGTTTATCCAGAGGACTTCCACACGCGGTTTACCACGATCTGCTGTTGATGCTCGTTCCTCGCGATGCCAATGTTTCAGTCGCTCGTTGTACATTGGATGACGGTAGCCTGATAGCAAAACAGGTCCTGGATGTTCATCCAATACGTCCAGTAATTTCATATGTGCTTCTTGGTCGGTTTCGCCTTTTTCAGCCATTTCATGACGGTACATCCTTGATGATCTTGTTTCCAGCAAGTACGGTGGATCTGCATACACCAAAACATCTGTGTATTTATATCTTTTAAGCAGTTGAATCGCATTCTGATTCTCAATTTGCACATCTTTCAAACGGCCACAGCACCGCATAATTTCATCAGGAACGTTTTGCCATTGTTTCGGCCATATCTTGTGCGGAGCCTTCTCATATTGGATGTTACTACGCCATCCAGTGCGGTCACTCGTCTTCGCACCGATAGCCTGCCATGTCCGGACCAGAAAGCGTCTCGCTCGTTCCAGTTCGTCCGTTACAGTCTCATATGAAAGGTAGTATTCCTCTCTACTGTATGGGGTCCACTCAACAGAGAATGATAGTTCTTCTGGCCGCTCGCGAATGACTTTAAACAGGTTTACAACATCACCATCAATATCATTGATTGTTTCCAATGCACTAACGGACTTATTGAACAGCACAGCACCGGATCCAAAGAATGGCTCCAAATAAGTTTGATGTTGCGGAATGTAACTGATAATCCAATCGGCTATGCTCCACTTGCTGCCGGGATAGTGCAGGATGCGAGGTACCTTCATAGTTATCTCCTTTCAAATGCTCATTGCCTATAAGGCAAAACCATGTAAAAATATATTAATTAAACGAATAGTAGGTGTTAGTTACATGACAGAATCAATAAGTTTAGAATTAGCTAGAAGAGATTCCATGTGGAATCGTTTAGTAAGCGAGAACGACCCCAACAATGTAGAACCCCGAATTCTTAATCAGTCCCGCTTCTTCTTGGGACAAGCCGGCATATATCGTGATGCCACAACGACTCAGAGTTATACCGAAGATAAAGCAGGAATAGCAGTATCAATATTACATACAGGTAGGCACTATCCTGATGAAGTCTCTGAAAACGAAATAATATATCATTATCCAGTAACAGATAGACATAGCTCTTTAGATAGGAATGAGATTCAATCTGCTAAAAATGCAGCTATTTTCAACCTACCAATTTTCGTGATTTCTGAAGTAGGAAAGAAGATGAGGAAAGTGCAGTTGGGTAAAGTCGTTTCCTGGGATGATATATCCAGAACTTTTCTGATAGAGTTGAATCCTCGAAACTTTTCGACTCAGCCTAATGAGATAGACCACCTGGATGATACGACTTTTGAACCAACTGTTCCTAATGCCCCTTCCAGGACTATTACAGTGAGTAGCAGAACTGGCCAGCCAAAATTTAAATTTAATGTAGTTAAACGTTATGGTCCCTGCTGCGCGGTATGTGCAATGCAAGCACTATCACTGCTCCAGGCTGCTCACATTATCCCAAAAAAATCAAATGGTTCTGACGATCCACGTAACGGACTTGTCTTGTGTGGAAATCATCATTTGGCATACGATTCAGGACTGTTTTCTTTTGACCCTGATACATTAAAAATTCATGTCTCGAGTAAAACCACCACGCAGAGCATACAAATCACTCGTCAAGATTTGAGCCATCTTCAGAAGCTACCTCATGACAAAGCTCTCAAATGGCACTGGAAGCAGTGGCAAGCTGCACAGAAGGAGCTTGAATAATATGAAAATAAAGACAGTATGGAAATGGACAAAGATTACTTGGGGACTAACGTATATAGGTTTTGTTGTAATATTTGTAATAGTACTAGGCTTCTTTATTGCTGGAATGCTCCAAGACAAAGCAGCATTAATTGATACCGTAGCTATGAGCACTGTTACATTGTTACTTGCGTTTGCTTCACTACCTAATTTGTTAATCCAGCTAGTCTCGCTTCTCGAAATCAATCAAAAGAAGACTTTTACTGCTACTAAAAAGTGTCCCAACTGTAGACATACTATTGACTTGAAAATCACTGAAGATTAAAGATTTAGTACATGTTTTCTATTTATTGAATGCAGTTGATCACCCCGGCTAACGCTAGACCGGGGGATGCTGCTAAGTGAAGGGGGCTTAAGCTACCCCGCTACCTACCATTTGTTCTTTAACAGCCTTCTTGTAGCGGGAAAGCATACCACTCAGTTTTCCTTGAGACATGCCCAAGTCGGCTGCAATTTCACGCCATGTCACATCACTGCCGCGCTTACGTTCAATGGCAGCGGGGATGTCTAATGTGATTTCAGGAATAATCGGGCGGTTCTCCAAGATGTAGCGCTCCAGTTCGTCCGGATCAACATCACCAGAACCTCCTTCTGCATTACCTGCAGGTGGATCTTGATCTGCTGACGGCTGTTGATCACCTTGCGATTCCTCGGAAGAGAAGTCCATTTCCCTCGATCCGGACTGATCATAGCCGCCATCCTTCATCCAGTCTGGAATGTCATTGTTTTCGTTATCACCGTATGGATCATCGGAATCACTACTCGGATCATCGGCGCCTGTCGGTGGAACAGTTGGCTGGTCGTCACCTTCTCCCGTTTCCTGACCGTCTCCCGTTAGCTGCTCTTGATCAATTGGCGGCTCTGCTGGTCCAAATAACTGAGCTTGATTCTCGTCCTGCTCTGGTTCAGAACCCGGCTTCTCGATCTGTGTTACTACACCTGACGCATCCGTCGTTACACGGCGACCACTGTCCCAAGTACGGTACATAGCGTCCCGTTCATCCTCTTCAAACTCAAATGCAGCTTGTGGATCTCCTAGGAACACATTGATTTTTTCACCTTGGTTAGTGGACAAGAACATGAAATTATCCTGAACAACCTTCAACGGCAAAGTAAGTTTAATCTCCACATCAGACTCCCCGACTTTAAATCCTTTTCCCATAGTTGCGCTGAATTTTGCAAAGTTTTTAATCATTCCAGTCATCTCCTCAAATTTTATAATTGTGATAATTCCTTGATTTTCACTTCAATGCGTGGTCGTGCGCTGTATCGCTTCCGGGCAAACACCTCAACAACCTGGCTATCGTCCTTCCAAATCACACCTTTCAGGGCATCCTTTACACCCTTCAGGTAATTGTCCACATCCGGTTTGGTTGTTGGTACGATGTGACCAGCTTCGGCGAGCATCGCCTTCTTTGGGCTTTTGCTGATGGATTTTGGTATAGATCGGTAAACCGTCAACACCATGCCGATAGGTCCGAGTAACAAAGCATCAGGTGCGTGTTCACTGGCTGCCAGCTTCACGTAATCTTTGTAATCCTTGGATTTCTTCGGATCGTACATCTTCACAAAACCTGTTCTGGTCGAAGCTTTTGGACGCCCCTGCGCCACCGGTTCACCATATACCGTGAAAGTGATCATCTGGTTCGCCGTCCTTTCGTTCTTTCTCTACGCCTTTGACGTGCAGGCAGCATGTCCCGCTTAATGACAAACACCTCGGCCAGTTTACGGCCATCGTCGCCGCGGACAACAAAACTCAAATGTGTCTGATGGTGCGGATCAATCAGCTTTCGCACGTTGCACCTCCAGTTCCGACAATTGCATCAAACTCAGCGATCCCTTCACGGAGCTCAGTTTGATCAATTCCCTCAAATTCCGCCTGCAGCTCATCCCGATCAGGAACTTGTCCCGTGTTCATGAATCGATGTCTCATGTACTCTGACACCGACCATCTGGTATAAGGACTGCCCATCAAGTACGTACCTTGTACGGCCGCAACATGCCATCGATCTTGTCCAGCAACCAGCGTTTCCCCGAATGCTTGTTCAGCAGTACAACACCTTCAGACGTTTCCCGCTCAGACAACCAGTTTTCCAACGTTACGCCTGGTCTGGCCTTAAGCAGATCAATTTTTTGTTTCTTGGTAAGCCGTTTACCTTGCTTCATGCTCGTTCCCTCCTTACGCCCATTGGCGTTTTTCTATATCTTCAGGCTCCGGTGGCGTTGGGCCATAGTTATGCTTCCGCTCATAGTTCACGAATTTATTGAATTGTTTCAGGAAGACCAGTTCAACGGTGCCTACTGGGCCATTCCGCTGTTTACCGATGATGATCTCTATGATGTTCTTCTTCTCGGTCTCCTGGTTATAGTAGTCATCCCGGTACAGGAACGCTACGATGTCGGCATCTTGCTCGATCGAACCCGATTCCCGCAAGTCACTCATCATGGGACGTTTATCCTGGCGTTGTTCAACCGCTCGGCTGAGCTGGGACAATGCAACAACCGGAACATCCAATTCACGAGCCAATTGCTTCAAAGTCCTTGAAATCTCGGAAACTTCTTGCTGTCGATTCTCAGAACCTTTTCCCTGACGACCTGCGATGAGCTGAAGATAGTCGATGACGATCATCCCCAGTCCTTCCTGCTTTTTAAGGCGGCGACACTTCGCACGGATCTCGTGAACAGTAATACCTGGCGAATCGTCGATACGAATATTTGTTGCACCTAGGATTCCGACTGCTTCAGCAAACTTTGTCCAATCGCCTGAAGCAAAATCGCCCATCCTCATGTTACTCGCGTCGATGTTCCCTTCGGCACACACCATCCGCTGAACAAGCTGAGCTGCTGACATTTCTAAGCTGAATATAGCTACAGGTTCGGTATTCCGAATGGCGACGTTCTGGGCAATGTTCAGAGCGAAAGCCGTTTTACCTACTGATGGTCGAGCAGCAACAATAATCAAATCACTCTTTTGCAATCCGGCTGTGATACTGTCCAAATCGGTAAAGCCTGTTTGAATACCTGTGACTGTACCGTTCTTAAAGTTGTCAAAACGAACCTCAGCAGATTCCACAACTTCGATCAACACATTTTCAATGCGCTTAAAATCCTGTTTTGGTGCTGCTCGATCAGTTAATTTGTTCTGTGCTTGTTGAACGCTGGACATTAACTGCGACAGTTCGGTTCCAGCAGCAGCTTGCTGTATCAGAAGCATATTAGTCCGGATCAGATCCCTGCGAACTGCCATATCCTGAAGCTGTTCGAAGTAATAACCGGCATTTGCGGCAGTCGGTACTCCCCCCGCCAACTTAGCAAGGTAACTCACTCCACCGATGTCATCCAGCTCACCTTTATCCTTCAGGCTTTCCGTTACTGTAACCAGATCGATCGGATTTTGCCTTTCAGCTAATCCTGCAATCGTTTTGTAAATTAGGCTATGGGCCTTATCGTAAAACGCATCTGCAGTGAGTATCTCTGCATGTTCCAAAGCTTCCACTGACTTCAGTATCAATGCACCCAGGGCAGCCTGTTCAAACTGCATACTGTGGGGAAGGTTATTTTCTATGTCGAAGCTTTGCAAGTAACTCATCCTTCCATCCCGGCGGCGGCGGGCAAGCCTTAAGAGCCGCTGCTTCTCTCTCCGCAAAATATGTTTCTGTTAAATCTCGCATCCGTTCACGTTCAATCTGTTCGCCAAGTCTTCCGCGGATCTCCGAGATGGTCGGCGGCCACTTTATAGTCTTGATATGCTGATCCAAGTTTTGAATAGCTGCTTCATACGGAAAATCTTGAAGATGCTTGTAGTGGCGATCCACATTCTCTTCACTGTCATCGAAAGTCGGGTATTCGTCGGTGATCGCCATGAACAATCGAATAACATCAGCCTTTTCCACGGGCTTCCTCCTCCCTCAGCCTTTGTTCTAAACTGTCCCTCTTTTGCTGCCTTAACGGTTGTTGTCTCCGACCACTCGGTACAGAACCTGTTGTAACTGAAGAACCTTTCCTTGCTTCGAAAGCATCGTCCAACGCTTTGGCTGCTTCAAATGTTTTGGCCCCAGACCTCAGATAATCTCCAAGGATCTTGGTAATAAGGGTGAACCTGTACCCTGAAGCAGCTAATGCCGCACGTTCCATCGCCCGTATAACCACAGCCTCGTCCATGTGGTCCTCATCGATGTAAACGATAAGTTGCTGTGCTTGGAATGGATTGCACTCGAATCCAAACACTCGCTTGTGAGCTGAGTAAAATGATTCATACTCCGGATCAGGTGGACGATCAATTTGATTTCCGTCTGCAGTAGCAGAAGATGAAGCAGAAGAAGAAAGAAGAAGATCTTTTAATACAGGGTCTAAAATTTGTTCCACTTTTCGTTCTACTTGTGGAAAGTGGTTTAAATTTTGTCCTACTTTCTCACCTACTCCTTCAAAGTGGTCTAATTTCTGTTCCACTTCCTGCCCTACTTCGTCGGAGTAGCTATCCGAGTGGTTCAAATTTTGTTCCACTCCCACACCCAACAAGTCGAATTCGACGCTGTAATCTCCTTTTGATTGCCCTCTTGGTGGTTGAATGTAAGCAATCAATCCTGCATCAACGAGCTTTTTTCGATGAGCATTTAGCGTACCTTTGTTCGTAATTCCCGTTTGGACCATGAGATCCTTATTGGTCATTTTCCATGCCTTACGCCACCCAAGCTTTGCACTGCGTCGCCATAAGGCAATCATTATTGCTATCCCTTCAGGACCAAACTCTTCCGGCCCGCCAATGGCTTCAAATTGTTCCAGAAGCCCGGAAAGGGTCGGTCTGGCTGTCTCGGTCACTTGCGTCTCCCCCTCCCGTAGCAGCCGTGATTTCAGTGCCATACACCAATGTTATTTCTGTTGAACAGCGTAAACAGCGACATCGAACTTGCTTTCTTTACCTGTAATTTCTTGAATAACCGTTTGTATTCCATGTCCGAATTGTGCAATTAGATCGTTGATTGCATCTGGCATTTGGTTCGGTTCAGTGATGATAGCTGCCTGTGCTCCCAATGAAAAAGCAACGTCTCTTAAATGGGATTCGATAGCTTCTGGCCCTTCAATTACAGCTTCCTCAAACATCTTCTGGAGCTGGTTAAATGTCGCTTTTCTGCTGGTCTGTGTGCTGTTGTTCATTCTGATTGCTCCTTCCTAATCCAATTCGAACTTGTTTTTGGACCCTTTCCCATGCATCAACGTATACAGCTTCTGGATCATCATCGTCATGTAAGTCAACAACAATGCTGGCTTCCACTTTCAGACTTTGGAAATTGCCCAGGTTCTTCGTATATGAAGCCCCAACAGAGACTTGCTTAACAGTTGCCATGTATCATCGACCCTTTCTATTTTGTAAGAATACATGCGGATACTTGGCCCGCTTTACTTCCCAATCAGGGTACCCGCGTTCAAAATACGTAATGGTTTCACGTTGAAAGGCTGCCTTGTCAGTATCAAACAACTTCCAAATCCGATCCCCCATCATGCTCTTCAGGAGCGGCTTGCCTGACAGATCGTTCATATCGATCACCTACCCGCTACATATACCAACTTGCCTGTCAGTGCTGCTATCTCTCGTTTAAACAGTGCTTCATCGGAATTGTTGTCCGACAGGTGAAGCAAGTGAATCTCCTGCACCCGCCGCATGTCATTGGCTTTGATGAATTCCTTCACGTTCTCGAGCGAAAAGTGAGAACGAAGTAATCTATGTTTCATCACCGCCGGCACATGGCCAGCGGCAATATTTTGATTAAGGATCTGAATGGAATAATTGCACTCGATCATGATGTGAGTGAGTCCGGTAAAACGATGCTTGATGTAATAGGTGTCTGTCGCAAACAGAAGCTTGTCCCCTG
Source organism: Paenibacillus xylanexedens (assembly GCF_001908275.1). Taxonomy (NCBI): domain Bacteria; kingdom Bacillati; phylum Bacillota; class Bacilli; order Caryophanales; family Paenibacillaceae; genus Paenibacillus; species Paenibacillus xylanexedens. The sequence continues at coordinate 930,010 of NZ_CP018620.1, read as the reverse complement.
CTGTATTAGCCAAGAGGAACCCCAGGGGCTCCGCTGCATCATGCTGTGTATCAAACGGTAGAATTGACCAGGTACCAATGGTGAACGGCTCAAGTGCCGATACACGCAGCACACGGTGACTGTCGAGACGCAAAGCATCTGCGGTACCGGAACTGGTGTATATGTCCACTCCTGCCTTCATCAGATCCTTGATAGCGATACTATGGTCGCCATGATCATGACTCACAAGGCATCCGGCCAGCTCCGACACACGGAAGGCAAGACCGCGCTGAATGTCTTTATATCGAAGCCCTGCATCCAGCAGGAGCGGCGTTTTTCCATCCGTGATTCGGTAGGCGTTACCCGCGCTACTGGAGCCGAGGGAAGTAATTTCGATCATCAGAATCCAGGTCCAGTTCCACCGGAAGTATCTTCATCACCTGAAGGTTGATCATCGTTAGGAACATCATCCAGGTGTGGCGGGGTAACATCAATTACGTCACGATTTGCATTCGCTCTAATCTCTTCTGAAACCTCAGCATCTGACAAGTCGCTCTCTATCTGTTTCAGGCGCAGATAATCATCGTCTATCTTCTGTGAGTCAATGGTGATATCGTTGTGCGCCGCACGATAAACGGTCTTCCAACACATTTTTTCGTGCCATCCTTCAACTGTCTCCTTACCAACCTTTTTCTTATTCTCCCAAACATCTTTCTCTCCGCCCCAGAACTCAACACTCGCTTTTTCTGGTTTACGTTTTTCAATCTCCTTGAGGGTCATCATGACTAATTTATTTTTTTGAGGAGTTTTGATAAAAGAGTGAAAATAGAATCCGCCAAGGATAGTCCCACGGTCAAAAGGATTTTTTATCTCAAACTCATAACTTTCATGTGGGTGGTTTGCATCTTTCTTAATAGGTGCAAAGTAATCATTGGAGTAAACCAGTTCAACAGTTACATGGTCAGGAACTTCCAAGCCGTATTTCACTGATTTGAGTTCAAGGCCCCGATACCCTTCGATAAAGCCGATATCGTATTTACCTGTATTGTTATTTTTAAAAGGTATCAAGCTAATATGATTTGGCTGCGCTGGATCAAAACCAATACGAGCATAAGCAACTACATCGCGTGACAACTTATCCATGTTCACGTTCGCCCAAGTCATAGGAACAGGATCACGATACTGGTCAGATTTTTTCAGGCGCTTTTCTTCTGCAGTCTTCAACACTGCATCCAGTGCTATAAAGTAATTCTGAGCAAGACGTTTCTGGAAGTTGGTAAGAGCAACTTCGCCAACGCTTGAACCAAATTCGGAAATGACTTTGGTCATAAAACGTTCAGATTGTGTCGGTTCTGTTTTAGCAATTGCTTGCTCCCCTGGTTGGGGAGCTTGTTGTTTTTCTGTACTCAATTAAATCGCCTCCTGGATGTCGTTATGCTCCAAACGGAGCTTCTTGTTTCTGTCTCTCCAAGCAGCTTCAGCATCTTCATAACTGCCATGTTGTTTGCTGAGTTCTTCCTGTACTTCTTCTGGCAAACTACTGAATGCCGGTGGAACAACCAAACGAATCATTTGGGCATCTGTATCGATGAGCTGCGTCACGGCTTCAGCATTGTCCACAAATATCGGTGCTGAGAATCCGTAATGCTGTCCAAGCGTATTGATGATGTCCAAACCTACGTTGATCCGAGCAGCGTTGTTCAAACCGCCCTCATATGGAACTCCGTTGAACAATGTCTTGCAAACGTCCTTCAGACCACCATTGATCTGTTCTTCAAAGAGTCTGAACCGGGCATATTTGAATTTGCTATTGATCTTGGATTCAAGAAGCGACACTTTCGTGCGGGTGAATTCTTCTGTAAGGTAAAGCTCGTGTTCAAGCTTCTCGAACTCTCCTGCAAGCTTCCGCTCTTCCTCGCTCAGCTCAGTGATCCGCTTCTCAGTAGCCGCTACTGTCGCCAGTTTCGCTTTGTCTGATTCCAGGTCGTCCACCTGCGAGCGGATCAATCTGATCTCAGCTTGAACCTTTCCAATAGCATCAGCAGCCGAAGAACGAAGTTGCTCAATCTCAGCGCTAACCGTCTCACCTTCGCGTTGCTTGGCTTGGTATTCCGAATCATCTGCAGGATCGGCAACGTTCGTTTGCAAACTTTGTAAGGTTGCTTCAGCCGCCATAACTTCTGCTGCCTTCGATGCAACTTCCTCCTGCAGTTTGGTTGACTCATCCTCAAGTGCTTTCAACGCCTTTTCAAGATCGCTTTTCTCTGCAGCAGCGAGTTTACCATCATTGCTTATCCCTTCAAGACGCTTCGATTTGTCGAGGTTAAAGTCAGCAAGTGCTTTGTCTTGCGCTGTCTGCATTTGATCAACAGGCAACGATTGTCCGCATGTAGGGCAGTTATCGTCATGCTCGTGTATGTGAAACTCAAGACTATTTGCGGTGTTCCACTCTTCGCGAAGCCGTTTGACTTGGCTATCAGAACGGGCAATCTGCCTTTTGAGCTGATCAGCTTCCCGCTGTCCAGATGAGATCCGAGATTGTAAATCGGATGCTTCCCCTCGTAATTGCGACAGCCTTCCTTGTTGCCCTGCAACTGCTTGTAATCCATCTGCTTGTACACGTTGCTTGATGTCTGTCAGTTCCGCTTTGATCTCACGCAGGCGAATCTGCTTGGTCGATAACTCACCACCCGATTGAATGCGTTGGAGCTCTGCGGTCTTGGCATCCACCCTGCCTCGCATCGTTTCGATGTCCTCCTGAAGCAGTTCAGCATCCAAGTCGGACACGTCTGGCATGCTTCGGCGGGCTTCATCGATGCGAACAGGAATTTTATCCAACTCTTTGTTGATCTCCGAACGCCGAGCAGCGATCACTTTACGGTGATCTTCAAGGCTTCGATCACCCAAGATGTCAGTCAACGGTGCTAACTGCGTATTACCTGCAATGATCTCCGCATCGGTCATCTCACCACTCACATCCAAGAGTACCCGACGCCGAGCTTCTGGCTTCAGAACCTCATTGAAATATGAAGGGCTTGTCAGGAGTTTGAAAATGTCCTCGCTGATCAGCCCATCGACTTCTGCAGTGTATTGACTGAGTTTGACCGGCACCCCATCAACGTAATAATCCGTTGTATGGCCACTGGATTCAGCAATAGCAGCACCGCGTTTCTTGGTGAATTTTTCGTAGTACACCTTTTTGAAAGAACGCCGACGACGGTCAACCATCAGAACCGCTTCGACTTCATGTTGCAAGCCGTGTTCAGCTACGCGCCCCTGATCGTCCAAGCCCTTAATTTCAAAAGTGGTCCGATTCTGACTGTCCTTATGGAACAATGCCCATAGGAACCCATCGAACAACGTTGTTTTGCCTGTGGCATTGTCACCGTAAGCAGAAACACTGCGACCGTCAGCTTCCAGCACGAAATCCCGTAAACCTTTGAAATTACGAAGGGTCAGGGAAGTCAAAGTAATTTGTTTCATGCGGTTACCTCCTCTTGAACCGGAGGAACCGGCTGCGGATATTTAATCTTGTTAAGATGATCCTTAATCGCATATTCGATCTCAGCAAGTTGCCCGTCAGAAGCAACGATCTGAATGCTTCCGAAGCTACCCTTGATCTCAAGTGCAGCCGGATTGTAAATGTCGGCTGGGAGTACCTTTGTTTCAGTGTTTTGTTGACTCAAATCGACCGTATATGCCGAATGCGGCTTTGCCATAACATCAACTCTCCTTGTTTGGGACGGTCACCCATGGTAAGATGACCGTGTATTTAGTTTTCAATGTTCTGAGATAGCCCGCTGCAACGGGCTATTTTTCGTTTAATTCTTCTTGCAACTCGGCAACTTCTTCTTGAATCTTCTCGTGTGCTTCTTCCAACTCTTCTGCCTGATCTCTGATTGCTTCAAGTTGAGAAATCACATCACTGAGCTCACCATCAGTAAATTCCGCCAATCTGCGAAGGATGTACGGTGTATTATTAATGGCGTCATTTGTGTCATCCGCCAGACTGCTGAGCAGATTCAGGATTTTTCCTACCGATTCATGAATCGTCATATACGCTGTTACTCCTTTCATCTGTATTGATGCGTCAGCCGCATCTCACCGCCAACGGAACGGGAGTTGGTTATGAAACCCGTCCCGCAAGCAGTGAGACAAGGCCGACAATGGCCTGTCCATAACTTGTATCGTTAAATCTTTTCAATCTCCGCCACGGCCTGTGCCATGTATTCTGGCGGCAGCTCACGCAAACTTGAAGCAGCGTTCTGCCAGCGATTGTAGATCATGTCCCTTTCCTGCCAAAGTGCTTCGAAATCCGTTCCTTGAACCGATCCGTTGAAGGACATAACAGCCGCCGTATTCTCACGTAAGGCCTTGGCCGATTCTGTATAGTTAATAATGATTTGGATGTACAATGTATCTTTCATACTGATTCCCCCTTGCGCTTTGACTCGGGAGACGATAAAATGAGCAGCAGAAGAGACTTTAATCGAGTTCTCAACGTGAGTGTCCGCCGTGCCAGGCGGGCATTTTTTATTTCTACTTCCGCGAACCGGATCATCCGGTTGAGATATTCCTCTGCATTTTTCATCTTCCCAGGTAACATTCTTTCAGGCTGCTTCCGAATCAATTTCAAGTTATGTAAAGAATGTTTTCCAGCTTGCAACGCTTCGGCTGCCAATTGTTCACGCGACATTCGTTTATCCCCCTATCAATCTTTGAATCATGTTGATCCCGTCCATCCCGTACAAGAATGCAACGACGACTTCTCTAGCGCCTGTTACCTCTGCCCACCGCATCATCGTCGTCATGTCCGGAATCTTATGATCCTTTTCAAATTTGCTTACACAGGCTTGCGTGCGATGGAGCTTGTCCGCCATTTGCTCTTGCGTGAAACCAGCTCGTTCTCGGCAAAGCCTCATAACCGTTCCGAACTTCATATCCAAGCGTGTTCATCTCCCTCTTCGGAATATTCCATATTGGAATGGAATTGCTGTTAACAACGGATTATGATTGTCTCATGAGCTTCCCCGCTCGTGATCCCTTCATTGCCCGCCAGCCGGTACAGCTCGGCGGGTTTCTTGTATCTTGCGAATTACTGCTTCAGCGTCTTTCTTGAGTCGCTTAAGCTCTCGTTCCGATATCAGATGAGGATTCTTACATTGAATTTCGAGTGACAACGTGTAATCAATTGCTTGATCTACCGTCATTTTCTTAAGTTCAGACCGGATGGCGACGGCAGATATGAAACACGCTCGTGATGTGGATTTGATCCAATGGAATCGCATGATGTTCACCTCACTTGACTGATTTCTTGGAGACGAGCTTTTCTTTATTAGCCTTAATTTCGCGACACGCTCTTTCGAGTAATTCGCGGTCGAACACGCCTATATCAATAGTGACCTTGGTTTCACTGGGCTGTTTAGGTGTATCCACTAGCTCGCTCCTTTCTTGAAAGAACACGTTTCGTGCGGTTCAAAGTCAAAAAAAATTTCCTGTACTGTTTTTCCATAGTAATTGGCGATTCGTATTTTAATTTCGTCTTTCGGAATCCGCTGAGCATTTTCATACATCTGCAACGCACTAACGCTGATTCCTATAGCGTGTGATGTTTCTTCTCTGCTGGTATCGCCTCGAAGCTCAATAAGCCGCTTAGCAATCAATTGTTTCATAGTTGTTGGCCCCACCTTTCAAAAACACATATCGTGTTGTTGACCTTATTATATAAAACACATTTCGTGTTGTCAACACGTTTTGTGTTTCTGAATATTTTTTAACACGTATTGTGTTAATATTATGAATGGGTGATAATTAATGGCCACTTTTGGGCAAAAGTTACGTGCAATCCGCACGGGAAACAATTTAACGCAAAAAGACCTTGCTACAATATTCAAGGTCAGTGAAAGCGCGATTGGTATGTATGAAAGAGACGAACGGGAACCGTCATTTAAATTTATTAATGATGTTGCGGACCGTTTTGAGGTAACCACAGATTACTTGCTAGGAAGAACTAGTGATGCAAATCAAGGCACATCCAAGGTTATTTCAAAAGGAGCAAAAGAATTCCTTAGTGCAGTTGAATTAGCTGACGATGAAGCAATCTTAAAACTAAAAGGAATGTTGCGCCACGAAGGTAATGAATTATCTGACGATGCTATAAGAGAAATTATTTCTTATGCTCGCTACAAAGCAAATCAAGAATAATATCTGGTAGTTCAAAGCCGAGTTCTTCAAAAATGTCCTTAACTTCGTATTCTTCTGTTTTCTCTTGGTCCATGATGCCACTTCCGTTCCTGTTTCTAGTAAAAAATTAGAACACTTGTTCCTATTTTATTCTAACATGTGCTCCTATGATTGGTAAATCCTCAACAGTTATTTCTTGAGAATTATATCTATAGATCAGCACAGGAACGGTATGAGTTGGCTCACACTATGGTGAAGATTTACATCTGACGAACGGCTTATCAAATTAAAATCTTACCATCACCTCGTATACCGTCTTACGTAGTGATGTTTACATATAAACACTAATGTACGAGTAAATTCCCCAACCGATGGGACATAGAAAAGAGAAGGTATGGAAAGATGAAAAAAGTAGCTTTATTTACTATGGTTTTTGCACTTGTAGCAGTATTATCAGCATGCGGAGATACAAAGGAGAATTCTTCTTCACAAGCCAGCCAAACAGATACCAAACAAACAGAAATTGAAGCAGAAAACCAAAAACTAAAAGAAGAAGCTGAAGCTTTGAAAAAAGAGTTGGCTGAAAAAGAAGCTTCCGAAGTTGCAACTGCAGCTACTGAGGTGAGCACAGAAACTCAAGAACAAGAACCAAAAAGTGCTGTTACTGCGGAAATGATGAGTTTAGTTGTTCCTAATCTTGTAGAGGGTGGCGCTGTCGACCAAAAAACCTATGACTATCTGGTAAAGCATTCTGACCTCTTCCCAGCTGTAACTGCAGAGACAAAAAAGGCCGCTTCAAAGGAAGTAGATAGTAAGATCACTTCAAAACATCTATTTAAGAACATTACTCCTTACCTTGATAAAATGGTAAAAGTAACAGGTACTGTTATTCAAGTGCAAGAAGAAGAAACTGATTTTGGGACTGTAGCAACGGTACATATCATGGACGAATCGGGAAACTCTTTGATCGGTTATTATAATAATTCAACAGGAGATATTCTTGACGGTGATGACGTGACAATGCGCGGAGTTCCTACAGCAGTGTATTCTTTTGACAATATAAGTGGCGGAACTACGAATGCTATTATGTTGGCTGTTTCTACAGTTCAAAAAGTCCAATAATTAACTAACAACAGATAAGCCCTTCGGGGCTTTTCTTCACCGTAAATAACCGAACATACATTCTCAAAAGGAGCGAATAAGATGAAAGCAGCCCTATACATCCGCGTAAGTACAGACAGACAGAATGAAGAAGGGTTCTCCATGGAAGCTCAGCATGATTTACTTATGGAGCTGCTGGAGAAGAAAGGAATGGAGTTATACCGTGTCTATTCCGATCCAGGAATCAGTGGTAGAACAATTAAAAAGCGGCCAGGTATTCAAAGACTAATTGAAGATATGAAAGCTGGAAAGTTCGATGCTGTATTGATTCATAAGTTAGATCGACTCAGCCGCAACCTAGGAGACTTGTATGACTTTATTGCCATGATCAATAAGCTGAATAAGCGGTTCGTTGTAGCGTCTCTGGGGAGCGAGGAAATCGATACACAATCGCCAATGGGTAAAGCCTTCCTATATTTCAATGGGATATTCGCCGAAATCTACTCAGATAACCTCCGAGAAGAAACCCTGAAGGGCCTCACGAAGAAAATGGAGAATGGTGGACTGCACATGTCCAAGGCTCCGCTTGGATACGACATAGAGGTCATTGATGAAAAACGCCAGTTAGTCGTAAATGAATATGAGTCGGAGTTAATCAAAGAGGTATTCCGGCTGTACCTTGCTGGCAAAGGGGTTGTGTCCATAGCGAAACATATGAATGGGCACAGTCGCGGAAAAGAAGGTGGAGTATGGGACAGCAAGTATGTAAGGATCGTACTGCAGAACCATACTTACACCGGTCATAATCACTTCAAGCCGGTACTGTGGGAAGAATCCAAAAGGATCATCAAACCTGGGGAACATGAAGCAATTATTTCTATGGAGGATTTCCTTAAGGTACGTAAGATGATGGAGCGTCGCGGAGAGAATCACATGAGCAAACATAGTTATGATTATCCTTATGGAGGAATTGTTAAGTGTGGTTTGTGTGGAGCTACTTACATCGGTAATGCATCGAGACAGACACTTGCTGATAAAACAGTTCGAGTATATAGAAGCTATCGTTGCCGAAATCAATATTCTAATAAAACTTGTGACGCTCCTGGAATCTCAGAACCTCACCTGCAGCAACTCATTTTCGAACGATTGCAGATTACCAATAAAAAGCTTCAGGACAAAAAAACGAACGCTCAGGCCAAGAGTGACCAGCGCATGTTACAGAAAGAAATTGAGGTTTCCAATCGACGCCGGAAAAACTGGATGCTCGCCCTAGGTGATGGAAAACTGTCTCCTGATGATTATGCCAACTTGATTGACGACGAAGAAGCACGAATGAAGGCAATCACTGCTCAGTACGAAGAAAAAGAAGATTATTACATTAACGAGCTGTCCACAGAAGAGATTAAAGACATGATGGCCAACTTGAAAGATAACTGGGTACTGATCGAACCTGAGACGCAAAAGCTACTTGTGCAATCCATGTTCCGTCAGATTGTAATAAAAAAAGAATCAGATCGGTGGAACATCATTCAGATGCTCACCGTCTGATTCTTTTTTCTTGGAGATTTTCTCTAAACGCCTTCAACATGATACTTTTCATTAAGTACCATCTTGGAGGCGAGGGGAGTCGAACCCCTGTCCGAAGATAACGGCACATAAGCTTCTACGGGTGTAGTCACAGTTTTGATGTCACCCGAGTATCGCCCCGTAACCGGCTATACGTTGGGTCAGCCTGATTGTCTTCTTCAGCACACCACAGGCGGAGATGTGACAGCGTATCCCACTACTAGTTAGCCCCTATCCCTGTCACATGGGCGATGCAGGGTAGAAGCACGCACACAGTTTCTTAGGCTGCGAAAGCGTAGTTTGTTTGTTGTTTGCCGTTTAATAGGCTTTAGCGTTGATAAAGCGGACGCGTCCCCACTACCCGCTACCCATGCTCGAACTATCCCCGTCGAATCCATAAACGCCCCCTCATATAAGAAGGGCTCCAGGATTAATCCGTGAATACGGAGCAAAGGTGCTGCACATCTTTTTCCTCCAAGGTAAAAAGATGCTTCTTTCAAACTCGGCATTCCTGTCTGCTACATGAATAATCATAACACAGGACACATCACCGAAATAGTACAGATTGCTGGAAGACATTCCAGCAGGATGAGCATGTGTACAAGGTTACCCAATACAACAAGCTCAATCGTCTACATATTATACCGCGTCACCAATCGGAAGTAAAGTTTACCCAGATCGGCTCACGAACAACGGTACCTAAGTATCTTACCCACGTTTCAGGCAAACTACGCAAAGGCTACAAATTTAGATTCATCAACGCGCCAAGCTCCATGTTCCTACCGAATTCCCTTCAACACATATCAAAGGAAATCACCACACAATACACTTCACAGCAACTCACACCAAATCACCTTCCCCAAATACAAAAGCCTCAATCTTGCCCATTACAGGACAAACCTTGAGACTCCTTAACTCATACATCAATCTTCCTAGCTTCATCACAAAACTATCTTATACACCTAAACTAAAGCATTTACGCCCAGCGCTCCACTTAACGCGCAACCTTCTGCTTCTCGCGCAGTACCCGTTGGATATCACGTTGAGCATCGCGCTTCGCGGCAGTTTCACGTTTGTCGTATTGCTTCTTACCTTTACCCAGTCCAAGCAAGAGCTTTGCGTAACCGTTGCGGATATAAATTTTCAGCGGCACAATGCTGTACCCATCCTGTTTCGACAAACCGAGCAACTTGTGAATCTGCACTTTATGCATCAGCAACTTGCGCGTACGTGTTGGATCGAGCGGATTATTTCGGTTCCCTTGTTCAAAAGGACTAATATGCATATTGTGAATATGAATCTCACCGTTTCGAATCGTGGCAAATGCATCACCAATATTCGCACGGCCGTTACGAAGAGATTTGATCTCCGTTCCGGTAAGCACCATGCCCGCTTCATACGTATCTTCAATGAAGTAGTCATGGGAAGCCTTTTTATTCTGTGCGAGCACTTTACTCTGTCCATCATTCTTGCCCATGTCCTCACTCCTTCTCCGTAAAATAAGCCGGTACCATGCTCTATAGCAGCGCACCCAATGTTGCACCAAGGTACCACGTGCCAGACCCTAATTGTAGCAAGTACGGCTGTTAAAATCAAGAAAGAGGCGACCTCTGCCGCCCCTCCTCATTACATCACTTTCAGACTGTGCGAAACAACACACCAGCTGAAGTGACTATTTTCTCCAACGCTTGACCTGGAGGAACGAATTGTAATCCATCTCTCCAAAGTTACGTTAGCTTTATTTTTTCTTTTTCCGTACAAAAGCTGCCGTGCCGTTACCAGCTGCACCTTTGCTCTTCTTCCGCTTGCGTCGTGGTGCTCCGCCTTCCTGAGCGCCACCAGGAGTTGCATTCTCTCCAATAAATACGCCGCTTGGCGAAGTGTTTTTGCGTCCACTTCCGCCTTTGCCACCTTTACTGCCGCCCTTGCCAGACTTAAAGCTTCCTTCACCGCGACCGCTGCCGCTGTTCAGACCACTTCCTTGTCCACCGGTTGAACTACTATCCGAACCACCCGATGTAGAGCTATATCCGCCTTTACCTGAGCCAAAACCAAAGCTCACTGCGCCTTTACCCCGGCCAGTTGATCCACCAGCATCACTAGCACGACGCTCACCTTTTGGTTTGCCGCCGCCTTTACCTGCGTAGCCACCAGATGAACCTGCGCCCGCGCCTGCACTTGCTGCTCCACCGCCACGTCCACCTTTGCTGCTTTCTTCCGTTGATCTGCCACCACGGCTGACTCCAGCAGCGGATGAGCTGCCTTTGCCGCCACGCGAACCGCTGAATCCACCTGGTCCACCCTTGGCACCACCGCGTCCGCCGCCGCTACTAGGACGTCCACCTTTACCGCCACGTCCGCCACCGAAGCCGCCAGGACGTTCACCGCGAGGTTTCATATCGACCATTTCAAAATCAATCGTATACTCTTCCATGCTTACACGTGCCACACGGATCTTCACTTCATCACCGATGCGGAAGACTTTCGAGGTACGTTCACCAATCAGAGCCATATGCTGATCGTCAAAATGGTAATAGTCGTCCGTGAGTGCGCTCAGGCGAATCAGACCTTCAACCGTGTTCTCCAGTTCAATGAACATACCAAAGCTGGTCACACTGCTGATCATGCCTTCGAACTCTTCGCCTACTTTGTCGAGCATGTACTCGGCTTTTTTCATTTTCTCCGTATCCCGCTCAGCTTCTACCGCCACACGTTCACGTTCAGAAGACTGCTGCGCAATATCGGACATACGTGCTGCCAAATACTCCTGACGGTTCTCCGGCAAAGCACCATTATTTTCAATGACTTCGCGAATCACCCGGTGAATGACAAGATCGGGATAACGACGAATTGGAGACGTAAAGTGACTATAGAATTCTGCCGCGAGGCCAAAGTGACCCGACATTTCAGAATCATACTTCGCCTGTTTCATCGAACGGAGCATCATCGTACTAATCACGGTTTGTTCTTTCGTTTCTTTGATATCCTCAAGCAACGATTGAAGCGCACGTGGATGAATCGCATTGCCACGTCCTTTGACCTGGTGTCCAAAATTCGCCGCAAAGGCGAGGAAATTTTGCAGTTTTTCCTGATCGGGATCTTCGTGCACACGATAGATGAACGGAACCTTCAACCAGTGGAAATGCTCTGCCACTGTTTCGTTCGCTGCCAACATGAATTCCTCAATGATTTGCTCGGCAATCGAACGCTCCCGTTTCACGATATCTACCGGTTTGCATTCTGCGTCCACAATGATTTTGGATTCTTCAAAATCAAAGTCAACCGCACCACGGCGCATACGCATAGCACGCAGCTTCAAGGCAATCTCTTTCATCAAATGGAAATCATCTACCAGATCCTTATATCGCTCGAGCAATTCCGGCTCTTCACCTTCAAGGATTTTACGGACGTTGGAATACGTCATCCGCTCTTTGGTTTTGATTACACTTGTGAAAATGTCATGTTTTACAACCTTCATCTGGTCGTTAAACTCCATTTCACATGACAGGGTCAGGCGATCTACCTGTGGGTTTAAACTACAGATCCCGTTGGACAGACGCTGTGGCAACATCGGAATAACCCGATCCACCAGATACACACTGCATCCACGGTTGTAAGCTTCCTGATCAAGCTTGGAATTCTCCTGTACATAATAGCCAACGTCGGCAATATGAACACCCAGACGATAGTTACCATTAGGCAGCTTCTCTACGTTAACAGCATCATCCAGATCCTTGGCATCTTCGCCATCAATCGTGACAATGTTAAGTCCGCGCAGATCACGGCGACCCTGTTGTACAATCTCTTCATCCGTGATGGATTCAGGTGCTTTTTCCGCCTCTTCTACCACTTCATCGGGGAAAGCTTCAGGCAACTGATGCTTGCGAATGACGGACAAAATATCAATACCCGGCTCATCCTTATGACCGAGAATCTCGATCACTTCACCCTCGGCTGCCGCACGGCCCTCCGGATAGCTGACGATCTTTGCTACGACCTTTTGTCCATCAACCGCCCCAGCAAAGTTGGTACGTGGGATGAAAATATCGCGATTAATCCGTTTATCATCCGGAATGACAAATCCGTACACCTCATGGCTTTGGAACACACCAACGACTTGTGTCACAGCACGAGTAACAATACGGACAATCTCACCCTCCAGTCGACCACCTGAAGGTCCTTGAGATGTGACTTTAACCAATACCGTGTCACCATTCATCGCACTCTTCATATCATTGGCGTGAATGTACACATCCGGGTGCTCCCGATCCTCAGGGATAAGGAAAGCAAAACCTTTGGCGTGAGCCTGTAAACGTCCACGTACCAAATCCATGCGCTCTGGCATGCCATAGCGATTGTTACGGGTCAGCAAAACTTTACCGGATTCCTCCAGCGTATTAAGCATAATCAAAAAGGCTTTGAAATCAGCTGCATCTTCAATAGCGAAGTGCTGTTCCAACTCCTGATAAGTCATAGGTTTATAAGCGGTTTCCCGCATGAAGTCGAGCAATTGTTGTTCTGTTATCATTAATATATTCACCTCGGGAAACATAAAAGTGTAAGCAAGTCTCATCTCTTTATGTATCGGAATTCTTACCATTTTCATGCAATACAATATCACTGCTGTGAAGAGTGTAGTAGTGCAACCATACTATCTCATACCCTAGTATACACGAATTCAATCCGGCCCATCCGTACCTCGCAAAAAAACCGCGGTTGCCGGGCGCTCCTCTAAAATCACGCTTTCACGTATCTCTACAGACATTTTATGCGATACACGTGCTGTGCGCATCTGGAAAAGGACTACATCCGAAAATTTTCTGTACACATGACATTCATTATAGGGAGTGAGTTCGCGTAACGAATAAGCGAGGGACATACCATACATGATAGGGGTGTGTTGCATGTTAAGGAAGGAAAACCAAAACAGAAGTGAGAAGAAGACCAAAAATCATGGAGTCTATAGATTAGATTGTTGGAAAAGTTTGGACTCGTAAGAATTTATTAAAAAACCCCCGTTTCTTCACGAAACGAAGGTTCATCAATTAAGCCATTAGCTCAAGCTATTCATTGCTCAGCAATTCCAAGTCTTACTTGGAAACAACCGTAACAACAATAGACAAAATCATAAATCCTGCACCCAGTACCACCGTTGCACGTTGCAGGAAGAGATCCAATCCGCGCGCTTTCGTTTTACCGAAAAGATGTTCCGCACCACCGGAGATGGCACCCGCCAAACCAGCGCTTTTCCCGTGCTGCAGCAATACTACAGTGATTAGACCGATCGAGAAAACAACGAGCAGCAATTTCAAAGCAATATCCATTCTTTCCACCTCCTACCCATGTGGGCATACATCTCACCATAAAAACAGTTACTTTAATTGTAACATAGCTATGGTTGTACTACAAGTAGTGATACAAATGATAAGGAGCTACTAATCTCATCTGTAAGTCATGATAATATGGGCATATGGTTTTAATCACATTATGTTCTCATCCAAGATAAGGACTTACTTTAGAAGCATATGATTTAGGGAGGGCAAAATGATTCAAAGATTTCAAGCCACAGACGCCCTTAAAGGCATCATAGATTATATATGGATTGTAGAACAAGACAACCTCACCCCAATGAACAGACAAGACATCATTATGCCGTTAGGTCATATTAATATTATTTTCAATTATAGATCCCCCTACTACCTCATCGAGAGAAAAAAACGAATTCTCATACCCAATTCATCGGTCATCGGTCAGATTAAAAGAGCGAAGCATGTCAAGTATGGAAAAAACTTGTACCAAATTGGCATTTCATTAACTCCTGTGGGGTACATTCAATCTTTTGAGTACCCCATTTCTCGGCTCACCGAACAAATATGCTCAGTAGTCGACGTATCCTCTGGGCTAGATCAATTACGTACCCAACTCACCAATACCAGAGATAACGAATCGATCATTACAGCGATCAACGATTATTTCATTGAGAGAATCAAGTTGAACCCTTTGGATACGCAGCGTGCTGATCATATGCTTTCTTATGCGGAACAGCAATGCGGAAACCTCAATGTCTCCCACATGGCAGCATATTTTGGATTTTCCATCAGTACGCTGGAGCGTACATTTAAGCGATATACAGGACTTACCCCCAAAGTGTATGGAGATATCGTGAAGTTCCAAAAAGGTATTGTGAATGCAAATTGGCACACTGAAATATATGAACAATACTACGACCAGTCTCACTTCATTAAGACATGCAGAAAATTTGCCGGTAAAACTGTAAGTGAACTTGAGAAGTCGGCTGACGAACTAACCCTTCGTTATCTATGGCAAGCCAAAAACAAATTTTAAGCCCTTATTTGCATGCTTATTTTTTACAATACAGTCAGCCTTATGACCTGATATACTTTAGCCACAACGACGATGGAGAGAGGATGGCGTTCGTAACAATGATGCTTATAGCAAGTATAATCGTACTTTTAAATGTCACTTTACTGGCGATTTTGGTTCCGGGTGGCCCCATTGAAAATCGGGATTTCTCCAAGCTTAAGGGAATTGTATTCTGGGGATTTAATCTGTTTTTGATTTTGCTTGGAGCTGGATCTTATATTGCCAGTTATCTTCTGTTGATTTCTTCCCCTCATGCTTTGTGGATTGCTCAAGTAATTGCCATTCTGTACTTTATCGTGTATGCTGTTGATCTCGCTGGCATATTTCCAAAATCCCCAACAAAAATGAGCAAGCCATTACTGTTACTCGAAATTATCAATATCTCTATGGCTATTTATCTATTTCTCTTTGTCACAGCTATCAGTTAAGGTGCAATATACATCCCTCGAACAAGTCCAATTACAGCAACCAGTCAGGTTGCTGTTTTTCTATTTATCTATAACACAAAAAGACAGACCGATTTCGCGGTCTGTCTAAAATTTGTAAAAACAACTTATTTTTTAAGGTTGTAGAATCCTTTAAGACCATTGTATTGAGCCAGTTCACCCAGTTGATCCTCAATGCGGAGCAATTGGTTGTACTTCGCGATACGGTCTGTACGGGAAGGAGCACCCGTTTTGATTTGACCAGCGTTAGTTGCAACAGCGATGTCAGCGATTGTGCTGTCTTCGGACTCACCGGAACGGTGAGAGATTACAGCTGTGTATCCTGCGCGTTTAGCCATTTCAATAGCATCAAATGTTTCAGTCAATGTACCGATTTGGTTAACTTTGATCAGGATGGAGTTACCGATACCTTCGTCGATACCTCTGCCCAGACGCTCAGTGTTTGTTACGAACAGGTCATCACCAACGAGTTGTACTTTGTCTCCCAATTTCTCAGTGAGCAATTTCCAACCATCCCAGTCATCTTCGGACATACCGTCTTCGATTGTGATGATTGGGTATTTCTCAACCCATGAAGCCAGAAGGTCAACATACTCAGCGGAAGTGTAAGATTTACCTTCGCCAGCAAGTGTGTACTTACCATCTTTGTAGAACTCAGTGGAAGCTACGTCCATACCCAAGAATACGTCAACGCCTGGTTTGTAACCAGCTTTTTCAATAGCTTCGATGATTGTAGTGATTGCTTCTTCGTTCGAACCAAGGTTCGGTGCGAAACCACCTTCGTCACCTACAGCTGTGTTCAAGCCTTTTGAGCTCAATACGGATTTCAAGTTGTGGAAGATCTCTGCACCTACGCGAAGAGCTTCTTTGAAGCTTGGTGCTCCAACTGGAAGAACCATGAACTCTTGAACGTCGATGTTGTTGTCAGCATGCTCACCACCGTTGATGATGTTCATCATTGGTACTGGCAATGCTTTAGCGTTGAATCCGCCCAGGTAAACGTACAATGGCAGGTCCAGAGCGTCAGCAGCTGCGCGAGCTACTGCCATGGATACAGCCAGGATTGCGTTAGCACCCAGTTTACCTTTGTTTGGCGTACCATCCAAAGTGATCATCAATTTGTCGATACCCAGTTGATCCAATGCATCCATACCGATAACTTCTGGAGCGATTGTTTCGTTTACGTTTTTAACAGCTTGCAGAACGCCTTTACCGAGGTAACGGGATTTGTCACCATCGCGAAGCTCAACTGCTTCGTGGGCACCAGTGGATGCACCAGATGGAACGATTGCGCGTCCGATTGCGCCGGACTCCAGGTATACTTCAACTTCTACTGTAGGGTTACCGCGGGAGTCGAGGACTTCGCGAGCGTACACGTCAGAAATAATAGTCATTTGTGATAATCTCCTTTAAATTTAAATTTATTATAAATTAGGACCACTTGTGTTTTCCCTTTTCCACTACGTCAGCAGAATTGTCCTCTGATCGCTGTTATCCATGATTCCTTTGAACTTATTTTCATAAGTTGGAATCATGTGATAAAGGCGAACGCGTTGCTTCTTCGGACAATTTCTGCTTCCTTCGTTCTGGGGTAAACTCCAAACTTCCCAATTTCATATATGTTGTTGCGTAACTTATTTACGGGTAGCGATGACGGATGTACCTGTCATCTCAGCCGGTTTAGGCAATTGCATCAGGTCAAGGATCGTTGGCGCGATATCTGCCAGGATTCCGCCTTCACGCAAGGTTACATTGGCATCCGTAACGATGAATGGAACCGGGTTCGTTGTATGAGCTGTGAACGGACGTCCTTTCTCATCGAACACCATATCCGCGTTACCATGATCCGCAGTGATCAGTACAACGCCGCCTTTGGCAAGTACTGCATCCACAACACGGCCCATGCACTCATCTGTTACTTCAACCGCTTTGATGGTAGGCTCCAGCATGCCGGAGTGTCCAACCATGTCAGGATTAGCAAAGTTCAGAATGATGGCGTCATGTTTGTCTGCTTTGATCTCGCGAACACAAGCATCAGCTACTTCATACGCACTCATCTCCGGTTGCAGGTCATACGTTGCAACTTTTGGTGAGTTGATCAGTACGCGAGTTTCGCCCGGAAGCTCCACATCACGACCGCCGCTGAAGAAGAAGGTAACGTGCGGGTATTTCTCAGTTTCTGCAATACGCAGTTGTTTTTTATTGTTCTGTACCAGAACTTCACCCAGCGTGTTGTCGAGGTTCTTCGGCGAGTAAGCCACATAACCTTCAACTGTCTCGCTGAACAAAGTCAAGCATACAAAGTGCAAGCCCACAGGGAACTTCGGACCACGATCGAAACCGCGGAAATCCTGGTTTGTGAATACTTGCGACAACTGGATCGCACGGTCAGGACGGAAGTTGAGGAAGATAACGGAATCGCCGCTCTCAACCAAACCTACCGGCTCACCATCCGCTTTGACGATAACCGTTGGTTCAACGAATTCATCAAATACGGATTTCTCATACGATTCTTCAACCGCTTTGAGTGGGTCAGTGTATTTCGGTCCATCTCCATAAACGATGGCGCGGTATGATTTCTCAACCCGTTCCCAACGTTTATCACGGTCCATCGCGTAATAGCGACCTTGAACCGTTGCGATTTTACCTACTCCGACTTCTTCAATCTTGGCGATCAGCTTCTGCATGAAGTCTTTACCACTGTCTGGCATAACATCACGGCCATCCATGAAAGCATGAATATATACATCATTCATTCCTTCTTTTTTGGCCAGATCCAGCATAGCAAACAGGTGGTCGATGTGACTATGTACGCCGCCATCGGACAACAAACCGTAGAGATGAAGCTTTTTGCCGCTTTGTTTCGCTTCGCGAACCGCTTTGACAAGTGTTTCATTGTCGTAGAACTCGCCGTCACGAATGGATTTGGAGATACGGGTCAAATCCTGGTATACGATCCGGCCGGCACCAATGTTCAGGTGACCTACCTCGGAATTTCCCATTTGCCCTTCTGGCAAACCTACAGCTTCACCGCAAGCAGTGAGTGTTGTATGTGGGAATTGGCTCATGAAACGGTCGTAGTTCGGTTTTTTGGCTTGCGCTACCGCGTTGCCTTCCACCGTGTTACGCAGACCAAAGCCATCCATGATGATCAGTGCTACAGGTTTTGGAGCTGTCATCTTACTTCGCCCCCTCAACAAGCGCGATGAACGAAGCCGGCTGCAAGCTGGCACCGCCAACAAGCGCGCCGTCGATGTCGCTTTGTCCGAGGTATTCTGTTACGTTCTCCGGTTTAACACTGCCGCCGTATTGAATACGAACTGCATTAGCTACCGTCTCGTTGTACAGATCCTTCACCAGCGTACGGATGTAAGCAATAACTTCATTCGCATCTTGGGAAGTGGAGGATTTGCCTGTACCAATCGCCCAGATTGGCTCATAAGCGATAACAACTTGTGCCGCTTGCTCTGCAGACAGACCTGCAAAAGCAGCTACTGTTTGCACTTTGCATACGTCTTTTGTTTGGTTCGCTTCACGCTCTTCAAGCGTCTCACCAAGGCAGAAGATTGGAGTCAAACCGTGACGGAATGCTGCATGCAACTTTTTATTGACAGTCTCATCGGTTTCCGCAAAATATTGACGGCGCTCCGAGTGACCAATAATGACATAATCCACACCCAGGTCTTTCAGCATCACGCCGCTGATTTCACCTGTGAATGCACCGTTATCTTCAAAATGAAGATTTTGTGCACCAATTTTGATGTTTGTGCCTTTAACAGCTTCTACCAGGGATGGCAGATTTGTAAACGGTGCGCAGATTACAGTTTCCACGCCTTCAACTTCCGCTTTTCCTTTAACTTCCTGAATGAAGTCATTGGATTCGGAAACCGTTTTGAACATTTTCCAGTTACCTGCGATAATCGGTGTTCTCATGGGTTTCAACTCCTTCATGCTATAGGCTACTAAAACTTACTTGTCGTTCAATGCCACTACGCCTGGAAGTACTTTACCTTCCATGAACTCGAGCGATGCACCGCCACCTGTAGAGATGTGGTTCATCTTGTCAGCCAATTTGAACTTCTCAGCTGCTGCTGCGGAGTCACCGCCACCAATTACAGTGTAAGCTTCTGTCTCAGCGCAAGCTTCCGCTACTGCACGAGTACCGTGGGAGAATGGCTCGATTTCAAATACGCCCATTGGTCCGTTCCACACAACCAATTTGGAGTTTTTGATTACATCAGCATAGATCTCACGTGTTTTAGGACCGATGTCGATACCTTCCCAATCTGCTGGGATACCATCGATGTCAACGATTTGTGTGTTTGCTTTCGCACTGAAATCGTCAGACACTACGATATCTACCGGCAGGTAGAAGTTTTTACCCAGTTTTTTCGCTTTTTCGATAAAACCGAGAGCAACATCAAGTTTGGAATCATCCAGCAAGGATTGTCCAATTTCATGTCCTTGTGCTTTGAAGAACGTGTAAGTCAGACCGCCACCGATGATTACGTTGTCTGCAATGTTCAGCAGGTTGTCGATTACATCGATTTTGTCCTTAACTTTGGATCCACCAATGATAGCTGTAAAAGGACGCTCAGGGTTGGAGATTGCTTTACCCAACACTTCAAGTTCTTTCTCCATCAACAAACCGGACACTGCTGGAAGCAAGTGAGCGATTCCTTCAGTCGAAGCGTGTGCTCTGTGAGCCGCGCCAAACGCATCGTTAACGAAAACATCAGCCAGTTCAGCAAATTGTTTTGCCAGTTCCGGATCGTTTTTCTCTTCGCCTGCGTGGAAACGAACGTTTTCAAGCAACAATACGTCGCCGTTGTTCAGTTCAGCGATTTGAGCTTTAACAGCGTCACCAACAGAACCGTCAGCTTTAACAACTGTTTTACCAAGCAATTCAGACAAACGCTCAGCTGCTGGAGTCAAACGCAAGGATTCAACCACTTCGCCGTTAGGACGACCCATGTGGCTTGCCAAAATGACTTTAGCGCCTTTTTCAATCAAGAAGTTGATTGTAGGAAGCGTTGCACGAATACGTTTGTCATCTGTAATTTTACCATCTTCGAGCGGCACATTGAAATCTACACGGACAAAAGCCCGTTTTCCTGTCAATTCGATATCGCGTACACTTTTTTTGTTCATCTGTATTTCCTCCGCACCCATGTATTTGGTGGACCAATCAAGAGCTAAAATCCCTCGTCAATCCTGGTGTTTTTGAGAAATTTGCAAAATGTAGATATATAAAGAGCGGAAACAATATAGCATCTGTTTCCGCTCTATGTTATTACAGATATTACTTAATCATTTTTGCAAAGTGCTCCAAAGTGCGGACCAATTGTGCAGTGTAGGACATTTCATTGTCATACCAAGCTACAGTTTTAACCAATTGTTGGTCGCCAACAGTCAGAACTTTAGTTTGAGTTGCATCAAACAGGGAACCGAAAGTGATTCCTTGGATATCGGAAGATACGATTTCATCTTCTGTGTATCCGAAAGTTTCTGGATCGGAAGCTTCTTGCATAGCTGCGTTAACTTCTTCAGCAGTTACTTTTTTGTTCAGAACAGTTACGAGCTCAGTCAGGGAACCAGTAGCTACTGGTACACGTTGAGCTGCACCATCAAGGATGCCTTGCAGTTCTGGGATTACCAGACCGATTGCTTTAGCAGCACCAGTTGTGTTAGGGATGATGTTTTCAGCTGCTGCGCGAGCACGACGGAAGTCACCTTTAGGGTGTGGAGCATCCAACGTGTTTTGGTCGCCAGTGTAAGCGTGAATTGTAGTCATCAAACCTTGAACGATTCCGAATTTGTCTTGCAGTGTTTTTGCCATAGGTGCCAGGCAGTTTGTTGTGCAAGATGCGCCGGAGATTACAGTTTCAGTACCGTCGAGGATTTCATGGTTTACGTTGTAAACGATGGTTTTCATGTCGCCAGTAGCTGGTGCGGAGATAACAACTTTCTTAGCTCCACCTTTCAAGTGTTTCTCAGCTGCTTCTTTAGTTGTGAAGAAACCAGTACATTCCAGAACGATATCTACGCCCAGGTCGCCCCAAGGAAGTTCTTCCGGGTTACGGTTAGCCAATACTTTAACTTCTTTGCCGTTCACTTTGAAGAAGCCATCGTGTACTTCAACATCGCCATCGAAGCGACCTTGAGTTGTATCATATTTGAGCAAATGAGCGAGCATTTTAGCGTCAGTCAAGTCGTTGATTGCTACTACCTCGATGCCTGCTACATTTTGAATACGGCGGAATGCCAAGCGTCCAATACGTCCAAAACCGTTAATACCTACTTTAATCATGAGTAAGTTCCTCCCAAGTTTTGATTAATTTTTTATGAAACTTATATATTCAAGACAGACGGTGAAGTCCGTCAAGACAACAATAGTTGTGATGCAAAGTAAAACCTTATTCCATTTCAGCAACGATGACTTCGGCAGCAGCCTCATCAATAATCAGAATATCTTCCTGACCAAATCGTAACACGGAATGTATAGCAGCAGCTTTGCTTTTGCCACCTGCAATACCAATCACAACATCGGTTCGTTCAATATCCTGAAGTCGCATACCCAGTGTAAGCATGGTATGTACCACCTTACCCTGATCATTAAAGTAATAACCAAAAGATTCAGATACGGCTCCTTGCTCCTGAAGTTCATCTATAATCTCCGTCGCAAGTTTGCGTCTTTTGGCCATCTCTACGGCATCACCGATTCCATGAATAACAATCCGTGATTGCCTGATCAGCTGCAGAATCTCCTGAACACTAGGGTCCTGGATTAATGATTCATAGGCATGGTCACTGAGCAAATCCGGTACATGCAGGAGTTTGTATTGCGCCCCTACCCGTTTTGCCATTGTGGATGCGATCGTATTAGCCTGAATTTCAAGGCTTTCTCCAAGTCCACCGCGTGCTGGTACGAACCAGACACCTTTTAGCGATGTTGGCGGATTTAGTTGTTCTGCGACTTCGGCCGTTGTTGAACCGCCAGTAACGGCGACAACGTCGTTGTCACTCATGATATTGCCGAGAGCCTTCGCTCCGGCTCTGCCCAGTTCCCTTTTGGCAAATGGAGAAACGTCCGAATCACCAGGAACCACAACTACCTTTTGCAGACCGTAGGCTTGCTTGATGCGCTCTTCCAGCTCGGATAATCCGAACAGCTCTTTGGCTACGGGTTCTAACTGCTGCAGCAAATCATACCCTGCCTCGCTGATCTTCATTCCTGCACTGTCAATTTCAATAAGTCCCTGAGCCTTTAACAGATCGGTCTCAGCCCTCAGAACCCGCTCGGTCATCTGCATGGAATTAGCTAACGTTCTCCGTCCGATCACATCCGATAACATGATCTGTTGCAGAATCGTATACCTCTTTTTCAAGAT
The DNA here is from genome assembly GCF_001908275.1 of Paenibacillus xylanexedens. Lineage (NCBI taxonomy): Bacteria > Bacillati > Bacillota > Bacilli > Caryophanales > Paenibacillaceae > Paenibacillus > Paenibacillus xylanexedens. Next base: position 906,960 of record NZ_CP018620.1, on the reverse strand, counting down.
ATCCATGAGATCAGGCAGAAGCTGCTTTTGTACTTCTAAAATCGTTCGCATGCTTTCCACTCCCGCAAGTTCTCGTTCTAAGCTCTCTTTCGTGGCCCTAAAACGTCCCGGGTTAACTTTTTAAGTCCCACGTCTATTCTACCTAAAACTGACGTGACATGCAAGTGTTTCAACGTGTTATTTCGACACGCATGCAGCGTTTGTACGCGCCTATTTTCACAATCCTAGACTTCCATGATCTACGACTAGCTCACGCATACCATATATAGAAGAAACAAATGAATTCAATCTACATATCGCTCAGAATCACATTTCATACAGCATGTCCAAAACCTCTAATAGCATTTACTTAAATGCACTCTTTATCCACTCTTTCTTCATCATGATCATTTTTAGGTTAATCCAAACCAATACCACAACGAACTGCTTGCAATTAAATATTTCATGAGCTATAATCATTATTGCTGTCATATATTTAGAAAGCTACATAAATTGGTAGCAAAGTAATGTGCGCCCGTGGTCCAATGGATATGACGTAGGCCTCCGAAGCCTGAGATCCAAGTTCGATTCTTGGCGGGCGCGCCATTTTTATTTAACAGCTCATAACCCATTTAACCAATGAAACCGGAAAGGTTTCTTTTTTTTGCAAGTTAGTTTGACTTTCTTTGACTTTTTGTTTGGAATTGTTTATTATGTGGGTAATACGGTAACAGTTTAAGTATAAACACCAATAACTTTTACATTCCAAGGAGGTTTTTCACGTGAGTTTTATTCCAATGGTCGTTGAACAGAGCAACCGGGGTGAGCGCGCCTACGACATCTACTCCAGATTGCTGAAGGATCGTATTATTTTCCTTGGTAGCGATGTTAATGACGTAGTGGCTAATGCCATTATGGCACAGATGTTGTTCCTGGCTGCGGAAGATCCGGAGAAAGACATTCACTTATACATCAACAGCCCAGGCGGATCGATTACAGCCGGTATGGCGATTTACGATACAATGCAATTCATCAAACCGGATGTATCTACCATCTGTGTAGGTATGGCGGCTTCCATGGGTGCATTCTTGTTGAATGCCGGTGCAAAAGGTAAACGTTTTGCATTACCAAACAGTGAAATTATGATTCACCAACCACTTGGTGGTGCACAAGGTCAGGCTTCTGACATCGAAATCCGTGCTCGCCGCATTTTGAAAATGCGTGATACGTTGAACCGCATCATCTCTGAGCGTTCAGGTCAACCGCTGGAGCGGATTGAGAAAGATACAGATCGTGACTACTTCATGAGTGCTGCTGAAGCCGCCGATTACGGTATCATTGATAAAGTCATCGAAAACGTAGGATCACAAGGCATCTAAGTGTGACGTAGACCCCGGTCTACGAGTTAAACGTAATCAACACCTAACGTAAACAGCAACACTTCGTGTGTTGCCCATACGCAAAGAAGCCCTCATCATAATCATGATGAGGGCTTCTTTTTTTTCATTTTATAAGGAAGATAACTTAAAAGTGCATAATAATGATTTCTTTATTTGGTTATAGATACATTACTGAAAGGTTCTGTGCCTTTAGGGAGAAGCTCTTTGTACGTAAATGGCATTTCAGGGAAGCCTTCTGCGTACGCCGTATACTCATACAACTGGAAGAACACAACTACACCCGTTGGTGTCACATAGTAATCTTGATCTTTATTCAACCCTTTATAACCGTCGAGGTATCCACCGCGGGCTTTCAGTTGCTCACCCACTTTTTTACTCAACGTCTCGCGCATGGTTTTGTTATTTTGAAGCACATCATCTAACGTAAGCTCCTTGCCTGTGTCCAGTGCAAAGGTGTGGCCCGTACGGTATGTCATGCCATGAGCGCCGGCATAATCCTCATATCGTTGTGTAATGAGTCCCAGCACGCCTTTTTCGTTGTACGTCACTACATAAGAGCTCTCAAATGCATATGGACGGTTGGCTGTTGCACCGCCGAATTCAGATGTCTGTTTCTTGAAGTCAGCTACATAAGCATCCACTTCGTCTTTCAACACTTTGTTGATCGCTGCTTCAGCTTCTTTGCTGGCAAGTCCACTCACCTGTGGATATTGAACATCTACTTCAGCATTTTTCACAGTGGCATTAACTGTTGCCGCTTTAATTTTAACGTTATTTTGTTTCACCTTGCTGAGTGTCAAAGTTTTGGTTTTGCCATCCCAATTCCCCTGTACACCCAGATAATCTCTCATTGCCGAGAATGGGATATATAATCTGCCGTTGATCAGCTTTGCGTCCACTTGAGGGTAATAACCGTTAATGTAAACGTTTGGTTGTCCATCCATCAGGCTAACGGTCATCGCATTGTTGGCTGCTGTTACCGTATATGACTTGGTTTTCGCATCATATTTCAGCGTTCCACCTGCCACATCTTTAACTGCCGTAAGAGATACCCAAGTTGAACCACCTTGAAGAAGTCCTTTTTGAGTCAGTGTTTTTCCACCCGATCTCAGAGTTACCTCAGCCGGGGTTGTCACTTTTGAGGATACCGATGCTGCCTGAACCGAACTATCCTGCCATACCGAACCGCTACCTACAATAATTCCTGCTGCAAGCAATGCACTTGTCCATTTTTTCCATGATGTCATATATAAAACTCCTCTCTGAATTCACAATTAGGGATCATTGCGTATGTAATCCTGACCTGATCGCATATCTCATACGCTCACCTCTTTATTATAATTAACCCGATTTCGGAAAGGTTTACAGCTCGAGTTACAATGTTGATGAATATCAGTAGGAAAATATAAGGGGATATGACCTTTTTGTCACGAACAACTATACAAAAAAGATACCAATAACCAGCATTTCATGTTGCTAAAAAAAGGTACCCTTCAATATAACTTCATCAAAGTTTGCTTTTCCAACAAAAAAGACTCTGTCCACAGGACAAAGTCTTTGTCATTATTTCGTTGTACCCTTCAAATGACACTTAAAAAGGGTCTTGAGTTTACAATCCTTAGTTCGATCTTGTTTATTTCATTTCATACGTGATATTCAGGATTGTACTTACTTTAACCTGGCCTGTTTCAATCTCAGTACCACCTGCTGTATCTTGTGCTTTGGACATCAACGCCTCGCTTGCATAGAATACAGGCACATTGGCATCACCTTGGCTCACGGAAAGAACAGCACCCAGTTGACGTTTAACTGCTTTTGCAATGGCGCCCGCTTTCACATCTGCATTGGCAACAGCTTTTTCAATCACTTGGGATTCATAACTTTCCGGATTTTCTACAGTAAAGCGCACGTTTTCAATATTGTTAGCACCCGCACCCGAAGCAGCATCTAGCAACTCGCCAATCTTATCCATCTCACGATATGTGACTGTCAGCGTATGATGCGCTGTATATCCTTTAATTTGTTGTCCGTCTTTTTCGCTATACGTATAGTTGGGTTGTACAGAGAACTGACTCGTTTGAATGTCGTCTGCACTGATCTTCCACGTATTCTTCAGCAAGTTGGATACCTTTTGAACTTTGGCAGCATTCGCTTTTTGAGCAGATGCAGCTGTCTCTGCAGTACTGTTCACACCAATCGAAAGATAAGCGATATCAGGCTTCACCTGAATCTCACCTTTACCCACAACATTAATCACATTCTGTTGTACACCCTGAACCTCTGCAGCGTAAGCATAGTTACCTGGTGCAACCCATGCTGTTCCTCCAACAAGCAACGTACTTGCCACCAGCACCGCACCAAACGGTTTCATCCATTGTTTACCCATCACGATAGCCTCCTTATGTGTTAACATCTCAAACTTTAAACGATTTGATACCTTAACAGACGGGACAAATTCCATAATGTTGCACTTGACGATAGCATAAACGTGAAAAACACAAAAAAGCCCCTTTTGGGACTTCTTCATTAGATTGATCATATCTTATTGGTTTTCGAGTTCTTCCTTGCTTACCAGACTAACTAAAGCGTTTACAGCCTGTTCTGCATCCGCGCCTTCTGCACTAATCTGGATTTCCGTACCTGTGCTAATCGCAAGGCTCATGATCCCCATGATACTTTTTGCATTAACTTTTTTGTCGTCCTTCTCGACGAACACTTCAGACGAGTACTTATTCGCTTCTTGAACGAACAGTGCCGCAGGTCTGGCATGGAGACCCGTTTTCAAACGGACAACTACCGGGTGCTTTGTCATGGAAACTTACCCCCTATTATGAAATCTGGACATTAAATACACAATTATATTTATACAACATTATACCATTAACCCGTGCAGGACACTAGAAGAAAAAACTCAGGGTGCTTTGGAGGACGTTATCTTGCCCTAATTTCATCTTTTGCACAGCGCATCCAATGACCTAAGTAAGTTCCCTAGGTCCTTAACGGTTGACTTTCCCGGCCTTTCTGTTCAGCAGAAACAGCCGACCTTGTTACTTTACCCTACTCCGTCTTAACCATAACGTTCTGTGCGTACTTTCTCAGCCAGCTCATCAATTTTACGAAGCCGATGGTTCACTCCCGACTTGCTAACTGTACCTTTAAGGAGTTCGCCTACTTCTTTCAAATTGATATCTGGATGAGCCAGTCGAACCTCCGCCACCTCGCGAAGTTTCTCAGGCAACGATTCCAGACCAACTTCCTTTTGTAACAACCTGATATTATCGATTTGTCTTACCGCCGCTCCAATCGTTTTGTTCAGGTTGGCGGTCTCACAATTGACAATCCGGTTAACGGAGTTACGCATATCACGCATAATTCGTACATCTTCAAACTTGAATAAGGCCTGATGAGCACCAATGATGCTGAGCAGCTCAATGATTTTCTCGCCTTCCTTAATGTATAGGATGAATCCTTTTTTCCGTTCTATACACCGGGCATTCAGATGAAATTCATTGGCCAGGTCAACCAGTGCCTGACAGTGCTCTTCATACATAGACGCAATCTCCAGATGGTACGAGGAACCTTCCGGATTATTAACCGATCCACCGGCCAGAAATGCACCGCGAAGATAGGCCCGTTTACAACAGTTTTGCTGAAACAATTCCGTACTGATCCCTGGGGTAAAGAGAAAGCCCTCAGATACAATATGAAGACTATTGAGAATCTCCTGTACCATGGTTGGAATACGAACAATATATACATTGTTCTTTTTCAGCCGCATTTTTTTGCGGACCAGTAATTCCGTATGCACTTGAAAATGCTTTTTAAGCAGAGAGTATGCCCGTCTTGCAATGGCGGCATTCTCCGTCGAAATATCCAAGATCACTTTTTTATTCGATAACTGCACTGCACCAAGCATACGGATGAGGGCTGAAAGTTCCGCCTTTTCGCAGCACGGTTCGCTCTCGATCATGGTTAACTCTTTTTTGGTCTGTGCTGCAAACGACATGGGACTTCACCTCTTCCGTAACATCCAATTTTGTACCAATTGGTAGATGTGATGACTTAACTTGTCGGCATCATGACGCAGATAGGTTTTGAACAGAACAAGGGTATCTGCAACCACCTGATAACCGGCACTTTCGAGTACATTCATATCCAGTACAACCGGTTTTGCTCCTTTTTCCGCATACTTATTTTGCACTTGCAGCGGAATATCACCATTATTTACGATAACATAGTCGAAGAGCTGATGACCTATATGCTCGTGTACCGCCTTAAGGTGGTCACTTACCGTATAGTTATCTGTTTCTCCCGGCTGTGTCATCACATTACAGATAAACATCTTCACCGCATCAGCCTCTACCACAGCCTCTGCAAGCTTAGGTACGAGCAGATTGGGAAGGATGCTTGTATAGAGGCTGCCTGGCCCGATCAGAATGGCGTCAGCTTGACGAATGGCCTCTACTGCCTCTGGCAACGGCTCCACGTGATCCGGTTCAAGGAAAACACGTTTGATGCGTCCTCCCGCCTCAGGGATTTTGGACTCACCTGTAATAATTGTCCCATCTTCCATTTCGGCATGCAACACAACGGCCTGCCCTGCGGCTGGTAAAACCTCACCTCGAACGGCAAACACGCGGCTAAGCTCCCGCACTGCGGTCACAAAGTCGCCCGAAATATCCGTCATTGCAGCCAAAATCAAATTCCCCAAGCTGTGGCCTGCAAGCCCCGCGCCTGTATTGAAACGGTACTTCAACATATCTGAAAGCAATGGTTCTACATCAGCCAGTGCCGTAAGCACGTTGCGAATGTCGCCCGGAGGCGGCATCTGTAGCTCATTGCGCAGGATGCCTGAACTTCCACCGTCATCTGCAACTGTGACGATGGCCGTGATATCCAGCGGCTTCTCTTTCAAACCGCGCAACATCACGGATAATCCGGTTCCGCCGCCCATTACAACTATTCTCGGACGTTCTCTTCGTGGTCCGGCCTCTTTCATCCCTTCACCCTCTTCAATGACGGTCCCGGTCAGCGTCGCGATGGCTCACGGTAACAGCTTCTGTCTCGCTGCTTCCCAACATCTTGCCCAAATATTCCGATATTGCTACCGAACGATGCTTGCCTCCGGTACAGCCGATTCCAATAATAACCTGGCTTTTGCCTTCCTTCCGGTATTGCGGAATCAGGAAATGCAGCATATCCAGCAGCTTGGTCAGAAATGCCTGTGTCTCTGGCCACTTCATAACATATTCGTACACATCACTATTCTGTCCCGTATTCGGTCGCAAATGATCAATATAATGCGGATTCGGTAAAAAACGTACATCAAACACCAGATCAGCATCAATCGGAATGCCATACTTGAATCCAAACGACGTAATATTCACCGACAGCATTTGGCTCTCGAGATGAGAAAAGCGGGATATGATGCGTTCTTTCAGTTGAGCAGGCTTCATCGTACTTGTATTCAGTACCTGAGTCGCAGAGTTTTTGAGTTCCTCCAACATCTTGCGTTCCAGTCGGATGCCGTCCAGCGGCATGCCCTCAGGAGCCAGTGGATGTCTGCGCCTGCTTTCTTTGTAACGCTGAACAAGTACAGAATCTGTAGCATCCAGGAATAAAATTTCGCAATGAATGGTAAAATGATCTTTAATATAGTTCAAAGACTCGGACAGAGCCGTAAAGAATTCACGCCCGCGCAGATCGATAACCAATGCAACCTTACCAATCTTGCCATTTGACTGTTCAATTAGTTCCGCAAATTTCGGAATCAATACCGGCGGCAGATTATCCACACAGAAGAAACCCAGATCCTCCAGGCTTTGTACTGCAATGGTTTTACCTGCTCCGGACATGCCCGTAATGATAATGAGCGTGGCGCCTGTGCCTGGTGAGCCTTCACCTTCAAGCATAAATGTCCCCTCCTTATCATATTGCTGTCTTCATATATTGTTACGAGGTCACTAGGAACGCAAGAGAAGACCTGCTGCACCCACAATACCTGCATTATTACCAAGTGTAGCTTCCAGAATCTGAACCCCATCTTGCAACGGTTCTGGCGTCAGCTTAGCAAACACAGTACGGATTTCATCAAACAAGAAATTGCCCGCTTTGGATACGCCACCACCGATGATGAACATCTCCGGGTTAATGACAGCTGCTACAGTAGCCATGGACTTGCCCAGGTAAAAGGCCGCACGATTCACAATGCGCTGCGCCACTTCATCGCCTGCCTTGGCAGCATCAAATACTTCTTTGGCTGCAATCTTGTCGACGAGTGCCAGTGACGTATGATCACCGCGCTCTACGGCATCCTTCGCCATACGGATAATTCCTGTTGCAGAAGATACTGTTTCTACACATCCCATTTTACCACAACCACACTTGATGGCTTCCAGATCAGGTACAACACTGATATGACCCAGTTCTCCCGCCATACCGGAGAAACCCTGATAGATGTTGCCATTCAAGATCAAGCCTCCGCCAACACCCGTACCGAGTGTATAACATACGCAGTTGTCTACGCCTTTGCCGGCACCTGCCCATACTTCACCCAGTGCAGCCACGTTTGCATCGTTATCTATTTTGATTGGCTTGCCCAGACGTTCTTCCAGAATCGAACGAATGGCCACATTCCGAAATCCGATGTTAGGGGCATGAACGATAATTCCCTCGCGTACATTCGTGAAACCGGCCACTCCAGCACCTACACCCTCAAGCTGTTCCCAGCTGTAAGGTGATTCGGCTACGATATGTCGGACATACTTCTCGATGTTGGCGATGACCGTGTCTACGCCCTTATCCACTTCAGTCGGTCCTTCATACGTATGCATTAGCTGACCTTGTTCATCGCATATACCGACCTTGATTGCTGTTCCGCCGAGATCGACCCCAACGTAGATTTTCTCAGACATGCTGCAAGCCACCTTTATCTATCTAAAATAGTTTAAGTCCTACGTACCAACTATAATTGAAGGATACGCCTGGGTCAAGACGATAAGACCTTGCACGCATCATGCTTCACCAAGGTTGTGAACCACATCACACACCGTTTTTGAATACGTATACAATCTCATTACCTTCATTTATAAACGCACGCTTTATTCCTTCCTCCATAACAGAGGAAGCCTCAACTCATGATATTGCATCTTCACTCGTTCCATTCATAAAAGATCAACATCGTCCCCTCAGAGTGGTGACTCGTCTTATGCACCCCACCACCTGCCATTCTCATGCAGAAAGTTATCTAATGGCGGTATTGCCAACAAAAAAAGAGCCTTCCATCCACAGGAAGGCTCCCTTACTTTTATGAAAATCTGAAATTGTAGAAATTGGGCTGACTCAGTTGATTTTTCTACGTTATAACTTCGTTTCCACACGTACCGGCTCTTCCGTCTTCTCCATCTTGTTCACATCCAGAATATCGAGCAGGAAGACAAAGATCGGAATACCAATGATCAGTCCCCAGATCCCCAGGAAGTGTTGCGACAGAATTAGTACGATAAAGGTGTAGAACATTGGCAATTTGGTCTTGTGTGCCATCAGTTTTGGATTCAGGAAGTACGTCTCCAAAGCATGAATAACAATAATCATGATGATCACAATAATGCTTAATTTCAGTCCACCCATCTGATACCCAATCAGACAGAGCGGTACAAGTGAGATGATAACCCCCGCAACGGGAACCAGACTAAGCATGAACACCAGAATGGTCAGAGCGAACAGATACGGGAAACCCAGAATCCATAAGCCCAGTATCGTCAGCACCGTATTAAACACCGCAATAAGAAGCTGTGCCTCAATGACTTTACCAAAAGAAGATACGAACTTGTCTCCCAGATAAGCAACTTCATTGTAGAACCATCCAATTTTACTTGTTTTGAACTTGGACGTGAACTTGGATATCTCCTGCTTCTGCAACAAGAAGAACAGACTCAGAATGATGACGAGCAGAATAAACTCCAGCCATTTGCTCAAAGCGAAAATATATTTCAATGCATCATTGGTGTAATTTTTAATATCGAAGGATTGAAGATAACCCGCAATTTTGGATGCAAAATTATCACCGTCTGCACTATCCAGAAATTTCATAATCTCGTTCGTCAACTGGACGACCTGATCCACGATCCGTGGTGAATATCTGGAAATGCCAAGCACAATGACTGCGATCACAATCATATAGAGCAGGATGACCACAACTTTATAGTTGATTGGAAACAACCGATTCAAACCACCTGTAATGAAATGCTGTAACCTGTTCATGACATACGTCACCAGGAACAACAGCAGAATCATGTGCAGCATACTCCCCATACTGAACAAAATTAAACAGAACAAGAGCAGGATCAGAAATCGTCTCACTGTCGCATTCTGTAACCAATCTTTTATCATTTCCCCCAAAATCTTCACCTCACAGCTAATATGCCCTATATGTATACGATCTCATGCCCACTGTAGTTTCAAAAAAAGAGAAGCCTTCCGGCTTCTCTCATTTCATGAGACTTCCCGTTGTCTCTTATTCCCAGCATATGCCTAACCTCACGCATGTAATGCTTATTTATCCAACGTCTCGCTCCAATCATGGACAATGCTTCCTTCAAGGAACTTCTCACAATCCATCGCGGCCATACATCCTGATCCAGCTGCCGTAATGGCTTGACGATACTTCGTATCCTGAACATCACCACAGGCAAATACACCTGGAATATTGGTCTCCGTTGTTCCGGGTTTAACGACAACATAGCCATGTTCGTCCAGTGCAATCGCATTACCCAGGAATCCAGTATTCGGTGTGTGACCAATGGCAACGAATACGCCATCTGCTTCAAGCAACTCTTCCTGCCCCGTCTCGTTGTTGCGCACTTTCAGCCCTTTGACACCCAAAGCTTCTGGTACGACCTCGAGTGGAGTACGGTTCAGCGCCCACTTCACCTTTTCATTGCTGCGAGCCCGATCCTGCATAATCTTGGATGCACGTAATTCATCCCGGCGGTGAACCAATGTCACGTCTGTTGCAAAACGAGTCAGGAAACTCGCTTCCTCCATCGCGGAGTCTCCACCGCCCACGACCACGATTTTTTTGCCTCGGAAGAAGAAGCCGTCACATGTCGCGCATGTACTTACACCACGTCCCACATTTTCCTGCTCGCCCGGAATACCGAGATAACGAGCGGAAGCACCTGTGGAGATAATGATCGATTCAGCTTCCAGTTCACCGATTCCTCCAACTTTGACCTTGAAGGGCGGTTTGCTGAAATCAACCTCTTCCACCCAACCGTTTTTGAATTCCGCTCCAAAACGTTCAGCTTGCTTACGCATGTTGTCCATCAGTTCCGGACCCATGATACCTTGCGGGAAACCGGGGAAATTCTCAACTTCCGTTGTCGTCGTCAATTGACCACCCGGCTGAAGACCTTCGATAACCAGTGGTTTCAGATTAGCACGAGCCAGATATATCGCTGCTGTCAGACCCGCAGGTCCCGTTCCGATCACAATCGTTCTGTATTTAGACATATAGATACAGCCTCCTTAATTAAGGTGAGAATGTGTTGTACTAGCGATGAACTTGCCAAGATGATATCCTACAGGCGTTTACGAGGCCCATTCGTTAAGTTTACCCGTTTTCCCGGTTGTTGTATCCTTCACCTGATGATGTCTTTCTGAAAACGAGTTGAAGCGAACTTTCTATACTAGTGGTGGCTTGCTGTTACAAACCGAATGAATCTGTTTAGCATACTTGCTAACCGTTGATGCCGATATCCCGTACCGCTCAGCAACGCTTTGATAGGTAACGGGCCGACTGTGATTCTTCGCTGCCAAATATTCAAGTCCCGCAGCCCAACCCTCAATCTGCTTCGTACCCGGAACCTCCGGATGTACCCGGGATACATAATCCGTCCAGAGCCGTTCCATCTCTTGTTGCAACTCAGCCTTTGCTTCAGACATCTGTAACGCACAATCAACAACAGCCTGCCAATGGGAGGTTGAACCAGTGTCCGATTGCTCTGATGTGGATGGAACCTTTCCAATAGACTTCAAAGCTACAGGAGAAAAGGGTCGAACCACCTGAGAATTCCGATCCTCATGTTCAGCCGATTTCAATCCGTTCAGTACAGTTTGTGCTGCCTCAAGCAGATCCTGTTCTTCTCCAGGCTCTTCAATAAAGGATTGCAGAGCCTGCTGCACCTCATAGTCACCGATCATCCCAAGCGCATGAATAACCTGTAGCTTGGTTGCCCGATCACCATGACGCAATGCCCAGAAGAACGATGAGCGAATCAGTGGATCATTTTTCATTTCTTCAGGTATGCCACTACCATAGTTCTCCCACTGTCTGAACTGCTCATCAAATGGCAGATGATAGTGATAACTTAGCTTCTCTGGCTCTTGCTCGCCTTGTTTTACAGCCTCAAGACCTGACAGATAATACCGGGATACTTCGGAACCCGGATCAAGCTTGGACACATGATGCCATAAACGCTCAGCAGCATCATACCGTTCTGTATTATAAGCCGCCACTGCTGCATAGTGAGCAAGTGCCGGATCAGCAGCTGTCTCTTCGTCCTTGAGCAAACGACGGAAATGAACATAAGCCGTATCGTGTTGGCCCAAAATTCCCATCGTGGTAGCCAGTTTGTAGACTTGTTCATGCTGGAATGGCACGATGACACGCAATTTTTTGATCAGAAGCAGCACTTGGTCAGCCCGGTTCTCATTTTGATGGAAAATAGCCAGATTACAGAGTGCATGCAGATTACCGGGCTCCTGTTCAAGCACTTCGGCAATAGTCTCTTTTGCTTTGGGAAACAGACCCATATAATAGTAGGCGAGTGCCAGATTGTTACGGGCAGCCAAGTAATCAGGATAATCAGAAGACATGCCTTCGAGCAATTCAGCAGCCTGTGCAAATTTCCCTTCTTCCAGCAGTTCCCGTGCCTGATCGTGCTCCACTACACCTTTGCGTGATTTGATTCGATTCAGTTTGGTCGGACGATCCAGCTCATAATACAGAAGCTCCATCATCTCTTCGGCTTCCGTCATGAACTGACCTTGGGTGTCCTCCTCCAGATAGGTAACAAGTGCTTGCTCGGCTTCCTCAAACCGATCCATATTTGCATAATTGTTCGCCATATAAAAATAACATTCCGTCATCGACGGATCTACCACTTCCAGCACGTTAGCCAGAATGGCATTGGAGGCTTCGTAATCCCCCTTCTCCGATAATATACCCGCCATATTACAATGATTTACCGGATTTTCCGGTTCGTATTCAACAGCTTTGCGAAAATATTTTAATGCCTTGTCGACATGATTACGGTCCAGCGAGCGGACAGCTCTTTCAAAGAAGAAAGAAGCATCCAAGTGAATCGGTATAATATTGGCAAGGTGTCCCTCAGCCCGCACTAGCTTGCCCTTCATCTTCCAAGGCACCTCCTCTTTGCATTTCATTCATACTCTTCAGTATACCACATCTTAAGGCCCACTTCTCAATATGTAGTTTCATGTCGTTTATGAAAAAAATGCAAAAGAAGATGATATTCCATTTTGCGGAAACCTATCACCTTGGAGCATTGTTTATTCAAAGGAAAACCATGTTTATCTAGAGACTCCTACACTCACTTGCCACAGCTCTCTTTGCAGTATTGCATTAGTCTATTCTTGTCGCTTACGCGGCGTCTAATGGATTCGGTCCGGTTATAATAATACGAGTGTAGTCTATGGTATTATTATCCTTATTGTCCTTTTTAGTGGTTTATCTCCATTAAAAATCAAACAACGTATATTAGCTCTGACGGTCAGCCTCTTTTTCGCGTATGTAATAAAAAATAAATATTTTAAGGGGATGTTATATTGACGATCTCGAAGATAAAACCACTTATATTCATCTTAATATGCTTGTTTGCTTTGAATGGATGTTCAAAAGATATAGAAAACATAGAAAATAAGTTCACATTAGAGGATGTACTGAGAGCGCTCGAGTCTCAAGAACTGGATTTAGTGTCCTTTGGTATAACCGGGTATCCTTTGAAATTAGATGATGTTGTACCTGAGGTGTACTCCGTTGAAGTGCCCGTGGAAGAAGAACCCTATAGCCCTGAATTTATACATTTTTATATTTTCAATTCTGAAAAGGATCGCATCAACGGGACAAAAGAATTCAATAAACACATGGAAAGCGCCCAGTTTACAACATTCCCTTTTCTATATGAGAAAGGAAATGTTCTTATCGTTTACTGGAGCAAAACCAAAGATGATCCTCTGTTCACTAAACCAATCGAAACTGCGGTAGAGCAACTGAAATGATAATAGTTCATACATTACTGGACTGAGCTGGACAGTGGGAATATCATTTTAGAACGTTAATTGCAGTCATTCGTCATTCGTAAAAAAAGAAGACCAAGCATTTGGGCTCGGTCTTCTAACTATTATGGCTTAAATATCTAATAAATCTAGATCTTCGACGCCATCGAAGGAGAAAGTGAAATTTGAATGGTTTTATCAAACGGCGTCATGAAATTGACCAGCACAACCTTACACTTGTCCGGCAGTTTTGCCTCACGTACCGTTGCCGCCAGATGCCCCAGCTCGCCCCCGGTGATCTCCAGCCAGTCTTCTCCGCAGGTATAGCGTAATGTACCGCTTTTCCACAAATAGTGACCCTCACTCGTTTCAATCGCGTCCTCACAGGTCAGCTCACCTTCGCTTCCGAATACAAAGGATAACTGCATCATAATGTCCTCCGGTTCCTGTCCAGATAGATGCATGTTCCATCCGTTTTCCGTTGGCTGTAATTCTGCTCCTACACGGAATGTCTGCTCATGAGTAAGCTGACGACTCTGATGAGGTAACAAATACCATGGACTTATATCTGATGCAGCCGATTCTGGCAGCATGTTTGCAGGGATTGGGCCGTAGTAACCTTTTTTCTGCTCACCAGTTAGTCGATACCCTTCGGACAGCCTCGTCATTTGCTGCATAGGTACATACCCTGGATTAAAGTAAGAGGCCAGTTGCACGGCCAGCAGGCGCACCTTGCCATGACGAAGAGCGAAGAAAGAAGGAACTTCTGTCATCACAGTCACACTTGTAGCGCCATCCCGAATTCGGGCTACCGGAGCACCAAAATCCGTATGCATCCGACTGTGCGAAATACGACCGTGATGCCCTACTGCGTCCATCTGCTCCAGATATTCTCCCCGTACAAAATGTTCATTCAGCATGACCTCATACTGTTCTGGTAATGCATCACGTGTGTCATTGGTCTGTTGAAGCTCCGGCTCAAGCATTAATCGAATGAGCGTATTCACCGAACATACTCCCGGATCTGTCAATGTATCTCCAGCCCAGGCTGCCATACCGGCTAAGAGTGGATCACCGTCCAGCCGAGCCAAAATGGCATAAGGCAGATAATAAGGTGACAGATCATGAACACTGCCCAGATCCTGTCGCCCTGAATAATCCGTAACAATTTCACCCGTAGGATGGACCAGATACACCATCATGCGGAGATTGAGCCTCACTGGTTCCAGCAATTCAGGACGATTGAGCAGGCGCGCAGCATGAATTAACATGATGTCGCTAACTGCGCTGTATATCCCATTGCTCCGTTCTGTCCACTCCCCATCGGGTGTAATATCCATGCCTTCATCCATCCACTGCTCTGCGCGCTGCACAGCTTCCTCCAGATCAAATATTTCATGCAGGAAACCAAGCGCCGCGCATAGCACCCAGCGATGATTAGGCGTATGACAACCTCCCGTAAGCATGGTTGGGATTGTACGTTCCAGAAACAGCCTCATATTGTTTAATACGGGTTGAAGCGGCTCCCATTCTTGCTGCTGAAGAAGCTGATACAACTGTGAATACCCTACAACGACAAATGCAGTATCCGGAGGGGAATGGTAATTGGTCCAGCCAGGCGATATTGAACCATCTTCATGCTGGAAGCGGAGTACAAATTCCGTAGCTAACAGCAGTCGATTTAACAACGATTCATCCCGGTAATAGATAGAGTCCGGATTGGAGAGCGCAGCTCCCCAGTAACACATATCCGTGGGCGTTCCAGTCGTATGGTTGACCCAGGCAACACCTGTGAAGGGATCAATTGTCCCTCCATAGTAACGGCTTTCCGAGTCAAGCATCTGCCGGGATATTCCTCTTTCTACCGCTCTGTCATTACTGTCCACCAGTTGTTTGTACATGTGCAGTCCCCTCCATACCAATGCATTCTCCCGATGTGCGGAGTATGTTGCTTCAGTGCCTTCAATTCAGACCGGAAGCCTACTCATACCGCCCGTAGGTGAGTTCATTTTTCTCGTCAGTTATATATCATATTTCTACAAAAGTCGTTAGAAAATCTGTGCTTGTTTTACTACATTATTTATGGGTCACCGTCACTGAGGAAACAGTCATTAAACACATACTGTGAACATGCAAACTGTTCTCACATCACCGTGCCTACTCTGTCACTCCAAGCTTCTTCATTAGCAAGTCATGACTCTCATGAATCTCTTCTGCCTTACAGGCAGACTTCAACTCATACACCTTCACCTGTGCCCGGCGAATCATCGGCAGATAGGCATCATAGAAGTTCATATCTTTACTGTGTACATACGGGCACCAGTGATCCGAGAGACCAAGTGTCTCATGGATATGGACCCCTACGATATCATCCATCAGGCCTTGCATTTCTCCCACACTGTCATAAAGGCCCATTCGGTCCATCATGATGGCATGACCGGTATCGTACCAGATACCAACCGGAGCCCCTTTGAGGGCCCTGATGATGGTCTTGGCTTCGGCAAGGGTAGGAATCTGTTGTGGTCGGGATCTCGTCTCGATGCCAAAACGAACATCCAGACCTTTAGCTGCCGCCCGATTGCATACCTCATCCAGACTGGCGATAATTTTCTCCACATACCCTGAACTGAGGGCTTCCCGCCGCTCCATCAATTCAGCCCATTTGCTCCGATACTTCGGTGAATCCGGGCCTTCCTCGTTATAGATCTTTCCAAGGTCTTTGCTGATATCCTCAGGAAAAGGTACCTCTCCCGGGTGTACAACAACTGCTTCTCCACCATAACGTTGGGCATATTCAGCCGACTCTACCAGCAATTCGATCGCCCGCTTACGTTTCACTTCATCTTCGAAGCCGAGCAAGATGGAATCCGTACCGTAGTCTGGATCAGGGTCATGTGGAAAAGTGTTGTGGACACTAGAAATTCCGATCTCTCCACGCTCAATCATGGGCTCAATCGTCGTGAGCATCTCCTTCGTCACATTATAATTGAGCTCCACCCGACGAAAGCCGAGATCCGCAATCTCCCGAATCATATCTTCCCCTATGGGATGTTTCCTGATGTTCCAACATGTCGAGAATGAGTATTCGCCCTTGTCTTCTCCCTGCATATTCATTTCCTTCTCCTTCCCCTGATATCAGTTCTTGTGTGTACGGGGATCACCCAAAATTATCCTTTAACCGCTCCCAGCATCGCACCGCTGACGAAATACTTTTGCAACCATGGATATACCAGTAGGATAGGTACTGTTGCGAACACGACCGTTGCAGCCTTAAGACTCTCTGGAGTTAATCTGGTCCGGTTGGCACCTTCCATTAATGTAAGCTCACTAACCATGTTGTTCTGTACCATTTGATAGAGCTTTAGTTGAAGTGGATATAGCTTCGGATCCGTGATGTACATCAGGGAATCCTGAAAACCATTCCAGCGCCCAACCGCATAGAACAAACTGAGTGTAGCGATTACTGGCATGGATAATGGCAGAATAATTTTAAAGAGCGTGTGTACATGTGAGCTTCCGTCGATCTCAGCCGATTCTTCTAAGCTCTCCGGTATCCCACGGAAGAAGGAGATCAGGATAATCAAGTTAAACGGACTCACTAATCCTGGTAGAATCAAAGCCCAAACGGAATTCAGCAAATGCAGGTCACGAATCAGCAAATATTCGGGAATAATCCCTCCGCTGAAGAACATGGTGATTATGATGACGTACATAAACATTTTGCGACCTTTTAATTTTTTCTTCGTGAGCGGGTACGCTGCAGCAATGGTAAACAACATGCACAGCGCTGTCGTAGCTATCGTAAGAACCGTGGTGAAGCCTAGTGAATAGATCATGGAATGATCCGAAAATACTTGCCCATATGCATCCCAGTTAAATTCCTTTGGGAAGATGGTTACTTCACCTGATGTAATGGCCCGGTTCGAACTTAGCGATATCGCAATCGTGTGCAGAAACGGAGCAAGACAGAATATAACAAATAAGGTGATAAAGGAGACATTGACAATATCAAAAATCCGGTTCGAGGTGCGGTCACTCATCTGCGCACAACTCCTTTACTGATGGTCTATACGTTCAACAAACCAAATGTAACAAATTTCATTATTTTCCTAAAATTATAGTATTCCTTCACCGGTTGTTTTCTTCGAGATATAGTTTGAGCCGAGTACAAAGATCAATCCGACAACAGCCTGGAATAAGCCGACAACCGTTGCAAGTGTATACTGTCCAGACTGTATACCCATTCTGTATACAAAGGTACTGAGTACATCGGAATATTCACGAACAGCCGTATTACCAATAACATAAGGCCGGTCAAAACCGATGCTGACCATATTTCCGAGATTAAGGATAAGCAAGGTTACAATGGTTGGTTTAATACTTGGCAGTGTAATATGCCAGATTCTCTTCAGCCGCGTTGCACCATCAATCTCAGCTGCTTCGAACAATTCCTTGTTAACGCCGGTCAATGCAGCCAGATATAGAATGGTTCCCCACCCAGCACTTTGCCACACACCTGTGAACAGGTAAGTAACAAGCCAAGGGTTTTTCTCTGTCAAAAACGGAATTGAATTTAGGCCCATACTTTCCAGAATACCGTTTACCATACCGGATTGATTACCAAACAATTGGTATACAATTCCCCCGATGATAACCCAGGAGATAAAGTGAGGAATGTACAAAATGGTCTGTGAAATTTTCTTAAACCATTTAAACCTTACCTCATAGAGCATAATGGCCAGAATGATTGGAGCAGGGAATGAAACGATCAGATCAAGAAAATTCAGCATAAATGTGTTACGTAGCGTAGTGTAGAAGTCCGGCATTGCAAATACCTCGCGAAAAGCATCAAAACCGATCCATTCACTACCGTTAATACCTTGAAACAGGTTAAAGTCTTTAAAAGCGATCTGCACACCGTACATTGGTCCGTATCGGAAAATGATAAAATAAATAAGGGGTAGTGAAATTAGCGCATACAGTTGCCAGTATCTCTTCAAGTATGTGGTCATGTCTCTCTCTCCTCCTCACAAACGAAGAAACGCTATGCCGCCATCCAAGAGACGGCACAGGCTTCATCGAAACACTTCAATTTACACACATTTTGTTCAAACTTATTGTTCAGCAGCTTCCAATTCTTTTTTCAGCTCTGTTCCACCCAAGGACATGTAGTCAGCCATTTCTTTTTCAAATACAGCATCGAATTCTTCAGGTTTTGCCATCGCTGTTTTTACGATAATAACGTCCAATTTATCTGTCAGTGCTGTGCTATACTTCATCTCTGTCTGAATTGGCTTGCTGAAGACAATTGGTCCAACAGTATCTGTGTTTGCAACTTCAAGTGCTTTTTTCAAAATTTCCTGATTCGCTGGAGGGAATCCCATGATCCAAGCTTTTTCATTTTGTGCTTGATCACCAAGGTTTTTACCGTTCGAAATAATTGCGGTATCTCCTGCATTGAACAGACGATCTTTTGCTTCTTGAGTAGCGTCTGCTTTAGCAACCGGAATGCCGTCTACCAGATCATAGTTCTCGCCTTCCACACCATCATAAATGGCAGTGAGGTTTTTATCGGAAGCCATCCAATCCAGATATTTAATTGCTTCTGCCGCACGTTCGCTGCTCTTCGGAATCATGATGTACATACCATTCGAACCATAACGAGACTTGATATGTTTTCCATCAGCATTCGCATTGGTGTATGCATCCAACGGAGCCAAGTTGCTGTCCGGTTTGTTTGTTTTCAACAGATCATAAGATCCATCTGGCCAGAAAATAGAGTCCACATCTTCAGAGAAGAAACCAGTATTTCCATTTGCAACGTCTTTGTTTAACTGGGTTTTATCCTTATCCAAGCTGAAATCCTTACTGATCAATCCTTCGTTGTATAGCTTGTTCAAGAACTGCATGGATTCTTTGAAGCCTTCATGCAGAGGCAGTTCATAGCGTTGAGCATAAGTCTTATCACCAGCGATTGGCTTAATGAAAGAATAGATGAGTGGTTCATAGGAAGCTGGTGCAAGCGCAAAACCCATAGGAATGTTTTGACTTCCCACATTGCCAGGATCTTTTTCTTTAAAAGCTTTCACTGTGTTATACAACTCATCTGTTGTTTGAGGTGCTGGCATTCCCAGCTTATCTAACCAATCTTGACGAATGAAGGAGCTGTACCGCGCTGTAATCGCACGTTTACCCGGTATAGCAAACTGCTGTCCCTCCACTTGACCAAACTTTAATGTATCTTCGCCCAAAAACTTTTTCAGATTCGGTCCATACTGATTAATCAGATCACCTACATCTGTCAACCCGCCTTGTTGTGCATAGCGGTAAAACACGCTGGAGTCATAAACGAAGACAATATCCGGAACGTCCGAAGCACTAGCCATCAGGACATTCAGCTTGGTTACTTCCTCAGAACGTTGAACAGGTACGAACTGTACGTCAATGTTGTTCGGATCACCAAAGTTCTTTTGAATCATTTGAGAGATAAAGTTATTTGAGATCGTGTACTGAGAAGGTGTTTTACCACGGTCGAAAAGCTCCACCTTTAATGTGACGCGTTTTCCATCGCCAGATGCCCCACCTTCTGCTGATTTGTTATCAGCAGATGAGCACCCCGCAAGTAGTGAGACGCCCATTACTGCTGTAAGCGCCAAACCCATCAACTTCTTTAGACTCCCTTTTCTTGTCATTCCGTTCATCCCCTTTGGCTTTGCGTGAATGTTTTTGAAGCTTGCTCTGAGTATTCCACATCTCTCGTCTTTCTTACAATAAACTAGTTTCGTAAGCGTTTACATACGGATTGTGGTTTATACACTCTGATTATTATCGCAGACTGACTATTTTCCAACCCCTTGCTGCTAAAGGCTTTAGTGCTAGTCTGCCCCCTCTGACACAGAACACTCTGCTCATATTCGGATAAACCATTTTCACATACTGCTTATATTCGTAAATGTAAAAAAGTGGGAATATCCTTGTAATCTCGCACACAAGTAGTTACTTCCCTTTCAGTTTATAACTGAATAATACAAACAGGGTGAATCCCAGACTGTCCGCTCTCTCAGTGAAGAGCGACTGCCTAAAACTCACCCTGTATTTACTTAAGCCATGAACATCTATATTCTTGTCATTCTTCGAGATCAAGGTGTTCACGTTTCAAACGACGATAATCCCCTGGTGTAATACCCATCACCCGTTTAAACACACGGCCTAAAGTAATCCCGTTCGCGTATCCTACTTTCAAAGCAATGTCCTGCAAGGAATGATCCGTTTTTAACAGAAGCTGTTCGGCCTCCTTCATGCGAAGCTCTGTAACAAAATCAACAAACTTCATGTTGAATTCGGTCTTAAACAAATAACTCGCATGTTTGCCCGTAATCTGAAATCGATCACTCAGATGTTTCAATGAAAGATCTGGATTAGCAAACTGTTCTTCAATATAGGCTTTCATTTCGTTAACCATTGCTTTGTAACTCTTGGTTTCAGTGACCGCCACATAGGTTCTGAACAGATCCGTCAGATTATCAAACAGAAGGCCTTTGATATCCTCAAGTGTCTCTGCCTCTTCCATCAACTTGAGCCACTTGTTAATGTTCTCTTCTGACAGCTCTTCTTGCAGCTTCTCTGACATCATTGCGACTTCTCTACTGAGCATCTGTAACATCGCCTGGATGAGAGAGCGAATCTCGTCATCTGGCAGTTTATTTCGCTCAAATGCTGTGAAAATCTCTTCCAGTTGATCACGCCACTGAACACTCGACATGCGGAATCGTTTAACAAAGTCGGCAATCATCTGCAGGTAAGTGTAAGTATCCAGCAAAGGATGCTGATGCTCTCCGCACTCGGCTTGCCCCACGTCACCATTCATCAAAAGCTTGCGTTGCATTACCGTCTCGGCTGCTGCATAGGAATCCCGAATCGATCCTATGCCTTCAGCAATAGGCCCAATACCAAAGCTAAGGGAAATACGCAGATTCTGTTCCACCCAAGATTGACATTCCTCTGCCACAATGCGAATCTGCCCTGACATATCCGAGCTGTTACTGTCACTATCTTCTTTGGACAGAAAGAGTATCGCTACTCGATCTGCGCTGATCCATTCAGCCCAGCACTGCACTCCCATATTACGTGATAGTTCCTGCAGAACGTTCATCAAAGCAAACTTCAGCGTATTTTGTTCACCTCTCGTAAACCGTTCCTGGAACCCCTTTTCATACTTATTGATTTCTCCAACCACAACGGCAAAACGGGACGAGTCATGCACTTCATCAAAAGGAGACAGATCCTTCAATTGCTCTGAAACTTGATCCATATGTTCCCCAAGCAGTAAGGCATTAAACAGCCTGCTGCGTTGTAAAAGTGCGTTCTCTCTGCTCTTCTTATCATAGTCCATCATATGATTGATCAGATTCTCAAGAACACCATCAATCATCTTCATCTCATCGGTCCGAGTGCCTGAGTTTTCCAACGCACGGATTTGATGAGCTTCAATCCGGTTCATGATAATCTGAATAGGCTTATAGTTACGACGAGTAATATAGACTATATAAACGATCGCACAGATAACAGTCACCATTCCAATTACAATCCACACGTAGGAAACTACGGATACCCAGCCAAACAAGTTGCCCGCCTTAATTCCACTGGACAGGGTCCAGCCCAATCTGTCTAGCGGTAAATGGTTTAGCTCCTTTCCATTCACTGCGCCTTCATAATCGGAATGGGCATTATACACAATCTTGCCATCACGATCCGTAATCGTCAGAAAGGAAAGTTGCCCATTAACCATACTATCCACACTTTGCTCAATACTGCTCATCTTGATATTAATGACCAGTGTACCCTCGGAGCCAAAAGGTAAAGGCATGCCCTTATTCACTGTCAGTACCCGTACAGGTTGCTGAAAGTCCACCTCTATTTCCCGGACTGGTTGCCAGCCCGACCCGATTGGCCCGTTAACAATCCGATCAATCCACACCTTATCCGAGAAGCTGTCCGATTCTCTGGAGCCACTTACTGTCAAAACTCTGTCGTTTCTCTTGTCGTAGATATAGATGGATTGAATCCATGAAGAAGAACTGGACAGTTCGCGCAAATTCTGTGCAATTGAATAGACCGTGTCCGAGCTGGTCTGGACGGTGTTATTAAAATAAAGCTTGTAAGCTTGTGTATTCTGTACTGTTTCGGTCACAGATAGCTCAATATCCCGGATCGTACGATCCAGTGTAGACTCCAAGTAACTGGAGGAGATCCGATCTGCCTTTCTGGTCTCTTCCCTAGAGACGTCATTTATGAAAACAAATGCGATAAAAATAAGGATCGTCATGGTAAAAAAGAAAATAGGGAAATACGAAAACAACAGTCGATAATACCAAGTACGCGACAATAGACCCCACTCCTCACTCCACGATGCCAATGTTCTCAGCCGTGGTTCTACTGTTCAGCATCCATCTCACCTTAGGGGCTGAATACTATATGATAACGCTATCATAACTGATTTTATGTTATTATAGCACAAGCCTCTGAGCAGCAAAGCAAGAATTGAATTCAAAGAGCCAAAACAAAAAAACCGTGCTGAGCAGACAATAACTCAGACACGGAACAGTTCATCTGGCAGCACACCGTTATATCTTCGATGCTCTAAATACCAGAATCCTTAAACAATGTGGCCATGGAGCCACCATCCACAATAATGCGTACGGCGCGGGCCAGCATTGGCGCAACAGGTAACACTTTGAAGCATTCAGGGTGGTCATCTGGCAGTGCAATCGAGTCCGTAACTACCACCTCTTCAATTGACGGGTGATTCAATTTACTTACTGCCCCATCCGAGAACAATCCGTGTGTTGCACATACATATACATTTTTGGAGCCACGTTCCTTCAACCCTTCCACAACATTCAGAATGGTTGTTCCAGTGTCGATCAGATCCTCAATAATAATAGGTGTCCGTCCTTCTACATCACCAATGACATGGGTAATCACCGATTCATTATGGCTTGGACGTTTCTTGATCATAATGGCAAATGGAGAATCCAGACGGTTCGCCAGCTTCTCTGCCATCGATGCTCGTCCCGCATCCGGGGAGACGACAACAGGGTTCTCAATTCCTTTGCTTAACAGATAATCACTAATCAGATCCAGTGATGTCATATGGTCAACCGGAATGTTGAAGAATCCCTGAATGGCCGCTGCGTGCAGGTCGATCGTTACCACTCGATTGGCGCCAGCCGTAGTTAATACATCTGCTACCATCTTGGCCGAGATCGGTTCCCGTGGTGCGGATTTGCGCTCTTGACGAGCATAGCCGTAATACGGAACAATGATGTTCACAGTGCGCGCTGAAGCCCTCTTTGCGGCATCAATCATCACAAGCAACTCGACAAACAGCTCATTGATCGGATGAGACAACGACTGTACCAGAAACACATCACAATTACGGATCGTTTCTTCATAATGAACGTATATTTCTCCGCTCTTGAACCTGGACAGCTTGATCTTGCCCAGTTGTACACCCAGCTTGTCACATACCTGTTCTGCCAGCTTAGGGTTCGATGAACCGGAAAAAATACGTAACGAATGCTGCATAATGCCCTCCCGAGGGTTGAAATCCCTATATAATCCCTTATCTAAAAGCGAGTGTTCAAAAAGACCGGTTTTCAGTGCCGAGAAGATGGGATAAAGCTAGAAATGGAGTAGCGGAGCGTAGGCAAAACTACGTGAGCAACCACAATGTTTCCAGAGGAAACATACTTCGTAAGCATCCACCTATTTCGGCTGAATTCCAGCTTCGATGCTGAAGATGCCATTAGGCCTCCTTCGTAATCAAAGGCGGACTTTTTGAACTACCTCTAAAAGGTTATTTCTTACCCTCATTATACTCTAATGGCTTATACATTTAAAGGAATGAACGAGCGATGACGGCCTTCGAAAACAGCGACTTCTGTACAACCCAACTCATGTAAAAGTGCTTCAGCTTCAGGTAAATAATCGCCCAGCTTCATGGGGTCATGTGCATCAGAGCCCATGGTTAATGGAATACCCAAGCGAATGGCTTCTGTCAGCATTCTGCGACTAGGGAACATCTCGGCACAAGGCTTCGATAACCCGGAAGCATTCAGTTCCATGGCGCAGCCACTTTTGGCAATAGCCTGCAACGCTGCGTTCTCCAGTGAGATACGTTCTTCTGTTTGCTCTGTTGAAGGAACAAAACCGAAGCGTTTAATGACATCCGTATGGCCCATAATATCGTACATGCCCGTGGCGGCTGCCTTGCTTACGGCATCGTAGTACTGACGATATACCTCAAGGATGTCTTTGCCCTCCCAGTGATGGGTCTGGCGGAAATCCGTAATGTCCCATTCCCCGAGGAAATGAACAGAGCCAATCACATAATCCCATGGATAACGCTCAATGATCGCGCGGATCTCTGTTTCCCAGCCTTCAATATAGTCACCTTCCAGACCAACACGTACGTCAATCTGCCCACGGTAACGTTCTTTCAGGGAGAAACACTCCTCTACGTAACGCGGCAGTTCATCCATAGGCATCGCCATTTCCGGATAATATTGAGCCGGATCGACATGCAACAATGGCATGTGATCGGACAATCCAATTTGGGATAGTCCGATCTCCACACCACGCTGCACGTACTCTTCCAGTTTGCCCACGGCATGTCCACACCGCTCATGGTGTGTATGATAGTCTATACGCACGAAACTCGCCTCCTAATCGCGGCGAGGCCGTTCATGACGGCGGCTCAGCTCTGACATAATGTCGCCCAGCGGCAGCTTGCGTTCTTGTAACAGGACGAGCAGGTGATACATCAGGTCACTGACTTCCAGACGAAGCTCGTCATTATCTTTATTTTTGGCGGCGATGATTGTCTCGGACGCTTCTTCACCGATTTTTTTCAGTATTTTGTCTACACCTTTATCAAACAGATACGTTGTATATGCACCCTCAGGACGCTCACGTTCACGCTCTGCAATAACGGATTCCAGTTCAGCCAATACCTCAAAGCGACTTTCGGAACCGGAATTTGTAGAAGCAGATGCCGCACTCGCTTCATCCGAAGCCTTGTCTGCTGATTTCTCTGGCAAACCAATGATTTCATTATGGAAACAAGTTACCGCCCCTGTATGGCAAGCCGGACCGTTCGGTTTCACCTCAACCAACAAGGTATCGCCGTCACAATCATATTTTAGGGAAGTAATCGTCTGCACGTTGCCAGATGTTGCTCCTTTATGCCACAACTCCTGACGCGAGCGTGACCAGAACCACGTCTCACCGGATTCAAGCGACAACTTCAGAGATTCGCGATTCATATAAGCCATCATCAAGACTTCCCGAGTATCTACATCCTGCACAATGGCAGGAACCAATCCTTCACTCCAACGAATGTGCTCCACAACCTGTTCCAAGGACAACTGTTCCTTGATTTCATCACTTACTTTAGTCACGGATCTCCACCCCTTGTTCTCTCAAATGTTGTTTTAACGCCGGTACGGCGATTTCTTTGTAATGGAAAATCGTTGCGGCCAGCCCTGCGTCCGCTTTGCCTGTGGTAAATACATCATAGAAATGAGATTCCTTGCCCGCACCGCCTGATGCGATGACTGGAATACGCACAGATTCGGATACCGCTGCCGTCAGCTTCAGATCAAAGCCGTCTTTTGTTCCGTCCGCGTCCATACTTGTGAGAAGAATCTCCCCCGCGCCCAAGCTCTCAGCCTGTTTAACCCATTCCAGCGCCTTGATGCCGGAGGGTTTCCGTCCACCATGGGTATAGACTTCCCACTCGCCCCAAGCTTCGTTATACTTGGCATCAATCGCTACCACGATACACTGCGAGCCAAAGCGACGTGCACCATCTGCAATCAACTGCGGATTAAGTACCGCGGCTGTATTCACTGCAATTTTATCCGCTCCTGCACGGAGAATCCGCTTCATGTCCTCTACCTTGGAGATGCCGCCACCTACCGTAAAGGGAATAGCGATCTCGCCTGCCGTCTGCCGCACGACTTCTTCCATCGTTTCGCGACCTTCTACCGAAGCGGAGATATCGAGAAATACCAATTCATCCGCGCCCTCGCGGTCATATAGTGCCGCCAGCTCTACCGGATCACCCGCATCGCGGAGATTAACGAAGTTGACGCCTTTGACGACCCGGCCGTCCTTCACGTCCAGACAGGGGATGATTCTTTTTGCCAGCATGCTACCTCTTCCTCTCTAACCGGATATCCTTTACTTGTTTACCGCACGTACTGCTTCAGACAGATCGATACTCCCAGTATACAGTGCTTTACCCACGATCGCTCCACCAACACCATCATCCGCGTGGCGACTCAGACGAAGCAGATCATCCATTACACTCACACCGCCGGAAGCAATAACCGTCCGTCCGCTCGCCTTGGCTAGAGATACGATTGCTTCCACATTAGGACCCTGCATCATGCCATCACGGGAAATATCCGTAAAGATAAACGTTTCTGCCCCATACGCCGCCAATTCCTTTGCGAGTACCTCTGCCTGTACTTCCGATGTTTCAAGCCATCCGCGGGTTGCCACGTAACCATTACGTGCATCAATACCAATTGCCACTTTGTCACCGTAACGTCCCAGTACTTCCTCTGTAAAAGCACGATCCTCAATCGCTGCTGTTCCAATGATCAGCCGGCTAACACCCAGACCCAGCAAACGCTCTACATCCGCTACTGTGCGAAGTCCGCCACCCACCTGAACAGGTACGTTCACAGCCGAGGCAATCCGTCCGATCAGCTCATCGTTAACAGGATGACCTGCTTTCGCACCATCCAGATCGACTAGATGAACGTATGTACCGCCTTGCTTCTCCCAGGATAGAGCCACTTGAACCGGGTCATCGTTATACACGGTCTCCTGATTATAATCTCCCTGCACCAGTCTTACACATTTGCCGTCCCGGATATCAATCGCCGGATAAAGGATAAAAGATGACATACAAGGCCTCCTGATTATGAATTAGATTTGTACGCTTTCTATAGTTAAGAAGAGATGATGCTTTTACCTTTGTACAGGTGCTCCTGTCAGAGCCAAAAAGTTGCCGAGCAGCTTCATACCGAGCGCTCCACTTTTCTCCGGGTGGAATTGCATGCCGAAGTTGGATCCTCTGCCTACAATGGCTGTCACCGGATGTCCGTAATCCGTTACCGCCAGCAGATCGTCCCTGTTTTCAGTAAGCGCATGATAGGAATGGACAAAATAGACGTGACTTGCCTCAAGCCCCGCAAATAGCGGGTTTTCCGCGTGCAGGAATTCCAAACGGTTCCATCCCATATGAGGAACCTTCAGTTCTCCTGGGGCGAAACGCACCACTTTACCTGGCAAAATATCCAGTCCCTCATGTTCGCCATGCTCTTCACTTGAGCTGAACAACAACTGCATCCCCAGACAGATACCGAGCAGTGGTTTGGACCCGGCAGCGGCTTCCTTCACCACCATATCCAGTCCACTCTCCCGCAGATGAACCATCGCATCACCAAAAGCACCTACGCCTGGCAGAATGACACCATCTGCGCCAAGAATCTCTTCCCGGTCACCCGTGACCAGCGCTTCGTAGCCAAGACGTTCGACCGCTTTGCCGACGCTGTGCAGGTTACCCATACCGTAATCGACAATTGCAATCGCCATCGTCTACAGCACTCCCTTCGTGGAAGGCACACCCGTTACACGTGGATCAATCATCGTTGCTTCATCCAGAGCACGTCCCAATGCCTTAAAGATCGCTTCAATCATGTGGTGGGTGTTCTGACCATAGTGCACAATGACATGTAACGTAATCCGAGCTTCCAGCGCTAATTTCCACAGGAATTCATGTACCAGCTCCGTGGAGAAACTGCCAACCTGTTGGGAAGGGTATTCTGCACGATATTCAAAGTGAGGCCGATTGCTCACATCAATAATAACCTGAGCGAGTGCCTCGTCCATTGGTACAAAAACACTGGCGTAACGCTTAATTCCGCGTTTGTCACCCAACGCTTCTCGCAATGTCTGTCCCAGACAGATGCCGATGTCTTCAACCGTGTGATGATCGTCGATATCAATATCTCCACGGGCCTGCACGTTCAGGTCGAATTGTCCGTGCTTCGTGAACAGATCCAGCATATGGTTCAGGAAAGGTACATCTGTTTCAATCGTGGATTGTCCTGTTCCATCTACATTAAAGGCCAATTGGATATTGGTCTCGTTTGTTTTGCGGTCAACCTCTGCTTGGCGCACTGCACCTTTGTTTTCAAGTTCCACACCATTATTTTGCTTATCCATTGTCCGATTCCGCCTTTCCTTCCTGTTCTAACCGTACAGCGATTGCACGGGCATGCCCTTCAAGACCCTCATGGCGGGCCAACTCTATAATAGCCGCTCCATTCTGAAGCAGCGCTTCTTTACTATAATAGATCAGGCTCGATTTCTTGATAAAATCATCCACGTCCACTGGCGAACTGAATCGCGCAGTACCATTGGTCGGAATAATGTGATTGGGTCCTGCAAAATAATCACCTACCGGCTCCGAGCTGTACGGGCCGAGGAAGATCGCGCCGGCATTTTCGATCCGGCCAGCGTAAGCCATCGGCTCCTGCACCATGATCTCCAGATGCTCCGGTGCGAGCCGGTTCACCACGTCAATTCCCTCATCGATGGAATCAACCACAATAATAGCGCCATACTGCTCCACGGAAGCAGCAGCGATATCACGCCGCGGCAGCACTTCAAGCTGCCGCTGCACTTCGCCCTGCACGGCTTCCGCCAGCGTGGCCGAATTCGTGACGAGAATGGCCGATGCCATCTCGTCATGTTCCGCCTGCGACAACAGGTCGGCGGCGACATACACCGGATTCGCCGTATCATCGGCAAGCACCACAATCTCACTCGGCCCGGCGATACTATCGATATCGACTGCACCGTACACCTCACGCTTCGCGAGCGCCACGTAAATATTGCCCGGTCCACAGATCTTGTCGACCGGGGCAATACTCTCCGTGCCGTAAGCCAGGGCGGCGATAGCTTGAGCGCCGCCAACCCGGTACATCTCGCTCACGCCTGCTTCCGCAGCAGCAACGAGGATGTACGGGTTAATACCTTCGCCACCATTCGTAGACGGCGGCGTCACAAGAACAATCTCCGGCACGCCTGCCACCTGTGCCGGAATCACATTCATCAGCACAGACGATGGATACGCTGCTTTGCCGCCAGGTACATAGACGCCGACCCGCTTCAGCGGTCGGATGACCTGGCCCAGCAGGCTGCCGTCCGGCTGCCAATCCATCCACGAGTTGCGTTTCTGTTTCTCATGAAACGCACGAATGTTGGCGGCGGCTTGCCGAATCGCCGTCACAAAGGATGGCTCCACGGCTGCATAAGCCGCCTGCAGCTCTTCTTGCGGCACGCGCAACTCCGCGGCCGTCAGCTTCGTGCGGTCCAGCTGCTCCGTGTAACGTAGCAGGGCCGCATCACCCTCACGGCGAATGTCGCTGACAATACGCCGTACCGTTTCATTTTGCTCCGGCGTGCCATACTCCACTTCCCGCTTCAGATCAAACTCCCGTGCAGGTACAATTTTCATACGTACAACCTCCTCATCCTGTGTAATACCTGCCTTCATGTGGCCGATTTGCTTCTTTATTTTGTCTCTTACTCTTAATTTTGCTTCTGCTTTGTATGTTTCTCATCTATGTTTCCAACGCAGTAGCTTATCCCCGAAAGCTTCCCGCCGATATCTCATTCGATGCCGGTATGACCTGCTGAAGTGCATCACACAAAGCCTGGATTCGTGCATTTTTCATCCGATAACTTACCCGATTCGCGATAAGACGGCTCGTGATATCCAGAATGCCCGTCATCTCCACAAGTCCGTTCTCTCGCAGCGTCTGACCTGTCTCCACCAGATCGACGATCCGATCTGCCAGACCAATCAGGGGTGCCAGCTCAATGGAACCATTCAGCTTGATCACCTCGACCTGCTGTCCCTGCTCCCGGAAATACTGTGAAGCAATCCTCGGATACTTCGTTGCGACACGTTGCTGGATGCCTGGCTTCCAGTCTGGAAGTCCGATCACAGACATACGGCACTGGGCGATTCCCAGATTCAACAGTTCGTACACGTCCCGATCTTCCTCCAGCAGCACGTCTTTACCAACAATTCCGATATCGGCAACACCGTACTCCACATATGTTGGAACATCTACTGGCTTAGCCATAATGAATTCCATTCCCGCTTCCGGTACTTCGATGACCAATCTGCGTGTATCGTCCACGTCTTCTGGAATATCCAGCCCCGCTTCACGAAACAATTTGGAGGCTTTTTTATAGATTCGGCCCTTCGGCATGGCCACCTTCAGAATATCCGACATCTCAGCGTCCTCCTTCTTCAGATCCGTAAGTAATAACCTGCTCAGCGTGAGCGGTTCTTGCTTCAACCGATACGGCACTTGCCCCAGCCCCGTCTTCAGGAAGAAGGAGTGTCACTACATTTTGCCCCATACTGCGTAATCTTGCCGCTTCTGTTAGTGCCTCGGCCCGACGTTTCGGGGTATATTGGATAAGCACCGGTTTTTTCTCTTCAATCGTAATGCCATGAACACCGTCAATAATCCGGTTCGTTTTCAGTGCAAATCCTGTAGCTGGCAATGAACGACCAAACTGTTGTAAGAGATTATCATACCGTCCACCGCTACATACTGGAGATCCCAGTTCGGCTGCATACCCTTCAAAGGTCATGCCCGTATAATAGGAGAAATCACCGATCATCGTCAGATCAATCAGCACATGCTCGGATACACCGTACGCTTCCAACACTTCGAATACAGCACACAGATGTGCAATCGACTGTGCTGCTTCAGCACTTGAACTTAGCTCTACCGCATGTGTGCATACTTCCTTGCCACCACGCAGACGAAGGATCGCTTCAAGCTGTTCTTTCAGCTTAGGCTCCAGATTCAATGCTTCAATCGACTGGCGATAGCCGACATAATCACGTCCGAGCAGCCCTTCCTTCAATTGCTCCTGCTCAGCGGTCTGGCCTGGAATCACTTCCTCCAGTAATCCGTTCAGGAATCCCATATGGCCCATGGCTATTTTAAAAGAAGACACACCCGCTGCCTGCAAAGAGGCAATCGCAAGCGCAACAACTTCTGCATCCGCCTCAGGTGAGTCGTCTCCAACCAGCTCCACGCCCGTCTGGAAAAATTCAGCTTCACGTCCAGCTTCCTCTTCAATAGAACGGAATACGTTCGCATGATAGGACAGACGCAGCGGCAACTGCTCATCTTTGAGCATGGATGAGACGACGCGTGCAATCGGAGCCGTTAGATCCGATCTGAGTACCAGTGTGGTTCCCCTGCTGTTTAGCAATTTAAATAATTTACGATCTGATGTAGAGCTTGCCACACCTACCGTGTCGTAATATTCAATCGTTGGTGTGATGATCTGACGGTAACCCCAGCGTTCCATACATTCCAGTACATTGCGTTCAATCGTCCGCAGCTTGGATACTACATGTGGTGTATAATCGCGGAATCCGGTCGGTTTTTCAAAACCTTTTGGTTTGGACATTGGTAATATTCACCCCGAGTCAGTAATTTAAGAGTTGCACTCGTTCTATTTCAACAGGATTTATGTAGTGTAAATCCCCATTCTATCTTATAAACCTGAATCACAGTATTATCGTATAAGCCTTCAACTAATGGTTTAGTTCAACCCTTATCATGCTTTATTTTTCCAAGATTACTTTCACATGGTAAAGTGCTAACAAACTAAAGGATATGGGATATGATAACATGAAATCCGCACTACCGTCAACAATACCAAAGCTTGATTGCCCTTGGATCGACATATCGTTTTATATACACACCGTTACGCTCGCCAATCGGTATTTATATACGAAAAAAGCTGCCATAAGCAGCTTTTTACTTCAACCCATCTTCATTCATTACTTTATTGACTCAATGCACACTACCCTGAGAAGAATCATCCGTGTTAAAGATGGTTTCTTCCGTAGAAGCTGCCGCGCCGGATAAATCACGCAGTGGATTACCTCCAACAAAAGCTCCTGGTGCAACATCCTTATGTACGACTGCTCCAGCAGCCACAACGGCTCCATCTCCTATGGTTACCCCGGGCAGAATCGTTGTGTTAGCACCAATCAGTACATTTTCCCCGATAATCACCTCACCGAGTCTGTACTCCTTAATAAGATACTCATGAGCGAGAATCGTTGTGTTGTAACCGATGACCGAGTTTTCGCCGACCGTTATTTTCTCCGGAAAAAATACATCCACCATCACCATCAGGCCAAAGGCCGTATGTTTTCCCACCTTCATACCGAGCATTCGGCGGTAAATCCAATTCTTCACCGATAGGATCGGACAATAACGTGACAACTGGATCCAGATAAAATTACGAACGCCCTTCCACGGACTCACTGTCTTGTAGATATGCCAAAGTGCATTCTGGTCCTCTACCGGATAGCGGGTTACTTTTCTCATGAACGTCCCGTTTCAATACGGATGAGTTTCAACAAGTCTCTCATGTCATGCAACATATGATCGGGTCCATATCCGTTCAGGATTGTTTCCCCTTTAAGGGACCATGCAACCCCCGCCGAGAGTGCGCCCGCATTCTGTGCCGATTGGATATCCACTGGACTGTCACCCACCATTAACGTTTTGGCAGGATCTGCACCCAGTTCCGTCATCGCTTTCAGTACCGGTTCAGCGTGCGGCTTCGGATTCGTTACGTCAGTTACTGTTACAATCGTCTTCATATACTTCAATAGGTCAAAACGTTCTAGCACCTTTAATGTAGATGGACGAATCTTGGTTGTGACCACACCCATCACAATGCCCGCCTGATGCAGCGCCTCTACTACCTCAATAACATGTGGAAAAGGTCTAACCATCGCTTCATGATGGATATCATTATAAGCACGGTAACCTTTCACGTACTCGGAGACTTCCTCCTGGCCAGAGAAAGTGCGCATTTGCTGCTCCAGTGTGCCACCCATATGTGGAATGATCTGTTCCCGAGTCCATGGAGCTGAATGCTTCCATCCCCCCATGACATGCTGGAATGAGCTGATAATCAACTCATTGGTATCAATAATCGTTCCATCCAGATCAAACAATACCGTGTCAATCATGTTGCATTACTCCTTTTTATCATCAACTTGCTTGGATTCATCTTTGGCTGGAGGTGTTAACTTATTCTCTTTGCCAGCAACTGTTCCCGTATGCTCCATATCATCTGAGGTAACTTTGGACGATACAATCGGATCACTATAACGAACATCTGCTTTACCTGTCACTCTTCTCACCACAATGAATACAACAGCAACAATAATGATGCCAATCGCGAGCAGTTGCGAGATTCTTACGTTACCGTAAGCAGGATCAAGATATCCTTGTTCAAAGCCCATTGCAGTCATTGGAGACCACAGCCCGTTCACTAATGAAGCAACCCACTGCGGAGCCTGGAAGCCCAGACTGTCCGTACGTAGAGCTTCAATGAAGAAGCGACCGATAGAGTACCAGATGAAATAAGACATGAACAATTCACCTGAACGCAGAAACTTCTGACGACGCAGAACCAGCAGCAAGACTAGGCCAACGAGACTCCACATCGATTCATACAAAAATGCAGGATGGTGGAATACGCCCTCTACGTTCATTTGATTCACAATAAAGTCCGGCAGATGAAGCTTGTCTCTCAAAAATGATTCTTCCACAGGACCGCCGTAGGCTTCCTGATTCACAAAGTTCCCCCAGCGTCCGATCAACTGTCCAACGAGCAGTCCAGGCGCACAGATATCGGCCATACGCCAGAAGTTATATCCTTTACGACGGAAGAAAATAACTGCACAGATGATAGCACCAATAAGGGCACCATAGATGGCTATACCGCCATTCCATATTTTAAAGACATCCCAGAAATTATCCTTATAATCTTCCCACTTAAATGCGACGTAGTAGATGCGGGCACCAATGATGGCAGAAGGCACACCCAGCAGGACCATGTCCATGAACACTTCCTGTGGAATATTGTATCGTTTGCCCTCCCGGATCACGAGCAGGAGTCCTATAAGTGCCGCGGCACCAAGAATAAGCCCGTACCAGTGAACCTTTAACGCTCCAATAGAGAACGCAATCGGGTTCAACAGTAATAATGTATCCATTCATTCACACTCCTATTTATTCAATCAACCGCACGCATGACGAATGGTTGGCATACACTGCGCCTTAAGAGAAGCAGTACATGTCAACCATTTATCTTCATTTCCTTGTATAAAATGTTTCTTAATCCATGTCTTCCATATCTTCCGAGATGGTTGCTGTCAGCTTGTTCGTGAATTGCAGCGCAGCATTCAGACCCATCTGTTTCAGGCGATAGTTCATACCTGCCACTTCAATAATAACCGCCAAGTTCCGTCCCGGACGAACAGGGATTGTAACAAGAGGTACATCCGTATCAATGATACGTGTAGTCTCTTCATCCAGACCCAGACGATCATATTGTTTATCCTGCTGCCATGCTTCCAGACGTACAACCAAAGTAATCCGTTTGTTATTCCGAACCGCACCAGCTCCGAACAATGTCATGACGTTGATAATACCGACACCTCGAATTTCGAGCAAGTGGCGGATCAATTCTGGTGCAGTACCGTGCAGCTGAAAATCTGACGTTTGGCGGATCTCTACCGCATCATCGGCAATCAGTCGGTGTCCACGTTTCACCAGTTCAAGCGCTGTTTCACTCTTACCAATACCGCTGCTACCTGTGATCAGCATACCTACGCCATAGACATCACAAAGTACACCGTGAATGGTTGCTGTTGGTGCCAATTTCTTTTCCAGGAAACCCGTGATCCGGCTGGATAGAATCGTAGTAGCCATGTTGCTACGAAGTACAGCCAGATTCTGCTCTTCACTGATATCAATCAGCTCTTGCGGAACTTCCAGTCCACGCGTGACAACGATACAAGGCGTCTCTTCCGTACAAAGACGTTGCATACGATCGCGCCGCTCTTGCTCAGGTAACATTGCAAAGAAAGCTAACTCCGTTCTTCCAAGCAGCTGTACCCGTTCTTGTGGATGGTATTCAAAATAACCGGCCATTTCCAGACCAGGACGATTCAGGTCATCTACCGTAATGACTCTTTTCAATCCGTGAGATCCAGAAACAACCTCCAACTGAAATTGCTGCACCAGTTCAGATACTTTCACTTTTTTCGCCATTTGTCTCTTCCTTTCAGCATTAGCTGTCCCTCTATGTACATCAGATCGTGTATCAGTTATTTCCATTATTAGCGCATTCACAACATGGGGTACAGAATGCATACCCTTCCAACAGTCGATTCTCTCAAATAAATGAAGACAGACCTTCAAATAATCTTAAATGAATTCCGGGATGAATGCAATCGCAGCCTCCGACAACCATTAGTAAGAAAAGTCTTCTGATCGAAGCACCTTCTAGGATACTACATTCGTAGTTTAAGGGCTGTTTTTCTTACGATTATTAATCCTTCAACTCTGCCGAAACTTATAAATTCATTAATCTTAAAAAAGCCCCTTCCAGCAATAACGGAAGGGGCTCTCATTACAATGTATAATTGCGTTAACTGTCAGGTTCCATCGTCACCGAGGAATCCCAGTATTATTTGTCTTGAAGAAGTACGTTCACTTCAGTCTCTTTGTCAAAGATATGAACTTTGTTCATGTCGATGGCCATTTTAACTGTGGAACCATCACGAGTGTTAGAACGTCCGTCTACACGTGCGATCGTTGTATCATTACCAACACCGCTCAAGTAGAGGAGCATTTCGTGACCCAGGTTCTCTGTAACATCTACGTGTGTAGAGAATACAGAGTTCGGGGATGCTTCCAGGAATACTGGCTCTTCGTGAATGTCTTCTGGACGAACACCCAGAATCACTTCTTTACCAATGTATCCTCTAGATTTCAACACTTGTGCTTTACCTTGCGGGATTTCAACATCCACACCAGGAGCTATGAAATGCATGCTAGTACCTTGCTCAGCGAGTTTACCCGAGATAAAGTTCATTGTCGGGGAACCAATGAAACCAGCTACGAACAGGTTAGCCGGCAGGTTGTACAACTCTTCCGGAGAAGCTGCTTGTTGGATGATACCATCCTTCATAACAACGATCCGATCACCCATCGTCATAGCTTCGATCTGGTCATGCGTTACGTAGATAACAGTTGTTTCCAAACGTTTCGCAAGTTTAGTGATCTCAGCACGCATTTGACCACGCAGTTTGGCATCCAAGTTGGAGAGAGGCTCATCCATCAAGAACACTTGTGGATCACGGACAATCGCACGTCCCAAAGCGACACGTTGACGTTGACCACCGGACAATGCCTTAGGTTTACGCTCAAGCAAATGTTCGATATCCAGGATTTTAGCTGCTTCACGTACACGTTTGTCGATCTCATCTTTTTTAACCTTACGCAATTTCAAACCAAACGCCATGTTTTGATATACGCTCATATGTGGATACAAGGCATAGGATTGGAATACCATCGCGATATCGCGGTCTTTAGGTGCAACATCATTAACGACACGGTCACCGATATAGAGTTTACCTTCAGAAATTTCCTCAAGGCCTGCGATCATACGAAGTGTTGTTGATTTACCACAACCGGACGGACCTACTAGTACCAGAAATTCTTTATCTTTAATGTCCAGGTTAATGTCAACTACAGTTGCTTTATCAGAACCCGGGTATTTTTTGAAAATATGCTCTAAACGTACTCCAGCCATGATTGTTGCCTCCTCAGAGATCATTTTGTAATCGAATACAATTTGTATTTTTATAATACCCTATCTACGTGAGGTTTGACTATTCGCAAACTGCACAAAAATATCAATGCTTTTTCGTCACTTTGTACATTAGTAGTAAAAACTGCACTAGAACGGCACTTTCGAAGTGCCTCACATCATAGCCAATCTCCTGTTTGATCTTGTCCAGACGGTATACCAACGTATTACGATGAATGAAAAGTCGTTTCGCTGTCTCACTGACATTACAGTCCAGGCTAAAAAAAGTCTCCAGCGTAGCAAGTGTCTCACTGTCATTGAAGATTACCGTGTCTTTACCAGTTTCCTTTATAAAACGTATACGTTGATCATCTGGAATGCTCGCTACCAACCTCTCCAGGTGAAGATCCCATGGGAGATGAATATGCTGCGTAACATGGAATGCTCTCCCTAAGTGAACACTCTCTCTAAGAAGAGTTGCGACCGCTACAAGTTGTTGCGCAGGAATGCATGGCAGAGATGCAGACAGATGGAACACCCCAGCCCACTCACTGGCAACCAATTCATGTAACCCCAGACAAAAAGCGTTCAGTGAATCCTTTTTGGCTTCCGTTGTATCTTCTTCGGCTTCTTCAGTAACAATTTCTTTATCACCCATGAAAATCCACTCTTGCTCCCCCAAAGGAATCAAGACAATTTCCTCGCCAAAGTAACTCTCAAGCAACTTGTTGAGTTCCTTGGACCGTAAACGATGTGCATCCGGTGTATCGCCTTGCAGCAAGAAGAGAATCTTCTCAGCATTTAATCCTGCGGGCACCACAAAGCGATCAGGAACCACATCAGATTCCTGCTTGGTTGGTTCTTCGATCTGCTCTTTAAGCCAGAGACCCAATTCAGTCAAATACTGCTCCCTATCATTCTCATATACAACAGGTTGTACCTCATCGGGTAAAGCCGTGTTAGTACGGATCAAAAGCTCAATCAATTGTCGTGTTTCCATGGTAATTGATTTTGCAGGGCATCCCCAACACACGACGGTCTCTTCTTGCTCATTCATCCGAACCTTAAAAAATATACGCTTTCCCGTATTTAAACTGATCACATCGG
The DNA here is from genome assembly GCF_001908275.1 of Paenibacillus xylanexedens. NCBI lineage: Bacteria > Bacillati > Bacillota > Bacilli > Caryophanales > Paenibacillaceae > Paenibacillus > Paenibacillus xylanexedens. The sequence goes on along the minus strand of NZ_CP018620.1, from coordinate 868,366 downwards.
ATGAAATTGGAGATGCAGATTGATCAGATAACTCCTGACGCTCACCCTCATCACCAAAGGTCTCTGAATTTTCATGTCGACCAACCAGATTCGCAACGGATTGCATCCATTCTTCTATTGTAATTTCATATTCGTCCAAAGTTGTGCCTATAATGACTTCAATTTGCTGTTTTAGATCAGGTATGATCTTCATATAATGAACGTCACCACTCTGCATGTTTTCTATTAGTTTATCATATCTTGCCCAGCATTAATAAATATCCATATTGAGCTAAAATCACATAACAAAAAAGAGCGACTAATCAAATTAATGATTAATCACTCTTTTCTTAAAGATGAGTCATGAAGGGCTCGAACCTTCGACACCCTGATTAAAAGTCAGGTGCTCTACCAACTGAGCTAATGACTCATAAAACTGGTGGAGGATGATGGATTCGAACCACCGAACCCGTACGGGAGCAGATTTACAGTCTGATGCGTTTGGCCACTTCGCTAATCCTCCAGGGATTAAAGGTGGCTCGGGACGGAATCGAACCGCCGACACGAGGATTTTCAGTCCTCTGCTCTACCGACTGAGCTACCGAGCCATATTTAATTTTTAGGATTAATGGCGGAACCGACGGGATTCGAACCCGCGATCTCCTGCGTGACAGGCAGGCATGTTAGGCCAACTACACCACGGTTCCAGGCATTAATGGTGCCGGCGAGAGGACTTGAACCCCCAACCTACTGATTACAAGTCAGTTGCTCTACCAGTTGAGCTACACCGGCGTATATGGTGGAGGCTGAGGGGATCGAACCCCCGACCCTCTGCTTGTAAGGCAGATGCTCTCCCAGCTGAGCTAAGCCTCCTGGGTAATATGGTAGCGGCGGAGGGGATCGAACCCCCGACCTTACGGGTATGAACCGTACGCTCTAGCCAGCTGAGCTACACCGCCATATTAATTGTGTCTTGATTGCTTGTCCATCTTTAGGTAAAGATGGCGGAGAGAGAGGGATTCGAACCCTCGCACCGCTTACGCAGTCTAACCCCTTAGCAGAGGGTCCCCTTATAGCCACTTGGGTATCTCTCCAAATAACAATCTTCAACATCATTCAAGGATTGCTCCCTGAAAACTAGATTCGAAACGAAACATGCGAATTATCACTTGCTATTGGATAAGCCCTCGACCGATTAGTACTGGTCAGCTCCATGCATTGCTGCACTTCCACCCCCAGCCTATCTACCTCGTCGTCTTCAAGGGGTCTTACATACTGGGAAATCTCATCTTGAGGGGGGCTTCACGCTTAGATGCTTTCAGCGTTTATCCCGTCCGTACATAGCTACCCAGCGGTGCTCCTGGCGGAACAACTGGTACACCAGCGGTACGTCCATCCCGGTCCTCTCGTACTAAGGACAGCTCCTCTCAAATTTCCTACGCCCACGACAGATAGGGACCGAACTGTCTCACGACGTTCTGAACCCAGCTCGCGTACCGCTTTAATGGGCGAACAGCCCAACCCTTGGGACCTACTTCAGCCCCAGGATGCGATGAGCCGACATCGAGGTGCCAAACCTCCCCGTCGATGTGGACTCTTGGGGGAGATAAGCCTGTTATCCCCAGGGTAGCTTTTATCCGTTGAGCGATGGCCCTTCCATGCGGTACCACCGGATCACTAAGCCCGACTTTCGTCCCTGCTCGACTTGTAGGTCTCGCAGTCAAGCTCCCTTATGCCTTTGCACTCTTCGAATGATTTCCAACCATTCTGAGGGAACCTTTGGGCGCCTCCGTTACTCTTTAGGAGGCGACCGCCCCAGTCAAACTGCCCACCTGACACTGTCCCCGCACCGGATTACGGTACCAGGTTAGGACCTAGATACGATCAGGGTGGTATCCCAACGTTGCCTCCACGCAAGCTGGCGCTCACACTTCAAAGGCTCCCACCTATCCTGTACAGATCGTACCCAAATTCAATATCAAGCTGCAGTAAAGCTCCATGGGGTCTTTCCGTCTTGTCGCGGGTAACCTGCATCTTCACAGGTATTAAAATTTCACCGGATCTCTCGTTGAGACAGCGCCCAAGTCGTTACGCCATTCGTGCGGGTCAGAATTTACCTGACAAGGAATTTCGCTACCTTAGGACCGTTATAGTTACGGCCGCCGTTTACTGGGGCTTCGGTTCACAGCTTCGGATTGCTCCTAACCACTCCCCTTAACCTTCCAGCACCGGGCAGGCGTCAGCCCGTATACTTCGCCTTACGGCTTCGCACAGACCTGTGTTTTTGCTAAACAGTCGCTTGGGCCTTTTCACTGCGGCCCCCTCGTGCTATTCACACTACCGGGGCACCCCTTCTCCCGAAGTTACGGGGTCATTTTGCCGAGTTCCTTAACGAGAGTTCTTCCGCGCGCCTTAGAATACTCTTCTCGCCTACCTGTGTCGGTTTGCGGTACGGGCACCTTCACCTGGCTAGAGGCTTTTCTTGGCAGTGTGAGATCATGACCTTCGCTACTATAATTTTCGCTCCCCATCACAGCTCAGCCTTACAATGTGCGGATTTGCCTACACATCAGCCTTACTGCTTAGACGGACATCCATCAGTCCGCGTCACTACCCTACTGCGTCCCCCCATTGCTCATAACGGCTTACGGTGGTACAGGAATTTCGACCTGTTGTCCTTCGACTACGCCTTTCGGCCTCGCCTTAGGTCCCGACTTACCCTGAGCGGACGAGCCTTCCTCAGGAACCCTTAGGCTTTCGGCGGATCAGATTCTCACTGATCTTTTCGTTACTCATACCGGCATTCTCACTTGTATAATGTCCAGCGCTCCTTACGGTACACCTTCAACCCTTATACAACGCTCCCCTACCCCTGATGCAAAGCATCAAGCCATAGCTTCGGTGGTGTGTTTAGCCCCGTTACATTTTCGGCGCAGAGTCACTCGACCAGTGAGCTATTACGCACTCTTTAAATGATGGCTGCTTCTAAGCCAACATCCTGGTTGTCTGTGCAACTCCACATCCTTTCCCACTTAACACACACTTGGGGACCTTAGCTGATGGTCTGGGCTGTTTCCCTTTTGACAATGGATCTTAGCACTCACTGTCTGACTCCCGGAAGTAAGTCTATGGCATTCGGAGTTTGACTGAGCTTGGTAACCCTTGCGGGCCCCGCACCCAATCAGTGCTCTACCTCCACGACTCTGTTTTCCGAGGCTAGCCCTAAAGCTATTTCGGGGAGAACCAGCTATCTCCGAGTTCGATTGGAATTTCTCCGCTACCCCCACCTCATCCCCGCATTTTTCAACATGCGTGGGTTCGGGCCTCCAGTGCGTGTTACCGCACCTTCACCCTGGACAGGGGTAGATCACCCGGTTTCGGGTCTACGTCCACGTACTATGTCGCCCTATTCAGACTCGCTTTCGCTGCGGCTCCGGCTCTTCACCTTAACCTTGCACGGGAACGTAACTCGCCGGTTCATTCTACAAAAGGCACGCCATCACCCCTAAAACGGGCTCTGACTTTTTGTAAGCACACGGTTTCAGGTTCTATTTCACTCCCCTTCCGGGGTGCTTTTCACCTTTCCCTCACGGTACTGCTTCACTATCGGTCGCTAGGAAGTATTTAGCCTTGGCAGATGGTCCTGCCGGATTCATACGGGGTTTCACGTGCCCCGCACTACTCGGGATCCGTCTCGGAGGGAACAGACTTTCAACTACAGGGCTTTTACCTTCTTTGGCGGGCCTTTCCAGACCTCTTCGCTTAACCGGTTCCTTTGTAACTCCATGTGAGACGTCCCACAACCCCAAAGAGCAAACTCTCTGGTTTGGGCTTCTCCGCGTTCGCTCGCCGCTACTGACGGAATCACTATTGTTTTCTCTTCCTCAGGGTACTTAGATGTTTCAGTTCCCCTGGTATGCCTCTACACAACCTATGTATTCAGTTGTGAGTAACTGGAAATTACCCCAGCTGGGTTTCCCCATTCGGACACCCCCGGATCAAAGCTTGCTTACAGCTCCCCGAGGCAGTTTCGTTGTTCGCCACGTCCTTCATCGGCTCCTAGCGCCTAGGCATCCTCCGTGTGCTCTTAGTAGCTTAACCATTTTTTTCCGGTTTCGGTCGCTCGCTTCCCTTGGTTTGGACTGCGTCCAAATCCAAAAGTCGCTCTCACCCGATACCATCACAAAAGCAATTTAACTACCTTTATACACTTGACTTGTTTGCACAAGTTCAGCTTAAAGGAATGTTCTAATTCGCGTTTGTTTCGTTTCGATATCTAGTTTTCAAAGAACAAACTTGTAAAACATTTTTGGTGGAGCCAAGCGGGATCGAACCGCTGACCTCCTGCTTGCAAGGCAGGCGCTCTCCCAGCTGAGCTATGGCCCCATATAAAGTTTAAAGGTATAGATGGTGGGCCCTGGTGGACTCGAACCACCGGCCTCACCCTTATCAGAGGTGCGCTCTAACCAACTGAGCTAAGGGCCCACATTATATATACTATTTGAACCCAAAATGGGTTACGCTTGGCGGCGTTCTACTCTCCCAGGACCCTGCGGTCCAAGTACCATTGACGCTGAAGGGCTTAACGGTCGTGTTCGGGATGGGAACGTGTGGAACCCCTTCGCTATCGCCACCAAACGTTTGAGAGTTTGAGCTCTCAAAACTGAGCAACGAGTGAGTGTTTTGCAGCTAAGCTGCATATTTGAATGTTTCCGTTGCAGGAAACGATTCTCCATAGAAAGGAGGTGATCCAGCCGCACCTTCCGATACGGCTACCTTGTTACGACTTCACCCCAATCATCTATCCCACCTTCGGCGGCTGGCTCCTTGCGGTTACCCCACCGACTTCGGGTGTTATAAACTCTCGTGGTGTGACGGGCGGTGTGTACAAGACCCGGGAACGTATTCACCGCGGCATGCTGATCCGCGATTACTAGCAATTCCGACTTCATGCAGGCGAGTTGCAGCCTGCAATCCGAACTGAGACCGGCTTTGTTGGGATTGGCTCCATCTCGCGATTTCGCAGCCCGTTGTACCGGCCATTGTAGTACGTGTGTAGCCCAGGTCATAAGGGGCATGATGATTTGACGTCATCCCCACCTTCCTCCGGTTTGTCACCGGCAGTCTATCTAGAGTGCCCACCCGAAGTGCTGGCAACTAAATATAAGGGTTGCGCTCGTTGCGGGACTTAACCCAACATCTCACGACACGAGCTGACGACAACCATGCACCACCTGTCTCCTCTGTCCCGAAGGAAAGATACATCTCTGCATCGATCAGAGGGATGTCAAGACCTGGTAAGGTTCTTCGCGTTGCTTCGAATTAAACCACATACTCCACTGCTTGTGCGGGTCCCCGTCAATTCCTTTGAGTTTCAGTCTTGCGACCGTACTCCCCAGGCGGAGTGCTTAATGTGTTAACTTCGGCACCAAGGGTATCGAAACCCCTAACACCTAGCACTCATCGTTTACGGCGTGGACTACCAGGGTATCTAATCCTGTTTGCTCCCCACGCTTTCGCGCCTCAGCGTCAGTTACAGCCCAGAGAGTCGCCTTCGCCACTGGTGTTCCTCCACATATCTACGCATTTCACCGCTACACGTGGAATTCCACTCTCCTCTTCTGCACTCAAGTCACCCAGTTTCCAGTGCGATCCGGGGTTGAGCCCCGGGATTAAACACCAGACTTAAATGACCGCCTGCGCGCGCTTTACGCCCAATAATTCCGGACAACGCTTGCCCCCTACGTATTACCGCGGCTGCTGGCACGTAGTTAGCCGGGGCTTTCTTCTCAGGTACCGTCAACTTGAGAGCAGTTACTCTCCCAAGCGTTCTTCCCTGGCAACAGAGCTTTACGATCCGAAAACCTTCATCACTCACGCGGCATTGCTCCGTCAGGCTTTCGCCCATTGCGGAAGATTCCCTACTGCTGCCTCCCGTAGGAGTCTGGGCCGTGTCTCAGTCCCAGTGTGGCCGATCACCCTCTCAGGTCGGCTACGCATCGTCGCCTTGGTGAGCCGTTACCTCACCAACTAGCTAATGCGCCGCAGGCCCATCCCCAAGTGACAGATTGCTCCGTCTTTCCAGTTCTCTTCAGGCGAAGAAAACAACTATTCGGTATTAGCTACCGTTTCCGGTAGTTGTCCCAAACTTGAGGGCAGGTTGCCTACGTGTTACTCACCCGTCCGCCGCTAAGTATCAAGGAAGCAAGCTTCCTATCAACTCCGCTCGACTTGCATGTATTAGGCATGCCGCCAGCGTTCGTCCTGAGCCAGGATCAAACTCTCCAATAAAGTATTGAAAAGAGCGATAAGCTCATTTTGAATCTGACGAGATTAAAAATCTCATTTATGCTCCAGTCGATCCAAGCCAAGGCTTGTTTCAAACTTTCGCGTTTCATTCTGCAAGCAGAATGTTTACTCACTCGTTGTTCAGTTTTCAAAGATCAAACTCGTTTTTTCGTCACCATTTTCTCTCAGCGGCGACTTTTATAATATATCATACTTCGTTTGTTTTGGTCAAGTGTTTTTTTGAAATTCTTTTTCGAAGTTCGTAATGAACTCCTCCATTTCATCTAAAGCATCTAACCAAGCAAGCAAAGCAACGAGATATAATGTACCATATAAATATCCTGCGAGTCAACTATCCGAACAAAGAAATTTTCAACCCTAATAATAGCCCCACACCTGGCAATCCCAAAACAGTTACAGTCCCTATCGTTGCAGGGTTCAGCGGGATGTAGGTTCCTGTAATCCAGCCAGAATAATTCACGATATATATCCCTACTGCAGCCAGCACCAGATGAATTCCGAATGACGTGAAAAACGATAACCCTATCCGCTTTCTGAACAAAACAACGATAAGCCCCAGTAATGATATAACCAATACACTTCCCAGTATGATACTCTTCATATGTTACACCTCCGTGTTTAATGTAAACGTGACTACATACTAATCCCTCGCTGTGATGTAACATCATCATTAGCTCTGGCTCGCTTTGCTCTTCTCAAGTGGATCTGGTACTTCCGCTCAGCTGCCTCCAATACATAAATGGCATAATCAATCTCATCCTGCCCCTGTGCATCTTCAAACTGTCTCATAGCCCGTTCCCATTCCTGCTTAGCCATCTGAATATCTGCATAGATCTGATCCGCCTCAAGTTCCTTCAACATTCTGTTGTGTTTCTCTACCGAGTTCCGTGTATTTCGCCACAAAAACATAAACTCTCCCCCTCCTGATCAGCACAGCATATTCTCATACTTATCAGGGAAAGGACAAACTTAGAACTCAGGCATTCATTTTCTCCATAAAAAAAAAGAGAGCCCTAAGGCTCTCTTTGCACACCGAAACTTATTTAGCATCCGAAGTTTCCAAGGAAATCCGCTGCGTAATACAAATTGATCACACTAACGCATCTCCCTGCGCCCTTCCAACGCTTTGGAAAGGGTCACTTCATCCGCATACTCAAGATCGCCACCTACAGGCAATCCATGCGCAATCCGGGTTACACTGATCTCAAACGGACGCACCAAGCGGGAGATGTACATCGCTGTAGCCTCACCCTCAATATTGGGGTTCGTCGCCAGGATGATCTCTTTTATACGTTCATCACTTAATCGGATCAGGAGTTCCTTCAAACGAATATCGTCTGGGCCAATTCCCTCCATAGGTGAAATCGCGCCCTGTAACACATGATAGTATCCATCAAATTCCTTGGTTCGCTCCATGGCCACCAGATCTTTCGAATCCTGAACTACACAGATTACAGAGACATCCCTGGACTTATCCTGACAGATGCGACACGGGTCCGTATCAGTGATATTACAACATACAGAACAGTAATGAAGATTACGCTTCACACTTACGAGCGCTTTGGCAAAATCGATAACGTCATCTTCCTTCATGTTAAGCACATGAAAAGCTAAACGCGCTGCCGTCTTGGGACCCACACCCGGCAACCGGGTGAAGGCATCAATCAGCTTGGCTATTGGTTCGGGATAATACAATCGATTGTGTCTCCTTTGACAGGATCAATTTTTAATTAAAATAATCCCGGAATATTCATGCCGCCTGTGAATTTGCCCATATCCTTGTTGGCAATCTCATCAGCTTTGGCCATTGCATCATTAACAGCTGTCATAACGAGATCCTGCAACATTTCAACATCTTCCGGATCTACCGCTTCAGGTTTGATCGTGATAGCAAGCAATTTCTTGTGTCCGTTAACTTCAGCCGTCACTACACCGCCACCAGATGTACCTTGGACTGTTTTGTCCGCCAGTTCCTCTTGTGCTTTCAGCATTTGCTCCTGCATTTTCTTCACTTGTTTCATCATTTGGTTCATGTTGTTCATAATTGTTCATCTCCTTTGTTATGGTTATCGCGCGATGCGCATTATTCTTTGATCACTACAAGGTCTTCACCAAAGAGCTGGATGGCTTCATCAATCCAAGGCTGTTTGTTGCCTGAACCGCCGTCTTCATGCTCAGGTTCAAGCTTAAAGTCCTCCTTTGGCGCTTCAGAAGCTCCCTCCATTGCTCCGGTCCAATCTTTGAGCATCATCGTCACCAATCGTGCAGGACGCCCAAGCTGTTCGGACAACACCCGCTCAATGACTTCACGGTTAGCCTGCTTCTCCGTTGTTTCACGGTGAATGTTGTTTTTGAAAGCAACCAACACATTGTCTTCAAGCAACGACACCGGCTCACCATCCACAAACCAGGCGTGGACGGTAACCCTCTCTTCCTTCACTCGTTGCAGGATCTGACTCCATTTTTTGCTGATCTCCGCGAACTCAGGGGCTCCCTTGCGCGCAACATACTGATCTAACTGTGCAGGAAGCTTCGCAGGCGAGTTGCCTCTCGATACAGGAGCTCTTGTTGCCGGACGCGATGGAGCGCTCGATGCACCTTCTCCACCAGACAACCCACTTTTTAGTGCACGATCCAACTTCTTCTCCAACTCAGCAAGCTGCTGCTTCAAGCGGTTGATCTCCCCCCCATCAGCAGGTGCTGCATGAGCTGAAGTTCCCACCTGAACAGAAGCCTCACCTTGAGCAGGAATACTACACAGTTTAAGCAATGCAACTTCAAATAATGTCTGTGGCTGTACTGCATATTTCATTTCACTCTGGTACCGATTAAGGGTGTCAATCATGTGGAACAGTTGTTCCTTGGTGAATGACTCCGCCATATCACGGAAAGACTCCGGATTAAGTACGCGGTCCGTCAGTTTATCTGCATCAGGCACCATCTTAATCATAAGCAAATCACGGAAATAATACAGTAAATTCTCCATGCACTTGTCTGCACTCTTTCCTTCATGCATGAAACCTTCAATCATCTGCAAAATATGACCAACATCACCTTTGAGCAGCGAAGCAGCCAGTTTGGCAAATTGCTCTGAAGCAATTCCACCCGTCATGTCCATGACCTGCTGGTACGTTACTCGTCCATCCGTAAATGAAGAGATCTGATCCAGCACACTAAGTGCATCCCTCATTCCACCGTCCGATAAACGGGCAATGTATTGGAGCGCATCCTGGTCAGCTTCCATGCCTTCCTGTTCACAGATCAGTGTAAGTCTTGCTGTCTGCTCTTCTAGGGATACCCGGCGAAAATCAAATCGCTGACAGCGCGATATAATGGTAGCCGGAAGGCGGTGCGGTTCCGTTGTTGCCAAAATAAACATCACATGTGGCGGTGGCTCTTCCAATGTTTTGAGTAAAGCATTGAATGCCTCCGTCGTCAGCATGTGCACTTCATCAATAATATAGACTTTCTGCCGGACTTCGGTTGGCGCATATTTAACCTTTTCCCGAAGATCACGGATTTCCTCAACGCCCCGGTTGGATGCAGCGTCAATCTCCTGCACGTCCATCACAGCGCCAGTCGTAATCCTGCGGCAAGCTTCACACTCGTTACAAGGTTCAGGCGCAGGCCCACGTTCGCAGTTCACAGCTTTGGCCAAAATCTTGGCGGCACTTGTCTTTCCCGTTCCTCTGGGCCCGCTAAATAAGTAGGCATGGGAAGTCCGCTGTTCACGAATCGCGTTCTGCAAGGTCTGAATAATATGCTGTTGCCCCACCATATCTTGAAACGACTGGGGACGCCAAGCCCGGTATAACGCGATATGCTCCATGATGCGTTACCTTCCTTCCACTTCGCATTCGAGTCCTTTGTCGTTCCCCCATTATACTATATTCCAGGGTGAATCCAAACTTTATCTGACTCATTCATGCATGGTTTTTTAAGACATATCAAAAAGACCCCTGCATACATACAACTGCAAAGGTCTCTACATTTAAAAGGTAAGCCGTGCACCTGCTATCGATATTTGCGATCCAAGTGGCACCCCTGAACAATAGCTCGGGCTAGGCAACCCTCCGGCACAAGAGTGATCTCACTTATGGCTGCTTCCTTCCGGACCTGACCAGGTTCATGAGTACTCATTGCGGAGGACCCAACCGTCAACACCACGTTTAGGGACCAAACCTCACATCGGCAAAACCTCTAGCAGGAATTCAACCTCGCTATAGCGGATTGCGAGTTACAGGGCACCGCTACCTCCCCATCTAGCACGGTAAGAAATAGTATAACGTAAGGTTATCCAAATTGCAACCAGAGGAACTCGGAAGCAACCATGCTTACATATAACATATAAAAACCCCTGCCAGATCAGCAGGGGTGCGTTGGATGCAATTAGCAGACAACTCCAAGAATTGTCCTATTAGATTCCGTATTTCTTCTTGAAACGATCAACACGGCCGCCAGCATCGATAAACTTCTGTTTACCTGTGAAGAACGGGTGGCACGCGGAGCAAATCTCTACACGAAGTCCGTCTTTAACCGAACCTGTCTCAAAAGTATTCCCGCAAGCGCAAGATACTTGACCAATCGTGTAATTAGGATGAATTGCTTCTTTCATTACCTTTCACCTCTTTCCGCCCTGAGCCTCAAGCGGACCCAGAGTAAATGGCACAACTCTGAGATTATAACACGGCCTTGTGCCTGTTGCAATCCATTATTGTTAAGAGGTAATCAACCGTTTTGGACGTGCCATTCCAGCGGGTGGAACATGGGTATACGATCCGATCACAACATCAGGCAACTCGTCTTCAAAAATCTCAATCATCTGCTTCATGCCCAAGATATCACCTTGAGCTGGAGGAATTAATTCCAGATAGCTCTCCGGATCAATATTGAGATTACGCATCTGAATCAAGCGTAGATCAGTTCTTCTTGCAAACTCAATCATCGCCTCAATCTCTTCTTCACGATCTGTTACGCCCGGGAAGATCAAATAGTTAATGGAGGTGTATACACCCTGCTGCGCTGCGTATTTCATCGACTTTTCAACATTCGCTAAGGTATAACCACGCGGTTTATAGTAGGCGTTGTAATGGTCATCCAGTGCACTAATTGTACTTACACGCATCAGATCCAATCCAGCATCTACAATACCTCTAATGTGATCATTCAGACCGGCATTGGTATTAATATTGATATACCCCATGTCCGTTACGGAACGCACTTCGCGAATCGCTTCAATAATCAGCTTGGCCTGCGTGGAAGGCTCACCTTCACAACCTTGTCCAAAGCTAATAATGGACTCCGGCGTCTTCAGGTGTTCCAGCATAACCTCCACAATCTCATCCACACGTGGTCGGAAGTTCATACGTGTCTGCGGGGAAACAAAGCCGCTATCATCCGGTTGCTCGGAGATACACCCGAAACAACCTGCATTGCAAGAATAGGATACTGGCACTCCACCTTCCCAACGATTCAGGAACGTGTTCGATGAAGTTAGACATTCATATCCAAGCGCACAGTTGGATAGATGGGTGTAAAGACGGTTCTCGGGGTATTGCTCCGTCAATCGTTTAACCCCGGAACGCACATCGTCACGATCACAGTTGAGTGGATTCCATTTTTCAGGACTATCCGACTTCGAAGCGGTGACATAGAAACCGCCATCTTTCCAGACTACTGCGGAATAACCGAACAAAGGCAACTTATACTCCTTATCCGTCTTCACATATCCCGGGAGACACAAACGAGTGAATCCTTGCGGAAGCAAGGCACCTACAGCCTGTGTGTCCGTTGGCATTGGCAACATCTCACCGGTGTCCGGGTCCATACCAATGGGCCGGGTGCTTGGGAGTCCAACCAACGTTGCACCCTCTGGCAAAGGAATTAACTCATCTTCCATAATCTCAACGATCATATCTCCACTCCGGGCAAGCCCGTACAGGGAAGGATGATCAAATACATTACCTTTTTCATCTGCGTATACTAAATACATGATGTTCTCCTCACATCTAATGGGTTAAACCTAACGACGAGTGTATTATAACATTCACAGCAATGCTGCAAAAATAAAGTGATTAGTCGAACGACACTTACGTCGATGTACCTGACGTAGCTGTCTGTCTAGGGGAGCGACGGGTTGTTGTTGTACCCGAATTGCTTGTCGGGCTATTACCTGCCGAATCAAATGCCGCCAAAAACTCTGCATTTGTCTTGCTGTTACGAAGTTTTTTCAGGAATCCTTCGACAAAGTCATGGGAATCATTCATGTTTTTACGAATCGCCCAGATTGTATCCAACTCTTCCTTGCTGAGCAACACTTCTTCACGACGTGTACCGGAACGACGAATGTCGATTGCCGGGAATATACGACGCTCTGCCAGACGACGGTCCAGATGCAGCTCCATATTACCTGTACCCTTAAACTCTTCATAAATGACATCATCCATACGTGATCCGGTATCAATTAATGCAGTTGCCAGAATAGTCAGGCTTCCGCCTTCCTCCACATTCCGGGCAGAACCGAAGAAACGTTTCGGACGATGGAATGCAGCTGGGTCAATACCACCACTAAGCGTACGACCGGATGGTGGAATAACCAGGTTATATGCACGGGCAAGACGCGTAATGCTATCCAGCAGGATAACAACATCCTTTTTGGCCTCAACGAGACGAAGCGCACGCTCAAGCACCAATTCCGCCACCTTAATATGATTCTCAGGCAGTTCATCAAATGTCGAAGCCACAACTTCCCCTTTTACCGAACGCGACATATCCGTTACTTCCTCTGGACGTTCATCAATCAACAGGACAAATAGTTCAATTTCAGGATTGTTAGTTGAGATGCTGTTGGCAATTTCTTTGAGGAGAAGCGTTTTACCCGCTTTGGGAGGTGCTACGATCAATCCGCGCTGTCCCAATCCTACCGGGGCGAGCACATCCATAATTCGTGTGGACAAATGGTTGGGGGATGTTTCGAGAACCAGTTTTTTCTGCGGATACAGTGGGGTTAGTGCCGGGAAGTGAAGTCGCTCTGCAGCCGCCGATGGATTCTCACCATTTACAGCGTTGACTTGCAACAAACCGAAGTATCTCTCGTTTTCCTTAGGCGTTCTACACTTACCTGATACGAGGTCACCTGTTCTTAGGTCAAACTTGCGAATCTGAGAAGCTGAGATGTAGATGTCTTCCGTACTTGGCAAGTAGTTGATTGGTCTTAAGAATCCGTAACCTTCAGGTAAAATCTCGAGTACGCCTTGCATGAACATCAGGCCGCTCTGTTCAGCCTGTGCGCGTAATATGGCAAAGATTAATTCTTTCTTTTTTAACGTACCATAGTAAGGTATCTGATATTTTTTGGCCAGTTTGTAGAGGTCCGTTAGTTTCATTTCTTCCAAATCGGAAATTTGTAGATCCATATAATAACCACCTATTCAATTAATAAGTCCGTGTGAAATGGATAGTTTCGCTAGATGTTCCGGCTATAGAGAGCGGCGTCCGCCACAATCCCTTCTGTCCATTGTACGGAATGTAACCGTTATAATGCAAATACTTGTCTTTGAGTGTAAGTTTCCGGGTGGGATGGCCAACATTCGGCAATATCCGCTATTGAGTGAACGATGCATTGAGGCGATCAATCCGGATAGACCGGCTATGGAGCGCAGTTCAAACAAAACCGGGGGTTGGGGATGAGAAATGATGTTCTTACAGCCATATGAAGTTTATTTCAAAAAAAGACCCTCCGGTAAAGGAAACAGAAACATTTCGTCTTATGCCGGAGAGACTGAGAACTCTATTAAAACAGGTTTACCTAATCATCAAAAAGATATGCAGTTCAGTTAAAATAAACATGTGTAGGACTGAATCATGCATAATGCTTCCTATTAATCAGTTTCCCGCCATACATCTGCACCGAGCAGGCGCAGATTAGTCACCAGATGATCATAACCGCGGTCGATATATTCGACCCCCGTTACTTCAGTCACACCTTCACTGACGGTTAGACCTGCAATCACCAGCGCTGCTCCAGCGCGAAGATCGGATGCTTTTACTTTGGCCGCGTTTAATGCACTGCCTTCAATAATTGCTGACCGTCCTTCTACTCGAATCTTTGCACCCATCCGCACTAACTCAGGCACATGTTTGAATCGATTACTGTATACAAAGTCGCTCAGGACGCTCACACCGGTTGCCTGTGTTAAAACACTGGTCATGGGTGACTGTAGATCCGTTGGGAAACCAGGATATACAAGTGCCTTCACGTCAACGTGGTTATAGCTTGGTTTACCAATGACACGTATACTTTCATCCAATTCCTCAATGCCAACACCCATCTCCAGCAGCTTTGCCGTTAAAGCTTCCAGATGTTTTGGAATCACATTGTCAATCAGAACATCTCCGCGCGTCGCCGCTGCAGCGATCATATACGTACCTGCTTGGATACGGTCCGGAATGATGGAATGACGGCAGCCTTTAAGCTCCGAGACTCCTTCAATACGGATCGTTTCGGTACCTGCACCCTTGATGCTGGCACCCATGGAATTCAGAAGTGTTGCTACATCTATAATCTCAGGCTCTTTAGCCGCGTTTTCGATAATTGTAGAGCCTTTGGCACGAGTAGCCGCCAGCATGATATTAATGGTTGCGCCGACACTGCTTACATCAAGATAGATTTTTGCGCCGCGCAGCTCTTTGGCATGCAAATGGATGGAGCCATGTTCGTTTGTTACGGTTGCGCCAAGCGCTTCAAACCCTTTGATATGTTGATCAATTGGACGAGGCTCAAAATTACAGCCCCCTGGTAAACCTATGGTCGCTTCTTTGAAACGCCCTAGCAATGCACCCATCATGTAATACGAAGCACGAAGCTTCTTCACGGGACCATTCGGCATAGGAATGGATTTGATGTCAGAAGGGTCAATCTTCATCTGACTGCCTTCCCAAGTCACATGTGCTCCGAGTTCCTCCAAAATTTCTGCATAAACCGCCACGTCACTCAAAAGCGGCAGGTTGTCCAACACGACTTCTGACTCGGCAAGCAATGCTGCAGGAATAAGCGCAATGGCGCTGTTCTTGGCGCCGCTTATAGTTACAGTTCCCTGTAACGGACGTCCGCCACTAATCATCAATTTTTCCATAAAGCTTAATGTCCCCCTACGTGTTTTGCAGCCGATGAACGGCAATACGTGCTGTTGGCTTCCGATGTAGAAATAAGGTGTGAAAATGGAAAGACACCGGCTAGGCGGTGTTTTTCCATTTCACAGTATGGAACTGGTAAAGATAAATTACGCTTTGTTGTTAGAACCAAACTCGCGGATTTTACCTTTAACGGTTTCTTTAATTGCTTCACGGCCTGGTACGATGAATGTACGTGGATCGTAAGCGTCTGGTTTAGCTGCAAGCACTTCACGAACCACTCTTGCAAAAGCAATTTGGTTCTCTGTGTTTACGTTGATTTTGGATGTACCCAGGGAAATGGCTTTGTCGATGTCGTGTTTAGGAATACCTGTACCACCGTGCAATACGAGTGGAACTTGTACCGCGTCACGAACTTCTTCCATTTCTTTGAAGCCCAGGTTAGGCTCGCCATGGTAAGGACCGTGTACGGAACCAAGAGCTGGTGCCAATGTATCGATACCTGTTTCTTTAACGATACGGATACACTCGTTCAGGTCAGCGTACATGATACCGCCGATAACGTCGTCTTCTTGTCCACCTACAGTACCTACTTCAGCTTCTACAGAAACGCCTTTAGCGTGTGCATATTCAACAACTTTTTTAGTCATTTCGATGTTCTCATCGATAGAGTGGTGGGAACCGTCGATCATTACGGATGTGAATCCAGCGTCGATCGCTTCTTTACACTTGTCGAAGCTTGAACCGTGGTCCAGGTGAATCGCAACTGGAACAGTGATTTTCATGTCGTGAATGAGTCCTTCTACCATTTTAACTACAGTGTAGAAGCCACCAATGTGACGTGCTGCGCCTTCGGATACACCCAAGATTACTGGGGATTTCTCTTCTTCAGCAGCACCAAGAATCGCTTGAGTCCACTCAAGGTTATTGATGTTGTATTGACCAACTGCATATTTTCCTTCAAGTGCTTTGTTCAACATGTCTGTCATAGATACTAATGGCATGGTTTCAATCCTCCTAGGGGTTTGGGTTGTGTCTATGGTTTTTAGCCGAAATCACATACGGGCTTATTATACCACATCCCATGTCAAATACTAAACAAGCATTTGCAAAAATGCTGTGCTTTGCAGCACAGTTTTCATAGACACCGCTTTATAACTTCCCCATTTCCAATATTCCCCGGATGAAGGAGTGAAATACCTCATTTTCCCACCAAGTACCTTCTATGTTCTCCACACGCAAAAAAATCCTGTATCAACAGGATTCAGCTGCATTTATTGGCGGTACCGTTGCGAAGTTGCATATTCACAGCCACTCGCATCTCGTCGATATCAAACGGTTTCGTAAAGTGCATGAGCGCTCCGAGATCCGTGGCTTCCTTAATCATGTCCAGTTCACCATAAGCGGTCATCATGATCACCTTGATACCCGGATCAATTTCTTTAATATGCTTCAGGATTTCCAGACCGTCCATCCCAGGAATCTTCATATCGAGCAATACCAGGTCAGGCTTGTCATTATTCACAATCTCCAGAGCAACCTTGCCGTTGGGTGCTTGAAACGTGTTATACCCCTCACTGCTGAACACTTCCATTAACAGGATTCGAATACCATTCTGGTCATCAACAATCAAAACTTTTTTATCTTCCACTCTGTAACCTCCTAGAATTAGGAAAGCATGCACACCTTCGAATCTGGATAACTATCCCATAGTCGTCATGATAAGTATTCTACCTCTTCCATTAAAATCCTGCTACCTTCACAAAATGACAAAAAGCATTTCCACCTGCTTTCTACGCAAAAAAAAGGATGTTCCGGCATCCGCTATGGTTGCCAGGAACATCCCCAATATCTATTACGTTAACACAAAAAAATTTATTACTTCTGCGCATTCACCAGAGAAGCTTTTACAAACTCACGGAACAATGGTTGCGGACGGTTCGGACGGGAAGTGAATTCCGGATGGAATTGTACCGCCAGGAACCATGGGTGTCCTGGAAGTTCCACAATCTCAACCAGACGTCCATCCGGGGATGTACCCGAGATAACCAGTCCTGCTTTTTCGATCGTTTCACGGTATTCATTGTTGAACTCATACCGGTGACGGTGTCTCTCATACACCAGCTCGTCATCATAACAAGCCATCGCCAAAGAACCTTCCTGAAGCTTACAAGGATACAGACCCAGACGCATCGTGCCACCCAGATTCTCGATATCTTTTTGCTCAGGCAACAGGTCGATCACAGGGAATTCCGTAGCCGGATTAATTTCGGAACTGTTCGCACCATTCAAACCAACGATGGAACGTGCATACTCAATAACGGAAACCTGCATACCCAGGCAAATACCGAAGAACGGAATTTGTTTCTCACGAGCATAACGGATTGCCGATACTTTACCTTCAATACCACGATCTCCGAATCCACCAGGAACAAGGATACCCCCAATACCATGTAACAAGTCGCCTACATTCTCATCCGTAATATCTTCAGAAGGAACCCAGCGAATTTTCACATCAGCATTGGATGCAAATCCTGCATGAGACAACGACTCAACAACACTCAGGTATGCATCATGCAACGCTACATATTTACCAACAATAGCGATCTCAACTGTATGCTCCAACTTGTTGATCCGGTCAACCAGCCCTTCCCACTCGCTCATATCCGGTGCAGGAGTAGTCAGTTTCAGGTGATTTACCACGATCTCATCCAAGCCTTCTTCACGCAGGTTCAAAGGTACTTGATACAACGTGTCTGCATCACGACATTCAACCACGGCATTCTCATCAATGTCGCAGAAGAGAGCGATTTTGGCTTTCATGTCTTTAGACAATTCATACTCCGTACGGCATACAATCACATTCGGTTGAATACCGATGCTGCGTAATTCCTTAACACTATGTTGCGTTGGTTTTGTTTTCACTTCACCAGCTGCTTTGATATAAGGAATAAGTGTTACGTGGATGTACATCACATTGTCGCGACCTACATCACTCTTGATCTGACGGATAGCTTCCAGGAAAGGCAAACTCTCAATGTCGCCTACTGTTCCACCAATTTCCGTAATGACCACATCCGAACCCGCTTCACGTCCAGCGCGGAATACACGCTCTTTGATCTCGTTCGTAATGTGTGGAATAACTTGTACCGTTCCGCCCAGATATTCCCCGCGCCGCTCTTTGCTGATGACGGAAGAGTATACTTTACCAGTCGTGACGTTGCTGTTTTTGGAGAGATTGATGTCAATAAAACGTTCATAGTGGCCAAGGTCCAGATCCGTTTCCGCGCCATCATCCGTTACAAAAACCTCACCGTGCTGATAAGGACTCATTGTTCCCGGGTCGATGTTAATATATGGATCAAATTTCTGGATCGTTACCTTAAGCCCTCTGTTTTTCAGCAATCTGCCCAGAGAAGCAGCCGTAATCCCTTTGCCCAGGGAGGACACAACTCCGCCCGTCACGAAAATATACTTTGTCACTGTTATTACCCTCCTAATATAAGTACAGAAATTCAGGCGATATATGGTGTTATCGTAACCTGTTTCCCAGGTAATCATCGTTAAAAAGAGCAATGGCAGAAATTCCCTGCATCTGCGAACTGCTCTTTCTGCGAAGTCGGTTTAAATACACGTTGTTCTACAGCAAAAATGGTGCAAATATTCCGATGGCCTTCATTCCATTTGGTGTTTTTGATATACAAAAACGGGCCACGAAATGTTGGCCGGGAGCATACGGAAAAAAATCATTTTGCAAAATTATGCCTCTAAAAATACAAAAAAAAGTACTCCCGCAGGACGGGGCACCTTCTATAAAAAACATAAATATATTGTCGCTCATTCATAAGCCCATGCAATAGTTTACCCGTTACCCCGTCTGCTGTCAAGGCTGACTATTCCGGGGAAACGGGTAAATTATAGACGTCAAAAATGACTACCGATTATCAGAATCGTCGTCAAATTCATCCTCGTTTTCGGACTCTTCTTCGTCTTCTTCGAGGTCTTCATCTTCCAGATCGTCATCCTCAACCAGCACTTCTTCTTCGCTGTCTTCTTCGTCAAAGATGTCGTCTTCTTCTTCCTCTTCTTCGTCTTCTTCTTCGTCTTTATCCGTGCTGTCGAAGCCTTCATCGCTGCTATAGCTGTCTTCTTCTTCACCGAAGTCTTCATCTTCCAGATCATCGTCTTCATCGTTGATGATACGCGGACGCTTCGCACCCGTCATGGAATCTTCTGTTCCAGCTACCGGATACCAGCGCTTTAAGCCCCACAGACTTGTACCGACGCAAGCAAAACGGCCATCGATATTAATCTCGGTATATAGCTGGGCGATAAACTCGTTGATTTCTTCATCAGTCATTCCGCGCTGCTTCGCTACCTCATTCATTAAGTCACGATAGTAATACGGCGTATTAGCCGCTTTCAGCACCATAAAGGCAAGGTCCACCAAAGGGATCTCTTTTACCTTTTCTTTATCAATTTTCAAATTGAGCGAGGTACTCACTGCAGACACTTCCTCTCACACAAAATTCACTTTTTAACCCCTACGAACTGGACTGTTACGTATAACATATCCATTAACAAACCTAAGTAAAACCTATTTAGCGTTAAAAAGCAAGTTTTTATGTACGGATGTGACGCAAATGCGGAGAGCAGCAACAATATGTCCACATATTAAACGTGAAGTGACATCAAACCCACAGGAATATCCTCTTTGCCAAAGAGACAACTCCATAATAAAAAAGACGGAGTCCCCTCCGCCTTCTGACTGTATACCCTTGGAGGATTACTCCTCACCAGGTTCCCCGCAAGAGCCCTCTAGCTCTCCATCCATCATATGTCCCTGCGCCCGTTTTGACACGAAGAGAATGTGTTTTTGTAAAAAAAGGGCAAGTTCCCCATGCGGCGGGATGAGCGCATTCATAGAATACCTCAGCATGTTCATCCCGAAGGGGGCTGCCCATTATGGACTATACTGGTTTATTGCATCAATTGATTGACGGAATGCGACGCCCTGAACCAGAACAGGGTGGGCGATATTTGATCCGATTTGCCAAACCGCAGCAGTACGAGGCCTGTCTTGTGGAATTGTCCCGAATGCGGAATGAATTCACCGACCTTGGGGCTGTCCGTTCCTCGCGACTGGCTCGTTCCATTATCGCTCCAGTCCAACGCCCGGAGGACCTATACCGCTATGGGGATGAAATTACGATTGAAGAAGACGTTCCCATCTCCCTTCATGCCACTGCACTCCACAGCAAACCAAGCAATGCTCAAGGCATACCCTGGGGAGTGAAGCAGATTCGGGCGCCCAAAGTATGGTCTGTGTCTACCGGACACCGGATTAAAATCGGTGTGATTGATACAGGTGCTGATTATCATCATCCTGATCTTCGTTATTCACTGGCACGTGGAATCAATCTGTTAAACCGCAGCCTGCTTCCTCATGATGATAACGGACATGGCACCCACATTGCAGGGACCATCGCCGCAGCTAACAGCACCGCAGGAATGATTGGTGTAGCTCCACGCTCCCTGATCTATCCGGTGAAAGCATTTGACCACAACGGATCGGCTTATGTATCCGACATTGTACTTGGCATCGACTGGTGTGTACGCAACAAGGTCGATATCATCAATATGAGCTTTGGCATGAAAACACGTAGCAAGGCGCTTCTTGATGTTGTCAACCGTGCGTACCATGCCGGAATCGTTATTGTTGCTTCGTCAGGAAATGACGGCAAACGCCGCAGTATTGATTACCCTGCACGGTATCCCCAGACCATATCTGTTGGGGCAACCGACAAAAACAGACGTATTGCGTCCTTCAGCAATCGTGGCGCATATGTGGATGTCTATGCACCCGGTGATAAAATCGTCTCCTCTTGGGTACAAGGCAAACATCACGAGATGAGCGGCACATCCATGGCGACGTCCCATGTGAGTGGCGCTATCGCCTTGCTGCTCTCCAAACATCCGGGGTTATCCCCTAGTGAAATCAAGACACTCGTCAAACGTGCTACGATCCCGTTGCGCGCTCGCAAGACTACCACCGCAAAAAGCAAGGTGCGTGGTGGTGAGATTGATGCCCTGAAGCTAATGCAGGAGGGCGGGGAGTGAGCAAACTCTGCCAGCCGTCAGCCGTCAGCAGAACTTGATTGAGGCTCGTGGCGAAACGCAATAGCCCGGCCCAGGCAGTACGCACGAGGGAGTATTACGTAGCGACTGAGACCCTAGATTACGTCCACTGTGATGTCAGAGCAGGCTAGTGTGCCTTGGATTGACCAGGCATTTCGTTTCTTCAGCTAGGGCACAGAACAAAAAAAGTCTCCATGTACCACGTTGAAGGCACTCAACATGGACATGGAGACTTTTTGCCTTAGGCAGAGCGGCGGATGTGCCGCTAGCCTGGAATTTACATTTTGTCAGGAGCGGTTACGCCTACCAGACGAAGCGCTGTTGCGATAACGGTACGTACAGCACCGATCAGTGCCAGACGTGCTTGAGTTTGCTGCGTGTCTTCCGTAATGACACGTTCTGCACGGTAGTAGCTGTGGAACAGGGATGCCAGCTCGTATACATAACGGATGATACGATGAGGCGCATATCCTGTTGCTGCTGCCGAGATTTCCTCAGGCAACTCTCCCATTTTGCGGAGAAGGTCATACTCGTGCTCTGTTGTCAGCTTGGACAGGTCAATCTGTGCCAGTGGCAGCAGTTCAATACCTTGTTCTTCAGCCTGACGGTATACACTGCATACACGTGCATGCGCGTATTGTACGTAGAATACCGGATTCTCATTGGATGTCGAAATCGCAAGGTCCATGTCAAAGTCCAGATGGGAGTCCATGCTGCGCATTGTGAAGAAGTAACGGATGGCATCAATGCCGACTTCATCCATCAGATCTTCCATCGTTACAGCTTTACCTGTACGCTTGGACATCTTCACTTTTTCACCGTTCTGGAACAAGCTCACCATCTGTGCAATCAAGACCACCAGTTTCTCAGGGTCATTACCCAGTGCTTGCATCGCGGCTTTCATCCGTGGAATATATCCATGGTGATCGGCACCCCAGATGTTGATCATCGTGTCGTATCCACGAGCATATTTGTCGCGGTGATAAGCAATATCTGGCGTCAGGTAAGTATACGTGCCATCGTTCTTGATCAATACACGTTCTTTGTCGTCACCGTACTGCATCGTTTTCAACCAAGTTGCTCCATCTTGCTCATAGATCTCATTACGATCACGCAATTCATCAAGCACTCGCAGCACTTCTCCGTTGTCGTACAGGGAAGTTTCGCTGAACCAGATGTCAAAGTTAACACGGAAGCGATTCAAGTCACGTTTGATCTTGTCCAGTTCCTTCTCCAGACCAAAGTCACGGAAATAAGCCGCACGGTCACCCGGATGCATGGACAGCAACTCTTCACCCTTTTCAGCAACAAGCTGCTTGGCGAATCCTTTAATATCTTCACCGTGATAACCGTCTTCAGGCATCTCAGCATCCTGACCCAGCTCTTGCAGATAACGAGCTTCAATGGAACGAGCCAGATTAAACACCTGATTACCTGCGTCATTAATGTAGTATTCACGGGTTACATCATATCCTGCGTAGTCAAGGATGTTACATAGTGCATCACCTACAGCTGCTCCACGGGCATGACCCAGATGCAGGCTGCCTGTCGGGTTGGCACTGACAAACTCCATCTCGACTTTGCGTCCTTCTCCGATGTTAATTCTTCCGTAATCTTTACCCTGCTCCTGCACAAGCGCAAGTACTGGATAAAGGTAACTCTTGTCCAATTTGAAGTTAATGAATCCTGGGCCCGCAATCTCAGCCTTCTCGATTCCGGCTTCAGCCAGATTCAGATTGGCAATGATCTCTTCTGCAATCTGACGCGGATTACGCTTGGCAATCTTGGTCAGCTGCATGGCAGCATTGGTCGCCAAGTCCCCGTGTGTCTTCTCACGCGGCACTTCCAATGTGATGGCTGGCAATTCGTCCTGCGTAACAATTCCGGCCGTCACAATGGCGTTGCCGATGGCCGTACTTACCCGTTCGTTAATCGTATCTAGTGGATTACGTGTCATGAAATTGGTTCCTCCTGTATATGCAAACTAATCGCGAAATGTCCAGATTCTTCATCAAAGCGGTAAAAGTCGTAGCTCCACGCTGCGCGTGCGCTCAATCCCTGAATGGAAAGTTCCAGCTTCTGTGTATGCGTGGACAGGGCAAACGACATGTATGGTGATCGGTAGAAACCAGGACGCTTCCGATTCAATTCAAAAGTCTGCTCCGACTCCACCTCACCATGACGTATAATCTTGATGGATTGTCCGCCCAGCTTCAATGTTGTACGGGTTGTACCTCCCTCAGGTCCAACCTGCGGTTCTTCATAACGAACATAAAGAACAGACCCTTTTAACACGGCTTCACCCTGCATTTCCTGCAGCACATCTTCACCTTCATAACGGCTGTGCAGCCGGATGTGTACCGGTCGCATGTTCGACATGAATGTTAACCTCCATTATATTCGAGGCGACGCAAAATCAGGCACGGCTGGTGAGAACAGCCCTTCCCGTATTGTTGTGTCGCTATACGCGCTCATATTCCCGGATAGCTCGCTATCCTACACTCTACTGTATAACTATATCCAGTTCCCTCGCTCAATTCAAATCCAAATTCAGAGTTTTTTCCTCATCAAGCCAAAAAAGAAGAGCCGCACCTGTAAAGTGCAACTCCCTTTTGCTTCATTATAATAAGATTCGTTCCTCCGATCAGGCCCATTGGGATTCATAAGGAAAAGGACATGTCGACTCACTCAGCTTCGCTCGCACCTGTACGAGACAACCACAATGCCGACAAGTTGTGCCATATTGCAATCCCGGACAAGCGGAGCAGATGGATAGCCGACGTTCATATTCCTCATCCTGTACCGTCGGACGCGAACGTGAGGCAATCTCCACAAGTCTGGCCATTTTGGCATCGCTAATCTTCACATCGTACTGATCATTACAGCCTTTGCAAGGTTCCTGCCTTTTCATGCATTAACCCTCGACAGCGAGCACCCCAACCGATGCTGGTGGAAGGACAAAACGCAGTGTGTTATTCTCCAGTGTGATTCCATCCCACGCCACAGGCTGAACATGATTCGGCTGTTCAAAGGTATTAAATGCACCAAAATCAGTATGGTGCAGAATCTGCCCGGTTACTTTAGCCGCTTGAGCTGCGTCCAGCTGACACACAACTTCCAACTCATCCGTGTGACTCAGATTACAAGCTGTCACATGAATGACCCCATCCTTGTTGCGGGATGCTGATAAACTGAGCTGTGGAATGGTCTCTTCCCCGAATGTGTATCCTGGGCTTTCATAATTCAAGTCCAATCGCTGTGCATCCATATGAACCTGATACATATCAAATACATGGTACGTAGGGGTCAGGAGCATTTTGTCCCCTTCCGTGAGCACAAGCGATTGAAGCACATTGACGATCTGCGCAAGATTTGCCATGTGTACCCGTTTATTATGTTGGTTGAAAATATTCAGGTTAACACCTGCAAGCACAGCGTCCCGCATCGTATTCTGTTGATACAGGAACCCTGGATTGGTTCCCGGCTCAACGTTATACCACGTGCCCCATTCATCCACAATAATGCCGACTCTGCCCTCTGGATCATATTTGTCCATAATCTCGGAGTGCTTCACCAGTAATTCATCCATATGGAGCGTCTTTTTCAAGGTAGTGAACCATTCAGCCTCGCCAAATCCTGTAGCTGCGCCTTTATCATTCCACTCTCCTGTAGGGATGGTGTAATAATGAAGACTGATTCCATCCATAAAGCGAGCAGCCTCCCGCATCAGGACTTCCATCCATTCATAGTTGCCTTCGTTGGGTCCACAAGCGATTTTATAAATCTCGTTCCCGGAATAGTTACGTACATATGTAGCATACCGACGATATTCATCCGCATAATATTCAGGGCGCATATTGCCGCCGCATCCCCAGTTCTCATTTCCCACGCCAAAATACTTCATTTTCCACGGTTCTTCCCTACCATTACTCTTACGCCAGTTCGCCATCGGGGATTCGCCGTCAAATGTGATGTACTCCACCCATTCCTGCATCTCCTGCACTGTACCGCTACCCAGATTGCCACTAATATATGGCTCCGTGCCGAGCAACTCACATAATCTCAAGAATTCATGTGTACCAAAGTGATTGTTCTCTTCCACACCGCCCCAGTGTGTATTGATCATACGAGCACGCTCACTCTTCGGACCTACACCATCTTTCCAGTGATATTCATCGGCAAAACAACCGCCTGGCCAGCGAAGTACTGGAATATTAAGCTTCTGCAAGGCCGTCAATACATCATTTCGAATCCCATCCGTATTCGGAATAGGTGAATCTTCTCCTACCCACAGCCCCTCATAAATACAACGTCCCAAGTGTTCGGAAAAGTGACCATATATATTGCGATTTATTAATCCTTGATCTGAATCGGCCTTTAAAATAACATCAACCATTATTTCAACCCCCATAAATTATATTGTTATCGCTTACAATAACTCGTTTCAGAGTAGGTTTCAACCGTTTTTATTTCTACACAAACAAGCCTCTTCCTGTGTAATTGATTAGGAAGAGGCTTGTTTGTTATAGAAATTCATACAGAGACTTACCAAATTGATTTTTATACATTTCTAATTTGGATTTGCTCCGTTGTTATTTCAGATTCACAGGCTATTTAATCCTGCTCTGAAGGCAACAACATTTTTTGTGTCCACGTCGTTCCACCATCTGTAGTCTGATAGATCGCAGGAGAGTTATCACTTGTGACTACGAGCCAACCCGTCTTGGCCGATGGGAACGAGATACGGGAACTGTATCCCGGATCTTTCAGGTCAATATTTTTCCACGTGGAACCTGTATCATAAGAACGTCCAATACCCACTTTGCCAGCTGCGGGTGAACCTGCAGACAGATACGCCGTCTGATTACCAATCAACGCCATGTTGCCGGGGTGACCACCCGGGTTGGCTGGTCCGTTTCCTTTGCCCGTACTGTTTGTACCTGGTGCAGGACCTCCCCCTGCTGTGGATTGCGCAAATACTTGGGTCCAGTTCTTGCCTTGATTACCGCTCGCATAGAGGGAGTACGATTGTTGGGACATGCCTGCATCACCATACAGAAGGGCCCATACTTGCTGGCCATGTGCATACAGATCCGCTCCGCTCCATGTGTCTGAGACAACTCGAAGAGAGGTTGTCCAGTTTTTGCCGCCATCACTCGTTTGCTTCAGATGATACCCCGATCCAGGTACAACCACGACGGCATACCCTTGTTTCTCTGTTGCAAAGGCAGCTGCACGCGTGTTGGCAGGCGTATTCAATTTACTCCAGGTTACCCCGCCATCCTTTGTCTGATATGCACCATTATAGGTGTAACCATAACCTACATCTTTATTGCGAAAATCAATTCGTTTGAGTTGAATGCCCGGCGTATCGAGCCGCGTCCAGTGCGATCCCCCATCATGGGTACGGATCAGATAGGTTGCAGGTGAATCCTTCACTCGCGCCAGCGCATATCCGTTCACATTATTGGGAAAATCAAGCTGAGTGAATTGCCACTGCCCGGTATATATGGACTGCCACGTACATCCTGCATTCGAGGTACCGATCAGGAAGCCTTCACCCCCAGCTCGTCCAGTCGTATCATTAAGAAAATCAATGTCAGTAAATTGCAGGTGTTGCTCTTCCACACCGCTGCCCTTTTTTAATGTAGCAGATAGTCCATGATCTCCCTTTCCACATGCCTGTGAGGATGCAGCGTTAGCACCTGATAGCATATGTACCGGACCCATCCCCCAAGCCAGCGTTAACGATAATGCGAGTGCACTAATCCGTTTCCATGTCATTGTACTCTTGGTTGTCATCGTAACACCTCCTTCTATGGTTTTACCCAAATTTGATGGTTCTAACGTAACAATCTGATTAACCCTGATGACAATTTTGCAAGAAAAAAACCACCTTTACCCATGATTGGTATCATGCAGGCAAGGGTGGTTGATTACTAAACGTTGTGTACTCTAAGTTAAATGGGAAATGTCCTGATACCAAGGATAACAAAACTGATACTTAATAAAAGACATAAACTAAAATATATTTTGTTGTATTTATATTCCCGAATACTATATGCAGCAAAAAGCATAGCCAGATCAGCCACCATCAACGTAAAGTTGAGAAATATCGTCACTGCTAATACAAAATTGATGACAAACACTATAAAAACTGCAGTCAGCCACTTGGGATACATACTCAATTGAGTCCGAATCACACGCATTCACATCCACCTTGCCCTTCCTCTATTTCCATATTATACACAAATATTAAGATAGAGTCATACCAAGGCACGATATCTGTGTAAGAGGAGAGTCCATACTAACACATGAAATAAATGGTAGAGGCAAGGGAACATACGTGCTATAATTAATGTTATGGACTTTTGAATATCGGTGGATGTTTTCCAGACCACGGCGCAGCTTCCCGAAAGGGGGTGACGTCGTTGGTCAAACTTGTGGCGTTGCTTGATGTAATCCGATGGATTGCTGCGATCCTCAGTATTGTACTGAGTGGGCGAAAGCTTTACCGTTGGTTGCGCAAAAAGTTTCGTAGCAAGCGAAAACCCACCTCATAAGGTCGGAAGCCTGACGGTGGGTTTTGCTTGAATAGCATTATTTAGTTCATGCGCGCCGTGGCAATCCACAGCCTTTCGGGTCCTAAGAGTCTTTACCGTTGGCAGCGGTAAAGGCTCTTTTTAGTATATGACCGAACCCGATCACCATATACTTCACGAATGTAATATATCAATTAATATACTACTGAATACTTATGTAGTCAGTATAGCACAGCTCTGTACAAAAGTTAACAATACAAAACGCCCTCCCCTGCGCAAAGTTGAACCCGCGCAGACAGAGAGCGTTATACTTATCGATTATTCTGTGATTATTTCACGAATCCAAGCAGCATTTCACGGATCAGCTTCGCAGCTACAATCTGTGTCTGTTGTGTTGGATCATAGATTGGTGCAACTTCAACCAAGTCACAACCAACTACATTTACATCAGATCCTGCGATCATATGAATGGCTTCCAGCAGTTCCTTAGACGTAATGCCGCCCGCTTCTGCTGTACCTGTTCCTGGCGCTGCTGACGGATCAAGCACATCGATGTCGATGGTCACATACACCGGACGGTTGCCCATCTTCGGAAGAGCTTCCTTCATCGGAGCTGCCACTTCAAATGGATAGAAGTTGATGTTCTCGCGACCGTACTGGAACTCCTCACGGGAACCGGAACGGATACCGAACTGATAGATGTTTTTGCCACCCATCAACTCAGCTGCTTTACGTACTGGTGTGGAGTGGGACAATGGCTCGCCTTCATAGTTTTCACGAAGGTCTGCGTGTGCATCAATATGAATCAGAATAAGATCTGGGTATTTCTTGTACATCTGTTGGATGACTGGCCAAGTAACCAGATGCTCGCCACCGAGACCAACTGGGAATTTGTCGTCAGCGAGCAGACTGCCGATGTATTCATGAATTACTTCAAGGCTGCGTCCCGCGTTACCGAAAGGCAAGAGCAGGTCTCCAGCGTCAAAGTATGTCATGTCTACAATGCTTTTGTCGAGATATGGGCTGTACTCTTCAAGTCCAACCGATGCTTGACGGATATGAGATGGGCCGAAACGGGAACCCGGACGGAAGCTGACGGTGTAATCCATCGGCATACCATAGATAACCGCTTTGGAGTTCTCATAATCCTCAGAGCTGCAAATAAATACGTTTCCTGAATAAGCTTGATCCAGTTTCATTAATGATTTCCCCTTTTATTTCGTTAAATCTTCCACGAATTTAGGAAGTACAAATGCTGCTTTGTGCAGACGCGGAGAGTAATACTTGGTATCCATCTCCGGGATTTGAGTCTCATCCACTTCAAGCGGGTCATGTTTCTTGCTACCCATGGTGAATGTCCACAAACCACTTGGATAGGTTGGAATATTACAGCCGTACACATGTACGATCGGGAAGATTTCTTTGACGTCTTTGTTCACCTTCTGGATCAGATCCGCCTTGAACCAAGGGTTGTCCGTTTGGGCAACGAAGATTCCGTCTTCTTTCAATGCTTCGTAGATGCCTTGGTAGAACCCACGCTCAAACAATGGCGCAGCCGGTCCTACAGGCTCCGTAGAGTCTA
Organism: Paenibacillus xylanexedens; assembly: GCF_001908275.1. NCBI lineage: Bacteria > Bacillati > Bacillota > Bacilli > Caryophanales > Paenibacillaceae > Paenibacillus > Paenibacillus xylanexedens. Next base: position 838,684 of record NZ_CP018620.1, on the reverse strand, counting down.
CGATGATCACATCGTATTCATTTTTATGTTCAATAATATGCATGTAGCCGTCGTTTACGAGCACTTCAACATTAGGCTCGTCCAACTTGCCGGCGATTTCAGGCAAATATTTTTTAGAGTATTCAATAACTTTACCGTCAATTTCGACGAGAACCGCTTTTTCTACAGCATCATGTTTAACGACTTCACGAATGACTCCGCCATCGCCGCCACCGACAACCAGAACTTTTTTCGGATTCGGGTGAGTGTTCAGCGCAGGGTGTGCCGCCATTTCGTGATATACGAATTCGTCTTTTACAGTCGTCATCACCATGCCATCAAGAAGCAACATGTTACCGAATTCTTCGGTCTCTACCATGGCCAAATCTTGAAAATCCGTTTTCTCTGTAACATAGGTCTGCTTAATCTTCGCGGTGATCCCGAATACCGGGGTCTGTTTCTCCGTAAACCACAATTCCATAATCTCTACCTTCTTTCCGTAAAGTTAATGATCAGCCATACCCGACCAAGTGCTGTGCACTATAATCGGTTCGCCCAAGCACGTCCAGCGTTCGGCGCCATATCGCGTTATAATTGCTGGCCTGCGGGAAAGGTCCGCGGTTCACTTCATTATATAGATTAAATTGACCAGAGCGTGCAGAGCGTCTGACTAATCAATGAATCAATGACCATTCGTCTGTTCGTCCTTACGCGCTTTAGTATCTTGTGCCGAATCTTACCTTTTCATTACCCTTTTGCATTATACGCGATTGACGTTTATACTGCAAAACGGTTTTTAAGGCGAAAATGCTACATTTTGTTTGCTTATGCACCCGATTGAATATCCCTGCCAATCAAGTCCCATACTGGAAGAAAAGAGAGGAGCCCGTTCCATGACCAAGCCAAATCAAAAGACCCGCAAACGCGGGTTCCCTGTACGAAAATTCATTAAAAACCTGTCTCTGCTCGCCGTGCTCGCTATACTTGCTACCGCTGCAGGATTGGTCTATCTATACGCAACCAGCCTGCCTCTCGCAGACTCTGACCGGAATTCCAGATTACTGGACAGTCAGGGTGAAGTCATCGCTACCTTCTCCGCAGGTGGCAAAGACTCTGTACCCGTTCAACTGGAGGATATCGCTCCAGATCTGGTCCATGCCACTCTGGCTGTAGAGGACCGCAAATTCTATAATCACTACGGGTTCGATGTGCAAGGGATGGGACGGGCTGTGCTCGTTAACCTCGAACATATGCAGATGTCGCAAGGTGCGAGTACATTGACTCAACAGCTGGCGCGTAACCTGTATCTATCTCATGAGAAAACATGGACTCGCAAAGCCAAGGAAGCCATGTACACGGCGCAATTGGAGATGAAATACAGCAAGGATGAAATTTTGCAGATGTATCTGAACGAAATCTATTATGGGCATGGTGCGTACGGAATCGAAGCGGCTTCACGAATGTATTTTGGCAAATCAGCCAAACAGCTGGATCTTGCAGAGAGTGCCATGCTGGCAGGAATCCCGAAAGGACCTACCTACTATTCACCCTATAACCATATGAAGAATGCCAAAGACCGACAGAAGATTGTGCTGAATGCCATGGCTGATATCGGCAAGATCACCCAGGCCGAAGCGGATAAGGCGTATGAGAAAATGCTTTCGTTCAAACCGGAAAGTGAGCGTAAAACGGTGGAAAGTGCTCCGTATTTCCGTGACTATATCCGGAATCTGGCCATCAGAGAGCTGGGAATCAGTGAAGCGATGCTGGATCATGGGGGATTGAATATCTACACCACCCTGGATCTGCGTGTACAAAAAGCAGCTGAAGATGCCATAGCGAAGGGTATGGATGCCAAAAGTGAGCTTGAGACGGCTCTCGTGTCCATCGACCCTCGTACGGGTTACATCAAAGCCATGGTAGGCGGCAAGAATTACCGCACCAATCAGATTAACCATGTACTGGCGACAACGCGCCAGCCAGGTTCGGCGTTTAAACCCATTATGTATCTGGCAGCCCTGGAATCCAAGCAGCTCACCAGTGCATCCATATTTAACAGTGAACCTACCCTTTTTCACTATGACAACGACCGCAAAACCTATAAACCCGGCAACTTTGGAGACAAGTATCTGGGTGAGATTGATCTAAGACAGGCGATCGCCGCTTCAGACAATATCTATGCGGTGAACACCATTATGCAGATCGGTCCTGAGCAGGTTGTGAGTATGGCAAAAAACCTCGGCATTACAAGCAATCTGAGCGCCGTACCTTCTCTTGCACTGGGAACGTCACCTGTCAGCCCGTTGGAGATGGCGTCGGCCTTTTCCGTCATTGCTGCTGGTGGACAACGGACGCCGCCTGTCGCCATTCTGCAAGTAACAGATGCCGCAGGACGTGTACTCTATGAATCGCCTCAGACGAAGGCTGAGACGGTTGTGGAACCTGCGGCAGCTTATGTCCTAACTCGTTTAATGGAAAGTGTCTTCGAAAATGGAGGAACGGGCAACCGGGTGTCTAAGGCGATCAAACGTCCGGTAGCGGGAAAAACAGGAACAACCAACACGGATGCCTGGCTCGTTGGATTCACACCGGAGCTTTCCACCGCTGTATGGGTTGGTTACGATCAAGGCAAATCCATCTCGACTTCGGATGGCCGCCGGGCAGCACCGATCTTTGCCCAGTTCACAGAGCAGGCACTTGCGAGCGTACCACCCAAAATTTTCACCGTTCCTGATCATGTCGTAAGTGTCTATATTGATCCGGAATCCGGCAAGCTGGCAGGCAACGGTTGTGAAGAGAAACGGCTGGAAGTTTTTATTGATGGTACTGAACCGACAGAGGTATGCCATGGCACAACGGATGATTCGGATTCTGGAGAAGATGAGAAGACCCGTCAGGTACAGAATCAACAAGGCATACAGGAAGAGAAACATTCTTGGTGGGGAGATTTCAAACGTTGGTGGGTAGAATGACGTAAATGCGCAATGACTTAGTTGCGTCACCTATAACCCCTGGTTATATTGAACAATTGGAAATTCACTTCGGATGAAAACTCATAATTATTCAGATCGATGAATAGGATTAAAGCACAAGCAAAAGACCCCCAACCGAACTTTCCGGTCAAGGGGCCTTTTGCTTTTTTCTTTTAGACTGTGTTGAAAGATCTGCCTTAGGCGAGTGCTTCCTTCAATACATCTGGAGAAGCATTCCACCAGTCTTCGTTGTGTGAGATCAGCAGTGTCTTAAGTGCAGCTCGAGCTTCAGGTCCAAGCTCATCCAGCATGAAGCGACGCTTCAAGGCATAATCCATGCGATTCACATGTTCCGCCAGCAGTTTCCATCCACGTCTTGCTTCCGTATCAATCCACATCTCACATGCCGTTGCTCCACCATAGAGTTGGCCTTCCTCCGTGCGATCGACAGCTACCCACACCAGCCATACCTGGCGTCCGTTGGGCACATCTTCACGATTGGTAGAGAACTTGATATTGCGTTCCACTTTGCTCTTCGCATGCATCGCACCGATATCGATTTTGGCTTCGCCATTATCAATAATGACCGGGGAAAGGTTATTCAGCTCAATGGAGCCTGCACCGAAGCCTTTATGCTTGCTTTTTGCACTAACGATATTCAAGGCAATCTGTTTTTTGCCGTTTTGCTCGTTTTGGTCCATGTTTATAACCTCCAAGGGTTGATACAAATATTTTAACTAATAATTGCCCCATTGCAAACATATACATGCTGTAGATGCTTGTCAACGGGAGGTATTTAACGATGATTCCACGACGCGCCAAGAGCTGGCTCACTGCATCCCTGGCCCTGTGTGTACTTGCCGGAGGGATATGGATCACTCTGGGTTATAATCGCTCAACTCATTCCGAATTGCCAGTACTCGCCCCCGAATCGGGCAAGCCCAAGGCAATAGCCCCAACTCCAGCACCTCCAGAAAGTGTACAGACCCCTACTGCCGAAGTGTACAGCAACCGTGTTGTGGAATATCACATGGATGTAAAACTGGTCGAAGGGAATGTACTGGAAGGGACTCAGACGATTACCTGGACACATCCAGGTAAAAAAAACCGTCAGCGAGCTTTACTTTCATATGTATCCCAACGCCTTCTCTTCTGCTGACACCACCTTTATGAAGGAATCCGGTGGAAAGCTTCGGGGTGATGTCATGCCTACCAATGGTTACGGCTCCATGAACATTACCGAAATGAAAACGGAGGACGGGCTCTCTCTGCTACACCGGATGCAGTATGTGCAACCAGATGACGGAAATATCAAGGACACCACCCTCATTAAAGTACGCTTGCCCAAACCCGTCAAAGGCGGGGAAAGCATCACGCTCCACACTCGATTTGAAGTGAATCTGCCGAAGATTTTTGCCCGGATGGGAACTGCTGATCATTTTGTCATGGCAGGTCAGTGGTTTCCCAAATTAAGTGCCTATGAACCTGTGGGCAGACGTGGACGAACAACGGAAGGCTGGAATCTGCACCAGTACCATGGCAATTCAGAGTTTTACGCTGACTTCGGTATATATAGTGTGCGTATTCGGGTGCCTGAAACATACAAAGTAGCTGCTACCGGATTTCCGACACAGCAAGCCGTGGTGAAGAATGGAGAAAAGGTCTATCAATTTTACGCCGATGATGTGCATGACTTCGCATGGGCAGCTTCACCGGATTTTGTCTACGCCGAGGAACCCTTCTCTGCACCCAATGTGCCTGGTGTACGAATCAAGTTATATCTGGACCCTGCTCATCAGGATCTGAAAGAACGTTACTTCTACGCCGCGAAGGCCGCTCTAGCCAATTATAGCAAATGGTTTGGCCCATATCCTTACGCTACCTTATCCATCGTAGTTCCACCCAAAGCGGGGAACGGCGCAGGAGGTATGGAATACCCTACGCTAGTTACGGCCTTTGGAGCCGATGATACTACTCCGGGTTATGACCTGGAACGTACCATAGTCCACGAGATCGGACACCAGTACTTCTACGGCATGGTTGCCAGCAACGAATTCGAGGAAGCCTGGCTGGATGAGGGATTCACCTCTTATGCAGAAGACAAACTGATGGAGCAGGAATACGGATTGATTCCGAATCTGCCGGTACAATCGGGACTGATTACGTCTCCTTCATCCTTAACACAAGAATCCTGGAAGTTTGATTCACAGGATGAGTATGCAGCCAATGTCTACACACGCGGCAAGCTAGTATTGCTCGGCATTGAACATCAAGTTGGTGCCAAGAAGATGGAGCGTATTCTCTCTACCTATGTGAAGAAGTACCGTTTCAAACATCCCACATCCGCTGATTTTCAAAAGGTTGTGGAGCAAGTGACCCGCACTTCCTGGTCTGATTATTTTGATCAATACGTCTATGGTAATGGGATGGCTGACTTTGCTGTAGAGAAGATTCGTATTACGCCCGTACAGAAAGACGGTCAAACATTGTACGAGTCATCCGTGACGATCACAAAAAAAGGTAGTGATTACAGCGCCGTTCCTGTTCGCATTGCTTTTGAAGACGGGCATATCCTCACCAAGCAATGGAATGGCAAAGAAGATCGCATCACGTATAAATTAACTCACACATCCCCCGTATCCTGGGCCATGACCGATCCCCTGTACACGATCGTGCTGGAGAACCGCCATATGAATAATTTCCTGAAATCCGGACTGGATGAGCGAGCGAAGTCCCGCTGGAGCATGAGTGTAACCAAACTAATAGAAGCCATATTCGGAGGTCTGTCATGGTGAGGTGGAAACGGTGAAAGCGAAAATACGTGAAGGCTGGTTTCTCGTCCGTCAGCATATGTTCATTGCCGCACTCTTATTTCTTTATCAACTCATTTGGGGATATTTCTTCTATCGAATGGTACAATCGGCGGTCATCCCACTACTCCTTCGCTATCCAGATGCTGATGCCGGTGAGCTGAGTACACTTTTGTTCAAAATGGAAAGTCAACTTAACCTGTCTACCCATCCGGAGGTTCATCGTTATCTATGGATTCTCGGGGGCATGCTGCTGGTTCGCATGTTGATCAGCCCCCTCATTCAGGCAGGACTGCTCTACTCACTTCAGCACTTTAATTCTACAGAAGAGCGTATCCCCTTTGTCCGCGGAATCAAAAATCTGTGGAAACCGATGCTACTGCTCCACACCATACGTACATTATTGATACTTCTGCCCGCCTACTGGCTCATACCGAAGCTCTACTCAATTCTCATGGACGGATTTCATTCCCTTCAATTACTTTTGCCTGGTATACCATATGTCGCTGCCTGGATCGTATATGGTTGGATCATCCACCATGTCATACTCTACATGCAGTTCGGTGTTTCGGCACCAGAAGGAGAAGGCGGGGCTCACGGTACCCTCAAAGCCCTCTGGATTGCACTGCGTCATCTCATCGCCGTAATCGGCATTGCACTCCTGCTGGGCGGAGTACACCTGCTCGTCTTTGGGGCATTCACTACAGCCTCATGGTTATTAACGGGACTTACCGGACTTATACTACAACAGACGTATCCACTTGCCAGATGTCTATTGAGTCTGTGGAAAATATGCAGCCATTTCCGATTATGGCAGTCCAAAATATCCAAAGGTGAGAGCAGATAGTTTAAAAATTGTTACCATCACATGTTAAACTCATGGCCTAATATGTACTTATAAATAGGCAAACCTCAACCTTTTCCCGTCAAAGGTCGAGGTTTTTTTTGCTAAATTTGTTGCTAAACGTTGCCAAAGCCGTACTCCTCTGTTACAATAATCGCAGTGAGTTTTTAGTAACAACTTTGTAATCTTTACATTCATATTTGTAACTACTTAAAATTAAATCGTCATTTCTTGATTTCGCAGGTGCATAACTAGCATAGCCAAATTCCTGGCACCTGGGAAGCGGGGGAACCAGTTATGGGTGAATTGATCTTGCTACAGAGGGATCATAGGGGACCTTCAACCGAATCCTTAAGCTAACCTCGCAGGCGTTGGAAGGGGAATATCTCTTGTTCAAGAAGAAATTAACCGCAGCTGTACTTAGCATCACATTCGCTTTATCGCTTGGTGCAGGTAGCGCATTCGCAGATTCAAAGATGGACAAAGTAATTGATTCAGCAATGGGAACTACATATCAAAGTGGAGGAACAACGCTCAACGGCTTTGACTGCTCCGGATTTACACGGTATGTATTCGACAAGTTGGGTATTGATTTGGCACGCCAATCCAGTTCCCAATTCGACATGGGCGATTCCGTATCCCGCATGGAAATGAGAGCTGGCGATCTGGTGTTCTTTAATACAACAGGTAAAGGCGTATCTCATGTAGGAATCTTTGTAGGGGATGGAAAGTTCGCACACTCCTCTTCATCCAAAGGTGTTACGATCAGTGCATTGAGTGAAAACTATTGGGCCAATCGTTATGTTGGCGCGAAACGGATTATGAGCACGGACGCATATGAATCACTGGCCCTTGACTAGGGACAAGCTGAGCAACATGATGCTGTAACCATTAACCATACTGGAACGAAGCAAAAAGCATAACAGAACCGCCCGGTACATTCTCCGCAGGAATGTATCCGGCGGTTTTTTTGTGCTTCAATCCTTATTCATGTTGCAAGCTATACTCGGGGTATATCCTGCGACATTAACAGGTTCATTTTGCGTTCGTTCGTCCGTGCCCTTATGATGTTTTTACCCATCCCGTTATAATATAAACGAAATTACCGGAACTTTTGTTTCATTTTTTTTCTTGGGAAGGAAGACTTGCTAAATGAACATCACTTTTGTAGAGTGGACAAAGAGTTCTGTTTCAAGGAAAGGAGCATGCAGGTGTATGAAGGAAACCCCTGTGACGTTTCACGTTGTACCCATGCGAGAAGAACATGCGGAGCTTATCTGCAGTTGGCAGTATGACCCGCCTTACAATATCTACAGCTGGCTCCCCTGGGAGCAGATGAAAGCTCTGGAAGTGGAATTCGGAGATGCACAGCTACGGCAGGAGCAATATGCGATCGTCTTGGATCAGAACGATCGTATATGTGGGTTTGCTCAATACTTCCCACTTGAAGGGGTAACCCGGATTGGCCTTGGCATGCATCCAGAGCTGTGTGGTCAGGGTCAAGGGACAGCTTTTGTCACTGCCATTGTACAGGAAGCCATTCGCCGAAATCCCACGAATGAGATTGATCTGGAAGTACTCACTTGGAATGCTCGTGCCATTCAAGTCTATCTGAAGAGTGGATTTGTCACCCATGATACATACGAACGGCAGACCCCAACCGGCTTGAAGCCCTTTCACTGTATGGTTTATGAAGGGCCTCGCGGTTAGAATCCATTGCAAAACAACCAAATTTGCCCCTTGTTATGTGATTAGTTCAAAAAATTCCCACAAAATGCTATGATGTCAGTACAGGTTCCGTTATAATGATATGGATAGTTTCAGGTTAGATGATCTTTCATTCTGGAGGGGACATAAGGGATGCACAAATGGATCATGAGCGGAGTATTTTTTGCAGCATGCGCTTTAGCTATTGTTTTAATGTTTACGCTTCCAGGGAAAGAAGAAGTGGCTGAAGAAGCCAAGCCAACCATGCCGGAAGTAACATTGGATGCCGGACAAGCTGAAGCACTGGTCAAAGCCAATTGTATCTCCTGTCACGGGGATCAGCTTCAAGGTGGCGTAGGACCTGCTCTGGCCAACATCGGCAGCCAGGATGATCTGGAGAAAATCTATTCTACGATTGTCAAAGGTAAAGGTGGTATGCCTTCCTTCAAGGGCAAACTGCAGGATGAAGAGATTGCAAATATCGCCATGTGGCTGTCAGAGAAGAAATAATCTCTGCACACGCATAACAAAGAGGCACTTAATCCCCTTTTCGGAGAATAAGAGCCTCTTTGTTATATCAATTATTAAGCCTCTGCGGCATGCTCAGCCAGAAAGGCCTCAACTTCACGTGCGGACGGCATCCCGGACTGGGCGCCGAGCTTTGTCACGGATAACGCGGCCGCACCCATGGCGAAGCCTACGGCCGCGTCCAAAGTCTCACCGCGCGCGAGGGCTACTGCCAGCGCGCCGTTGAAGCAATCGCCAGCGCCGGTCGTATCGACGGCGCTTACGGCGTAGCCGGGCGCACGGCACGCGCCGGCACGCCCTGCTTGTACGCGGCCACCAGGCGCCGCCGCGTACACAGCCCCCTCGGGGCCGAGCGTCGTGACGACAGCGGCCCCGAGGGATGCGGCGAGCTCTGCGACCGCCGCATCCAGGTCTTCCGGCCGGAGATGATCCCGGCCGGTAAGCACGGCAAGCTCGCTGCGGTTCGGCGTGACAACGTCGACGCACCGCAGGAGCTCTTGGGGCAGACCCGGCACCGCGGGAGCCGGGTTGAGCACCACCAGTGCGCTGCCTTCAGCCGCCAGTTGGGCGGCGCGGGTAACCGCTGGCAGCGGGATCTCCAGCTGCAGCAGCACCGCTGCGGCTGCAGTCAGGCTTTTTACCGTATCCGCCTCTTCCAGCATCTCAGGCACCACTTGCCCATTCGCACCAGGAATAACGATAATCCGGTTGTCTCCCCGAGAGAGCCAGATGGAAGCCGTCCCTGTTACCGTGTCTTCCAATATGCGAACCCGCGAGGCATCTGCACCACTTTCCGTCAGACTGTGCAGCAGACGTTCGCCAAAACCGTCCGATCCCACCGCGCCAATCATCGTAGTCTGTCCACCCAGACGCGCAGCGGCAACAGCCTGGTTGGCCCCTTTGCCACCAGCGAGATAATGTAGCTCCTCACCGCTCACCGTCTCTCCCTCTTCCGGAATCGTGTCTGTCTTCACCACAAGATCCATATTGAGACTGCCTACGACAGCAATAAGAGGTTGTTTCTGATTATAGTCTGACATGTATGGTTCACTCACTTCTGGCCGCGTGATAATAACCGACCTCGTTATTGCGACCTCATTTTGTCATAAGCTTCGTTATATTGCCCTGCTTCCTTGATATCTACAGATGTGATACCACCCGCATCCCATGATGTGAGACGCAACGTAACCGTTGTATAATCAATCGTAATAAAAGGATGATGATTGAATGCTTCCGAGATCGCAGCGACCTCATCCACAAATGCAATCCCTTTCATGTAGTTGGAGAACACGAATTTACGTACAATCCACCGTCCCTCTTCCAGTTCCCAGCCTTCCAGCCTTCCCAGATGAGCTTCGACTTCCTCTTGCGAAAAAACCATGCGTTATCTTCCTCCCCATAGGATGGTACATTACAGACATGCGTCCGTATAACCACCGACACCTTCGGTGCGATCAACAGCAACCTCAAAGGCCAGGCTCACCGCCATGCGGTTGGCCCATTTCACGACTAACATCTTACCACGGACAAGCTTCAAAATCCAATCAACTACATGGCATAGAACCAATAACCATAAGGCTTTGAGGGGAATTCCAATTCCATTTATACCCCTGAAAATGCATGTGAACACACTAAATTAAAGGTACAAATGTCAACTCTTCTTCCCCGATCAAAATATGAATGCGGTGCTGTTCCTTATCATGGATGACCACGCCACTTCCAACCGGAATAACGGACTCCTCGCCCAGCGCATAGAACAAATCCTCCGCCAACGCCTCATCCACTTCAAGTTGGTCAGATGCAGCCAGTCTCTCCCACTCTTCCGCGTCCATTTCAAAGAAAACATACCGATCCGGTATGCGTCCGATTGCCGTTGTCAGATCTGTCAAAATTCCTTCATAATCCCGTCCATGCTTTACGCCCATTGGCTTTTCACTCCTATTCGGCCCCTAAGGAGCGGATTTGATCTTATTATACCTGAAAATAGCCCTTAAAAAAAAAGGCCTTCTGGTCGATAAATACATATATGACCGTTTTAACTGTTTTAGCAACCGTAAGGAATGCCTAACATTGAACGGATTGCGGCCAAAAATTCGTCCGGAAGCCCGAACACAGCCGCTTGAAAGGATTCAATTTTATCTCATGGATGAGGTGTATGATGAACATTTCAACGATTATTGGACTAATTTTGGGGCTGGTCTCCCTTGTATTTGGTATGTTCTTGAAGGGTGCGCCCTTAATCAACCTGGTTAACAATCCCGCAGCCTACATTATTATCTTTGTTGGTACGGCAGGAACCATCTTTATCGCATTTCCGATGTCTGAAGTTAAGAAAATCCCTAAGCTTTTCGGGATTGTTTTCAAAAATCAAGTACTTATTGATCGCGTATCCCTGATCGGCACATTTATGGATTGGGCTTCCACTACCCGTCGTGAAGGTTTGCTTGCACTGGAATCAAAAGTAGAAGAGATTGACGATCAGTTCCTTCGTGGCGGTATGCGTATGATTATAGACGGCAACGATCAGGAATTTGTAAGTGATGTGCTCATGGAAGATATTCATGCTACAGAGGAGCGCCACCGTGGCAGTGCCTTGATCTTCGCTCAGGCGGGGATGTACGCACCAACGCTCGGGGTTCTCGGGGCCGTTGTAGGTCTCATCGCAGCACTTGCCGATCTCAGTGACATGGAGAAACTCTCCCATGCGATTGCGGCAGCATTTATCGCAACACTCCTTGGTATATTTAGTGGTTACGTGTTATGGCACCCGATGTCTAACAAGCTGAAACGGATGTCCAAGCAAGAAATGGAGATCAAGCTGATGATGGTTGAAGGACTGTTATCCATACAATCCGGTGTCTCCACCATCGCCATCAACCAAAAGTTATCCGTATTCCTGACACCTTCCGAACGTAAACAACTGGAAGAGAAGGAGGGATCACCAGGTGAAAAAGGCTAAGAAGCACGAACCACATGAAGAGCATATAGACGAGAGCTGGTTGCTTCCCTATTCCGACTTGATGACCTTGTTGCTCGCTCTCTTTATTGTATTGTTCGGTATGAGTTCAATCGATGCAGCTAAGTTCGAGCAGATGGCTTCCGCACTAAACAGTGCATTAAATGGAGGTTCCGGGATTCTGGACCATTCGTCCATGAATCCGGATACGCCAGGTGCTGATTTGGGTAAGAACAAACAGGAACCTACAGAAATCACCAAGAAAACACCAGCTCAGATTACAGATGCACAGATGGCTAAGAAAGAACAAGAAGACCTGGAGAAACTCAAAGAGCGACTCGACAAATATATCTCGAAGAACGGGCTCTCGGACCAGCTGAACACCAAGCTGAATCAGTCTGAATTGAAGATCACCATCAGTGATAACGCCCTGTTCTCGTCAGGCCGAGCAGATGTGAAGCCTGAATCACGATCCCTGGCCAAAGCAATCTCAAGCATGCTGCAGGAGTTCCCTGAATATGAAGTGGTTGTATCCGGTCATACCGATAATATTCCCATTTCGAACAACCAATATAAGGATAACTGGGATCTAAGCGCAGATCGTGCGCTCAACTTCCTGAAAATCCTGTTGCTGAACTCGCAATTGGACCCTTCCAAATTCACACCAAGTGGTTATGGAGAGTATCACCCAATTGCCAGCAATGACACCAATACGGGACGGGCACAGAATCGCCGTGTAGAGGTATCTATCATTCGGAAGTATCAAAGTAACAATACAAATGTAAAAGCCGTTGGCGGAGGAAACTAGAGGCCTGCAGCGATTCATTAACCAAAGACCGTTCTCCAGGTACAAGGAGAACGGTCTTTTTGGTTTATATAAGGCTTATGCTTGGTTTATCTCTACATTTTTTCACGCTATTTTGGAAGATTCACCTGTCATTATTGACCCTATACCAAAAAGCCCTGCACTCCCTTACGGAAAGCAGGGCTTCAATCAGTTAATTAGTCGAACTCGAACCAGCTATTCCAGTGAATAGTCCAACAGACCGCCCAGCTCCGCTTTTTCAGCAGGGGTAAGCTCTCTCCATGAACCTGTCGCCATTTCTCCAAGATGGATGTTCATGATCCGAATACGCTTCAACTTACGAACCTCGTAACCAAAGGCACTACACATCCGCCGAATCTGACGGTTCTTTCCTTCAGTCAGGATGATACGGAATACTCGATCCGTCATCCGGGTCACTGTACAAGGCAGGGTCATTTCACCCAGGATCTTTACCCCAGTGCTCATACCTCTAAGGAAACTGGGGGTTACAGATCGATCAACAGTAACGATATACTCTTTCTCATGGTGCCCTTCTGATCTAAGAATCCGGTTAACGATATCACCATCATTGGTCATCAGGATCAAGCCTTCCGAGTCCTTATCCAGACGTCCAATAGGAAAGATACGTTCATCGTGCCCGACAAAATCAACGATATTGCCCTGAATATGCTGCTCGGTTGTACTTGTGATCCCGATCGGTTTATTCAGCGCGATATATACGTGTTTTCTCTTTTCCTTGATAGGTTTGCCATTGATTCGTACATCGTCGCCTTCTTCTGCCTGACTGCCCAGTTCAGCCTTAACTCCATTAATGGTTACCTGACCACTATCCACCAACTTGTCGGCTTCACGCCGGGAGCAATAACCTGTTTCACTAATAAATTTATTAATACGCAAAAGGTAATCTCACCTCATCTATTTCTCTTCATCTGTAAGTGGTTGATCCGTTACCTGATCTACCTCAATAACATCCGTTTGTTGCTCGGATGCAGGCAGTTCAATAATAACCGTTGTTCCCTTGTTCATGACGCTTTTAATATCCATCATGCCCTTATGTGATTGAATAATGCGCTGACTGACCATCAGGCCAAGCCCTGTTCCAGACTCTTTATTCGTAAAGAAAGGCTCCCCAAGCTTGGGCATCATCTCTTCCGGGATACCGATCCCTTCATCCCTGATCTCAATTCTGACGCGTTTCGATTGCTCGTCATGCTTGAGCTTGATATGGATGTTTCCTCCATTTGGCATGGCCTCCATACCATTTTTCAGCAAATTGATGAATACCTGCTTCAATTGGTTCTCTTCACAGTGTACCATAGCCGAATCGGATGAGGCACGCAGTACAAATTCTACACCATGCAGATGCGCCTGACTATCCAATAACGAGATGACATCGCCAAGAATAAAACGAATGTCCCGATTCTGAAAATGAACCGCCTGCGGTTTCGCCAGAATCAGAAATTCACCAACAATAAGGTTGATTCGATCCAGCTCCGATAACATCAGATCCAGATGACGATGATTCAGCTTGTTGCTCTCTTGCTGTAACTGCAGGAATCCGCGCAGCGTGGTCAGTGGATTACGAATCTCATGTGCCACACCTGCTGCAAGCTGGCCCACGGTTGTTAGCTTCTCAGAACGTCTCAGCAGCTCTTCCATCCGATTACGGCTTGTAATGTCCCTGGAGACACTAATGAGCGCGGTAATCTCTCCAGCCTCGTCTCGTACCGGAGCCGTACTGACACTGACCTCTACTCGGGTCCCGTCTTTCTTCATCCAGGTAGTTTCGTTGGACGTAATGGACATCCCCTCAACGAGTTGGGCATGCTGACGTTTCATTTCTTCTTCTGCCTCTGGCGGGATGATCTTCAGATTACGACCTTCCACCTCACGACTTCGAAAGCCATATAATTGTTCAAATGCCCGGTTAACCCGCAGCACTTTTCCTTCAAGATCCGTAATGTGAATGGCATCCGCTGTCTGATTGATAATGGACTCCAGATGTTCTTTCACCGCCCGATTCTCTTCATACATCTGTTTCAGACGACTCGTATAATGGCCCAGATTACGAATCATGGCATTAATACGATTGGCCAGTTGGCCAAGTTCATCTTTCCTCTTTACTTTCAGACGGAAATCAAAGTGCCCATCCGCTACATCATTCACTTTGCCCAGTATGGATTGGATCGGACGCGTAATATACCCTGCGAGCAAATAGCTGCCAAAGATCACAATCTCCAGCAAAACCAACGATATGGAGGCATGGCTCACCAACTGCTCAGATACCATGGAGGATATTTGCTTATAGTCCATGACAATACTGATCACATAGGAAGACTGATTGGGTGTGAAAATGGGAATAAAACTCTTCAGTACCTTCTGTTCGTGCGTTTCACTGACAAAAGATACATTTTGCCCTGTTCGAATGGCGCGCACCACAGCACGATGATCCTCATCCGTAGAACCATACTGGTATGTACCAAAACGAATCGGTCTGTTATTCAACTTGCTAAAGTTCGAATCTCTTCCGTCATCCCCCATGTTCGGGCTGCCAAAAGTCAACGGATTGATGCCTGTAATCTCCAGAATGGAGGGATTGACCTCACGAATTTTATTTAAAATCTCATCCGGACTAGAGATTTTCACATAGTCATCAACTTCCGTATTATTATAGAAGGGATTGATTATGTAGTTTCTCTTTCCATCATGGTAATAACCCCAGATATCAATATCCGAAGGACTGGATGTCGAGTATTCGAATCCATCTGACCAGAAATGCTCCAACTTCTGCCCTTGGGGAATCGTCACCTGTTGTTTTTCAAACAATTGCTTAAAGGCCTGATACCAATAAGTCATGGATTTGGTGGACAGCCCGATTTCTCTCGGATCTGAGGAGCGGCTAACAACGATGTCATCATCCGTCTGCTCCATTAACGAAATATGTGAGACGCCGACCTTTTGGCTCAAGCGTACAAGTTCTTCATTTGTGATATTATTAATATCCGGGTCCAATTCTTCCGCTGCCATGACAGCAGCAAGCCACAGATTGTTTCCAATCTGCCGTTTTACATAATCCGAACTGTATTGATTCTGTTCGACAGCAATTGCAATCTGCTTTGCAGTGAGCACCATCTTGGTTTCACTGTCCTGCCTCAGATTCTCTTCTGTAGTATAATAACTCAGTGCGATATTCAACACTAAAATAACGAGCACTGAGCACGACATAATCATGGATAATTTCGTTTTAATAGACAAGTTTTTTTGTTCACCTCTCGGCTTGTACCCTCTGGCGATATATGGCAAAACCTATCTCCATCATAACGCTTGTATGTCTTTTTGAAAAGGATAATTGACCTGTGTCCAAAAGTTACCGAATGACTGAAAAGCTCGAAATTCGTTGTTTTTTGCATTTTCGAACTCTACAATGAAATTAATCACTATATTTATCCACATACCCACAGGCTTGTGGATAGTTTGTTTATAACTATGTGAGCAACTACACGGTTATCCACAATTCTATACACAACATGTTAACAACCCGAATATTTGTTCGCTGAATAAACGATTTTGGAAGGAGTTATATAGTAATGAATGACCATTCTCTCCAGCCCGATCTTGCGCATTTATCTGAAGAGGCTCAACATGAGCACTGGATGCGAGAGGCCATTGCCGAGGCCTACAAAGCTGAAGCTCTTGGGGAAGTTCCGATTGGAGCTGTAATCGTACAAAATAACCAAATTATTGGTCGGGGATACAATCTGCGTGAAACTACACTGGATTCCACCGCCCATGCAGAGATGGTGGCTATTCGTCAGGCCAGCGAGACCATCGGAGCTTGGCGTTTGTTGGATTGTTCTCTGTACGTCACACTGGAACCTTGTCCAATGTGTGCAGGTGCAATTGTACAATCCAGGGTCCCCCGCGTAATCTATGGTACGGCTGATCCCAAGGCAGGCTGTGCAGGTACACTGATGAACCTGCTACAGGAGCCTCGTTTTAACCATCGCACCGAGGTGGTCCCGGATATCCTTCAGCCCGAATGCTCTACGATGCTAACTCAATTTTTCAGAAGTCTGCGCCAAAAGTTAAAGTAGTCACCGACTACAAACATCCCAATTAGAAAGGAAGTGTGCTGTAATGGCACTAACACTCTATGATACAGCCAATGGCATAAGCCTTCGGTTGCTCACCCCCCAGGATACACAGTCCTATTTGGACCTGATTCAGATCACACGTGTCCCATACCAGTCTGTAGAACCCGTGCGAGACGATGAGTTCTATACACTGGATGCTCAGACTCGGCGGATTGAGGATCGGGTCAAGGCAGCAGAAGATGGTACAGGATATCAATTTGGAATCTATACTATTAAAGACAGCCTGTTGATTGGACAAGTAAGTATCAACAATGTCGTATTGGGCGTTGCCAATTATGCGGATATGGGTTACTTTATCCATCCGGATTATCAGGGTGGCGGACGAATGACAGCAGCGGTTAAACTGGCCGTAGCTTATGGCTTCCGTGCGCTGAAGTTAAATCGGGTTCAGGCTGCGGTATTACCCTCCAATAAAGGTTCACAGCGCGTACTGGAGAAGAACGGATTCCAGTTTGAAGGTACTGCTCGCAAATACCTCAAGATCAACGGCAAATATCAGGATCATCAGATCTATGCTGTACTTGCTGAAGACTTGGACGAACTTACAAACTAATTAAGAAGAAACGTATCCTCACGACCGTCTGTATTTCCAATTCAACAATATACAAATTTAATGTACAAAACCGCACTACCCTAGTTATGTAGGAGAGAGTGCGGTTTTATTTGAATAGATATTACCAGCCGCAATTCAAATTCAAAGATCATTATTTTGCGTATATCCCCTCTTACGCTGTCTAACAAAAAAACCGCCTGTACCCAAGCGGAAGGAGATTATCCTTCACTTGAATCACAGACGGTTTGAACTCAGCGAGATTAGTATCCGTATGAAGCGTTCATCAATTCTTCGAACTCTTGCATAGTAATTACGTCATCGCCAGTAGGGATGTTGATTTTGAATGCTGCTTTTTCGTTAATCTTGGTGTACGTATTGGAACCGGTAAATGCCAATTTAACTTCATCTTTTGTACCTTCTGGCTTGATCAGCACGTCAGCGACCATCTTTTGATATACAGGGAAGTCGTTTTTGTCCAATGCGAAATCGATGTTGAATTGGTTGATTGTCAGAACATCTTTCAATTTATCCAAGTCTTTAGCCATTTCAGCCTGATCTGCTTCAGTGATCTTCAGATCTTCTTTAGCTTTATCGATATCAGCCTGATCCATTTGCAGCATTTCACGATATTCCTCTTTGGACAGAATATCCAATACTTTAGGCATAGCTTTTGTTACCAGTACAGTAACTGCTTCTTTAACATTGTCATTATTCACCGAGAATTGTACAACTTGCTTCGCATCTACACCTTCAGGAAGTTTTGCATCTTTGGTGTCTAGATTTTTGAAGAATTTGGCTTGATCGTACTCGCTCAGCACTGCGTCCATGACTTCGTTGCTCAGCTTTTGCGTTTTGGCTGCGTCCATAGCATCAGGGTTCCATTCTGTACCCTCTTGCTCAGCCAGTTCTTTCAGGTCAAGTTCCAGGAATTTGCCTACAACGTTCTCCGGAATCGGGAAGAACGGAATATTCGGCACTTTCACATAGAGTTTCTCTGCCGTCATCACCATTGGGATGTTAAAGGTCATACCCATGTCGCCTTTAAGCTCGATGCCAAGAGTCATCTCTGTCTGCATAGGCTCACTTTGGTATACACCTGTTACATTCAACTGAGCATCCTTCAGCATGCTCATAAACTGAGTCATGGTAGGATCAGTTTGTGAAGCATCCCCAGGTTTATAGCTCAATTCATTAATAGTGAAATTAGAACTCATTTCATACGAAGTCAATTTGGAAGCATTGGCCGCAGCCGTCTTCAATGCCTCTTTTGGTTCCTGCTTGCTGCTACATGCTGTTAATGCCATAGATACGGTCAACAGCAACGTGAGAAGAAGCGCCCCCATACGTTTAGTCATTTGTTTCTCTCCTCTCGTGATAACCCCAAAAAAAAGTAATTCAATATCAATGATATACCATATCACCAGATACCGAAACCTAATTTGGGAAAAATGTGATCTTTCCTCTTTAAAATGGCTACAAAGACCTATGTCAGCTTTGGGAATAACCATGTGCCTGTCTTTATATATGTATGAATACGCAAAAGCCCCCTGTTAGGTAACAAGGGACTTTTGCGTGAATCTGTTTCTTCTATTAACCTTGGGGATTCAAATGATCCACATGATTTTGATTTTTCACTTTTTTGGAACCGGATAATGGTTCCTGCATGGAAGAGCGTTTGGATGAATGACGATGCTGTTCGGATGCTTGCGCTTCCGGTACGGGAATTGTTTTTGGTTTGCTCATATTATTGCCCCCTCATCATTGTTAGGAATGGGATGGGTCCCTATCTTCCGTTTTGTCATGATTCAGTGCATCCTGATGACGGCGATCATTAATATCTTGCTGAATTTGCTGGGCATGATGACTGTTTACGGCAGGCTGCTCCAGATCATCGACTACATTTTGCAGGTTTTTGTCTACTCCCGCTTTGGCTTTAGTCAATTGAGTTCACTCCTTCAGATTTCAGGCTATTATCTCGTCTGGGATTGTAACGACTGGGCGCATTCATGAATGTGCCGTGTATAATCGTGAGCCAGTTCCTGAATCGGTTCTGTACGCTCATCCGTCGTTCGTCCATCCCGTTCCACATCAATCAGCTGTACGCTGACTTCACGGGAATCGACATATGCACATTTGAAATCAAAAGAGTACATCTCGTGCCCTGCTGTAGCAATGTGTATCCGAATCGCCTGCTGATCGGCTTCGTCGGCCATTACCTGAGCCTGGTCTCCAACATTCAGGACTTGAGGCAAACGTTCTTGCCAAGCCCCTACAAGCTCTGTCTGATCGATGTTTAACTCGCGGTTCATCTTACCACCTCCACTTCTATAAAGTGCGGCGATGAAGATGTTTTTATACATATTAGCCTTATTCAAAATATAACGTTGTACTGTGCAACCTATTCATCGGTCACCAAATTGTATGCTCACTACGCTGGACAAACTCACAACGCAAAAAAGGACCCGAGCGATATCGCTCGAATCCTTGTTATAAGTGTAGTATGGCGGAGAGGGTGGGATTCGAACCCACGTGGAGTTGCCCCCTAACGGTTTTCAAGACCGCCCCGTTATGACCGCTTCGGTACCTCTCCAGGGAATTAAGTTTTATAAACTTGCCACAAAAAGTATCATACCACATCTCGACATTATAATGCAACCTTTTATATTAAAATTGATGATCCCGTATCAGACAACTGCCTCAGTTATACAAAACACTCCAATCCGCCATTCCGAAATGACGGATTGAATTTGTATTCCCCTTGATGAGGATGGCTAGCTAACTCTTACTTAAGAGCGACGTGCAATCACACTTGCACCGCCCATATAAGGACGCAATGCTTCAGGAATGACAACCGTACCATCTTCCTGTTGATAGTTCTCCAGGATAGCGGCTACCGTCCGCCCAACCGCCAATCCTGACCCGTTCAATGTATGAACAAATTCCGGTTTCGCTTTTGGTTCTCTGCGGAAACGGATATTGGCACGACGTGCCTGGAAGTCCTCACAGTTGGAGCACGAAGAAATCTCACGATAAGTGTTGCTCTCAGGCAACCACACTTCAATATCATACGTTTTAGCTGAAGTGAAGCCCATATCTGCCGTGCACAATGTCAGGACGCGATACGGCAAGCCCAACAATTGAAGCACACGCTCCGCATTTTGGGTCATTTGCTCCAGCTCTTCATACGAAGTCTCCGGAGTAGATAGCTTGAGCAGCTCTACTTTGTTGAATTGATGCTGACGAATCAATCCGCGTGTATCCCGTCCAGCCGAACCGGCTTCAGAGCGGAAACAAGAGCTGTATGCCACAAAGTGCTTAGGCAATTGATCTACATTCAGAATCTCTTCGCGATGATAGTTCGTTACCGGAACTTCAGCAGTAGGGATCAGATAATATTCGGTATCTTTCAACTTGAACAGGTCTTCTTCGAACTTAGGCAGTTGACCTGTTCCAAACAAGCTGTCCCGATTAACGATGTATGGAGGCAGAATCTCTTCATATCCATGTTGATCGCTGTGCAGATCCATCATGAAGTTAATCAATGCACGTTCCAGACGTGCGCCCAGACCTTTATAAAAGGTAAAACGGGAACCTGTTACTTTGGCAGCCGCCTCAAAATCAAGAATATCGAGATCCTGCGCAATTTCCCAGTGTGCTTTTGGTGCAAAAGTAAATGACTTCGGCTCTTCCCAACGACGAATCTCAACATTGTCGTCTTCAGAAGCTCCAATAGGTACACTTTCGTTAGGAATGTTCGGAATCGCCATTGTGAGATCATTGATCTTCACTTCCAGTTCCCGAACTTCCTCGTCCATGGCTTTGATTCGATCAGACACTTCGCGCATCTCCACAATCAGATCATCAGCATTCTCACGATTCTTCTTCAGTCTAGCAACTTCCGCGGAGACTGTATTCCGACGGCTCTTCAGTGTTTCACTCTCTTGAAGCAATTCCCGACGCTTGGCATCCATCTCGGTAAATCCAGCGATAAGATCCAGCGATTTGCCACGTTTAGTCAATGCTTCTTCTACACGTGCATACTCATTCCGCAATATTTTCACATCAAGCACGATATACCCCTCCTAAATAACCTCACAACGTGAAGCCTTATGTTAAATCCATTCTCAAAACTCTACTGTATACACCTTACTATATACTTATCGGAACCTGTAACCCAAAAAACAACCTATATCCCCCTTGTCACCCTCCGCTGCGATTCCCGCTATGAAGCAGATACAGGCAACATCAGGCATCCGTTCAGATGCAACTGCCAACCAGCGGCCTTATACGGCTTCTGGTGAAGTGATCCGATGACCGGGAGATCATAGGTTGTACATCATGCATTATTTAGAGTCTACCGTGTGTTTGTAGGATCTGGCCATGTCTACAAAATAAGTATGCAGACGATAGTCATCCGTCAATTCCGGATGGTAGGAGCAAGCCAGCAAATGTCCCTGACGAGCCGTAACAATCTCATCCTTGTATGTGGAGAGAACCTCCACCTGGTCTCCGACACTCTCGATCAAGGGCGCCCGTATAAATACAGCCCTTACCGTTTCCTCAATACCTTTGACTGGCAAATCCGTCTCAAAACTCTCTCTCTGCCGTCCAAATGCATTTCGGGATACAGTCATATCCATTAGCTCCAAATGAGCTTCTTCTTGCCCTGCAATGTGTTTAGCCATAACGATCAAGCCAGCACAGGTACCAAATACCGGTTTGCCCTCAGCAGCAAACGCCCGAATGGCATCCATAAACCCATACTTGCGCATCAGTTTACCGATCGTCGTGCTTTCCCCGCCAGGAAGGATAAGACCATCCAAGTCCTCCAATTGCTGAACCTGTTTGATAGCTATACCTTCTGCTCCAGCACGTTCAATACTTCGAATATGCTCTGTGACAGCTCCTTGAAGTGCTAAAACGCCGATCTTCATACGCTCATTCCCCTTCTCTTACCAGCCACGATCTTGCATATGGTAAACGAACATTGTACTTTTTTACTTCATCATACGTGAATTCTAACTTGATATTTTACCGGAAAAATTGTAAATATACAATCCATCCGGTCGGAATAACTTGTATTTTGTCAATGATATGACCATGTAAGCATTAAAATCATGATCATACTCTTTCCATAAAGTTTGCTATGGACTAAAACAGGTTTTTAATCCCGTCAAAGAGATCCACAAAGAAATCCTTCACAGCACGGAAGAACAAACGGAACCATCCACCTTTTTCAGCCTCTTCAGCAGTGATCAAGTTCACTGTTTTTTCCTGTGGCTCAATTCCATCTGCTTTATACGTGTACGTTACTGTACCAACCTTCGTACCTGCCTTGATTGGTGCTACCAACTTGTCAGCCTCAGTTACGTTGGCTTTGAACGTCACATTCAGGTTCTGAGTACCTTTGGGTACAACGAAACTTACCGCATTATCTGTTACAACAGGAACGGTTGTTTCTTTCCCTTTTTTCAAAGGTACCGCTTCCCAGCCCGTCACTTTGGTCTTGCCTGCAACAGCCTGTTTCACTTCAAAGTTGTTAAATCCATAGTCCAATACCTTTTTAGTTTCTCTGAAACGTGCGGATTCCGAATCTGTGCCCATAACAACACTAATTAGACGCATACCGTTACGTTCTGCTGTACCTGTAAAGTTATTACCTGCGTTCGTGGTATGGCCTGTTTTCATTCCATCCAGACCTTCATAGGCATAGCTTTTGAAATTGGTTATATTTTTATTCGCTTCCAGCATCCAGTTGTAGTTGATAATTGGCGCTTTATCATTAGGACGGAATTTGTAGGATTGAATCGTTGTAAATTCTGTGTAGTCCGGGTGATCCATAATGATATAACGGCACAGAATTGCAGCATCCAGTGCGGACATCACTGTTTCTTTATCTTCAGCTGGACGGAAGTCGGCAGGCATATCTGCTCGATCGAGACCGGAAGAGTTGATGAAGAAGGTATCCTTCATGCCCATACGCTTCGCTTCATCATTCATCATTTTCACGAAAGCTTCTTCCGAACCCGCAACATACTCAGCCAAAGCAACCGTAGCATCATTGGCAGAGCCAACAGCCATAGCAATATAGAGATCCTTAACTGTGTGCTGGTCACCTTCCGCCAGGAAGATACGTGATCCGACACTTTGTGCAGCATTCTTTTTAACAGTTACAATATCGTCCCAGCCAAATTTACCTTGTTTGACCTGTTCTGCGACAATGTACTCTGTCATCATCTTGGTCATACTGGCAGGTGGCATCGCTTTATCCGCATCAACATTTAGTAGAATCTGTCCCGTTGAGGCTTCCATTAGCACCGCAGATCTAACTTCAAGCCCAAGCGAGTCTACCCCAGGCACCTGTATAGCTTTCTCCGTCTTCGTTGTTGTTGCCGCAGCAGTCAGAACCTGACCGGAGTTGTCCGCAGCAGCCATGACCGGCATTACTGCAGACATACAAAGCATGTTAATTAGCATTACCGAGGCTACGCTCTTTTTGAGCATTTGGCGTTTCTTTTTATTCATGTGTTTGGCTTTCAATGATGAATACTCCCTTCGATCCAAAGCATTGTTAATTGCTTCAGTGCAGCTTATGCTGCGATTTTCTTGTTCCCTAACCTGTGTGTTTGATGTATGAGATGTGTGCTATATGCGCTGTATCGAACGAGCAATATTATAGCTCCTAAAGTTCGTTATCGATTGTCACTTAGTCCGCATTTTTCAAATGCTTATGTAAAAGGACGTCCGCGCTTCTGTATAACTGGCAGCCTTTACTGGCACTGAATTTGCTTTTCAAAACCATATTCATAGATTCACGTCAAATAGCCGCCGCAACGCCTTAATCCACCCATGGATCGTCACCGCTTGTTCTATTCTATCACAGGGGTATCTGCAAAAAAAGACAGACCCGGTGAAAATCACCGAGCCTGTCCTGGAAATGATTAACTCTCTTCAGATTACAACGAGTAGTTAGGTGCTTCTTTGGTAATCTGTACATCATGGGGATGACTTTCGCGCAGTCCTGCACCTGTAATTCGGATAAAGCCTGTATCGTTACGAAGTTGCTCCAAGTTACTTGTACCACAGTATCCCATACCCGAACGCAGACCACCAATCAGTTGGTGGATCGTATCAGACAATGGTCCTTTGTAAGCGACACGACCTTCAATTCCTTCCGGAACCAGTTTCTTGTCATCATCTTGGAAATAACGATCTTTACTACCTTGTTTCATTGCAGCCATTGAACCCATACCGCGGTATACTTTGTAGCTACGTCCTTGGAAGATTTCAGTTTCTCCCGGGCTTTCTGCTGTGCCGGCAAACAAACTTCCCAGCATCACCGCGTGTGCGCCTGCAGCCAGTGCCTTCGTAATTTCACCAGAATATTTAATTCCGCCATCCGCGATAATCGGAACTCCATATTCGCGTGCCACTGTTGCACAATCGTAGACTGCAGTTACTTGAGGTACACCAATACCAGCGATAACACGTGTTGTACAAATCGAACCTGGACCAATACCTACTTTGACTACCGAAGCCCCTGCTTCGATCAGGTCACGAGTGGCTGCGCCAGTAGCGACGTTACCTGCAACGATGGTCAGACTAGGGAAACGTTCACGAAGCTGACGTACAGCTTCAATGATATTGATGTGGTGTCCGTGAGCCGAGTCTACCGTAATCAGGTCGACACCAGCTTGTACCAAAGCATCTGCACGTTCAAATGTATCTTTGGAAATACCAATCGCTGCACCAACCAACAAACGTCCTTGAGCATCTTTGGCTGCATGAGGGAATTGAATGGCTTTCTCGATATCTTTAATCGTGATAAGACCTTTCAACGTGTTTGTCTCATCAACTAATGGAAGTTTCTCAATCTTGTGCTTCTGAAGGATACCTTCAGCTTCTTGCAGTGTAGTGCCAACAGGAGCGGTAACCAGATTCTCATGAGTCATGACTTCGCTAATTTTGATGCCGTAATCATGGATAAAACGCAAATCGCGGTTGGTCAAAATACCAACCAGCTTCTGGTCTCCTTCAATAATAGGTACACCGGAGATCCGATATTTCGCCATTACTGCTTCCGCATCAGATACCAGATGATCTGCCGTCAGTGAGAACGGGTTTGTAATAACACCACTCTCCGAACGCTTAACACGATCTACTTCTTCTGCCTGTTGTTCAACCGACATATTTTTATGAATAATACCGATACCGCCTTCACGTGCAATGGCAATAGCCAATGTCGCTTCTGTTACTGTATCCATACCCGCACTGATCAAAGGAATATTTAGCTTTACAGTATCACTCAAACGAATAGATACATCTACTTCTTTAGGCAGTGTCTCGGATTTCCGTGGCACTAGCAATACATCATCAAAGGTGAGGCCTTCCTTACCAAATTTATCTTCCCACACGCAAGTGTTCCTCCTTATGTTTGCTCAGCTTTACGGTCCAAAACCCGAAGATTCCAGGCTGTATTTTACGCCGAAAATACGTTTTCTGAAAAATTTATTATTGCCATCTTAGCAAAGCGATATTTAGACTGTCAAGGAAAAGTACTTGGTTATATCAGGTGTATTGCCTGATGAACACAACTGTTTTTCCAGAGCGGACAAGTCTAGTTATTACGCAAAAAAACGTCAATTCGTATCGAATAACGTTACCTGTATACATCCTATTGTGCTGATAAATCAACAAATTCAATCTGTATTTTAATCCCATACTGCATAATAAAAATATATAATAAAAACCACCACCGAATAACATCGGCAGTGGTTCTTTGCTTGGCGGCGTCCTACTCTCCCAGGACCCTGCGGTCCAAGTACCATCGGCGCTAGAGGGCTTAACGGTCGTGTTCGGGATGGGTACGTGTGGAACCCCTCCGCCATCGCCACCAAACGCATAGCTTAGCTTACATTCAGAGATCGTTCTCTGAAAACTAGATTCGAAACGAAACATGCGAATGACAACTTGCTATTGGATAAGCCCTCGACCGATTAGTACTGGTCAGCTCCATGCATTGCTGCACTTCCACCCCCAGCCTATCTACCTCGTCGTCTTCAAGGGGTCTTACATACTGGGAAATCTCATCTTGAGGGGGGCTTCACGCTTAGATGCTTTCAGCGTTTATCCCGTCCGTACATAGCTACCCAGCGGTGCTCCTGGCGGAACAACTGGTACACCAGCGGTACGTCCATCCCGGTCCTCTCGTACTAAGGACAGCTCCTCTCAAATTTCCTACGCCCACGACAGATAGGGACCGAACTGTCTCACGACGTTCTGAACCCAGCTCGCGTACCGCTTTAATGGGCGAACAGCCCAACCCTTGGGACCTACTTCAGCCCCAGGATGCGATGAGCCGACATCGAGGTGCCAAACCTCCCCGTCGATGTGGACTCTTGGGGGAGATAAGCCTGTTATCCCCAGGGTAGCTTTTATCCGTTGAGCGATGGCCCTTCCATGCGGTACCACCGGATCACTAAGCCCGACTTTCGTCCCTGCTCGACTTGTAGGTCTCGCAGTCAAGCTCCCTTATGCCTTTGCACTCTTCGAATGATTTCCAACCATTCTGAGGGAACCTTTGGGCGCCTCCGTTACTCTTTAGGAGGCGACCGCCCCAGTCAAACTGCCCACCTGACACTGTCCCCGCACCGGATTACGGTACCAGGTTAGAACCTAGATACGATCAGGGTGGTATCCCAACGTTGCCTCCACGCAAGCTGGCGCTCACACTTCAAAGGCTCCCACCTATCCTGTACAGATCGTACCCAAATTCAATATCAAGCTGCAGTAAAGCTCCATGGGGTCTTTCCGTCTTGTCGCGGGTAACCTGCATCTTCACAGGTATTAAAATTTCACCGGATCTCTCGTTGAGACAGCGCCCAAGTCGTTACGCCATTCGTGCGGGTCAGAATTTACCTGACAAGGAATTTCGCTACCTTAGGACCGTTATAGTTACGGCCGCCGTTTACTGGGGCTTCGGTTCACAGCTTCGGATTGCTCCTAACCACTCCCCTTAACCTTCCAGCACCGGGCAGGCGTCAGCCCGTATACTTCGCCTTACGGCTTCGCACAGACCTGTGTTTTTGCTAAACAGTCGCTTGGGCCTTTTCACTGCGGCCCCCTCGTGCTATTCACACTACCGGGGCACCCCTTCTCCCGAAGTTACGGGGTCATTTTGCCGAGTTCCTTAACGAGAGTTCTTCCGCGCGCCTTAGAATACTCTTCTCGCCTACCTGTGTCGGTTTGCGGTACGGGCACCTTCACCTGGCTAGAGGCTTTTCTTGGCAGTGTGAGATCATGACCTTCGCTACTATAATTTTCGCTCCCCATCACAGCTCAGCCTTACAATGTGCGGATTTGCCTACACATCAGCCTTACTGCTTAGACGGACATCCATCAGTCCGCGTCACTACCCTACTGCGTCCCCCCATTGCTCATAACGGCTTACGGTGGTACAGGAATTTCGACCTGTTGTCCTTCGACTACGCCTTTCGGCCTCGCCTTAGGTCCCGACTTACCCTGAGCGGACGAGCCTTCCTCAGGAACCCTTAGGCTTTCGGCGGATCAGATTCTCACTGATCTTTTCGTTACTCATACCGGCATTCTCACTTGTATAATGTCCAGCGCTCCTTACGGTACACCTTCAACCCTTATACAACGCTCCCCTACCCCTGATGCAAAGCATCAAGCCATAGCTTCGGTGGTGTGTTTAGCCCCGTTACATTTTCGGCGCAGAGTCACTCGACCAGTGAGCTATTACGCACTCTTTAAATGATGGCTGCTTCTAAGCCAACATCCTGGTTGTCTGTGCAACTCCACATCCTTTCCCACTTAACACACACTTGGGGACCTTAGCTGATGGTCTGGGCTGTTTCCCTTTTGACAATGGATCTTAGCACTCACTGTCTGACTCCCGGAAGTAAGTCTATGGCATTCGGAGTTTGACTGAGCTTGGTAACCCTTGCGGGCCCCGCACCCAATCAGTGCTCTACCTCCACGACTCTGTTTTCCGAGGCTAGCCCTAAAGCTATTTCGGGGAGAACCAGCTATCTCCGAGTTCGATTGGAATTTCTCCGCTACCCCCACCTCATCCCCGCATTTTTCAACATGCGTGGGTTCGGGCCTCCAGTGCGTGTTACCGCACCTTCACCCTGGACAGGGGTAGATCACCCGGTTTCGGGTCTACGTCCACGTACTACATCGCCCTATTCAGACTCGCTTTCGCTGCGGCTCCGGCTCTTCACCTTAACCTTGCACGGGAACGTAACTCGCCGGTTCATTCTACAAAAGGCACGCCATCACCCCTAAAACGGGCTCTGACTTTTTGTAAGCACACGGTTTCAGGTTCTATTTCACTCCCCTTCCGGGGTGCTTTTCACCTTTCCCTCACGGTACTGCTTCACTATCGGTCGCTAGGAAGTATTTAGCCTTGGCAGATGGTCCTGCCGGATTCATACGGGGTTTCACGTGCCCCGCACTACTCGGGATCCGTCTCGGAGGGAACAGACTTTCAACTACAGGGCTTTTACCTTCTTTGGCGGGCCTTTCCAGACCTCTTCGCTTAACCGGTTCCTTTGTAACTCCATGTGAGACGTCCCACAACCCCAAAGAGCAAGCTCTCTGGTTTGGGCTTCTCCGCGTTCGCTCGCCGCTACTGACGGAATCACTATTGTTTTCTCTTCCTCAGGGTACTTAGATGTTTCAGTTCCCCTGGTATGCCTCTACACAACCTATGTATTCAGTTGTGAGTAACTGGAAATTACCCCAGCTGGGTTTCCCCATTCGGACACCCCCGGATCAAAGCTTGCTTACAGCTCCCCGAGGCAGTTTCGTTGTTCGCCACGTCCTTCATCGGCTCCTAGCGCCTAGGCATCCTCCGTGTGCTCTTAGTAGCTTAACCATTTTGTTCCGGTTTCGGTCGCTCGCTTCCCTTGGTTTGGACTACGTCCAAATCCAAAAGTCGCTCTCACCCGATACCATCACAAAAGCAATTTAACTACCTTTATAAACACTTCACTTGTTTACACAAGTTCAGCTTAAAGGAATGTTCTAATTCGCGTTTGTTTCGTTTCGATATCTAGTTTTCAAAGAACAAGCTCCATGCAAAAGCAAGCTGTTTGAGAGTTTGAGCTCTCAAAACTGAGCAACGAGTGAGTGTTTTGCAGCTAAGCTGCATATTTGAATGTTTCCGTTGCAGGAAACGATTCTCCATAGAAAGGAGGTGATCCAGCCGCACCTTCCGATACGGCTACCTTGTTACGACTTCACCCCAATCATCTATCCCACCTTCGGCGGCTGGCTCCTTGCGGTTACCCCACCGACTTCGGGTGTTATAAACTCTCGTGGTGTGACGGGCGGTGTGTACAAGACCCGGGAACGTATTCACCGCGGCATGCTGATCCGCGATTACTAGCAATTCCGACTTCATGCAGGCGAGTTGCAGCCTGCAATCCGAACTGAGACCGGCTTTGTTGGGATTGGCTCCATCTCGCGATTTCGCAGCCCGTTGTACCGGCCATTGTAGTACGTGTGTAGCCCAGGTCATAAGGGGCATGATGATTTGACGTCATCCCCACCTTCCTCCGGTTTGTCACCGGCAGTCTATCTAGAGTGCCCACCCGAAGTGCTGGCAACTAAATATAAGGGTTGCGCTCGTTGCGGGACTTAACCCAACATCTCACGACACGAGCTGACGACAACCATGCACCACCTGTCTTGAATGTTCCGAAGAAAAGGTACATCTCTGCACCGGTCATTCAGATGTCAAGACCTGGTAAGGTTCTTCGCGTTGCTTCGAATTAAACCACATACTCCACTGCTTGTGCGGGTCCCCGTCAATTCCTTTGAGTTTCAGTCTTGCGACCGTACTCCCCAGGCGGAGTGCTTAATGTGTTAACTTCGGCACCAAGGGTATCGAAACCCCTAACACCTAGCACTCATCGTTTACGGCGTGGACTACCAGGGTATCTAATCCTGTTTGCTCCCCACGCTTTCGCGCCTCAGCGTCAGTTACAGCCCAGAGAGTCGCCTTCGCCACTGGTGTTCCTCCACATATCTACGCATTTCACCGCTACACGTGGAATTCCACTCTCCTCTTCTGCACTCAAGTCACCCAGTTTCCAGTGCGATCCGGGGTTGAGCCCCGGGATTAAACACCAGACTTAAATGACCGCCTGCGCGCGCTTTACGCCCAATAATTCCGGACAACGCTTGCCCCCTACGTATTACCGCGGCTGCTGGCACGTAGTTAGCCGGGGCTTTCTTCTCAGGTACCGTCACCTTGAGAGCAGTTACTCTCCCAAGCGTTCTTCCCTGGCAACAGAGCTTTACGATCCGAAAACCTTCATCACTCACGCGGCATTGCTCCGTCAGGCTTTCGCCCATTGCGGAAGATTCCCTACTGCTGCCTCCCGTAGGAGTCTGGGCCGTGTCTCAGTCCCAGTGTGGCCGATCACCCTCTCAGGTCGGCTACGCATCGTCGCCTTGGTGAGCCGTTACCTCACCAACTAGCTAATGCGCCGCAGGCCCATCCCCAAGTGACAGATTGCTCCGTCTTTCCAGTTTCCTTCAGGCGAAGAAAACAATTATTCGGTATTAGCTACCGTTTCCGGTAGTTGTCCCAAACTTGAGGGCAGGTTGCCTACGTGTTACTCACCCGTCCGCCGCTAAGTATCAAGGAAGCAAGCTTCCTATCAACTCCGCTCGACTTGCATGTATTAGGCATGCCGCCAGCGTTCGTCCTGAGCCAGGATCAAACTCTCCAATAAAGTATTGAAAAGAGCGATAAGCTCATTTTGAATCTGACGAGATTAAAAATCTCATTTGTGCTCCAGTCGATTCAAGCCAAGGCTTGTTTCAAACTTTCGCGTTCATTCTGCAAGCAGAATGTTTACTCACTCGTTGTTCAGTTTTCAAAGATCAAACTTATTTCGTTACCGAATGTTGTTCTCTTCAGCAACTTTTATATCTTATCACATCCGAACCAACTTTGCAAGCTCTTTTTTTAAAGTTTCTTTCGAAGCTTATTTCATTTGCTTGCCGCACCGTGTAAACCGTGTTTTCTTGGCCGGAATTAGAATATACCATGTGCAGATATTGAATGCAAGTCTTTTTTTGAAACTATATTAACAATCGGATTGATCTAATAACGGACGTACATATGGTATTCTCCCAACTTAGCAAGTTCATACGCACGTCCACCTAACTTTTTAATGTTTAACATTCCTAGCAGGAACCTTTCTTGGCCATAAACTGTAACTAAAGCTTATCAGAAAATCGATTCCGAGTATCATTCCCCACACTCTGATCAGATTATTGAAGACAGCTGTACGTTCAGCATCTCCAATCCACCATATCATGGCGAATAGAAAAGCACTTCCTATAGCCCAAGCCAATAGATGTCTAAACCATCCACTACGCTCACGACTCGCATGTTCTCTACCATATAACTTGTTACTACGAGGGTTTTCTCCACCTTTGAACCAATATAGGAAATATCGATCCGCCCAAGCGATCATCTGGTGACCATAGGCAATGCTTGCTCCTATATACACCGCAGCTATACCATGAATCATACTTGCTGTAGCTCCTCGCTGTAGATCCATAACTGTAGCTACCAGCAATAACAGATCGATAACCGGCGTCGCCATTAACATACCGATGCCTAATCGCTTCATGCCAAGGAGATACCTGACACTCAGACCCGCGAACACAAACACCCAAAAGGCAATCTCACAACCTATAATGAAATAACCAATCATTTCAGCCTCTCCTTTTTTGATACAAATGTATTAAATATAATTTAGCACGTGTGTACTATAATAATCAACAGTGATATAATATGCCTATGCCTAAAATTGTTGATCACGATAAACAGCGCGTGCTCGTGGCCGAGGCAGCTTGGCGTATTATACGAAGAGATGGCATGGAACAGGCCTCTGTTCGGAATATTGCTGAAGAAGCTGGAGTTTCGGTCGGTTCGATGCGTCACTACTTTTCTACTCAATCGGAACTACTACGATATGCCATGAATTTGGTATCTGAACGGGTGTCTCATCGAGTCCAAAAAATGTCCTTTACCGGCTCTCCCATGGACAATGTGAAATGCCTATTGCTCGAATTCTTACCAAACACAGAAGAAAAACTGGCCGAAATGGAGGTGTGGTACGCTTTTACAGCCAGATCGAAAACCGATTCTACACTCAAAGAACTTGCTAATACCGTATATGATGAACTCAGACAAGCTGTAGGTTCTGTTATCAACTACCTGATAAAGCACGACCTCTCCAGACCCGATCTGGACAAAGAACTGGAGATCGAGAGATTGTATGCACTGGTAGATGGCTTAGGCATACATACCGTGCTTAGACCGGATCAGATGAATGCCAAGCTCATGGACGATGTTCTCACTTTGCATCTTGCTTCCTTGTGCCGTTAAACCAAAAAAACCGCAGCACATTCGTTGTGACTAAGGCCCGTTACGATAACAGGAGTTAGTTCTGAATGTCTGACGGTTTTTCTTTTTATCCGATAATGATCCGGCCCTCCGGATGACGATACAGTTTCTTCTCTTTGCGCGGACGAAGGGCATACGCGATGGTTAATGGCCCAATCCGACCTACAAACATGGTAAAGGTAATAATGATTTTTCCCCAATTGGTCAACTCATCAGTCACTCCCACAGAAAGACCCACGGTACCGATTGCGGATGCAGCTTCAAACATCAGTGAAAGGAATGGCTCATCCTCTGTCGTAAGCAGAAGCATCACCACGATCATGAATATGATCAGAGAAACCATAATAATGGTCAACGCCCTCATCAGCAGTTCTTTCGGAACACGCTGGCGGAAAAACACAATATCCTTATTTCCCCGAATCATGGCATACACCGCACCAATCATGATCAGGAATGTAGTCGTCTTGATTCCGCCCCCGGTCGATCCTGGGGAAGCCCCGATAAACATCAGCAGAATGAAGAAGAATTGGGTAGCCTGCCTCATCTCCGTGATATCGATTGTACTCGTTCCCGACGAACGTGTAGAGACAGACTGGAAGAAGGACGCATAGATCTTCTCGCTCCATGTGAGTGAAGCCAGTGTATGTCCATTGGTGAATTCGAAAACAAACAACACAATCGCTCCTATACCGATCAGCGCTCCGGATACAGACAGCACCAGTTTGGACTGAAGAGATAGACGGCGGCGTTTGCGATACTCGAACAGATCATTTAATACAACAAAACCCAACCCACCAGAGACAACCAGCACAGAAGCGGTCACATTGAATATCCAATCTCCAGTATAGTATTGAAAGCTGTTGCCAAACAGATCAAATCCGCCATTATTAAACAATGAAACGGAATGAAATATTCCATAGTATACGGCCTGACCCAATGGCATCTCCGTTGCCCAGCGCAGCGCTAGTATGACAGCAGCCACCCCTTCAATGGTAAAGGAGAATATCAACACCTTGCGGATAATGCGTACTATCCCTTCCATACTGTCTGCATTAATGGCTTCTTTGAGTAATAACCTGTCCTTGAGTGAGATTCGCTTGCCCAATACAAGTGCAAAGAGAGTAGCCATGGTCATGAATCCGAGTCCACCAAGCTGCATTAATACCATGATGACGAACTGACCAAACAAATTAAACGTTGTCCCTACATCCACAACAACCAATCCAGTCACACATGCAGCAGAGGTTGATGTAAAGAGCGCGTCAATAAACGCCAAATGTATGCCGCTTTGGTTGGAGATTGGCAACATGAGAAGCACCGTTCCAATCGCAATGATAAGCAGAAAACCACCGACCAGAATTAACGGAGGAGATAAGAATTTGGCAAAGTGAAGCCTGAACTTCATGAAGGGCACCTCTTTTAACAAAAATACGAACAGTTAATCTAACAATTTCAAGACGCGGTGTTACCCTAATGATGTGCTGTGAGCAAGGGCCATCTGACAAACTTTATTTTTAGCGTCTATGTAAACCTAAAGAGGAACTTGCCCCAGCATGATACTGAACGGCAGGTTCCTCTTCTATTATGAACGTATCCTACGTTCCTTATTTAATCTTGCGTACGAGGACGCATGTGCGGGAAGAGCAGTACGTCACGAATCGATGGGGAGTTGGTAAGCAGCATGATCAGACGATCCACCCCGATTCCCAATCCGCCTGTTGGTGGCATACCATATTCGAGCGCACGGATGAAGTCGTCATCCATCTCATGAGCTTCGTCGTTCCCATGTTCTTTCTCCAGCATCTGTGCTTCAAAGCGCTGACGCTGATCGATTGGATCATTCAGCTCTGTGAAGGCATTGGCATGCTCGCGTCCAACGATGAACAATTCGAAGCGATCCGTGAAACGCGGATCTACATCATTTTTCTTCGCTAGTGGCGAGATTTCAAGAGGATGTCCCATAATGAATGTCGGTTGAATCAACGTCTCTTCTACAAATTCTTCAAAGAACGCGTTCAGAATATGACCAAATGTCATATGTTTTTCAACCGGAACCTTATGTTCCTTCGCCAAGTTATGCGCTTCCTCATCCGTCATGTGTACGGAGAAGTCAACGCCCACAACTTCCTTAACTGCATCCACCATCGTAACACGGCGCCACTGCGGCGTAAGATCTACTTCATAATCTCCATACTGGATCACTTGCGTACCCAGTACTTCCTGTGCAATATGAGCAACCAGGTTCTCCGTCAATTGCATAATATCCTTGTAGTCGGCATATGCCTCATACAATTCAATCATGGTGAACTCCGGATTGTGACGTGTGGACATACCTTCGTTCCGATATACACGGCCGATCTCGTATACCTTCTCCAGTCCGCCAACAATCAGACGTTTCAGGTGAAGTTCAATCGCAATCCGCATGTACAGTTCCATATCCAGCGCATTGTGATGTGTGATGAACGGACGTGCTGCCGCTCCTCCTGCGATGGTATGCAACGTAGGTGTTTCCACTTCCAGATATCCAAGGGAATCCAGGTAACGACGCATCGATTGAATGATTTTGGAACGTGCGATAAAGGTCTGTTGTACGTCCGGGCTCATAATCAGGTCAACATAACGCTGGCGGTAACGCAGCTCTACGTCAGTGAGACCATGGAATTTATCCGGAAGCGGATAGAGCGATTTGGACAGCACTTCAAGATCTTTCACTTTGACAGAAGTTTCACCTGTTTTGGTCTTAAAGATCACACCTGTTACCCCAACGATATCGCCAAGGTCCAGCAGGCTAAATGCCGCATACTTGTCTTCAGGCATGCTATCCTGACGAACATAGATCTGGATTCTGCCGCTCAGGTCCTGAATATGTGCGAAGCTTGCTTTACCCATTCCCCGCTTCGCCATAATCCGTCCGGCAATACTGACTTCGATGTGCTTCTCTTCCAGCTCTTCCTTGGTCAGTTCTTCATACTTCTTCAGAATGGAGCCGGCTTCTTCGGTACGTACGTATTTTTGGCCAAAAGGGTCGATTCCCAATTTGCGGAGCTCGTCCAATTTGTCACGGCGAATTTGTAAAAGCTCGCTAAGTTCGGTTTCCTGATTCAAGACTTCATCCGTCATGATCTGTATTCATCTCCTTATTTACATTGCAGGCATCGTGAGAGGACGTTTTTCCTCTAATGTTGAAAAAGCTTCCCTAAGGAAGCTTTTGTTTACCGCGCCCAACTGCTTCGTTGCTATAGCTTTTTAATGTCCATAATTTTATATTGAATTACGCCAGCAGGCACACTTACATCAACAACTGTACCTTTTTTCTTGCCGAGAATCGCTTTACCTACAGGGCTCTCGTTCGATATCTTGTTCTGAAGCGGATCTGCCTCCGCAGTACCTACAATCGTATATTCCGTGATGTCGCCAAACTCCAGATCTTCTACAGTGACGGTTGCACCCACGCTTACGGCATCGGTATCGATCTCGTCGCTGTTAATAATCCGCGCGTTACGAAGCAATTTCTCCAACGTAATTACACGTCCTTCAATGAAAGCTTGCTCATTCTTCGCGTCTTCGTATTCAGAGTTTTCACTGATATCTCCATACCCGATGGCTACCTTAATCCGTTCAGCCACTTCGCGGCGCTTCACTGATTTCAATGTTTCCAATTCTTCTTCCAGCTTCTTGAGTCCTTCTGGTGTAAGGATAACTTCCTTGTCGCTCATCTCAACCGATTCTCCTGTCATGGGAATAAATTTGATTGTACGGCAACGGAATCAGTGCTTGTTACAGAGCTCCGCCCGCATACATCTTCAAAACTATATGAAGTTCTCCAGAGAAATAGAATATTCCTCCTGATGCTATAGCCTTATTAACGCACATGGCGAATTTATACTGAGAAATTATAGGGGAACGATCTCGAAAAGTCAATGTTACGTTCCCTATAGGTGTAAACGTTTTACAGATGCGTTTATAATTAAGATGCATTTCCGGCAATTACCGGTTCTGACTCCAAATTACCTTCGCGTTTCAGCTGACTCACAAAGTTCTCCAGAATCTGTACCATCTCGTCCCGCTTGGTTCCTTCCATAATAACGTCCTTGATGCGAGCAGATCCTTTCAAACCTTTCAAATACCAAGCCAGATGTTTGCGCATCTCGCGTACGGCAACCGTCTCATTCTTCAATGCGATCAGGCGATCCATATGCAGGATGGCAACACGGATCTTCTCTTCGCCATTCGGGTCAGGAAGCAATTCCCCCGTGCTTAAGTATTGAATGGTACGATACAGCATCCATGGGTTACCCAGGGCAGCACGACCGATCATAACTCCGTCACAACCCGTTTCATCCAGCATACGGCGTGCATCCTCTGGTGTATGGACATCACCATTGCCGATCACTGGGATAGAGACAGCTTCTTTTACATCTTTGATGTGTGACCAGTCAGCTGTGCCTGTATAGAGTTGCTCACGCGTACGGCCGTGTACACTTACTGCCTGTCCACCAGCACGTTCAACCGCGAGCGCATTCTCCACCGCGAAGATATGCTCGTTATCCCACCCGATACGCATCTTGACCGTCACCGGCTTCTCCACCGCGTCCACGACAGCGGATACCATCTCATAGATTTTGTTCGGATCAAGCAACCAACGTGCACCGGCATCACATTTCGTTACCTTTGGCACAGGGCATCCCATGTTAATATCGATGATGTCTGCATTGGTTTCTTTGTCCACGATTTTGGCTGCTTCTACGAGGGAATCACGATCTCCCCCAAAAATCTGAAGGCTCAGCGGTTTCTCACGCTCATCTACAAACAACATCTCACGTGTACGCTGGTTGCCATGGACAATGGCTTTGCCACTCACCATCTCCGCACATACGAGGCCTGTTCCGAATTCTTTTGCGATCAAACGAAAAGCCGGATTACATACGCCAGCCATCGGCGCAAGTACGACCTGGTTTTTCATTTCAATGCCACCAATGTTAAGCACGGTAGTCGTTCCACTCCTTTTTTAATTCTGTATATATCACGATATAAAGTTTGATCGGTGTCTTGGTTGTTGTAACATGGCGAAACCGAAACGGTCCTAGTTGCCCCGCAACTCCTCGATACTGATTGCCAGCACACCAGCAATTCGATCGAGTTCTTGCTGTGATACCTTACGGTTTCCCCGTTCAATGGTTCCCAGAATGGCCAGCGAGATGCCGGTCTCGGCCGCAAGTTCATGTTGTGTTAAACCTTTCAGCTTCCGGAATGCCCGGATTCGGTTGGCCAATTGCATGTTTTCCAAAGCTGTATTCCATCCTTTCCATCCAGTACAGACAACGATGAGTGTACAAAGGTATACAAACCTGAAATCTCGCCCTCCGGTACGATATCCGACAGTGGTACCAGTACAAAAGCCCGTTCTCCCATGCGAGGATGAGGCAATTGAAGCAATTCGGTATCTCGCGTCTCACCATGCATCCAGAGCAGATCCAGATCAACGGTGCGCGGTCCCCAGCGAATATCACGAACACGACCGAGACGGTTCTCGATATCCAATAATTCCGTGAGCAACTGCTCAGGTGTCAGCATCGCCTGTACGGCGACTGCCATATTCAGAAATGCAGGCTGATCTACATATCCTACAGGCTCCGTCTCATATAGTGCAGAACAACGCAGAACGGATATATGAGGGTGTTCATCCAGCAAAGACAATGCTTCAAACAGCGTCTGTTCCCGGTCACCCAAATTGGCCCCTAAAGCAATA
Organism: Paenibacillus xylanexedens; assembly: GCF_001908275.1. Lineage (NCBI taxonomy): Bacteria > Bacillati > Bacillota > Bacilli > Caryophanales > Paenibacillaceae > Paenibacillus > Paenibacillus xylanexedens. Next base: position 800,149 of record NZ_CP018620.1, on the reverse strand, counting down.
TAAGCCTCTGAAGATTCAGAGGTCGAATGTGCAATCATGATCGGTTCTCACTTTCTTGTGCGGCGAAGCTCTACCGTTACGCCCTCAAAATGAATATCGAATGGCGGATGTGGCTTCGTCACCTTGACTGTCAATGCATTGATAATAGTATAAGTGTCTAGTAAAGAAGATGCAATATGTTCGCCCAAAGCTTCAATTAACTGGAATGATTTATTCTCTACAATCTGTTTTACCAGCTCATGGATCTCCGCATAATTAATCGTTTTGGTCAGATCATCGTTACGTCCGGCCTCACCCAGGTCCATATCAATCTCCAGATCAATATAGTACCGCTGCCCAAGCTTCCGTTCTTCTGCAAAAACACCATGATATCCGTAATACTCCATACGATGCAATACCATTCTATCCATACGATCCGCCTGCCCTCTATATATATTGAAATTTTAATCTATTTGAAGTTATGCCTTAGCTTCGCCTTTGAAAAACGCTGCGCTTCCACTGGACGGGTCACCAGGGACCCGCCAACATTATTTCCTCCGTATACCCGGAGAAGCATACAACATGGCATCACACATGTCTGCCGTCCGCCGAATCGACTTCACATCATGAACCCGAACCATCTGGCAGCCTTGGGCAATGCCAAATGCAGCGGTCGCAGCCGTTCCTTCCAGCGCATCATCCGCCCCGACATCCAGAGTGTTCTGGATGAATCTTTTGCGTGAGGTGGCTAGCAGAACGGGATACCCCATTTCATTGAGCAAACCGAGCGATGACATGAGCTTCAGATTTTCTCCGAGATCCTTCACAAAACCAATGCCCGGGTCCAGGATAATTTGATCTGCTTTCACGCCGGCTGTTAACGCAATCTGTATACTCTCCTGCAAATCACTGACGACATCACTCAGATAATCGGTGTAATTCCGATCCTGCCGATTATGCATCAAAATGATGGGACACCCCAGTTCGGCTGCCGTGCGGGCCATATCTGGATCTGCCTTGGCACCCCACACATCATTAATAATATGAGCACCGGCCAGAATAGCCTGACGTGCAACATCGGCCTTATACGTGTCTACCGATATCGGAATGTGCGGGGCTTGCTGATGCAATGCTTCAATAACCGGAATAATCCGGCTAAGCTCTTCATCGGCGCCCACAATATCTGAACCTGGCCGGGTGGACTCCCCGCCGATATCAATCAGGTCCGCCCCATCCTCCATCATCTGCTTGGCATGGGCAACCGCCCGCTCCACGTTGGTATAACGTCCACCATCCGAGAACGAGTCAGGCGTGACGTTAAGAATGCCCATAATCTGTGTTCTTGTACCCAGCTTCAATTCAGCTGGCCCCCATGCATAGTTCCGTTCATAGATGACAGGTGTAAGTGTCATGAAGTATACCCCGCTTTCTGCCGGTACATACCCAGAAGGACTGCTGTAACCGGGCCAATATGTCCGTTGCTAATTATCGTTTCGGCTCCGTCCTGATCCCGCAGAGTTGTCACCGGAACCACTTCGGCCACCGAGCCGGTTAGAAATATTTCATCTGCTTGCAGGAGATCCTCCCAGGAAGCTAACGTTTCTATGCAGGGGATTCCTTGCTGCGAGGCAATCTCCATTACCACAGCTCTCGTGATACCCTGCAGAATGCCGGTTGAGAGTGCTGGCGTGTAAAGCACATTTTCCCGTACCCAAAACACATTGCTGACGATCCCTTCCGCTATATGACCATCCCGGGTTAATTGTAGCCCTTCTGCACCCTGCACATGCTGCCCGTATCCATTAAGCTCCCGTTTCGCCAGAATACTGTTCATGTAATGCAGCGACTTGAACCGAACTTCTCCTTCGGGCGTGTTGCGAGGTGTAGACAACCGTTGAATCATTTTTCCACTCTCATATAAAGAGGGAGAAGGATCAGGTAATGCTTTTGCCAGTAAAATATGATTTGGCTTCGAATAATCACCAGAAGGTAAGCCTAGCGGTGCTTCACCGGCTGATACCGTGTATCGCACATACGCATCCCGAAGTCCGTTCGCATCCATCAAACGTTGAAGCCAACCTGTCACCTCTGCCGCGGTCGTTGTAAAAGGAATGCCAAGTTCCTTACACCCCGAAGCCATGCGCTCCAGATGCCGTTCCAAAAGATATGGGACACCTTGATACGTCCGGAACGTCTCAAACAGTCCAAGTCCGTACAAAAAGCCGTGATCCGTTACAGGAACCACGGCCGCCGCCATATTGACCAACTCTCCGTTTATCGCGGCATATTGCATGTTATACCTTCACTTGTTGGGACAAAAAGTTACGAAGCATCTGATGACCATGGTCTGTAATAATGGATTCCGGGTGGAATTGAACCCCTTCAATCGCATATTCTTTGTGGCGCAAACCCATAATCTCACCTTCAGCTGTCTCCGCTGTAATCTCCAGGCAGTCAGGCAAGCTGCTGCGCTCGACAATCAGGGAGTGGTAACGGGTAGCTGTGAATGGAGATGGCAATCCGGCAAAGACCGATGTCCCGTTATGGTGCATCTCGGATGTTTTGCCGTGCATCATACGCTCCGCACGAATGACATTGCCACCAAACGCTTGTCCAATGGACTGATGCCCCAGGCACACACCAAAGATCGGAATGCTTCCCTTGAAATGATCAATGACTGCCAAGCTAATGCCTGCTTCATTCGGTGTACACGGGCCTGGAGAGATCAGAATATGATCAGGTGCCAGTGCCTCTATGCCTGCCAGATCAATCTCGTCGTTGCGGCGAACTTCCACCGTCTCGCCCAGTTCACCCAGATATTGAACCAGGTTATACGTGAAAGAATCGTAATTATCGATAACCAGTATCATATGCCTGCTCCTCCTCATCTTCCGTCAATGCAAGTGACGGTTGCTTCGTTTTATTTTATTTTAGTTTAGTTTAGTTAACAGCTTCTGTTCTTTTCGCTTGTTCTTGTTGAATAGCTCTGCTTGCTTCCGCCTCTTCGCTGTAATTCACAGCTCTCATCATGGCTCTTGCCTTGTTGCGGCATTCCTTGTATTCCCGATATGGATCGGAATCAATAACAATCCCTGCCCCGGCCTGTACATAACCAATACCATCCTTGATGGCAAGTGTACGAATGACGATGTTCAATTCCATATTCCCACTGTAATCCATCCACCCGATGGAACCCGTATAAGGCCCACGCCGCACAGGCTCAAGTTCCTCGATAATCTCCATGGTGCGGACTTTCGGGGCTCCGGTAATCGTTCCACCCGGGAATGTCGCAGCAATCACATCAAATACGGATAACCCTTCTGCCAGCCTGCCTTCCACTTGGGAAACGAGATGCATGACATGGGAATACTTCTCGATGGTCATCAATTCAGGCACATGAACCGAACCGTAGGCCGCAATCCGTCCGATATCATTACGTTCCAGATCAACGAGCATAATATGCTCTGCCCGTTCCTTCTCACTGCTGAGCAGTTCATCCGCCATAGCTTTATCCTCTGCTTCATCACGGCCCCTTCTTCGGGTCCCTGCGATGGGACGTGCACTGACTTTGCCATTCTCCACTTTGACCAGAAGTTCGGGAGATCCGCTTACCAGTTGGAAGTCTGGGCTACGCAGCATACCCATGTACGGTGATGGATTCACAAGACGCAGCCATTCATAAATATGCTCAGCGCTTGAATGAAGCCGCTTTTCCTGTCTTAAGGACAGATTCACCTGGAACACATCACCCTGCCTGATATATTCCTGCACCGTGCGTACAGCTTGTTCAAAGTCCTCCTGGGGAAAGGAGGTCTCCCATCCTTCGGATTCCCTTTCAGCATCTTCAGGCTGCGGTGTACGATTGACCTGCTTGTTGCGGCGTTCCAGTGCCTGCTGTTGTTCCTCGGCCTGTGCAGCCCCCATAATATGAAGCCAACGTTTCTGCATCGCTGTCGCTCGTACTTCGGCCGTTGCATATAGGCTACGGATATCCGTTTCGTTCCGATTAGGCTCTATAGCCAGATGAACCATGCAAAAAAGCGCCTGCTGCTCATGGTCATACGCCCATATTTCTTCAAAACGCATCCACCAATAATCCGGCATAGCCGGGTTATCTTCAGCCAAAGCTGGAAGCTTCTCCAACGATCTTGCTACATCATAGCTGAGATAACCTGCGTAGCCACCCCCAAAGTCTGGGGCCCCATTAACCTTAGGTGCGCTATAAGGTGCTGTCCATCTCTTCAATACATCAAGCGGCTTGCCGCTGTCTGTCGAGGTGGTTCCTTGCATCACATCATGAATAACCGCTTCTTGACCCTTGCCGGAAATAACAGATACGGGGTCTAGCCCCAGAAATGTATATCTCCCGCCTTTGCCATTCTCCAGCACAATTGCGTATGGTGACGCCTGCTGCCAGGCTGCCTCCCACGATAACGGTAAACCGCCATGATACGGTCCCTCATCCGACTTCATGATATAGGGCATCATGGTCCAGCCTTGTCCAGCCCACTCCGTCCAGTCGGCGTATGTTGTCATCAGGTGTGTCATTGCGGTGTGCCGCCCTCCATCTGTCGCTAGTTCTATTGTCTGATAGTATACTAAAGCGCCGCCCCTTTTAAAAGCATTACGCCAAAAATCCTCCATACCCGTCATACGGGCAAGGAGGATTGGTTTTGTCATTTGCAGACTTAGCCTTCAAAGTTGTAAAGAGGTGTGCTGAGGTAACGTTCGCCGTTACTTGGCACGATTACGACAACGCGCTTGCCTTCACCCAACTGTTTCGCTACCTGAAGACCTGCACGGATCGCCGCACCGGAAGAAATACCAGACAGAATGCCCTCTTCCTTCGCTACCTGACGAGCCGTCTCGAATGCATCATCATTCTCAATGTGAATAATCTCATCATAGATTTCCTGATCCAGAATCTCAGGGATAAAGTTGGCACCAATCCCCTGGATCTTATGTGGTCCTGGTTTGCCGCCCGCCAGAATTGGCGAAGCTGCTGGCTCAACCGCAACAATTTTAATACCAGCGAAAGCTTCTTTCAGCACTTCGCCTGTACCTGTAATTGTTCCACCTGTACCGATTCCTGCAACGAAAGCATCCAACGTACCGCCTACAGATTGAATTGCTTCAACAATCTCAGGGCCAGTCGTTTCACGGTGGATCTTCACGTTGGCTTTATTTTTAAATTGCTCAGCCATGAAATAGGAAGGGTTTTCTTTCAGCAGTTCTTCGGCTTTTTTAACAGCACCATTCATACCTTCAGCTCCAGGTGTAAGCACAAGCTCAGCACCATACGCACGAAGCAAGTTGCGACGCTCCAAGCTCATCGTCTCAGGCATTACAATAACGGACTTGTAACCTTTGGCTGCAGCCACCATCGCGAGTCCAATTCCCGTGTTACCACTTGTTGCTTCAATAATGGTATCACCTGGTTTTAGCTTGCCTTCTTTTTCCGCTTCTTCCACAATGCTAATTGCGATACGGTCTTTCACGCTTGAACCTGGATTCTGGTACTCCAGCTTCACGAATACTTCAGCACTGCCTTCAGGTACGATACGGTTCAGACGAACAAGCGGAGTACCTCCGATGAGTTCTGTTACGTTATTAACTACTTTAGCCATATGAATGCCCTCCTTAGTGGATGAATAAAACTTGAGTCCTGTTAACCTATACTGTGCGGCCGGTAGCCTCTAGCTGTTATAGAAGAACTGCGGAAATCCTGTTAATCCTATCCCTTACTGCTAAGATTTCTAGCAGGGCGGAGGTTTCCGAAAGTTTCTTTGTTCATAAATAAATCTTTTATATCCGAGTAAACGAGTAGGTATTTATTATTTTCATCTTATCAACGTTAACCCTTATTGTCAATATGAGTACTCAAAAAAAATACTCTGCCTTTGGCCCTAAGACCGCAGACAGAGTATTTTTATCAAGATGCAGCAGTACGAGACAATCTTTTCCATTGCATTCAGGAGGCCGGAATCTCGGACAGGATTACGGCTTCATACTTGTTACGCAGCATTTGCTCTACCTGCGGCAACGGATCAGCCTGACTCAGAGCCAGTTGCATTCGAATCTCCTCACGAACCTCTTCGGCCGACTGCACCTGGCGTTCTTCTTTATCATTAAGTCTGATAATAACATAACCTTCTTCCACTCGAACCGGTCCGGCAATATCGCCTACATCCAGCCCGGCAGCAAGTTGAAGGATTTCTTCTGACTGGAATGGATCATTCCGCTCAATCCACCCCAGCCTCCCACCAGCATCACGAGAGAAGCTGTCTGTCGATTGCTTGCGAGCAGCTTCTTCAAAGTCCTCCCCCTTCTCCAACGCATCCAGTAAGGAATCGGCTTCGGCTTCTTCCTTCACTACGATGATGGACAAGTCATATTTCTCGGGGGAAACGTAATCCTCACGGTGTTCAGTCCAGTAATGCTCAATATCTGCATCCTTGATCTGTATGCCGATCGTTGCGATTTTCTCAAGCAGCAGCCTGTAGCCGGCTTCCAACTCAAGTTCCTGTTTCGACAGGCCCAATTGAGACTTCATTTCGTCAAAATATGATTTCTCTGAATCGTACCCATCCATCGCGGCGGCAAGTTCTCTTGCAATCTCTTGGGGAGTGACGATCAGCTTGCGTTCAATTGCTTCGGCAAATACTGCTTTACGGTTTAACATCTGGAGTAATAACTCGCTGCCATAGCGTCTTTTCAGCGCATCGGTCCACTCTTTGTCCGTGATAACTTCTCCGTTGATCGTCGCTACGGTGCTTCCTTCTTCCGTATTAGCATCATGGGATGCATCTGCCTCGTCTTTGCCCTGTCTGAGACCATGCATAGCCATCACACTACCCATGACCAGCATACCTAGCGTCAAGACAATTACAGCCGTCCACAACCCTTTTTCCTGTCTTGTCATTCCGCATCCCGTCCCCGCATAGATCAGTTCTTGGCTTGCTCTAGGATGGTCTCAAGTTGTTCTTTGTTAAAGTCATAGGCTTCATTACAGAATTGGCAGACCACTTCAGCCTGGCCCTCTTCTTCAATTAATTGCTCCATCTCCGTTTGGCCCAGGCTGATTAGTGTCTTCTCTACCCGCTCACGTGAACACTCACAGCTAAAATGAATATCCAATCCTTCCATCACTTGTACATCTGGCAACAATCGGCGAAGCAACTCTTCCAATTCAAGTCCCTGCTCCAGCAACGTCGTCACTGGCGGCAACGTACTAATGGCGTTTTCGATCGCCGTGATCTCTGGATCTGTCAATCCCGGCAACAGCTGCATAATGAATCCACCTGAGACAATAACGGAATTATCCGTATCAACGAGCACACCAACGCCTACAGCAGAAGGGGTTTGCTCCGATTGAGCAAAGTAGTACGTGAAGTCTTCGCCCAGTTCTCCTGAAATAATAGGCACACTGCCACGATATGGCTCTTTCAGTCCCAAATCCTTCGTTATGTTGATGAAACCTTCCGTTCCAACTGCGCCTGCAACGTCCAGTTTTCCCACACTATTGCTTGGCAAATGTACATGCGGATTAGAAACATATCCTCGTACTTCGCCTTTCGCATTGGCATCAGCTACAATCTGTCCAATGGGCCCATCACCGTTGACTTGTACCGTTAACTTCTCTTCACCTTTGAGCATTGCACCCATAATGGCTGCTGTTGTAACCGTACGCCCCATGGCAGCTGTAGCCGTGGGAAACGTATCGTGTCTTCTGCGTAGTTCCTCAACCAGTTCCGTAGTCTGGATAGCAAAGGCTCTTACCTTTCCATTCATTGCTGTACCACGAATTAACCGGTCATGCTTGTTGTTGTTTTCCAAGTCATTCAGCCTCCTTTGGCGTATCGCCATAATAGTCGTAACACAGAAAAAACGGCACAACACTTAAGCTGTAATCTCAGCCCGCTGTATGCCGTCACTATGCTCACCTTTCCCGGTTCCGCTCATATATAATACGCAGCCCTTCAAGCGTAAGCAGCGGATCAACTTCTTCTATACTACGGGTTTCTTCTGCGATAAGTGTAGCGAGACCACCCGTCGCGATAACTCGGGGCTTCGCTCCCATCTCCTCGCGAATACGTTCTACAATACCATCTACCTGCCCTGCATAGCCAAATATAATACCCGCTTGCATAGCATGAATAGTATTACGGCCAATGACCTTTTTAGGTTTCTCCAGCTCTATACGAGGCAACTTGGATGCACGCTCATAGAGCGCTTCAGTGGCGATCTGAATGCCAGGTACAATAGCTCCCCCCAGGTAGTGACCTTTCTCGTCAATACAGTCAAAGGTCGTTGCAGTACCAAAATCGACCACGACGAGAGGGCCGCCATACTTCTCAACGGCTGCCACTGCATTAACAATACGATCTGCACCCACTTCACGAGGGTTCTCGTATCGCAGATTCAAGCCAGTTTTGATACCAGGCCCAACGAGCAAAGCTTTTTTGCCTACATACTTCTCACACATCGCTTCGATTACATTCACCAGTGGCGGAACCACAGATGAGATGATGACACCTTCGATGTCACTTGCCCTGATGCCGGACATATGAAATAAATTATAAATCAATACGCCGTATTCATCCACTGTTGACTGACGTGATGTACTCAGACGAAAGTGGTGCAGCAATTCCCGGCCTTGATATACGCCGAGCACCATATTGCTGTTCCCCACGTCTACAACTAGAATCAAAGAGGTTCACCCCTCTTTCTTTTCATTTAAATCCAGACTAATATCCAGGCTCTCAAAGGAATAGGTTAACCTGCCAACCGAGATTACATCCACACCACTCTCTGCGATACCACGAATGGTCTGAAGAGACACGTTACCGGATGCTTCAACCTTCACATGAGGAGCCTGTTCACGAATAAGTTCAACCGCTTCACGCATCCGCTCTGGATGCATGTTATCCAGCATAATGATATCTGCCCCGGCTTGCAAGGCTTCTCTCACCTGCTCCAGATTTTCAGTCTCCACTTCAATCGTCATCGTATGTGGGATAACGGTTCGCGCACGCTGTACCGCCTCGGTGATTCCGCCTGCACCCTTGATGTGGTTATCCTTAATCATAACGGCATCGTACAGTCCAAATCGATGATTCGCTCCGCCACCCACGCGCACCGCATATTTCTCAAGTAATCGGTGGCCCGGCGTTGTCTTACGTGTATCCACGAGCCTGGTCTCAAGACCATCCAGCACATCCACGTAGCTACGCGTACGCGTAGCTATTCCGGACATACGCTGCAGCAAGTTAAGTGCCAGTCGTTCCCCCGTAAGCAGTGAATGTGTACTTCCCTCTACCTCGGCCAAAATCGTGCCATGGGCAACCTTGTCGCCGTCTGTTACCTTCGGTGAAAATACAAGATCAGGATCAACGACTTGAAATACAAGTTCAGCTACGGTCATGCCTGCAATAATACCATTGTCTTTGGCGTGTATAATGGCCTTGGATTGGTTGCCTGCCGGGATCGTCACACTTGTTGTAACGTCACCTGCACCAACATCTTCACGAAGCCAGTTTTTGATCGATTCGATAAGCCCTTCATTATATCCATTCAGTATCATGACATCAATTCCTCCACAATCGCTTGTTCTCGCTGTTGCAGACTATGCTTCTGCCACACGATATCATCACGCGCCGGGAAATCCTCACGATAGTGAGCACCCCGACTCTCCTCGCGGTGTAATGCCCCGCTGGTAACTAACCAGGCACAGGTCAGAAGGTTGGCATACTCCAGCTCTTCCTTATGAGTGAGTGTCTGATCAAAAAATTGCAATTCCTGTTGCAGCTTGTCCATGGCCTTCTGCAGGTCCTCACCATTCCGGCGCAAGCCTACCTGACGAACCATCATTTTCTGTAATCGTAAACGTCTTTCGGATACCGGCTTTTGCTCTTCCGTGATCTTATTGATCTTGTTATTCATGTCCACAGATGAATGCGCAGCCCCACTTACTTGTAATGAACCGAGCGGGGAAAGTGATTGAATGCGATCAACAATTCTCCGGCCAAATACAATCGCTTCTGACAAGGAGTTGCTTGCCAGACGGTTGGCTCCATGCACTCCTGTAGAAGACACCTCGCCACAAGCAAATAATCGGGAGATGCTGCTCTCTCCACTTAAATCCGTTTTCACTCCACCCATCATGTAATGGGCAGCAGGTGCAACGGGAATCCAGTCCGTTGTCATGTCCAATCCATAACGCATACAAGTCTCATATATGGTAGGGAACCGATGCTTGATCATCTCTGGCTGTTCATGTGTAATGTCCAAGTACACAAAGGTACTGTTGGTGGACTCCATCTCACTAACAATCGCTCGTGCCACGATATCTCGTGGGGCCAGTTCAAGCTGGGCATGATAACGATCCATGAAGCGCTCACCCTTCACATTGCGCAAATATGCTCCTTCGCCGCGTACGGCTTCTGACACAAGGAAACGCGGGGCCCCAGGGTAACATAGAGAGGTGGGGTGGAATTGGATAAATTCCATGTCACGAACAATAGCCCCAGCCCGATAAGCCATGGCTACACCATCGGCAGTAGCTACATCCGGATTCGTCGTGTATCGGTACAGTTGTCCTGCCCCACCAGAACAAAGAACGGTTGCCTGTGCCTTCACGAACACTTGCGATCCGTCATCCTTCTGAACCAGAGCGCCAATGCATTCCCCTCGATCTCGATCCGTAATCAGGTCAACAACAAAATGCTCATCCCAAACTTCAATCCCGAGATGCTCATTCACTTCAACAGCAAGCGCACGTACAATCTCATATCCTGTTGCATCTCCGTTGGCATGCAAAATACGGCGGTGGCTATGCGCACCTTCCTGCGTCAACGCCAACTCGCCGTTCTCCAGATCAAATAAAGTACCCAAACGAATCAGTTCCTTCACTCCGTCCGGCCCCTCATTCACCAATACCTCTACCGCTTCGGAGCGGCATAAGCCCGCTCCTGCTACAAGTGTATCCTGCAAGTGGTAAGCAGGTGAATCATCCTCAGCAATAACCGCAGCGATGCCTCCCTGCGCATATCTGGTGTTACTTTCAAGTAATGACTTCTTCGTGATCATTAATACACGTTGTTGTTCACTTGCCTTAATGGCAGTAAACAAACCAGCAATCCCTGAGCCTATAACCAGTACATCCGTCTCTACCATGGGTAGGGCAGACAGATCAAAATCAACTAAATATTGCGGTATCATGTTATTCACCTGTCTTGGAGCAAGAGTAGCGCATCCTACTTTACCAACAACATGCGCTCTAGCGATTCTCTGGCTTTGTCGGCAACGGCCGGTGGCACGTAGATTTGCGGCTTCATCGTTTCCAGGCATTTCACCAGTTTCTTCAAGTTGTTCACCTTCATGTTGGGACATACGAGGAACTTGGTAGCAAAGTGGAACTGTTTATCCGGACTATCCAGACGAAGCTGATATCCTGTACCATCTTCGGTACCTACGATAAATTCCTTCGCTGATGAATTTTTGCAATACTCCAGAATAGCTGTTGTGCTGCCTACAAAATCACCCATTTCTACAACCTCAGGGCGACACTCTGGATGGACAACAAACTCTGCATTTGGATGCTTGGCTCTCATCTCCACCACATCTTTGACTGTAAGCATATCGTGAGTGTTGCAGTAACCTTCCCAGATAATCATTTTCTTGTCTGTATGCTGCTGCACATAATGTCCCAGGTTTTTATCCGGTACCCAGATAATTTCGTCGGAATCCACCGATTGAATAACCCGGACTGCGTTCGCTGATGTACAACAGATGTCAGTCTCTGCTTTGATCTCAGCCGAGGAATTGATATACGTAACCACCTTGGCATTAGGATGTTGTGCTTTCAATTTGCGTAGTCCATCCACATTCACCATATCTGCCATTGGGCAGCCCGCACGTTCGTCCGGGATAATAACTGTTTTATTTGGCGCAAGAATTTTAGCGCTTTCACCCATAAAATGAACACCACAGAAAACGATCACATCCGCATCTGTCTGTGCTGCCTTCTGGGCTAACAGAAACGAATCTCCACGGAAGTCGGCAACCTCCTGTACTTCGTCACGTTGATAATAATGGGCAAGAATAATAGCATTACGTTCCTTCTTCAACACCATAAGCCGCTCACGCAGCTCGCGGTTCATCTCAGCCTTGCGCTCTAAAGCCAGAGCTTCCACCTGTGATCCTCTCCTTTATCGGGACAGCGTCATGCGCTGTTTCGTGGGCTAACCTAAGTCGTTATCTTCGCTTGAGAAACGAATCACAAGCGGTTTAACAACTAATTTACACAACGTTCACGACTCTGTCAATAAATGAAAAAGGCCCGGAACAGCGCTGTAACCACCTGTTTGCTAACTGGTTCGCCATCTAACTCCCGTTTATCTTTATCTATCCTCTTTTAAAATAATGGATAAAAAAAGAGAGCCTCTAGGGCTCTCTTGATTTCACCTGCTATCATAGCCAGATGTATTGTGCATTAAGACGTTGGCTTAGTTCCGCCATCATCCGGGTTATTGTTATTACCCTTTTCCAGATTCGGAGCTTCGTTTGGAATATCTCCGGCTGGTGGCTCAGGCGTTTCATCTTTACCTTGAATACGAACACGCACATCACCGATGGTGTCGATGATTGGCTCTCCGCCTTCAGTTGGTGTGCCTTCACCATCATTGTCATTCTCTGCTTTTGGAGTCAAAGAACCTGTTTCGATCAATTGCTTGATCTGATCCATTTCCAAAGTCTCAACCTCAAGCAAAGTTTGAGCGATCAGGTGCATCTCTTTTGAATGTTTAACAAGCAAGTCCTTACACTTCTCATAACAGTCATTGATAAAGCGTTGCATTTCCTGATCAATCTCGTAAGCAATGGAATCCGAGTAATTCTGTTCATGACCGATATCCCGACCAAGGAATACCTGTCCTTGTGAACTTCCAAATTGCATAGGTCCCAATTTCTCACTCATACCGTATTCCATAACCATGCTGCGAACAATACCTGTCGCTTGCTGGAAGTCACTGTATGCACCAGTACCAATTTCTCCGATGAACAATTCTTCAGCTACACGACCCCCGAGAAGTCCGGTTACTTTATCCAGCAATTCCTGCTTGGTAACCAGCATACGGTCTTCTTTTGGCAACATGATTACATATCCACCCGCACGTCCGCGCGGAATAATGGTCACTTTATGTACCATATCAGCATGTTCGAGGAAGTATCCGACAATGGTATGACCTGCTTCGTGATAAGCAACGATTCGTTTCTCGCGATCACTGATGACACGGCTTTTCTTCTCCGTACCAACGATGACACGGTCAATCGCTTCGTCAACTTCCTTCATGGAAATATCTTTACGGTTACGACGCGCTGCAAGCAATGCCGCTTCGTTCAAGAGATTCTCCAAATCCGCACCAGAGAAACCTGTTGTACGCTTCGCGATAATATCCATCTTCACATCTTTGGTCAGTGGTTTATTACGGGAATGTACTTTCAGGACAGCTTCACGACCTCTTACATCAGGGCGGTCAACCGTAATTTGACGGTCAAAACGTCCTGGACGCAGCAAGGCAGGGTCCAAAATATCTGCACGGTTCGTTGCGGCAATGATGATAATACCTTCGTTAACTCCGAATCCGTCCATCTCAACGAGCAACTGGTTGAGTGTCTGTTCACGTTCATCGTGACCACCACCGAGACCAGCACCACGCTGACGTCCTACAGCATCAATCTCATCGATAAAGATGATACATGGGGCATTTTTCTTCGCATTTTCAAACAAATCACGAACACGTGATGCACCGACACCGACAAACATTTCCACGAAGTCGGAACCTGAAATAGTGAAGAATGGTACACCCGCTTCACCGGCTACGGCACGAGCGAGCAATGTTTTACCGGTACCTGGAGGCCCTACGAGCAATACGCCCTTAGGAATCCGCGCACCTACTGCTGCGAATTTACGAGGGTCCTTGAGGAAGTCTACAACCTCAACAAGTTCCTGTTTCTCTTCGTCAGCACCCGCAACATCTTCAAATGTAACCCGCTTCTTCTCTTCGTTGTAGAGACGAGCACGGCTTTTACCAAAGTTCATTACTTTACCGCCGCCGCCTTGAGCCTGATTAAACAGGAAGAAGAACAGCAGGAACATAATGATCAAAGGAATAAAGGAAGTCAGCAACGTCAACCAGATGCTGTCACCTTTCATTGGCTCCTGATGATATTGGAAATTGTTAGTTTCACTTGCAGCTACAAGCTCACTAATTGCCTCATCCGTAGGAGGAATATACGTTGAGAAATTTTCTGATTTGGCGCCATCAGGTGCCTTCTTGTATTGACCGGTCACGAGATACGTTTGACCGTTGAATTGAACCGTCAATTCAGAGACATTGTTGGCTTTGATCGCTGCACGCAACTGATCATATCTAGGATTATCGGTGGCTTCGCCGCCATTGCTGACGAACTGGACTATCCCCACCACAACTAAAAAAAGAATCAAATAAAAACCAGAATTCCGGATGAACCGATTCATCCCCTACCTCCTCTCGAGACACTTTAATTATTTTAACATAGCCCGACATGGCTTCTCAACAGAAGCCAAGAACAGCTCAAGGCTTGGGTCGGGCAGGATATTAGCTACTATAGACTTCCGGCTTCAAAATCCCGATATAGGGCAGGTTCCGGTACTTCTCCGCAAAATCCAAACCGTAACCAACGATGAACGCGTCAGGAATGTCAAAGCCTGTGTAATGAGCTTCCAACTCAACTTTACGGCCTGAAGGCTTGTCGAACAGCGTAACCACACGCACCGACTCGGCACCGCGGTTTTCTAGCAGTTCAATCAGATAGCTGAGTGTAAGTCCACTGTCGATAATATCTTCGACAATCAGAACTTCCCGTCCTTCAACGGATACATCCAGATCCTTAATGATTTTGACAACACCTGATGACTTGGTGGAAGCGCCATAACTGGATACCGCCATAAAATCCATTTCAACAGGTACCGTTATGTTTTTAACCAAATCAGCCATAAATATAAACGCACCCTTGAGCACACAAATGACCAAAGGATTGCGATTTGCATATTCGGCACTTAGTGTTGCGCCTAATTCCTTGACTTTACTCTGAATTTCTTCTTCACTGATCAATACTTCCTGAATGTCGTTCTGCAACTGTGCGAACCTCCTAAGTTATACTATGAAAGCCTTACCTGAACCATAACCACTACCCCTGAATCGCTGAATCGCCTACAGTCATGTACAGGATTGCGGAAGTGCCCTCCCTGACAGGAGCCACATTGGACCGTCGAACACCCGGTAACCAGATGATATGACCTGCTCCATCACATACCACAGGAATACGTGGACGGACAGATGGGGGGATTTTCTCATCGATGAAAATATTTTTCACCTTTTTGCTTCCGTTTAATCCCATCACTTTCATGGTATCTCCAGGTAACCGTGAACGCACAACCAGCGGCATAAGCAGTTGATCCGCATCAAACGCGGCTTGATCCGCCGATTCCGGTACATGATAGTCCTCGGGACTCACCGTCATCAACCGAATATACCGGTTAATTGGGGTGAGTGAAAGCTCATAAGTTCCACTCCATTGCGCAAGACGATACTCGTAAGATTGATCCTGTACGTCCGTCCGTATTCCAAAAGAAATCAGATTATACTCCCGAGTGCAGGCGAGTGTCTGTCCTATATCCAGGCTCCAGGTCGTCACATGGGTCTCCATGACCTTGTGCCGAATGGTTTCTATACGGGTAAAGTCCACAAAATCACTGTCCAAAGGCAGATAATTCAATATTAGTTTAATCAACCTTCGTTGTAAAGCGACATGTAACTTCAAGAAGGAAGGCACCTCAAAGGTTTGCCTTCCGCCGTTCACCTGCACTAGACACCTGTATGTGTCATATGCACTCTGCTCCATGAAATCGTCTTCATCACCCACAATTTCGGCAAGCCGATTCAATGACGGCGTGAGTTGTCCATTATACTGCCCCAAAAAAGGAAGCACATCCAAGCGAATGGCATTACGCCGATATTTACGCAGGGCGTTGCTCTCATCATTGAAATACATAAAACCCTGGGTATTACAAGCTTCTACAAGGTCTGTCTTGTTTATACGAAGGCATGGACGAATAAGTTCCACATTTTTTTCTCGTCTTTTAAACTTCATTCCTGAGAGTCCCGACAAGCCGGTTCCACGAAGCAAATGAAGCATGACCGTCTCCGCCTGATCATCGGCATGATGTGCCAAAGCGATGCTTGCCGCATTATATTTGGAAGCCACTTCGTGCAAAAAGGCATATCGCTTGTTGCGGGCTGCTTCCTGTGGTCCTTGACCAGTAAGCTCCATATATGAAGGTACATCGGCCTTGGTCCATTCAAATGTAATACCAAGCTGCTGTGCCAGTTCCATCATTTTCTCCGCTTCATCATCAGATTCACTCCGGAAGCCATGATGCACGTGGGCACAGATCAATTCAAGTGGCACATGCCGCTTGCTGATCTCGTGCATGATATGCAAAAAAGCTACCGAGTCCGGCCCGCCCGATACTGCGACGACAATCCGATCCCCGGGAACCCATAACTGATGCTCTTCCGCTGCATCCAGCACGTTCTTCACCAGCATGTTCCAGCGTAAAGCCTCCATACCTGTTCCTCATTCCTTGCGTTATGTATATGCACTCTCAGAGATCAGAAAAGTAGTGCATAGATGAGCACTCCAATAAGTAATATCACAGATACAGCAAATGCGTTTTTAAGCCAGCGCGGTGTTGTACTTTTGGAACGATGGCGGAGAGGCGTGGGGCGTGCCATCATTTCCTTCCACCCTTGTGCCGCATGACCTGCATCACGAAACTGACCTCGTAATGCCTGAGTCGTCCAATTGCGAAAAGGACCCAGTCGTTCACTGCGCTCCACCAGCGCTACGAGCTGATTCACACTTCGCAGTTGCGGTAATCCTTCGGCTGCCAGTGCCTTGAGCGCGTCTGCTTCAAGTACATGAATCAACAATAATGCAAATGCAAATACATCATAGGTACCATCTGCCGTACGGCTGCCTGCATTCCAGAAGCCCCGATCATACCATTCAGTGAACTGTTTGACGCTTCGACCAATCGACGTAACTCCGCCGTAGTCGATCAATTCCACCTGCCCATAGTCGGATACCAACACATTCTGAGGTTTGAGATCACCAAACACCCATCCCGCCTGATGCAATTGTGCCAGCTTCTGCAAGAGTCTAAGTCCCACCAGAAGTGTCCAGTCTGTCCCCTGACGCCGAATGAAGTGATGAAGTGCCTCACCTCTAACGTAACGCATCACATAAAAGGGAATATCCCGGCCACGAACGGCATAATCATCCACATCTTTAAGATAGGAAGGAATGCCGCTCTGCCGAAGGGCTTCATGATTACGCTGTAGTTGAAAAGATTTGAGCACATTAACTTCCGATTGCAGATCAACCGGATCAAATCCCATTTTTAGCGCGTAGTGTTTGCCATTTTCACCCCGTTGGACAAGAAAAACGATGCCATTGGCTCCTTTGCCCAGTAGCTTCCGAATCGTGTAACGACTGCGATTCCATTTCCCTGTAACCACTGTTCCTGGCGGGAAAGAGGCGTCAGACAACGTTGTCACCGAGCATCCCTTCTCTTTCAATGCGATAGTTCCCTTCTATTTCCTGCTGTTTCTCCAGTGTACCATAACGGTAAAAATCAATCACCTTCTGAATTGCAGGACCTGTCGGCGTTGCACCCTTCATCTGCAACCTCCCAAACAGGGACCGAACACGGCCTGGATCCGTTGTCCAGTCAATATCCATTACCGCATCTTCTCCGCTGTGTCGTCCCGGAAAATGAAATACGGAAAGTTTGCTCTGACCTATACGCGCCTGCAAACTTAACATTAAATCACGAATGCCTTCTTCTACCGCAGCCAATTTGGGCTTCATGCTGGCACTGACGTCGATTAGCAATATAACCTGTAAGGCTGTAGTTTCAGCCATATCATCCATCATTTCCACGACCCGGGCGCGTTGTGCAGGCTCCAGATCGGTTACCGTTTTGGGCTCCTTCTCTCCCAAAATTTGTGTTAACTCTCTATTAACCGCCTGTTGAATGGTCTGAACCACCGTTTTCCTTGTCATCATCTGCATCGTATGGGCAAGCTGACGTGTACCTACAATTTGGCTGATTCCACCTCCGGCTCTGGCAATATCCTCAATCTCCCGACTGCCCAACTCACCAATGGTTCCATAATCAATCACGCCAACCACATTAACCGTAATCCCCTCTTCCAGCGCTTCGGCCGCTGCCAGCACCGGACTTGGTCCTACATTGGAACAACCGTCGGTGATCAATAAGATTTGCTTCATCCGATATCCCTCCGTTATTCGTTACTCTCCAACTCTATGACTAGCATTGCCAGAATGAAGAGACTTCAAACAGAAGAATATGCAATTAACTGACGGTCCGTGGACGCTCCATCCGGTTGATGCCAGGCACACGCAGTGTGGCCCATTCAGGGCGGAAATGCTCTACTTTTCCAACAACGACGGTCATATCATCCAATATCTCATGCTGCTGATATCTTATGACACTTTCAAGCAGGCAATCGGCCAAATCTTGCGGATCATCTGTATCAATCTCTTGAATGAGCCGTTTCATCCATAACTCTTTGTTCACTGCATACCCCGGTGCATCATAGATGCCATCCGTCATCATAATGAGGATATCCCCCGGCTGAAGCTGTACCGTCACCAGATCCACTTCAATATCCTTAATAATACCGATTGGCAAATTGCTGGCTGAAACCTGAATAACCTCCTGTCCTCGTTTGATAAAACTTGGCGTCGATCCGATTTTCATAAACGTGGTCTCTGCCGTATATTCATCAATCAGTGCCATATCCACAGTGGCATACATCTCTTCAGGGGAGCGCAGCATCAGAACGGAGTTCACGGATTTGATCGCCAGTTTCTCGTCCATGCCGGACTGTAACAACTGTTCCAGTATGTTCAGCGCCGCGCTGCTCTCCATGCGTGCCCGTTCTCCATTGCCCATTCCATCACTGAGCGCCACTGCAAATGTACCATTGCCTAACTCAACCGTACTGAAGCTGTCGCCTGACATCACATCTCCCCCTTTTGCGGCGGCAGCAACACCCGTGGTAACCTCGAAGGTTTTGGCCGAACCAAACGTGACGGTTGCCAGTCCCTGACGAGGATCGGTCATGGTCTCATGCAAGACGGCAATATGCTCGTCCAGTACATCCGAGATCAGCGGAGCAATCATTTTCCGGCACTCATCGAATCCACGTGTATATGCATGTACAATCTCAATCTCTACATTGCCCGCTTCCAGATTGATGATCTCAATGGAGTGAATGGACAAGCCCAATGACTCCAGTGCGTCCCGAATCTGCTCCTCCTGCTGTACCATCTCATCACTTTCCCGCTGAATTTCTTTGGCCAGGTCCTCCATGACCTGAGATACACCGGATAATTGCTCTGCAACCAGTTGCCGGCTATCAATAATTTGACGCTTCCATTGCATGTTATGTTGATGCAGTCCATACTGGGCACGCATGACTTCTAGGACCTCTTCCGGTTTCGCACACACCCTGTTCCAGTCCACTGGAATCTGCTTGCCTGAGATCTCCGGGTTTCCTTCAATCGTACTCATCACGTCCGTCATATATTTGTAGGTTTGAATAAACTTCGCATCCCAGCATTGTGTACGCTTGAAGCAGCTTGCACATGTGCTCTCGGCAACCGCATTCATGAAATGGTCCATTCCGCCTTCTTTCTGTACCTGCTCTCCTGCACCCGACATCTGATCGAAGCTACGTGACAATTGACGGAATACCTGTGAGAACCGGGTTACCCGTTCTGCCGTGATATCCCGTATCCGTTTGGCATACTCATGCTGCGATTTGGTATGATCCTGCGTACCCGGTACATATTTGGATATCGCCGTCATCAGGCTTTTAGGTGTTAACATGAATAGTGCGATAGCTGCACACGTCTCCCATAATGAGTTCATCACATCGCCCGGTCCGCCCAGATATATGGATAGAATGGACGAACCCAGCAGCATACCCAGTGCAACCGCCGCACGTTTGCCCTCTCGAAGCATACCCGCCAGCATCCCGGCAAAAGCAAGCAGGCTCATCTGATACACCGCTGACATGTCAGCCAGACTAAGAATCAAGCCGGTAATAACCCCAACTGAGGCTCCGAGGGGGGCTCCGCCCACCAGCGCAAAGATTAATATGAGATAACGGGAGAGCATATGCTCGACGGATAAGGACTGAATGGTCCACCCTACCGCTCCCGTCATAACGGAAGCGAGCAATATGATCAGGCAGAGGATCTCCTCGTTCTTTAGGCTGAACTTTTTTTTGCGGTAAGTGAAGATCGGTATGGCTTGAATAAAAACAAGGGTGAGCACAAAACTTAATACGGAATCCATCGTGAGCATCAGCATGGCGTACCAACTGAAGGATGGCCCGATCACGACCGCGAATAATTTGACCATAAATGTAGTCGTAAACACCATCGTTGGTGCATAAGATAATTCAGCACGATCATATGACTCCAGACCGCGGAAGAGCAGATAAAAGATGGCGATCTCCGATGCAACAATGAGTGGTACCGGAAACGGTGCAAAGAGACTGCCTGCGAGAAGTGCAGCGCCTACCGGAATGATGTAATCCCTGCGCATGAAAGCAATTACAGCGAAGTAAGCAATGGCAAAGGGAGATAACTCATTCAGGATCATTGCCTTTCCGAGCAGGAACCCCATAAACGTAAGCAGCAGTACCCATTTGCGGGAAGCAACCATCTGGACAGCCTTGCGGGAGCCAAGCCATTGTTTCAGACGTACCGACAGCTCCTCCCGAGCTTCCGTACCTCCTTTACCTGCTTTCATTCCCGGAAATTGAATGACATTCCACTTTTCCATCATCCTCAAGGCACCCCATTCGATTAATTTGAATTTTCGTGTTTCGTTCTCGATGGTTCTGATTATAGATAGATTAGAAGACGTAGTTTGTCAGAATAGGTGGGCAGGGTCCAAAAAGTTTACGACAAAAGAAACAAGCCTGGCGCGGTGGAGCGAAACCCCGGCCTTATTGTGGTTTCATTCATTCTCCTACTTGATTCCGACAATCGGAATGTCTGATTTTGAACCGGAGATGGTTTGGTCTCGCCACCATTTGAGCAGGATAACTGTGGAATGCCACGGAAACCTGTCGGTAAAAAATGGTAGACGACAAATGTTCTTATGGTTTCATTTTTCCGTGCAGAAAAACTGGGGATATGGAGCTTCACCTTACAAAAAAAGCTATTCAACTACTTATCTGTGAAAGAAACGCAAAAAAAACCGTTAGCCCATGGGCTAACGGTTTTACTTATATGTTTAGATCAGGTTGTGACAGATTACACACGCTTAGCTCCACGGCCTCCGCGTTTGCCTTCTGTGTTCTTCTTAAGCGAAGAGATCCGCTCTTCACTATCTTTCAGGAAGCGTGACATTTTATCCTCAAATGAAGGTTTGCCTGCTGCGGGCTTGAAAGAACGGCCTCCGCGGTCACCACGGTTAAATCCACCGCCGCCACCACCACGACCTTGGCCACCACTTGGGCCTCCGCCGCTGAATCGTTCGCGATCTCCTCCACTGCGTTCCGGTCTAGGAGCTCTCGGGGGTCTAGATTGGGTTTGTTGCTCAACCGGTTTGTCAACAGCTTGCTTAATGGAAAGTCCGATCTTGCCATCCTTGTCAACGTTGATAACCTTCACTGTAACGAGGTCATTCAGCTTCAGGTGGTCGTTGACATCTTTGACATAATTGTCGGCGATTTCCGAGATGTGAACGAGACCCGTGACACCTCCTGACAGATCCACAAATGCTCCAAAATGCGTGATTCCTGTCACCTTGCCCTCTAACTTGGTGCCCACTTCAATTGCCATAGAATAAAATGATCCTCCCTTAAAAATATACAACCCGATTTTTTGAATGCCAAAATCAATGCTGCGCTAATGTAATTATACCTTATGCCATAAACCAAGGTCAACTGAACACTACCCCATCAGAGAGCCTATTTTTTCCGGTTTAACGGCTTCAGTCACACGGATAACAAACCTAGCTCGGTAATAGACCGAATTCCATCAGTTCCCTGACCCTTCAACCTGGATCGGCGTTTCCTCAGGAAGATAATATCCTTTTTTCCGTGCCAGCTGTCCTATGTATTCAGGGTCATTCAACCGGCTGACTTCGTACTTCAACTGTTCCAGCTTCTTCAACGTATCTTCCTTTGAAGCTTGCTGAGTGGCCAGATGAGAACTCTTGTCCGAAATTTGTGCATTCTGCACAAGGAATGTATATCCTGCCCATATTACAAATACAATCATAAACGTCATCCAAAGCATGAGGCGCCTTTTTGCACCGGCAGATTTTCCTTGGTTAGTTGGAGCCTTTGATCTGCCCACAGGTGTTTTACCCATTACGGACCTCCTTAAAACCAGCGTTTCCACATCGCTGCAATTCTTGTACCCACACGGATCATGAAGCGTGGCGTTACCCAATGTTTCAGGAGCGGCCTAAACATCCAGCGGAACAACTTGCCGAAAGGTACCAAACATTGCAGCACCAGCCTGCCCAGGAATAATAGTATCGCAATTACAAAACCGAATAATACGCGAATTAACTTATAAATTCCTTTAGCCGGCATAACGATCAGGATGTTAAGGATATGTCCACACCAATGAATCAGCGTTCTTGCGAGTTTAATTAACATTACCACAAAACGCTGGGTTGTAACACTTAAAAGCCAAAAATAGAAGCAAACCCCTATAATCAGCCCCAAAAAGACATAAAACCGCAACTGTCCGTGGTTTCCGGCGTATAGCATCCGAAAAACGAACAGCGCGGAAGCAACCCAGTACAACAGATCGAGCGTGTGAATACTCCATCTCGGAAACCGTAGCTGTCCGGACAGTACCCGGTAACTGTCGTAGGCCATTCCCATCACGACCCCCGAAGTAAGCATCCACATCAATGTGATCCATTGAGTATCCGGACTCATCGGAACATCTTGCCAAACAGGCCTTTACCATTTTTGGACTGGGAACCGGGGTCCAGATATTGGAGCGAACTGACTGTGCCTTCAATGGATAACAGTCCTTCCTCCAGGCTCAGGTTTTTGATATGTAAATTGTGCCCCCGGATGGTCAGATGCCCAAGTTCAGTCTGCAGCAAAAATTCCTCACTGTCGAAGCTCTCCACGTTGGAGACACCCGTCAGATCCAGCAGTTTCCGATTCTGCATGCTCAGATGATGCTGTTTGGCCTTACCGTGCTCAACCATGGCATGTACCCCTCCTTCTTACACCTAGCTTATGGGTGTGGAGGTTGGAATAGAACCAGCGTTGTTGAACAAATAACCCGGCATCCAGTTAAAAACAAAAACGCCCTTCCCTGTTACAGGAGGACGTTTTGATTCAACTTGCATTAAATGAATATTTAATACCAGATGTACTGTTACCAGTTCATTCCGTTATCCTTGGCGATCGGCTCTTCCTTCACCAAGGTGTAGAGGCTGCTCGCCTCATCCTTCTTAGTACTCTCGGCAATTCGTTCCACCTTCACGGTGACCAGTTTCTGACCAAACTGAACCGTCAGCTCATCGCCCACTTTGACAGCGGCGCTGGGCTTAGCTTCACGTCCGTTCACCAGAACACGTCCCTGTTCAGAGACGTCCTTGGCCACAGTGCGGCGTTTGATTAGCCGGGAGACCTTCAGGAATTTATCAAGACGCATTATTTTACGGCTTCTTTAAGTTTGTTGCCTGCTTTGAATGCAGGAACAGTGGACTCAGGAATCACGATTTCATTCCCTGTTTGTGGGTTACGTCCGGTACGACCGGAACGTTTGCGGGTCTCAAAAGTGCCAAAGCCGATCAATTGTACTTTGTCTCCGCTGGCAAGTGCATCTGTAATTTCTCCCAAAAAGCCGTTCAATACGGACTCAACGTCTTTTTTAGTCAAACCACTTTTGGTTGAAATGTTGTTAATCAGATCTGTTTTGTTCATTTTTAAAAGCCTCCCAAATTGAAAAAAAAGTATCTGCGAGCCTGAGCAATAGGTTATTGCCGCTGGTTTCGCGTTAGGTTACTACACATGTATTCTGGCTTGGCATCTGAAATCCTGCCTTGGTCCGCGACTTTTTTTAGCTTTTTGTCGATGGTCCGCAGGCAACAGTCTAAGACCAGTACCCGAAACCATCGGTCGCTAAACACCTATCCCAGTCAACACAGATGAACACATGTTCGTATATCATAACACACTGCATAACATGATGGAATAAGGTTTGTCGGTATTTACCAGAAAATTGAACCCGTTATAATCCTGCTTTCTTCGCATCCTGCCAGAATTGCTCCATCTCTTCTACATTGCTATCTGCTGGTGTTCTTCCCTGTTCACGCAAACGCTCCTCGATGTACTGGAACCGCCCAACAAACTTGCGGTTGGTCGCAGCAAGCGCCTCTTCCGGGTCCGTATCGATGAATCTTGCAACGTTGGCAGCTACGAATAATAAATCACCCAGTTCGAGCTTCCGTTCTTCCGCAGACTGGCCTTGTTGCACCGCTTCTTTCAACTCCGCCAGTTCTTCCTCGATCTTGGCAAATACACCTTCAACATCATCCCAGTCAAAGCCTACTTTGGCTGCTTTCTTCTGTAACTTGTATCCCTTCATCAATGCAGGCAAGTCACGCGGTATACCATCCAGCACGGAAACCTTCTGCTGATCCTGGCCTTTGCGCTTCTTCTCCTCTGCCTTCATCTGTTCCCAGTTCTGAAGAGCTTCATTCGCATCTTCTGCCTGATTATCGCCAAAAACATGTGGATGGCGGAAGATCAGCTTATCATTCAAGCCTTCGATGACATCATACACATTAAATGTTCCCACTTCTTCTTCCATCTGTGAGTGTAATAAAATCTGCAGCAGCAGATCACCCAGCTCTTCTTTCATATGGTCGGGGTCATCCTCATCGATCGTCTCAATGACCTCATAGGTCTCTTCAATCAGGTTTTTGCGAATGGACTGATGTGTCTGCTCCTGATCCCATGGACAGCCGCCAGGACTACGAAGAATGTTCACGATCTCATGCAAACGCGCAAAGGATCTGCGACGCAAGGCATCATCGGTGTTCTTCGGTACATAGATCAGCGACAGATTGCCGTACCCTTCGATCCGGTCCAGTTCGTGCAATGGAATCTTGTGAATGACCTCCTGGCCCTGTACACCCAACGCGTGACCAACAAATACCGGATAATCATCCGGGTAAACCTCCATCAGGCACAGCTTCACGTCTGAAGCAGTGAACACATCGTAGACTTGTCCGATCAACGTATGTAGCTGTGGTTGTACCAACTCCGTGTTCAGGCTGCTGGCATCCAGGAGTTGAAACCCTTCAATCGGGTCGAATCCAAGCCGGATAAAAGCTTCATCCAGAAAGCTCTCCCCGCCCATGACACGCAATGAGATACCCATCTGCGGACAACGTTCTTTGAGCAGGCGCACACTTGCTTCTGCTACCATCGGATGACCGGGTACGGCATACACAATCTCCGTTCCGGTCTCACCCTTGCGAGCGGCTTCTATCAGTTGATTCGCGATCTCATCATATACTTCGGGGAAGGAGGACTTCGCCTCATAGATGGCATCAAATGAGGTCATCTCCAGTCCCTCTTGCTTCAGATCATTCAATACGGGATGATCCAGGGTACGTACATACAGCGTAGCTGCATGTTTCATTTTTTTGATAATACCTACGGTCAGTTGGTCCGCATCTCCAGATCCAAGACCCACTACGGTTAAAGCTACACTCATTACGTAAACCTCCATCCGGACTATCCTGTCCAGGCTCACTGATTCATCATGCCTGAACAGGACTAATTACACGTATTATACCAGAATCATTCGATATCCTATAATTGCATATTAGCTGTGCTGGATGCAGAAGCACCGTGAGCATGAAGCTAGCGCAGCACATGCAGTCTGCGCAGCAGCTTGGCAAGGCGAGGCCCTAACTTGGGCACAGCCGCCAGCTCCGCGGCGGTCAGTAGCCCTGTCCGCGCCGCCGCCAGCAAGAACACGGCCGAGCCTGCGGCAATGCCCAGCAGGCTCACGCCCATCGCGGCCAGCCTGCGGTCGGCCGCGACGCCCATGCCGCCGAGCACCGCTTCGGCGGCCCAGGCAGTGCCTAACGCCGCCAGACTCATGGCGGCGATCACCAGCGCCGGCTTCGCCAGGACGGCGCCAGGGGCAGGGCGCAGGGCGACAAGTCGCGCCAGCAGCGCCACATTCAGGCCAGCCGCCAGCATGTAGGCGACTGCGCCTGCCAGAGCCGCGCCGCTGATGCCCAGCGCCGGCACAAGCATGACGTTCAGCAGCGCCTTGACGCCTGCGGCGGCCAGCATGCTGAACGCGGGTGCGCGCACGGCGCCGAGGCCTTGCAGCAGCGCCGCCGCAATAATGCTGACGGTGCTACCTGCAGCCGTCAGCGCCATGTACCGCAGTGCTTCGGTGCCTGCGGCATCTCCGTACAGCATGCGGTTAATCGGCTCCGCCAACACCGCGAGACCGGCGGATGCCGCCAGGCCGATCAACCAGAACCAGCGCAGCGCAAGGCCTGCTTGCTGCCGGACGGCTTCTGGCCCGCCCTTTAACCGGGCTTCCGCCATCGCCGGAATAAACAGCACAGATAGTGACGTGGCCAGCATCGTCACCAGTTGAACCAGCGGCAATCCACGGTTGTAGATGCCGAAGGAAACCATCGACTGGAGCTCATCCAGTCCTTCTCCCCTTAGAAGCCGTGGCACGGTGAAGGTATCCACCAGATTCATCAGTGGCACAGCCAGCGACCCGAGACAGACCGGGATAGCATACATGAGCAGCGTCCGGATCCACTCCCCATTGGATCGTGATCTTTCTGCCAGAGCCGGGTTAATAGCACTCACCGTTTTCTTCAGCGGCGTAACCGGTGTATTCTCCTGACGCTCATGACGTTCTGATCCAACCTCTCCCCCTTTACTGCTCCATTCCGAATCCAATTGCCCGTTGACCACTTCCCTGCCTTTTCGCCGATGACGGACCATGTACCCTAACATGGTTAACAGCCCAACCATTCCACCAGCAACGGAGCCCATCATGGCACCAGCAGCAATAGTCTCAAGCGAAGCGTCCCGTCTCATCAACCACAGAAGCAGAACAATCATGACGGTGACACGTATCGTCTGCTCCACCACTTGTGATACCGCTGTTGGAACCATCTGTTGTAATCCCTGAAAATATCCACGCAGCCCTGTCATCACCGGTACGAACAATAACGCCCATGAAGCTGCACGAATCGATGGAACCACATGGCGGTTGCCAATCATGTCAGCGATCAGCGGCGCACCTGCATACATCAAGAGCGCCATTATAATTCCAATTCCCCCGAGCAGTAGGGAAGATAGTCGAATAATTCTTCTGCTCTCGTCTGGTCTTCCGAGTGCATTCTGTTCTGCTACGAATTTGGATACGGCCAGCGGCAGCCCTGCAGCAGCAAGCGTGATAATGAGCATATATAACGGATACACCGTATTGTAGATGCCAAATACACCGTCTCCCCCCAGATTCTGCAGCGGAATCTTCTGAAAAGCACCAATGATTTTAGAGATAATGGCGGCAAGCCCAAGTATAAATGCACCCTGTAGCAGCCTTGATCCTGTAGACGGCTGTTTCATAATTCCCTCCTGCGTAATCCTTTTAAGCATACCTTGCTATTATAACTGCCTGAAGGCACACAGACTAACCCTCTCCCATCACTTTCATCCGGATTAACTTCGTTGTCCCTTAAAATGCAAAAACTCCCGTATGCCCAAAACAGGGCACCAGGAGTTGATCTGCGATCTATTGTTCCATTTGCTTGCCAAGGAAACCAGCAGCCGTCTCAGACATCTTCACTTCCATCTGAGACATCTTCACCGATTCATCCTTATTGAACAGGATAACCGTTCCGATGGGGTCACCACCTGAAATAATCGGCGCAATAACAAAAGAGGATAACGTCTCGTCATGATCTTTGCTAAGTTCATAAGAACCGTTGTTTGTTTCCAAAATGGTCTTCCTGTTTTCCATACATCCCTCTAACAGTTGACCTACCTGCTTGTCCAAATACTCTTTTTTCGAACCACCTGCCACCGTGATAATGGTATCCCGGTCAGAAATCATCGTTACATGTCCTGTACTCTCATACAGGGATTCTGCATATTCTTTGGCAAAATCACCAAGTTCGCCAATTGGCGAATATTTTTTAAGGATAACTTCTCCATCACGATCCACGAAAATTTCCAGTGGATCACCTTCACGAATACGTAACGTACGGCGGATTTCTTTTGGAATGACCACACGACCAAGGTCATCTATACGGCGGACAATACCAGTAGCTTTCATTTCACATGTTGCCCCACTTTCTCGAGAAGATTTTTCAACTACTGTTCCTTAATGGGTAGAGGAAAGTCCCAGAACGTTTAGTGTGATATCTTGACCATAGTATTCATCTGTTCCCATTTCCTTATACATGCTTCGGAGAATATAGTTGTGTAACTTTCGAAGAAGGCGACCATGTACCCATACGGCTTGAATAGATACAAGAAGAAGCAAGAAGGAGGTCCTAAGTCCTCCCCTTGCTTCTCTGTATGGTTGTCCATATTTACGTAGTACAAGGCATTCATTCGGGCGAATTTAACCCTGAACGTATGCTAACACAGCAATTTTACCAGCTTACTTGCTGCTTGTACCTTCATCTGTAGTTGCATCTTTGTCTGTTCCAGTCGTACCTTGGTCAGTCTTGGTATCCGTACCTGTGGAGTCATCCGTTTTTGGTTCGGTTGTTTTCTCTCCTTCAGTTCCTGTACCCGTAGTACCTTCAGACGTACCTTCTTCAGCTTTTTCTGTTTTTGGCAGTTTAACTTCTTTTACGATTTTGTCCAATTCATTTTGCATGAACGTATCGATTTCAGCTGCAGCCAATTGGCTCTTCAGACTTTCCTTTTGTTCAGCCGACAATTTAGTAAAGTCCGCTTCCGTACGGGATTCTACTTTTATAATGTGATAACCATATTCAGATTCTACAGGATCACTAATCTTATTCAACGGCAGTGTTTTGGTTGCTTCTTTGAAGGAATCGACCCAGTTGGCCACTGGTGCATCTTTAAATAACCCACCATCAGCAACTGAGTTGGTATCGTCAGAATATTCTTTCACTACTTCTGCAAAGTCAGCTCCACCATCCAGTTTGGCTTTGACTTCTTTTGCAATTTTAAGTGCATCTTCTTTTTTACGCTCTTTTTGTGTTTTGGAATCTGTAAATCCAATCAGTACGTGACGAACAGAAGCCGTTGTGAACTGATCTTTGTTTTTCTCAAACTCAGCCTTGATTGCATCGTCCGTAACGCCTGTTTCTTTATCTTTGATTACTGTCATGATCCGAGTCATGTAGTCTTTAATGTTGTCGTCAGTCAGGTTCTGAGCTTTGAGCATTTCTGTCCATTGATCTGCCTGAACAGAAGCTTTCATTTTATCGAATTGCTCAGTTGCCGCTTTTGTACCGGCTGTTTTAGCATCTTCAGTTGCTTTACCACTCAGATATTCATAAGCAACTTCCTGTTTCACCAAATACTCCTTGAAATCGTCCATATCCATCATTTGTGCATACTCCGGATAGAGGAATTTCATAACACGTTGCTCCATGTCGAATTCATTGGCTGTAATGGTACCACCATCATACGTAGCGACTACAGCACTTGTATCCGTCGATTCAGGTGTTTTTGCTTCTTCCTTCTTGCCACATGCAGCAAGCAGTGATAAGGATAGTACTGCGACCATGCTCACAGACAGTACTTTTCCTACTTTTTTATACTTTGGTAACATCCTTTAGTTCCCCCTTTGATTTAAAAGCAGTTTTCATGGACTCCAGAATTTTCTCTACCAGCTCCATCAGTTGCTTATCCCCAAGCCCCTTGCCTTTAGCGTGAATCAGCATATGGGGTCCTTGTTCAAATTGTACACGTCTTTCGAACTGATTTCCAATGTGCGCGATTTTCGAGAGTTCAAAGGCATGTTCACGCCCTTCATAGAACTTCACGGTAATGTCCTCACCGCGTTGGGAAATGGACTCAATACCGTAGATTTTGCCGTATACTTTCATCCGCGCAACAGCCAGCAAGTTAATGACGGCTTCCGGAAGATCACCGAATCGGTCAACCAATTCGTCTTCCAACTCCATCGCATCGTCGAAAGATGCAATAACCGCCACTTTTTTGTAGATCTCAATCTTCTGAATACTGTCATAGATATAATCGGACGGCAAGTAGGCATCGATACTGAGATCCAGCGTTGTGTTCCACTGATCTGAAGGTACCGGCTCCTCGCCAAGCATCGTAACTTTGCGTTTGTTGATCTCCTCTGCGAGCATCTGGGAATACAGATCAAACCCGACGGAAGCGATGAAACCATGCTGCTCCGCTCCTAGCAGATTTCCCGCACCACGAATCGACAAGTCACGCATGGCGATTTTGAATCCTGAACCCAGTTCGGTGAATTCTTTGATTGATTGCAGACGTTTCTCAGCAACTTCAGTAAGCACTTTATCCCGTTGGTACGTAAAATAGGCGTACGCAATACGGTTGGAACGACCCACACGTCCGCGCAGCTGATACAGCTGGGAGAGTCCCATTTTATCCGCATCATGTACGATCAGTGTATTTACGTTTGGAATATCTACCCCGGTCTCGATGATACTTGTGCTCACAAGCACGTCATATTCACCATCCAGGAAGTCCAGAATCGTTTTCTCCAGCTCTGTTTCCGACATCTGACCATGTCCCACACCAACTTTGGCTTCAGGCACAAGTTCAGAAATTTCGGCAGCCATCTCCTGAATTCCCTGAACACGGTTGTAGAGGTAATACACTTGCCCACCACGGGCAAGCTCACGCTCAATCGCTTCACGAACAAGTGCCTGGCTGTGTTCAACCACATAGGTCTGCACCGGGAAACGATTCTCTGGTGGAGTCTCGATAACGGACAGATCACGCACACCCAGCATGGACATATGAAGCGTACGCGGAATCGGCGTTGCCGTCAGCGTCAGCACGTCCACATTGGTTTTCAGCTTCTTCAGTTTTTCCTTATGGGTTACACCGAAGCGCTGTTCTTCATCAACAATGAGCAGTCCCAGGTCCTTGAAGACCAGATCCTGCGACAGCAATCGATGCGTCCCGATGACAATATCCACTGTGCCTGCCTTGATGCCTTTGGCTGTTTCATTCTGCTCTTTACGGGAGCGGAACCGGCTAAGCACATGAATGTTAAATGGATAACCGGAGAAGCGCTCACGGAACGTCTCAAAATGCTGCTGTGCCAAAATGGTTGTTGGCACGAGGACAGCCACCTGCTTGCCTTCAATAGCTGCTTTAAATGCAGCCCGAATAGCCACCTCGGTTTTGCCGTAACCAACATCCCCACACAATAAACGATCCATTGGACGGTTTTGTTCCATGTCCTTTTTGATTTCTTCGATCGCACGCACCTGATCACGTGTCTCATCGTAAGGGAACATGTCCTCAAACTCCTGCTGCTCCGCAGAATCCTTGTCGAATCCAAACCCTTTGGAGGTCTGACGCTCTGCATACAGCTTAATTAGATCATCAGCAATATCCTGTACAGATGTGCGGACTTTATTTTTAACCCGTGTCCACTCATTGCCGCCCAGCTTGTATATTTTTGGTTCTTTCTCTTCGGAACCAACATATTTCTGAATCAGATCGATCTGCTCAATAGGTACAGACAGTTTGTCTCCACCCGCATAGAGAATATGCATGTAGTCCTTATGAATACCGCCAACCTCGAGGGTGCCGATCCCCAGGTACTTACCAATCCCGTGGTTCTGGTGAACGACATAATCGCCCACTTTTAGCTCGCTATAGGATTTGATCCGTTCAGCATTATCTACATTCCGAATCGGTTTGCGTACTTTACGCTGTTTTTGCGAGAACATCTCGCCCTCGGTCACAACAGCCAAATGAATGGACGGCATTTCAAATCCCGTTTGCAAATTACCGATCATCATCTCTGGCTCTGGAATATCATAGTCCATCAGTACCCGGCGCATCCGCTCGAGTCGCTCCTCACCGTTCGCCAGCATGAGCACTTTGACTCCGGCCTTCTGCCAACGCTCCATCTCTGCCTTCAGTACGTTCATCTGTCCATGGAAATCCTGCATGCCACGACTGATGAAGTTCAGAATGTTCTGTGGTTGGGTGTGTGGAACTTGGCGCAAAAAGATCGACATAAACAGCGTCTGGAATGGACGCTCATACAAGAGTTCATCACCGTCTGCGGATAATGGAAGATCCGGAAGTGTTTTTCCGTTTTGCATCAAATGCAGGTTCCACTCTGATTCATCACGGTCCAGCTGTTTTGATGTCTCCGATAGTCTGGCAGGCTCATCAAGAACCAGCAGGGTATCTTCTGGCATATAGTCGTAGATCGTTTTGTTCTCTGGATAGAGCGGAGAAATATATTTATACATTTCGGAGAAATACACGTGTTCCCGCAAAAGCTCGATCTCCCGGTGAATTTCCTCACGAAGACGCAGCTTCGCCTGCCGGTCCGTCATTTTCTCCAGCTGTTGCTCCAGCAAAAGAGCAGCCGCATCGGCAGCCTTCTCCATACGTTCACGATCTGCAATTAACTCCTTGCATGGTAAAACCGTAATTTCTTCAATCCGTTCAATCGAACGCTGATCCGCTGGGTCAAATGTCCGAATGGAGTCGATCTCATCATCAAATAACTCCACCCGATATGCGATCGATGAAGTAACCGGATAGAAGTCGATGATACCTCCGCGTACACTCATCTCACCACGAGATTCCACGCGTTCCACACGCTCGTATCCGAGCTTTACCATCTCCAGTAGGAAGGAGTCCAGTTGAAGTGTGTTACCCTGTTTGATCAAAATTCGAGCATTGGCCATCACTTCCGGAAGCGGAACATAACGTCTAACCCCGGAAAAAGGAATAACAACAACGCCCCTGAATCCCTGGGCGCAGCGGACCAACACATCAATACGCTGACCCAATGTTTCCGGGCTGGAAACAGCAGCTTCCGCAGCGACAAGTTCGTTGGCAGGATAGATCAACACCTGATCAGGTGAAAGCGCTTCCTGTAAATCTTCTGCAATTTTTTGAGCTGAAAACATATTATGTGTTACTACGAGCAATGGTCGGTTCATTTCCTGATGCAGAGCAGCCAGCATAATCTGACGCGCCGAGCCGGATAGACCCGAAACCAATTGTTCCTTCATGCCGGACTTGATTCCGGCTGTAATGGACCCGAAGTCCGGATCTTTGGAAAAAGCCTGTATAAGTGCTTGTAACAAAAGGGGCACCTCTCTTATAACTTACTTGATTATCTCACGCATACGCGTAGCATCACTATTAAAATGGATACAAATTCCTTTTTCTCCTGTTTCATCATATCGGATTACTCGCAACATTGCCACATCTGTTGATGCGGCTGAGCCTGATTTCGAGATAGCGATGGCTTTCATGCCAACTGAAAAGAAGCCTCAGCAGGCTGCCAAGGCTATAAAAGGTGGAGCGTTATTACGCAACCGCCCTCAACTGTCATTCGATCCTGTACGGGCGATGTCTACTGAAGCGGACTCGCGAGCAGGCTAAGCTCTGGATTGTGCTCCAGGGCTTCCTTACAGTAATCACATGTAATCCGAACGGTAATGTCACCACCGGAATTATACGCTATTATATCCCTCCGCTCGTCGGGGGTCAAGAAATGAAAGCCGAGCTCAACTTCCGTTATCCGGGCAGAATCGATTCGTCCGATAAAGGTACGGCAATGCCTACATACGTAATTCACTGACATGTTTATGCCTCCTGAACATGGTTTATACATCCAGTATGTCCAGTATGGCTGAATCGAACCCGTCTTTTATGATCATTTTACCAGTATGCCTTACAAAATTAACCGTTAAACTTCGCCATTGTTTGTTCGAACGTATGGGTCAAGCTATGCTCCAAGGCATCACACGTTTGCTCAATGGTCTGATCAAGGGCTTCCTTTTCTTTCTTCATAAATGTCGACAGTACATAATCAACAATGGCATGTCCTGGTTCAGGCCGGGATATTCCCATGCGCACCCGGTTAAACTGCTGTGTACCGGTATGCTGAATAATGGACTTGATTCCATTATGTCCGCCTGCACTACCTTGATAACGCAATCTGACTTTGCCAATCTCTGTATCCATGTCGTCGTACACAACAATCAGATCTTCAAGACTAACTTTATAAAAATCCATATATGCTCGAACCGATTCACCAGACAAGTTCATATAGGTCATTGGTTTGATCAGTACGATTTTCACACCGCCAATATTGCCTTCTCCAATCAACGCTTTACATTTATTCTGTGTAATGGAGATATTATGACGATCAGCCAACCGATCCAGTGCCATAAAACCGATATTATGACGGGTTTTGGCATAGTTCGAGCCTGGATTTCCAAGTCCGACAATCCACTTCATCTTGTTCCCTCCTTCGGATTAGCCTGAGGTGAGGCATAGACTTCGAATCTTATATTTCATATAATATCAAGAAAGTAAAGATCGATTTACTGTAGTGTCACAGTTAATATTTTATCGACCCAGGAAGGTGAGCGGGTTTTGCGCGAAGACAATGGACAACTGACTCAACATAGCGATTTTATCTATCATCTCGAATATCACGTACCTGTACAGGTATACGACCGCGACACCCATATTGAGATTGGTCTAATCACACGTTTCGATAATCAATTCGTCGAAATTGCCGACACGCTTTTTCATCGGCGTCGTTTCCGATTTATCTCCCGCCCCGGGTATTAGCTGAACAGCGTCTGTTTCACTTTTAATAAAACGGCACGCCGACAGGGGTTACATTTTCCATTGAACCGGAAAACGTAACCCCTCTACTACTTTATGCAGACATCCTTATTCAATTTCAAACAGCTTGCTGATTGACAATTCCTCATGAACCCGGATAATTGCTTCTCCGAGCAAAGGCGCTACAGACAACACTTTGAGTTTGCTTGTCGGATTAGCATGCGTAATTGGAATGGTATCCGTTACGATGACTTCCTTCAATGGTGCATTCTCCAAACGTTCCATCGCAGGTCCGGACAATACCGGGTGAGTACAGCACGCGTATACTTCTTTTACGCCGCCTTCCATCAGAGCATTCGCCCCCAGTACAATCGTTCCCGCCGTGTCAATAATGTCATCGATCAGGATAGCTGTTTTACCCTCGATGTTACCGATAATGTTCATCACTTCGCTCACATTTGGCTCAGGACGACGTTTATCGATAATCGCCAGGGGTGCATTCAGGAAATCAGCCAGTTTACGTGCGCGCACTACGCCACCGTGGTCAGGCGACACAACAACCGGATTTTCGATCTGTTTCGACCGGAAATATTGAGCCAGAATTGGCACGCCAAGCAAATGGTCGACTGGAATGTCGAAGAATCCCTGAATCTGCATTGCATGCAAGTCCATCGCGATAACACGGGTTGCACCCGCTTTTTCGATCAGGTTGGCAACCAGTTTCGCAGTAATTGGGTCACGTGAACGTGCCTTGCGATCCTGTCTTGCATAGCCATAGTAAGGAATAACGACGTTAATCGTCTTGGCAGATGCCCGTTTGAGTGCATCAATCATAACGAGCATTTCCATCAGGTTATCATTAACCGGCAAGCAAGTGGACTGCACGATATAAACGTGACAACCCCGAACACTCTCGGAGAGTTTCACTTGAATCTCGCCATCACTAAAGCTGGTTGTGTGAGATTCACCCATAGGGATCCCGATATAATCAGCAATTTGATGGGCAAGCTTGGGGTTAGAATTGCAAGTAAATATTTTTAATTTCGAATCAAAATAAGTCATAAAATAAAAACCCTCCGTGCTGGTTCATTGGAATCAATAAGCGTCTGCGACATGTCGGCACCTCCCCGATCTTCGGGAGGCAATCTTGTTATCAAAACCCCTTATTGGGGTTTGGCATTTTGTTTCTTGGCTTTGGCACGTCCGCGAATCTTCTCCGCATAACCAGGTTTATTCTCCTGACGTGGACGAGCAATGGCCAGATCATTCTCGGGAACGGAATGGGTAACGGTGGAGCCAGCAACCACATAAGCGCCTTTTCCTACCGTAATCGGTGCAATCAGATTGACGTTGCTGCCTACAAAAGCATCATCTTCAATCGTTGTCACAGCTTTATTATAACCATCATAATTGACAGTTATTGCCCCGCATCCAACATTTACGTTTTTCCCTACTTTGGCATCCCCAATATAGCTGAGATGAGATACTTTGGAACCTTCATCAATTGTAGCATTTTTCACTTCAACAAAGTCACCAATTTTTACGTTGCGACCCAGTTTGGTCCCTGGACGCAAATTAGCAAATGGACCAACCGTTGCATCAGAACCAACCTCGGCATTGGATACTACCGAATGTTTAATTGTAACTCCGTCCTGAATAACGCTGTCTTCCACATCTGCCTGAGGACCAATATGACATGCTTCACCAATGGAAGTTGTGCCTTTGAGGATTGTCCCCGGATACAAAACTGTATCTGATCCAATCGTAACATCCGCTCCGATATATGTCGATGACGGATCAATGATTGTCACACCGTTCAACATATGGCGTACGGCAAGACGTTCACGCATGAAGGCTTCGGCTTGCGAAAGTGCAAGTCGGTCGTTAACCCCGATGGATTCTGCGATGTCATCCGACATGTAAGCTTCAACCACTTCTCCATCATTGCGGAAAATGCCAACTACGTCTGTGAGATAATACTCTCCCTGAGCGTTCTGGTTCGTCACTTTTTCCAAGGCAGCGAACAATTTTGCATTATCGAAACAGTATGTGCCTGTGTTAATCTCATTCACAGCATCTTCCTGCTCTGTGCAATCCTTTTGTTCCACAATCCGTTGTACAGATCCATCTTCTCCGCGAATGACGCGGCCATAACCTTTGGGATTGTCCAACTGAGCCGTAAGAACTGTGGCTGCTGCTCCGCTGCTCTCATGCAGCTTCATCAGACCTTCCAACGTCTCACTGGTCACAAGTGGTGTATCTCCGCAGACCACAATCGTAGAGCCAGTTTCACCGCCAAGCAAGGATTTAACCTGCTTCACTGCATGACCTGTACCCAGTTGTTCCGCCTGAAGTGCATACTCCGCTCTGGAACCCAAAAATGACTGCACCGCTTCGGCACCATGACCGACTACAACTACACTGCGTTCAACGCCTGCGCTGAGTGCTGCATCCAGCACATGTCCAACCATAGGTTTACCGCATACGGGATGCAGTACTTTGTACAATTTTGATTTCATTCGTTTTCCTTGCCCTGCGGCAAGAACGATTGCCATTCGTTTCAAAATTAACGACCTCCTGTTCTGAAAATCCCATTGAAATGCATTGCTGATCTATATCCAATGAGTATCGTTCAGCCGGCTTCAAGCCGGTCCTGTTCATCGCCTGCTGTCTCTGTAATCACACGTAACAACGCGGACACCAACGAATCGTGACCTATATGTATACGCCGTGTACCTGCGAGCTTAACCGAATCCCAATGATTCCTAAGATGCCGCCCTGCCACCAAGCGCACGATGCGCTTTTTGTTCTCTGCTAATAAACTCAATACTGAATATATCTTATTCCGGTCAAAAAGAAAAGAGAGCCATAAGACATGGCTCTCTTTTCCTTCGAACCCCAATAATGTTCTCAGGCACCTTCTTCAATGACTTCTTCCTCAGTTGCCGCACGATCGTATTCAGTCAAAACTGCTGCCTGAATCTTCTCACGCGTACCGGAAGAGATCGGGTGGGCGATATCACGGAACTCTCCATCAGGAGTACGTTTGCTCGGCATAGCAACAAACATTCCGTTGTTACCATCAATGACACGAATGTCATGAACGACGAATTCGTTATCGATGGTAATGGATGCGATAGCCTTCATTCTCCCCTCCGAGTTAACACGGCGGAGTCTGACATCCGTAATTTGCATGTGTGTGTTCACCACCTTTTTCCATCAGAACTTGGTGTATAATTCCACACAGCATATACGAACTCCTTCTTTTTATAACCACAAAAATTTCCTAATTTCAGGAATTTTTTTATTTAATACACAATTCGACAACGTTAGTGCCAGGTCGATGGAAAAGACCTTTTAACGACATAACATTCGTCATCTTTCTACAGGTCAAAATAGTTGCCAGGCTTGACGGAAATCTGTCTGCTCTTGGCATCAACCGCTGTAAGTTTCGCCAGAGATACGTAATCTGTTAACAGGCGTTCTTCTGAATCTACAGAACCAGATTCCACCAGTACCCCTACCCCGGCTACTGTAGCATTAAACTCGGCCAAAAGATCGATCATTCCTTGCACCGTACCCCCGGCCTTCATGAAGTCATCCACAATAAGTACTCTGGAATGCTCACGCATCGCCCTACGGGACAGGGACATGGTATGCAGACTTTTATGGGACCCGGATACATAATTGATACTTACGGCCGATCCTTCTGTAGCCTGATGGTCCCTGCGTACGAGCACGACAGGCAGGTTGAGCTGGGCTCCGGTCGCATAAGCCAGTGGAATTCCTTTGGTCTCTACCGTCATAACCACATCAATATTCATATTGCCAAAGGCCGTTGCAAAAATCTTGCCGGCTTCATTCATCAATGCGGGCTGACCAAGCAAGTCGGACATGTACAGGTATTCTCCAGGCAAGATCCGATCAGGTTGCGCGAGCTGGGTCGAGAGTCGCTCCGCAAATGCAAGTGCCAGTTCTCGGGATACCTTCGGAATCCATCTTACTCCCCCTGCTGCTCCAGCCAGTGTATGCAGCTCTCCTGACCCACCTTCTTCGAACACTTCTTTGATAATCGCCAAATCTTCACTAATTGAAGACTTTGCGGCACCATAACGTTCGGCAAATGTGGTCAACGGAATAACCGTATGCGGTCTGGACAATAAGTATTGCGTCATTTCAACCAGCCTTGCGCTTCGTTTTAACTTCTTCACAGAGATCCATCCTCACGATCACGGAAACATCCAAATCCGAATAATTATTTAAGAATATAACACCTTTATACGTGTTTGTACATTATAAAAGCGAATTTTACGTTAACATACGTACAGCATACACTTCTTTACAGAACCCACGCAGACCGTTATATATCCGGGCAACCTTGGATTCTTTGGAAACCAGACCAAATACCGTTGGACCGCTACCAGACATTAACACGCCGTCTGCACCCAATCGAATCATGGCATCCTTCAGATGCTGAACTTCCGGATACAGCTTCAACGTCACATCTTCAAGCACATTGCCCATCTGGTCACAGACTTCCGTAAATGATTGATTGCGAATAGCCTGCTCCATTTTAGCTGCACTCGGATGACGAACAATCTTGTCACTGCGGAACCTTCCGTACACATCGGCTGTAGACACATTAATCGGAGGCTTGGCCAGAATTACCCAGCATTGCGGCGGATTAGGAATGGGAGTTAACTTCTCACCACGGCCTGTAGCGAGTGCAGTCCCTCCTGTGATACAGAATGGAACATCCGACCCAAGTTCAGCTCCAAGCTCCTGAAGTTCGTGATCCGGTATATTCAACCGCCACAGACGGTTCAATCCACGCAGCGCTGCTGCTGCGTCACTGCTGCCGCCGGCAAGTCCGGCTGCAACTGGAATCTTTTTATCCAGATGAATATGGACACCCGTACGCACGTTATAGCGCTCCTTAATGAGTCTGGCTGCTTGGAAAGCCAGATTCTTCTCGTCGAGCGGGATATAACCCGCCTGACTGGAGATGAAAATAGTATCTCGCGGCAGCTCCGACATTTCCAGTCGATCAGCCAGATCGACCATGGTCATGATCATTTCAACTTCATGGAATCCATCTCTTCTTTTATGTAAAACGTCCAGCATCAAATTAATTTTAGCAGGCGCTTTTTCGTAAATTTTCAAGGCGTTCACCCGTCCTCACCTTTTCCCTAAGACAACTTAACATATTATATCAAAATGGGGCTGTCAAGTCATTTGTATTCCGCATCTAAGGGGAAAAAGCGGGGTTATTCCTGACGGATTTCCCCGCTTTTCAGTCTGCTTGAAACGGATTAAGATTTGCGCGCAGCCTGTTCAGCAAGTTGAATTGCACGTTTTACCATGTTTCCTGCATCCTTGGCTTTAATTCCGCCCCAGCCTTCCTGTTGCACAGTATCATAGAAGCCCAGGTCTTTCGCGAGCTCATTCTTCAGATCCTCTGACATGACACTTCTTCTTCTGCGACTCATGAACCATCCTCCTCCAAAGTATCCTTCATAATGTGATGAGTTCGTAGTTCGTTCACGTTTTGGACATTTTGTCATCAGGCCATATTCAGTTTCCTGCATTGCTTAAGAAACTGTCCGTTCACCTGTCCATATAGTATGCCGCGACCGTTCCTCGCTCATTCCTGAGTATGTATGGGTTACGTTAGAGGGAAAATTGGTGTTTAAAAAACAAAAAAGCGATCCGCCTTATGGGGCGAATCGCCTGTAAATCGATACTTACGTCTCCATATAGGAGCTATGCGTCTGGCTGCCCGGGTCATAAACCATGACTTCCACCGATTCCGTAAGTATATCCGCATAACTATAAGATACTCGCTTGAAGGTTTCTTGCTCCTCATCAAGCTTAACAATAAAAACAGAAGGGTACGTTTCTTCCAATACACCCGTACGCTCAATGGTCTTACGGCGGCCACCATTAGCCCGCAACATAATTTTCTGACCAATATGTGCATCGAGATTGCGTTTGATATCCAACAGCGTGTTTTTAGCCATTGTCGACGACCACCTCTTTTCTTGTCCATTATACCGGATTTTACAGTCATTGTCAAATCAAAACTAATTATTATATCAGCATCAAAAAGTTGTTGTCAATGAATTTTTTTGCAAACAAAAAAAGCCCCAAATTGGGACTTAAAATGGCCTACATCAGACTGCCGACGGGTTCACTTTTAGCGTAGATAAATCATTCAGCCCAGGCAGACCTACCCGGTAACTCCCCCGTGTCTCGACACCACCCACACCCTGGCTGCCACTGATGGTATTGTGCAGAACATCACTCATGTTGACCGTATCGCGCACAGAAGTAAAGGAGGCCTTGGCTGCCACATAGACCGGATCAAGTGCATGAATGAGAATTCTGCCTGGAGAACTGGCAAAGTTCGCTCCAGCGCGCAGCAGTGCCTCAAAATGGGACTGACAGGCCCCTGCCACAATAGTGAGTGCGTCCAGATGGCGTTCATATTGTCTGGCCACCTGAATGGCCGACACAAAATTTTGCGAGTTCTTGTAGCTACCGAGACTATATAAGTCATAGGGCTGACGTGTCTTTAACACCCCATCATGACCCGTAATAACTACGATATCCGGACGTACTTTGGGTAATAAGCGGTATAAGGTATCTGCCATTGCCGATTCATGGACATACTGTCCCTCTGCGGGCACACGAAGTTGCTCATAGAGATCCATACTTTTTTTCAAATAGTTCGGATCTCCATCCAGATGAAGCACCTTTCCAGGCATTTCAAAATAAGCCGGTTCCTGCTGGGCAGACCAATCCTGTACCAGACCTTCACGATTCCGCTCAGCCTGTTCCATACGATTCTGCTGCAGACGGGACAGGGTCTGATGTGCTTTAATATGCGCCTGTCTGGTCTTGGCGCTTTGTGGTTCGTAGGGAACCTGTATCAAATCGTCCACCGGGGAATCGGCAATCAGCCGGAACTCAGTCCCTTTAATGACCGCAGCATCCAACTGGAGGCCTTCCACCCGAAAAGTCACATCGCCGCCGTATGACTTCCGAACGACCAAGTCTCCGATATTCATCAACGTAATCACCTCTACCCCATCGTATGGGCAGAGACCCGGTTTGGTTCATTCAAATTTTACAGCGCTGCACGTACCCCAGCTTCCCACATTACGGTGCTGAGTGTGGCATACTCTTGCAGACTCAACGTCTCTCCACGTCGGGACGGTTGAATACCTGCCTGCTCCAGCAGAATGTCTGCCTGTTCCCGGTTCTCCTTTGTGAAGAAACGTGCCTTCAAATTGTTTGAGATTGTTTTTCTCCGCTGGGCAAAAGAAGCCTGTACCACTTCGAAGTAGTGTGTTTCATCCGGAATCTCCACTGGTGGCTGCTCACGCACTTTCAGCTTAATGACAGCTGATTCCACATTAGGTTGCGGAATGAAGACCGTAGGAGGCACAATACACACAAGTTCCGGCATACTGTAGTACTGAACTGCGATGCTCAGACTGCCGTAGTCTTTTGATCCTGGTGCAGCAGCCATGCGTTCAGCCACTTCTTTTTGAATCATGACAACAATGCTGTCTACCGGCAGCTTCTCTTCCAGCAGTTTCATCATGATTGGAGTCGTTACATAATAAGGCAGGTTAGCCACGACACTGACTTTGTCCACGGATGCAAAATCCGTATTAAACAACTCAGCCAGATCAAGCTTCAGCACATCCCCATGATGAACACGTACATTCGAATAAGGCTGCATCACTTCTCCCAGGATTGGGATCAAGCGCTGATCAATCTCTACGGCTGTGACAGGACCGGCTACCCGAGCCAGTCGCTCCGTAAGGGCTCCAATACCCGGCCCGATCTCTAACGCACCCTTGGACTCGTCCAAATCGGCTGCATTAACAATTTTGTTCAGTATATTTTGATCGATCAGAAAGTTCTGACCCAGACTTTTCTTAAATGAGAATCCGTGTCTTTGAATAATCTCTTTCGTACGCTTGGGCGTTGCAATTTCAATCGTTTCTTCCATGTTCTTCATATGCTCACAATCCTTCACGTTCAATTTGCGCTAATGCTGTAGAGAACTCTTCCCGTGTAATCTGAAATACACTGAGACGTTTGTGGAACTGCTTACCGTTACAATAACCGATGCCCAGCAGATTACCCATCTCCATGCGACGTGCAGCAGCCTGCGGATGCACAATAAGTCCTGCCGCGATCAGGTCCTCCCAATCGATCAGGCTCGGAGCACCTTCGTATGAAGTATGTACGCGTGCCAACGCATGACGGATCGCCTCTGGTGAGGCATTCTCCACCCCAATGTCCCCTTTGCGCGTTGCATCGGCTTCCGGAATGAAGGCATGTTTGCAGCCTGGCACCTTGTTCGCAATAATTTTACGAATGCGTTCGCCAGCATGATCCGGATCTGTCAGTACAATGACTCCCCGTCTCTCCTGAGCAAGCGCAATCCGC
The DNA here is from genome assembly GCF_001908275.1 of Paenibacillus xylanexedens. NCBI lineage: Bacteria > Bacillati > Bacillota > Bacilli > Caryophanales > Paenibacillaceae > Paenibacillus > Paenibacillus xylanexedens. The sequence continues at coordinate 756,692 of NZ_CP018620.1, read as the reverse complement.
TTCAGAATGCGTTGGTTGATGGCTGATCCACCTGTTTCTATGGTATCGGCTTCCACGGCCCGACGGATAGCCACCGTATCGTCACGGCCTTCCACCACAATGACTTCTTTTATCATGTTCCATTTCTTCCTTTCTAACGCAAAGAGAAGAGGAATATCCTCTTCTCTGCCAAACGGCGGGGGAGACTGAATTCAGACTCCTCCGCCGCATATTCCGCATGAATCATTCATGCAACTATTTTATAGCATTCCCATTTCAAAGTAAAACGATTTTAGTTCGCTTCCGGCTTCACCGGACCGATCACGTAGACCGTCTTGCCTTTCTTACGTCCAAAATTCAGGGCATGCTTCACACTGTCATAATACACATCAATTTTGTTGCCTTTAATGGCACCGCCTGTATCTTCCGCACGACGGAATCCCAGACCTTCGATATATACCCACCAGCCAATTGGAATGACTTTGGGATCAACCGCAATGGTGCGTCCTTCCGTTACACGAGTACCGGAAGCTGTTTTAGTTCCAATGCCAGGCTCTTCGGAAGAGTAGGCAGTCATGGATACATTTTTAAGTACTTTGGAGTATTTAAAAGAAGTCCCGGATACGGTAATCACTTTGCTGCCCGAGGCAGATGTTTTCTTCGAGTTCGTTGTTGTAGCCTTTTTGGTTGTTGACGTTTGAGCCGATACGGTCTGAATCTCAGGTTCTTTCACGACCGGTTTTGCTTTGGTGCCGACAGCGATCACTTTATCTACACGATTATTCGCGACAGATTTGCCGACCATTTTTTTGGAGACCAATTCTCCATCCTGAAATACCTTTTCGATATGCTGCACAATTGTGCCTTCTTTGCCGTTCACAACGACACGGTTATCCCCTTTGTACAAGCTAGGGTCAGCCGTTTTAATGACTTTGTAAGCGATCGGTTGCTCTACATCCACTGTACGCTTTGTTACGCGCACTACACGGATCTTCATCTCCGCTTTGATCGCAGTTCCAAGCGCCGGATACACTTTATCATTACTTTCAACTTGAATACCTGATTTTTGAATTGCATCTTCTACCGATGAATCGGTTGTATAGAGAGTCTTGGTGTCTCCGTCTGCCGTAATGTTAACTGGAACGGCCCGCTCAATAACGATTCGGTCTCCATCTGTTAACGCCCCATTCATGGACATGGATACCTTATCGTGAGGGCTGACTGTGATCGACTGCTCCTCCAGCATTTCCTGAAGCATTCCTGTACGAGTCTCTACCACCTGAGCTTTGCCATCAATAACCAGTGAAATTTGTTTCCCGGCCTGACCGTAAACGACTAACAAGATCATGATTGTAAGCGCAATTGAGAAAATCGCGATCAATGCCATTTGACGCATGTTCTCATGCTTCCACCGCAACGCGAAAGACTTACTGGATGATCGTGACTCATGGGTCTCTTCTGGTTGGAATGTGCCCACTTCTCCGTCCTCCTTCATAGCCTCGCCGTCTAAAGTAATGCATGATGTCTTTGACGTGACTATACCAAATTTTCTACAGAACACAGATTGGACCAACATAATCCGGTTCTGCACCATGAATCAATCTTCGCAACATGATGTCATCCTCCTGAATACCTACCGTATGATGACAATATTTCTTTTATTCAAAAACAAAAAAGCCAAAGAAAGAGTGTAAGAGGAACTCTTTCGTGGCTTCCGAATGATTTTGAATATCGGAAATTCATGCACGAGGTTGCCTCTCTTTTTCCGCTTGCGAGGTTAGCTGTCGGGTTCGGGCGAAAGAGAGCCGCCCTATCTTGGGTCACCCGCTCATGGCGGACGCCCTTGAATTCACCCCGAGACCCAAAGAAGAAATCAAATACGGCTTCGCAGTTCCCTTCGCTGCTTTTGGGTCAGCGAACGTTGCGCATCGGCTAAATACACCGATGTTTAAGCCCTATTGGTTCCCCCGCTCTCCGTTAACGGAGACTCAGCGAGACTGATTCATGAAAGTAATGTTGTTTCATCGGAAAGTGTCCCTTTGTTCATCCCCCGAACATCTGTCCAATTTTCCGCACAACAATTCACTGAAAAGATGATATCCTGTTTTGATGCATGTTGTAAAGCGTTGATCAAGTACGTTTTTCTGAATATTTGGTTAAAATATTGTAATATTCTTGATTTATTTGGATCAAAGGGCAAATTACCTCCGCTTACCTGCCTTTTTCACCTCATTTGCTCGTTTTTTTAACGAATCCCAAATCGTTCCATGGCATTTTTGGTTGTTATTGCAGCAATTTCCTCCACCGAAATGCCTTTAATTTCCGCAGCTGCCTCTGCAACCAGACGTACATGCGCTGTCTCATTTCGCTTCCCACGATAAGGGTGAGGTGTCAAATATGGAGCATCTGTTTCAATGAAAAACCGGTCCATAGGAACCTTCTCCAGCACCTCTTTAGGCTGCTTTGCATTTTTGAATGTGATCGGTCCTCCGAAGGAGAGATGGAAGCCCATATCGAGGCAACTTTTTGCTGTTTCCCAGCTGCCCGAGAACGAGTGCATCACACCACCAACTTCACCCGCCTTCTCTTCACGCAAAATTCTTATGATATCCTCATGCGCATCCCGATTATGGATGACAATTGGCATGTTCACTTCACGCGCCAAAGCAATTTGTTGTCGTAATACGCGATGCTGTATTTCTTTTGGTGAAGTATCCCAGTGATAATCCAATCCAATCTCACCGATCGCAACCACTTTTTCATGCTTGCATAAAGATGCAATCCAATCCAAATCGCCCTCCTGCATTGTGATCGCATCTACAGGATGCCACCCTACAGCTGCATATATAAAGTCATATGTTTCGGCGAGTTTCATTGTGGTTGGAATTGTCTCCCGGTTAAAGCCAATGTTGATCATGCGACCAACTCCTGCATCCACAGCACGCTGAATCATGTCCTCGCGGTCCTCGTCGAATTGTGGTGCATCCAGATGTGTATGTGTGTCGAACAGCATCATGTCTGTATCTCCCTTCATGTCGAAATAACGACTATCTTCTTTTTCAAAATCCAATTTGTAAAATTCAATAATTCAATGACTCATACATAAAACATTTTGGGTAATCTGTGTATTACATCATTACGTTTGTTTCTTCACAACTACAATATATAGAAGATATACGGATATTCTGATCTATATATTGCTAATTGTGCTCATTCTGCCTGCTTGCATTTACAAAATTATGTCGATCTACATATACTCCCCATTAAAGCAGATTACTGTATCATGGAAAATAGCTCTTTTAGAAAGTGTTTTGATATCGAAATTCTTCATCGGATTATACCCACACGATTACAAGAAATAGGGGCGTATATGTGACGGTAATTCGTGAATAATCGCATCCACCTTGTTTTGCGGGTAATACAAATGATGTTTCCCTCGGTGAAGCCCACTGATGGAACGGACAATGTCAGATACTTCTGACAACTCACGTAAATTGTCCTGTCGATCCAGAAGAAGAATCTGCTTATCTGTGGATTCATCCGGACGAAACACATCATACGGATTATCCGAAGGAAAATCAATTTCAAGATCATATTCGGGATCGAGGCCAGCCTGTACAAAAGCTTCCCGAATCTCTTCCATCATTGTCAAGTCGACCTGTTCAAGCTCTACATACTTATATAACTTGCGATCCATAAAACGTTCGCATAACTCACTCAGAACAGTATCGTCCTCCTTGCGCCACTGCGTAAATGCCGTCTGAATTAATGCTTCATCCAACTGCAAATATTCATCCACGGATAATTCTCCTTCAAATAATTGAGGGAGTGGATCAATCATGAAGCGGAATTGAAAACCATGTTGTAGGAGTGTTTTCGCTCGCTTGAATATTTGCCGCAATATAATTTCAGAACTACGAGTTACCGGATGGAAGTAAATCTGCCAATACATCTGATACCGAGACATTAGGTAATCCTCCACAGCATGCATGCCTGACTCCTTGACTACAATCCGCCCATGATAAGGACGCAGCATCCGAAGGATACGATCAAGGTCAATCGTGCCGTAATTTACACCTGTAAAATAGGCATCCCTGAGCAAATAATCCATTCGGTCTGCATCAAGCGGACTGGTCACCAAGTTCACCACAATCGGCTTTTCATACGTTTTTTGAATGACAGACGCTACTTTCTCAGGAAAATCAGGAGCATACCGTCTTAAGATCGCCCCTACTTCGGTATCACCTGTAATAATGCGACAAGTCCAATCTTCGTGATTCATGTCAAAAGCTTCCTCGATGGAGTGAGAGAATGGCCCATGCCCGAGATCATGAAGTAGAGCTGCACACAGAGCTACAATCTTTTCTTCCTTCGGCCAATCCGAATAATGACTTCTTTCAAATTGAGAGATGATCTTGCGTGTGATCTCATAAACACCTAGTGAATGTGAGAACCGACTATGCTCTGCTCCGTGAAAGGTAAGGTAAGAAGTACCCAGCTGACGAATCCGGCGTAAACGTTGAAATTCCGGGGTGTTAATTAACTGCCATATAACCGGATCTTGCACGTGGATATAATTATGTACCGGATCTTTGAATACTTTCTCTTCCGTTAAACGTTGTTCCATGTCGACTCACTCCTTTAATTTCTTTTATATTAACGCTTTGAGCTCTGCGATTCACCTAAGATTCGACACCATATGACGAACTTTGTCGAATGAAGTAGTTTTGTCGTTTTCCAAATCGACAAAGCTGACATTGAGGTTTAAATGCGAAAAATGGCTTCCAATCCCTTACCACCAGTAACCTTGTGAAAAACAGCCTTAATTTTAAGCTAATTTTAAGGTTGACTGATTTGGGAATCGTTGGTATGATGAGTATCATAAAACATAAAATTATGTCGAATAATGACAAAGATAGTTAGCTGAGAGGAGCACTGATTATAATGATGAAATCAACAGGTATTGTAAGAAAAGTGGACGAACTGGGACGGGTAGTTATTCCAATTGAATTGCGCCGTACGCTCGGTATTGGTGAAAAAGATGCTCTGGAAATCTATGTTGACGGCGAGCGCATCATGTTGAAGAAATACGAGCCTGCTTGTATCTTCTGTGGTAATGCAGAGAACGTTACTTACTTCAAAGGTAAAATTGTTTGTAACGAATGTATTTCCGAAATCCCTGCACCTGTAGCAAAATAAAAAAATACAGGTATACTGGACTTATCTGAATTGTTATTTCTAACCTTTTTAATATTCCTTAATGACCTTCCCGGTGTGAATCCCACCGCGGAAGGTATTTTTTTGCCTTGTTATGGGTTCCATTACCCAAAATGATTCTGTCACACGCGAACTGGGAGAGAACGGTGAAATTTGTTCGGAATTTTTTTTAGCCACTCTGCTCTTTTTAATATTCCACTAAGGTTGGATATAAGCTTCTTTTCAGGTTATGTTCCCCACAACAGAAGATATTTGGTTAGATTACTACTCGATTAATGCATTATATACATCACGCTTCGCCAGACCGCGATCGGTAGCCGTTTTTTTCATTGCATCTTTGCGGTTATGTCCTTCACCCTCATAATGGCTGACATGATCCGCGAGTGACATGAGCTGCCACCATGCTTCGCGCTCAGCCTTACGCTCCTCTTCCTTAATGCCTTCTACCAGCAAGCAGTACTCGCCAAGAGGTGGATGTTCTTCAAGCCAGTCTATGCATTCCCTCACAGTGCCCCTTGCGAATTCCTCATGACGCTTGGTTAGTTCACGTGCCAGGACAATCGAGCGATCACCCAGAATTTCTTCAAGGTGGACTAATGTTTTCCGGATACGGTGAGGCGATTCATAAAATAACAAAGTCCCGTTGGATTCGTCAAATGCCTCAAGCACTTTTCGCATGTCCTTTTTCTCCCGCGGCAAAAAACCGCCGAATGTAAAACGCTCCGTCGGTAATCCGGACACGATCAGAGCAGACAACGCAGCGTTGGGCCCCGGGATGGGAATGACCGTTATTCCGGCTTCCAATGCAAGCTGTACAAGGTCAGAACCAGGGTCCGAAATGGCTGGCAAACCGGCATCGCTGACGAGTGCCAAATTTTTTCCTTCTATTATATAGCGTATCAGTTCAGGTCCACTCGCCCCCTTATTATGCTCATGATAACTAAACAGCATCGAAGGTGTAATTTCAAAATGGGTGAGCAGCTTTCGGGTTTGGCGTGTATCTTCTGCTGCAATGATCTCACAACTCTGCAATGTCTTGATGGCACGGAAGGTCATATCCTCCAGATTACCAATGGGGGTTCCAACCAGATAGAGCTTGCCTGATCCTTCAGGCTGCTCCGCATAGCTTTTTTGGATATGCAAAGTCATCTAAAGCCCTCCTTTCGTAGTACGCTCAGCATGCTGCTGACCATAGTAAATATCCATAATCTCTTCGCAGTATTTCCCCTCTTCATTGTAGACAATGAGTGGAGGAAGCATCCTAACTTCCGGTTTACCATCTTTCATTCCTTCAATTAACACCATGTTGGCTTCCAAATGAGCACGGGGATGTACCATCCGAATCCGTTTTGGTTCCAGCTTATATTCGCGCATGAGCGAGATAATCTCTGCAAGGCGCTGTGGACGATGAACCATCGATACTTTACCGCCATTACGTACAAGTCGACTGCAAGCTTGTATCACTTCTTCCAGGGTACATCCGATCTCATGACGTGCCATTGCCTGATGTGTGTTCATCTTGAGATCACTGCCATTCAGAGGCATGTATGGAGGATTAACCGTTATTGCATCGTATACAGCATGTCCTGTTTCTTTCACGAGTTCTCGCAAATCACCTTCACGAATCATAATCGATTCATCCAATGCATTTAATTGCACACTGCGACGCGCCATATCAGCCAAACGTGGCTGAATCTCGATCCCTTCCAGACTAGCCTGCGTACGCGTTGTAAGCAAAATGGGAACCACCCCGTTACCCGTACACAAATCAAGTACACGACCCCGTTTAGGTACGGAAGCAAACCGGGCTAATAATACGGCATCCATCGAAAAACTAAACACTTCATCACTTTGAATGATTCTTAGATCATGAGAGAGCAGATCATCAATCCGCTCTGACTCATGTAACACAACTTCATTTGCTTTCATATGTTACGCTCATCCTCCGGTACTCTATATCTCATGTTCGTTTAGTTTAGGTTTATAACCTTGAAAAAAAACCGTAGGGGATCCCTACGGTCACTTCATTTATTCAAAAAAGACAGGCAGAACAGACAATCGCCTTCCGTCCGCAAATGTCCATAATAGACGTTGCAGATATGGAAGCCTTCGTGATACAACCGAGCCAGATTATCATACCCTTCACCCACAACATCCTCGCCTGTAGCCGGACCTGCTGGTCTTGCTACAGGAGCGAGTGCTGAGGAGATCGGCAGATCTGCCGGAGCCTCACGTTTGAGCAGTTTGCGTAACTGCTCATTCTCGATGGTAAGCCGCTGATTATCCTCAAGCAGCTCCTTCACAATCATTTTTAACTCTCCTAAATCACCGTGCAACTGACCCAGTTGGGTTTCCATTTCATGAATGTGCGTAAACAGATTTTTCTTTTCCAAGTTTCCACCCCGAAGCAACCTTTATGGTTTACTTGATAACGACGTCATCCAGCGGAAGTTCTTTGACTTTACTGATGTCGAACAGTTGAACATGGACTGTGCGGCTACCGGCATTAATTCCGACAACTTTTCCTTCACCCAATGAGGTGACGACCAATTTGCCTACAGCTGGCAGTTCTTCTCTCACACTTTCATAGTTATCATGCTCAAATTTCAGACAGCACATGAGTCTTCCGCACAACCCTGAAATTTTCGTCGGATTCAGTGACAGGCTCTGATCTTTAGCCATCTTGATTGATACCGGCTCAAAGTCTCCCAGCCAGGAAGAACAACACAACACACGGCCGCAAGGTCCGATTCCGCCAAGCATCTTCGCTTCATCACGTACACCAATCTGTCTCAGCTCGATTCGTGTCCGGAATATGCTTGCCAGATCCTTGACCAGCTCCCGGAAATCAACTCTTCCTTCAGCTGTAAAATAAAATATAATCTTATTGCGATCAAACGTAAATTCCACATCGACCAGCTTCATTTTGAGGCCATGGTCTTTGATTTTATTTAAACAAGTACCGAATGCTTCCTTCGCTGCACGCTTGTTCTCATCAACCACACGGGCATCTGTCTCGCCCGCAACGCGGATGACTTTCTTCAGCGGCAACACCACATCGGACTCGCCCACTTCCTTCTTACCTACGACAACCTTACCGTACTCAACCCCCCGCGCTGTCTCCACGATAACGCAGTTTTCTTTCTCAATGGGAAGGTCCAGGGGATCGAAGTAATAAATTTTGCCCGCTTTTTTGAAACGGACACCCACTACACTGTACAAAAAATTAACCCCCTTGTAAGCCAACCCCACTTCGTCTGAAGCCCCGTCTTCTTAGGGAACCGGCCGAAGTTATAACCGTTTGCATATGATTGGAGCTAACTTTGCCCTCTCCCAGTCTTATGCCAAACCGATCAAAAATTGCTCCAGACAAAGCTGGCCATTGACGTTGAAACGCAATTTTTTTCTGCATGCTGCGGCCATATCCATATAGGAGACCCACTGCTCTGTGCTGCGGGTATGTGCCAACTGAGATAACATGTCTAACTGATCTATAAAAACGATATGTTCATGCCTATCGTACTGAACATACAGCATGTCCCTAAACCATAGATGGAACAAACTAAGTAACATGTCCAGGTGTTCAGAGAGTCCGGTTTTAAAAAGCTTCTGCTGTGCAGAGATCAATGATGTACTTCCTCTACCCAGGGACTCCTTCCCTAATTGTAACATTACGTTTCTAATTTCTGCAAACCAATTCTGCTGGAGAATTTCTCTACATGCTTCCAATCCTGACGCTAAATGGACGGCAGAGCGAGCCAGATTGGCAGGGTGCCCTTCCTCAATTAGTGATTGCAGCATCTCTTCCGGATTCAGTGCGCTGAACGGCACCAATTGGGAGCGTGAGCGGATCGTTGGCAACATGGCCTGTCCATTATCTGTAATCAGGATGCCGACTGCTGGTACCTGCGGTTCCTCCAGAAATTTGAGCAAACTGTTTGCTGCCTGCACCGTCATTTTCTCGGCTTGTTCTATAATATATACTTTGGGATGTCCTGCCTCAGATCGGTATGAAAAAATACGCTGCAGATCCCGGATTTGATCTATTTTAATGTTGTTTCCATCTGGCGCAAGCATGGTTAGATCCGGATGGTTACCGTGATCTACCTTACGGCATTCAAGACACTGCCCGCATGCGTCATCTTCAAGCTCTGTACAGAATATTGCCTTGGCAAAAGTAATTGCCGTCTTCCGTTGCCCGCTACCAGCTGGACCGCTAAACAAATACGCATGGCTTATTGCCTTACGTCTCAAACTGCTTTGTAACATTTGCTTGGCCGCTTGTTGACCCATAATCTGTTGAAAGGACATACTTCCTCCTCAGAAGCTTAAATTAATAAGCATCCCCCGAATTTCGCCTACTTGTTGTAATAGAGAGATTTTTCCTTCTTCTGTATCCAGCAGTGCATCAGCCATGGATAACAGAGCGGAGTCAATTTCATCAATCAGCTTATACCGCTTGCCTCTGCCACGACGATCCCAACCCCTTGTCTCTTTCATGGATACACCGCGACGAACGGTCTCTTCCAGGAACCTTTTAACAAGTTGCTTATACGCCTTCAGTTCACGAATCGTCATGGAACGTGCCAAGCGATCGCCCTGAAGCTGGATTTCACTAAACCGGCGATTCAGTTCAGCTTGTGAGGCCCGTTCCCCCTGGTGATTCATCATATCAGAGAAATTTTTGGATTGAACCGGTTTGGAACCTGAATCAGTAGAACTGATCCCGCTCTGAATCGGTCTGAATCCAGGATTGATTTTCATGGATACGCCCGCTTTCTATCATAGATAGCCAATCGCCCATCAGCACAGTGCGCGTTGCGCCTGTGCGTGAGAATGAGGCTTTTATATATGCTGATCACACTCTATATATAATGGTAAATACACATCACCATCAAGGACTTGTTCTTTGTAGTCAACCTCTTTCCGAGATGAACCATTCCCCAGCTAGGAAATGCTCATCCGGAAAGAGTATGCTGATTCTTCTCGTCAAGAAAGGCGTTCCGTAAGTGGCACGCACGAACGCTGTTAACTCTTCTTACATCCATCGTTTCCAACATGCTATCGATCATGAAGGATCCTCATAAGATCCATGCAATAGGTTTAATTAGAAATGTTCGAAGCGATCTACCGGGAGAACAAATACAGTAGCTCCGCCTACTTGAACTTCAACAGGTAGCGGCAGGTAAGAGTCGGTTGTTCCACTCATCGGTGTGACCGGAGTCACGAGCTGTTCACGAACCTTACAGCTGCTGCGAATGACGTTCATTACGGATTCGACTTGACCATCATCGACACCGATCATAAACGTCGTGTTGCCTGCCTTCAAAAATCCGCCCGTACTGGCAAGCTTTGTTGCCCGAAAGTTTGCTTTGACCAATGCGCTGGATAATCGGTTGCTGTCTTTATCCTGTATAATCGCAACAATCAGTTTCATCCTGCATAACCTCCTTTAGAATAAGCACCTTTATCAAATGCCCTGTCTATATATTAGACAATTACTCGTCAAAATCCTTCAAAATCCCTGTCTCCAGCGACAAAATCATCGCTGCCAAAACATCCTCCTGCTTCATGGAAGCATCGATAACTCTGATTCGTTCCGGGAACTGCTCTTTTAATAGGAAGTAACCCTCTCGTACTTTACGGTGAAACTCCAGATTTTCCAGATCCAGACGGTTCACTTCGCGGCCATCATGAGCATCGATCCGGGCAAGCCCCACTTCAGGCTCAATGTCCAGATATAAGGTTACATCCGGCATGAGATCACCAATCGCAAAGCGATTAATGGCCCATACATTCTCTATCCCGAGTCCACGGGCGTATCCTTGATAGACCAGACTGCTATCGACAAATCGGTCACAAATGACTGCTTTTCCAGCTCTCAGAGCAGGCTCTACTTTCTCCGCCAGATGCTGGCTGCGTGCAGCTGCATACAATAGTGCTTCGGTTCGAGCATCCATTGCCGTATGAAGAGGGTCCAGAATAATGGAACGTATTTTCTCCGCAATCTCAATTCCACCAGGCTCTCGCGTAACTACGTAAGGTATACCCCGTTCTTCAAAATAAGAACCTACTCTACCGATCATCGTTGTTTTACCGGAACCCTCTCCCCCTTCCAGCGTAATGAATTTACCTCTGCCCTGCATATGCTTCCCTGCTTTCTATGTCGATAATTGCATCTATTGCTGCTGTAATTGAATATGCTTAGACCCTCTTGCTACAAGATATGATATCCCCCGCCCAGAGGTGTATAGCTACAGCTATATCGGTACGTATTAATAACACCAAGATCATACAAGCTTGTTTCTTTCTATCATACTATAGGTCAGCGGTTACTCCAACATGAACAACAAAGTAAAGCGTTCAACCGTAGATAATCCATACCCATAATGGAAGCATAATTGATCCGGCAATAGCACTGACAATCATGGAAACTGAACTGAGGGCTACCGCATTCTCTCCATATTCAAAAGACCTTGCCATGCCGAGGGCATGAGATGCTGAACCCAGTCCAATTCCATAGGCATGTTTACTGCGGACCTTGGCCCATTTCAAGAGCATCGGCCCCAATAATATCCCTGAGAATCCTGCAATCATCACAAACAGCGATGTAAATGAGGCATTCCCCCCAACCTGATTAGCGAGTTGAATAGCCACAGGAGTTGTCACTGATTTTGGCAATAAAGCGATGACCATCTCTTGCGGATAGCCGAGCAGAATGGCGATTAAAGCGCCTGTAGCGATACCTGTAATACTGCCTCCGATTGTTCCACCCACAATTGGAATGATATTTTGCTTCAGCACATGCAGATGTCTGGACAAGGGAAAGGCGAGAGATACAACTGCTGGGCCCAAAAGCTCCTGTATCCATTTGCCACCCAGCATGTACGTATCCAGCTTTATACCGGAGATCACCAAAATCAGGATCAGTATGGCAGTCGTTGTGAGTACAGGCATAAGTATCGGCCATTTCAGCCTTTTATATAGACGAGTGGCTGGAATATATACAGCGATGGTTAGCGCGATCATTCCAATTCCGAGGATGAATGCTGACAAGTGATCGCCTCCTTTTTGCCTGAATGAGACGATCTCCATGTCATAAGCCATTCACTTAATTTGGCAGATATCAGACAGGTGATTAATGTGCTAACAATCAAACCAAGTACCAATAACAATGTGTTGGCTCTAAAAAAATCAAAATGATTCATAATACCCACAGTTGGGGGGATGAACAACAATTGCAGATGAGATTGAAGCCACGTCGACCCTTCTTCTCCCCAGCTCATTTTGATCCATCCCAGTTGAATGGTGACAAACAATACGCCTGTTAACGGCAGATGTAATACAGCTTGAATCAAGTTGCCAATCCAATAAAAACCGTACATCAACAAGACTTGCAGGACTATTCCTGTATATTTTTTTAGCGGAATACCCAAAGTGTTCCCTTCTTTCTTATGTCTATCTATATAAGTTGAACTAAATCGTGTCTTCAAACTGAATGTGTCTGGAGCAGGGCACGGAGCGGGAGGGCTAGCTATGATGAACGTAACCGCAAAAAATAGCCCTCCATATTGCTGCACATCGTAGGTTAAAATGGACAGTAAGAAGACCACCATTTCAGAGCTACACAGCAAAGGAGAGCTATCCCTATGAAGTCTACCACAAAATTCATTGGTTTAGATGTATCCAAAGAAAAAATTTCTGTCGCTATTGCTGACGAGGGTCAAGACAAGCCGCGGTATTACGGCACCATTGCTCATGCGCCTGCTGCCTTACGCAAACTCATCAAAGAATTGGGTCCGGCAAGCTCCCTCTCGTTTTGTTATGAGGCCGGTCCTACAGGATACGAAACCTACCGCTGGATCGAATCCATGGGGGCCCATTGTGTCGTCATTGCCCCTTCACTCATCCCCAAACGCTCCGGCGATCACGTGAAAACCGATCGACGGGATGCCGAGCAACTGGCACGTCTGTTCCGTGCAGGCGAGCTTACGCCGATTTACGTTCCAGCACGTGAAGATGAGGCGCTTCGTGAATTGGTTCGGGCACGCGAATCGGCAAAAGAAGATGCTCACCGGGCTCGTCAACGCGTGCTCAAATTTTTATTGCGTCACCAGATCCATCCGCCTGAACAAATCAAACGTCGCTGGACGAAAAAATATCGCGTATGGCTTGGACAACTGACCTTCCCGAATGCGCCTATGCAGATTGCGTTTACGGAGTACCTTCATGCCATGGACGAGATCGAGCAACGCATCGGTCGACTGGAAAAAGCCTTGATTGAAGAGGCGGCGACCAGCTCTAAAGCCGATTTGATTCAAATTTTACAGTCTCTGCGTGGCATTGGATTTCTCACGGCCGTCACGCTTGCTGCGGAGATTGGTTCCTTTGCCCGTTTCCGTTCCCCTGCTCAGCTCATGGCTTACTTGGGCCTGGTTCCGCGTGAGCATTCGTCTGGAGTCCGTACCCAACGAGGCTCGCTCACCAAAGCGGGAAATGGACGATTGCGTCGCACCTTGATTGAATCGGCATGGAGTTACCGCCATCGGCCTGCGATTAAAGGGGACTTGGCCCGCCGTTTGGAAGGTCTGCCTGCGGACATACAGCTCATTTCCTGGAAAGCTCAGGAACGGCTGCACCGAAAATTCCGCCGTTTAGTTTATGGATTAAACAAACACAAAAATGTCGCGGTCACCGCGGTGGCCAGGGAACTGACCGGGTTCATTTGGGCGGTCGCCCGAACGTTGGAGCTACCGAACGCTCAGTAATCTGTTATTCATCTTGAAGAGACGGATGGTTTAAAAGGAAAAAGGGGAAAACTCCGGAGCCTTAGGCCCGGGAGTTCATGGAAGGTTCAGGAGAGAATGTACGAGGTTCGTTTGCACTAGGCTTTTAATGGGCTGAACGTGCGTGGCTAGCTTGTAAAAGCTCTCCTTGACGAAGGCATACCATGTGGTAACCAACCCACGGATAGCAGCGTGCCAACCGTCGCTCGCATATGGACTCCCGCGCTTAGGGCTTCGGGGAAAAGCAGCTTTTTGTGATGGGCTTGACAAAAACGTTCATAGCAACGACCCTGTGACGTCTTATTCAGCGATTTGAAGCGCCCGCAGCAATCTAAGGAATCTGAAACACGGTATATTGGAATAACCAGCCGTTTACAGCGTGTTTGTTAGGTCAATATGGTTAATAACGTGTCTCAGGTTCCTTACAAAATAAAAGGAGGACTCGAAGGCTAAATAAGACGTCCTCGGTTTCTTAGAAAATCGTCTGGACAATTCGCCAGGATCAGCAATCCTTGACTTCAAGCTGTTGGACCCTGACATCCTTCAACGTATTGCATGCCTGATTATGAAGACACACCCTAGCAACTAGATTAATGACTAAGAGACCCTCACATGTGTAGGGTCCGGTATCGCTATCCGTATTGGTCATATTGCCTACCTATTGGTGAATGCAATTCAGATCCTCATGTGTTCCCTTCATTCCTTCATAACCTTCAATGACTGTAGAGATGCATCGGATACCCCATGAAACTTTGCACCCTCATCCCGCAGCAGTTGTATACGAGCCACCATCGATGTACTAATACGTTCACCCGGATATACAAGCGGAATCCCTGGAGGGTATGGAATAACCATCTCGGCTGATCGACAACCCGCGCTTTCTTCTATCGGGACATTGATCGTATCCGTCTCCACAATCGGTTGCAGTGTAAAGGGGATCGGTTCCGAGTAGCGAGTTTTTTCTTGTAAATTGTTCCACGTGGAAATATAATGCGCCGAACCTTTCGCAAGCTGATGAGATGACTCTGCATTAGATTGGACCTGCTCATGCCCATCGGCAGAGCTGATATGGTGTAAAGCTTGCAACAGGTGCTGAGCATCTTGCACCGTTGAGCCCAGGCTGAAGAGCAAGACGACGTACCGTTCGTCGCTCATCTCGGGCACACAGCCGCATGCTTCCAGCTGTTGCTGTAGCCCATAACCGCTCAGCACCCCTGCGCCGTCATAGATGACGGCCTTGAATGGGTCCTGAGCGGTATACCCCGCGGCAGATGGCATTGCCGCCGCGGTCAGGCCCTTCCGTGTCTGCTGCGCAGCGGACACGGGCATGCCAGCCGGCTTCGCAGCTCCGGCTGGCGGTTCTGGCTGCAGCGGCTGTGCAGGCTGCAGCAACTGGAAGCGCGGCAGCTCCGCGAGGCCGCGCTTAAAGGCATTCACGGCGGCGAACCCCGCCGTGAATGTGTTCGCGCCCTGCACGTGCAGCAGCCGGCGCGCCAGATCAAGCGAAGCCATCACCGGGTATGATGGGCTTGAGCTTTGCACCATGGCTAGGCGTTGCCTTAACAGGGACCGGTTTAACAGTGGTCCCTGAATGTGCAACATGGCACCCATGGTGAAAGCCGTCAGCATCTTATGCGTCGACTGCACGACACCGTCTGCTCCGCACGACAGTGCAGAGACAGGCAGCTCCGGATGCTGCCCATAATGCGCGCCATGCGCTTCATCCACGAGCAATGGTATGCCAGCGGCGTGGCATACCTCGGCTATGGGCGTCAGATCAGCGCCCATGCCGTAATAATTGGGCAACGTGACTAATACTCCCTTTGCCTCAGGATAGGACTGGACAGCAGCCTGCACCGTCTCCACAGACGGCATGACCGCAAGTCCAGACACAGGATCGACCCACGGCTCCAGAAATACAGCTCTTGCGCCTGCCAGCATTAACCCGTGAATAACGGATTTGTGCACATTCCGTTGCACCAGTACAATACTGTTTGGCTCATCACACACAGTTAGCAATAGAGACAAATTACCTGCCGTACTGCCTCCCACAAGGAAGAAACTCTCCTCAGCACCAAAACAATCTGCCGCCAGCTCCTGTGCTTCCTGGATCACACCTTCCGGATGATGCAAATCGTCGGTGCCCGTAATCTCCGTAACATCCATCTCCATCATCTCCAGAAATGAACGATCTGGCACCAATCTTATTTCCGAATGAGCCCCTTCGTCACCAAAATGTTTCCCACTCTCCGGATCAGCCCCATGTTCATCCACCGAACTGAAACGCTCTACCTTCTGGTTAACATTCTTTTCTCCATTATTCTGAATCTCGCCGTTGTGCTGGTGTTCCTCATTGACGATATCCTTAACAGGAAATTGTCCTGCTTCTGCTTGTTCCAGCAAATGTCGGTAAGCTTGTCCATTTTTATGCCCAGGCACATGAAAGGAACGCTGCTTCGAATCACGATACGCAAGCAACGCTTCATATAAAGGGGCACTACTTAATTTATTTTTATGTTCCATGAAATAACCATCCTGTACATATATAATGTGCGCCCTATGCGCTCCAAAAGCTTCCTAATCCAAGGAACGCTCTTTTTCCCTATCTCCACACGCATTACTGCAAATGATCTATACCATTATATCAGCATACGCCTTCCCAAGATGGCAAACAAGACATTCTCTCCTCTTAAAAACAGAAAAAGGCCCATTGGGCCTCTATACACATCAGCATCGTTACAATGTGTTGTTTCGCTTCTACTTCTATTAGCAACATTCATTATGCGTTTTTTTGTACCCAAATTTGCTTCATTTGATGAATAAAATAATTGTACTTGGCATCCTGCGCGTCGGTATGAACCATTTCTGCTTCACAAGTGTCACATATGAATTCAGATACAATAAAAATGCCTTCTCTTTTTCTTTGCTCGCAGATAATACATGTGTGTTCGGCATGTTCTTCCATGAACCATCCCACCTTGTTTTACGTTTACTATCAGTATTGCACAGTTTCTATTATTTTAAACATTTTCATAGTGCTTTCTTTCTATAAAATATATATATTCGCCCACCCCCTCTTGGGTGTCTGTACCGAAAAATACATTCATTCTCCCTACAAGAACATTCACCTGCTTATGTATATACAGTTATCCTGCATTCCATCGCATTTACCTCTACATCACGTATCCCTTGGCCTGACTCAAACTTATATTCGATTTCCTTAAAAAAACATGGAATCCCAGCCGATATATAATACATGATAACGATATCAAAGCCTGACAGTCCGTGTATTCGGGAGTATACTGAGATAAGCTCCGTCGAATCTCAATATCTTGTACAATCGTCATGGCGTGAGATACAAGGTTCATATATACATACATGTATGATTCATTCTCTTTTACTCGTGTAAGAAAAACGAATACCTACCCCACACAACGTGAATCCGAAGGAGGATATATAATCGTATGATCGCCGAACCGGAGAATAAAGCAACATTTTATCAATACCGGCTTCTGAAAAAAAAGGCTATCGCCCGCAGTGTCATTTACAGCTATCTGTGTCTGCCGGTCATCATGCTCTTATTCAATCTACTCGCATTCTCCTGGACTGGCCTCTTCTTTTTTGTACTGGCAGGTCCAATCACCATCTGGATTCATTATGTCATCGCCAGAACGATATTACTTCTGGTCCGTACCTCTTACGCCAAACGCTGGCGCTGGAATATGCGTATGCCCTGGTTAGGTTATATCCCTGATCAGCATTTTAGCTTCCGTATGTTTGTCCGGGTACACCTTAACATGAGCTGGATTGGATTATGTATCATTACAGTATGTTTGATATGGTCGCCATTGTCCTTCACCCTCTCGCTGATCTTCTGGCATTTGTGGTTGCTGGGTCCTCGCTTGTATGTTGTAATGGTGCTCTCCCGTGAGCGCAAAGACGGACTCATCAAATTGAATGAACAAGATGTCTCATACTATCTGCAATAACGCTCCCTCGTTTATGCAATACTCAATGAACCTCACTTACCTGTAATACATAACCGCTGAGCCCTTCGAATAATCTGTTACAAAAACATAATCGTGTATCGTTCAATTGACTCAGCCTCACATGCTCAAATAAAGGTTATCCACAGTGGATAACCTTTATTTATTGTTCCTTTCTCATCCATTATCCACAGCATGGGTATAGTTAAATGAGTTATCCCCACTCGAGGCTCCGTTCTTCTCTTCTTTTCCTCCCGCTGCTCCATATCCTCATAACCCCAGATATCTCGTAGAACTTACGCCTTGAGCGATCTCTCACTCAGTCTCAGCTCTATATGTCCTCAAGCTCTTTCCATCAGAAATTCATTACCTCAATACCTTTATGCAACATATATCTCTCCCCCTCTACTTTTAGCGCTCTACACTCCCCTATGCTTCAAGCACACATACCACCTATACATGTACGGAAGAAACTACTCATTCCTTCCTTCTGTACCTTTATGACCTCTGATCCACCATACGTGATGGGTTCTCCCATCATTACTAAAGCCTACTTCTCTAAATAACAAAAAGCCCCCGATCAAGTACACGGGAGCTTTACTATATTATAAGGAACATCACAACGTTAATTAATCATATGCAACCTTACCCGCAACAGCTCAATCGTCTTCAGCCAATGATTTAACTGTCGCTTGAGTAGCATCATTTCTAGGAACCATTAGTGTAAAGGAACCATCATGTACTGCTAAATGCACAGTATGTCCTTCCTTTGCAAATACACGCAAGGTACTGGATTCATTGGATGTACCCTTGGCTTGCTTCTCTGTCCAACCCCAGCTTTTAATCTCGTCTAGATATACCTCAGGCAAGCTAGTACTCTCACTAATACCAGACAGCGTATATCGAACATAATCCATATCCGAATTATTTTCAGACTGGTCAGATTTATTCGCTACTTTCGGCACCGGAAAACTCTTCTCGTTCACCGCACCTTCATATGAAGTCCATACAGATCCTGAAGCTTCACCGCATCCTGCTAGAACAACGGTCAAACAAAGCAACAGAAATGATTGTAGTCCAAGTCTCCGCCAACTTAACACACACACCCTCCTTTTCACAGCTGCACATTCCAGCTCTGTGGTCAGGTACTTTTAGCATATTTAACATAGTCCTATTATACTGGTTTTGCCGCTGTTATCCGTAACAAAAATGTTACCTTCCAGTATCGATCGTGTCAGAGCTTCCGCTCATCGTTTCTAATCCTTATAAACAAATAAAAACCACCACCGAATAACATCGGCAGTGGTTCTTTGCTTGGCGGCGTCCTACTCTCCCAGGACCCTGCGGTCCAAGTACCATCGGCGCTAGAGGGCTTAACGGTCGTGTTCGGGATGGGTACGTGTGGAACCCCTCCGCCATCGCCACCAAACGCATAGCTTAGCTTACATTTCAGAGATCGTTCTCTGAAAACTAGATTCGAAACGAAACACGCGAATTACAACTTGCTATTGGATAAGCCCTCGACCGATTAGTACTGGTCAGCTCCATGCATTGCTGCACTTCCACCCCCAGCCTATCTACCTCGTCGTCTTCAAGGGGTCTTACATACTGGGAAATCTCATCTTGAGGGGGGCTTCACGCTTAGATGCTTTCAGCGTTTATCCCGTCCGTACATAGCTACCCAGCGGTGCTCCTGGCGGAACAACTGGTACACCAGCGGTACGTCCATCCCGGTCCTCTCGTACTAAGGACAGCTCCTCTCAAATTTCCTACGCCCACGACAGATAGGGACCGAACTGTCTCACGACGTTCTGAACCCAGCTCGCGTACCGCTTTAATGGGCGAACAGCCCAACCCTTGGGACCTACTTCAGCCCCAGGATGCGATGAGCCGACATCGAGGTGCCAAACCTCCCCGTCGATGTGGACTCTTGGGGGAGATAAGCCTGTTATCCCCAGGGTAGCTTTTATCCGTTGAGCGATGGCCCTTCCATGCGGTACCACCGGATCACTAAGCCCGACTTTCGTCCCTGCTCGACTTGTAGGTCTCGCAGTCAAGCTCCCTTATGCCTTTGCACTCTTCGAATGATTTCCAACCATTCTGAGGGAACCTTTGGGCGCCTCCGTTACTCTTTAGGAGGCGACCGCCCCAGTCAAACTGCCCACCTGACACTGTCCCCGCACCGGATTACGGTACCAGGTTAGAACCTAGATACGATCAGGGTGGTATCCCAACGTTGCCTCCACGCAAGCTGGCGCTCACGTTTCAAAGGCTCCCACCTATCCTGTACAGATCGTACCCAAATTCAATATCAAGCTGCAGTAAAGCTCCATGGGGTCTTTCCGTCTTGTCGCGGGTAACCTGCATCTTCACAGGTATTAAAATTTCACCGGATCTCTCGTTGAGACAGCGCCCAAGTCGTTACGCCATTCGTGCGGGTCAGAATTTACCTGACAAGGAATTTCGCTACCTTAGGACCGTTATAGTTACGGCCGCCGTTTACTGGGGCTTCGGTTCACAGCTTCGGATTGCTCCTAACCACTCCCCTTAACCTTCCAGCACCGGGCAGGCGTCAGCCCGTATACTTCGCCTTACGGCTTCGCACAGACCTGTGTTTTTGCTAAACAGTCGCTTGGGCCTTTTCACTGCGGCCCCCTCGTGCTATTCACACTACCGGGGCACCCCTTCTCCCGAAGTTACGGGGTCATTTTGCCGAGTTCCTTAACGAGAGTTCTTCCGCGCGCCTTAGAATACTCTTCTCGCCTACCTGTGTCGGTTTGCGGTACGGGCACCTTCACCTGGCTAGAGGCTTTTCTTGGCAGTGTGAGATCATGACCTTCGCTACTATAATTTTCGCTCCCCATCACAGCTCAGCCTTACAATGTGCGGATTTGCCTACACATCAGCCTTACTGCTTAGACGGACATCCATCAGTCCGCGTCACTACCCTACTGCGTCCCCCCATTGCTCATAACGGCTTACGGTGGTACAGGAATTTCGACCTGTTGTCCTTCGACTACGCCTTTCGGCCTCGCCTTAGGTCCCGACTTACCCTGAGCGGACGAGCCTTCCTCAGGAACCCTTAGGCTTTCGGCGGATCAGATTCTCACTGATCTTTTCGTTACTCATACCGGCATTCTCACTTGTATAATGTCCAGCGCTCCTTACGGTACACCTTCAACCCTTATACAACGCTCCCCTACCCCTGATGCAAAGCATCAAGCCATAGCTTCGGTGGTGTGTTTAGCCCCGTTACATTTTCGGCGCAGAGTCACTCGACCAGTGAGCTATTACGCACTCTTTCAATGGTGGCTGCTTCTAAGCCAACATCCTGGTTGTCTGTGCAACTCCACATCCTTTCCCACTTAACACACACTTGGGGACCTTAGCTGATGGTCTGGGCTGTTTCCCTTTTGACAATGGATCTTAGCACTCACTGTCTGACTCCCGGAAGTAAGTCTATGGCATTCGGAGTTTGACTGAGCTTGGTAACCCTTGCGGGCCCCGCACCCAATCAGTGCTCTACCTCCACGACTCTGTTTTCCGAGGCTAGCCCTAAAGCTATTTCGGGGAGAACCAGCTATCTCCGAGTTCGATTGGAATTTCTCCGCTACCCCCACCTCATCCCCGCATTTTTCAACATGCGTGGGTTCGGGCCTCCAGTGCGTGTTACCGCACCTTCACCCTGGACAGGGGTAGATCACCCGGTTTCGGGTCTACGTCCACGTACTAAGTCGCCCTATTCAGACTCGCTTTCGCTGCGGCTCCGGCTCTTCACCTTAACCTTGCACGGGAACGTAACTCGCCGGTTCATTCTACAAAAGGCACGCCATCACCCCTAAAACGGGCTCTGACTTTTTGTAAGCACACGGTTTCAGGTTCTATTTCACTCCCCTTCCGGGGTGCTTTTCACCTTTCCCTCACGGTACTGCTTCACTATCGGTCGCTAGGAAGTATTTAGCCTTGGCAGATGGTCCTGCCGGATTCATACGGGGTTTCACGTGCCCCGCACTACTCGGGATCCGTCTCGGAGGGAACAGACTTTCAACTACAGGGCTTTTACCTTCTTTGGCGGGCCTTTCCAGACCTCTTCGCTTAACCGGTTCCTTTGTAACTCCATGTGAGACGTCCCACAACCCCAAAGAGCAAGCTCTTTGGTTTGGGCTTCTCCGCGTTCGCTCGCCGCTACTGACGGAATCACTATTGTTTTCTCTTCCTCAGGGTACTTAGATGTTTCAGTTCCCCTGGTATGCCTCTACACAACCTATGTATTCAGTTGTGAGTAACTGGAAATTACCCCAGCTGGGTTTCCCCATTCGGACACCCCCGGATCAAAGCTTGCTTACAGCTCCCCGAGGCAGTTTCGTTGTTCGCCACGTCCTTCATCGGCTCCTAGCGCCTAGGCATCCTCCGTGTGCTCTTAGTAGCTTAACCATTTTGTTCCGGTTTCGGTCGTTCGCTTCCCTTGGTTTGGACTACGTCCAAATCCAAAAGTCGCTCTCACCCGATACCATCACAAAAGCAATTTAACTACCTTTATAAACACTTCACTTGTTTACACAAGATCAGCTTAAAGGAATGTTCTAATTCGCGTTTGTTTCGTTTCGATATCTAGTTTTCAAAGAACAAGCTCCATGCAAAAGCAAGCTGTTTGAGAGTTTGAGCTCTCAAAACCGAACAACGAGTGAGTGTTTTTGCAGCTAAGCTGCATATTTGAATGTTTCCGTTGCAGGAAACGATTCTCCATAGAAAGGAGGTGATCCAGCCGCACCTTCCGATACGGCTACCTTGTTACGACTTCACCCCAATCATCTATCCCACCTTCGGCGGCTGGCTCCTTGCGGTTACCCCACCGACTTCGGGTGTTATAAACTCTCGTGGTGTGACGGGCGGTGTGTACAAGACCCGGGAACGTATTCACCGCGGCATGCTGATCCGCGATTACTAGCAATTCCGACTTCATGCAGGCGAGTTGCAGCCTGCAATCCGAACTGAGACCGGCTTTGTTGGGATTGGCTCCATCTCGCGATTTCGCAGCCCGTTGTACCGGCCATTGTAGTACGTGTGTAGCCCAGGTCATAAGGGGCATGATGATTTGACGTCATCCCCACCTTCCTCCGGTTTGTCACCGGCAGTCTATCTAGAGTGCCCACCCGAAGTGCTGGCAACTAAATATAAGGGTTGCGCTCGTTGCGGGACTTAACCCAACATCTCACGACACGAGCTGACGACAACCATGCACCACCTGTCTTGAATGTTCCGAAGAAAAGGTACATCTCTGCACCGGTCATTCAGATGTCAAGACCTGGTAAGGTTCTTCGCGTTGCTTCGAATTAAACCACATACTCCACTGCTTGTGCGGGTCCCCGTCAATTCCTTTGAGTTTCAGTCTTGCGACCGTACTCCCCAGGCGGAGTGCTTAATGTGTTAACTTCGGCACCAAGGGTATCGAAACCCCTAACACCTAGCACTCATCGTTTACGGCGTGGACTACCAGGGTATCTAATCCTGTTTGCTCCCCACGCTTTCGCGCCTCAGCGTCAGTTACAGCCCAGAGAGTCGCCTTCGCCACTGGTGTTCCTCCACATATCTACGCATTTCACCGCTACACGTGGAATTCCACTCTCCTCTTCTGCACTCAAGTCACCCAGTTTCCAGTGCGATCCGGGGTTGAGCCCCGGGATTAAACACCAGACTTAAATGACCGCCTGCGCGCGCTTTACGCCCAATAATTCCGGACAACGCTTGCCCCCTACGTATTACCGCGGCTGCTGGCACGTAGTTAGCCGGGGCTTTCTTCTCAGGTACCGTCACCTTGAGAGCAGTTACTCTCCCAAGCGTTCTTCCCTGGCAACAGAGCTTTACGATCCGAAAACCTTCATCACTCACGCGGCATTGCTCCGTCAGGCTTTCGCCCATTGCGGAAGATTCCCTACTGCTGCCTCCCGTAGGAGTCTGGGCCGTGTCTCAGTCCCAGTGTGGCCGATCACCCTCTCAGGTCGGCTACGCATCGTCGCCTTGGTGAGCCGTTACCTCACCAACTAGCTAATGCGCCGCAGGCCCATCCCCAAGTGACAGATTGCTCCGTCTTTCCAATTTCCTTCAGGCGAAGAAAACAATTATTCGGTATTAGCTACCGTTTCCGGTAGTTGTCCCAAACTTGAGGGCAGGTTGCCTACGTGTTACTCACCCGTCCGCCGCTAACTATCAGAGAAGCAAGCTTCTCTTCAAGTCCGCTCGACTTGCATGTATTAGGCATGCCGCCAGCGTTCGTCCTGAGCCAGGATCAAACTCTCCAATAAAGTATTGAAAAGAGCGATAAGCTCATTTTGAATCTGACGAGATTAAAAATCTCATTTGTGCTCCAGTCGATTCAAGCCAAGGCTTGTCTCAAACTTTCGCGTTCATTCTGCAAGCAGAATGTTTACTCACTCGTTGTTCAGTTTTCAAAGATCAAACTTATTTCGTTACCGAATGTCGTTCTCTTCAGCAACTTTTATATCTTATCACATCCGAACCAACTTTGCAAGCTCTTTTTTTAAGTTTCTTTCGAAGCTTATTTCATTTGCTTGCCGCACCGTGTAAACCGTGTTTTCTTGGCCGGAATTAGAATATACCATGTACAGATATTGAATGCAAGTCTTTTTTATTAATTATATATCTTTCTATAATCTTTTTGTTTTTTTCTACATTTCCACATTTATCTCACGTAAAAAGCCTCTCTATAAAAGAAAGGCTCTCTCATCAAGTTACTTTAATATCTATTGTTATCCGATAACCTCTTGGATGTGAAGCTGCCGTTGCTGCATCAGGTTAATGATGGTTCCTTCTACTGACACCATAGGCCGTGTAGGATGATCTCGATCAGAGAATACGATCTCTCCAATCTGGTTATTGCTGAGTTTCACTCGGATGCCATTATGGATCTGGGTCGACCGTTGAACAAATACACTTACGATTGCAGGGTCCAATTTCCCAAATGCCTCACTTTGGATCTGTTCTAGGACTAGGTATGGTGATTGTGCCTTGCGGTAGATCTTCTCCAGCGTCATGGCGTGGAAAATATCAGCGATAGCTACAATCTTGGCATAAATATGAATCTGCGTCCCACTAAGCTGCAACGGGTAGCCTGAACCATCCACTTTTTCATGATGTTGCAAAGCTGCAAGTCTGGCTCCCTCATTAATGGCCTTTGCCTGTTTAAGGATCTGATAACCATATTTCGTATGCTGACGAATCTCTTCCTGCTCTGTAGCCGTCAACGTGGATGGTTTATGGAGTATCTGCGGATCTACCTTGTTGTTACCAATATCATGGAACAAGCCTGCAAAAGCCACTTGCATCCAATCCTTGGAGGGGAGATCGATCCATTGAGCCAGTTGATAGGATGTGATCGCACTCAGTACGGCATGGTGATATACATAATCATGTTCTTGCATTACTCGTGGACTGAAGGTAAGCACATTATATTGTTTGAGATGTGCAAACACAGCCTCCAACTGTGTACGTAACTCATAGACCGGTAATTCAGCCGCCAGAGAGGACAGGAAAGCATTTTTGGTTAGTCCGATCATCTTCTCATACTCATCCTGCAAAGACGTTACTACAGGAGCTGTGGTGACGTTCCCTGTCTTCCCTGTCCGTTCACCATTGTTGTCATTGGCAGAACTTCCTGCGGACACAGATGCACCTTTGATTCCTGTACTACTCGACACCGTTCTTTCTTGTTCAATATCTACCTGTTGAATCATAAAGGCTCTGAGCACTTCCATATCCTTGGGTAAAATGACTTTTCCCTTCTGAAGCAGAACGTTGCCGCGAAGTGTTTGCACATCACTCCCAAGTTTGAGTCCTGGTTTGACTTCTGACAGGGTGATTAATCCCATGTGTATTCCCCTCACTCATCGTTCTTCTATGTTAATACAAACAAGACCATAGTCCCGGTTTTTCATGATATTTCCCATTATATTACTCAGGAATCAGGCTGTACATCCCAGATTCGGAAGAATAAAAGAAGAGATCCCTTTATACAAACAAAAGGGCTCCCCGTGGGAGCCCTCGCAATCTTCTTCCAATCTCAAAGAGATCAGTCTTTATAAAATTCTATTTTATGCTTCCGAACCGGAATCGTCGTCGCCCTCAACTTCATTAACCTCAGCGTCAGAAACGGTGCCTTCTTCCAAGCTTACTACCGGAGCTTGGGACTCCTCGCCTTCCAAGCCTTCAAGCGACTCATCGTCTGGTTCCTCTTCATTTTTGTCAATTCGGCTGACTGTAGCTACTGAATCCTCGTCACGAATATGAATCAGCTTCACACCCTGCGTGTATCGACCCATAGTGGATATGCCTTCCATGCTCATCCGGATCAACGTACCGCTAGACGTGATAATCATCAGATCCTCTTCGGTTTTAACCATTTTGAGGCTGACTACTGAGCCGTTCTTCTCAGTGACATTAATAGTCTTGATCCCTTTACCGCCACGAGTCTGCATCCGATAATCATTGACAGGTGTACGTTTACCGTAACCTTTGGCTGTAACGATCAGAACATCAAGCTCTTTATCAACTACATCCATGCCGATAACAGCATCCTGTTCATCCAATGTAATCCCTTTGACCCCGGTTGCGCTACGTCCCATGGAACGTACATTACCTTCCGAGAATCGAATAGACATTCCGTGAGCTGTACCCATGATGATCTCTTGCAATCCATCGGTCAGCTTAACATCGATCAGAACGTCATCATCACGTAAGGAAATACCGATCAAGCCGCCTTTGCGGATATTGGTGTAATCCTCAAGTGGCGTCTTCTTCACAACCCCTTGGCGGGTAGCAAAGAACAAATATCTGTCACTTTCGAATTCCTGGACCGGAATTACGGCATTGACCGATTCGCCCTGCTCGATCTGGATCAGGTTGATAATCGGCGTTCCCCGAGCGGTACGTCCAAGCTCTGGAATCTCGTAAGCTTTGAGACGGTACACTTTACCTTTGTCAGTGAAGAACATGAGGTAATTGTGGGAGTTGGTCACAAACAAATGCTCGACAAAGTCGGTATCTTTCGTATCCATACCCACGACCCCACGTCCACCACGTTTCTGGCTGCGGTATGTGGATACCGGCAGACGTTTCACGTAGCCTGTATGAGTAATCGTAATGATAACCTCTTCACGTGGAATCAGGTCCTCATCCAGAATGCTCTCTTCGCCTACAGTGATCTCTGTACGACGATCATCGCTGAAGCGGTCGCGGATCTCTTGCAGCTCCGTACTGATAATCTCAAGCACCAGATGCTCATTGGCCAGAATTTCGCGATACTCTCTGATTTTGACCATCAGTTCGTTATATTCATTTTCAATACGTTCGCGTTCCAGACCTGTGAGTCGTTGCAGACGCATATCGAGAATAGCTTGAGCCTGATCATGACTGAGTGAGAAGCGCTCAATCAAACCTTCTCTTGCTGCATCCGCATTACTGGATGAACGAATCAACGTAATAATCTCGTCGATATGATCCAGCGCAATACGTAAACCTTCTAGAATGTGTGCACGAGCTTCAGCCTTTTTCAGTTCAAACTGCGTACGTCTGCGAATAACCTCAATCTGATGCTGCAGATAGTGATACAACACTTCACGCAAGTTCAGAATTTTAGGTTCTTTATTAACAATCGCAAGCATGTTAATCCCGAAAGTGGATTGCATCGATGTATGTTTGTACAGGTTGTTCAGGACAACCCCCGGATTCACGTCTCTGCGAAGTTCAATTACAACCCGCATACCATTACGGTCAGACTCATCACGAAGGTCAGTAATACCATCAATCTTTTTATCACGTACCAACTCGGCGATTTTCTCAACAAGTCTCGCCTTGTTTACCTGATAAGGCAACTCTGTAACGATAATTCGCGCCTTGTTGTTGTTCTCTTCGATGTTGGTTTTAGCCCGCATCGTTACTGAACCACGTCCGGTCTGATACGCCTGGCGAATGCCTGAACGGCCCAAAATGTAGCCGGACGTAGGGAAGTCTGGTCCTTGAATGTAATCCATGAGTTCCATGGATGTAATGTCCGGATTTTGAATCATGGCCTGTACACCATCAATGACCTCACCCAGGTTATGAGGAGGAATATTGGTAGCCATACCTACCGCGATCCCGCCGACCCCATTGACAAGCAAGTTAGGAAAACGAGCAGGCAGAACGATTGGCTCATGTTCTTCACCGTCATAGTTTGGTTGGAAATCAATCGTATCCTTGTTGATATCTCTGAGCATTTCCATAGCAATCTTGGACAAACGTGCTTCGGTATAACGCATGGCTGCTGCCATATCACCATCGACCGATCCAAAGTTACCATGTCCATCTACATGCATATAACGCAGGGAGAAATCCTGTGCCATCCGTACCATCGTCTCGTAAACAGCAGAGTCACCGTGTGGGTGATACTTACCGATAACTTCGCCGACGATTCTGGCTGATTTTTTATGTGGTTTATCGGGTGTCATGCCGAGCTCTGACATCGCGTACAGAATACGCCGGTGAACCGGCTTCAATCCATCACGCACGTCAGGTAAGGCACGGCTAACGATGATGCTCATCGCATAATCCATAAACGATTCACGCATCTCGACGCCTATATCCCGATCTGTAATCTGAGAGTTCATTTCTTCCGCCATGCTGGACCTCCTTCTTGTCCTTCAACAAACGTTCCATTCCGTCATGCAAAAAAGTTGATTATATGTGAAAAGCCTAACAAGGCTAAAACCGCGCAAGAACGCTACTCTTTATTATATTACTTTCACAAAAGTTACACAATTAAACGTCCGCTGGGCAATAGCCTTTCTTCCGGGAACTTCTGCGTGTCTGGGGATACGCCCTGCCTTCCTCCCCAATTGCACATACAATGCTAGAAAAACGGCATATGTACTGTGCCTACCGAGGCTAAAGCCATTCCCGTCCTACGATCAAACTGCAAATTGTGCAGCTCATCGCACAAAACGCCATATTTCTCTATTATACCACTGAAATCGTCTCTTGTCCTTTGATTTCTCCGTGTCTGGTCCCTCTTTAGAACTGAAAAACATGAAAGGACTGATGAATCTTGGGTATCCAACGCGTCTCCAGCAAATGGGCCAAAACAGCCGTGTTACAACGCAGTCGCATTGTGAATGAATATATCCCAGTGACCCGAAAATATAGCCGTCAAACTCTGGAACGAATGACTGAATTATTTGAGTCCAACTATATCAAACCGGACCGTGGCACTTACGGTAATGGCGTTATGCGGGTGAGAACAACCCGTTTATACGAACCTGTTGTTAATTCCGAAGATTCCACCACAGATGCAGAGGTTTCGGAAGAAACCAATGATCGAAACCTGGCTGATGAACCCGAAGCAAGTGCTGTTATCTCCAGAGCTACCTATCTCACAACAACATATCATCTCCAATACGGTACAGAGGAGAGATCATTTCATTCCCTGGACGAACTCGAACGAGCACTGAATGATCGCATTCAGGAACGTGAATATATCATTCAACAGGGAATCTCGCTGATGAAGCATGAAAATTTGCCTTTTGACTTGCGTGTGTTAACTCAGAAAAATCTGCTACACAACTGGGAAACAACAGGTGTTCTGGGACGTGTTGCTGCCCCGGGTAAAATCATCACCAACATTCATGGCGGTGGGCGATTGGCCACGTTTGAAGAACTCGTACTCCCCCATCTTCATCAGGATGGCTTCAAAAAACTTCGCACTGAGCTGTACCGCTTAGGTATTCATACCGCTGTGCAATTGCAAACATCATTTCCAAGACTTAAAGAGATTGGTATTGATATTGCGCTAGACGAAGCAGGGCGTCCCTGGATTCTTGAAGTCAACACACTGCCAGGCATTTACGCCTTTGGCTTATTACCGGACAAGGAGGCGTACCGGAAGATCAAACGTTATGCGATTGCGTACGGTCGTTTGCCCTCCAAAAAGGGTAAGAGCTCCCGGCCATCCCCTAAAGCACAGGCTTCATCTGCCAAAAAACGTGTACGCAGATAACAAAGGGATATGGAGATCTAAGTATACGCCTTCCCTGTTCCATAGCTTCCCTAATATAAAAAAGGCGCCCTCTCAGGCGCCTCTTCGAATATGTTAAATGTCGAGGTTTTTCACGTATTTTGCATTTTCTTGGATAAAGTCACGACGCGGTTCAACGTTATCCCCCATCAGGGTGTCAAACATGGTATCAGCAAGTATGGCATCATTAATCGATACTTGCATCATGGTCCGGCTCTCCGGATCCATCGTCGTTTCCCACAATTGTCCGGCATTCATCTCGCCAAGACCTTTGTAACGCTGAACGTTGAATTTCGCATTTTCGCCGAGCGTTGCAATAATTTCATCGCGCTCTCTCTCGGAACCGGCATAACGAATCACTTTGTTACGCTCAATCTTGAACAATGGCGGTTGTGCAATATATACATAACCTGCCTCAATGATTTTACGCATGTACCGATACAGGAATGTCAGCAATAGTGTTCGGATATGAGCACCATCAACGTCGGCATCGGTCATCAAAATGATTTTGTGATAGCGTGCTTTGGCAATATCGAAGTCATCACCAATACCCGTACCCATTGCCGTAATAATTGCTCTAATCTCCGCATTACCCAATATTCGGTCAAGACGAGCTTTTTCCACGTTCAAAATCTTACCACGCAGTGGCAAAATCGCTTGGAAATGACGATCCCGACCTTGCTTTGCTGATCCGCCTGCAGAGTCACCTTCGACGATGTACAATTCGCTGATTGAAGCATCCTTGGATGAACAGTCTGCCAGTTTACCTGGAAGTGAGCTCACTTCGAGTGCACCTTTACGACGTGTCAGTTCACGGGCTTTACGGGCAGCTTCACGCGCACGTGCTGCTTGCAGCCCTTTTTCCAAAATGCGACGGGATACGGAAGGATTCTCTTCCAGGAACTCCTGCAGCTTCTCGGCAAACAAGGATTCGACAATCCCACGCACTTCGCTGTTGCCCAGCTTGGTCTTTGTCTGTCCTTCAAATTGCGGTTCCGGAATCTTGACCGAAATAATAGCTGTCAAGCCTTCACGCACGTCATCCCCGGAAAGGTTCCCCGTGCTGTCCTTGATTACCCCAGCCTTACGGGCGTAGTCATTGATAATCCGCGTAAGGGCACTCTTGAAACCTGATTCATGCGTTCCGCCCTCATGCGTGTTGATATTGTTCGCGAAGGAATAGATATTCTCGGTGTAGTTGTCATTGTATTGCAGGGCAACTTCCACCTGGATGTTATCTCTGGAACCTTCAACGTAAATTGGATTTTCATGCAGTACTTCGCGCTTCTGGTTGAGGAAGGAGACGTATTCGATAATGCCGCCTTCATACAGGAATGAGTTGGTTGCACCTGTACGCTCATCCGTCAGTGTAAGACCAATACCCTTGTTCAGGAACGCCAGCTCACGAATACGGGCCAGCAAGATGTCATATTCATAAACTCTTGTTTCCGTAAAAATTTCAGGGTCCGGATGGAATCTAACCGTTGTTCCTGTTTCGTCGGTTGTACCGATCACTTTCAGGTCGTACTGTGGAGCTCCACGGCGATATTCCTGTTGATAGATATGTCCCTCACGTTTAACCGTTACAACCACTTTTTCAGAGAGTGCATTCACAACGGACACACCAACACCATGCAAACCACCGGATACTTTATATCCGCCGCCGCCAAATTTCCCCCCTGCATGGAGGACAGTCATAACTACCTCAAGTGCAGGACGTTTCATTTTGGTATGTTCGCCGACAGGAATACCCCGTCCGTTATCGACTACAGTCACGCTATTGTCTTCATGGATACTGACCTCAATGTGGTCGCAGTAACCTGCAAGCGCTTCGTCAATACTGTTGTCCACTACTTCCCAGACCAGATGATGCAGGCCCTTGGAACTGGTGGAACCGATATACATGCCCGGACGCTTCCGTACGGCTTCCAATCCTTCAAGGACCTGAATTTCATTCGCATCATATGACGGTTGATTCATAGACATGCCTTTCACCTACTTCTATAGATTCAATATCGTAAATATGCGTTAACTAATAATTGTTTGCTGAAATAGGCAACGTCCTTCATTTCAGCAGCTATTCAAATTTAAAGACAAGCAGCAAAAGAGACATCTTTTATGCCACACAACGCTAGAGATCCGGAAAAATGTGAGCCCGCTTTTTCAGCGTGGCTGAGGAAATAGGCGAGTAGTACACAATGTTTTTGGTCACCACAATGGACTTGGCTTCCTCTTCGCCGATGTGTTCCACTGTTTTTTCCTGCTCGGCATGCGTGACATACTGCTTGGAGATCTTTGAGGATTTTTCAATCGATATATCAAAAATAGCGACCAATTCGGAAGAACGGATGATCTTCTCACCGCCCAGATGAATGTACATAAGCCCCTCACTCCTTAGCGTTCAACCTGTCCGGCATGAACGTGATAAATACTGGCATCTTTGAGCTTGTCAACGTTCAGGCTCTCGATCCCCGTAGCCGTAATAAAGGTTTGCACCTTGCTCTGGAACGTTTCGATCAGCTGCGTCTGGCGAAAAGGGTCCAGCTCGGACAGAACATCATCCAGCAACAGAACTGGATATTCTCCGATTTCTTCATGAATCAGTTCAATTTCCGCAAGTTTAAGGGACAACGCCGTTGTGCGCTGCTGCCCCTGCGAGCCATATGTTTGTACTTCCCGATCGTTAATGAAAAAGGACAGGTCATCCCGATGCGGCCCACTAAGGGTTGTGCCTCGGCGAATCTCCTGCTCTTTCATTTGTGATAATTTTATCATAAATTGGTCCATTAAGACAGCTTCATCTTCCTCAGCGGCTTCGCTGAAGGAAGGAAGGTAGGCCAGCCGCAAGACTTCTCCGCCTCCGGTGATCCCCTGATGAATCGTTTCTGCCCACTTTTGCAGTTTCTTTATGAATTGTTTCCTTTTTTTGACGATTTTAACACCATGCTCGACCAGTTGTTCGTTCCACACCTCAAGCATAGTCTGGGCCGATGCCCCTTTTCCCCATAACTGCTTAAGCAAATTGTTTCGTTGGACGAGCACTTTTTGATATTGCTGCAGGTGGTACAGGTAGCCAGGTGCAACCTGTCCAATCTCCATGTCAAGAAACCGGCGGCGGACCCCCGGTGTGCCTTTTACAATCTCCAGATCCTCCGGTGCAAACATCACAACATTGAGCGCTCCGACAAAATCACTTAACTTGCGCTGCTCCAGGCCGTTAATCTTTGCTTTTTTGCCTTGTTGCGACAAAGATAGTTCAAGCTTGACCGATCCGTACTTTTTGTCGACCTCTGCTGCAAGTCTGGCACGTTCCTCACCGAAACGAATCAGCTCCTTGTCACGAGATGTACGGTGGCTCTTGGTGAGTGCAAGGACAAAAATCGCCTCTGCAAGATTGGTCTTTCCTTGGGCATTTTGCCCGATCAACAAGTTTACGGGACCAAAAGAATCCAGTCTCAGATGTTCATAATTGCGGAAATTCTGCAGATCAATGCTGTTCACAAACACGCGGTAACCTCCCTTTTATCCCGTCCGTCAGGAGGCAGCAGGATCGAACTGGTCTTCTTATTCTGCAGCAACTTCGAATGTGCCTTCTCCGTCCACTTCAACGATATCCCCAGGGTATAACTTACGTCCCCGGCGTTCCTCAGGCTCTTTATTCACACGTACAAGTCCTTCCTGAAGCAAAGCTTTGGCCATACCTCCAGTTGGGATGCAATCAGCCAGTTTCAAAAATTGATCAAGCTTAATATATTCCGTACGAATCGTAACTTGGTTCACTGTGATCTTCCTTTCGTTAGTTGGTCGTCCGATATGGCAATATCACGTAAAGGCTGTGACTGTCATCCAGCGGTTTCAAGATAATTGGACTCATGACTCCTGTAAAAGCGATCATCAGCTGCTCACTTTCAACAACTTTCAGCACATCCAGCATGTATTTGGAGTTGAACGAGATTTTTAACGGATCTCCTGTAAACTCGGCAGGTTCGATTTCTTCTCTTACTTTACCTAGCTCGGAAGAGCTTGAAGAAATTTCAACGGATCCTGAATCCATCGTTTGCATACGCACGATGTTTGTTTTCTCTTCACGCGACAGCAAATAAGCCCGGTCAATGGATTCACTTAATTTTTTTGTATCTAAAACAAGTTCTGTTTTGTATGACGTTGGAATAATTCTAGAAGTATCCGGATATGTTCCGTCCAAAATACGGGAGTAGAACAATACACGGTCGATTTTGAACAGGACCTGGTTATCTGCAACAACGATATCCACAAGGGTATTTTGATCCGGAACAATTTTGCTGAGCTCGTTCAGCGTTTTACCGGAAATGACCACGTTGTTGAAGCGGATACCTTCTGCATTATCCAGCATTGCTGATCGAGTAGCAAGACGGTGACGGTCTGTTGCCACAAATTTCAATTCGTTGTCACCCAAACTCCAGAGTACACCTGTCAGGATTGGAGTAGTCTCATGTGTGGAAATGGAGAAAACCGTTTGTTTGATCATATTTTTCAGCAAATCTCCTGGAATGGAGACCGTTTGGTTTTCTTCGATGCTTGGCAGTACCGGGAATTCTTCCGGATCAAGACCTACCAGTTGAATTTCGGTAGCACCTGCGGAGATAAAGGTGTTGAAGTTCTCTTTGACTTCCATGTGCACTTCTTGCGATGGCAGCTTCTTGATGATCTCCACGAAAAACTTGGCTGGCAAAACTACACTGCCCGGTTGATCTACCTGAACTACGCTTTTATCTCCATCTTCAAGCGGGATGAAGGATTGAATGGATATATCGGTGTCACTTGCTGTCAACGTTACACCTTGATGATTCACGTCGAATTTGATACCGCTCAGAATCGGAATCGTCGTACGGCTCGAGATCGCTTTGGATACTTGCTGTATGGAATCGTTTAAGTAGTTTTTCATTATGCTGATTTTCATGGTTTCACTCCTAGCTGATTTTTTGGGTGTTGGGGTGTTAAAAGGTGTTTTTCAAAGGCCGAAGGCTAAGCTCCGAAATGGCTATTTTGGAGATGATATCTTTAAGATCTTTTTAGTAATAATAGTAATAGGGGCACTGAATATGTGGATAAGTGGGTATAAACCCGTACACCCAAGCCTATCCACATGTGTATACGTTGTGCATAGGCTTGGGACTTGTTCAGGTTGGATTCTTAATTTTTTCGGTTAAGTTGTTGATAACTTTATAGAGATCCTGATCGTTTTTAATCGCTTGGGAGATTTTTTCGTGAGCATGTATGACAGTGGTGTGATCTCGTCCTCCGAATGCTTCCCCAATTTTGGGCAGAGAAAAGTCTGTCAGTTCACGAGAGAGATACATGGCAATCTGTCTTGGAAAAGCAACTGCCTTGGTCCGTTTCCGTGCTTTGAAATCTTCAAGCTTAAGGCTATAATACTCGCCGACCTTTTGTTGGATGTCATGAATAGTGATCATTTTGGGACGACTGGAAGGAATAATATCCTTCAGTGCTTCAGCTGCCAGATGAGTGGTTACATCTTGATTAGTCAGTGAAGAATAAGCAACGACCCGAATCAGGGCGCCCTCCAGTTCACGGATGTTGGTGTCAATCTGGTTGGCAATGTACATCATCGCTTCATTCGGAATATCCAAGTTTTCCGCACGTGCCTTTTTCCGCAAAATTGCGATCCTTGTCTCCAAAT
This sequence comes from Paenibacillus xylanexedens, assembly GCF_001908275.1. Lineage (NCBI taxonomy): Bacteria > Bacillati > Bacillota > Bacilli > Caryophanales > Paenibacillaceae > Paenibacillus > Paenibacillus xylanexedens. The sequence continues at coordinate 720,980 of NZ_CP018620.1, read as the reverse complement.
CTGGAGGCTGGATATCCGTGATTAACCCCCATTCAAAGCGAGAACGAAGCCGTTCTTCCAATGTCGGAATTTCCTTCGGTGGTCTGTCGCTGGAGATGATAATCTGCTTCCGTTCCTCGTGCAGCGCATTAAACGTATGGAAAAATTCCTCTTGTGTTGATTCTTTTCCCGCCAAGAACTGAATATCATCAATGAGCAAGATGTCGACGCTCCGGTATTTGTTACGGAAGCTCTCCCCGCGGTTATCACGGATCGAGTTAATGAATTCGTTCGTGAATTTCTCAGACGACAAATAAACGACTTTGCTGCCCGGATCATGCTCCAGAACATAATGTCCGATCGCATGCATTAAGTGAGTTTTACCGAGACCTACTCCTCCATACAGAAAGAGAGGATTGTAAGCTTTGGCGGGCGCTTCAGCGACCGCCAGCGATGCGGCATGGGCAAAACGGTTGCCCGGCCCGATGACAAATGTATCGAACGTATATTTCGGATTGAGCATGCTGAGTACGGCTTCTTCCTGTACAACTGTAGGCGTTGGCGCCGGCAGTTGCGGGTCCGGTTCAGCAGGCTTGTTCTCTTCGATGACAAATTTCACATCGACTTGCTTGCCAAGCAACTCGTATACCGTCGAGCCAACCAATTTGGTGTAACGGCTCTCCAGCCATTCGACGGCAAACGTGGTTGGTGCGGAAATGACGATTGAACGGTCATTCAGCTTGGTGGCTTTGGTTGCTTTGAACCAGGTGTCAAAGCTGGGTTTGCTGAGTTTGTTTTGTATGATTGATAAAATTTGCTGCCATAAATCAGAAGTATGGCTGTCCACAGACTGTCACTCCTTTTACATGTTCCAAGTGTGGCTTAAGCCATGATGCAGTGTCGAAATACGAGATATATTGTTGAATTTATCCCCAAACCCCCGCAGGTCGAAAACAAAAAAAGTATGAACAACGGAAAATTGTTCACAACTTTATCCACAGGCTGTTGATAATATTATGGGTCAGATCACATATTCACATCCAAAAGTAATACAATCATAGCAAAAGAAACCCCGCATTTCAACGTATCGCGTGATTTTATCCACAAATTCAATAACTTGTGTATAATTTTTAGTCACAACACAATATATTGTTTATAAACTGTTTAATTTTCGACAGAATGACCCAAAAACCAAAAATGTTTTATACACAGGTTATCCGTCAAATGATGCCAAATTGTGTGTAAAAGTATTCTTCGTTTGTGAATAACCTGTCTGTGGATAACCGTGAAGTGAAAACGAAGCATGATTGAGATCGGAAAAAGAGCGACCTCTCACCCTCGTGTTTTTCTTGCCAATGGGGCGATGGTGAAAGCGACGAATTCAGTGTCTGGATGGGAGACGGAGAGGGGAGTAAACTCATGCTTTTAATTGAACAAGATCAGTGGTGTATTTTCTAAGTAGATGGTAATTCTGTGATGACAATGTATAAGGATAATGGACATAGATGACTTCATTTTGAGACATATGTAATGAAAATTATCAGGATCAAGAGGTAAGCTGATGCTCGAATATGGAGGTTGAAGTGTATGAATGTATAATATGAAATCAAAGGATAGATTATGCGTGTATAGCAAAAGAGGGTGTCCTCTAAAACCGATTTTTGGTTTTAGAGGACACCCTCTTTTTTTGGTGCAGGGACGAAGTATGGATTGATGATTTAGAGACGGGGAAGGGACATCTTACGCTGGAATTCAGCGATATCTGCGTATTCCTCTTCCAGTTTGCGAGAGATCCGAATAAAGATGGGCAGCAGCTCCTGGTAAAGTACAGCATTCTCTTTGACAGGGGTATGCCGATGCGTTGTACCGACCATGGAAGAAACGGCATGAAGCGATTGGATCCGCCCTGTAGCGTACAAACCAAGCACGACGGCACCCAAACAGGAACTTTCGAAGCTCTCGGGTACAACCACTTCCTGATTGAAGATATCAGACATCATCTGGCGCCAGAGAGGAGAGCGTGCAAATCCACCTGTGGCTTGAATGGAGGTAGGTTGCCCAATCTGTTCTTCCATGGCGAGCAGTACCGTATATAGGTTGAAAATAACCCCTTCCAGGACAGCACGAATCATATGCTCTTTCTGGTGATGGAGTGTTAAGCCAAAAAAGGAGCCACGGGCATCCGGATTCCATAAAGGGGCACGTTCGCCCGAAAGGTACGGATGGAACAGAAGCCCTTCCGATCCCGGCCGGACACGTTCGGCAATTTTGGTCAGTACATCATAGGAATTGATGCCAAGTCGTTTCGCTGTCTCCACTTCAGACGCGGCGAATTCATCCCGCACCCAACGAAACAGCATGCCACCGTTATTCACAGGTCCACCAATGACCCAAAGATTCTCTGTGAGGGCATAACAGAAGGTTCGACCTTTGGGATCGGTAACCGGACGGTCCACGACAGTGCGAATGGCCCCGCTGGTTCCGATGGTTGCTGCGACAACACCAGGTTCAATGGCATTTACGCCGAGATTGGATAAAACCCCATCACTTGCGCCAATAACAAAGGGCGTAGAGGGGGAGAGAGCCATTTTTTCAGCCGATTCGTGATTCATTCCTTCTAATATATGTGTTGTAGGTACAAGCTTCGAGAGATGGTCGGGTGTAATGCCTGCAACCTCAAGGGCCTCTGCGTCCCAGTCCAGTTGTTCCAGATTGAGCAAACCTGTGCAGGAAGCGATGGAATGGTCGACGACATATTGTCCGAATAGACGGAAGAACAGATATTCTTTAATCGAAATAAATTTGGCGGTACTCTCAAAAAGTTCAGGTTCATCGTGACGCAGCCACATTAATTTGGTCAGCGGTGACATGGGATGGATCGGTGTACCTGTGCGCAGATAAATGCGATGGCCCAATCCATTCTCTTGCAGCTTGGCAGACCAAGCTGCACTTCGATTATCCGCCCAGGTGATGCAACGGGTTAAGGGTTTATTATCCTGTCCCATGGCAATGACACTATGCATAGCCGAGCTGCAGGATACAAACAGGATCTGCTCGGCAGCAACACCACTCTGATCCATGACTCCTCGTACAGAGCGGAGGGCCGCTTGTACAATCTCTTCAGGGTCCTGCTCGGCAACATCGGGTGCTGGGGTATACAAAGGATATTCCTGCGTTGAGGTACTGACGACAGAGCCTTGCTCGGTAAATAATACGGATTTGGTACTGGTGGTACCAATATCGATCCCAATCATATAGTTGTTCATATATTTAATCCTTCTTTCTCTAGAAAGCGATGAGATTTTAATTTCTTTCTACTATAGATACTCCATTTATACCACTGTACTCAGGAGCAAAATAAAGATCAGTCCCACTACAGATAATAGTGTTTCCATAACGGTCCACGTTTTCAATGTCTGGGAAACGCTCATATTGAAGAATTCTTTGATCATCCAGAATCCTGCATCGTTTACATGAGACAAGATGAGTGACCCCGCACCTGTGGCGAGTACAACCAGCTCAATATTGGCCCCTGGTGTGAGTGCAAGCACTGGAGCGACAATACCGGCGGCTGTTGTCATGGCTACGGTTGCTGAACCGGTAGCTACACGAATGAGCCCAGCGACAAGCCAGGCAAACAGGATCACGTTGATGTTGGCATGGGTAGCGACTTCAGCAATGGCGTTACCTACACCACTATTGATCAATACCTGTTTGAAGGCACCGCCTCCGCCAATAATGAGAATGATGGTCGCCGTAGGCGCCAGACATTCACTGGTGAAACGGGAAATATCGTGTTTGGTGAATCCACGTGCAAAGCCGAGTGAAAAGAGGGCAAATACAACTGAAATGAGCAAAGCAATGATCTCATGACCGATAAATTCACTAAAAACGGTGAAACCGCTCGTAGCATTTGGGTCAATGATGCTTGCTATGGAACCAATCAGCATCAAAATAACCGGCAGCAATATGGTAAACAGGGTAATACCAAACCCAGGCATGTTGCTGTTTGTTTTGGTTGCGAATTGTTCAGCCAGTTCTGCTGGCGGTTCGGTGTGTATTCTTTTGCCAATAAATTTACCAAACAAGGGACCTGCAATAATCGCTGTAGGAATACCAACAATAAGAGAGTACAAAATGGTTTTACCCAGATCCGCGCTGAAGGCTTCAATTGCTATCATTGGCGCTGGATGGGGTGGAACCAAACCGTGTACAGTCGACAGACCCGCCAAAATGGGAATACCAATCTGCAGCAAAGACATGTTGGTTTTACGTGCAACGGTGAAAATGATGGGGATCATCAAAATCACGCCAACTTCGAAGAAAACGGGAATACCAACGATAAATCCAACAATCATCATGGCCCAGTGCACACGTTTCACACCGAACCGATCAACCAATGTAGTTGCAATGCGCTCGGCACCGCCAGATTCGGCCATCATCTTACCAAGCATTGTACCGAGCGCAATAACAATTGCGATGGTTCCAAGTGTGCCGCCAAGTCCCCCGGTAATGGAAGAGATTACATCGGCAGGTTTCATACCTGTAAGCAAACCGAGCATTAATGCGGACAACAGCAGGGTGATAAAGGGATTCCATTTATACTTGGAGATCAAAACGATCAGAAAAACGATCGCAATTAACGTCCAAACCAATAATGTTGCGTTGTGGGATAGTCCAAAAAGAGTGCTCATGATGTTGTGTGCTCCTTTATTTCTGATATAGAACGCTTACAAGTGAAATTATCGTCAACAAATAAATGTGTACCAGTATCGCAGAAGGTGTTGGCGAAAAATGTAGTTTTATCATGCCCAAATTTGAAACAAAATCGCATTTTGTATACTTGTCGACAAGTTAAGCCGCAATCATTCACGACGGATATGATTGCAAACACCTGCACCCATTAGGAATCAAAGCTTTCGTGCAGGGTTTTGCCAGAATCTTGGAAATACGTGCGGACTCCAGCCTGAATGAGCATCTTGTCACCTGATTCAAGTGCTTCAACGAGCAAACGGTGTTTCTCAATTACAGCGCTTACTTTCTGCTCACCTTGAACAAATACTCTGCGCGTTGTAAGCAGCATAACGGTCATCACAACATATCGAATACTCTTCCATAGATGTGAAATACGGGAATGCTGAGCAGCTTCAATGATGGTCTCGTGGAAAACGAGATCCTGATAGGCGAATTCGACGGCGTCCTGATGCCGTCCAGCAAGTTGCATTTTGTCGATCACGTTACGCAACTGGGTGATTAATGATTCTGGGACATCACCAGCAAGTCGTTGCTGCACAAAACTTTCAATCAGGAAACGGACATCATACAATTCTTCGACATCCTTGATTCGTAGTCCAATGACAACGACACCCATACGTTCAAGTCGAATAAGTCCTTCATTGGACAATGTTCGTAACGCTTCACGGACAGGTGAACGACTGCTGTCAAAATCAGCCGCAATTCGGTTTTCCGACAAAATCTCTCCAGGTCGTAGGGTACCGCTGATGATCCGCAGCCTTAATTCGCAGGCAATGGCTTCACCACGGGAAGCCCCTTGAAGCCAGGAAGAAGGAAATAACATATGGCTAACGCTCCTATTAATAAGTAATCAGTTCATTACTGATCATAGCATAACTATTTTGCGGACTGGACATTTGGACTGGACATTTGTTTGAATCTTAAAATGTACTGCATCTAGTAAGTACTCTTTCATTGAGAATTTTCAAAATTATGGGCCCTTTCACTCATTGCTGCCCATACAATGTTAAGTTCAATGAAATACCCTATAGGTATACTTGTATTTTTTATAATATTGCTTTTCAAGGAAATTGTAAATCTTCATTTTCCATTAGAAAATATTAATTTTAAAATTCAACGTAAAAAATATAAAGATATAACCAACTTTTCTTAAATACAATTGTTTACTAAATAGGTTCTGAAATAAAATTTGAGAATATTTATAAGGTAACTAAGGAATCTGTAATCATTATAAACTTAAATTCAAACTTTTTTCAGCAGTATATTACTTTGGTTTATTGATAAAAAAAGAAAATGTTTGAAAAAATACAATATAGTGTTAATATAATAATGTAATAACCATAAAATATTTTATTGGAGGTATTTGTATGAAGAAAAAGATACTATGTTCTATATTGTCACTAGGATTAGTTGGCTCTTTCGCACTATCTTCTGTCTCAGCTGAGAACTTATCTGAAGGTGTACCAAGTGAAGTCGCAGCTAAAAGAGCTTTTGCAGAACAGTACAGCCACGAGTTAAAAGTAGATTTGAGCTCAAAAGAAAAAGTAGAATATAGGGAAGAACTTGATTCTACTATTGCTAAACTGGTTGCTCAGGGAGCAACAGAGAACGAGATAGATAAGGTAATTCGTCAATTTAACGCTCACGTTTTCAAAACTGAAACTAACCCAGATAAAAATGAAGTATCACCGTTCTCACAAGCTTCTAATGTTACATTAACCAAACCAATAATAACTTATTCTGGTACAACTGGTGAATGGACAGTAACAGGTGGCGGCCATTGGAATAATGAAGCTTGGAAAGCAGATACACCTGGTGTATGGGTTCCTATTACAGGCCAAACAAAAATAATTGGTGGGCCTGACTCTATTGGGTTAACTTATTACAATAAGAGTGGAACCTATAATGCTAAAGTCCTTAGATCAGCGGGTTATTTATATGATGGTAGAGGGAATGAGGTTAAAAATCCAAATCCTACTTATGGGAGTGGTGCAGCAGGAGTCGCCTTTGAAATTCAAGATTATATGAAACTTGTTAATGCAGGGACAGTTGATGTCGCTTACATGGGTAACAATTTTGCTGCCCAAATAACATATGATTCCAATTTTAAGAATTTACACGGAAATGCTCGAACAATGTATGTACACACATGGGACACAGCGAAAATAAGTAGTATTAATTTAGGTGTGTCTGGTGGTAACTTCGGGGCGAACGTAACAATTTCTAACGCTGCAAAAAGTTTCACAGTGTTTAATAATGCTGATGCAAGTTTTTAAAGTTATGTAGATAATATGGTTTTTACTCATATTAAGATAGCGTTTGGTTACAAAGCTATATTTTTAGTGTAGCTATCATTTATAAAAATATGCAAAATGAAGCCTCCAAGCCCGTTTAAAAAAATGGATTTGGAGGCTTTAGTGTATAAACTTATTGTGATTAAAATATTTATAAGTTGAGTCAAGTTGAAATTCTATTTCGCCTGAACTCGGAGATATATCGAAAATTATAGTGTGGATAATATCTAACTGTATTAAGTTATCCACATGTTAATAATTTTTTCTAACTGTGTTCAATCCCCATAGTTGACTTTTATAGATAGGTCATGATAAGATTTATAAAGGTGTTTTCTGTGAAGATGAAAGTGATTCATCACATAAGTATTTCCTTGTGAGGAGGTGCAATACATTGAGACCTACATTCAAACCGAACGTTAGCAAACGTAAAAAAGTTCATGGTTTCCGGAAAAGAATGAGCACGAGCAACGGCCGTAAAATTCTGGCTGCACGTCGCCTTAAAGGCCGTAAAAACCTGAGTGCTTAATGCATTGAAGACCACCGAGGTGGTCTTTTTTTCTTAGCTCAAATTAGACTGGATGCTGGTACAGGTCAGGTCTGAATGGTCTGCGAAAAAGTTCTGAAAACACACGATGTATGTTGAGTGAGTTTTCCATTGTTTCGAAAACTTACCTTATATAATGATAAACGTTTATACGGTTTAATTAACCAAGTAACAATCATTCCAAATGAAGTTATCGCCAAGACGGTTTACCGTTATTTAAGAAAGCCTATACTAAATCAGTAATGAGGCCTCCGTCAATAACATTGGTGGAGAAGAGCAAGGAGAAGCGCCGTGTATAAAAGACTGCGTCTACGAAACCGGGCGGACTTTAGCCGTGTATACCGGTATGGGAAATCGTTTGCCAATCATCAATTCGTGGTGTATGGCTGTCGCCGTAAAGATACGGAACAATTTCGGGTTGGCGTATCATGCAGCAAGAAAATCGGAAACGCTGTCGTACGCAACCGGATGAGACGCATGATCAAGGAAATTGTTCGTCATCATGAGCATGAAATTGTCACGCAGATGGATCTGATTTTTATCGTCAGAAAAGGTGCACTGGACATGCCCTATAAGGAAATGGAAAAAAGCCTGCTACATGCGATGCGAAAGGGCTCTCTTTTGAAGTCGAGCAAGCGGTAAGCTTCGGTTTATTTGTCCTCCTAATTATGGTATGATTTACGGTGGAATGGAATGGTTAAGAGAGGGGTTATGAAGTGTCGCGATTGAAGACATCAAAAGGGAAGTGGATTCTCCTCATTGCAGTCATTGCAATGGTCACCGTACTAGCCGGTTGTACTCCACAAGGGACAGTTGGAGTCACCACGGAAGATCTAAAGAACAGTGAGTCGTTCTGGAAAAGTAATGTCGTTTATTGGTTTTCCTTAGCACTTGACGAATTTGCAAATTGGTTCAATGGTGAATACGGTCTCTCAGTTCTTCTAATGGTTTTAATTGTAAGAACATTAATCTTACCGTTAACTATGAAGCAGGTACGGAGTTCCAAGGCGATGCAGGCTATCCAGCCGCAACTGAAGGAGATCCAAGCCAAGTATAAAGATACACCTGAGAAGGTTCAGCAAGAAACAATGAAGTTGTTTCAGGAGAACAAAGTTAATCCGATGGCGGGTTGTCTGCCACTTCTGATCCAGATGCCGATTTACATTGCACTTTATAGTTCAATTAATGGAAACTCCAGTCTGAGAACACATGATTTCTTGTGGCTCCAGCTCGGATCACCCGATCACCTGTTTATTTTGCCAGTGCTGGCTGCCATCACAACATTCATTCAAACATGGATGATGATGCGTATGAACCCTGCACAGCAAGTGGGTCCGATGCAGTTTATGCTGTGGGTGTACCCGATTTTGATCTTCGTGATGTCTTATCAGTTCCCGTCAGCACTTCCGCTGTACTGGTTCTACAGTAACATCTACACGATCGTGCAAAACTATTTCCTTTACCGGAATAATGATAAAATCGTGGCTGAGGTCAACGTGAAGCAGAATAGCTCTTCCAAAAATGGAGCTAAACGCAAAAACGGTGGCAAAGCGACCGTATCTGGAAAAGGGTCGAAAGGGGCCAAAAAATCGAAATGACCAAAGTCATTACGTCAGGAAAAACCGTTGAAGATGCTGTAAACCAAGGATTGACCGAGCTTGGCGTAAGTCGGGACAAGGTCGAGATACAAGTGTTAGAGCAGCCGTCAAAAGGATTCCTGGGTTTGTTCGGGGTGAGGGCGGCCAAAGTTGAAGTGAAATTATTGCCTGTACCGGAAGTTGTTCCACAGCCGATCAAACCAGCTGCATACAAATCTGAAGTAGATGCATTACTCGAGGATGTTGCAGCTAAAAATCCCTATGAAGAAGCGGCTGCTTTCTTGAAAGAGGTCGCAGCAGGTATGGGACTGGATGTTGAAGTGCATATCAAAAAACAGCGGGATGGACATATCTTCAATATTGCCGGCGAAGATCTGGGCATGATTATTGGCAGACGTGGACAGACGCTGGATGCGCTTCAGTATCTAACGAACATTGTAGCGAACCGATATTCGGAAAGCTTCGTTCGAATTGTGCTCGACGCGGAGAATTTCCGTCAACGTCGGCGGAAGACACTGGAGGATCTGGCTGAACGGTTGGCTGGACAAGCAATCCGTACCGGTAAGGAAGTTGTACTGGAACCAATGCCTCCGCTCGAACGAAAAGTCATCCATGCAAAACTGCAAAATCACCCGCAGATTAAGACGTTAAGTAAGGGCGAGGAGCCTAATCGGCGTGTGGTTATTACGACGAAATAACACGAAATTGAAGACGCAATGGCTTCCTGCCCGGTGCAGAAGCCATTGCTTTTTTCGTACAGAAGCAATTTGATAAGGTGCGTAGAACAAGTAAAGAGTGAACTTAATACGATAAGCAGCATGTCATATTTTATATCATTAATAGATTTGAAAATGGATATGGCGCCCCCCAGAGGGACGGCAATTTAAAATAGAGCAAGGAGAGATAACTATGATCAGTGATACGATCACAGCGATATCAACGGCTGTCGGAGAGGCGGGTATTGCCGTGATCCGGGTCAGCGGCCCGGAAGCAGTGTCGGAGACGGAAAAGATTTTTCGCAGCAAAACCCCTTTAACTCAGGCAGCATCTCACACGGTTCATTATGGTCATATCATAGATCCCGTTAATGGGGAAAAGATTGAGGAAGTATTGGTTACGGTCATGCGAGCACCACGCTCGTTCACAACAGAAGATGTGGTGGAGATCAGTGCGCATGGCGGTGTAGTGTCTGTTAAACGGGTCATGGACCTGTTGTTGCAGCTTGATATTCGTCTGGCTGAACCCGGTGAGTTCACGAAGCGTGCTTTCCTTAATGGGCGGATTGACCTGTCTCAGGCGGAAGGTGTCATGGATCTTATTCGTTCCAAGTCGGACCGAGCTTTCTCGGTTGCGCTGAAACAGGTTGAAGGCAAGCTGTCCTCCAAATTGCGTGATCTACGATATACACTGGTGGAAACACTGGCACATATTGAAGTGAATATCGATTATCCCGAGCATGATGTGGAATCGTTAACGTCTGATTTTATTAAAGAAAAGTCCAGTCAGGTTATGACTGAAATTGATAAATTGCTGACTACAGCAGAGCAAGGAAAGATCCTGCGAGAAGGTATCACGACGGCTATCGTTGGACGACCTAACGTAGGTAAATCCTCATTGATGAACACACTCGCTCAAGATAATCGGGCTATCGTCACGGACATTCCAGGAACAACTCGTGATGTGATCGAGGAGTTCATTACGATCAATAATATCCCGCTCAAGTTGCTTGATACGGCAGGAATACGGGAAACGATGGACGTTGTAGAGAAGATCGGGGTAGAACGCTCTCGCTCTGCGGTAAGTGAAGCCGATCTGATCTTGATGGTTGTGAATGCTGCGGAGCCACTTCATCCCGATGAGATTGAATTATTGGAACAAATCCGCGGTAGACAATCGATAATCATTATGAATAAAATGGACTTAACGCCACAGGTAGAACGTGACGTGCTGCTTCGTTACATTCCGGAAGAACGGCTTGTACCGATGTCGGTGAAAGATGATCTGGGTGTGGATCGACTGGAAGATGCCATCTCTACGCTATTCTTCAGTGGTAAACTGGAGTCCGCAGATCTGACCTATGTCAGTAATGTGCGTCATATTGCTTTGCTCAAAAAAGCGAAGCAGTCTCTGGTTGATGCCTATGAAGCAGCAGAGCAGTTCATTCCGATCGATATGATACAGATTGATGTTCGTTTGGCGTGGGAGCATTTGGGCGAGATTGTTGGAGATACAGCACATGATGCATTAATTGATCAGATTTTCTCCCAGTTCTGTCTAGGAAAGTAAAAATAATATACTGCCGATTGAGTTAAATCGTAGTGTATGATGGAGAGGTACAATTTCTGCCTGTTGTCAAAGGATAGAATGATATTGTAGCCATTACGTGTTGGTTTCATATAGATAGGAATGCAAGTTCCGATGAACGGTTAGAAGTAGTTTCATTATTGTAGAACATGATCCGTCTGCGTGAGTTACACCAAATGCAGCGGAATAAGGAGGTAAACGGGAATGGCTTTTGATGGCGGCAGTTATGATGTAATCGTCGTTGGTGCAGGGCATGCTGGTGTGGAATCCGCGCTGGCCGCAGCTCGTATGGGGTCCAAAACACTAATGATTACGATCAATCTGGATATGGTGGCTTTTATGCCTTGTAACCCATCTATTGGGGGACCGGCTAAAGGACATGTTGTCCGTGAGATTGATGCACTTGGTGGAGAAATGGGACGGAATATCGATAAAACCTTTATTCAGATGCGGATGCTTAACACGGGTAAAGGGCCTGCTGTTCACGCGCTTCGTGCTCAGGCAGATAAATTCTCCTACCAGCATAAAATGAAGGAAACAATGGAGAATGAACGTAATCTGACGATGCGTCAGGGTATGGTTGATTCACTGATCGTTGAAGACGGAAAATGTGTAGGCGTTGTGACTCAGACCGGAACAGAGTATCGGGCCAAAGCGGTCGTTCTGACAACAGGCACATACTTGCGCGGTAAAGTGATCATGGGTGAGTTGATGTATGAGAGTGGACCGAACAATCAACAACCCTCTCTTAAATTGTCAGAGAATCTGCGTGAACTGGGCTTTGATCTGGTTCGTTTCAAAACGGGTACACCACCACGTGTGCATAAGGATACGATTGATTTTAGCAAAACCGAAATTCAGCCTGGCGATGACAAGCCGAAGTTCTTTTCCTATGAAACAGAATCTTCCGATAATGAGCAGTTGCCTTGCTGGTTGACGTATACATCTGTGGATACACATCAGATTATTAATGATAATCTGCATCGTGCTCCGATGTTCTCGGGTCTTATTGAAGGAACCGGACCACGTTATTGCCCTTCCATTGAAGATAAAATTGTTCGTTTCAGCGACAAGCCGAAACATCAGATATTCCTTGAGCCGGAAGGCAAGAACACATCCGAGTATTACGTACAGGGGTTGTCTACGAGTATGCCAGAAGACGTCCAACTGGCTATGCTGCGTTCAATTCCAGGTATGGAAAAAGTGGAAATGATGCGTAATGGTTATGCGATTGAATACGATGCGATAGTGCCTACACAATTGTGGCCTTCACTGGAAACTAAACGTCTACCAGGTCTGTTTACGGCGGGTCAGATTAATGGTACCTCCGGTTATGAAGAAGCAGCAGGACAAGGTGTTATGGCTGGAATCAACGCTGCACTCAAAGTACAGGGGAAAGAGCCGGTAATACTGGATCGTTCCCAAGGTTATATTGGCGTGCTGATTGATGATCTGGTGACAAAGGGTACAAATGAACCGTATCGTCTGTTGACTTCACGCGCTGAGTATCGTCTGTTGCTTCGCCATGATAATGCAGATATGCGTTTGACGGAAATCGGACATGACATTGGCCTGATCCCTGAAGAGCGTTATGCGAAATTCCTGGATAAAAAGGCGAAAGTCGAGCAGGAAGTTGCACGTCTGAAAGTGGCTAAAGCTCGCCCAGTTGAAGTAAATGCCAAGCTGGAAGAGTACGGATCTACACCTATTCAGGATGGCAGTACGTTGCTTACCTTGCTGCGCCGCCCGGAGCTGGGGTATGAACTGATTGAACAGCTCTCACCATCTGAGGTAGAACTGACAGCAGATATGAAAGAACAAGTGGAAATACAAATTAAATATGCGGGTTATATTGAGAAACAATTGATCCACGTGGAACGTTTGCAAAAGATGGAGAAAAAGAAAATTCCGGACACCATCGTATATGATGAGATTCATGGTCTTGCTATGGAAGCCAAACAGAAGCTCGCTACGATCCGTCCAATCTCGATTGGTCAGGCTTCTCGTATTGCTGGAGTTACTCCTGCCGACATCTCCATTCTGCTGGTCTACCTGGAGCATTATAACCGTGTAACCGCAGCAAGGGGACAATAATGGACGATATTCAACAGCAACTGCAGCGGCGGTTAAAGAAACATGGATTAGAGCTGGGCGAACTCCAGTTGGAGCAATTCGAACTGTATTATCAGGAACTGGTATCCTGGAATGAAAAGATGAATCTGACGGGCATAACGGATCGGGAGCAAGTGTATACCAAGCATTTCTATGATTCGGTATCGCTGGCCTTTTATACAGACATGACCAAAGTGAATAAGCTTGCTGACATTGGATCTGGAGCGGGTTTTCCTGGATTGCCACTGAAAATCTGTTTCCCGCACATTAAGCTGACGATCATTGATTCATTAAATAAACGGATTGGCTTCCTACAGCATGTGGTAGATATCCTTGGCCTGACAGACGTGGAGTTGGTCCATGGACGTGCTGAAGAGATTGCACGCAAAGAAGGGTATCGTGACAGCTACGATCTCGTTACGGCGCGTGCAGTAGCCAAGCTGGCTGTGCTGAATGAATTCTGTCTTCCTTTTGTTCGTAAAAGTGGAATATTCGCTGCCATGAAGGGCGGAGACCCGCGTGAAGAAATGAAGGAAGCGGAGTTCAGCTTCAATCAGCTGAAAGGAAGGGTTAAGGCCGTTCATCCTTTCCAGCTGCCGGTTGAAGAATCAGAGCGTCATATCATTCTGATTCAGAAATTTGATAAGACACCATATAAGTATCCGCGCAAACCAGGCACTCCAATGAAGACTCCGCTGATATAGCTGTGTGATGGTTTTGAAGTGAGTCAAAACAAAATAGAATTTTAGACATAGATAAAGAGGATGTTTCACGTGAAACATTCTCTTTTTTTTGTTTTCTGAAATGGAGGACTCGATCAACATCGCGGACACTCCGTATTACATATCTCTTAAAGAACCTGTAATGATGAATTTCACGCACAGTAGCTCATGAACAATTTCATTAATTGAATGTGTGCAAGTCGTCATATTTCCAATATTCACAAAGAAAAAGCAGGAAAATTAGCAGAGTTTAAAGAATAGGTAAGCATAGGATTATGATAGAAAAGATGATAGAATAGAAGTATCCGATCCTGGGTCACAGCGATCATAGATTATATGTATAGATAGATGGATATGCGTTCGATGTTGCATGACAGAAAGCGTTATGAAAGGCAAAACTTATTCCAAGAACGATGCATGTGAAAGGTCGCTTATTGAATAAGAAGCACCTGCAAAGACTGTGGGAGCTATTACGAAACTAGGTGGTAATCTGCGGAATGAAAGAACAATTTTCGAAGTTGTTTGGTTTGGCGGAGCGCAATAACGGAGATGAGATCAAACAGATTCCGGTTAATGAAATTGTGAGCAGCCCATATCAACCCCGTACTATTTTTGATGATGATAAAATTGATGAGTTGTTGCAGACGATCAAAACACATGGTGTAATTCAGCCTATTGTCGTTCGCGTGCGAAATGGATCATATGAGATTATTGCCGGGGAACGTCGCTGGCGTGCAGTCCGAAAATTGGGTTTGGATACGATTCCGGCTATTGTGCGTGAATTCAACGACTCTCAGGCCGCATCCATTGCACTGATTGAGAACTTGCAGCGTGAAGGATTGACCTCAATTGAGGAAGCTGTCGCTTATCAGAAGCTGATCGACTTGCATCAATTGACACAGGAAAGTCTGGCACAACGACTCGGCAAAAGCCAGTCAACCATCGCGAACAAAATTCGTTTGTTACAGCTTCCGGACGGCATTAAGGCCGCATTGATGGAACGCAAAATTTCTGAACGGCATGCAAGAGCATTACTTTCTCTGGATACGGAAGAACTGCAGATGAAGTTGCTCGGTGAGATTATCGAAAAAGAATTGAATGTGAAACAGACAGAGGCACGTGTTGCCTTCTACAAGGAATCTTCCAAGATTAAAAAATCTAGACGTGTTTCCTTTACCAAGGATGTAAGGCTCGCACTTAATACAATTCGCCAATCCATTGATATGGTAACTGGCTCTGGTCTGGACATCAAAACCAAAGAAGCAGACCATGAGGATCATTATGAGATCGTTATCCATATTCCAAAACGCAAATAATTGAAGCTTATGGCGGCAAAAGGCCGCTTTTTATGTCTATAAAGCAAGTTAGGTCTGACATGTTTAAAGAACGGTCGGTATATTGATGGAACGGTAGTTGTTGTTTGTGTGGACGATAGCCGCCTGCTTTTTGTTAACAATATCTCACAACCTACAGAAAAGACTCCTATTTTATTTGAGGTGAAGTAATTGTCTAAGATTATGGCCGTAGCAAATCAAAAGGGCGGTGTGGGGAAAACGACGACATCTGTTAACTTGGGTGCAGGACTAGCTTCACTCGGGAAAAGAGTATTGCTTGTCGATATTGACCCTCAGGGGAATACAACCAGCGGAGTCGGAATCAATAAAGCAGATGTGGCTAATTGTATATATGATGTCATTATTAATGAGGTTCCTCCTCAAGAAGCAATTTTGGAGACTCAGATTGAAGGCCTTCATATCATACCTGCAACGATTCAGCTTGCCGGAGCCGAGATCGAATTGGTGTCCACGATATCACGGGAAGTTCGCCTGAAAAAATCACTCGCCATGGTGAAAAAAAACTATGATTACATACTGATCGATTGTCCACCATCTCTTGGTATGTTAACGATCAATTCGTTGACTGCTTCCGATTCGGTGATTATTCCGATTCAGTGTGAGTATTATGCACTTGAAGGATTAAGTCAGTTGCTCAATACAGTTCGTCTGGTACAGAAACATCTGAATACATCCCTGCAGATTGAAGGGGTATTGCTGACGATGTTTGATGCGCGGACCAATCTGGGGATTCAGGTTATTGAAGAAGTGAAAAAGTATTTTCAACAAAAAGTATATCAAACGATTATTCCGCGTAACGTACGGCTTAGTGAAGCACCATCTCATGGTCAATCCATTATTACGTATGACCCTCGTTCAAGAGGGGCGGAAGTGTATTTAGAGCTCGCAAAGGAAGTGATTTCTTATGAGTAAGCGGCTTGGAAAAGGTCTTGATGCCCTCATTCCTTCGCTTTCAATTAATGACGATGATAAAGTCGTAGAAATCCCGATTAGTCAACTGCGGGCTAACCCCTATCAACCACGTAAAGTATTTGATGAGGGCGCAATACATGAACTGGCTGAGTCCATTCGTCAGCATGGTGTCATACAACCCATTATTGTTCGTCCTGTATTACGAGGTTATGAGATTATCGCCGGAGAACGACGGTTCAGAGCTTCGCAATATTGTGGTAATGCCACGGTACCGGCTGTAGTCCGCAACTTCAGTGATCAGCAGGTAATGGAGATTGCATTGATCGAGAACCTGCAACGGGAGAATCTGAACGCCATGGAAGTTGCAGTTGCTTATCAGGGGTTAATGGATCAATTCGCGTTGACTCAGGAAGAGTTGTCTGTAAAAGTAGGTAAATCACGTTCTCACATTGCTAACTTCTTGCGTCTGTTATCATTACCCGAAGAAGTAAAAGACCATGTTTCACGTGGAACATTATCTATGGGACATGCACGTGCGATCGTGGGTGTGAAGGACGAGGTTATGGTGAAGCAACTTGCGAAACAGACCATTGATCAGCAATGGAGTGTACGTGAGTTGGAGGAAGCTGTTCAACAACTGGATCGCTCCAAAACAGGTGAGTCTAAAGCCAAATCGAAGTTGAAAAAGAAAGATCCATTCATTGATACATTGGAAGAATCTCTTCGTGAACGTTTCAAAACCACAGTGAAAATTAAGCACAATAAAGATAAAGGTAAAATTGAGCTCAACTACTACAGCCAACAGGATCTGGAACGGCTATTGGAATTGTTACAATAACAGTCGGGTCTATGATTCATTAACAACATGCGGGGCTTACTCATGTCATGACATATCGCCTCTGTACCATGGAGAAACGATATGTCATTCTTTGTTTATAGGGTTATATGTGCAGTATGTGCAGGCGAATTATTAATTTATGGGACAGAGGTGGTTGTGAGGTGGAGGGAGTTATCTATCTAGATCATGCAGCAACATCTTGGCCCAAACCACCTGCTGTCGGTGATGCGATGTTGAGTGCATTGGAGATTGCCGGAGCTAATCCTGGCAGAGGAAGTCACCGTATGGCTGTTCAGGCAAGTCGTGTATTGTTCGAGGCGAGAAAATCCATATCCAATATCTTTGGAATCAAAAATGCGAATGATATTGCATTCGGATCAAATACGACAGAAGCGCTAAATCTAGCTATTCAAGGCTCGCTCAGAGAGGGCGACCATGTGATTGCCACCATGGCTGAACATAACTCAGTCAGACGACCACTAGAGTATATGCGCAGACTCCGAAATGTGGAGATTGATTATGTACCTGTTAATGCTTCGGGAGCCATTGATCTGATGCAAATGGAACGTATGTTTCGTTCCAATACCAGATTGGTGGTATGTACACATAGTTCGAATCTGCTTGGCAGTATTCTTCCTATTGGAGAAATTTCGCTCCTATGTCGTAAACATCAGGCGATCTTATTGGTAGATGCAGCTCAGAGTGCTGGGGTTATACCTGTGAATGTACAACAATTGGGCATGGATATGTTGGCTTTTCCAGGGCATAAAGGACTGCTTGGTCCTCAGGGTACAGGGGGCTTGTACATTGCTCCAGAGCTCGATATAGAGCCTTTACTTCATGGAGGAACAGGAAGTCAGTCAGAAGCTCTGGAGCAGCCAAAGGTGCGTCCTGATCGGTATGAAGCGGGGACGCCGAATACAGTCGGGATCGCAGGGCTGAATGCGGGTGTGAAACATGTACTTGAGATGACACCCGCGTTCATCTACCAACATGAGTGGGAACTGACCCAACATATAATGGATGGGCTGTCATCCGTTAAGGGTATACGAATGCTTGGTCCAGAGATTGGACAGCCACGCACTGGATTAGTATCTTTTACTGTAGATGGGTATGATTCAGCACAACTGGCCTTCCGTTTAGATCGGAATTATGGGATTGCGGTTCGCTCCGGTTTTCATTGCACACCGCTTGCACACGAATCTGCTGGTACAACCGCTACCGGAGCAGTAAGGGCCAGTGTGGGGTACAATTCAACTAGAGAACATGTGGAAGCACTCGTTAAGGCAGTGTTGGAATTGACTGGGGCAGACTAGATTAGAGTTGAAATGATGAACTCATTTGATATAGGGTTGCTTGATTAAGCTTATGGATATCGGGTTGATTTATAATGAATGATAATATTACAGGACAGACGTTAATCTGATCAAAAATATAGAGGGGTAGTTGCAATTACATGGCTGAATTAAACGAGCTGATTCTGGAACAGCTGTTATGGATTATTGGCGGAATGGCATTACTTACGGTGATCTTGCTGATTGTGAGTATTGTTCAAGGGGCAAAGTTACGAAAGTTTAAACGTAAATATGAAGCCATGATGGCTGGCAGTGGAGTAGAGGACCTGGAATCGTTGCTGGTTAATCTGAAAATTCAGATGGACAGCATTGAGGATGAACACAAACTGCAAACGAATCAGCTGCAAGTTGTCATGCAAAAGCTGACCCGCATTCAAGGTAAAGTTGGCGTGAAAAGGTACAATGCATATGGAGAGCGTGGCAGTGATCTGAGCTTCTCAATGGCCATGATTAACGATAGCCAGGATGGCATGATCCTTACGGGGATATATAACCGTGACGGTTCTTACGTATATGCCAAACCTCTTAAAGGGGGAGAGTCCACGTATACTCTGTCCCCAGAGGAAAAGGAAGCTATTACTCTGGCACAGCAAGCAGAGTAGAACGTGTATGCCATTCCCGGATGGCCGAGTACAGACTGCTGGATATAATCTCGGACATGCGCATAACAAGACTGAGCCGTGTGTTCTGTAGAACAAAGTATTCCATAAAGCCGCCGACGTTAACGATACCTGTCAGATGGATATCGCCGACCGGCGGTAATTCTTTATTTACCCCCGCACCCGGCTTGAGTGGACCATTCACAACTTGAATGCATCCCACACTGGATGATTGTCCAAGACAGGCGTCAATGCCAATCACATAAGGGTTATGGTGTGTTTTCTGTATATTATGGAGTGTATCTTGCAGGTTCATCGCATGGACTGGTTCATCCAAGGTACCATATAGATGGAATAAAGGGCTGTCCCACTTGGAAAGGGCTGATCCGACCAGAGGACCAAGGCAGTCGCCTGTTGAGCGATCTGTGCCGATGCAGACAATCACTACATTTTGCAGAGAATGGGCTTTATAGAGATGGAACATTAAACGATGGGTAATGGCCGAGTGAATACCTGGATCGGTATGGGGGATTTTCAAACTGGTCATGTCTTGTGATGAAAAGGAACGCGAAGTAGGATTCATAGGATCTATCCTTTCCCTTGGAATAGTAGTAACAGTATATGGAAAGGTAGAGCGTTTTATACTTCACGAGGACAAGCTTTTTCTCTAGGGTTGGACGTATGGCGAAAGGAGCCGGACATGGACGAATGGATTAACGATTGGATGCTGATTGCATTTGATTCAACCCAGCAGGCACTGCGTGCTGAAATGCTGCTGGAGTTTGCCGAGATAGAGATTGATTTGTTCCCTACACCAAAAGAAATTACAGCAGGGTGTGCGTTATGTATCCAGTTTCCAAAGGAGGATCTGGAGCGAGTGCAAAAGATCATTCTTAACGAGTTCGTAGAGATTCGAGGCCTCTATTTCAAAACAGAAGACAGCTATGATAACATACCGATGTAGAGGAGGAATGATGAATGTTGTCATTTCAGTTTGCTCAAGGGGATGATGGCGGCGGTGCGGTAGCGGCCGTCGGTGAAGCCCTTCGATGGACGGATAAAGTATGGAACAAAATTGCAGATCCAGAAATGTGGCTTAATATTATGTTCAGCTCAATCCGGATCATCATTATTTTTATCATCACCCGTATTGTCATAAAGGTCGTATATCGAATTATAGATCGTTCCATGGAACGCAAGCAGGAAGGCAAGATTCGCGTGAATCCGCGCAGATTCGTAACTGTAGGGGAACTGTTGAAAAATGCGACCTCCATAACATGTAATTTTATTATGATTCTGCTACTGTTATCTGAGATCAATATCCAAGTTGGGCCGCTACTGGCGAGTGCCGGTGTGCTCGGGCTTGCCATTGGTTTCGGTGCACAGGGTTTGGTCAAGGATGTTATTACGGGTTTCTTCATTATATTGGAGGATCAATTCGCTGTGGGGGATGTTATTCAGACGGGAACCTACAAGGGAACGGTTGAAGTGATCGGACTTAGAACAACGAAACTGGTCAGCTGGCAAGGTGAAGTGCACATTATCCCAAACGGGGCGATTGCAAGTGTAACGAACTACTCCATGTCGAATTCGCTGGCTGTAGTGGATATTCCGATGAAGGCGGACTTGAGTCTCGATGAGTCTGTACATCTGGTGAAAAAGTCTTTGGTCGGGATTGAAGAGCGTGACCTAAATATTGTGAAGGTGCCGGATGTGCTCGGTATACAGTCAATGTCTACATCTGAGTATGTGGTGCGAATTGTGGCTGAATGTATGCCTAACTCTCGTGCTTCGGTGGAACGTCAGATTCAGGGCGATGTGAAAAAAACGCTGGAGTATCATGAGATGAGCAATCAAGCCGTATTGGAACAGGCAGTAGCTTTGGAGAAAGATGAGGGGGATGGCACAGGTGGAGCGTAAAAGTTTCCAGCTTGGGGATATCGTGCAGATGAAGAAGCAGCATCCCTGTGGCAGCAATGAGATGGAGATCATTCGTATGGGTATGGATATTCGGATTAAGTGTGTCGGATGTAAACACAGCGTGTTGATTCCAAGAGCGAAATTCGAGAAAAACATGAAGAAGGTACTGCGTTCAGCCGAAGATTCCACTGAATCCTGAGCTTGCAATAATTCGGTATGCAGTATGCATAATAACGTTTACATGCAGGCTCCGTAGGAGTATTGCGTTCTGTAAATGATCATGCTATAATCAATATTGCTGCGGAAAGGTACCCAAGAGGCCCAAGGGGGCTGACTCGAAATCAGTTAGGCGTGTCACAGCGTGCGTGGGTTCGAATCCCACCCTTTCCGCCACTTCAATTGTAACTTACTCAATACACATTGAGTTTAATAAAAAGATCGATAAGAAGACTTTCCATTAGGAAAGTCTTTTTTTTGTATAACGTTTTATTGAATATGTATTGAACATGTATCCATATCAGATGCATCATTAATGACTCGAACGAAAAACAAAGAGCCCCGAAGGGCTCTTTATCCGGCGGTGCATTTGTTTGTTAGGAAACAATCGGTCGTAACAATCAGACACTTGGTGTACTGCACGTAGCAATACGCGTGCTTCAGACGAAGGGCCTTACTACACATAACCACTTGCTTCTTAAATTACGTGATGAATCTCCAACAGCGAATGATCGGCTTCGTTGTCCAACGGAACCACACCTCTCTCGTGCACCGCCTGATTGTATTATGTGCTTTATTCCGTTTTATATACATGGATCGTAAAAAAAGTATTGCGATTAATGGACGCGGGCTTTGGTCAGCTTCTTCCACTTGCGATTATGATTGCTTGTTTCGGGAAAAGCTTCACCTTTTTGCAGCGTTACCCGCTTAGGGTTCTGAATTTCCGTGACAAAGCTTTTTTCCCCAACTTCCGTATACTCTCCATCGTTTGGGGCTTTGTCTCCTGGTTCAAACTCGGTTTTTTCACCCATGATAAAACCTCCTCTGCAGATTATGTTACTTTGTTGCTTCTGTAGTGTGCTCCATAGCCGGGCTGATCATGTGCCAATATGTACAGGGAACGTTTGCTTGCACTTTGACTCGGTATTTGTTATATTAATATAGTTCGAGTTTGTGCTCGTTCCTTGCTCTCAACCTAGATTGAGGGCCAGAGTCCATAAGGAGGTGAAAATTATGCGCAAATATGAAGTGATGTACATTATTCGTCCTGACATTGAGCAAGAAGTTGTTCAAGCTACAGTCGATAAATTCCAAGGCATCATCTCCAACGGCGGTGGTGAAGTTACAGCTCACGACGTTATGGGTAAACGCCGTCTTGCGTATGAGATCAAGAAATTCCGTGATGGTTTTTATGTTCTGGTACATTTCACTGCTGAACCAGCAGTTGTAACTGAACTTGAGCGTCTCATGAAGATTTCTGACGAAGTAATTCGTTATCTCATTACCAACGACGTTAAGTCTGCTTAAGACTACTCGTGATTAACGCACCAATACGCTCTGAAGGAGGGGATTACATTGTTGAACCGTGTCATTCTGATCGGACGGTTAACCCGGGATCCTGAGTTGCGTTACACTCCAGCAGGAGTGGCAGTTACGCAATTTACTTTGGCAGTGGACAGACCGTTTACAAGCCAAGGGGGAGAAAAGGAAGCCGATTTCATTCCGGTCGTAACCTGGAGACAGCTTGCCGAGACCTGTGCGAACTACTTGCGCAAAGGACGCCTGGCTGCAGTCGAAGGACGCATTCAAGTACGGAACTACGAGAATAACGAAGGAAAACGTGTATACGTGACCGAAGTCATTGCCGATAATGTCCGTTTCTTGGAGTCAGCTAACCGTGATAATAGCGGTGGCGGCGGTGGGCAACCAATGCGTGAAGAGCCTTCTTATGGAGGCGGCGGACGCGCGAACAATAACAATAATTCGCGTAGCAACAATCAGGATCCTTTTTCCGATGACGGAAAACCGATTGATATATCGGATGATGATTTGCCATTTTAACATGAACTGATACTCTTAGGAGATATGGGTTACATGATAGGAAAGGACTGAAAAGCATGGGCTTCAAGCAAAGAGAAGGCGGAGACAACGATAAAAGACCGGCACGTCGTGGCGGCCGTAATAAACGTCGTAAAGTGTGCTTCTTCACAGCTAACAAAATTACTCACATCGATTATAAAGATACGGACTTGCTTCGTAAATTTATCAGCGAACGTGGAAAAATTTTGCCACGCCGTGTAACAGGTACTAGCGCTAAATATCAACGCATGCTGACGATTGCAATCAAACGCTCCCGTCAAATCGCATTATTGCCATACACAACTGAGTAGTTTTTACTCAGCTTGCATACGAAGCAGTCGGCTTATAGCCGGCTGCTTTTTTGTATATAAATGAAGTAATAGAAATAACAGATCCACTCTAACAAATGGAAGAATTCAATACTGTGGTGATAGAAGCATTCATGGCTCAAATGAATTATAATAGAGTCTAATCTACTGAAAAGGTTCAGGCAGCAGGAATAGCTGTTTATTTCAGAATAAACACCAGGAGTGGATATGAATACATCAAAACGTAAAGGCAAACAGAGAAAAAAGAGCAGTCTGAAAGCCTGGATTATAGCTACTCTTTTACTTTCCATTATATATGTATGGTTACAGCAAAAAGGTGATATAGATAACATGTGGCCCGGGACAACAATCCAAGAAGCTCTGCCAATTACCGGCCTACATCCTGTGGTAGCAGAGAATGAGAAATTATTGGTACGTAAGGCAGCCAGACGTGGAATAGAGATTATCATCACCCACGGCTACCGAAGTTCCGAGGAACAAGATGCACTATTTAACCAAGGACGCTCAAGCGCAGGCAATATCGTTACTAATGCGCGTGGTGGTGAGTCATATCATAACTACGGATTAGCAATTGATTTTGCATTGAGGACGCCTGAGGGTGATGTGGTGTGGGATATGGAACGGGATGATAACGGCAATGGCAAGGCAGACTGGATGGAAGTTGTGGATCTCGCTAAAGAGTTAGGTTTCACTTGGGGTGGAGATTGGGCAAACTTTCCGGACTATCCTCACTTGCAGATGGATTTTGATTTGAGTATTAATGAGTTAAAACGTGGTAAAAGACCTCCTGACTCTCAGTAAAAGGTGTTATATATACATTTAAATGAATAATTATTAGATAAGCTCTGCATTTTGCAGGGCTTTTT
Organism: Paenibacillus xylanexedens; assembly: GCF_001908275.1. Lineage (NCBI taxonomy): Bacteria > Bacillati > Bacillota > Bacilli > Caryophanales > Paenibacillaceae > Paenibacillus > Paenibacillus xylanexedens. The sequence goes on along the minus strand of NZ_CP018620.1, from coordinate 696,422 downwards.
TCTTTCTTTTGTAAAATAAATGATAAAAGATGACAATTTGGTCTTTACATTAGCAAATAAATAAAACTATACTAGATTAACTAGATTTTTTACTCTGATCGCACATATTATTTCAATTGTAAGCATAACGGCTCCGGTTCAATAAAATTCAGCTATAGATTGAGATATAATCATCACTCATATATGTAACATTTACCTCACGCAAAATTAAGAATGTCTACTTAAATCAAAGCATACACATACACTAGATGTAACTATTATGTTATGTATATGTTATTTTGACCATTTGCCTATTTTCACCTCACAGCCAAAAACAAGATAACACCTCTCAAAATTCCTGCTATATGCCTTTATAGTATTACTAATATCCAAATCTGTAGTATAAAAAACATTTATACCAAAAATCTCAAAATAAGCATTGACGTTAGCTAAAATTACACGTATGATTACATTAATTATTTTGATATATAATTCCGCTAGGAATTATCAACATTAATTGACCAATGGTCTAAATATAAGTCTCTTAAACTTGTTTCTCCTAACAATTTGGTATTTTGTATAAGCTATTGTTCGTTATCTTCAAGAACTTGGAAATATACAGTGGATGCATTTCTCTACACACGAATACAATCTACGGAAATTATGGGGTTAGGGTGATTGATTTGAATACAGAGCTATTGGAAGTCAGAAATCTAACAACATCATTCAGAATTGAAGATGACTATTATGCAGCAGTGGATCACGTTAACCTTACGGTGAAGAAAAATGAAGTGTTGGCGATTGTAGGTGAATCCGGGTCAGGTAAAAGTGCTTTTGCATTCTCTCTTATGGGTTTGCATAACAAAGCAAAGATCGAAGGCCAGATCCTCTATAAAGGACAAGATATTGCCAACATCTCCCCAAGCAAGTTAAACAAGCTACGCGGCAAAGAAATGGGCATGATTTTTCAGGACCCATTGTCCGCACTAAATCCTCTAATGATTATTGGTGAACAGATTGAAGAGATTCTCACACTTCATCAGTCCAAGCTGTCTTCCAGAGAGAAGAGAGAAAAGGTCATTCACTTATTGAATCAAGTAGGGATTCCACGTCCCGAACAAATATACAAGCAGTATCCCCACGAACTATCTGGTGGTATGAGACAGAGAATTGTTATTGCCATTGCGATTGCCAACAAACCGGAATTACTCATAGCCGATGAACCAACGACGGCGCTTGACGTTACGATTCAACTACAGATTCTGGAGCTGATCCGTGATCTGAAGAATGAAATTAACGCAGGCATTATTCTGATTACACATGATCTGGGTGTCGTAGCTGAGATGGCTGATCGCGTTGCAGTTATGTATGCAGGCGAAATTGTTGAAGTCGCAGATATCTTCACATTGATGAACGATGCGAAGCATCCATATACCCGCTCACTGTTGAACTCTATTCCCACACTGTCTGAAGAAAGATCCAAATTACATGTCATCCAAGGCATCGTACCATCACTCAAAAATCTTCCTCGCAAAGGGTGCAGATTCAAAGCCCGAATTCCATGGATTAGTGAATCGGCTCATGAAGAGAACCCGCAGATGCATGAAATTGCACCAGGTCACTTTGTAAGGTGTACCTGTTACCAGCACTTTCATTTCCCTGACCAAAGCTGAGGAGGAATAACATAATGGCATTACTCGAAGTAGAAGGGCTTAAGATACACTTTCCGATTCGCGGTGGATTGCTTAAACGGGAAATTGGCAGTGTAAAGGCTGTTGATGATGTTAGCTTCTCCATTGAACAAGGACAGACCTATGGTCTGGTTGGCGAATCAGGTTCAGGAAAGACAACAACAGGCAGAGCCATTATTGGGCTAAACCATGTCACTGACGGAAAGATTCTGTTTAACGGCAAAAATCTGGCTACGGAGCGACGTAAGAACAGGCAGCTCCAGCGGGATGTACAAATGATTTTTCAAGACCCTTATTCATCATTGAATCCAAAGAAGCGGGTTATCGATATTATCGCTGAGCCGTTTCGTAACTATGAGCGTCTTACAGCTACCGAGGAGAAAAGACAAGTAAGAGAATTACTTGAAAAGGTTGGCCTGAGTCCGGAATCAATCTACAAATATCCGCATGAATTCTCCGGCGGACAGCGTCAACGGATTGGCATTGCACGGGCTATTGCACTGAAGCCGAAGCTAATTATCGCGGATGAACCTGTATCTGCACTTGATGTATCGGTACAGGCCCAGGTACTCAACTTCATGCAGGAGATTCAAAAAGAACTAAATCTGACCTATCTGTTCATCAGTCACGATCTCGGCATCATCCGTCATATGTGTGATCAGATTGGAATTATGTATAAAGGTCGATATGTGGAACAGGGCACAACAAATGATATTTTTGAGAATCCACAACACATCTATACCAAACGTCTCATTGCAGCCATTCCGGATATGGACCCAACCAAACGAGAGGAAATGGTAGCCTTCCGTCAACAGGTCAAATCCGAGTATGAACATTCATACCGAAATTTCTTTGATGAGGAAGGGCTTGCATACTCGCTCAAATCCATTTCCGATACTCACCGAGTAGCTCTACCTCAGAAAGGTTGAAGGCCATATGTGGAAAATAATAGTACGAAGAATCATGATTATGATCCCTCAAATCTTTTTACTAAGTCTTTTGGTATTTTTGATGGCCAAAGCCATGCCAGGAGATGCACTAACCGGATTGCTCGATCCAAGTATTGATCCTAAAGCTTTGGATGAACAGAGGGAACGACTTGGACTTAATAATCCATGGTATGTACAGTATTGGGACTGGATCAGAAATGCCGCGCAGGGCGACTTCGGACAATCTTTCCGATTCAAGATGCCAGTATCTGATCTGATTGGTCAAAGGATTGCAAATACATTTTGGCTGGCTTTTGCAACACTTGTCTTCACATATTTAATCGCGATCCCACTTGGTATTATCAGTGGTCGTTATAATGATACTTGGTCTGACCGATTAATTACGGGTTACACCTATCTGGGGTTCGCAGCACCGTTGTTCATTTTTGCGCTGGTTATGTTATGGATTTTTGGTTTCCACTTTGGGTTATTCCCAACGGGGGGAAGCGTGGCACCTGGACTTACACCAGGAACATTCAGTTACATTACAAGCAAATTCTATCATCTGTTATTACCGGCATTATCCATGGCACTGATTACTACGGTATCAACCGTTCAATACTTGCGTAGCGAAATTATCGATATCAAGCATAAAGAATTCGTTCTTACTGCGCGAGCCAAGGGCGCTTCGGAGTCACGAGTTTACAACAGGCATATTTTAAGGAACTCTCTACTGCCGATTGCCGCATTCTTCGGTTATGAGATTACAGGACTTATCGGAGGTACTATTTTCATTGAGAGTATATTCAGTTACCCAGGCATGGGGCAGCTGTTCCTTAACTCAATCTCTCTTCGTGATTTCAGTGTTGTAACCGCACTTGTCCTGCTATTTGGTATAGCTACAATCCTGGGTTCGCTGTTATCTGACATTATTCTGGGATTAGTAGATCCGCGTATACGGATCAAGTAAGAACTTGAAGATTTCGGGGTGAATAAGATGAGCAAGGCCAATGATGTCGTTGTAACTTCACAGAAGATTGATAAGAGCCCCTCCAGCTTGAGTATCTTATGGAGAGAGCTTGTCCGGGATAAGGTGGCACTAATCTCGCTCATATTTTTGGGACTGGTTTTATTAATAGTCTATGGAACTGCTCTGATCCTGGATCAAGATGAAATTGTTAAAGTGGATCTATTCGCTTTGTATGAGCCGCCTTCTGCCCAATACTGGTTAGGAACAGATTACGGAGGTCGTGATGTATTTGGACAACTAATCATCGGAACTCGGAACTCGTTATCGATTGCCATTCTAGTTACGGTAATGACAGGTTTCTTGGGGATCGTAATCGGTATACTGTCTGGTTATTTCGGAGGACTGATTGACAATGTATTCATGCGTATCGTGGATTTCTTCATGATTCTTCCGTTCATGATGATTGTTATCGCGTTTGTTACAGCAGTACCCAAATATAATATAGTTTCGTTCTCGCTAATCATGACTGCCTTCCTATGGATGGGAATTGCTAGATTAATTCGGTCTAAGGCACTGCAGGAGAGAGAACTTGAATATGTAAAAGCTTCAAAAACATTGGGATCATCCCATCTCAAGATCATTTTCTCACAGGTTCTTCCGAATCTAAGCTCTATTATTATCGTAACGATGACATTGAATCTCGCTGCCAACATTGGCCTCGAATCAGGGTTATCTTTCCTGGGATTTGGTTTTCCCGAAAGTACGCCTAGTCTTGGAACACTCGTAAGTTATGCACGTAATCCGCAAACCCTGGAATCCAGATGGTGGATATGGCTACCCGCATCGGTACTGATTCTGGTATTGATGTTGAGTATAAATAATGTCGGTCAAGCCCTAAAGCGTGCGACTGATGCAAGACAAAGAAGAGGTTAAAAAAAGGGAGGAAAGGTTCATGAAAAAGGGATTATTTTCACGGGGACTATTTTTCACGATGATGTTGGTCTTTGTATTGGTGCTCGCAGCGTGCTCTGAGAAAGAAGCAGCTACTCCAGCTCCAGCTTCCAACACAGAAGAGGGAAAAACGGAGGAAAAACCTGCTAATGAAGAGGGCGTTTACTCCATTGAAGACTTCAACAATGTCAAAACGAATGAAGGTACTGCGATCGAGGGTGGATCAATTACATTCGGACTTGTATCGGATACTGCTTTTGAAGGTACACTGAACTACAATTTCTATTCCGGTAACCCGGATGTACAGGTTCTTCAATGGTTCGACGAAGGCTTGCTGACTTGGGATAAAGACTATGTATATACCAACGATGGTGCAGCAACATATGAAACTTCTGAAGATGGCAAAACGTTCACACTGACTATTCGTGACAACGTAAACTGGCATGATGGCAAGCCGGTAACGGCTGAAGATCTGCAATTTGCTTATGAAGTAATCGGTAGCAAAGGCTATGATGGTCCTCGTTACGACTCCAACTTCACTAGTGTAGTAGGTATGGACGAGTATCATGCTGGAAAAGCAAAAACAATCTCTGGTATTAAAGTGCTGGGCGACAAACAAATCAGCATTACGTATAAAGAATCTACTCCGTCCCTGCTGACAGGTGGCGTATGGACGTATCCACTGGCTAAACATATCTTCGGCGATATGGATGTAGCAAAAATGTCTTCTTCCAAAGAAGTACGTGAAAAACCAATTGGTTTTGGTCCATTTAAAGTGGATGTCATCACTCCGGGTGAGTCTGTAACTTATGTTAAGAACGAAGACTACTGGCGTGGAGCTCCAAAACTGGACAAAGTGACTCTGAAAGTTATCAACCCGACAACGGTTGTTCAAGAACTGAAATCTGGCGGGGTAGATCTCGTGGATGCATTCCCGACAGATCAATACAAAGATAATGCTAACCTGTCCAACGTAGAATTCCTGGGAGCAATCGATCGTGCTTATACGTACATCGGTTTCAAACTGGGTACGTGGGATGAAGAGAACGGAAAAGTTGTAAGCAATGCCGAAGCAAAAATGGGCGATAAAAACTTGCGTAAAGCAATGTGGATGGCTGTAGATAACGATCAAGTAGGTAAACGTTTCTATAATGGCCTACGTTGGAATGCAACAACCTTGATTCCACCGTCTCACCCAGAATTCCATGATTCCAGCAATCCGGGTGTAGCATATGATCCAGAAGCAGCGAAAGCATTGCTCGACGAAGCTGGTTACAAACTGGATGGTGAATTCCGTACGAATCCGGATGGAACACCACTCGAAATCAACTTTGTATCCATGACTGGTGGCGACACAGCTGAACCATTGGCTCGTTATTATGTTCAATCATGGGCAGCTATTGGTTTGAAAGTAAACCTGGAAATGGTTGAGTTCAACAGCTTCTATGACCGTGTAGGTAACACGGGTAAAGATGATCCAAAAATTGATGTGTATCAAGCAGCATGGGGCGTTGGTATTGACGTAGATCCATCTGGTCTGTACGGCCGTGATGCACTCTACAACTTCTCCAGATTCTCCAGCGAAGAGAATGACAAATTGCTGGCACAAGGTATCTCTGCTGAAGCATTCGATGTAGATAAGCGTAAAGAGATCTACAATCAATGGCAGCAATACATGGTAGATGAAGTTCCTGTATTCCCTACACTGTATCGTGCAGTTGTAGCACCAGTTAACAAACGTGTAATGAACTATGCGATTGGTGATGGAACAGGCGTTTACCTGAGCGACCTGCAAGTTAATGCCGACAAAGCAGTTGTAGCTGAGTAACACATTCTTGAATTAGCAGCTGTAAGGATTGGGGTCCTTTAAGAAGTCGGTTGCTAGATTATAATGAAGAATTCTCCTGGGAATTTGAATAAAAGTGTCTTTAAAAACATGGATTCTGTACACTCTGGCATGGGTGTATGGGGTTCATGTTTTTTTTGTAACCAAAAAATAAAAAAAATTTAACTTTTTTTCAAAAAAGTGCAGACAAAATGCCTCTTTACTTCGTCTATATAGGTAAGAGGTGATCATCTTATGAAAAAATGGTGGAAACGGGCAGGTATGCTGCTAGCTCTCTTGCTTATTATATATTTGGGTGTGAAACCGGACATGCTGGTAGGCAAACCGGGAATTAAAGCTGAATCTGCGGTATTAATGGATATGAACTCTGAACAGATCTTAATGGATTTTAACGGCTCCGAAGAGATTGCTCCGGCAGGCGTCAGTAAGTTGATGACAGAACTGTTAGTAATGGAGGCCGTGATCAATGGTGATATAGGCTGGAATGATCTTGTTAATGTGAGTCTGTATGCCAGCTCCGTGGGGGGCAGCCAACTGACCCTGAAACAGGGAGAGCAATTCACCGTTCAGGAGTTGTTTGAGATCGTAGCTGTCTATTCAGCCAATGATGCAGCGGTTGCTCTGGCTGAACATATCAGTGGTACAGAGCAGAAGTTTGTGCAACAGATGAATCAAAAAGCAACTCAGATTGGGCTGTCTGAGGATACACAATTCACGAATTCAACGGGCCTCAGTGAAAAGCTGCTTGGTCCTAACCGTCCAATGGATATACAAGGGCAGACCTTAATGACGGCTATAGATGCATGCAAGCTTGCGCGATATCTGCTGAATAACCATCCCGAGATTTTAAGAATCTCCAGTCAAATGCAAGTATCAATGCACCAAAAAGGGATGTACATGAGTAATACGAACTGGATGTTGTCCTCTATTGGTGGGCCGTATGCTTACGATGGGAATGACGGATTAAAGACCGGGTATGATGAAGATTCCGGATATCATTTTGTGGGGACAGCTGAACGTGATGGCAAAAGACTGATATCAGTTGTATTTGGAACAGATACTCGTGAAGGGCGTTTTGTGGAGACTCGGAAGTTGTTCAACTATGGGTTTTCGGGCTCAAAATGAAAGGGCGTACATAGGCATTATCAAAGAGACCTTCAGGGCGCCATTGATCCACGTGTCAAACAAACCGAGTCAGACCAGATCATTGATGCATTACGCAAGCGTTAGTACGTTAGATAAGATATGAGGGCTGTCTCACAGGTTCGCCCGAACCTATGGCAGCTCTATTTTATCGAATCGGAGGTAAATTGATCCATATAACCATATTATTAAATTGACATATGGTTTTCTTTTGTTTTAAAATGACCAGTGAGTCATTATTATTCAACTAGGTTTAATATATATGTACCAAACCAACTGTACGATACTGAATTTACGATCTGATCGGGAGGTAACATGTGATGCCAAAAAAAATGAAATGGCCGCTAATCCTGTTCGCCATAGGGGTATTTATGGCTGCGCTGGACAACGGGATCATCACCTCTTCACTGACCACCTTAAATGCATCATTTGGTGTGTCGCCAACATGGGGAGCATGGACAATTACGCTTTACACACTTGGGCTTGCGGTGAGTGTACCTATTGCGGGCAAACTGTCGGACCGTTATGGTCGCAAGAAACTATTTTTGATTGAAGTGGCGTTGTTTGGGATCGGGTCCCTGCTTGTCGCGCTGAGCACATCGTTTACCTTTTTTCTAATTGCTCGTGTCATTCAAGCTTTGGGCGGTGGTGGGATTTTTATCATTGCCAGCTCATACGTATTAAGCAAGTTCCCGGCGGAGCGACAAGGTACAGCCCTGGGTCTGCTGGGAGGGATGAATGGTGTTGCCGCTATATTGGGACCCAATGTCGGTGCTTTTATACTGGACCTTACGGGCAACTGGCATTGGTTATTCCTGATCAACGTGCCTATCGCCATACTGCTGTTCATTGCAGGTATTCGATTTATTCAGGAAGAGCAGGAACTGAATCGTGCAGCAGTGGACTGGAGCGGTATTGCTGTCCTGACGTTGGGTGTACTCAGTTTAATGTATAGCTTCAGCAATCTGGACGGTGTGAACATGCTTCAAAGCCTGGGATCACCGATGTTCTACGGCTTTTTCTTGGCAGGTGTGATCATTCTGGTACTCTTTTACTTCATGGAAAAAAGGCTGGAAGGCTCTGAACGTGAACCTGTTGTATCGACACAGCTTCTGGGCATTGCGTCCTTTCGCTGGACGCTGTTGATTGCCTTTTTCTCCGGAGCCATTCTGGCCTCGGTGATCTTTATTCCCGGATTTGTTGAACAATATCTCGGCGTATCCAATACAGCTTCCGGGTACTGGTTTACTCCACTCGCGCTGGCATCCGGCATCGGGGCAGGTGGAGGTGGATACCTCGTTGACCGCAAGGGGCCAATCTGGACGTTATCGGTTGCGGGCCTGCTATCTGCCATTGGATTCCTGCTGTTCCCGCTATGGGTGGAGCATATCTGGCAATTTGTCATCGCGAGTACACTCGTAGGTATCGGTTTCGGCATGATGCTTGGTGCGCCAGTTAACGTACTTGTCACGGAACAGGCGGGGGAGAACAACAAAGGCATCGCGGTAGCGACCAGCTCGTTATTCCGCCAGATGGCGATGGCTATTGCACCTACCATTTTCGCTGGATTCCTGGCACGTTCTTTCATTAATCTGGGGTCCAACATTCAGGCAGGATTCGCTGACAAAGGCATTCAGGTGCCGCCTGAAATGCTGGAGCAATATGCCTCGGGTGGAGCATCAGGGAGTGATGTCTCCAGTCTGACAGAGGGCCTGTCCCAGATTCCTGATGAAGGTATCCGTGATGTGTTGCTCCAGGCAGTGCATCAAACCACAGGACAGGGTTATAATGGCCTTTTCTGGTCTGCGGTGGTATTCAGTGTGCTTACGCTGGTAGCTGCTCTTATAACGGGACGTCTGCGTCAAAAAGAGAAGAGCCAACATGTGGAAAGTATATCCACAAACTGATTCGATAACGTTAGAAATAAGAGAACAGTGTACCTTTTGTAGCTAAAAAGGTACACTGTTCTTTTCAATTTAACCGGATTGTAACTTTTCTTGCTCTCGCAATGATTACAATAGAACGAGCGTAAGCGGTGTCTTGATTCCAGAGAGAGAAAACTTCAGAGAACACCGAGTCACAAGGCATCCCAGACGTTTAATTGGTATTATATAAGTTGAACGAATCGTTACACTTCATCACTGCGAGTTCAGAATAACCTTCCGATCGCTGTTATCCCCAGATTTTTTTTAAACTACCTTATTCAAAAGGTAAAAATCCGTTGATAAAGGCGAAGCGTATTCTTTCGATGCAGCTTTCTTTCAGAAAGCTTTTAGCTACGCTTCTTCAGGTTTTTTCTGACCTCTCCGTTATTAGTGTAAATATTAGATGAAACTTATATAGAAGAGGCAGTATCATTTCGATAGTGAAGAAGGAATCGATGGATGAAAAGCAGAACTAAAGATAAGAAGAAGAAAAGAAGAAAAGGCCTATATATAACGCTCGTTTCACTTGTTGTTTTGTTATTCGGAGGTTATTTGTTCCGTCAGCAACTGGCTGTAGCGGCATTTGATCTGTTTCTCGCCGGTTCGGTAGAAGATCAGTTATCCCGTTCTTATGTACCGCAAGAAGGCAACAACACGCCTGATCCAACGGTATACCGTAAGGAACCATTCTCCGTATTACTGCTCGGTTCGGATAAACGAGCCTATGAGAAAACGCGTGGACGTTCCGATACCGTCATCTATGCTGTAGTTCGTCCCAAGGAATCCCGTGTGCTGTTGGTATCCATTCCACGTGATACGTATGTGCAGATTGTAGGACGGGATGCCAACAAGGACGGAGAAGATGATTATGATAAGCTGGCGCATGCCTATGCTTTTGGTGGGGAGAATATGTCCATCAATACCGTGGAGAAATTTCTTGATGCTGATGTGGGTTATTATGCAACGATCAACTTCGATGGAATCAAAAAAGTGGTTGATGCGCTTGGTGGTGTAAAACTGCCAATTGATGAGGACATTGTGAACAAGAATCCGGATCACGTGCAATTCACGATTGAAGGTGGTAAGCCGATCTATGACGGGCAGGAAGCACTGTATTATGTAAGATACCGTGAGGATAGCGATTTTAATCGTACCAAGCGGCAGCAGATTTTCCTGAACGCGATGGCGAATGAGATGCTGAATTTGAATCAAATCGCCAAAATTCCGGAATTGATTCAGATCATGGGAGACAGCTTCCAGACGGATATGCGAGCTTCTTTCATTATTGATCTGGCTAAACAAGTGCTTACTCAGGAGAAACCACAGATTTCAAGCTTCACCATCCTGGGTGAGGGGATGAAAAAAGACGGTATCTATTATGGTCAGGCTGACGAGAAAGATGTCCAATATGCCAAAGAGCTGATTAACAACTGGATGGATCAATCGACCCCAGCCGGTGAAGTAATGATCCCTGACCGGCAAAAGATTGAATAACCAATTCCATACCAATGATGTGTTGTAGACCACAATCAGCAGTACGTTTATTCGCGGGCTGCTGTTTTTTTTCTTTGTATTGAGAACTATTATCCTTTTGGAACATCCTGCGTTCTAATCCGTATAATATAAGTTGAGCGAGATAAGTTGAACGAAGAAATTCACAAGGAGGATACACAAGGGTATGAACATCGCATTTTTTTTGCTACCCAAACAAGAGGTTACGTGCGTGACGTCGGATTCTACGCTGCGGCAAACGTTGGAACGGATGGAATATCATCGTTTTACGGCGGTACCCATTTTGAATAAAGAGGGCAAATATATTGGTACGGTGACCGAAGGCGACTTACTGTGGTATATGAAGAATGCCGAGGGAAAGATTTCATTTGAAAACGCTTCAAAATTCTTGCTCAAGGATGTTCCCCTTCGCTTGGATATTAAACCTGTATCCATTAACGCCAACATGGAGGACCTGATTAATCTGGCTAAAGTTCAGAACTTTGTTCCTGTAGTCGATGATATGGATCGGTTCATTGGTATTGTCAGACGGAGTCAGATAATTGAGTACTGCGAGGGCATTGTAGCCAAAGAATCGATCAAGGCTAAGTAAGGCTGTTACGAATTTAAACATTATTGTGTCATGAGGGATAATCACAGCCGTCCGGTATCATGTTAAACTTAAGAAGTCCTGAACCAGGGGCGCATTTGAAGTTTTTTAACAAATATATAGGTCGATAGGATGTACGGAGGACTCCGCATAAGTACCTAACATCAGTTTCGGAGAACTTCTCCGTTTTTTGGGGTAATTTTGCGGGCCCTCTTTTTATGCTATAATCGAGAATAAAGCTTTTTCGGGGGAGAGTGACTTTCGCCAATATGCCTAAAGAACTGGATGTAGCCAAACGCGCTAAAGTGATTGAATGGCTGAAAACCGAAGTACTTGATCAGGTATCCCGATTATTCAAGGCGTTATGGGAAGGCAGTACAACTCGAATCGGGGACAGTCTTGCCAGTTTGATTATGAGTAGTTACATATTGGGCCGCAGGCTCGGTATTCCTTTCAAGGATCTGGATGCACTGCTAGTTGAGAAGTTGAAAAAGCATAAACAGGAAGGTCACCAGCTTGAAGACTGGTACCAGGATATTTCCGCGCTAGAAGATCATATGCGTAAGAGGTGAATTTGTTGAAATTTAGCTTTAAATCAGCTGTTTGGAGCGCAGTCTATCTGCTCTTGCTACTTTCGCTGTTAACTCCTTTATCGGTACTTGCCATATTTTTTATGATGATTCCGGGAGTTATTTTGTATGCTTCATTATCTTTAAAATCATTTATATGGCATCTCGTGCCCGTAGCCGTTATTTTGGTCGTATTCCACCCCATCTATCTGTTACTATTGCTCATCTTTACCCTGCCTGCAATCGTTATGGGTCACGCGTATAAAACACGCAAATCGGCCCTGTTCGCCCTGATGGCGGGAAGTGGCATGATGTTGGCAGAATACTTGTTGTTGCTCTTGGTCGGCAGTGTCATTTTCCAATTCGACCTGTCCAGTTATATTGAAGATGTGGTCAAATTGACCATTGAACCGTTAACCAATACATCGAATCAGATGATCAACGGGTTTGCATGGACACCTGAGATGACCGAGGATGTTGCCAAACAAACACAGCTTATGATTCCGTTTGCTCTCGTTGTCACGTCGATGGTAATGGCCTTTATTACACACGCCATAGCTCGTCCGATTCTGAACGTGATGGGTGTGGTGGTATCGAAGCTTCCACCAGCGAGAGAGTGGCGTATGCCGCGTGCATTGATCTGGTATTATTTCCTTGCTCTGTTGATCGAAGTGATCTCCAGACAAAGTGATGGAACATACTGGACCATGATTGCCATGAATCTGTCCCCGTTAATTAATCTGGGCTTCATGATTCAAGCGATCGGTTTCTTCTTCTTTCTCTCACATACAAAGAAATGGAATCCGGTTATACCATATTTCCTGGCGGCAGCGGTCTTCTTCATTGGTCCGCTTCGGATTATCGGAATTATCGATCTGGCGTTCCCGCTTCGTGAGGCAATATCGAAATCAAAACGATAGGGTGATGAGTCATGCCTAAATTTCTGAAGAAACGCTGGCACGGCTACTATACCGTATGGGCGTTCATACTGCTGCTGTTGCTCGTTATGTTCGTTACCATTTATAACTGGACGCTTGGTTTGATTAGTCTGATACTGGCTTCGGCGCTGGGAATCGTCATGATTAAGGCGGAGCTCGCGTTCCGCCGTGAGCTTAACGACTACATTAATGGCCTATCTATTCGGATCAAACGGATGGAGGGGGAAGCGGTCAGCATGCTTCCATTCGGAATTGTGCTGTACAGCGAAGATCGTACGGTAGAGTGGCATAACCGCTTTGTCGCGGAGATGTTCCAGGAGAAGACAATGGTGGGTAATCCGCTACTTAATTTGTTTCCCAAACTTCCTCAGCCTAAAGAGAAGAAGGATGGGACGAAGGAACATTCATCCAAGGAGTTCCATGACGAATTCCAGTTGGATGATCGGCATTATGGAGTAATTCATAACCCGCAGGAGCGGTATGTATATGTATACGAGATTACGGAGTTAGCCATTCTTCGTGATAAATATGAAAATGAACGCCTTGCATTGGGAATTCTCGTTCTGGATAATCTGGACGAGGCTGCCCAAGGCATGGACGATCAACAGCGTACAGCACTGATTGCCCGAGTGACCAGCGAAATTACGTCTTGGGCCAAGCGGTACGAAGTGTACCTGCGCCGTCTGTCTTCTGATCGTTATCTGTTGATGCTGAATCATAAGTCTTTGCAGGAACTGGAGCAGAGCCGATTTGTCATTTTGGATGAAGTTCGGGAGATGACTGCTGACCTCAAAGTGCCAATGACACTCAGTGTTGGACTGGCGTTTGGATCGGATAGCATCAGCGAGATGGGAGAATTGGCACAGTCCAGTCTGGACATGGCACTTGGACGTGGTGGTGATCAGGCTGCCGTGAAGTCCGGACAACGCCTGTCTTTCTATGGCGGTAAGTCTAATGCAGTGGAGAAACGGACACGGGTAAGAGCCCGCGTTATTGCGCACGCGTTGCGTGATCTGATGCAGGAGAGCGATCGGGTGCTCATCATGGGGCACAAAATTCCGGATATGGACGCGATCGGCGCATCCATCGGAGTGTGGAAAGCGGCCAGTCTGTACAATGTGGAAGCACGGATTGTTCTGGATGGAATTAATCCATCGATTGAACGCATGATGGAGCAAGTGAACAAGGACGAGAAGTTGTCCAAAGCATTTGTATCACCGGAACAGGCAACCCAGATGATGACCGAGCACACGTTGCTGGTGGTGGTGGATACCCATAAGGCCTCCATGACCATGGAGCCAAAACTGGTACAGTCTGCTACCCGTGTCGTAGTAGTGGATCACCATCGCCGGGGCGAAGAGTTCATCAATGACGCAGTGTTGATCTATCTGGAACCTTATGCGTCCTCTGCTGCCGAATTGGTAACCGAACTCTTGCAATACATTCATGATAAGGTACAATTCACTCCGCTGGAAGCTACGGCTCTACTTGCCGGGATTACAGTGGATACGAAGCATTTTGCATTGCACACGGGGTCCAGAACGTTCGAAGCGGCAGGCTTCTTGCGCCGTAGCGGTGCGGACACCATTATGATCCAGCGGTTGATGAAAGAGGATCTGTCAGAATATATTGCTAAGGCAGAAATCATAAAGCATGCTAAAATGGTATACGGGAACATTGCGCTGGCGGTCACGGACCCTGGCAGCAAGATTCCACAGATGATGATCGCCCAAGTGGCGGACACATTGCTGAATATGACCGACGTGGTCGCTTCATTTGTGATTAGTGAGCGTCCGGATGGACTGATTGGCATCAGCGCGAGATCGCTGGGGCGCATGAATGTTCAGGTTGTCATGGAACGACTGGGCGGTGGCGGACATTTGACGAATGCTGCCGTTCAGCTTGAAGGAACGCTTGGAGAGGCAGAAAAACGGCTGACGAACGTACTGGCTGAAATCGAAAAGGAAGAGGGGCTGTTCGAATGAAAGTCATTTTTATAAAAGATATGAAGGGTCAAGGCAAGAAAGGGCAAGTGAAAGAAGTATCTGAGGGTTACGCACAGAACTTCCTACTGCCACGGGGAATCGCACGTCTGGCATCAGACGGCAACATGAAGACACTGGACAACCAGAAGGCGGCTGAAGAAAGACTCAAACAGGAAGAGAAAGCGGAAGCGGAAGCACTTGCCAAAAAGCTGGAAGCAGAAGTGACTGAACTGAAAGCGAAGTCCGGCGAAGGTGGTCGTCTGTTTGGCGCCATTACCAGCAAACAGATCGCAGAAGCTTTGTCTAAAAAGGGTCTGAAAGTAGACAAACGTAAAATTGAGCTGGACGAGCCTATTCGTACACTCGGCGTAACACAAGTAACTGTCAAGGTTCACCCTGAAGTGAAGGCAACCTTGAAGGTACAGGTAACGGAAGAGTAAGATGGGCGGAGAAATGTTATTCGACCGGATTCCCCCGCAGAACCTGGAAGCCGAACAGGCCGTGCTGGGTGCAATCCTGTTGCAGGGCGAGGCCCTGATTACAGCGATGGAACGGGTGCAAACCGAGGATTTTTATGATAAGCCCCATCAATTAATCTTTGAAGCGATGATCCAGCTTGGTGAGGGAAATCAACCGATTGACCTCGTGACACTGACTTCGCTTCTGAAGGATAAAGGTGAGTTGGAGGACATCGGGGGCGTTAGTTATCTGGCTAAGCTAGCCCATGGTGTACCTACAGCCGCGAACGTAGACTATTACGCTCAGATTATCGAAGAGAAATCGATGCTGCGTCGCCTGATTCGTACGGCAACACAGATCGTGAGCGAAGGATATACAGGCGGCGAAGATGTTGCAGCGATGCTCGGAGAAGCTGAACGTCGCATTCTGGAGATTTCCAACCGTCGCTCCAGTAGTGGTTTTATAGCCATTCAGGACGTACTGATGGAAGTATTCGATCGTGTGGAAACACTTCATCAGAACAAGGGAACAACGACAGGTATTCCGTCCGGGTTTATCGATCTGGACAAGATGACTGCCGGATTCCAGCGCAGTGACTTGATCATTGTAGCGGCCCGTCCTTCCGTAGGTAAGACGGCCTTCGCCCTGAATATCGCTCAGAACGTTGCCATTCGGGCACAGGAGACGGTAGCCATCTTCAGTCTGGAGATGTCAGCTGCCCAGCTGGTGCAACGTATGATCTGTGCGGAAGCCAACCTGGATGCCAGCGTGATGCGTATGGGTGATTTCAAGGGTGATGAAGACTGGCAGAAGCTGACGATGGGTATTGCAGCTTTGTCAGAAGCCAACATCTTCATAGATGATACGCCAGGGATTACCGTAGCGGATATTCGTGCCAAATGCCGTCGTCTGAAGAAAGAGAAAGGCCTTGGCATGATCCTGATCGACTATCTTCAACTGATTAGTGGACGTGGTAAAGCAGGGGAGAACCGTCAACAAGAGGTATCCGAGATCTCACGTACACTGAAACAGATTGGCCGGGAACTGGAAGTTCCGGTTATTGCCTTGTCCCAGCTGAGCCGGGGTGTAGAGCAACGTCAGGACAAACGTCCAATGATGAGTGACTTGCGGGAATCGGGTTCGATCGAGCAAGATGCCGACATCGTAGCGTTCCTGTACCGGGATGACTACTATAATCAGGAGACCGAGAAGAAAAATATTATTGAGATCATTATCGCCAAACAGCGTAATGGTCCGGTAGGTACGGTGGAACTGGTCTTCCTGAAAAACTTTAATAAATTCGTCAATTACGAGAGGGCGCACAATGACGCCTTCGCGATGTAACGGGCAGGTGCTGACGGCTTCGATCAGGAAGCAAAATCGTCTGTCCCGAAGATCAACCATTAGAGTAACTGAACGCAAACATGTCTTATAAATACCAGATATAGATTCACATTGAAATGGGTATCCTTGAACCGGTGATAGCAGTCAAGCAAGCTTGGACTGAAGTCTCCGGTTTTTTGTGTCGAAATAATGGGTAAATCCCGAACATTACGGTTGTACTATATCTAATTGTTCGCCATTTGATTTGACTTTGAAAAAGGGTACTGGTACACTAATACTGCTGCGTTAAAGCAGCACAAACCTTCCCTTGAATGTAACGGAAGGACATTTTTACTGTCCGTTAGCACGCTTCTCAGTCGGTTTATTGCGTAACACGCCTGCCGGGATAGAGGACGGACAGACCAATACAAAGGTGCGCAAGGCACCCACGGAGGAATGTTAACTATGTCAACGGTAGTTGTAGTGGGAACGCAATGGGGAGACGAAGGAAAAGGTAAAATTACGGATTATTTGGCGGAGAGCGCTGATGTGGTGGCTCGTTATCAAGGTGGTAACAATGCGGGTCATACAATTCTGATTGATAACAAAAAATATAAACTGACGATGATTCCATCAGGGATTTTCTACACGGATAAAGCGTGTGTGATTGGTAACGGAATGGTTATCAACCCGAAGGCACTCATCGAAGAAATTAATTATATTCATGACAATGATTTCACAACGAAGAACCTGTCCATCAGTGAGCGCGCACATATCATCCTGCCATATCACATGGTACTGGATGCACTCGAAGAAGAGAGCAAAGGTCCGAACAAAATTGGTACGACTGGCAAAGGAATTGGCCCATGTTACATGGACAAATCAGCCCGTATTGGTATTCGGATGGTTGACCTGCTGGATGCTGAAGACTTCGAACTGAAACTGCGTCATCTGGTCAAAGAAAAGAACCGTGTCATCGAGCAAGTCTATGGCGGCCAGCCTGTTGATGTGGAAGAGATTCTGCAAGATTACCTCGGATATGCTGAAATTCTGCGTCCTTACGTACGTGATACATCCGTTGTTCTGAACGAATATATTGATGAGGACAAAAAAGTATTGTTTGAAGGTGCACAAGGCGTTATGTTGGACCTTGATCAAGGAACTTATCCATTTGTTACATCATCCAATCCGTCCGCAGGTGGCGTATGTATCGGTTCTGGCGTAGGCCCGGCTCGTATTCAGCAAGTCATTGGGGTAGCGAAAGCTTACACAACCCGTGTAGGAGATGGCCCATTCCCTACGGAATTGCATGATGCAATCGGTGACCAAATCCGTGAGACTGGACATGAGTACGGTACGGTAACTGGACGTCCACGTCGTGTAGGTTGGTTCGATAGTGTTGTTGTTCGCCACGCGCGTCGTGTCAGTGGAATTACAGGTCTGTCCCTGAACTCTCTGGACGTAATGACAGGTCTGGAAACCGTAAAAATCTGCACAGGATACAAATTCCGCGGCGAGGTCATTACACACTATCCGGCAAGCCTCAAAATGCTGGCAGAATGTGAAGCGGTATACGAAGAGATGCCAGGCTGGAGCGAAGATATCACTGGAGCGAAGAAACTTGAAGACCTGCCAGTGAACACACAGAATTATGTAAAACGTGTATCCGAACTGACAGGCATTCCAATTGCCATCTTCTCCGTTGGTCGTAACCGTGAGCAAACGAATCAAGTTCTTCCAATCTACGAGTAATCGAAGAAATAGAGAGATTGTTTTTTGAATTATAAAATAGAATCCTCTGCCGACTTAGGCATGTTAAGCCTCCAGTTGTTGCTTTTATAGCGATGACTGGAGGTTTTTTGTATGTTTATCGGATATAATCCCGAGATTTCCGTCAATACTGGTTAACAGTAGAGTCACAGACCCCGACATGCGCATGTTAGACGGGTGGGATAATCGGAGGGAGAGAACGGAATGAAGTTGCTTGTGTGGTTTGTTAAAATCGTGCTAACCGTGTTGCTGGTCAGTTCACTGACACTGCTCACGACCGGATTAATTGTACAGTCATATGCGAAGTCGCTACTCGCGAGTTTCAATATTCAGTGGGAAGGTCAACCCATGGGGTTAACCGCCATTTTCCAAGGTGCCTTGGGCGGTAAAACTAGCGAGGGGAACAAATCAGGAAATGGGACAACAGATCAGCCGACAGGAGCGGACGAAGAGCAGGTTCCGGAAGATGCTGTTTCAGTTATGGGGAATGGGACAGAGAACGGTCAATCTGGCATAGATGCGGGCAACAATGCGTCCCAAGGGAGCGGCTCAAACGAGGGCACAGGGGAAGGTTCAGGTACAGATACGACCGTAGGATCAAACTCAGGCACAAGTGCAGGCAATGGGACGGATACGGGCACGGGTAATGACTCAGGAACAGATCAGGGTAGTGGTTCAGCTTCAGGGAACGGAACCGGAGCGACCAGCGGCGGTGCTTCTTCAGGCAATGATGCCATTGTTGTATCACCGGATGACATTACAGGAGCGAAGGACAAGCTGCCAGCAGAGGAGAAAGAAAAAATCTTCAGTCTGCTCATGAACAAGCTGCCGCAGAAAGAAATGCAACAGATCTCAGGCGCCATGGAAGGTGGCCTAACGGAACAGGAATTACGTGAGATTGAACAGGTGATCTCGAAGTACCTGACCAATGAAGAGTACGACAACCTGATGGAAGTGCTGCAAACAGAATAAGATTGGAAGGTAAAGCAGGCGTGCTCCTAGACGGGTATCGCCTGATTCATAATGTAATGGACTTGTCGAGGATGATTGAATATAATTTATTTAAATAAATACTGGAAATGCCTGTAGGAGGGAACAGTGTATGAAATATAAAGGTAAAGAACACAACATATAAAAACGTTCAGGCAACATTGCAGAAACCTCCAGTCCAATTCGTGGACCTCCGTTCATAGATGCATTCAAGAGATCCGGTGGACTTGTGTTTATGAATACACTAATTGGAGGTTGTATTGAACATGAACTTATATCATTCTAATTCAGAACCATCATTAAAAAAGTTTACCGAGGCGACGAATGAGCGATACGAGCAAGGGTTGCGAGAGGCGGATCAGCCGTTTATTGGCTGGGATTTTAGCTATGTAACAGGGAGTGGGCGGCTCCAGAGCGGAATGTTGCCTTGGTCATATGGAACAATGGCGCGCCGATTGTTGAATCAAACAGAACGATTGCTCGACATGGGGACTGGTGGAGGAGAAATGCTGTCCAGACTCCTTCCACTTCCTCCATACACATGTGCGACCGAAGGTTATCTCCCCAATATACCGATTGCAGAGGAACGTTTACAGCCGCTCGGTGTGAAGGTGCTTCCAGTGACTGATGATTCGCAGCTTCCTTTTAAAGATGCGGAATTCGATCTGATTCTTAATCGGCATGAGTCGTATGATGAGCAGGAAGTTAAGCGGATTCTATCGGTAGGGGGAATGTTTCTAACTCAACAGGTAGGTTGGTCAGATTGCAGGGAGATCAATGATCGGCTCGGCATTCCTATGCCAGTGGATTACGATGGATGGGAGCTGGATCGTGCCGTTCTTCAGCTGGAACAGTGTGGATTCCGTATTCTGGAGCAACGGGAAGCAACTCCCGCGCAGCGTTTCTATGATATAGGCGCACTGGTCTATTATCTAAAGACTATCCCGTGGCAAGTACCTGATTTCAAAGTGGAACAGTTCCGTCAGCCGTTAATGGATATTCATATGGAGATGGAGCACAATGGATTTTGGGAAGTACAGCAAAAGCGATTTGTAATTCTTGCAGTCAAAGAATAGAGACATAAAAGTTAATTTCTATTGTGGCATGAGATGAAATCCAGTTTAAGATAAACCACAAACAGGTTGTTTACGTAATCCCTTATCAGAGTTGATCTGGTGAGGGATTTTATTTGTATTTTTATGAAAAATAAAGCATATTTCACTGGGTCTTAGAACCTAGTCTTAATTTGCGAACAAAAGTACATAGTACAGCGGATGTTGAGGCATAATGGGTGATGGACCAGCCGTACTATCTTATGGATAATTTAGGGAAAGCAAGCGGGGCGTGGCTTTGCGGTGTGACGTGTAGAGTTGAAATGAGTGTAAAACCTGTGTTAAAGTATACGGGTGTAATAAAAGGTTAAAATTTTGACACTTTTACGAGCGCAGCTAAAGTCCTGATTTTGCGGACACCCAATACAAGTATCAACGAGCAGGGGACAGACACGATGGGTGATGTCTTGACAGAAATGCGAACTGAGAAGTGCTGAAAAGGAGAGAATCATGAAAGGTTTCAGAGGCATACGCCAACCGGGCAAAGACCGGGTACACGAACAATCCGGGGAACACCGGACGGCCGAAGACAAAAACAACATGAGCATGTCCACCTTCAGTGTGAATAAGAAGCGCGTTCTGGCCTCGCGCAAATGGATCATTACAGCAGCATGTGGTGTATTCATCGCAGCATCGCTCGGGTTCGCAGGCAAACAATATGTTACTGCAAACACCGTACCGTACTATAAAGTAATGGTTAAAGGTAGCGAGATTGGTACCATTGCAGATGAGGCACAATTACAACAACTATTTACAGACAAAACTGAGGAATATCAACATAAATATCCGGATGCAGAGATGGTGCTGAACACAGATGGCATCACAACCGAAACGGTAAGAGCGTACAAACCTGAAGTGAACAGTGACGAGACGCTGGACAAACTGGGTGACATGCTGACAGCCTACGCCAAAGGTGTGGAGCTTAAGGTAGATGGTGAAGTCATTGGTATTGTGAAGGATCAGGCAACAGCTGATGCAATCCTGGAACAAGTGCAGAGCAAATACATATCGGCATCGGCTGTGCGAAGTTCGCTTAAGACGAAGTCGGTATCGGCTAACTCCTCGAAGAAAGACGAGGGACCAAGCACAACCCTGAAGTCGGTAGGCATCAAGGAAGATGTAGCGACAGATGTGGTGAAGGCTGATCCAAATAAAATATGGGATGTGTCCGAGGCGGTTAAAGCTTTAACCGTTGGTAAAGACGCGCCTGTAACTTATGTGGTTCGTGAAGGAGATACGATCTCTTCGATCGCTGCCAAGTATGAAATAACACAAAGCGAGATTCGCCAGCATAATCCGGGCATCAAGGAAACGTCGCTTCAAATCGGAGACGAACTGACCTTGACCGTTCCGAAACCGGCGGTAACCGTTAAATCGGTTGAGCAGGTTGTTGAACAGATTGAGATCAAACCACAAGTGGAAGTGCGCAAAAGTGACGAGTTGAAAGCAGGTACAACAAAAGTCGTGCGCCCAGGACAAAGCGGCTTGAAAAGCATGCAGTACCGTATAACCAAAGAAAATGGTGAAGTGGTTCAGGAAGAGTGGCTTGGTCAGGAAGTGATTAAAGCAGCTGTAACTGAAGTAGTCCTTAGCGGAACAAAAGTTGTTGGTGAGGGCACAGGTGAATTTGCTTGGCCGGTATCAAATGCAACGATGAGTAGCAGCTTTGGACAACGTTGGGGTCGCCAGCACAAAGGTGTCGATCTGGTAGGTAACCGCGATGTGAAAGCGTCTGATGAGGGTGTAATTACTTTTGCAGGACAGAAAAGCGGTTATGGTAATGTCATCATTATTAACCACCGTAACGGATACGAAACACTGTATGGACATTTGAACAGCATTGGCGTTAAGGTTGGACAAGTGGTTGAAAAAGGCGAGAGTATCGGCGTTATGGGCAACACGGGTCGTTCGACTGGAACACATCTGCATTTTGAGATTATTAAGAATGGAACGGTAGAAAATCCGTTAACGTATTTGAACTAATATAGAGCTTAAGTGGAGCAAGGTTGGCTATAATGCTGGCCTTGTTTTTTGCTGCTGTAAAAAATTTTCAGATGAAAGACCTTCCAAGCCCCTGATCGGGATGTGACGGTGCTTCAGGTATGTTAAACTAGAGAGTATAAACAACAAACTAGAGAAACCAATCAAGTAGGCTTGGTACAAGCTAAACATAGAAGAGAGATATAAACGCTAATGCGGATTAAGCAGGATATAGGGGTGAACTTAGCCGATGCAGGGGAAGATTTTGGTGGTGGACGATGAACAGCCCATCGCGGACATTCTGAAGTTTAATTTGGAAAAAGAGGGGTACGAGGTCATCTGTGCATTTGATGGCATTCGTGCGGTTGAACTGGCGTTATCCGAGAAACCGGATCTGATGCTGCTGGATCTGATGCTCCCGGGCAAGGACGGTATGGATGTCTGTCGTGAGGTGCGCGCTCATCTGGAGATGCCGATCATTATGCTTACCGCCAAGGATGGCGAGATCGACAAGGTGCTTGGTCTGGAACTGGGTGCGGATGATTACGTGACGAAGCCATTCAGTACGCGTGAGCTGCTTGCACGGGTGAAGGCACAGATGCGCAGACGGCAAAAGCTTGCGATTACGGCCGAAGCGCCGGAAGATGAGGAAAAGCAGGTCATGCGACTATTTGATCTGGCGTTTGATATGGACATGTATACGGCTTACAAAGGCGGGGAACCGCTCGATCTAACCCACCGTGAGTACGAACTTCTCTATTATATGGCGAAGCATTCCGGCAAGGTTATGACACGAGAACATCTGCTGCAAGCGGTGTGGGGATATGAATATTTCGGCGATGTACGCACCGTGGATGTTACGATTCGTCGTCTGCGTGAGAAGATTGAGGAGAATCCGAGCAAACCGGAAACGATTCTGACTCGCCGCGGGCTCGGTTATCTCGTGCGCAGTGCCAAAAGCGTGGGGATATAATGGGCCGATTCGCGCGATTCTCGTTCTTCCGAACGATTCAGGCGAAATTGATCATTATCTATGTACTGCTGATTCTGATTGCGATGCAATTGATCGGGGTTTATTTTGTGAGCGCGATGAAGAACTCACTAACGAGCAACTTTACGGAAGACTTGCAGGCGCGTGCGGAGATGCTGTCGGTTCTCGTGGGGGAGACGATGGCGGGTGGAGAAGCAGAAGCTGGCGAGGACAAAACGGAAAATCTGCGTGTGCTGGTGAACAATCTGTTCAACATTAATGGTGCCGAGATTCAGGTGCTGGATGCCAGCGGCAAGGTACTCACGACCTCGCTAAGTTCACATTCGGATTATGTCGGGCGCAAAAACACCCAGACCGTCGTCAGCCGTGCGCTGCAAGGCATTCGGGACAATGAGGAATATATCGTGGACGAGGATAATGTTCGCAAAAAGGTCGTCGCCAAGCCGGTGCTGTCCGGCGGTAAGATCATTGGTGCGGTCTACATCGCGGCATCCATGAACGAGCTGTATTCCACGATGGAGGGAATCAACAAAATCTTTATCTCCGGCATTCTGATTGCCTTGTTGTTAACGGCGGTGCTTGGCGTGATCCTGTCCCATACGATTACACAGCCGATTAAAGAAGTCACTCGGAGAGCGACAGCGGTCGCAGAAGGTAACTTTGATCAGCAGACACCTGTATTTGGCACGGATGAGATTGGTCAGCTCAGTCGGGCTTTTAACTATATGACCAGCCGGCTTCGGGATGCACTTTCACTGAATGAAGAGGAGAAGGAGAAGTTGACCTCCATTCTGACGAATATGAGTGATGGTGTGGTGGCTACGGATGAGTACGGTAAAGTCATTCTCGTAAACCGTCGTGCCAGCAGCATTCTGGGTATGCATCCTGCGGATATTGAAGGAAGACACTTTGCCATATTACTCGGCATTGATCCGGAGGATGCGGAAGCCCTCGCGAGTGGCTTCACAGGTTCAACGCTGCTGCAGATTGCACCCGCTGGACAAGAAGAGCCTGTGGTTATTCGGATGACGTTCACACCGGTTCATCGACGTGAACGGGGGATCACGGGAACCATTGCCGTACTTCAGGATGTTACTGAGCAGGAAGAACTTGAAGCATCCCGGCGTGAATTCGTAGCCAATGTATCCCATGAACTGCGTACACCACTGACCACGATCAAGAGTTACGCGGAAGCACTGGATGACGGTGCACTGGAAGATCCGCAACTTGCCGGTCGTTTCGTTGGTGTTATTCAGAACGAGACGGAGCGAATGATACGACTGGTTACGGATCTGCTGCATCTATCTCGGCTGGATTCCAAAGAGGCTTTGCTACGTAAACAGCCAACCGATATCCTGGAAATGCTGGAGGAAGTGACGGATCGATTCTCGTTTCAGATGCATCAGAAGGATATTCAGCCTGTGCTGTCTGTAGAGAATGATATTCCGGCTGTTCCGCTGGATCGTGACCAGATTGATCAGGTGCTGGATAATGTCGTATCCAATGCGCTGAAATATACATTGGAAGGCGGCACCATTACGATTGCGGCTAGACGCAGTGATGAACACGCACTTGCCATCTCGGTATCGGATACCGGAATGGGTATCCCACAGCGCGATCTGGATCGCATTTTTGAGCGGTTTTATCGGGTGGACAAGGCTCGTTCCCGCAGTATGGGAGGCACAGGGCTAGGACTGTCCATTGCCCGGGAAATTGTGAAGGCACATGATGGAAGCATCTCTTTGGAGTCTGAAGTAGATGTGGGAACGACAGTAACGTTCACACTGCCGATGCGGGAGAAAGGGGGTGAGCACCGTGAAGGAACGGATTAAATCCTTGGTGCTTGCTGCCCTTGTTGTAGCCAGTCTGGTTCAGAGTTGTTTTCTGATCTACCGTTTGCCCGGAGGCGGGGATTCCATTGTGACGTCAGAAACGAACTATGTGAAGACGGAAAATATGGGTCAGGAACGCAATATTGAAGAATTGATCTTCCCTGATCAGATGATTATTCATCTGGGTGAGGATAAACATACGGTGTTTTACCCTGGCAATACGTTCTATCAGTTAATCTATTCGCGGTTACAGGGGCGGGCGTTCGATGATTTTCAGCGCCGCAGTGTGCAATCGGTGAACTGGGATCAGATTCGCAAGGAGAACCCTGGGTTTGAGCTATTGTTCAAAGAAGGTATTCCCGTAGCATTGTTACAGCGGGTGATGAGGCTTGGGACGGATTCCTTATTTCAAGGGGAGACGATTAACCGAATTTCGATCTATACGTCCAAAAATGAAACGAAGGCCCATGCGCTGTTCTTCAGCGCCAAGGGAGACGTGGTATACGAAGCAACGCAGGCGGACCTGACAGTACAAGACGTGCAACAGCATGTTGACTTCGGTACGAACTGGACGCCATATACGCTGATGGATGGCGGGTATTATATCCCAGCCGAAGCTCTGGAGACGATTGAGGCAGATGTGCCGACAGGGCAGTTCACGGTTGAGCAAATGCAGCGTAGTCTGTTTTTCGATCCAAGCATGACCCGGAATATCCGGGAAAAAGATGGATCGGAGATCTACACGGATAGTAAACGTAGTCTGCAGGTAAAACAGGAACAGCGCTGGATCAGTTACACCGATCCGGCGGCACCGCCTGCGGGACAGATTGATCCCGCGAAGGATGCGTTGTCTGCGGTTGACTTTGTGAATCAGCATGGTGGCTGGAAAGGCCGTTCGCGCATGATGCTGGAGACCGCCGACAGCAAGACGCAGCTTGAATTCCAACAGTATTATGGTAGCTATCCGATTATGGATTCCATGCAGTTCCGCTTTGGCACGATCAGTATGGAGATGCAGCAGGAGACGGTATCCAGTTATGAGCGATCACTGGAATACCTGAACGAAGGTGCAGAGACGAAGAAATCGGTAAAGTTGCCTGGCGGAGACAAGCTGAAGGCTCTTATTAAAAAGGTCGCAGGTGAGAATCGTCAGGTCGTAGACGTGTACCCGGCATATCGTCCTTCTTCGATTGAGGACGGACTAAAGCTGATCCCGGTATGGGTGATCCGCTTTGGAAACGGGGAGGAAACTACCGTATCTTGATAGGTTATAGTCTTTGAACCAAAGAGTAGCTGTACTTTATCACTACGCGTGCAGAATAACCTTCCGGTCTATAGATGTGAACTGCCCAAGTGGGATGATAGGTTCCCTTGGGCAGCGGGCTAATGGCTAGCTATGATGAACGTAACCACAAAAAAATAGCCCTCCATATTGCTGCACATCGTAGGTTAAAATGGACAGTAAGAAGACCACCATTTCAGAGCTACACAGCAAAGGAGAGCTATCCCTATGAAGTCTACCACAAAATTCATCGGTTTAGATGTATCCAAAGAAAAAATTTCTGTTGCTATTGCTGACGAGGGTCAAGACAAGCCGCGGTATTACGGCACCATTGCTCATGCGCCTGCTGCCTTACGCAAACTCATCAAAGAATTGGGTCCGGCAAGCTCCCTCTCGTTTTGTTATGAGGCCGGTCCTACAGGATACGAAACCTACCGCTGGATCGAATCCATGGGGGCCCATTGTGTCGTCATTGCCCCTTCACTCATCCCCAAGCGCTCCGGCGATCACGTGAAAACCGATCAACGGGATGCCGAGCAACTGGCACGTCTGTTCCGTGCAGGCGAGCTTACGCCGATTTACGTTCCAGCACGTGAAGATGAGGCGCTTCGTGAATTGGTTCGGGCACGCGAATCGGCAAAAGAAGATGCTCACCGGGCTCGTCAACGCGTGCTCAAATTTTTATTGCGTCACCAGATCCATCCGCCTGAACAAATCAAACGTCGCTGGACGAAAAAATATCGCGTATGGCTTGGACAACTGACCTTCCCGAATGCGCCTATGCAGATTGCGTTTACGGAGTACCTTCATGCCATGGACGAGATCGAGCAACGCATCGGTCGACTGGAAAAAGCCTTGATTGAAGAGGCGGCGACCAGCTCTAAAGCCGATTTGATTCAAATTTTACAGTCTCTGCGTGGCATTGGATTTCTCACGGCCGTCACGCTTGCTGCGGAGATTGGTTCCTTTGCCCGTTTCCGTTCCCCTGCTCAGCTCATGGCTTACTTGGGCCTGGTTCCGCGTGAGCATTCGTCTGGAGTCCGTACCCAACGAGGCTCGCTCACCAAAGCGGGAAATGGACGATTGCGTCGCACCTTGATTGAATCGGCATGGAGTTACCGCCATCGGCCTGCGATTAAAGGGGACTTGGCCCGCCGTTTGGAAGGTCTGCCTGCGGACATACAGCTCATTTCCTGGAAAGCTCAGGAACGGCTGCACCGAAAATTCCGCCGTTTAGTTTATGGATTAAACAAACACAAAAATGTCGCGGTCACCGCGGTGGCCAGGGAACTGACCGGGTTCATTTGGGCGGTCGCCCGAACGTTGGAGCTACCGAACGCTCAGTAATCTGTTATTCATCTTGAAGAGACGGATGGTTTAAAAGGAAAAAGGGGGAAACTCCGGAGCCTTAGGCCCGGGAGTTCATGGAAGGTTCAGGAGAGAATGTACGAGGTTCGTTTGCACTAGGCTTTTAATGGGCTGAACGTGCGTGGCTAGCTTGTAAAAGCTCTCCTTGACGAAGGCATACCATGTGGTAACCAACCCACGGATAGCAGCGTGCCAACCGTCGCTCGCATATGGACTCCCGCGCTTAGGGCTTCGGGGAAAAGCAGCTTTTTGTGATGGGCTTGACAAAAACGTTCATAGCAACGAATCTGACACGCTTTAAATGCCGAATTAGCCTAGAACGCAAAATCTAACGAACCTCAGCGACGTTATTCCGGCAGAAAACGAGTGAAAACCGATGGAATGCCTATGAATGATTGAAATAACTTCTCTCAGATTCGTTAGATTACAAACTTGCGGAAAATGGAGCATATAAGGCGTGTGCAGTTCGTTAGCGAGCAGGCTAACGTGGATAGAGATCAATTTTCCAAGAGTGTTTGAAAGTATTTCAGCCAGTTAACTGAGGGAGGTGAACGTTTTGGATTGGGGACGGGCGAAAAATGTGTTGATCTATGCCTTTCTGCTGCTCAATCTGGTGCTGGGATACCAGATCTGGATGGATGCGCGGGAGACGGCCGGAGCCAATCTGGACTTCACCTCACTGGCAGATAATACACAGCAGGCGATGGAAGAGAAGGGCATTCAGGTGCTGGCTCCGATTCCGAATGAAACGCCGAAGCTACCGAAGTTGTCCTATGAGTTCATTGAAGAGGACAAGGCTGGCGTGGATATGGAACTGGAACAGCCTGTAGATAGCAAATTGATCTTCTCGCAGAGTGAGCTGGAAGATGCATTAGAGCGTGAGATTCCACAGATCGGGACATACCGGCTGGATCAACTGATGGCCGAGGATGGGGCTTTTGTGCTTCACCCACTGGTGGATGGCAAATGGCCGCTCTTCAATGTGAGTCTGGAGCTATTCTACAGCGACCAGAAAATAACGGGTTACCGTCAAACTCCAGTGCGGATTACAACCGCAGAGGAGAGCGATCAGCAGGTGCTTCCGGCGTCGAAGGCGCTGGGAACGCTGATCGAGAACTTTTTGCCAAATGATGCAATTGTCAAAGATATTCAGCTGGGCTATTACGGCCAGTTGTTCAATTCAGATATACAGGTAGCGATGCCGGCATGGCGGTTCGTGCTGGAAAGTGGCGAAGTGTTGTATGTGCAGGGCATCAGTGGGGATGTATTCAGTCCCAAGACAGACAAACCAGGGGAGTAATGCGTTATGGGGATATATTTTACCGTGTTATCCAGCGGTTCGACAGGTAATGCCACAGTCATACAGCATGGGGGTACCTCTCTCATGATTGACGCGGGTCTTAGTGCGAAGCGATTGGATGCACTGTTTCAGGAAAGGGAGATTTCTGGGGCAGAACTGGACGGGATTCTGGTTACACATGAACATTCCGATCACATTAAAGGACTAGGCGCGATGTCTCGGAAATATAATTTACCAATCTACGCGAATCTGAATACGTGGGCGGCACTGGAGAAGTCGGTTGGGGCGATTCCAGAGGAAAACCGGAGGGTATTTGAGACGGGTGAAAAGCATGATTTTGGGTCACTGCGCGTGGAATCCTTCGGGATCTCGCATGATGCGGCTGAGCCGGTAGGGTACACATTCGATGATGGTACGGAGAAGCTGTCTGTTGCAACGGATCTCGGGTACATGAGCGACAAGGTTCGCGATGCAATCTCTGATTCCGACGTGCTGGTGCTGGAGGCGAATCATGATGTCGAATTGCTGCGTATGGGGCGTTATCCATGGAACACCAAGCGCCGGATTTTGAGCGACATTGGGCATCTGTCGAACGAAGCGGCAGGTGCAGCGCTTAGTGAACTGATGAACGGACGCATCAAGCGCACGTATCTGGCACATCTTAGCCGAGATCATAATATGATGGACTTGGCGAAAATGTCGGTGCGCGACGCGATGGAGAGCCGTGGATGTTTTTATCGGGATCATGAGTTCAAACTCTGTGATACGTATTACGACCGTCCTACGCCATGGGATAGGGTGGGTGAGCCATAAAGCTGTCGAGTTCGGCGGCTTTGCGCTCGACTTCCTCACGGGTCAGAATGCCTTTATCGATAAGTAGTTCAATGATGGTACTGAGTGCAAGCGTGTTGCGATAGTGCTCTTCCTTGAGATCGGCCAGCTTGGCCGCCATATGAACTTCATCCATGGCTGTGAGTGTACGTGTGCGATCCATATATATCCTCCTCTATGAAGCTTCGAATTGTCTTTTACTATTATTGTAGTCAGGCTTGATGGAAAACATTCCTCTTTTTGCCGCTAACATTTGTGTGATGAGACCTGTATGCTGAACCTGTGACTATGCAGGGGTGAAAAAGTTCTTCAAATTTGCCAAAATGGCGCTTAGCGGACCGGATTTTGTGGTGATAGATACTATGGACCTTTATTGTTAAGCGCGTTATAGCGGAAATTTGCTTTAATTTTCGTAAATATGCAACTTTTTGTGATTTGACGTGTTTAGTATATGAGGAGCATTGTGATTTTGGCTGTTTTGCGTGTGAAATGGCATGTCATAGAATGCGAGAGCATGATTGATAGAGTCACTGACAGAATGGCGTGTCCGTTCTGTTGTACATAGACGCTGTATCTTGATTTGATGCCGGGATGCGGCGATATGCAAGACCATTTTATAAAATTGCAAAAAAGCATGGGAAAACGAGAGGTTATTTACGGTACGCACGTAACGAAAGACACAGAACGAAGCTGGAGAAGCGTAGCGTTCGCCGGAAAGCTTTCTGAAGGAAAGCTACTTCGAGAGCATACGCGATGAACAAATTTCACCCTGAAAGTGGGATGGGAGTTTGTGAGTAACAGCGATCGAAAGCTCGGCTGTGGCTGGAGTGGGGTAACGTAAGAACACCATCGTTGATCCATGCGACAACTTAGGCGGCAGTCAGGGTCTTGATGCGTGACAACGAAGGGGAGAGGATCACGATGGGATTGTTTGGAGACGATTTTTATTCAACCAAAGTATCAAGACGCGCCGAACCTGAACAGAAAGGCAAACTTCAGATCATCCGCCCTGGAGGCAGAGCACGTGGACGTGACCGCTGGAGCAATCCGCGCAGATCACGTACGGGAATCAGTTCCACAGTTAAGGTAGCTGTGATTAGCTCAGTGATCAGCTCCATCGTGACCGTCATGCTGTTTAGCTTCATCACACAGCCCGCTTCGTTACCGCTGGCTAATGCTACAGGTAATGGTGGTGGAGGCGGTGCACAGACAGCGCAGGCAGCTGATCCATACGACCGGATTATCCAGGCAGCAGCACACGTTCGTCCTTCCGTGGTGAGCATTGTGAACCATAAAACGGGTAGCAGTCTATCGATGGAAGATTCGGCGCTGGGCTCAGGGGTCATTTTCAAGAAGGAAGATGGCAAAGCTTATATTATGACCAACCACCACGTTGTGGAGGGTGCGAGTGATCTGGAGATTGTGACCGTAGATGGGGAGACACACAAAGCGAAGCTGGTCGGTAAAGACCGTGTAAGTGACATTGCTGTACTATCCGCAGAGGATAAAGGGCTGGGTGCAGTGGCGGAGATCGGTGATTCCAGCAAGCTTCAGCGTGGTCAAACGGTGCTGGCGATCGGAAATCCGCTCGGTCTGGGTGGTACGCTTACATCCGGTATTGTCAGTTACACGGATCGTATTCTACCGGTATCGATTAATCAGGACGGGGTGTACGACTGGGAGCAAAACGTGATCCAGACGGATGCGGCGATTAATGAAGGTAATAGCGGCGGTGCACTCGTCGATCTGAACGGCAAAGTGGTCGGCATCAACACGATGAAGATCTCGGATACCGGCGTTGAAGGTCTTGGCTTTGCGATTCCGATGAACGAAGTGATGAAAACGGTCGA
Source organism: Paenibacillus xylanexedens (assembly GCF_001908275.1). Lineage (NCBI taxonomy): Bacteria > Bacillati > Bacillota > Bacilli > Caryophanales > Paenibacillaceae > Paenibacillus > Paenibacillus xylanexedens. The sequence continues at coordinate 664,307 of NZ_CP018620.1, read as the reverse complement.
TTCTCTGTTACTGAACGGTAAAGTATCTCGTCCATATCTTGGCGTGTACACGGTGGATCTGAGCAACCCTTATGCACCACTGGATGACGAGCAGCGTAAGGATCTGAAGCTGCCATCTCATGTGGACAGCGGTGTGGTTGTGCTGGAAGCATCTGGTCCAGCATCCGAAGCCGGCATGAAGCTGAATGATGTCATTACGGAATTTGACGGGCAAAAAATTACCTCCACGCTGGATCTACGGAAATATCTGTACGATGAGAAGAAGATTGGGGATACGATTGAAGTGACCTTCTACCGGGATGGCAAAGTGGAGAAAGTATCGGTGAAGCTGACGGATAAACCGGAGTAGGGGAGATCAACGAGCGAGCCCATACTGTTGCGTGGATTGAAATAGGGAATGCTAGAAGAGTGATCAGATCAACTGACCACTCTTTTTTAGTTGTTGGATGATGAGCATTACGCAATGCTTGGTTGTAAGGGGTGAGCTAGATTGTAATTACATAAGTCAGGACATCGAAATAACACTGGCTGTAATAGGGATTGGACGTGTTCGTTCGACAGTAAATGAGTAGATTAACCATTTACATCTTCCCATGATCAGTTAGACCCGGAGCCAAAGGAGCAGATACATAAGACTTGTGCTGTGGTAAACTGTTGTCAATATGTTGGAGACGGTCGCTGATGCAATAACATCTGTTTGTCGATCTGATTTTATTTCAGAATGGAAGGGGTATTTCTAATGAAACATTTGAAGAAAAAGATGCTTGGGGGAACGAGCTTGGCGCTGTCACTGTTTGTGCTGTCGGCCTGTGGATCTGAGGTAGCTACGACAGGAGCATCTGTAGATACAAGTGCTCTGCAAGAGAAGATTGCAGGGCTTGAGAAGAAACTGGTGGAGCAGGGAGCCAAGAGCGTTGAGCAGGAGCAAAAAATCGCAGCACTGGAGACCAAGTTGAATGAACTGAGTACAAATGTGATTGCGGTGGGTGAGGCTGGTGGTCAAACGCCTGTAACATCGGGAAACAACGGATCGGCTGGGAAAGGCGATGGGGTGCTGATTACCTTTGCCCAGTATGAGAAGCTTGAGGTTGGCATGTCGGTGGGAGATGTCATCGAGATCCTCGGAGGCGAAGGTGAAGCGCTGAGTGAAGCGGAGAATATGGTGGTGTACAACTATAAAGGCACTGCTGGCAATGGTGCCAATGCTGTTATTGCTTTTCAAGGTGGGAAGCTGTTGACGAAGGCGCAGTCGGGGTTGAAGTAAAGAGTTCGGGATAGAAACAATTCATAGATTGGAATGGAACAGGGCAATAAGTAACTCTGTATTCGTAATTCAGGGGCAGGAGCAAGATTCATTCGCTATGTGAAGTGATTGTTAATGTTATAAGAGCATTCTTTTCGTAGTACCGTAGAGGTATCGGGAAGGATGCTTTTGTGTTCTTTTACGGTGAATGGAGAGGTTTGGTGGAGGTTGGGCACGATAAATTAGGGCTGGGGGTTTCTTTTCGGCGGCAGGTGTGATAGAACTGAGAAGTGGCTATCCTGTAATGGGATAAGCGGTTGTGAATCGGGAACATAGCTGGTTACAGAAAGGATGCTTAACGGATGTACGTTGTATGCAAAGAACACGTGGACATTGCCATCGATATGTTTGTCGATGAGTATGAGGACGCTCCAGATATCGTTGATTTGAAGGAGACGGAATTTGCCGACTGGGACCCGCCTGCGAAGTGCGCCGAGTGCGAACAGCACGCGGAATTCCTCGTCGTTTAGCGTACTGTAGGACTTAGACGGCTGGAGGCGTGACTTAAGGTGGCGCTTCGGGCTGACTTTCCATCCGGTATGAACATCACAGCAAGAGGCCAAGGAGAGCGTGATGAGCGCTCTTTTTGTCTTTGTGTGGGCAATTGGTGGTGATTGTTAGGCAGCGTGGAGCTGGGTGGGGACGTAGGGGTTAACGTGGGAGTAGGCGAGGGTAAGGGAAGATTAAGGTAGGTAGGTGCCGAGTTCCGAGTTGGGAGTGAGCTAGGTTGTAGTAAAGGTGCAAGTTGTAGGTAAGTAGAAATGGAAGCTGCTGGGGCGTGAGGAAAGTAAATTTGGGTGACAGCAATGTGGTTAAGGATGTAGGTTTGGTTGGGCCGAGTAGCTATAACGAACCGGAGACGCCTTATTTGAGGCAAACACCGCCTGGTTGAAATCTAACGAATCGTAGACACGTTATATTACAGAAACGGCCTCGAAAGTGGTGGGGAAAGCTCGATTTGACTGGGATAGCGTGTTTCAGATTCGTTAGATTTTAAAGTAGCCGAAATGGGGCTGATTAAGGTGTGTGGGATTCGTTAGAATTTGGAGAAATGTGTAGTATAGGTATAATACAGTTGGAACGAACGATGCGATGAAGCATCTTACTTATAGAATATCTCGCAAGACAATTTAGGAGGAATGGGTTGTTATGTTTATTCAGATTATTGGCGTAGGCAAATTGAAGGAAAAATATTTGACGCTGGGCATTCAGGAATATGCCAAGCGCCTCGCCCCGTACATCAAGTTTCAGATGATCGAGGTCGCAGACGAAAAGGCGCCCGATACCCTGAGCGAAGCTGAGGTTCGGGCGGTAAAAGAGCGCGAGGGCGAACGCATCCTCGCGCATGTGAAGAGCGAGGCGCATGTTGTTGCGCTCGCGTTGGATGGCCAGCTCTGGAGTTCCGAGGAGCTGGCATTGGAGATCGACAAGCTCGGCACGTATGGGACGAGCCATGTCGTATTTGTCATCGGAGGAAGCCACGGGCTCTCCGATGAGGTGTTGCGCCGCGCGAAGCAGCGCTTGAGCTTCGGGCGCATGACCCTGCCGCATCAGCTTATGCGGCTGGTGCTGGTGGAGCAGATTTATCGCGCTGTGAAGATTAATCGCGGGGAACCGTACCATAAATAGGACGAAAAGTTGAGTTGAAGGTTGAAGCTTTAATGCTAAATATATCAGGAATAATTCTCCATCATTTGATATAAATAATTTCGAAAGTCTTCAACATAGGACTTGGGCTCTACAACTTTTAGATGAGTGCCGAAGCTTGCTAACAATTGAAATCCCATATGATTTTGTGGGACATAAATAGTTGCTAATAAAGATCCACCATTATGGTCTTCAATACTTCTTCGACCATACCTTTCGATGATTTGATCTTTTATGCTAGGCGATATCCATGCCTTAATCGTGACGAATTGCGGTAGATAACTTGCAACGCGACCTTGCTCTGACCAATCGTCTCTAGGATTAAACGTACGTTCATCCATCGTAATATGATCGATCCGCGATAACTTGAATGTTCGATATCCCTGTCGATGTAAACAGAATCCTTTCAAGTACCAACTCGATTCGTTGAAATGCAGCTCATAGGGCTCGACCATTCTATTCGTTACAGCCCCGTCTTTATCTGTATAATCAAACGAAACCAGCCTTTTTTTAGAAATGGATTCTTGACATATCTTTAAGGTTTCAAGAATCTCGGACCGACCTTCCCAAACATAAAACGACAGTTGAATGGAACGATTCAGAGACAATGGACTAACCATTGCCTCTATTTTTTTATCGTTCTTTCCACTTCTTCAGTAAGGAGGAGTTGTTCCAATCCGCCGAGCGCAACCAATATATTCTGTAAATCGGAGCTGCTTAGAAGGCGTTTATCGACCTTGTATTCGTCCATTATGCCGTAGCCGCCTTTGACGCCATTGACAGAGTAGATTGGGATGTTCGATAAGCTCAATGTTTCCATATCGCGAAGGATCGTTCTTTTGGAGACATTGAATAGTTGTGAGAATTCCGTTGTAGAAACAATCTCTTTCCTCAGCAATATCATGATAATCGAAATGAGTCTCTCCACTTTGTCCATAATTGCCCTCTTTTTTTACATGATTTTATAAAGGTGACACTAAGGTGTCACCTTTTATCCATTATACTACATGTATTACAAGAAGGAGGTTTTAATTCAATGTTTAATCCAACCGATTTTCCCAAGCCCACCCTTATTTCAGTCAACAGTGTGGAACTCGAAGTGTTTGAAGCAGGCCGAGAAAACGCTGGAAAACCTATTGTACTCTGCCACGGCTGGCCAGAGCATGCCTATTCTTGGCGCCATCAGATGGACGCACTTGCCGCAGCAGGCTACCATGTCATCGTCCCCAACCAGAGGGGTTACGGCAACTCATCCCGTCCAACCGAAGTGACAGACTATGACATTGAACACTTGTCGGGTGATCTCATCGCGCTTCTCGATCACTATGGATACGAGGATGCTACCTTTGTCGGTCATGACTGGGGTGCATTCGTCGTTTGGGGACTGACCTTGTTGCATCCAAACCGCGTCAATAAAGTGATAAATCTGAGCTTGCCTTATCAAGAGCGCGGAGAAAAACCCTGGATCGAGTTCATGGAAGAAATACTTGGCGGCGATTTCTATTTCGTCCACTTCAATCGACAGCCAGGCGTCGCGGACGCCGTATTCGAAGACAATACATACAGGTTCCTTCGCAACCTTTACCGGAAGAACGAGCCTCTCAGAGCACCTGAGCCAGGTATGGCGTTGATCAATCTCGCCAGAGCAGAAACACCGCTCGGTGAGCCCGTATTGAGCGAAAGCGAGCTGGCCGTTTACGTCTCCGCTTTTGAAACATCAGGGTTCACGGGCAGCATAAATTGGTACAGGAACCTTGACCGCAACTGGCGCTTATTGGCGAAAGTGAACCCAATCATCCAGCAGCCGACCCTCATGATCTACGGCGACCGGGATGTGGTTGCGAAGTCTGAAAACCTGACAAAGTTCGTGCCCAATGTGGAAGTGGTTAATCTGGATTGCGGTCATTGGATCCAGGAAGAAAACCCGGAAGAAACAAACCAAGCGATTTTAAAATGGCTGGAACAATGGGAGATGTAGTTTTTTTCAAAAACCAAGAAGAGTTTAACGATTGGTTAGAAGAACATTATGCTGAAGCTAGTGAAATTTGGGTGGGCTATTTTGGGATAAGTACAGGGCATGCAAGCCTTACTTGGTCTGCATCAGTAGATGCCGCTCTTTGTTTTGGGTGGATTGACGGTATACGAAAAACCATTGATAAACAAAGCTATAAGATTCGCTTTACTCCGCGCAAAGTAAATAGTGTATGGAGTGCTGTGAACGTAAAGAAGGTAAAAGCACTAATACAGCTTGGAAAGATGAGACCAGAAGGAATGCACGTCTTTAACAACAGAACCGATGCACAAGGCTATTCCTCTGAACAAAGAAACGTGGAACTTGCCAAAGAATATGAAGAACAAATCAAGGCAAATCAAACAGCCTGGTTATTCTTCACTAATTTATCACCATCCTATAAAAGAGATTCTATCTTGTGGGTAATGAGCGCCAAGAAAGAAGAAACACGATTAAGAAGGCTTGGAATGTTGATCGCTTCATCTGAAGAAGGGTTAAAATTTCAACATTGCAAAAAAATATATTACAGAATAAGGAAATATAAATAACAAAAGAATCGTTAAAAGGGATTTTTGGTACTACTTACATCTGGGTCTATTGTTTCCCAGATCTTTAGGAGAGAGGAGCTACTGTATTTCTCAAACAATTAGGGCGAAGGTCTTTCCTACGAAAGTATTGAAGAATCATTTACTCAAGAACATAGATTCATTTGTAAGTCACCTCGAGTTTTCCGATGTGACTTTTTGTGTGAAAGTTGATTCTAATCAAATTCTGCATATATCTCATTTGGCACCTCTTGTTACCATAGAAGTAAAGGGGAGAAATTATATGGATAAAAAGATTAAACTACTATTCACAAAAGATATATTGAAAGAGTCCGCACAATGTTTTGGAATACGTGAGAACTCCATTATCGAATTAAATGGGTTTCAAAATTTCGTTTATTCCGGCGTCGTTGGAAATAGAGAAGTCATTTTAAGAATTACGCATGTCACCCATCGAAATGAATTATTAACAAGAGCGGAACTAGATTTCATCATGTTTCTGGCTGATCGCGGAATGAAAGTAGCAAGGCCTATTCAATCTTCATCAGGGGATCTTATTCATATCATTGACGGGTCCTTTATCGTGACAGCTTTTGAGAAAGCACCAGGCAGAAATGCAGTAATCGCCGAGGAGAGCAATACGTTTTATGAAAATATTGGACAAATGGTCGGGAAAATACATAAGTTATCGCTTAATTACTCGACCCAAAACCCACGCCATGAATGGAGTGGTAATACTCTATTAGAATCTTTTAAGAAGTATTGTCCGTTAGAATTACACAGTAACTATGATCGTTTAATTAATGAAATTAGTGCCCTGCCCAAGGAAAAAAATACATACGGTCTTATTCATGGGGATATCAGCCCTGGCAATTATCTTAATGATGGGGACAAAGCCTTTATTATTGACTATGATGAGGTGGAATATAGCTGGTTTGTTTCTGATATTGCTACACCATTATTTTATGAAATCCCAATTCCTTGGGTTGTGTCTGGAGATGTGAGGAAGGAGATTGCAAAACGCTACTATTGCAACTTCTTAAATGGCTATTGCAAGGAATACACTCTAAGCCAAAGCCAGTTAAACAAAGTTCCACTATTTATAAATTTAAGGCAAGCTAGAGTTTTAGCTGCGCTCTATAGAAGCAGAGACTTTAACGCTCCTGATTGGACTGAATGGTATGAGCAAGCCCGACGCTTTTACTATGAAAATTTATTAAATAACACGCCTTATATTGATATGGACTTTTTGAGTTAACCGGTGAACCCTGTCACAATTAGCGGAGTAGAGGCTTTACACATGATAAAGATCCAATCACCTAAGATGACTGGATCCTCAAGAATAAACTAAATTTCAAAATCAATCGTACCCTGTTCGGTTATTTCAAAGGGACCAGGTGTGACAACTGCATCGGGTCTCTTTGTTCCGAAGAAATCAGAGTCAAAATGATATGGAGTGCTGTCCGGCTCCTCAAACTTCATGTTGGCGTGATAAGTCTTTCCAAGCAGATTCGTGGTAACTAACATTGCAGAGGTTCCCCGAAGCAGTTCGGGCTCATTGATTTGAATGTGCACCCTACCTTGCGTAGGGTCAATCTCAATTTTTACGCCCTTCTGTGCAACTATCTTCGCTTGGGGTTCGTGACGACTTGGAACCGCATCGTTAAGATATAAATTTCCGCCCATAGCCACCGGAAGAACGGCATTGCCTATAAAGAAATCCTTCGCCGCATCGCCAAGCTCAAGAAGCTCCTCTTTGGTGTATTCCCACCATTTTTTATCTTTCACATCAGGATGTTGATCGTAGCCGCCAAGTCCCACAGCATGCAGATAACATATGGAATTGTCCGGAACACCATCCATGACCGTCTTCCCGTCCTCTCCAACTTCATCTCTTGGTTTAAGCGGAAGATGCTCAAAAAAGGTGATGGGCACAGGCTCCTTATTAGGATCATTGTCACCTATAAAGATATTGTTGTAGTACCTGTCATCGCCTCCAGTGATATTAGAGTATCCGGCCATAGCCGTTTCGTGAGGGAAGTGATATGGCGTAATACGAGTAATTTCGGAACGAACTACAAATCGGCCTGCAAACAAATTATGAGCAAATGCCCCGCCCTGAGCCATATTTCTGAAATTCATCGGAGAGAGAAATAGGTTGTGATCGACCATATACGGACCATGGCAAACCTCAACGAAGAGGTCCTCCGAAAGATTGTCAAAAAATACATTACGGCTGATGCGAGTGCCCTGTGCCTGCCAGTCCAGCCAAAGCGCACGGTAACAGCTATACATTATATTTTCGCTAATTTGAGTATCCAGTGAAGCATGCAGTTTAATTCCCGCAACTTCGGCACCGTGTCTGAGTCGTTTGTGGTGAATATTATAAATACGGTTTTGATAAATGCGGCTGAAGACTGCTCCCATATGACCCACAATGCCTGCCTGTTCACAATCATGAATCACATTACCTCGAACGATGTGACTGCCGATGTTATCCTTATGCCAGCCGGAGCGTAATGCTCGTAAAATAACCTCCTGCTCGCGTTGAGTACCGCCTTTACTATGCTTCTCCAAAGAGTTGCTGTGACCTGTACCGATTTCGGTACCCAGACTAATACCAACGCATTTGGATTCACTGATTATATTGTTTTCAATAATCCAGCCCTTGCTCCAGTGAGGTCCAATCAATCCTTCCTGGTAGTCTGTAGGTGGCGCCCATTGGGGGGAGGCCTGACGAAGAGTGAAACCGCTTACGGTAATGTAGTTAACTCCCGGTTTCTCAGGCCAGAAGCAATAAGGACGTACATTAATTTCTACATTTTCCTTACGAGGATCCTTTCCGCCAAAATGGGCCCATATTTTGGTTGTCGTAGAACCAACCTCGGCATACCATTTTAACAATGAATCCTTGGGATACTTGGCTTCAGACCAAACTATAGGGTTGTGAACGCTTTCAATACTATCGCATTCATACAATGATTTGCCATCCAAATAGACATCGCCGAGATGAATTGGGAAGGGCCCGTCAAACAACCAGTCTCCACTGAGCTCTACCTCATAGGGATTGCGAACGGAAAAGAGGGAATTGAGCACTTCTGTGCTCCAGACATGGTTTCCTTCAGAATTCCAGTTGGTAATCTGTTCAGCTCCTGTAATCACGACTTCCCCGTCTCCTGCGGATCGATATACGATTCTATGCTCCGCTGTTCCTCCATTAGCCGGGTTAACCCATTCCCTGTATACTCCCGCATGAACAATAACTGTATCACCGGCCATGGCATGAGCCGCAGCGCGTGATATGGTACGAAGGGGTTGATCCGCTGTTCCTTTTCCTTGATCATTCCCATGTATGGATACATGATATTCCATAACAACTCTCCTTCTATTTTAAAATTATTGTTGTATCCCGTTATTATACTAGAAAATAATTATAATGGCAGAGATAGGAAGGTGTATGTTAGCCTGAATTGATATTGATAAAAGGTAAAACCACATCCACTACCCTATGAAGTTGTGGATTTTTGCGTATTAAAGTTTTCTAGCTATTGTTAAAAGCTATGACTAGCCATGCTTTTTTCATATAACAAGCATTCCTTTCCATCATGCTATACTCATTAGACTAAAAAGTTAGAAGGAGAAATAGTTATGATACCATTTCGTAATGATCATGTAGGTAGCTTTCTACGTCCTGCAGATTTAAGTCAGGCACGTGAACAATATAAATCAGGCAACATCACATATGAGGAATTAAGAGCTGTGGAAGATAAAGAGATTACTCGAATTATTGAAAAGCAAAAGGAAAATGGCGTATTGGCAGTTACGGATGGTGAATTCCGCAGAAGCTGGTGGCATTTTGATTTTCTGGGCGGCTTGGATGGCGTAGAGTTGTATGAGCAAATAGACGGACCGAAATTCCATAATATGCAAACGCGCAAGGGCGGGATTCGTGTTGTGGGTAAAGTTGATTTCTCGAGTCATCCCTTTGTTGAGGATTTTGAGTTTTTGAAAAAGCATGCAGGTGACGCAGTGGCGAAACAGACCATTCCAAGTCCCAACATGCTTCTATATCGGTTGGAAAATGGCGCCAATATCTATACGGACCGGGAGCAATTCCTTCAGGATACGATTGCGGCGTATCAAAAAGCCATTCAAGCTTTCTATGATGCGGGGTGCCGATACCTGCAATTAGATGATACCGCTTGGGCAGACCTATTCTCAGAAGCTGGTCATGATAAGCTGCGTGCCAAAGGTCTGGAACCGGCAGAAGAGTTGAAAACGATGCAGCGAATGATTAACGAAACTTTGGCTCATAAACCGGCGGATTTAGTTGTGACGATGCATATTTGTCGTGGTAACTATAAATCAAATTATTTCTCAACGGGTGGTTACGAGTACGCTTCTGAAGTTATCTTTGGTGGCTTAAACGTAGATGGATTATTCCTGGAATTTGATGATGAGCGCTCAGGTGGCTTCGAGCCTTTACAATATGTGAATCGAAAAGATTTGAAAATCGTGCTTGGTTTACTTACTTCGAAAACAGGCGAGTTAGAGGATAAAGAACAGATTAAAGCTCGGATTGCAGAGGCGGCAACCTATGTACCACTTGAGCAACTTTGTTTAAGCCCACAATGCGGCTTTTCTTCCACGGAAGAAGGCAATATTTTAACGGAAGAACAACAATGGCGTAAACTTCGTTATGTGAAGGAAATTGCAGAAGAAGTTTGGAATTAATCCATCTAAATAACGGAGGGGATGCAAAATGACGACGCAAGCAGACCAAGAGACAGTTATCGTTGAAGCGTTCATTAATGGTCAAAATGTAAAATCCCTTTCGCAGTTAGCAAAAGAGAATCCGACAAACCCATCCGAGATCGTAGGCTATTTCCCTGTTACTACGAAAGAACAAGCGGTTGAAGCGATTGAAGCAGCGGCAGGGGCTTTTAAAACATGGAAGCAGACCTCTATTGATGAACGCATTATTATGATGCGAAATGCGATCGAGAAGATTAGAGCAGCTGAGAATGAAATTGTTCATTTGCTGTCCAGAGAGCATGGCAAGCCCCTGTATGATGCACACGGTGAAATTTATGTTTCGTTAATGTGGATGGAATTTGCTTGTAATGAAGCCAAATCGGCTTTACAGGAAGAGATCAAAGAGCATGAGAATGGTAAAACGATTCTTTCCTATGATCCAATTGGTGTGGTGGCAGCGATTAGTCCATGGAACTATCCCATTGCTTTATCTACCATTAAGATCGCTCCTGCCTTGCTTGCGGGCAACACGATTGTGCTTAAACCAAGCCCGTTTGCACCACTGGCGGCAGCGAAGGTAGCAGAGATTATTGCGAGTGAGTTCCCGGCTGGTGTAATCAATGTCGTTCATGGTGATGCGGATGTAGGCGTTGAATTGACTACCAATTCTCATGTCACAAAGATCGCCTTCACAGGTGGCACCGCGACCGCTAAGCATATTATCAAAGCAGCTTCGGAAACGATTAAAGATATGACGCTTGAGCTTGGTGGTAATGATGCGGCTATCTTCTTGGAAAGCTTTGATGTTCATGATGAGCGAGCAATGCGCCGCATTGTCATTTCTAATTTCTTGACAGCAGGACAGATCTGTATGATCGCCAAACGTGTGTATGTACACCGTTCTATTTATGATGAGTTTGTGGAAAAATATATCGAGGCGGCTAATCGCTGGATTCGAATCGGTGATCCATTTGATCCAAATACGACAGTAGGTCCGGTTAATAACCTGAAGCAGAAAGATTACGTGCTTGGTTTGGTTGAAGATGCACAAAAGCGCGGGGCTAAGGTCATCCCTCTCGGTCAAATTTTGGATCAGAAGCTGTTTGACCAAGGTTACTACCTACAACCTACGCTTGTTCTGGGTTGCGATGTTCATGATCCGATTGTAGTAGAGGAACAGTTTGGCCCTACGGTTCCGATTCTGCCATTTGACGATGAAGAGCAGGTTATTCATCTACACAATGAAAGCATATATGGATTGACGAGTTCTGTGTGGGGCAAAGAAGAGGATGCCATCTCCGTCGCACGTCAACTCGAAGCGGGAACGACAATGATCAATACTGCTGCTGTTCAAGGTCTGGATGTTCGCTTCCCTTTCGGTGGGGTTAAGCAATCTGGTATTGGTCGTGAATACGGCGCGGAAGGTATCCGCACGTATACAGAAAAGCATGTCATCAACGTTCCAAAGACACTGGATCTTCCTTATATACCAGAGTAAATCTTATAGCACACAACTTTGACATCGTACGAGGAATGTACATGTGAAATTAAATGTAGGCTATTTCAAAGTGCTAAAGAGTGAGATGAAATCTGGTGACAATCAAAATAATAAGAAATAAAGAAGCCACTCCATTTTTTTGGAGTGGCTTTGTATTCAGCTATGTTACGGTGAACGGCGGCTATCTTCTACCTAGTGTCTCCCAAATTCCATGGAGCCAGGAGTCGAACTCAGCATCTTTGTCGCCCTCGTAAGTATCATAGAGATCCAGACGTGTCTTTTGCAGTTTTTCCTTAAATTCCTCAAATGTATGACCTTCAGGAAGGCTTTTTTTGATCCGCAGCAAAATTTTGTTAGTACCTTTAAACAGCTCGCCTTTGTTTTTGGCAGGCATTTGTACATCTTCATCCAACTGTTTCAGCTTGTGATATGCGGCTTCACGCACCTGGAACACTTGATCATTTTTCAAAACATGCTGAAGTAACTTAATGGTAGGGGCTGTATCCCAGTTTCCCAATTCGTTCACCGCATTCAGTCTGTCTCTCCAGCTTGACGTCCGGTTAGCCGCTCGTTTGAGCTCTTCAAAGTTCTCCGGTAGTTCGTTCACTGCTCCAACTTCATGGTTGTTCGTCAAAATTCAATCTCCTTAATCATCGCCATCTCGGCAGAATGATGAATGTTATTAAACACTATTATAGCACGAACCTGACTAAACTACTCCTATGAAGCCGATTGGTTAGCCTTTTCCTTAACGAAGTCTACCATGAACACCCAACCAATCAGTCCACATAAGACAAAACCAAACGCATGCAGAGCTCCGTAAATGGGAATGAAATCGCGTATGGTTAATGAGTACATATTTTTCAGTAACGGATAGAAGATGGAAATGACAACCACCGTGTAAAAGGCTAGGCAAGAAAGGCCTAAAAAGATGGTTGCCTTAATATCCAAAGCGTTTTTCCTCAAGTAAGTAAGGAGATAAGCGGTGTAAACCACAATATTACAGGCGAACAAAGCGACACCAATGTATTCAATCGGCTTGGAGAAAATCATACCAATCGCAATCAAGATGGGTCCGATGATATCGATGGCAACAACCCAGGGATACCAGCTTTTCTTCATCATGATGCGTCCCAGTTCACCAATGAAAATTGGAACGATTGCAGATGAGAAATGAAAGTGAACCGAGCTTAACGCGTGCGTTGCAGGATTAGCTTGGAAAAGGTTCAATTGATATTGATATAAGGTAAACCAAATGCCCCCGATGAAAAAATAAACGAGCCCCGCACCAATTGCTATTTCCGCTGCTTTTCCTTTAGCGATCACAATAGTGGTCAAGCCATAGATGCCAAGCAGCAGTGTGAACAGTAGCCACCCAAGGGACAGAATTCCTGGGATTGCCGTACTTTCTAACCCCCACACCTTACTACTCATTACCGAAGCTAGAGTAAGAAGCGCAGCGGGAAATTGAAGCCACTTCATAGCAACATACATCAATCGTTGATATATATTCTTCGCGTCATGATCCAAAAGTAAAATCACAAGAGGCACAATAACGAAAGCCGCAAACAGCAGAAATTTTTCAACAAGTTCGAATTGAAAGTAATCTAGATAAAATATCAGAATGGTTATGATCCCACCGGGAAACGCTGGTGTTAATAATGAATTCATTAGTTGTTTCAAGGAACTATTCATGGGGCTTCCTTTCTAACTACGTTTATCGTAATACTTGCCTGCATCCAGTTGTGTAGCGTTCTATAGTATAGATCGGCAATTCTTCTTTTAGTAGTCTAACATATTTATTTGTCAATATATGCAAATAAGCTTATCTTACTGCGAGAAGGATCGATATGGGGGAATATCAGTCAGATTCGTTGAATGGTGTACTGAGACTAAACTAGAGTGATTTTTTTTGTCTCTAGAATCGGTGGAAAAACGTTTAAAAGTGACCTTGTGCTACTCTCTTTTCGCATTTTCACTATTTTTATATGTAAAATCAACATTTTCTACTTTACAGTATAAAAATACCAGTTATATAATGGAAAATGTATCTTTTGTCCTAGTTAGCAGTGAAAATAGTATCATTATCATAGGAATGAGGAATGATAGAATTGCAAGAATGTAAGAAATGTGGGTCAACAGTCATGACTGGATATAGGTTTTGTAAAAGCTGTGGGACCCTAATCGATGTAGAAGAAGTAAAATCAGCACCTCATCACGCAGTAAACCATGAGGTAGAAGTGATAACTTCTTCGTCGGAACCGAAGCTTGACCAGGCAGCAACCAAACAAGTGGAGAATATGTCAATCAAATCCACGGATAATCTTATCCCGTCAATTGTATCAGAGTCCAGTCCCGTATTCCGTAAAGGAAAGCTGCGTACAAGAATCATTTGGGTAGTATCCCTGTTTCTATTTGCAGTATTGCTATTAGGGGGTTACCAACTTGGAAGCTACTGGACATCGGATGGAAGGCTAATTAGCCAATTCGAGAAATCGATCCAATCACAAGATTATAAAGCAGTAGCATCTATGTTTACTTCCGATGAAGAGAAACTGGTTATTAACGAGCAGACTGTTAAGGGTTATGTAGATTACTTGAAGGGAAATAAGGACCTAGTAAGCGATGTAGTAAAAGATTTAAGGAAGCAAGCTTTCGCTCTTAAGAGCGGCGGCGAAACGGACAGCAACATCAGTCATGAAGTACTGCTTCAGCAAGAGGGGAAGACTGCACTTATTTTCAAAGAATATAAGCTTCGTATCATACCCGTACATATCAATATTACAACTAATTATAAAGACACGATTATTAGAATCAATGGTGAAGAAGCTGCTGTTACAGATAAAGCTAGTTTTGATCAAACCTTCGGCCCATACTTCCCTGGCACATTCGAGCTTGAAACGGTGCTGCGTACAGATTGGATCGATCTGGAGCGAAAAGAAATGGCGACAGTTATGAGTGGATGGCAGGATTATATCGCAAACATGGAGCTGGACGGCACAGAGGTTACAATCAATACCGGCTATTACGATGTATCGACTCTTAAGGGAGACCTTCTTGTGAACGGCACTTCAACGGGCTTAAATCCATATGAAAAACAGACCTTCGGACCAGTTCCTACAGACGGCACTGTGAAACTATCAATTGATACGGAGCTACCATGGGGAAAAATGCGAACGGAAGAAGTACCAGTCGAGAGTAGCGTTGTGTTAATTAACATAGGAGATTTTCAAGATACTGCTTTCGAGAATGAAATGATCGAGCAAATCGTACAGTTTAATCGTGATGAGGTAGAAGCTATGGCGACAGGTAATTTGGCCTTGCTGGGCTCGGTAACGGATAGGATATTAAGCTATGAACAGACGATCGTGGATCAAAACAGGCAGAGCACAACACCGCATCGAGTGACCTATTTAAGCTCGACATTTGATCTGGATTCCTTTGTTATCTATCAGATTGATGGAGTATGGCAAGTAAGAGTACAAACGACAGGCAAGTACAACTATGAGTACAAAGAAGGGGGAGAATGGGGAGGTGGTGTTGAAAATTCGCAAGGCAGATATTTCACGCTAATCTATGATGAGAATCGGAAACAGTGGCTGATGGATGCTGTAGATATCTTCTACGATGGTGGAGAGTTCAGCGACAACCTCAAGGAGTTCGTTGAGCAAAAGGCGGTTGCGCATGAAGCCGCGGTACAAAGTACGTCGAAGCAGGCAGACCTGCCGTCTTTGGAAATGTTTATACATGACTATCTGACATCATACGTAAATGCTATCAACAGCAGAGATTTCAGTCTAGTATCGGTACTATTGGATACAGCAGGTCCTGCATACAAGGAGTCGGAGAAATATATCTCCTATTTGGAGAAGAAGGGCATTACAGAAGAGATTCTGAATGTAGAAGGCGTTTCTTTCCGTGTATTAGATGAAACAAGCGTTGAGGTCAGGACCAATGAGACCTTTAACATTATAGATAAGGACGGCAATCTGAAGGAAAAAAGCTACGTGAGTACATATAAACTTGTATCGCATAACGGTAATTGGAAGGTTCATACGCTGATTGAAACAAAAGAAATATAATTTTGAATAAGGTGGCTCATAAAATGTACTGCGGACAATGTGGAAACAAACTTCAAGAACATGCGAGGCAATGCGACAACTGCGGCAAACTGGTTAGGAAATCAGCTGAGGTTAAGATAACAACAATTAATTTTAAAAAATGGGGTATAATCGTCGTTGCTGCTATTTTGGTCCTCATCTTTATTCCAAAAATGTTCAGCATTGGAGGGGATATGTCCAGTCCTAAGGGAACGGTAGCAGGATTTATTAAAGCTTTCCAAAAACAGGATGTCGACAAGATGTACAAGTTCTTTGTTCCGGATAAAGATATCAACCAGTCTGATCTGGCTTTTTTTAAAGATCAATTGAAAGAAATGATCAAGGAGCAATCCAACCAGGTCAAGGATTATAAAATCCTTGATGTGGAAATCGAGGGAAAAGAAGCGACGGTTGACTATATGATTAAGTTTCAGCGTGGGGACGAAGTGAAAACGACAGAGGACTCTTTTGATTTAATAAATGTAGGAAGTAAGTGGTACATTAATGACAGTTTTTCTAACTTTTAATCTCAAGGAGGAACAATAATGCAGCAGTTTTCAAAAGTAGTAACAGAACTGGGCAACTGGTTCCAGACAATGAAGTGGTACCCGTTCATAAGGGCAATCGAACTGCAACTATTATTTGGAGCATTGGTCATTAAGCTGCTACGGGAGTTGTTGTATACTTTCCTACCGGTAAGCACATTTAGTACATTGAACACGATTTTCTATACTATCCCAGTAGCGGCGCTGGTACATGTTGTGTTTTTACTTACAGTATGGACGACGCTTGTGTCGAATAATGCAAAATATACACCTTATGCATTGTGGGCCTATGCATTTATTATGCTATTCCCTTTTACGGGTCTTTCCTTGTCGGGCATGATTACGCCAGCTGTATATGTATACTTGGGTTATGCGTTGTTTAGGTATTCTGCGTCATCCTATGCCTTGAAATAACGAATAGAGTTGGAGGATTAGATGATGAGCTTCTTGAATAAAATGAAATCAGGTATGAATCAGGTAAAAGATAAAGCTGCACAAACGGTAGAAATTACCCGCTTAAGCTCACAAATTTCAAGCATTCACAAAGAGAGAGCTTCCCAGCTGGAGAAGCTTGGGGAGATTGTTCATCAAGCAAATCAAAGAGGAAGGATGCAGGAATCAATAGAGCAAATTCAGCAGCATTCTAATGCTATCACACAGGTGGAGTTAGAGATTGAATCGTTGGAAGCGCAGTTACTTAGAGTCAAAGGGGGGAAACAGTGTAACTGTGGTGCTGTAATCCCCGCAGAATCAAGGTTTTGCAATACTTGCGGCAGTGAATTTAAAGCAGAATACGTTGTATCTGAACCAGCTCAGGTTGAAGCAGAGCAGCAAACGAATACCTTTTGCACCGGCTGCGGTTTGCAGCTAGAGAGCGATTCCGTATTCTGTACCTCTTGCGGAGCGAAGACAGAATAATCGCAATAACCTTAATCCGCCATATTTGTTATGGATCGGGTTGGGGTTATTTTTTTGCTGCGAAGTTAGAAGAGGATGGAGAGAGTGAACGATGAGAAAAGGACTATCAATGATTTTATTTACTTTGTTTATAGCAGCGGCGATCATTTACCCGATGGTTGAGAACAAGAATAAAGCGATTGAACAGACGATTGAGCCGTTCGATTATGATGAATGGCTCGCCACACAAGATGAGGTAGTCGAAGCCAAGCTCCCTTTTGAAGCAGAAATTCCGATCTTCTATATGGAAGAATTGAATCTGGGCGGACTATCTTCTCAGTACCAGGGCTCGGTAGTTTCGGAGCAGACATCTTTTAATAGTGATACGAAAGCCCTCTATTTCTACTCAGACCTTTATCTGCCCACAGAGGATACTCAGTTCTTGGTTCTCAGCAAAACATATGCAATGGACATCCTGCTTGAGGACAACGTGTATAACATGAATCAAAAGGGAGACTTTAAGGTTGCTCCTATTGAGTTGGAAACTTCGGATATGCCTAATCCGATTAGGAATGAACAGAGATTATTGTTGAATGCCATCTATGAAGTGAAACTTGCGGATAACGGAGTGGATATGATCGTTAACTGGTCCTATGGTGAGCAAACCAAGCAGATTATCCTTCAGCCTGGACAAACTGAGGTAATTAATCGGGAGGACAAGGGACTTCGTTCTCGTATGCTGTTTATTAATTATGGCAAATGGAATACCTCCAACATGACCTATGTAGAGAATACACCAATATAACCTTCAAGGAGGGAACATGGTATTAACCACACTTGGCAGTAGATGATTCTATTATATAAATAGAAAGGTGGGGCAGGGCTTGAGGAAAATAGGCATTTTGTTAATATGTTTTCTGCTATGGAACGCAACCATACCTTTGTCGTTCGGAAATGTACAGGCATCAGGTAGTAAAATCGTGCCGGTAGTCATGGTACATGGCTACAATAACAACGCAGAGGACTGGTCGGGATCGGATTTTAAAAAGTGGCTCGTTCAAAACGGTTATTCCAGCAACCATCTCTTTTATGTGGATTATGGGGAACACAGTCGCAATGATGTTACGGGCACAGCTGCGCAGAACATCATTGATGAGACTATAAGGAGTGCAATTAGCAGAAGTAAGGCGCTTGGCAACAAGGACGGCGAAATCGATATTGTCGTACATAGTATGGGCGGGTTGATTACAAGGTGGTACTTGTATGACCAGAAGGATGAAAAGCTGTTCGATAGCATTCGCAAGGTCGTTTTCATCGGCACGCCGAATCGCGGTTCTCAAGTTGCTTTCTACAATCGTGTATCCGATATGTTTGATGATCCGTCTGACTATTTCGGTAGCCTGGAGGATTCTAGCAATCCGGATGCACAAGATATCAAGAGGTATACGGAACTGTACGCGGAATACATAGACTTCACCTTTCAGAACCGGAAAGCGCTGAAGACATACGAAGAATGGCTTTACGATACCCATACCGAGGTCATAGCAAGAATCAAAGGACTTGAGAAAACAGGCGCAAATCCGTATAAGCAGATTGGTACGAAACCTCTGGATAGCGGGTATGCATATCGGTATTCAAAAGGGTTCGCTGAATATGTCAAATTGATGTATGGGCGTATGCTAACGAAGAATCAACTGTTAGAGATAGAAACTTATGACGTCTATACTGATAAGACGGCTTATCCGGAATCAAGTAATATTGATGAAGGTACTGGGACGATTGAGTATATAAAAGGAAAAAAACAAAGCAGTACTGCAAAAAATATTGTACAGGACCGATTGATGTCGGAATCCTTCTCGATTTTTACCCAACTCAACAAAAAAGGCCAGAAGGAACGAGATGTTATTACGGCCAATCTGTTCTTGGATACCTTGAATCGAAGCGAGGCGGCCTATCGGTATGAGCGGGTACGGTCGGGCAAGACAGTGCCTCAGTATATTACAATAGCGACTAAGACGGATCATTGGGGGACGTGGTTACCGAATCTGGACTACATTGTTGTGGAGGCGTTCATGGACAATCAGCGCTGGGGTTTATGGAATTATACGCTCGACAGTGTAATCCATCATGATAGTGTGGTACCAATAGGTAATGTACATCTGCCACACGTGCTGACAGATCGGCATGTGTATAATGCAAATTTGGATATCCTACACAGCGATCAACGGGATGCGGTTGGGCTACTGTCTGCTCAAATGCTCCATCCGTTGACGGGTTATAATGACGATGCCAAATTGATGACGGTTAGTGAAGGCCAGCCTAGTGTGATGGATGCCCCGCTGATAGTCGTCTCTGCGGATGATACGTTACGAGGCCAGAAGGTGCAGATCAAAGTCAGGAGCAATAGCTATGGTGCACTGGGTGCCTACGTGTTGGGAAGAGACAAGGAGGGAGTGGTACGTCATATTAGTCTGTTCAACAGATGCAGTACATGTACTGTGTTTTCTGCAAATGTTGAATTGGACTTTCAGCAATATGAGGATTACGTCATTCTCAATCCCGATAGCGATGATACATCTATGAGCAATGATCTATTTAATGACCACCTCCGTTATACGGTGGAGTACTCAGGGCAAGCAGATGAGAAGAGTAAGGACGTGGACTTGACCTTGATTCGCGACGAAATAAATAATGGCATTCGCAGCATTACTGTTAAGGCAACAGACCCTATAACTGGGGAGCCACTGAAGGATCTGATTACGGATGATTTTGATGTTGACAATGGATTGAAATATTACGTGAATCGTAAGCAGTGGGCTGCGATTAGCAGGGATGGTAGCCTTGCAGTCGTTTTGGATTATTCTAGCAGTATGGATGGATTGCCCCTTGCCCAGTCGAAGCAGGGAGCAGAGCAATTTGTGATGAACTTGCCCAAAGACATCAATTTAGGTGTTTATGGATTTGCAGATACAACAAAGCAGCTCATTGATTTTACGTCGGACCATGAAGCGGCAAGCCACTCGGTATATGCCAACTTCACCGGAGGCACTGCCATTTACGATACGATTGAACGTGTTGTAGCTGATTTGTCCGAAGAACCCGGTGAGAAGTCAATACTGCTCATGACTGACGGCGCGGACGAGAGCAGTAGCACGACATTGGAATCTGCCGTTGCAACGGCAGCGGCTCATCATGTCGCTATTCATGTTGTCGGCTTAGGCGATGTGGATATTCCGGTACTTACTGAAATTGCTAATCGGACGGGAGGATTACTCTTTTTTACAGCTGATCCGGGACAGTTAGCTGCAATTTATGAGACAATCGCTGATTCCCAGTCATTGACCTACGATATTGTCATGCCTAGCGATAGCCAGTCGAAGCAGCAAGGACTGAACATTACGCTCGGCGGCGATAAGCACAGCATGCTCAGCCTAGGAGGATCAGAGGATGGCTTGCTGAATATTGCGAAAGATGAGGGGCCTGCGAGCAGTTTGCAACAAATAGGGGGGAGGTTGACACTGGGATGGTGGAAGTAATGGAAAAAACATCGCAAGGACGGCTAAGTAGGCTCGTACGATTGGTAGATGAGCGCATGCTGTATAGCTCGATTTTGATTGGGCTTGCGACGTATTTTCTAGGTCTAACCATAGGGATTTCACTTTATTTTCTTCTATTTATTGAATTGACGGTGAGAACCAAAGCCTCGCTTCACATGCTGATTACATTCATGGTTGTTTCCGGTGTAACTTTACTGTCGATAACACAGTTTCGATACAGGGAGATTACGTATATTGCATTGCATCTCTGGGCTGTTATTATCATTCTGTGCATTATACGCTGGATAGCGGACCTAAAGGTGTTTTCCTATCTCGGAGCCGTCATTGCTAGAACAACAAGACTTGATCGGCTAGGCGGCCACATCGCTGCTTGGGCGCTGGCGGGTATTGCGGTCGGATATGGCACGGTACAGCTATGGTACAATACGACCACCACAGACTGGGGAGTTCTTACGATCATTGCGGTATCGCTACTACTGCCTGCTGAATCCCGGATGGTGACTCTGTTCCTTTATACGAGCGTGGGTGTTTATGCGCTACTCACAACATTGATACTGTGGAAAGGTTTACTGATTATTCAATCCGATTTTTTGTTTTTTGTTCAAAGTTACTTGCCCGACCTCATGCTGCCATTTTTGCTGGTATTCAGTTATTCGAGACTGTCTTCGAAAAATAAACGCGGAGACTATCAGAATAAAAGTGTCGAAGATTATAAAGTTGATATAAATGAGTAACATGTGTAATTTCCTCTATGTAGGAAAAATCCCTCAAGAAAATGAAAAATTCAAATGCAACGCGCTATCAAGCGCGGAAGGTGGATCTACGTTCTGGGAAGACCTCTTTTCAATTTGTGGTAAATCTATCAACTTCCTTGAAAAACAAAAAAGAGCCGCGCACCATGCGGCTCTCCCTCTAATTTTAGCGCCCACCCGTATTGGAAGCCCAGACAGGAATCCAACTGTTCGGATAATAATCATTGGTCAGGGTTGTGTTATAGAGAACCAAATTCCCATCACTTTGCATGATCAGTGTATCACCTGTTGTGTTAGTTGGTAAGCTGCTTCCGTGATGACCCGGAATCCATGAGGTGGTATTGGGAGACCAAGCAGCTACTTGTACAGAAGTATCGATCACCAAAACTTTATCCCATCCCCAACCGGTGTAATATTCGAATTTACCTGTAGCCGGATTAAAACCAAAACGATAACCATATTGGTAAACATCTTGATATTTCATTCCATATTTATACATGACAGGTTTCCCGTATTGTGGTTCAAACTTGAACGAGAGAGCACCGCTGTTACTAGTTCCGCTACTCCAGAGAGAAGAACCGTTTTGATAGATAACGAAGTTCCCGTCATTTTGCCAAATGGCTGAGAACCTGCCATCTTGGGAGGTAAGATAGTCACCCTTTGCCATGCTTTGGCCGATCGTGAGTTTATCTCCAAGATAGCCAGCAGAAGCCGTTGCTGGCACGGCAAATGCAAGAATCAACAAGCAAGCCATAAGAATTCGAAAAGATCTGGGGAAAAGTTGTTTGTTCATTGGACACGCTCCTATGTTTTTTTAATGGTTGAAGCTAAATGCATAGAACTACAAATCCTTACAGCTATTACATGTTTCTGCGTTGTATTCAGTCAGGAGCGGTGAGGTAACACGTCCCCATCTGGTGTAAAACGGGAACTAAGATCTAAAATGCTCCCAACGGTCACCTCCTTTAATAGAAGTGTGAAAATCTTTGATACATATTATGTAATGGGATGTGTGTTTTAGGAGATGGAAGCTAAGCGTTTTTTAGTAGAGGAGTTATATCATCAAGTGAAAATACATACTTTATTTTCCATTATAGCAACAAAAAATATAAAAGCCATATTTTTCTATATGAAATTTTGAATCTATTACTTACGTTCAATGCGTCATAACTTCTCGTCTCCTATACCAGAATAAAACCTAGTAATCGCTTGAATAAATTGAAGCTAAACACTAATTTTGGTGCAGATCGAGACATAGGTATTCATCTCCTCTATCAATCTCCCAACTTTTTTACATACATTTTATATATTTTATGATTTTTATGAATTGAACTATGGTAAAATATCTCAGGATCTAAAATTGGAGAGGGGTTTTTTCATTCATGTTTTGGAAAAAAGTTTTGGGTAAAAGCACACTGCGTGTAGCTACCGCTGCACTATTACTCACGCAACTATTGGGCGCAGCGGGTTCTGTCTCTGCCGCAGGTAACGATGTAGAAGTACACTTGATTGGAATCAATGATTTCCACGGTCAGTTAGATACCACATCAATCGTGGGTGATAAGAAGGCAGGAACGGCTCCAATTCTAGCAACCTATCTCAAAGAAGCGCAAGCCAAATATGAACACTCCCTACTCTTCCATAATGGAGACTCTGTTGGTGCATCTGCTCCAGCCTCATCTTTGGATCGTGACGAGCCTACCATGGAATGGATGAATATGATGGGCTTTGATGTAGGCTCCTTGGGTAATCATGAATTTGACCAAGGTGTCGCTGCTTTGAAAGCACAAATCTTTGGTGGCCTTGATCCAAAAGAAGGAAAAGTAACGCATGCCGGTGCAAAATTTGATTACGTCAATGCAAACGTGATTGAAACTGCCACAGGAAAAACATTGATTAAGCCGTATGTGATTAAAGAAGTGGGCGGAGTCAAAATTGGATTTATCGGACTAGTGACGAAATCCACACCTGCCAAAGTATCTCCATCTGGGACAGCTGGCGTACGTTTCTTGAGCGCAGAAGAAGAAGTGGAAGCTGTTAATAAATATGCTAAAGAATTGCAAGACCAAGGCGTAGAAACGATCATTGTTTTGGCACATGATCCAGCAACAACCAAAGAAGGCGTAACTACTGGAGAAGCAGCTGATCTGGCAAAAGCTTTACCGGCGGATTCCCCTGTTGACGTTATCGTTGCAGGTGACAATCATGCATTGGCTAACGGTGAAGTGAATGGAAAGTTGATCGTTCAAGCTTATTCCTATGGTACGGCGTTTGAAGATATCAAGTTGATGATTGACCCTGCTACCGGGGATGTAACTGAAAAATCAGCGACTGTTACAACGACTTTCCAAGAGGGTGTAAAAGAAGACCCTGAATCTTTAGCTATTATTAAAAAATCATTGGACAAGCATCCTGAGCTGACGAAGCCAGTAGGTACAACGGATGGTTCTGTTACCCGTACAGATGCTTATAATAACGAAGCCCCTCTAGGCAACCTCATTGCAGATTCAATGCGTGAAGCAGACTTTGGGGATAAGGCAAGTGCTGCTGACTTTGCATTTATGAATCCAGGCGGTATTCGTGCGGATCTGCCACAAGGCGATGTGACCTTTGCTGATCTTGCCAAAATCCAACCGTTCGGTAACACTCTAGTGAAGCTGGAACTGACTGGCGAACAAATTAAAACTTTGTTGCAACAACAATGGGGTACCAACGCTGACGGTACACCTAATACCAAAACACTTCAAATCTCTGGTTTGAAATACACTGCAGATTTCAATAAGCCGGTCGCAGAACGTGTTACTGGTCTTAGTCTTGAAGATGGTACACCTATTGATCCTGCAAAAACATATACGGCTGTAGTTAACAACTTTATGGCTGCAGGTGGAGATAACTATAAAGTGCTGCTGGATGCTAAATCATCCCTGGCAGGTCCTATCGATCTGGATGTATTCTACCAGTACATCGTAGATACGTATAAAGGCGGTAGCATCGAAGCTAAAAATGAAGGACGCATCACAAACCTGGCTGCATCTACCGAGCCAACAGAAACACCTGTAACAACAGAAGTCATTTCTCGTGCTGAATTTGTAAGTGCTCTGGTCGACATGTTGAAACTTAACAAAGTAACCACAGCACCTGCATTCAAGGATGTTGCCGCTAATGCTGCATATGCAGATGCGATTGCTGAAGCTACGCATGCTGGATTTATTCAAGGGTATGGTGGAAACTTCTATCCTGATCGGGATATTACGCGTGAAGAAGCTGCTACCATTCTTGCTAAATTGGTAAAAGATCAAGCGACTGATAAAGACGCTGCTACGATTATTGCTAGTTTCGAAGATGGTAAATCGGTGTCTGCCTATGCAATTAAACCTATGGCAAAATTGATTGACAAAGGTATTTTTGCTGGAACAGATAAAAAATCACTTCAACCTAAACAAGGTCTTACTACTAACGATGCAAAAGCATTGATTGAAAAAGCTGTTGCAGCAAAAGCTTCATAATGTAGAACTTATTCAAACTTTATATGAGAACAGGAAAACACATCCAATTGGGAGAAGTCTATATCCCAATTAAGGATGTGTTTTTTTCATGCTTACATGTGGTCGACCTCTTCTACGCTGCTGGGCAGGATATTGAATATGCTCCTAGAATTATGTTTTGGAAGGCTGTTTATCAATATTGATGTTGAAAGGATAGGGCAAATGACTGAATACAGAATGGCAACTCCAGATGAGCGTGAAGAATGTATCGATTTAGCCAACTATGCTTTTCACTTGGATTTTGAAACCCTGATACCCAAAGGGTACGGGAAGAATGTAGATTCTTCTGCCATGCATAAGGTTGCTGTAGATGAGGAAGGTAGGCTGCGCGCGCAGGTAGCTGTTTTTCCAGAGCCTCTGACGGTATGTGGCTATACCCTGCGAACCGGCTATTTGGGTACTGTATCGGTCCATCCACGGGCGCGTGGCGAAGGACATATGAAGGTGCTCATGGACATGTGGCTTGAGGAACTGCGCAATACGTGTGATATGGTTGTATTATATGGTCAGCGGCAGAGATATGAGTATTTTGGCTTCACGCTTGGTGGTGTAAAGCTTAAGTATATTGTGGGAGAGGCCAATGTGCGCCATGGCTTAAAACATGTGAACGACACAGGAATATCCTTCAGGCCGTTCTTCGAGATTGAAGGAGCAGAGTCCGTTGCACTTAGCATCAACACCTCGCGGCTTGCTTATGTTGAACGTACAGTGCAGCAATTGCCGCTTATTTTCAGCAGCCTCCATCAAAAGGCGCTGGGCGTTCTGGATCAAGGTAAACTGATTGGGTATCTAATTGTAAATGAAACAGGCGATGAAATATCTGAATTTGCGTTGGAAAATGAGGCAGATATTTCGCGGACGATTAAGGCTTATATGGTACATAGCAGATCGGATCGTATATCTATATTTACGCCGGAATATGACATTCCGCTGAATACGACACTTGGCAACATTGCGGAAGACTATGTTATTGAGACATCGGATATGTATCATATTCTGGACTTTGCCAATGTATTGGAGGCATATCTGACACTCAAATTCAAAACCACAGGGATAGTGGAGGGAGAATTCTCAGCAGTTATGGACGGTCAGCCGATTACTGCGCGAGTGGATGCGAGTGGTGTGACTGTCGAGCGATCTGCTAAGACCGATGCCGTTGTCCTTGATAAGCGGCAGGCTCAGGCGCTTCTACTTACACAACATGGCCGTTATATGGCAGTTGCTGCGCCCATTGGGTGGTTTCCACTCCCGATATTCTGGTACAAGATCGATAAATTCTGACGAATCCAACGAGTATTAAGGATATATAAATTAGAGATGAGGACATGAAGGCCACTCCACGTTGGGTGGTCTCTATGCTAATCAACGATGCGGACAGGATGGAGACACTTTTGATCATATTATGGGGTTATATCGACAAAAGGATGTTTCTATGATAGGGTGGAGGCATCCCATAGGCATTCTACTCTTCGGAGTAGAGTGCCTTCATGTATATTATGGGAGCTTACATTAAATGTATTTTAAAATCAATTGGATCGTATATGGAGGTGGTGATGCTATGTTTCTCTCTTTAGCCCCAACAGGGGATGGTTGGATGAGTATTAAAAATGTGAAAATATCATTTAATAAAGAGGAGCGAACATAGCATGACTACTAGTTTTCAGGCGGAGACCCGCATTCCATTAAATTCTTCTCGACTTAAGGATCTACGTAAATCCGGGCGTTTGCCAGGTATTGTTTTTGGCAGAAATACGGAGAATGAGATGATTCATATTCCAACAATAGAATTTCAAAAGTGGTTGAAGCAAGGAGCGTCTGGTTTTATCGAATTGCAGTTTGAAGAGAAAGGCCCATTGACCGTATTATTGGAAGACCTTCAACGTGATTCGGTTACACGTGATTTGATTCATGTGGATTTTCAACAGGTGCAGACCAATGAGATCATGCGCACTAAAATTCCTGTCAAGTTCAACGGCACACCGATTGGCACAAAACAGGGCGGTGTCGTGCAAGTTCAATTAGCTTCTATTGAAGTGGAGGCATTGCCGAGACACTTGCCAACGTCGATTGAATTTGACATTAGTACTATGGAACTTGGAGAAACGTTACATGTAAGTGATGCAACGTTTGCTCCAGATGTAACGGTGATCTCTGAGGGGAATGAGTCTCTTCTCTCTGTAGTTAAACCTTAACAATTCCAAATTCGCAGAGCTGAATAAGTCAAAATTAGCCGTACGGGTGATCATCCGTACGGCTAATTTGTGCTGATCACGATATGTTGGCGTGCCCCCATCCTCACAAAGCGGGTAATCTAAAATTCACCTTACGTATGTCTTTTGCTTGCGTACAGGCGCAATGATCCTGATATTTCGATACCCTTTCAAAGTTCATTCGCAAAATTCAGGTGTAAAGTAGGTAGACTCAGGAAAGGTAATCACTATAATGGAAATAAGATACATATAAGTTGATATATAAGAACAGATGTGGATGAATTAACGCTCAATATAGAGATAGAGATAGAGATAGAGATGAGGAAGAGCGGTGGGTAAACCTGAACTGCTAAGGTCAATGGCATAACATTTCTAAACAGGGCGGTGAGCGAAAAAAAATGGACAAATTAAAGAATAGCGGATTCTATAAACTGAGATTCTTCATCACTCCTGAAGAGTTTAAAAGCCTTTTGCAGCTTTTGGAGCATCGGCAAGCGCAATTCTATCGTACCAATGCTGCCCGAACAGAGCATGATTATAATCAGGTGTACGAGGAGTATCAGACGTTCTATCAGTATTTTGTGGCAGGAGAAAAGAGAGATGACATCCATCCCTTCTTTGTTTACTCTATTTCTATTGCATCGGATCAAGAAAGTTCAGGATTTTTTGTGAGAAATGAAGGGGTTTCTTTTCCATATCACGGACAATGGGCAGAGGATGAACTGCCGTGTATCTTGCTTTCATTTCCGAAAGGTTTTCAAGTTAATTTGGAAGATGAAAAAGGAAAGTACTATATATATGAGGATATCCGGGACCATAAGCCGCTAACCTATGCGCTTTTCGATGAAATAAGAGACTCGATCAAAAAAATGACCAAACCCCTTCGCTTCTCAGCCCATGATGCAGATGCGATGAAGGAGCAAAAGCCCTCTGTGCGTATAAGCCATGATGCAATGCACGACTTGAGTCAATCGTGGATATTCAGTAAATATGGTCTTGTGATTCATGGCAAATAGGAGGGGGACGAAATGATGTTCGCCCTAAAGCTTATCTGTACCTGGGTACTGCTAGTTGCCTCATGTTGCGCAGTGTGGTGGAGCTTTAGAACAGAGAAGCTTATAACCATCTCATGGCTGGCATTTCTGCTACCGGCTGTCTTCCAGCTCGCTACCGCTTTCCGGATCGGTCCAGGCCAAGCAAAGTCACTCATCGTGTTCGGCTGCATTAATCTAGTGTTTGCTATCCTTGTGGGTGCGGGTGTCTGGTATCTAGTCCAAATAGCCAATTCATATCGAAGGGGCAAATGATCAACGAATGGAAAGGGGAACTCCAATCATGAAGCCAATGCAAGAAATAGAGACACTGGCCATAGAGATCGCTGCTGCCGCCAGAACGTCTTTTTGCACTCTTTTTGAAAATGGTGAACGTTACTATTATTGTACGTTATACACTACTGGCGAAGGACATGCGCCAAGCATCTCTGCCTGGTCGTGGGAAGCTTTGGCGTTGGAGTCGGCTAGGCAAGCAGAGGAAAGTGATACGCCGGTCTCCACGATTGCGGATCTCATCAAATGGTCGTATGCGGATTCGCCCTATTGTTGTTTTCAGGATGATCACTTTGACGATGTCAAACAACGATATAACGAGCGTCCTTTCATTGCGGAACTGGAGAATGATGATTGGAATCGCGAGTTGGATGTGAGGTTGAGCGCTATGGAGCTGGCGATGAAAATGCTCGATGATGAAGGCATATTTGCCTTAAATCAACTGCGAGAGTCGGTATGTATCCTTGTTGAAGTCATGCCGCCGGATAAGATCAATACCGAAATTGCTTTACGTTTGAATCGGGCAGAATCTCCGGTGTTGCAAGCATGGTTGGCGGAGGCGGCAGAATAAGATGATTATGATAATAGGACTATAATTCTCGAACCACCTTTGCACATGAAAGGGTGGTTCTTTTTTATGTCTGCGCCCCTCGGACAAACACACTTTTTCTGCCTTGTCCACATTTATACCTCACCAAAACTATTTAATTGCATCTAATAGATTATCAATAAAAAGGAGGTTTTGAGAATGGGAAATAGAAGACCTGGAGCACCTAGTGGTTATGACCCTGTTCAGATCTATAACTCGACTTCGTTTAATGCGAGTGGAGTAGTGGAGTATGCATCCATTTTTTGTAGCAACGATAGATATAGTGTTCAGCGTGATGAGACTTGGAGATCTTCCGGCCGTGGTGTGTGCCTGGTAACTAGAATCACTGCGACGGTTAGAACACCGAGTGGAAATATTGAGGCTGAACCGTATACCTCTTCTGGTACTTCATACAGCCAGTTCGCCATTATACAGGTAGGGGTAAATCAGTTCCGAGTGACACGTGTTACAAGTGCGATTAGAAAATGCCGGAAATAACCGAAGAGGGTTAATATCAAGAACAGGTACTAAACAGGATGAGACGACTGGCCATGAGTAAAAGGCTGGTCGTCTTCTTTTGCTTTAATGTTCTTTGTACCATAATATTCTGCGGTGCATCGAGGAATCTTTTAAAAGTCGGAAAGGCCGTAAGGCTGGTTGATAATTGCCTTCGATAATCCAAATTCGCCGTTTCTTGTCGATGGCTATATCGAATCCAACTTGTCTAAGCATAGGGTAATGCTCTCCCAATCGTTTGGCAGCTAATCGTGCAACTTGTTCCGCTCTGACAAGTAAGCGCCGATCTCCAATTCGAGCCAGTCTCAGTGCTTTAAGAACTGGAATGGGGCGGTTATTCACATTGGTGACTTGGTATCCTTGTGCAGCGACTTTAGCATAGGAACCGGTCACGTTCCAAGTGGACGAGGAACCCTTTTTGCGCTGAACCATGATCCGAATGTCGAAAGGCCTGTGTTTAATTTGAGCAAGCTGCAGACGCTTTTGGACAATATATTCATCACTTTTGATTGTTTGTTCGAACCATTCCAGTAACTGCTCGTTGTCTCTCATGGTGACTGTGTTATTTTCATTTTGAATACGATAAGCATTTGCACCGCTTCGTTTAATGAACAGGATACCCCTTCCGTAACTGCCATTACGAGGTTTCAGTACAACGCTGGGATATTGAAGAAGCATCTTCGTTAACGTATCCTTCTCAAGCAACTGTGTTTCTGGCAAACGTTCAGCGAGAGAGGGCTCATCGCGCAGAATGCCATACTGCAACCATTTGTCTCTTTCGAATAATATTGGAATCACAGCCTTTTAACAGACTTCTACGGTAATTCTAATTCAAATCAGTGATCAGCATAAGCGGCCATTCGTCTATATTTATGATCAAAGGATCTCACCGATCATCATAGATGTGCTCTGCAATTTATTGAAGGTTGAATCACAGAACCGGATCTCACGAAAAGAGCAGCACGAGGTGGGAGTCACCCGTGCTGTTCTTTGTTCCAATACGCAGACTTCTGAATCACAGGGAATCAGACTCGAAAACGATCCTCCCAAGCTGCATGTTAAGTACTTGCGGTATAAACATCCGCAACAAAGGATAGCCCGGCAGGGTCGGGATAGGACATGTATTGAAGATAGTTTACAACTGTAAAGGAAACGATCACTTTATATTCGCCAGCAGGGAGCGGACCAGTGGGGATAGAATAAAAGCGTATATTTTGCCAATTGAAGGGGAAATCGAGAACGACAGGTGTGGGGTCCATGCTTCCATCTAATAGTAAGACACCTAATGGTGGTGTCGATATAATGGTATTCGTTGTTGCGTCCACCAGATCGATCTGTGCCTCCATGGCATTATCAGCGAATGCCGTTAAATTAATCAAAACTTCCCCTGTGGCAGCTAACGTAAAGGAATCTGTGGTTGCGGCAAAGCCAAACACTTGTCCCGGAGCTGTCGTTGCATCCCATACTATAACTGGATTGGGAACGGCTCCGAATACAGGATTATTGTCATTATTAAATTCCGTTAAGATGCTCCAAAGCGGAAATTGGGCCACCTCTACAGCCAGCGTACCGGTTCCCAAATTAGCAGCGGCTACGGCTGTATCACGGTCTGCTGCTACATATACATTCGTTGCACTGCTGCTTAGTCTCTGGACAGGGGCGATAAGTGAAGTTGGGATAAACGGGTTTTCAACAAGAAATGGAATATACAGAGTTACCAAGTCTGGATCGATGATTGCTTGACCCGTACCTGGTCCCCCACCGTTGACGTTGGGTCCACTCGGATCGCCCCACCAGTTATTCGTGGCATCGAGATTCAAATTCGGCGCTGTATTATTGTAACTTCCTGTAGCTACAGTTAAGCCAGCCACCGTATTCCCTACGATACTGTTATGTTTGACGCGGATATTAGAATTGAGGACAGCGGTAAAATCCAGTTGAACGTTAATTGCGTTGCCCGTATTGAATTGCAAGATATTGTTCAAGATCGTAATTCGATCATTTCCACCCGATAAAAAAATGCCGTCAGACGTATTGTTACTAATCGTATTATTTAGAATACTGATGTTTTGACAAGTAAGCATAAAAATTCCGCCATCCGTAATAATCTCATTGTTAGAAATGATAACATTCTCGAAGGCCGTAGTTTCACCACCTAATAAGGTCATCGTCCCCTGATTATTGGTAAATTTATTATTGTCGATGAGGGCATTGGAGAATCCTTGATCGGAATAAATACCGTTTCCGCCCCCGGGTCCTGCCTGATTGTTGTTGTTAATAAGATTTTGTTGCACCAAGCATTCGATGGAACCGTTCGAGTTTAGGTATAAGCCGATGGTATTGTTCTGAATGATGTTATTGAGAAACCAGAACCCCGACTGGGCTCCATTGGCGTTGATTCCGGTACCTAACGTATTGTTTTGTATGGTGAACCCGTCGATGACCACACTACTGCTGTCAACGCTGGAAATAAGGAAGAAAATGCCTGAATCTGTACTGCTTTGTACCACAGATTCTTCAGCAGGATTACCTGAGCGGGTACGCGCGTCAACCCCATATTGAGCACCGTGCAGTTGAAGTGGCTTATCGATATCAACGGATTCATTATAGACTCCAGCCGCTACCTGTACGGTTCCTTGGGGAGCTACTGCAGCTACGCCTTCTGTAATTGTACCGAATGCATTAGTTCCAATGATCATTCCCGGACCTACCACGGTCCCAACGGGCAGTCCGATCCATGCGCTATTAACAAAAACCTCCTGAGGCATTCCTGTGCACTCCTCTCATGACTACCTTTTTGTAAATCCATCGGATTACAGATTGAATAGATGAAATTTAATGTCCACTTTGTTCATTTTATGAAATGGTAAATGAAAGAATACATCATATTTATCGCTATAGCATTGAACAGACAACCAACATTCCACAGTCCTATTCCTAGTGCTTTTTACCTATAAATTAGCTTATAAAAAGTGCGACTTTTTTACCAATATATATACAAATTATTCGTTTACTGTATGCCTTTTCGATGTTATACTCACAATATTCAAAAAAAATGTTGAAATATGTCGAATTGAGGCTTATCACGATGATTATGGGTAAACAAAACGGCGAAACGATCATCCTCATTCCATCACTTGAACCGGATGAGAAACTTCCAGCCTATGTACGGCAATTGCGAGAGTATGGCTTCAGCAATATTGTTATTGTGGACGATGGATCAAGCGAGGCCTACCAGTCGATTTTTGAGGAGCTTCGTGAGAACGGTTGTGCTCTGCTGACACATACGGAAAATCAGGGGAAGGGTGCAGCACTCAAGACCGGATTTCAGTATATTGGGAAGCAATTCGACGCATCTTCCTTCGTCGTAACCGCTGATTCAGACGGACAACACGCAGCTGAAGATGTATACCGCATAGCCCAAGAAGCAAGGCTTCATCCGGATTCGTTGGTGCTCGGGGTAAGGAACTTCAGCGAGGGGAATATACCCCCAAAGTCCCTGTTAGGCAATCGGATGACCTCCTTTATTTTTGCCATGCTGTATGGTAAAAAACTGTCAGATACCCAGACTGGGCTTCGTGCCTTCGGTCCAGGGTTACTTGCGTTTATGCAGGATGTTCGCGGCACTCGATTTGAATATGAGCTGCAGATGCTTATCTCGTGCATTCAGTCTGGCATACCGATTCATACCATGCCAATCCAAGTCATTTATGAGAATGGCAATGCAGGCACTCATTTTAAAGCGATCCAGGATAGTGCTCGGGTCATGGGGGTGTTGTTCTCCAATTTCCTGCGGTTCATCTCATCGTCGGTGGCCAGTTCTGTTGTGGATTTGGGCATTGCCTGGTTTTTGATCGACGCGTTGCGGCCCGTGTTGGGTGAGCAGCACTATTTAAGAATTCTGCTTGCAACCGTGATTGCGAGAGTTATTTCCATTGTGGTCAACTATGTACTGAACAGACACTTTGTATTCCGCAAGGAGGATAGCCAGGGCAGTCTATGGCGTTATCTAACGTTATGCGGAGTGGTGATCTTGCTGTCCAGTACCGGTGTATATATATTCCATACCGTTCTCTTCGTAGATGAGAAATTGGCGAAATTCGTCTGTGATGCCTTGCTGTTCCTGCTCAGTTTCCAATTGCAGCGAAGATGGGTATTTGCAGCAAGGAGGAAGCAGTTGTAGTGCAAAACGAAAAAAGGCAGAATATCTTTTTTGTCATCACGATGATCCTGATGTCGATTTATTTGGTATGGCGTACGTTCTTTACGTTGCCATGGGGGGAAGGCGTTCTAAACGTCATTTTTGGTATGCTGCTGATTGTGGCTGAAACGGTCACCGTACTGACAACCTTTGAATTATTCTTTCAAAAGATGCAAAAAGAACGTACACAGCTCGACTTTCCAACCGTTCCGCCGGAGTATTATCCGGATGTGGATGTATTTATTACTACGCATAATGAGCCTGTTGATCTGTTATATAAAACCGTTAATGCCTGTACGTTCATGGATTACCCGGACAAGCAGAAGGTTCATATCTACCTCTGTGACGATGGAGCGAGACCAGAGGTGGAGGAGCTTGCCAGACAGTTTGGCGTGGGATATCTGGGTTTCCCCGGAAACAAGGATGCCAAGTCTGGTAATCTGAACAATGCACTGAGCAAAAGCTCTTCGCCGCTCATTGCAACGTTTGATGCGGATATGATTCCACAGCACACCTTTTTGATGAAAACGGTACCCTATTTCATGCTCTCCACGTTTATTAAGGAGAATGAGGTATGGCGTCCTCGCCGAGAGGACGAGATGGACCCTAAGTTCAAGCTTGGTCTGGTACAGACCCCGCAAAGCTTCTACAATCCGGATCTATTCCAGTTTAACCTGTATGCAGAGCAAGGTATTCCGAATGAACAGGATTTCTTCTCCAGAGAAGTGAACATCCTGCGTAATGCCTCCAATGCGGTAGCCTATACAGGAAGTAATACGATCATTTCCCGGCAGGGCATGGAAGATATCGGAGGTTTTCCACTCAATACAATCACCGAGGACTTTGAGACAAGCATCCGCTTGCAGCAGGAAGGTTATATTACCTATGCGACTCAAGAGGTTCAAGCTGCCGGGCAGACAACAACAACAGTGAAGAGCATGATTAAACAACGGATTCGTTGGGCACGGGGTATCATTCAGAGCCTGCAGAATACGCGTGCACCCTTGTCTGGCAAGCTTCCTTTCTGGACGAGAGTGACCTACTTAAGCAGTTTCTTATACTGGTGGTCCTTCTTTAATCGGTTGATTTTCATTTTGGCACCTATTTTATTTGCGTTATTCGACTTCCAGATTGTGAACACAACCTTCTGGCAGATCTTAATATTCTGGCTTCCCTCTTATTTCTTCTACAGTGTATCCATGCGATATCTGTCCAGCAATATTCGGAATCAGCGCTGGAGTCAGGTTATCGATACCATATTCATGCCTTATCTGATCTGGCCGGTTCTCCTGGAGACGCTGGGTATTCGTGAGAAAAAATTCAAGGTTACCAACAAAAGCAGAGCAAGCGGTCGACAATGGATGTCTGCTCTGTTATATGCACTTCCGCATATCTTCTTGCTGTTGCTATCCATTGCAGCCGTGATTCGGTATGTGAATGGCAAGTACGGCATCGCGCTGTTCTTCAGCAGTATCATTATTTTCTGGCTGATTCATAACATGATTGCGCTGTGTTACGCCCTGTTCTTCATGATCGGCCGCCGTGCGTACCGGGAGACAGAGCGGATTCGGGCGCAGGAAGATGTCACGATTCACGACCAAGCCAACAATCTGCGTTATCAGGCTAAGACGGTGGATGTATCCGAACAAGGTATTGCCTTTTATGTCCCTTATCCCATTTATTTGGCTGAGCAAAAGATCATCTCTCTGGTCGTCAAAACCGAGCGATATGAGGCCAACCTCGATGCAGTCATCGTTTATGTGAAACAGGATGGAGAGGGCTGGCGTTACTCCGCAACGGTTCAGCCGATTGATGAGAATGATAACCGCCAATACATGCAAATCATCTACGACCGTAAACACTCATTGCCAGAGCAGATGAATCTGTGGGATACGGCTTATGACGATATGTTACGTAATGTGAAAAAACGGATTGTTCAACCCAGATCGGATCAGCGAAAAATGCCGCGGCTTTCCCTTCAGCTTCCAGTTCATTTCACCAATGATGCTAGCTGTACGCTGCGCAGCTTCAATTATCGTTTCTTCTCCGCGACGGGTTTCCATGGTGATATTGCGGCAGGAGCGGTCGTTACTTTTTATACAAAGAGTAATATTGAAGTCATTTTGCAACATACGGGAAAAACGACAGCCCGTGAGCGCGAAGTGCTTCTCTCGGTGGAGAATATCGATGATATTGTGGAGAAGGGCCTGATCGACCAATTGCTGACGGATCTGATTCAGCCACATTCCGATCGTTCCACCAGAGAGGGTTAGGAGAGATAGAGATGCTCATTGTGCTTCATTTTGTGATGGGAGTTTTATTGATATTCTCCTTTCTTGGTTATATGCAGTTTGTACGGAAGGCACTTTCACTACGTTGGGAGTTCATCCCTGTATTCGTGTTTTCATCGATTGCCTGCTTTGTATTTCTGAGTGGTTTGGCAGGGCAGCTCTTTACGGGCAGCCTTGTCATCCTGATTGCAGGTTTGCTTTTGTATGGGGGAATGTTGTTTCTCAGGCTGCGCCGAGGGGCATCATTACGTATGTCCTTTTCCATATTCCAATTTTCATTCCTGGCAGGAACTTTTGTTTTCTTGCTGGTACTCTTTCAGAACCAAATAACACATTACGATAATTTCTCACACTGGGCTATCGTATTGAAGCAGATGTTGAGTACAGATGCCTTTCCGACGCCAGACTCCAACCTGATTGATTTTAAAAACTATCCGCTGGGGACTTCGTCGTTTATTTATTATGTCTGTCGCTTCATGGGGCACTCCCAGTCCGTAATGCTCTTGGCACAGGGATTGCTTATCTTTTCCTGTTTTTATGCTGTGTTTGGCATCGTTTCGGAGAAGAAACGCTTTCTTTTGTACGCTTTTCTAGGACTTGGTTTATCTACGCTTTCGTTTTTCAATCTTACGATTCGGATCACCAATCTGCTCGTGGATTTCTTGCTTCCGATCTACGCACTCGCGATCTTGGCGGTGATCTACCAATATCGTAATGAGATCCAAAAGGCATGTATTGTCGTTCCTCCGCTTGCGGGATTACTGACCATTATCAAAAGCACGGGTATTATTTTCGCCGCGATCGGTCTGATATTCCTAGTGTATACATGGCTAAAACATAAACAAAAGTTCGATTGGAAAACAGCGCTCGCTGTAGTGGGTACGATCTGCGTTGCGCTCATTCCCTACTTCGGCTGGAGCTGGCGAATGGCAACGGTGTTCCAAGGGATTGATAACAAGTTCGATGTGGCTACCTCGGGGATACAGGCTGGCAAAACGCCAGAGCAGATGCGTGATATTCTGTGGACTTTCCTCAAGGCCAGTACGGATTTGACGACACGGCCAGTGATCGGCATTGTTATTTTCCAGCTTATCGCAATTGCAGCATCTGTATTTGCCATCGTTGTGCTTAAGAAGAAGTGGAACTTGTGGAAAGCATTGATTGCACTGGACGTTGTACTGTTACTGTACTATGCGGGTATTCTGGCGTTGTATCTCTTCTCCATGCCATTGGATGAAGCAATTGTCCTGGCTGGATTTGAGCGTTATGCGTCCAGTATAGTGGTACTGTTCGCCGGTGGGCTGGTGTTGTGCGCTGCGATCGACCTGGAGCGATCATTCCACTATCGGATTGGTGAAGTGCCTGATTATCAGTCCTTTAAGACCGTTGAGACAAAAGGTCATTATCAAAAAGGCATCATCGGTTGTATGGCGGTTGCGGCCACCATCCTTTTGTCCGAATATAATGGTATCGTGTCTATCGCCCAAAGTTATGATACAACGCTCCCTTACAAGATTCATGCGGTTACTGGTGATCGGTGGTACTCAGGTGGACAAGAGGATAATAACAGATATCTCTTCTACGCCTCAGACAGGGACCAACAGGTCACGAACTATTACATGCAATATGTAGGGAAGTATTTCTTGTATGCTCCTCATGTGGACGGGATTGTGTTGTTCTATGAGGATAATATGGACAACCTTCTGAGCGGCTACGATTATCTGGTGGTCGTCGAGACGGATCTCAACGCCAAGTGGTTGCTGAAAAAGCATTATGGTATCGACATGCAAGAAGGTATCTACAAAATCACTCGTTCCGGGGATCAGATCGTTCTTACGTTGACCAAGGTATAGCTTGAGTAGGTCATAAGCGATAGCTTATTGAGAATAGCCAGATGTCATCAACAACGATTCCATATGAAAGAGGCAATTGTGCGTAATAGCGTGCAATTGCCTTTTTTACTAAAGTTGCCTCTGAATCGAGTACATGGCGCGTAGGTTCACAGGCAAAAATGATAACAAATATATTATATTGACTGTTCGAGCAAACAGTAATACAATAAGATCATAAGTTGACTGTTCGAACAAACAGTATAGGAGTGAATACGTCATGACTAACATCCAACCGCCCAATCAAGACGAGCGAAGAAACGCGATCATGCAAGCGGCTTTTACATTATTCGGTCAAGTGGGCTACACTAAATCAACAATGAAAGAGATTGCAGCGAAGGCGGGTGTAGCCCAAGGGCTGATCGGATATCATTTTGGCACGAAAGAAACGCTATTGGTGGAAGTGGTCAGAGAATGGATGATTAATAAAGGGATGAAGGCTGCCTTCTCGAAGCTGGATTTGGAGGTATCTCCTGCAGAAATTCTTCAGCAGGGGTTACTGCACGTAGTCGAATTTCGAAAAGAAAATCGGGAATGGTTCACCTTGTTGATTAACCTCTGGACGGAGAGTGTCAACAACGAGAAACTTGCCACAGAGTTGGTGATGCTATATAAGGAAATGAAGTTGGGCATAATGGAGATCATTGATCGGATGGCACTGCCATTGAACACGCACGAAAAAGAGATGCTAGTGTCACTGATTCAGGCTGTATTCGATGGCTTGACACTTCAGGCACCTGTAATGTTGTCCGCAGAGCCTATCAACCACGAGCAGGTATCACGGGGTATTGGATGGATGCTTGATGGCATTACCATGCAGAAAAAAGGGGAATGACATGAATAATCAAATACTGATTAAGATAGAAAATGCTATCGTTGCCGCGCTGGGCACTTATTTCTACTTTTCCTACGGTTACAGTTGGTGGGTTTTCCTGCTTTTGCTGCTTGCTCCCGATATATTTATGTTCGGATATGCATTTGGCAACAAGGTAGGAGCATACGTGTATAATATAGCTCATACGTTCGTAACGCCGGTGCTCTTGCTATTGGCAGGACACATGTTCTCTATCTCATTCCTGACTATGATCGGCTTCATCTGGTTAGTTCATATTGGTGTGGATCGCACGGTGGGCTACGGTTTAAAATACACAACCGATTTCAAAAATTCTCATATCCAAAGAATATAGTCTTCATTGCCATCACAGTAAGATGCGATGGAAATGGATTTTATTGAAATCCCCTGGCAGCTTTTATATGCCAGGGGATTGGTTCATTATAGAAGGACGCTCCATAAGCTGGATGTGTGCACAGTAGCTATTAGTCTATTTTGCATGATATCGCCCTCTCGGCACTACCATGGGTGATCTCGAGGGGTTCTAATAATTAGGATGAAGATAATATCCATGTATTACATTCCAGATCATGGTATATTTGTAGTATTAAATAATGTAAGGAGATTCTACATGCATAATCAATTCATCAAAAAGTTGATCGTACTTTGTTTGGTTTTTGTATTATTACCGGCAACGAGCGTTTTGGCTGCGTCGTCGCTTATTAAGGACCCGGTCTTGGCCAAAGTTATTCGAGCAGATTTGAAGTTATCGGCTAAGAAGGAAATAAAGGTTGCCGATTTGAAAAAATTAAAATCCCTATATGCTATGGAAACAAAAAGTAAGATTTCTAATCTACAGGGTCTTGAACATGCCGTTAATCTGACGGATTTATTCTTGCCTGGTCAAAATATAAAAAATATTAAGCCACTCCACAAGTTAAAGAAATTGACGTTCTTAGCTGTTGAAGGCAATCAGATTGCAGATATCTCACCACTTTTAGGTCTGACTAATCTGAAAAATCTGGTTATGGACAATAACAAAATAAAAAGCCTGGCTCCATTAAAAAATATGCGTAAGCTGACCAGTTTACTCGCCAGTGGGAATCAGGTGACCGATCTAAGTCCTCTTCAAAAATTAAAGTTGGAATGGGTCATTATGAATGATAATAAAATTCAGGATCTGACACCTTTAAAGAACCATCCAACCTTGGAGTATCTATATGTAGAAGATAACCTC
Organism: Paenibacillus xylanexedens; assembly: GCF_001908275.1. Taxonomy (NCBI): domain Bacteria; kingdom Bacillati; phylum Bacillota; class Bacilli; order Caryophanales; family Paenibacillaceae; genus Paenibacillus; species Paenibacillus xylanexedens. The sequence continues at coordinate 624,062 of NZ_CP018620.1, read as the reverse complement.
ATTGAGGATATTTCAGTGCTCGAAACCATCCCACATCTAACAGAGGTATATTTGGCTAATAATCCGTTGAATGAGCGTGCAGAGCAGGTTGTGAAAAAATTGGAGAAGAAAGGCGTCGTTGTAAGTCTGGTAAGCGAAGAAGCGGATCAGTCGAAGTAGTTTCGATTAGAGAAGATGTATATGTATATGTAAGAAGAAGTAATCCCTCATTAATAGTGAACAAAAACAAAGAAGGCCGCAGATATTCTGACGACCTTCTTTAAGCATGTTGGAAAGTGACGCTCGGTAACAACTTAACGCCCATCCCGCAACAATATTATTCCACTACGATCTCCTTCACCGTCTCTCCCTCAACCAGTACGGGCTGATAGTAGGTGTTTGTCGGCAGATCCTTTTTGCCTTGCAGGTTCTTGATCACCCAGTCGGCAGCATCGCGGCCCATTTGTTCTTGGGGATGGGTTAGCGTTGTTAGCCTGATGTTGGCGTTCTTGGCGATGTACGAATTGTCCTGCCCAATGATGGATAACTCATCCGGGATCGAGATGCCCAGTTGCCTGCAGGCGTTCACGACCTCCAGTCCCACCTCATCGTTGTAACAGACAATCGCGGTGAGCGAATCCCTGTTTTCGTCCAGATACGTTGCTACATTAGAGGATAAATCCGGTTTCGATGCGGTATCAAAGGAAAGCACTTGCTCAGGATGGAACCGTAACTTCGCTTCACCCAGCGCCTTGATGTACCCCTTCATTCGGTACTTGCCTTGTAGATCATCCATTTTGGCAATAATGCCGATCTGGGTATGGCCTTTGGCGATCAATTCCCGTGTGGCAAGATAACTGGATTGCACGTCATCCAGGCAGAAGAACGGAACCTCCAGCTCCTCATAAAATGCATTAATCATCGTAAACGGCACATCCTGCTCCTTGAACGACAGGTAGTACGCAATATTGGGATTATACAGATTACTTTTGGTCGGTTCGACAATCAGGCCATCCACGCCGTAGGAGAGCATCATTTCGAGTGCTTTTTTCTCCTGTGCTACATCATTATTAGTACTGGCCAGTAGTAAGGAGTAGTTGTCCTCATTCAGACGACTCTCAATACCGCGAATGATGGACGGAAAGATGTAATCCGAGATGTATGTCGTGATCACACCAATCGTTTTCTTCGATGTATTGCCACCTGATCGTGATCGATACTGATTGCTAACGTAAGTTCCTGAACCCTTTTCGCTTCGTAAAAACCCTTCGTTCGATAACTCCAAAATAGCCTTCCGCACCGTCTGGCGACTTACGGTGTAGCTTTCCTGTAATGCCAACTCGGTGGGGATCTGTTCGCCTATGCTATATGTCCCCGAGAGGATATGACTCTTTATATCATCAATGATGACCTGATATTTTGGCTTCACGTAGTCCACTTCTTTCATCGTTACTCATCTATATAAACGTTGTTGTTCAAATAGTTGTACGTACATATTTTAGCATGATTCAGATAGGATGAAAATAAAACCGAACATTTTTCGAAATAAACCGTACATATCCAGCCTTTTTGGATGGAGGTGTACTTTACAGCATAGCCATTTTATAGCCATATAAGACCTTTGAATGGTCAAATAGAGTACATTTTGTGTCCTATGTAAGTATAACTATTATATATTATTGACAAATGTACGTACAAAAAATATACTAAGGCTGTCAGAAAAGGAAAGCGCATTCTTTGAAAAACACAACAGGAAGCATGTATACAAAATTCATTATTAGCTACTGCCATAAGTAAAAGCTTCACCTTATATATACATCCTTTGGGATGTGAAATCGCGACCGGAGAGGGGATACACGTGATTATGAGTCAATTGGACTTGAAAGAAGCCATTACCAAGGGCGCTACTTCACTTGGAATTGAATTTGGATCAACGCGGATTAAGGCGGTGTTGATTGACGAACGTTTTGAAACCATCGCGTCAGGCAGTTATGAATGGGAGAACCTCCTGAAAGATGGATATTGGACGTACAACCAGGAGGATATCATCACAGGTCTGCAAACGGCTTATCGTGAGATGAAGCAAGATGTGGAACAGAAATACGGAATCACGCTGCGCACGGTCGGGTCTATCGGATTCTCGGCCATGATGCACGGATATATCGCTTTGGATAGCGCTGGTGAACTGTTGGTACCTTTCCGCACGTGGCGTAACGCTACGACGGGAGCAGCTGCAAGAGAGCTAACGGAACTTCTGCAATTCAATATTCCGGAACGCTGGAGCATTGCCCACTTGTATCAAGCGATTTTGAACGAAGAGGTGCATGTGCCACAGATCGATCACCTGACAACTTTGGCTGGATACATCCACTGGTTGCTGACGGGCAATAAGGCGATTGGGATCGGCGATGCTTCAGGCATTTTCCCAATTGACGAGTCTACACATAACTATCACCCATCCATGATCCAACAGTTCGATGAACAGATCGCAGGCAAAGGCTATTCGTGGAAGGTTGAAGATCTTCTTCCCAAAGTGTATCTCGCTGGTGAGAATGCAGGTGAGTTGACGGAAGCGGGAGCCAAGTTGCTCGACCCTTCACAAGATCTGCAAGCAGGCATTCCGCTCTGCCCGCCAGAAGGCGATGCAGGAACGGGTATGGTGGCAACAAATAGCGTGAGAAAACGTACGGGGAACATCTCCGTCGGTACATCCGTATTTGCGATGATTGTACTTGAGAAGGAATTATCCAAAGTGTATCCCGAGATCGATATGGTCACCACGCCGGATGGCAGTCCAGTAGGGATGGTGCATGCCAACAACTGTTCCAGTGATATCAACGCTTGGGTAGGACTGTTCCGTGAATTTTCTCAAGCGATGGGATATGAAGTGGATAACGCCAAGTTGTTTAGCGTGTTGTTTAACAAGGCTTTGGAGGCAGACCCTGATGGTGGTGGCTTGCTCAGCTACGGTTACTACTCAGGCGAGAACATTACGGGACTTGAGAAAGGCCGTCCATTGTTCGTCCGCTCCCCGGAAAGCAACTTCAATCTGGCAAACTTCATGCGGACACATCTGTTCAGTGCATTTGGTGCACTCAAGCTGGGTATGGACATTTTGACGGAAGAAGAGAATGTAGCCATTGACAGCATTTTGGCTCATGGTGGCCTGTTCAAAACGCCTGTCGTCGGGCAACGGATTGTAGCTGCTGCGATGAACGTACCGGTGTCGGTAATGTCTACCGCTGGTGAAGGCGGCGCATGGGGCATGGCGCTTCTGGCATCGTACATGATCAACAAGGATCAAGAGGAGAGCCTGGATGTGTTCCTGGAGCAGAAAGTCTTTAACGATGTGGAGGGTGTCGAAGTGGCACCGGATGCATCGGATGTGAAAGGGTTTGAAGCATTTATCGAACGCTACCGGAATGGGCTCACAATTGAGCAGGCAGCTGTAGATCATCTGGTAGAGGTAGTTCAAAAAGACCGCTTTTGATTACGAAGGATGCCTAGTGGCATCATCAACATCGAATATGGAATTCAGCCGAAATGTCCGTGGCTCACGTAGCTCTATCTACGCTCCGCTACTCCATTTCTAGCTTCATCCCATCTTCTCGGTACTGAAAACCGACTTTTTGAACACGCACTATTAGAGAACGGGAGGGAATAACATGTTAGAACAACTGAAAGAAGAGGTATTCCAGGCGAATCTGGAACTGCCAAAGCATGGACTTGTAAAATTCACATGGGGTAACGTCAGCGCAATCGATCGGGAAAGCGGTCTGTTCGTGATCAAACCAAGTGGCGTTAGCTACGATACGATGAAAGCAAGCGACATGGTTGTAGTTGATCTGGACGGTAATGTGGTGGAGGGTGAGATGAGACCTTCCTCGGATACCGCAACACATGCCGTACTATATAAGCATTACTCGGAGATTGGTGGCATCGTGCACACACACTCCACATGGGCGACCATCTGGGCGCAAGCCGGACTGGACGTACCTGTAATGGGAACCACACATGCGGACACGTTCTATGGAGCAGTGCCTTGTGCACGTTTCCTGAATCAGGACGAGGTTGATCGCGGATACGAAGCGGAGACAGGACGCGTCATTATTGAAACGTTTGAACAGCGTGGGATTGATGTTATGGCAGTTCCGGCAGTATTGCTCCATGGTCACGCGCCGTTTACATGGGGGAAAGATGCCAAGTCTGCGGTGGTGAACAGTGTCGTGCTGGAGGAAGTGTGCAAAATGAACCTGTACGCGCGGCAATTGAATAACTTCGCGAAGGAACTGCCACAAGGCATTTTGGATAAACACTATCTGCGAAAACACGGAAAAGACGCGTATTACGGACAGAAGTAATTAGGTTATAACAGTGACTGGAAGCATGTTCTGGCTTCCAAGTGGTTTAGTGTGGGAATGATTTGTTCAACTATACTTTTTACACGATAACGGAGAAGACAGAAGAAAGCTGGAGAAGCGGAGCGTTCGCCTTTATCACAGGATTTTCCCTTTAAAAAAAGGGAATCAAAAAAATCCGGGGATAACCAGCGATCGAAAGATTTTTCTGGCTGCGCAGTGTGCTAGTGTAAACCCATTGGTTCAACTATAAAATAATGAAATGAGGATGATTATATGTCAGCAGCAAAAGAATTCTGGTTTGTCGTCGGTTCACAGCACTTGTACGGAGAAGAAGCACTGGGTGAAGTAAAAGCCAACGCACAGAAAATCACGGATGCGCTTAATGCAAGTGGCGTACTGCCGTACCCGCTCGTATTGCAGGATCTGGCGGTAAGCGCAGATAAAATCACGAGCACGATGAAGGAAGTCAACTATCGCGACGAAGTAGCAGGTGTGATCACGTGGATGCATACGTTCTCCCCGGCGAAAATGTGGATTCGTGGTACGAAATTGCTGCAAAAACCTTTGCTGCACTTGGCAACCCAATTCAACGAAAGCATTCCTTGGGCAACCATCGATATGGACTTCATGAACTTGAACCAAGCGGCACACGGTGACCGCGAATATGGCTTCATCAATGCCCGTCTGAGAAAACAAAATAAAATCGTTGTTGGCTACTGGGAGCGCCCAGAAGTGCAACAACAGGTTGCTGACTGGATGGACGTAGCGGTAGCTTATAATGAGAGCTTTAACATCAAAGTAGCGCGCTTCGGTGACAACATGCGCAACGTGGGCGTAACCGAAGGTGATAAAGTAGAAGCACAGATCCAATTCGGATGGACGGTTGATTACTTCGGCATTGGCGACCTCGTGCAATACGTGAACGCTGTAACAGAGCAGGAAATCGATGATTTGATTGCTCAGTATGGAGACCTCTACGAATTCGATTATGGCACGAACAGCAAGGAAGCTTGGGAAGCCAGCGTACGTGTGCAAGCGAGTTATGAGATTGCGATCAAACGTTTCCTGGACGAAGGTGGATATACTGCCTTCACTACGAACTTCGAGGATCTGCATGGCATGAAACAACTTCCGGGCTTGGCAGTGCAACGCCTGATGGCTCAAGGGTACGGATTTGCCGGTGAGGGTGACTGGAAAACAGCTGCGCTGGATCGCTTGCTGAAAATCATGGCTCATAACGAGAACACAGGCTTCATGGAAGATTACACATACGAGATGGCTGCTGGACAGGAAGCGATCCTGCAATCTCACATGCTTGAAGTAGATCCTACACTCGCCAGCACCAAACCGAGAATCATCGTGTCCCCACTGGGTATTGGTGATCGTGAAGATCCGGCACGTCTCGTATTCGATGGTAAAGCAGGCGAAGGTGTCGTGGTATCCATGGCAGACTTCGGTACACATTACAAATTGTTGATCAATGAAGTATCCGCATTTGAGCCAACCGTTCCAGCACCGAACCTGCCGGTAGCACGTGTTCTGTGGAGCGTTAAGCCAAACTTCCAGGACGGGGTAAAAGCATGGATCGAAAATGGTGGTGGTCACCATACGGTTGTATCCTTGAACTTGACGACAGATCAGATCGTGACGTATGCGAAGCTGGTGAATCTGGAGTACGTTATTATTAAGTAAAAGTGGATTGGTAGCTACTGCCTGAACTCATACAAATTCTTTCTCTGTGGCCGGGGGTTAACCCTCGGCCCTTTGTTTGTTATGCTGAGAAGCATGATGTGAAGCTGAGCAAGGATTTGCTTTTTCATCGAAAGGATAAGAAATGAAGGAGGAAGGACATGTATACAAAAGAAAGCTTGATACAGCAATTAGAGCAGCTCGGTTTGGATGGGCAAGGCACGTTGCTTATTCACTCTTCAATGAAAAGTATAGGCGAGGTTGACGGTGGAGCAGACACGGTGTTGAATGCCTTTAGCGACTATATGAAAGAGGGATTGTTGGTGCTTCCCACTCATACGTGGTCTACCATTAATGCGGATAACCCAGTGTTCCACGTGGAAACTTCTTCCTGTTGTGTGGGTATTCTTCCTGAACTATTCCGTAAACGTCCGGGCGTGGTTCGTTCGTGGCACCCTACACACTCGGTAGCGGCACTGGGAAGGGACGCAGAGGCATTTACGAAGGACGATCATCTCTTCGATACACCGTGTGCGAGAGGTTCAGCATGGGGGAAACTGCTTGACCGTAAGGCGACCATTCTTCTGGTAGGCGTTGATTTGAAGCGGAATACATTCATTCATGGGGTCGAAGAGTGGGTGGACATACCTGGCAGAATGACAGACGAGCATGAGATGCTGTATACAGTTTTACCGGATGGAAGTCAGATTTCAGTACCATCCCGCAGACATTGTGGGTTGCCATGGTCAGAGCATTTCTGGAAAGTAGACGAGGTATTGGTTCGCGAAGGTGCGATGCGTAAAGGAAAGCTCGGTGATGCGGTTGTTAGAGTGTGTGATGCGACTAAGACAGCAGAGGTAATTACGGAAATGCTGAAGGATAACCCCGATCTATTCACGGACAACCTCCCTCTAAATGCAGTAACCGAATGATATAAGGGCCGTCCGATAGCCGGATGGCTCAATATGAATTACTTGATGATGTCTAATACCTCCCGAGCAGATGATGTACTCTCCTGTTTTGTACTCCAAACCTTCAAAAGCATTCACAAATAATCAGAAATAGATCAGTATTTCGATCAGAGGTTGGTCGGACTTCCAGTGTATGGGCTACTCACCCTTATGGTGGTGTGATAAGATATGGTTAAATTAACCAATAAGTTTGGCGTAGCAGTATTGTATAGGTGTTTATTGAAGTTATATATAAGTATCACATAGAATCATGAACAACCACGTTGTCATTGTAGCATCTAAGAAGGAGAAGATTCGTGAACCCATTAGTATGGTATGATCTCTTTTTATTTGTCCTATTGTTCGGTGTAGGTGTATATGTGTTTGCTACGGTTAGAATTACGAACTTACATAAGGTGTACTTTTTGTTTCACGGGTTGATGATGCTCTGGCCTTTCTGCCAATTTGCGAGTACACTCACGGACGATTCCGGTCTGCAGTTGTTCTATGTGACGTTATCTTTTGTCGCGGTCTCCTTGCTTGGGAGCGGGTGGCTTCTACTGACGATCTTTATTACCGGTTATTCAGAGCGGTTGAGTGCAAAAGGAACGTTCCTGCTATTTGTCCCTGCGGTGATCGGGGCTATAGGCGTGGTCGCAAATCCATGGAACGAATTCGTCATTCCACTGGAGGGCGGGTACATCGAGCGGGATTACGGCCTTTGGTTCTGGGTTGTGATGACTATTCTGGTGAGCTATTTCTTGACTTCTCTCGTGGTTCTATTCCGGGCGGTGTATTCTTCGCAGACGTCTGCCATGATCAAAAAACAGGTGAGAATCACCCTGTTGGGCATCCTGGTCTTGGCTGTCTTTGCAGCGATTGATGCGATTCTGAATGTCGTTCTAGCCCGGTGGTTGCCGATCATTCCTGGCATGACTTCGCTGGGGATCTTCCTGTCGGACCTGTTCTTTGTCTATGTGATCAAAAGATACAATGTGTTCGATCTGGTCTCCATCGCCCATGAGGATGTAATCAATACCATTCCATATGGCATCCTGGTACTGGATGAGAATGAAGTCATTGTTGAAGCGAACAAAGCCTCACGATCCTTTATGGATCTGCATGTGGGAGATTCTTTTGATATGGAAGCCTTTCTGGAGTCTGTTCATGTTGTGGGCAGTTGCCGGGAGTTCGTGAATCACTATAAGAAAAAAGAAAATACCCTCTCTCACATTGAAGTGATCGTGGAGCGGGACAACAATATCCGGCACTATATCCTGCAATCTTCTCCGATTGTGGATTCGGCTCTTGTGCCGATCGGTCATATTCTCACGTTCCAGGATGTCTCGCAGGAGCGTTTCTACGTGAAAGAGATGAATCGCCAGAACGTAACGCTACAGGAGCGAAATCAGGCGCTAGACCTGATCCGTCAGGAGTTATCCGAGGCCAATCGCAAACTGGAGGAACTCGCGCTGACGGACAGTTTAACCAACTGTTACAACCGCAGATATCTGACCCAACATCTTAACCACGAGGTCATTACCAATATTCAATACAAAACACCATTCTCACTCCTGCTGCTCGATATCGACTACTTCAAAGCGATCAATGATCGCTACGGACATGTCATCGGGGATGAAGTGCTCGTCCGCACGGCGGAGGCCGTTAAACAATCGATTCGCAGTACGGATATCCTGACGCGTTATGGCGGGGAAGAGTTCATGATCTACCTTCCGCATACCGAGCATGACTTGGCGAACCAAATCGCAGAGCGCGTGAGAACAGCTGTGGAGTCCAACCACATTATGGTGGATCACGAGATTATGCAAGTGTCGATTACGATTAGTATTGGGATTCTATCCTTTGAGGACTTTGAAGTTGTGCATGTGCCGGACAATCCGGAGGGGTATTTGACCCAGCTGTTCGCTGCGGTGGATAAGGCCTTGTATCAGGCGAAGCAGAATGGGCGTAATCGGATTGAGTTTGCGGCGTTTGAGCGGGGAGTTGTATAGGTCATAAGAGCAATGACGTTTTATGGATGCAAAGAATATAATGAAAAATAATCTATATTGTATATTTCTGGATTGGTTACTCCCTGCCAAGGGAGCCACTTATGATGGTGGACAATGCATTAAAAAAGACTTAGGAAGAATATTTCGTTACAAAAAAAGTGAATTTAATTTACTTCAAAATTTTAGATGTGTTAATGTTTAGAATGGAATAAAAATGTTATACTTATGATAGGATCCAAGGAGTGTTGTGAACTTTATTTTCATTTGGATCCCGAAGGAGAGGTGAAATATGAGATATCAACATAAAGACTTTTGGGTTCCTAATATATCAAATATTCCAAACACAAAGGGACGTTTATATAAACTTCTAAGTATATTTGATTCTGAGTGTTATTCAATGAATGAGTTATACAAAAGAGATTTTCCAGAGGAGTTTAAATTAAGTAATGAAACTTTTAGGAAAATGATTAATCATAGTGCAATATTCGGGATACTTACTTATCACGATCAACTTTACAGCTTATCAGAGCAGAGTTTGAAGTTTTTGAGGAAAGAGATTAATTCAGAGAACTACTTTATTAAACTTATCAAAGAGAATGATCAGATTTTTAGAGTCGTTACAATAATAATATTACTTTTAAAGCTGTTTTCTCCCTCATTAAAGATGAAATCTATTTACTCGATATTTACTTATATAGGAAAAGATAGATTAGACGAAAGTGCACAAGCATCTACTGGTAGGAATTTAAGGGCTATTATGTCATTTCTGAAAATCATGAATTTAATTGCTAAAAAAGGTGACGAAGTTTATATCAATGATGGGTTACTAGCTGAACATTTTTTGCCAAGTGATGTATCAGCATTAAAAGATAAATTTAAAAAAGACATAGTAAATGTAAATGAAATTTCAAGCTATCTATATAATTTTTTTGATAAGAATAGCACAGAAAAATTATTGTCTTGTGTTTCCACATACGAAATTTCAAATTTTATATGGTCTAAAAGTAGCCTTTATAAAAATAATGGTGAAATAAAAAACTTTTATGGAGAGTACATTATGACAGTAATTATAAAAAGGGGGATTTAAAAATGAGCACTGTCTTAGAATCATTGAAAAGATCTCTGGATAGGACTGTTCCTATATCAGATCCAGATTATATAGTTGGAGAGAAAGAGTCTTTAAGTGCCTTCGGTGGTTGGGTAAAGAGCTGTATGGAGGGACAACAAGGATTTATAGGGACTGTAATTCTAGGTCAGATCGGAAATGGGAAAACACACTTTTTAAGGTTTATCAGGAAGAATGAAAAAGAAAATATGATAGGTATATATATCCCAAATATGTTTATTAGTGGCCCACTAGTTGATGCTTTAAATGATCTTTACAAATCCTTTTTTTATGCACCTGGAAATAACTCATTAAAGAGCTTTTACTCTGACTGGGAAAAGTTTAAGAATGCCAGTGGGGAATTGACTATTGAAGGATATGGAAATCAAATATTTAGATATTTGCTCCGGTGTAATAATAAGGAAGAGGCTGAGGTGGTATTAGATTATTTCTCAGGATTGGACCTCTTTCCAGATCAACTTAAGTTTCTAAAAAACAAATTTGGTGCAAGAAAGAGTTTTATCGTTAACGAAATTGATTTTGCACAAGCCTCAGGGGATGCTCTGCAATTTATTCAACTAGTTAGTGAGAAACCTATTTTATTATTATTCGATGAAGTTGATAAGGTATATTCTTTCGAGACAAATTCGGTGACTCTTACAAGAGTTGGTTCTCGTATCCTAACATCGTATCGAGCCCTATTTGACCATTTAAATACCAAGAATTTAAGAGGCATAGTTTGTGTGGGAGCGACACCTGAAGCATGGGATGTACTGTCAAAACAAACTGCTTTTGAGCGTCGCTTTAAAGATAGAAAGTTACTTCTTAAAGTGCCAAAGACAAAGGAAGATTGTTTGGATTTTGCAATAAATCGTTTAGAAGAAATAAATTACTCACCTAATCCTATTGAAGTAGCTGTTATAAAAGATGTTATTAGTGATTTAAATGAAGAACGATTGAAAACTTGGGCTGATGTGATTTCTTTATTACGCACAACTCAGGAAAATAAGTCAGAGATGAAAGTTACAGAAGACCCTGCGGTAGAAATTTTGGGGATTTTAGATAATTCCATAGTACCTCTAACGTGGGCCAAAATACTTGAAAGGAGTACATTGCTACAGAAAATGTACCCCAAGTCTCAGCCAACTCCCGTATTAAACAAGTTAGTTAAAGAAGGAAAGGTGATTGTTAGTTCCGGCCGGCCTAAAACTTATGAGTCTTCTTCTTTAAGTGAGGAATTTTAGAAATGGATATCAGTGAAACGAGAAACGAAACAATTTATGAATCAGATATTATCAGACGCAGAGTAGCAAGAATGCTGGGCGAGGAGAGCATTGAGAGTTATGTTGGTGAAAAATATGGGCCAGCTGTAAAAGAATGCTTAGATATTTTGGATATAGGTTATACTGTTACGGCAGTAGGTGTTTTAGGAAAAGCTTTGGAGCTATGCACTAAGGAATATTGCGAAATGAAAATTAAGAGGAAAACGGCATTTATTTTAAATTCAGCCAACTTACCTATCAGCTCTATACGTAAAAAATTTTGGGGGAGCAAAAGTAATCAAGAATCGCGTCTAAAATTACTTAATGGGCAAGTAGTAGTAGCTAATACAAATTCTTTCAAAGTTCGGAAGGTACTTTTAAAAAAAGAGTATTATGATGCACTGGAAAATATTAGATCTGCAAGGAACAACGCCTTCCACGGATGCACAGAGGATGAATTTAAAGAGCTCGAAGCAAAATCAGGACACTTTATTGAACACGGTATTATAATACTGGTTAAGTTGGTAAAAGAGATTTCTTAAGATATAAAGACCCATCTGGAATTTATGTTTAATCTCATATATATTTAGCATTTGATAAAGTAAAAAATTTCACCCTTTAAAAGCCTGTTCCATTCCGGAATAGGCTTTTAAATTTATGGTAATAAAAGCATTTTTTAAAATATAGATTCTTGTTTTGTTTATAGCAGAACATAAAATGTCTGTGAGTAAGGGGGAGGGAATATAGCTCACGTATTGACGAGAAAGTAAGTACATTAAAGGATTAAAAACAGTAGGACAAAGTAATAGAATTGACTATTTGAATGATTTTGAAATTTCTTGGTTAATTTTTATTATTGCTTCGATTTGATGATCTTTTAGTCCGTTAATAATTGTGATGAATTCGTCAATAGATTTTTGGCGTAGATCTTCTTTTTGAATATCACTAGAAATCATTAGTTCTGATAAATTTATATCTAAGGCAATTAAAACTTTCTCCAAAGTATCAATGGAGAAGTTTCTTTCGCCTCTTTCTAATGCTCCAATATATCTATAATCTAACCCAGCAATATCAGCCAGCTTTTGTTGAGTAAGTCCTTTGGCATTTCGCATTGCTCTAATTCGTGTACCTATTAATTGGCGTAACTCTGACATTTAAATCACCTCATACATAAGCTTAGATAAGATGAGTCATAAAAGTCAGGTTAAAATATATAGCAATAATGGTGTTATTTACGCATTTTAAGTAGTATAATGAACTGATATCGTTACTTCTCAGGAGTAATTAGAAATTCTGTTCGCCTATACTATCAAAGGAGTGCTTCTCTTTGCGTAAATCTATCCTAAAATCACTCAAACCGGACATCATTGTTGAAATGTTGGACATGGCTGTGGCTTTTGAAAATTGGAACAAGGTGATGGAGAGGGCGGACATGTTATATCTATGTGTGCAGTCGATCCATGAAGAGCGGCAAGAGTATCAGTCAAAGGGGATACCTACTCCGTATATACATACCGAGCGCCCATTGGTCTACTATTACGGGTTCAGTCATTTAATGCGGGGTATGGCTCACCGGAAGATGGGACAGGTAGATCAGGCGCGGGCATGTATCGATCAGTATGCAGATCTGGGATGGATGGAGGATCTGGATGAGGTAGGTATGCAGGTGGTGCAGGAGTTCAAGCATAAGGCACAGGTGAATCGGTATGCTCTTGAGATTGAAGCCGGGCAGGTGCAACTGCTGGAGGAGTTTGTGAACTTTTTGCTTGAGCATCCGGAGGAATGGTTGGTGGGTCTGAAGGTGATTACGGAGGCAGCAGTGCGGCATAGATGGAAGATTGATCGGGTTTTACAGGTGTTTGAGGATCAGATACAGGGCGATGGCATAGAAATGGATTCTTTAAACAACGACGATATGTACCATTACTGTTATCAGAGGGCTTTGTACGAACAGTGGAAGGGAAGGCCACAGGAGGCCGTGGAATTCATTTTGCAGGCGATTCGGTTAGCGGATAAGCTTGGGATGGATCGGTATTTTATAAGGTGCATGGCATTGTTGGAATCATTGCGGGAAGAGGCGACAGCGGAGCAGATTGGGCGGTATCGGGCGATGTTGGAGGAAATGAAGTAGGAAAGGTATTTACTGAAACTGGTAGGATATGCCTTGAAGTGGGTATATGCATATAGGACCATAGCACCGATGAGGAGCACAGCTTGTGTTTTTACCATGGTGAAATCAGGATGTTAGCCGGATAGTTTACATATTACACTTCTGCTAACATAGGATAATCCTATTTCAAATGAGCGGAGAAACGTATGAGTACAATCAAAGTTACCCCTGAACAACTACATCACGTATCAAATCAGGTGGATCAAGCCAGACAACAGTTGGAGAGTATACGAAGTGATCTGACGAGACAGATCATGTTCGTTCAGATGATGTGGATGGGCGCGACGCAGGAGCGATTTTACTATGAGTTCGAGCAGTCACGACCTATACTGGATAAAGCGCTGGAGAGTATGGTGAAAACATCGAAGGAATTGACGGATATCGCCACGCGATTCCAAGATGCAGATGCTCAGAAGGTAAGTCTGGGTGGTGCGATTGGAGCAGTCGGTGCCGCAGCTATGATGACCAAATCAACAGGTGATTCAGGTTCGGGTGACAAGGGCTATCGGATGGCGCAAATCAATATGTTTGGTAAATTGCTATGGATGCCTGTCAACGAGAATGGTGTTGCGGATCAGGCTGCTCTTCAGGCGTATCAGAGGGATCAGGGAAATCTGGACTTTAATCGCATGCAAGCTGTGAACGTTGAACCGCCTGGGGAAGATATTTTTGCGTTACAGATCAAGGCATTTGAGATGGGGATTCATCCTACGACGGGAGAGCCTGTATCCGATAAGTATGCTCAGATGATGGTGACCTCTCTGAAGTTTAGTCAGATATTCATGGCGATTCAGATGGTTCGTGGGAGTATGCCGGGCGGTAAAGGACCTCATCGATTGCCTGCTTCTAATCCCGCAGTGGCGAAGATTAAGCAGCATATTGAGGCTGCTAAGGCGAAAGCAGAGAAAATCCAGACAGACTCGAATGAGAGAACAAAGGCGGGTCAGAAGTTCACTGGATCGGGAATGAGAGATTATGACAAAGCAGCAGAGGCAGAGTATGAATCAATAAGACAATTGAAAATGAAAGATGTCGATGTTGTAGCTTCCAATACAGGAATGAGCGTTAATGAAATAAGAAGCATGAAAAAGCACTTGTTCTTTGGCAAACATCAAGTTCCCCAACCTGGTGGTAAAGAGTATAAAATGGAACGCTTTATTGCTGATGATGAAATAGCATATGCATGGAAAACGGCACAAAAGGGTGAGCTATCTATTGAGCAAAAAGCATGGTTCAAGCAATTGGCTGAACATGAACTTGCTGAACGAAAGTTTATGTCACAAGGCCAAAAGTATCGTACGTTAGAATCATGGAATCACGAAAAAGGGAGATATGATGGATTTCCACCAGGAGCCCACGAGAACGCACCGAAACAACCTAATAATGCATTTCCTGGTTACGAAGAATATTTCTTTAATAAAATGTTTAAATAAATGGAGGATTGTATGGGGCATTTATTAAATAAAGCTGTAGAACGTTTATCGTTCATTCCATTTGAAGATTTAGGGAAAAATTCACTAGAGTCATACCATGTTCTAATTAAAGAGTACCTTAGACGGGTCAATCATTTCTTAAATGAGATGGATACGTCAGTAGATCGATACCCCGTATTTAGTTTCGCTAAAACTATTGGTGAAACTGTAGATGAAAAAGTATATCAAGCCTGTCCGAGTCTTGGTATTCTTCAAAATCCGTATATGAAGGCAATTTGCTACTGTTATTTAGAGATTACAGAACTAGCAGATCAAGGCACAAATCAAGCAATTAAATATCTTAACTTGTATGAACCCATTATAAAATTCATAGAAAGAGGCGGGAGCTTCACGATAAAACAAGGTGAAATGATAGTAGGTAATGCTGCGTATCCATTAACTTATTGGAGAGGTCTGGATATTGAGGAACAGGATATCAGTGATATTGCTTTAGAGAGAGTTGATAATAAAGGGATATAAATGAAGTTAAGTTTGCATGGACCGTCATGATTGTATTAAATCGGAGACGGTCCTTTTCTTTGGACACGAGTGGACACCAGTTCTATGTAACAAAAAACATGAAGAATCCGCTCTCATCCGAGAGTCGGATTCTTTCTCGTTCTAACACCAATATAACTCTTGTCAAAACGTAATCATTACGATATGATAATACTCATTGTTTAGATCATAATGATTACGATTAAGAGAGAGGGGCATTACCTTGAATAAAAAGACGCCACTGCTAGCGCTGGTCTCCTTGGCCTTGAGCGTTGGACTGTTGAGCGCCTGCGGATCATCTGAGTCCAGTCCCGCTGCGCAACCATCCACCGATAATAAAAATGTTCATTTCCTATATAACTTCTCCACCAGTTCGCTAGATCCACATGTGGATTCCAGCTATGTGCCGCTGCGCGCGGGCATTACGGAAACGCTGGTTCGTCTCGATGAAGATAACCTGACGGTTGCTCCATGGCTCGCCGAGAGCTGGGAGAGCGAAGATGGGCAGCATTGGACGATCGACCTGCGAGATGATGTGAAATTCCAGAACGGCAAGCCAATGACGGGTGAATCCGTTAAGGCATCCCTTGAGCGGGCACTGGAAGAGAATGTAGCCATCCAGAACGCGCTGAAGATTGATACGATTGAAGCCGAGGGCGACAAATTGGAGATCACTACAACTCAGCCGTTCCCGGAGTTCGCTTCGGAACTGGTGAACCCCAACACGGCGATTATCGACGTGAGTGAGCCGGACATTGTGAACAAGCCCATTGGTACGGGCCCGTTCAAACTGACCTCTTTTACCCCAGGCAGCAAGCTGCAACTGGATCGCTATGATGAATATTGGGACGGAGCATCGCCTCTGGATTCCATCACGTTCTCATTCAATGAAGATGCCAATGCCCGCACACTAGCGCTCAAATCTGGGCAGGTAGATATCGTATACCGTCCGGAAGTCGAAAGCCTCGAATCGCTCAAAGCGATGGACGGCATGACCGTTGAATCTACATCGACGTTCCGCGTGCATCAACTAACGATGAACATGCAGCGGGAGAGTATGAAGGACCTTAATGTTCGTCGTGCGCTGGACGCGCTGATTGACCGTCAGGGTATCGTGGACACGATCCTGCTCGGCTATGGCGAAGCAGCCATCGGGCCGTTCCTGCCATCGCTGCCATTCGCACCAACCTATACGGATACAGCAACGGAATCCGGAGCTGATGTCGCTGTAAAATATCTCAACGAAGCAGGGTACACGCAGCAAAACGGCTTGATGACCAAGGATGGCAAACCATTGCAGCTGACGTTGCTGACATATTCAGCTCGTGCCGATCTACCACTGATCGCTCAAGTTTTCCAATCTGATGCGAAGAAGATCGGTATCGACGTGCAGATTCGTCAGATTGACACGCCAGAAGATTATATGGCGTCTAATCGCGACTGGGATATTGCAACGTACAGTAATTTGACGGCCCCTCGTGGAGATGCTGGTTATTACCTGAATGCAACATACCATCCGAAGGGTGCCCTTAATTTTAGCGGATCGGAAGATCCAGAGCTGACCAAGATCATCGACGAACTGAATCACACAGTTGCACCGGAGAAGCGCGCAGAGCTTGCCGAGAAGGCAGCCAACTATGTGCATGATAACGTACTGAATTCATTCGTGCTGCATCCAGGTACGATCGTTGCCTACAACGGCAAGAAGATCAAGAACTGGGTTACCACTCGCAGTGAATATTACATGATTACCAATAAGCTGGATGTGATGTAATGTTTCGCATTTTGCTTCGGAAGTTCCTTGAGGTATTTATCTTTCTGTTGTTCATTATGTTTGTGAGCTTCCTGTTCATTCGCCTGGCTCCGGGTGATCCCGTGCTGACGATATTGAACGTGGACGAACTGTCCGTTAGTCAGGAGCAGGTCGAAGCTGTACGCGAGGAGATGGGCTTCAATGAATCGCTTCCTGTCCAGTTCGGCAACTGGTTGCTCGATTTTGTCCGTCTCGACTTCGGCGTATCGTATTCAACAGGCCAGCCAGTTATGCAGACCCTGATGCGTGCGCTGCCTGCTACGGCTGAACTGACGATTGGCGCACTGCTGGTCATGCTTGTTATAGCTATCCCGCTCGGCTCGCTATCAGCACTCCATCGTGACAGTTGGATTGACCGGGGCAGCCGGATGCTCTCCATTGTGGGTGCGGCGGTGCCAAGCTTCTGGCTGGGTCTGATCCTAATCGACATGTTCGGCGTACGCTTTGGCAATCTGCCGACCATGGGCCGGGATGGATTCACATCACTTATTCTGCCATCTCTGACGCTGGGACTTGCCATCTCCAGCGTTTATGTGCGTCTTTTGCGTTCCAGCCTGCTAGATTCTCTTAGCCAGGAGTTCGTTCGATCCGCCCGGGCAAGAGGGTTATCCGAAGGCCGGATCTTCATGCTTCACGCCTTCCGGCACAGTCTGCCGCCTGTCATTACAGTATTCGGCGTCAGTCTCGGTAGCCTGATTGGCGGAGTTGTTGTAATTGAAGTGTTGTTCGCTTATCCGGGTATTGGCAAGCTTGTCGTCGACGCCATCCGCCAGCGTGATTATCCACTGATTCAGGGTTACATTCTGATCATGGCTATCGTGGTATTCCTCGTGAATACAGCGGTTGATCTGTCTTATCGTTATTTGAATCCCGAAATGAAACTGAAGGAAAAGGAGGCCAACCGATGAAAACCATACCCCTGCCCATTCCACCTACAAAATTTAAAAAACATAGCTGGCAGGCGATCATTGGTCTGCTGTTTGCACTGCTGGTCATCGCGGCCTCCTTGTATGCTTTTTTAGTTCTGAAACATGATCATACTTTAACCGATCTGCGCGGACGATTGCAGGGCGCAAGTGCTCTTCATCCGTTTGGCACCGACCACCTGGGCCGCGATGTACTGACACGTCTGCTGCTTGGCGGCGGCCAAACAATGGGTTATAGCTTGCTGGCAATCGGTGCTGCATTGCTGATTGGCATTCCGTTTGGTTTGATCGCGGGTTACAAACGTGGCTGGGTCGATAAGTTGTTCATGCGGATTGCTGATGCCTTTCTTGCTTTCCCTGATACCATCGTGGCGATTGTGCTAAGTGGCTTGCTTGGCGCGGGAATCGGTAATCTGGTATTGGCGATTGTGATCGTAAAGTGGGTCAGCTACGCCCGTCTCGTTCGGAGTACAGTTTTATCGGAGTCCCAAAAGGATTACATTCGCATCGCCCGGACCAACGGATTGTCTGACGGTCGTATCATGAGAAAACATCTGCTTCCACATATCGCAGGCCATGTGCTTGTGCTGGCCAGTCTTGATCTGGGTAAAATTATTTTACTCATCTCATCATTGTCCTACATTGGCCTTGGCGCACAGCCGCCAACACCTGAATGGGGTGCGATGCTGAACGACTCACGGCCTTACTTCCAGTCTCGGCCGGAGCTGATGATCTATCCGGGCCTTGCCATTGTCTCGGTAGTGTTGCTCGCCAACATGCTGGGCGACTATCTAAGAGACCTGTTTGACGTGAAGAAAGAGGTGCAGCCATGATTCTCTCCATTGAGGAACTGAGCATCTCTAGTCGGGATCGTACGATTGTAGATCAAGTCTCTCTGGCTGTTCGCGAAGGCGAGTTCATGGCATTGGTTGGACAGAGTGGTAGTGGCAAAAGCTTGCTCTCGCAAGCGATTGGTCGTCTGCTGCCGCCCAACCTGCATGCGTCGGGGCGAGTCATGTTCGAAGGTAGCAACCTGCTCGAACGGAAGCCAAAGGAGATGCGCGCCCTGCGGGGAAGCCGCATCTCATATATTTTTCAAGACTATCAGGGAGCATTTACGCCCTTTCGCAGTATTGGTGGGCACTTTGATGAATACCAGAAGGTACACGGGGAAAAGTCTTCAGCCATCCGCAAGAAACGAGCGGAGGAAGCGCTGGAATCGGTTGGCCTTGGCGCTGAATTGCTGCGCCGCTATCCGTTCCAGTTGAGCGGTGGACAGCTTCAACGGGCATCAATTGCCACATCGCTGATGCTGTCTCCTCGCCTGTTGATTGCTGACGAAGCAACAACGGCACTGGACAGTGTGTCTGGGCATCGCGTGTTGGAACTGCTGGCACGCAAACAAGCGGAGACGGGATGTGCCATTTTGTTTATCACGCATGATTGGCGCCATGTACGTCGCTATGCCAACCGCTTGGCTGTGATGAAGGAAGGGCAGATCGTCGAATCTGGCGGGAAGCATCGCATTCTCGATCATCCCCAACATGAATATACGCGCCAGCTGATTGATGCGGCTCCCGTTCTGAGTCGTTCGCTGAAGTCGGGATTGAAGGAGGCAGGAACCGAATGAAGACAACCGCAAATGATGAACACCGTGGACTCATGCAGTCCGAAAAATCTGGTGTGCGAAGCCAAGATTTTGCTAAAGACTTAAACCATGTAGACACAGACAATGTAATCATAGATACTGCGGGTACAGATCATACGGATATAGATGCGGATATAGATATTGCCGGTTCAGACAATGCTTCATCGCTCAGCACCCCTGGCAATCCTGTGCTTCACGTGGAACATCTGAGCCGAACGTACGCAGGTGCAGACCGACCGGCTGTGAATGATATTTCCTTCGCCCTGAACCGTGGCGAATGCCTTGGCCTGGTTGGCGAGAGCGGCTGTGGCAAGAGTACACTCGCCCGCTGTCTGTTGAGGATCGAAGATGCAGATGCAGGCTTGATTACACTGGTTGGACAGGATATTGCACGGCTGAGCGGCCGACGGTTGCGGCCACATCGCCGGAAGATTCAGATTGTTTTCCAGAATCCAATGGCAGCACTAAACCCGAAGCTCAAGATTGCCGATTCGCTAATCGATCCGTACGAACAACTTGGACGGAACGCCGAGTTGTCCCACTTTACCTACACATCGAAGGAGGCATACGTCCAAAAGCTGCTTGAAGCGGTCGAGCTTCCAAGCGATTTGGCTGGGCGATATCCGCACGAGCTAAGTGGTGGACAGCGTCAGCGCGTCACGATTGCACGTGCTATTGGCATTGAACCGGACGTTGTCGTTCTGGATGAACCGACGGCCAGCCTGGACGTGATCTCGCAAGGAGCAGTTTTGCAGTTGCTCACCGATCTGCGCACATCGCTTGGTCTGTCATACGTGTTCATCTCGCATGATCTGGCTGCGGTACATCGCATGAGCCAGCGCATCATCGTTATGCGGGAAGGTCAGATTGTTGACCGCTTTGGTGCAGATGCGTTGTTCGCTGAAGAACGCCATCCGTATACGAAAGAGTTAATTTCGATCTTCTGAGTACTCCCGGAGACGCCGGGGGTGGTAATCGTTAATTTATATATGAAGCCGCCTTACGAAGAGATTCGAGAGCGGCTTTTAGTGCATCCATTTGATCACCCAAGTCCCCCTAAGACCGGGTTCCTTTCTTTGTTTTGAACAAATATATCTTTCAGGCCTATAACCGGGCTAACGTTCCGATGTAAACTAGCGTATACTGATGGAATAGCAAATATCTTGAAATTGCATATTTAAATTGCTCTATATTATTGATACACTAGATCAAGGTTATAATCATTCAGAGAAGGTGCGATCCCGTTCAAGAATGGGCTTGCTGCAAATGCCAAATCGATAACGCTTACATCCTTTTGGCAAATATAGGATATAAGGACGGTAGACATGAGCCAGGGACAAACGAGTACAGATGTTATCTTGATTGGTGCCGGAATTATGAGTGCAACTTTGGGAACTTTGCTAAAAGAATTGGCACCAGACTGGAATATTAAGGTTTTCGAAAAGCTAGCCACTGCAGGAGAGGAAAGCTCCAACGAATGGAATAATGCCGGAACCGGGCATGCTGCATTGTGCGAACTTAACTATACCGTTGAACGACCAGACGGAACCGTAGATATTAGCAAAGCGATTAAAGTGAATGAACAATTTCAGATCTCAAAGCAATTTTGGTCCTATCTCGTCAATAGCCGTCTGATTCGTAATCCGCGGGACTTCATTATGCCGATTCCTCATTTGAGTTATGTACACGGAGAGAGCAATGTCCAGTTTTTGAAAAGACGTTATGACTCCTTGTCGAATCACCCGTTGTTCGCAGGCATGGAATTCTCGGATGACAAGAAAGAGCTGGCGAAATGGATGCCGCTGATGATGAAAGATCGTACCAGTAATGAACCTGTTGCAGCGACCAAAATTGACTCCGGTACGGACGTTAACTTTGGTGCTTTAACGCGTATGCTGATCAAACATTTGAAGGAACAACACGTGGGCATCCACTACCAACATAGCGTGAAGAATATGAAACGCACCAGCGATGGACAATGGGAATTATCCGTGAAAAACCTGAAGAGTGGTGCAGTCGAACGCCATAAGGCAAAATTCGTCTTTATCGGCGCGGGCGGCGGAAGTTTGCATTTGCTCCAGAAGACGGGCATTCCGGAAGGTAAACATATCGGCGGATTCCCGGTCAGTGGGATCTTTATGGTGTGCAAAAATCCAAAAGTCGTGGAACAGCATCATGCCAAGGTATACGGCAAGGCTTCGGTAGGGGCTCCGCCGATGTCCGTTCCGCATCTGGATACCCGTTTTATCGACAATAAAAAATCACTGCTGTTCGGGCCGTTTGCGGGGTTCTCACCGAAGTTCCTGAAGACGGGTTCCAATGCCGACTTAATCACGTCGGTTAAGATGCATAATTTGCTTACGATGCTCGCAGCAGGTGTCAAAGAAATTTCTTTGACCAAGTACCTGATCCAACAACTGATGTTATCCAAAGAACAACGTATGGCAGAATTGCGTGACTTTGTTCCGGGTGCGAAGAGCGAGGATTGGGATATGGTTCTGGCGGGGCAGCGTGTGCAGGTGATCAAGGATACCGTTCAAGGTGGCAAGGGAACGTTGCAATTTGGTACGGAAGTGGTCACGTCTGCAGATGGAACGATTGCGGCTCTGTTAGGTGCATCACCGGGTGCATCCACTGCCGTTCAGGTCATGCTTGAGATTCTTCAGCGGTGCTTCCCGCAGCATATGGAGGCATGGGAGCCAAAGATCAAGGAAATGATTCCTTCTTATGGCATATCCCTTGTGGAGAATCTGGATCTCCTCAAAGAGGTTCATTCTTCAACAGCCAAGGCGCTGGGGTTATCGGATGAAAAACATGTCCTGCACGTATAACGTTTAGCTTATCGTGTTAGATCATAATGAAGCCATAGAAAAGAGAGCTAAGCCGGGACGAAACCCGTGCTAAGCTCTCTTTTGGTTTATTTGGTATGTCAGAACCTGAACTTGAACTCGAGCCTGGGCTTGAACTTGAGCTTGGAATTGAACTTGAACATGTCCGCTATCATCGCTTTCCCCGCTTTCCCCGTAGACCTTACACAAAGCAAACGGATATGGATCGTACAGTATGCCGCTGTAGAGTTATAGAACGATCTTATCTCTCAGCCTCTCATGCTGCGGTCCAAAGGGATGACAAAGGAAACTTTCGTACCTTGGCCCGGCGAGCTGACGATGGTCAAACCTTGTCCATACATCTGGGTCAACCGGCGATGTGTATTGGTTAATCCAATGCCTCCAGTTCCACCGGGACCTTTCTTGGGCCACGCTAGTGCCCGTTCGATCTGCTCGGGCTGCATCCCCACACCGTCATCCTCGATCTCAATCAAGGTGGACGCTGTTTGGTTGATGATTCGGATATGCACGGTTCCACCCTCAACTTTGCTGAGAATACCATGTCGAACAGCATTCTCAATGAGCGGTTGAATGGTGAGTGGCGGCAGAGATAGATCAAGATCATCGGGAATATCCCAGATGACGTTCAACCGATGCATGAATCGTTCTTTCTCAATGTAGAGATAGGCGCGGGAGAGATCCAACTCATGAGTGACCTCAACCATTTTCTCCGAATTAACAAAATGAAAACTGGTCTGAAGGTACTCGATAAAAGCATCGCCCAGTTTCTGCATTCGCTCCGTGTCCATCTCACTAAGAACCATGATTGAATTGAGCGTATTAAAAAGAAAATGGGGCTGAATCTGTGCTTGTAAGTAAGCAGCCTCCATGCGCAGTCGCTCATCAATGGATTGTTTCAGTACGATCAGAGACCCGATGCGATGCCTTAATTCAACGGCATCCACGGGCTTGGTGACATAATCCGTAGCACCGGCCATGAATCCGGCGTATACATCCGCTGGTTCGTTACGGGCTGTCAGCAACAGGATGGGAAGCTCGGATACCGAATAACGCTTGCGTACGTTCTCGGTCAGTTCATAACCGGACATATGAGGCATCATGACATCGGCAATCAGTAAGTCCCACGGCTCTTTATCCAGTAACTCGAGTGCCTCAAGCGCCGAGGCCGCGGGTTGAATATGATACGGTTCATTCGCAAGCATGGAGATCAGTACTCGCAGGTTTACAGGATCATCATCGACGGCAAGAATTCTTGCGGCAGTCTTATCTTGAGAGACGGTCTGCTGCTGCGGCTCTGCAATCGCAATTTCATCGAAGCTGTGAGCGTCCCATTGCTGCTCAGTCTGGTCCGATAACGATGCGGTGTCTTCCCGTGGAAGCGAGATCTGGAAGGTCGATCCTTGCCCAGGTACGGATTGCACGGTGAGTTGGCCGCCATGGAGTTCTGTGAGCTGCCTGCTGATATTGAGACCGAGGCCGATTCCTCCGCTTAAACGAGCCTCTGGGGTCCCCTGTTCATAGGCCTCGAATATTCGCTGTTGTATCTCCTCACTCATACCAACACCTGTATCTGAAACTTGAATCAAGACGTACTCTCCATGTTCACGAACGGACACGGTAATTGTACCCTCATCGGTAAATTTGAGCGCATTATGCAACAGGTTGTAGAGCACCTGAACAAGTCTTCTCTCATCTGCCTGAATCAACGGCAGTGATTCTGGAATATCCACCTGCATATGGATGGGCTTGCCCTCTGCCATGAATCGGAACATACCGATCACGCCTGGAATGACAGATGCAAGAGATAAAGGTTTCTTCTGAAGCGTAATACGTTTTTCTTTCAAACGAATGACATCAAGGAGGTCATCCACCAGTTGGGACATGCGTCGGCCGATAGTAACTAACAGCTTCATGTCTTCTGCCTGCTGCCCACCTGATTTACGACGTTCACGAACCGCGATGCTCTCGGCGATATTGATGATCCCGTGCAGCGGTGTACGCAATTCATGAGCCGTATTCACAAGAAACTGATCCTTCTGGCGATCCTCTTCTTTGAGCTGTTCGTACAACTTCTCGATCTCACTTGAATTGCGGAAGTATTTTCTGAACCAATAGGCGGAGAAGCCAAACATGGCCGCAATCACATCGATCGGATAATACACGTTGGTAATTTCGCTATGTGAGTTCACAATTCCCCATAACACGCTTGATAGGCTGCTAGTAGCCGCAAAGAGCAAAAAGCTTGCGTCCCTTCGTTTCTCGGCTGCCATTCGGAAGAATAGGTACACAGACCAGCCGATGGCAAACAGATAAAGGAAATCAGAGAGCCCAATCTCAAGTACATGATAGATCAAGGTCACTGGTGCGACGAGTAAAAATAAACAGTAAACGCCAAGCACGCTGGCATAGATACGGAACAGTTTACGCCATTGTAGACTATGGGAGAAGCTTCTAGCCATCTGTAAAAGAAAGAATGCGAACAACGGATAGGACAACGCTTTGGCCTTAACGATCCAAGTGAAGTTGAGTGGAATCCAACTTAATAACAGATTGTCATGGTCGGAAGCGACCGTTAGGGCAGCTACCAGCGTTAGCATCGAGAACGTCAGCAGAGCTCGTTCCTTCCGGATAAACAGAAACATGACAAAAGCGTATAGGCTGTGCAAAAGCAATATAGCGAATGTAATCTTTTGCAAGTCAATGGATAGCCCTCGTTCACTGCCAATGGCTTCTGGAGAACCAAAATAGAGAGAGCGCGTGATCCCTCCGCTATAAGGATCGTCAAAATTGGCTGTTTGCACCAAAAGATTGAGTTCGGTAGAACCGTCAAGCACATAGGAAGTTGTAAATGCAGTCCTTTCTGGTCGATAGGCTTCGGCATGAGTGGCAGGTTGGCCGAATTGAGCAACAATGGTCCCGTTCATCTCGATGATCGATGATGTCTGGATTTTCTGAGCCCAGAGAGAGACTTCCTCCACAGATGGATCTAAAAGTATACGAAGACGGTATGTCCCATATCCAAACGACGATGAGGATTGTGGTAATGCATTACGCCAGTCACCGGGAACTTGAATCGGTGTGGATGGGTTATCCGCTATTTTCACGTCACGATTAGAGATTAACGTCTGGGGATAAAACTCCCATTCTCCATCCAGGGATATAGGTGAAGTGTTGGCTAGGTCCCAGCCTCGAAGGTCTAACAAGCCTTCAATGGGTTCAGGATGTGCGGGTATAGTGAAAGTCTCGGACCATATCCAGCGAAAGCCAAGCAAAATAGTCAGGAATAGAATCGACAGCACTACATATCGGGGTATCTTTTTATAGGTTATTGGTTTCATGGCAGACTTTAGTTTTCGACAGTTTACTTCAAATTCCTGCATGCCCTCTGCCAAAGATGAACATTTTTTTGAATACCGGAACATAGATTCTATATTTAAATGATAGCGGTCCCACGTCAGGATTTATGGTAAAATTATAGATTAAAGGGTGATCAGTGAGCCAGAGGAGTTGTGCATATGAGAGTGATTTTGGTAGATGATGAATATCTCGCTCTGAGCAGGTTGAACAAACTGTTGCAAGAGAGAGAGGATTGCGAAGTTATCGGCTCTTTTCTGACGGCACAGGAAGCCATAGATCAGATCGAAATTCATCTGCCGGAAATCGTCTTCATGGACGTTCAAATGCCGGGGATGAACGGGATCGAGGCGACCGAACGTATCCATGAGGTTTCTCCTGGAACAGAAGTTATTTTCACAACCGCATATAACGAACATGCACTGACAGCCTATGGGCTTGAAGTGCTGGACTATATTATGAAGCCTGTAACGCGTGACCGTTTGGAAAAAACGATGAAGATGTATCAACGCCGAACGGTGTCAGCAAGTCTGAATATAACAGAAGGGCCATCCATGTTGATCCGTTGTCTGGGGATGCTCCAAGTCCAAGTGCACCCAAATGAGCCACCAAAACATATGAAGTTCAGAACAACCAAGATTAGAGAGTTATTCGCCTATTTGCTCCACCATCGGAACAAACCGATTAAACGGGATACGCTACTTGAACTGTTGTGGCCAGAGTTGGATGAGCGGAGAGGTATATCCAATCTGCACAGTGGGATCCATCGCTTACGCAGCATGATGAACGAATTCATGGGTGAGGACAAGATGGTCATTCGTTATCAACAGTTTGGTTATCTATTGGAAACGGGTGAATTCAGGATTGATGCGGAAGAATGGGAGAGTCGTCTTACCCGATTGCCTCTATTATCTTCGTCTACAATAACTGAACATCGGCAGACCTCAGATCAATATGAAGGCAAATATTATGGTGAGGACGATTACGTATGGGCTGAACTGGAGCGTCAGCGCTTGCATGCACTATGGCGTAATCATGCCATGCAACTTGCACAATATTACATCGAACTGGGACAGAATACGGAAGCACTCACGTTATATTACCGGGTACAGCAATTTGAACCATCATTGGAGGAAGTCGGACTGGCCTTAATGAAGACCTACGATCGATTAGGCAATAAAGATCCTGTGGTCGCTCAATATAATCAGTTGGTTATCGCTTTAGAACAAGAGGCAGGAATACGTCCTGGCCTGGAAGTTGAGTTATGGTACCAACAATGGAAAAATTCGAATAGTTAATTGGAAATATACAGCCTTGCAGCTTCATTTGCAAGGCTGTTTTTTGTTGTATTTGCTAGTGAAAGGTTTGGTAAGAGTTTGGTAAGAGGCCATGTGTAGAATAAGCAAGATGAGGGTAGATATGATGTTTTGAGTCAGTAAGCAGTCCAAAAATAACATATTAAGTAGGAGGAAACTATGTACACAGCAAAAATCCGGAAGAAACCATGGCAAAGAATTTCCATGCTGGTTCTTTCCTTTATTCTAGCGATTGGAACGTTGCCCATGAGTTTGGCTCAAGCGGAGTCGACTAACCAGACTCCTGTTGGTCCGGGCGGAGTTGGATCCCCTTCACTATGGCTACGACCAGAGCGGGTAAGCGGAGTTGCCAGCGGCGAAAAGGTGAGTATCTGGGAAGATCAAGGCAGTAAAATAAACAATGCAACCCAAAGTACGGAAGCTAATCAACCGACCTATTGGGATGATAAAAATCATAATATCAATTTCAATCCGGTATTGGAATATAACGGCACGAGTAGTTTTATGAATCTGGATGTAAGTAAGCTTCCTCAAGGGAAGAGCCCCAGATCGATCATTACCGTTAGCAAAACCAATAAAACGGGAGGCCTCAATTATATTATTTCATGGGGAGTACAAACACCGAATGCTTATACGGGAATGGGGATGCTTCAGAATAATACAAGGGGCGGCTTGACGACATTTAACAGTGATAGGAACCAAACATTATACACCCCTGAAGGATTCTTGGGCACGACTTTCCCGAACGAGCAATTTGTTACTTGGACAGGCGGAGATACTGGTATAAACCAAGCTAGATTGTACAGTAAAATGAAGCAGGTACAGCAACTAAATGACTGGGGAAAAGATAATGTTAAGCTATGGGATACTGGTAACTCTGGCGGAGCAGTAGTCGGTAAGCTGATCCCAGCAGCTACGGGCATTGAACATTGGCAGGGTACGATTGAAGAAATTATCGTATTTGACCATGCTCTTACGGACGCAGAACGCCAAAAAGTCAGCACATATCTGGCGATCAAATATGGCTACACGATGGATCAGACGACAGCAAATTCATATGTCGATTCAAACATGGCTACGATCTGGGATGCCCAGGAGAACGCAGTCTATACCCATCGCATTACAAGCATCGGTCGAGATGATCAGAGTGGCTTGATGCAGAAACAAGCCAAAGCGCAGGCACTGGGGTCCGTAGTGACGATTGCATTGGGCAACAGTATCGAGGAAACAAATTCTGCTAATGAAAATGAATTCTCAAACGATTCTTCTTTCTTTACGTTTGGTGACAATGGAGCAAGTACTGAATTCAAGAAGCCAATTATGAAAGATGAGAAAAAACTGCTTGGGATGGAGCGTATCTACAAGGTACAGAAAGCAAACTGGACTGAATCACAGATTACACTTCAGGTAGCCGAAACGGGAGGTAACCCGGCGTTACCTCAATATGTTGTAATCAGCGATGATGCTCAATTTGATGACCAAGACTCATACCATTTAATTGAGAACGACCAAGTAACCCTTAATACCTCAAATTTCGGTCCAAATTCATACTTTACCATTGTGACTGCTGCCACTCCTTTGTCGGCGCCAGACATCACACTGACTGACGATGAGTTGAAATGGGAAGCAGTTGAGCATGCAGATAAATATGAGGTGACAATCGAACTGGAAGACGGCACAAAGCGGACAGTGGAGGTGCCTGGAACGGTACTTAACCTTTCGCAATTGGACCCGCCGCTGGAAGCTGGAGCCTACACGGTGACAGTAACAGCGAAGACGAACAATCCAGCATATGCAGATTCAGAAGCATCAAATACGAAAAGTTATGTTGTTGTAATTGATAAGGCGAAGTTGAAAGCCAAAATCGATGAGATTAAAGATAAGATCGAAACAGGTGAACTGGACGAAGAGGAGTACACACCAGCGAGCTGGACAGCACTGGATAATGCGATGAATGAAGCAAATCGAGTGTTGAATGATCTGACAGCGACCCAAGCGCAGGTAGATAAGGCACTTCAGGATCTGACAGATGCAAGAACGGGCCTAATCCCTACAACATCTGTACCCGTTGTCGATAAATCAGTTTTGCAAGCGAAAGTAACTGAAATTACAGGTGAAAGCCTGGAAGAGTCAGCGTACACACCAGCGAGCTGGGAAGCACTCAAAGATGCGATGAATGAAGGAAATCGAGTGTTGAATGATCCGACAGCGACCCAAGCGCAGGTAGACAAAGCACTTTTGGATCTGACTGATGCAAGAACGGGCCTAATCCCTACAACATCTGTACCAGATGTAGATAAATCAGCTTTGCAAGCGAAAGTAACTGAAATTACAGGTGAAAGCCTGGAAGAATCAGCGTATACGCCAGCGAGCTGGACAGCACTGGATGATGCAATGAACGAAGCAGAGCGAGTGCTGAATGATCCAACGGCAACCCAAGCGCAGGTAGATGAGGCGCTTCTGGATCTGAGTAATGCAAGAACGGGCCTAATCCCTACAACATCTGTACCAGATGTAGATAAATCAGCTTTGCAAGCGAAAGTAACTGAAATTACAGGTGAAAGCCTGGAAGAGTCAGCTTATACACCAGCGAGCTGGACAGCACTGGATAATGCAATGAACGAAGCAGAGCGAGTGTTGAATGATCCGACAGCGACCCAAGCGCAGGTAGACAAAGCACTTTTGGATCTGACTGATGCAAGAACGGGACTTACAAAAGTGATTGGTAATGACATATCAACGTTACAAACGCTGGTCCCTTCCGTGGGAAGTTTGTCCCCGGCATTTGATCCAGCTAAAGATACGTACACCATCTCTGTACCGAATAGCGTATATCAATTCCAGTTAACGCCAACGGCACTTGATCCAGTTGGGAAGATTGAAATTGCTGTTGGAGATGGAGAATGGAACGAGGTTACAAGTGGTAGTGCAAGTGAGAATCTACCTCTTCAAGTTGGCGGAAATAAGATCGTTGTTAGAGTAACGGATTCAATTGGCAATGTTACGACGTATAAAATCAACGTGACTAGAGCATCCAGTGACAATGGAAACAACAATGGAGGCAACAATGGCGGCGGTGGAAATACAGGAGGTAACAGTGGAAGTACACCAGCACCTACACCTACACCTGCGCCAGTACCAACGCCAACTCCGGCACCCGTGAAGGATAATCTGGAAACAACTCGGGATGGTAACCATCAACCATTTGCTACATCCAAACCATCTGACAACAAAGAAACATTGGTTCAAGTTGATCCAGCCAAGCTGAATGTTGCCATGTCACAAGGCACAGGCCAGCAGTTCGCCATTCATTCACCGAATGATGGGGATATGAAGGTGGACGGTTTAACCCTCGAAACACTGAAACAATTAGTGGATCAAGGTTCCAAACTAAACATTAGCAATCCGCTGGCAATCTATCCGGTACCTGGCGGTAAAATGGACGTGAATGGTGTGTCCAGACAGCTTGGCAATGCAGCGTTGAATGATATTGATGTCCATGTTGATATCGCACGTTCCTCGGATGCTTTGATTGACAGCGCCGAGACAAGAGCCGCATCCCAAGGATACGAGCTACTTGTTACACCGGTTGATCTGGATCTAACGTTTACGAAAGATGGACAGACCGTGCGATCCGGCCAGCTGAACGGTTATGCACCGAAGTATATTGCACTTCCTGAAGGTATCGACCCGAACCGGATTACAACAGGCGTGATTATCAACCCGGACGGTAGCATTTTCCATGTACCAACGGTTGTTACGAAGATCAGTAGTCGTTACTATGCGCTCATTAATGACTTGCGTAGCAGCGGAAGTTACTCGGTAATCTGGAATCCACAGGATTTTGAAGATGCCAGATCCCATTGGGGCAAAACCGATGTGAACAACATCGCTGCGAGATTAGATCTGCAAGGTAACGGAGATAACACATTCTCACCGAACCGTCAGGTTACTCGTTCTGAGTTTGCAGAGATTGTTGTGCTTGGACTGGGCTTAATGCGTCAGGATGCACCACAGAATCTATTCCCTGACGTTAACGATTCCGCATGGTTCCGCTTTGCGGTAGCTCTTGCAAATGAATTCGGTATCGTTCGCGGTTACGATAATGGGAATTTCAACGGTAATCAGGAGATCACACGTGAGCAAGGATTTGCTATGGTTGCTCGTGCCTACCGTCTGATTGAACCGGAAGCGGCAATCAGCCCGGATCAGATGAACTCTGAACTGGAACGTTACAGTGATGCAGCCGATGTATCGAATTGGGCAAAAGAAGATGTAGCCCAGTTGATTGCAGCCGGAATCATCCAAGGTAATGGGCCGGAGGTGCTGAGTCCGAAGACCACGATGACTCGTGCCGAGGTCACTGCATTGATTGCAAGAATGTTGAAGGTAACAGACTTGATTGATCAATAAACACAATCTAAAATGAAAAGCCTTTGCTGACATTGGGGGTCGGCAAGGGCTTTTTTCTTTTTTCATTAAATTCTTAAATTCATGTCGTAATACTTTCGCCCTGTTGGCAGATCGTGGAATTTGAGATGATGGGTTCACCAGAGGTTCGGGTGACAAACTTCGAACCGCTGGTCTTCAGGCTATTGCGATCCTTCCTTCTAACTTCATTGGCGAAAATAGGGTCGTAGCTCTCCTGAAGATTTCATTTCAGAGAGGAGGCGTCCAGGCTATCACATTCCTTCCTTCTAACCCTAACCTTTCATGTTATATAGGGATGTGGCTTTCCTGGACTCTTTTATCATGAACAATACAATCTATTTGCGCAGAGCGAACAAACTCATTATCGAATCAAACGAAGGGAAGCATCAGTTGCCGAAGACACACCTCGCGACTGCCCTCAAAAATATTGAAGCACTCGGATACACCTTCTCGGATGAGTTAATGCAGGCGATGCGGCAGCTGTCCAAGGAGCAATTTGAAGCGGTATATATTCAACTTGTGGCTGATCTGAGAGTGATGGTTGGCGCACATGTGAAGTACACACCGATGTATGCAGGATTCCCAATGCAGGTGATGCAAGCAGATGAGGCCGAGTTATATCTCAATGCGATTATTCATTATCTGACCAACCTGACTGTGGTCTATCCGGATCAACAATCTGTGGAGAGAATGCCTTTGCTGGAGAAGACGGACTTGAAAGTCATTGGACTGGGAAACCAGCAAGCATTCCAGACACTCATCCGTCAGATCATTGAAGCAAAAGGTTCCATCTCGGAAACAGACAAGGCGGATATCGACACGGTATTGGAGCATGCGGACCCGGAAGACGTGGATGCGCTATTACCCGCTGAGATTCCGTTCAAAGAAAATGTGGGCTTCGTGGTCGCCTCGCTGTTGAAGCATGAAAAAGCGAACATCGACCGGATGGGTCCATATTTCAAAACGGCAAGTGATGTCCTGCGTCTGGCTGTTGCCTGGTCCGATGGTGATGTCAGCCTCGCAATGGCTTCTCCCTTCCGAAAATTCAAACGCCGTGAGAGACGCCTTTTGCTCGGATTATTGGAGCAATGCGGCTCCATCACGGAGGATATGCTGCGATATAAGGATCGCTGGATACGCCTTGGCGAAATTCTGCATCCTTCGGAATATAAGCTTCGGTATCCGCAATGCGAAGAAGCCTTTGCTATTTTGCGTAATAATAAGCCTTATTCGACCTTCAACGGAAGTGTGGAGCTTGCCTTCCAATATCGGAATGTCTGGAGTCTGATCGATCTGTTGTCACAGCGTCCAGGTGAATTCGCGAGAAGACTGGATCACTTGCTGCGGATGACCGAAGATGAAGCGTATGTACTGCTGGCATTTGTTGAGGTACTGGAGCAAGTCTCTACCCCGGTGTTATTGCAGGTGAGACAGCATTTTGCACAGCGTAATGAACCGCAGGATCTGCGTGTCTTCTTCCCGAAAGGCAATGTAGCCAAAGCTTTTGCTGTTCCCAATGAGCTGCCAGAGATCGATGAAGCCGCGTGTCAGAATGTCGTGCAATTGTGCGAACAGGCATTGGTAGAGCGCTTCGCTGCCCTTGCCCCGCTTGGAAAGACCTATGTCGATCCGCAGCTTCATGATTATCTGGTGCCCTTTTCCCAGAGATCGGCGAGCAAGGCTCTGCATACTATCGTACGTGGGAGTCGTGTGCCGATGGCCGAGGGAGATACGATTCGTTTCTTCAACTGGTGGAAAGAGGGGGACGTGGTTGGCAAATCTACAGGGCGCGTGGACATTGACTTGTCTGCGGTGATGTACGATAAGGATTGGAACTATGTGGAGCATATTTCCTATACGAATCTGCGATCCTCTAACTATAAGGCTGTCCATAGCGGAGATATCGTGACTGCACCTAACGGAGCAAGTGAGTTCATTGATCTGCATATTCCATCCATTGTGGCTTATGGTGGGCGATATGTGGTGGCGACACTGCTTTCGTTCACGAGTCACCCGTATTGTGATCTGCCGGAATGTTTTGTGGGCTGGATGATGCGGAAGAAGCCGGGTTCTGGCGAGATCTTCGAGCCGTCCACCGTAGCGAACAAAATCGATATTACCGCGGATACGCAGATTGCGATCCCTGTCATTATGGACCTGGTTGAACGTAACGTCATCTGGACAGACCTGGCGCTGACAAGCCATCCGGATTACTACAATAACGTAGAGGGGAATCAGAAAGGTATAGTCCTGATGGGTAAAGCACTAACGACTTTACGCAAACCCGATCTGTATGACTTGTTCATGCTGCACGCCAAAGCGAGAGGTGAGCTGGTGGACACGAAGGATCAGGCCGATACCATCTATGCGGTCGATGAAGGCGTGACGCCATATGATATCGAGCAGATTATGGCGGAGTATCTTGCCTGAGCAGTGTGGGACGAGTTGGAACAGAGTGGTGTGATTACAACTGAATAAGTGGAAACACGACTAGAGTTAGACCTAATTACAGATATGGAACAAATATTTGTTGTAATTCATTAAGAAAGAGAATGCACCTTTCAGTATTTCCTTGGGTGTATTCTCTTTCCGGCTTACTCACAATTAATTAGAAATATATCCTCCATAGGTAACTGTCCAAGTGTAGCCAGTTTGACGGTCCATTGATAACAACTGCAAAACACCATACATGTCGTTTTCAGCATAGTTCAATGTTGTAGGGATATCCCCGAGAGTAGGATATAGAGACTTCGGTAAAATTTGTTGAATTTTAACATATTTAGTGGCGAAAGGAGCAGCATGTACACTTTCCACAGCGTTGTTGTTTGGTATAGTGACACTAGTTGCAAAAGAAGTTGAACCAATAGTCATGCATGCAACGGCAGTTAACAGACCAATCATAATCTTCTTTTTCATCTTAATCTCCCTTTCTTTATTTGGAATACAAACCCAGTATATAGCATTATTATCCATAAATATATACGTATTAACATATAATTTTTATTCAATGAATAATGTGTGAACTAACAGGAAATAAGGAATTTCTGTTTAATTATTATAGAAAGAAATGCAAAGTTTTATCTGGATTCTAAGAAATGCCCGACAGAAACTAGCGAAGAAGGAGTAGCCGCAAGGTAGTTCCTTTTTGGCTGACTCAGAAGACAGAGGATGAAAAGAAATATAGTCAGAAGATAAACAAGAACATATCGAATGAGAGATTCATTTTCATCTGACATACAAGCTAATGAAACGTGGAAAATCGAATTGTGATTGATTGCAGCCCTCGGGTTCCACATGCTGACGTTCCACTGTTAACATGACTTCATTTGACTACGAATTCCATTTTATAGTAACCTTGGCGTGACTATGAGGTTGTTGCTTTCTTTTTCAAAGGAGTGATCTACAATGAACAAAAATACAATGATGGATTCCATATTGAGCCAGTATGCATTTAACGAGCATTCATCAACTCATGAGTTGATAGAGTATACATTAAAATCACTGCGAGACTTGTCGCCACTCACTGGCTTCAAGTTTATCAAATCCCGCAAAGCACTCGAGATGAAAACGCAGGAATTGTTGCTATCCATCTATCTTCAGGGAACAGATATAATGCAGCAGGAACGAGTATAGAAGTTATGGTGCACTGTAAAGTTACGCATAACAAGCGAAAGTCACATGCAGGTCTGC
This sequence comes from Paenibacillus xylanexedens, assembly GCF_001908275.1. NCBI lineage: Bacteria > Bacillati > Bacillota > Bacilli > Caryophanales > Paenibacillaceae > Paenibacillus > Paenibacillus xylanexedens. The sequence continues at coordinate 588,537 of NZ_CP018620.1, read as the reverse complement.
CGGAGAGCTACTATCAGCATTCGGAGCTGACATGGTATGAATTATTCGGAAAAGAGGCATTTAAGGACAGCATCCTATCGATTACTGATTATATTACACAGCACGAAATGCCATTGATCGAGCAGCTTGTATCTGATCCTTCATGTGTCATAGAAGAAAAGGAACAGATGCCCAAATGGATACTCAGCCCGTATTTTTACTATCGCTACGGCACAGAAGTGCAGTTCGAACAGGCGAGACAGCGATACATTGCGAGTTTAAGCGAGATGCAGAAACAGCAGTATGACGATGCGGTCATCAAGTTTCAAGACGATGGAAGCAGTCCGATCAGGCGTGGAGAAGATTGGGCATATGTGACGGTGGCCAAGGCGGCGGGGTATGAAACATGAGTACCGTTCCTGTCTTTCTAGCCGCGGGAGTTGATATGTTTTTCTGACGGTCAATGCCGTTGTGGTAATATGGAATATAATGTATTATAGTGTTGTGATTGTAAGTAGTTCATTCGATCAGCCCATAAAATACTTGGAACAGGGGGGACAGGTGGCAAAGATGCAAACGAGTAACATGTAGTGGTTCTGTAATATCTGACCTCATATGAAACGCGTCTATGGGAGACACACAGAAGATCATCCTAGAAGCTCTGCTATACACTTAAATGTAAGCGCTTCATTAATATGATCTATCAGGAGGGTATTTGCGTGACTCAACGTTTCGTTAAAAAGGGAATAGGTATGCTTTTGCTCATCGTCATGTTTTCCACGATCCTGGTTTTCCCTGCCTCCACAAGCCATGCAGCCACCATCCAGGTCACAGACAATGGCTCCAGAATTGAAGTAAACACTGGTTCAGGGTTAGTCTATGTGGTGAACAAAACCAATGGGGATATTATCTCAGCCAAAATGAACGGTACGGAGCTGAACAGCAATAGAGGATCACACATCGGTTCAGGTTTGGGTTCCTCCGCCAATGTGACGTGGAATACCTCTCCTTCAGGATCAACCGTGTTAATCACGGTTTCCACAAGCACACTGACTCACTATTATGCTTCGCGTGGTGGCGAGAACATCATTTACATGGCAACGCATATCACGGCTCAACCTTCGATCGGGGAGCTGCGATACATTTTCCGTGGCAATGGTAGTGTGTTGACAGGTGTTCCGGCGAATTCCAATAATCGGGGTAACACTGGAGCGATTGAAAGCCAGGATGTGTTCGGGTTTGCAAATGGACAGTCGGCCTCCAAATATTATGGAAATGATCAGGCCAAAGACTTATCCGTTCGTGGAGTTACGGGTAATGGCGTCGGTGTATTTATGGCCTACGGCAATCGGGAAAAAAGCTCTGGTGGTCCATTCTTCCGCGACATCCAATTCCAAAGTGGAACCGAGACGGAAGTATATAACTATATGAACTCGGGACATGCACAGACGGAGAATTGGCGCCTGGGTCTGCATGGGCCGTACGCTTTAATCTTTACAACCGGAGGTACGCCAAGTGTACCCGACTTCAGTTGGATGTCTGGTCTGAATCTGCAGGGTTGGGTATCCAGTCGGGGGAACGTAGTGCTTAATGGCCTCTCCGGGATGGATACGGGTTATGCATACACAATTGGCTTCGCCAATAGCAATGCCCAGTATTGGGTGGGGGCGTCTTCAAGTGGGGCCGCCGCCAAATACAGTATGATCCCGGGCACGTACACTATGACAGCCTATAAGGGAGAACTGGCCGTATATACGGAAACGGTTAATGTCACCGCAGGGCAAACGACAACACTGAATACACGTACGATCAACAATGACCCGAGTAAAGCCTCTAACATCTGGCGAATCGGTAACTGGGATGGTACACCACGGGAGTTCCTGAATGGACAGACGATTCCGATCCGTCACCCTTCCGATAGTCGCAACCCAAGCTGGGGACCTGTCACCTATGCCACCGGTAGCGCGACCAATCGATTCCCGGCAATCCAGTTCCGTGGTCAGAATTCTCCAACCACAATAACGTTTAATTTGAATGCATCTCAAGCGGCATCTTCTCATATGCTCAACATCGGTATTACCGCAGCTTACAATAATGGCAGACCTAGTGTAACGGTTAATGGACATGCTTTAACCAATCCTGCTGCATCTTCACAGCCCAATTCTCGTAGCTTCACCATTGGTACGTATCGTGGGAACAACACAACCTTTAGCTGGAATGTTCCAGCATCCTACTTCGTGAATGGTTCCAATACCATCACGATTACGCCGATCAGCGGTTCCAGTGACTTAGGTAACTGGTTAAGTGCAGGCTGGGTCTATGATTGTGTTGAGTTGCTGAATTGAATGAAGAATTCAATATAGTGGAAGGAATAGAGGAGGTAGCCTGCCTGGTTTTCTTAACCGGGTTCAGGTTACCTCTTTTAGCTTTGTCATCCGAAATGAAAAGATATCGATTCATGAGATCCCTAAGGATCTTGCTTTGCTGGAGATGGTGATCCGGATAGTGGTATAATTTTCAATACGTAATCATGAGTGAATGAACGGGGAGGAAAAAGGAATGAGAGACGATCTGTTGGTTCAATTGCAAGAGTGGCATGAAGAAGATGAATTTCAGGAAATTGTAGATGCAATTCAAGCAATTCCTGTGGAAGAAAGAGATTATGAGCTGGTTAACCATTTGGGACGAGCGCTGAATAACCTGGAACAGTATGAAGAAGCGGTTGAACAATTCCTGACGGTTGCTAAAGAGGGCACAGGTGACCCACTCTGGCATTATCGGATTGGACTGGCTTATTATTATCTGGAGCAATATGCGCATGCACTGCAGGCGTTTGAAAGAGCGGATGAATTGGACCCTGAAGATGAAGATACGCTGGAGTTTCTGGAATGGATTCGAAGCAAGACAGCAGAGGAACCCACAGAGGTATCCGCAGAGAAGCTCGTGGATAACGTCCCATCTGTCTATGAACTCTCAACCCCACCTGTTAGCGTTAGCCATCTGGAACCAATGGGTTTTTGGAATGACAGTGCTGAAGCCGTGGATAAATATGTGTTGGCCCCGCCTACCGATGAACAGGTCGAGTCAATGGAGGAGCAGTTGGTGTTCAAGCTGCCAACTTCCTATGTTAACATGATGAAATTACATAATGGGGGTGTTCCCCACTATAGGCATTTTCCTGTTAAACAAGCAGAGGCTGCCAAGAAGGTCCGCGTTGAGGTCGCGGGTATATTGGGTATTGGGCGGGAGAAAGCACATTCGTTAGGTGGTGAAGCTGGCAGCCGATTTATCATCGAGCAGGGGGGTTACCCCGAAATCGGTGTTGTTATCTGTGAGTGCCCTTCTGATTCGGAGGTGGTGATGCTGGATTATCGTGAATCCGGCAATGCTGGTGAGCCCGAGGTTGTTCATGTGGATAAAAAAGAAAGCTACAAGATTACTTGGCTTGCGCCCAATTTTGAAACCTTTATTCAAGGTCTGTTGAATGAGGAAAATCAACCTGCAAACCTTGAAGGTTCACTGTAAGTAAGGGTATGAGCTTCTCTTGATACGAAACGTTGAAAAGGCTGCATCCGTAATGACGGATGCAGTTTTTTTGTTGCCTAGTTATGCGCGATAAGTCGGAAATGTCGCCCAAACCGAGCTTTTTTCAACTGCGTTAGCTTCGCTAAGATATCCAAAATAAGTATATAGAGCTGTACTCGTTGCATTAAGGCAGTTACTTTGCTAGTATTTAGACATGTAATAATTAGTCATCTAAATATTATATGTCTAAATACTTTGGTTTCTTCAAGAAAGGGGCTTATGCATCATGTTAAAAATGAAAGACAAAGTAGCCCTTGTTACTTACAAATAAATAAAATACGTTAGGAGTAATTCACATGGGAAAATTAGAGAATAAAGTAGCCATTATTACTGGCGGAGCCTCGGGAATCGGGGAGGGCATGGTTGATCTTTTTGCGCAGGAAGGCGCCATCGTCATTGCTGCAGACATTAATGAGGAAGCACTGGAGAGAGCAAGCCAAAAAGAGAATGTGTACGGACTGAAGTTGAATGTATCTTCGGATGAAGATTGGCAGGCACTGGCGAAAGTAGTGAATGAACGTTTTGGGAAAATTGACATTTTGGTCAACAATGCAGGAATTTCTTCGGAGAAACCATTTGAGGAAATCAATGCACAGGATTGGCAGAAAATGCTTTCCATTAATGGTTTTGGCCCATTCGCTGGCATGAAACATGTCACTCCTTATATGGCAGCCCAGAAGAAAGGTTCCATCGTCAATATCTCATCATACACCGCTTTAATTGGACAAGGCTTTAACCATTACTCGGCATCTAAAGGCGCGGTACGTGCATTATCCAAAGCCGCTGCGACCACCTTCGGACGTCAAGGTATTCGGGTGAATGCTCTTTTTCCTGGGATCATTGAAACACCTATGACCCAATCCTTGAACACATCAAAGGAACTGCTTGAACGATTAATTCAGGCAACGCCTTTGCAGCGTCTGGGCCAGGCTATCGATATTGCCAAAGCAGCGTTGTTCCTGGCGTCGGATGATTCTTCGTACATTACAGGATCTGAACTGGTGATCGATGGTGGCTACTCAGCCCAATAGCGTGTAAAATGATGACAGCCCTTAAGTTAAATTAGGGCTGTTGTTTATTTTTTCGAGGAGGATCTAATGGAAGAACAGAACATTTTTGAGCTTATACACAACATGGATAATTTCACTAATAAATTGATCATACAATGGAACAAATCATTCAATGAGGACCTCGGTGTTTCTCATGTGCTTGTACTCAGCCATCTCCATCAAAATGGAAAAAGCCGACCTTCGGATATTGCAAAAATGTTAGGGTTCACTCCGCCTACACTCAGTTATTTATCTGACAAGATGGTAGCCAAGGAATTAGTCGTCAGAATGGTAGATGAAGCGGACCGTCGCATTATTTATTTGAACATTACGGATAAAGGGGCCGAAGTCCTCGGAAGAGCAATATTGGAGGGCCAGAAGCTGCGCAAGAATTTATTCCAGAAATTAAACGAAGAGGATCGAGCGCAACTAGTCCATATTTTTGAGAAGATGAATCGGGAAGATTGATCAATAGCTGGAAGGGAGACAGAAGGTGATATGGAGGAACCGCTCAAAGTATATAACACCGCAGTGGAAGCTTTTCTTGAAGTGATCGGAGGAAAGTGGAAGCCTGTTATTCTATTCCATCTTACCTTTGGTAAGAAACGTAATGGTGAGCTGATGAAACTGATCCCTGCGATCACTCAGAAAGTGTTGACTCAGCAACTTGGTGAACTAACGGAGGCGGGGGTCATTGTCCGTATTTCCCATCACCAGGTCCCGCCTAAAGTGGAGTATGAGTTAACAGAGTATGGGTGTAGCCTTAAAGAGATTCTTCATCTGATGTGTAGGTGGGGCGATATACACGTGGAGAATGTTTATGGTGATCGAGGAAAAATTCTGTTTAAGCCTCCGACTACTACGGACCGTTGAGTGACATTTATAAGCCGACTCTGAAATTCAGGGATCGGCTTATTATGCATTTTGTTTAATTTACGGAAGGATCTTGCGATCACGTAGATTTCTGAAAATATCCATAAACATAGTCTCAGTGTCAATGAAATCATAGAATCCGAAGCGGCGAGCTTTGGAACCATCTGCGAAGAAATCGTAATCCCACGAGAAGACAAAGTCACCAAATGCCCAAGAAGAGACATCATCATAAGGGGTGTGTACCAAACCATACTTTTCAATCATGGACTTCCAAAGATTTTCTTTATCTGTCATCACTGTTGCAAGTGAAAGGGGTAGTGGAGGTGCTGTTTCCAATTCGAAAAACGCAGCGATTTTGGGCCATAGCTCATTCCAGCGAAACAGATCACCATTGGTGATATTAAATGCCTGATTGGCACAGCGAGGTTCGGTTGCTGCCCATACGGTTGCATGAGCCAGCAATGTCGCATCAGTCATTTCAAGAAGCGAATGATACGCTCCTGGTTTCCCAGGAAATCGTAATGGCAAGTTAAGCTCCTTGGAGATAGACGCATACACGCCAATAACCATGGCAAGGTTCATTGGATTACCCAGGGCGAATCCACATACCACAGAAGGGCGCAGAGCTGACCAGGTCCAGCTGCTTCCGGGTTGCCGATCCTCGAGAAACTGTTGCTGATCGACATTGAATTCAGGGGGCATATGATATGCGTCCGTTTCTTTGGCAGGTGTTTTGAAAGGACCCAGATGTGCGCCGTACACTTTATATCCTTGCATTAGGCTAATATGTTCGAGATTTGGAGCGATCGGTTCGATGGTATTCACCACATTAACGAGCATGGCCAAGTTGGGCTGTACCAATTCGGCCCAAGTTGGACGATCCTGATACGCGGCGTAGAAAATATGCGTAACGGTCGTTAAATGACTCAGTTTGTCTTGTGTGTCTGCTTCGTTCAGTAAATCAGCTGATATATAACGTAACCTAGGGGCATCTTCCCCTCCGCGGCGAGATACACCAATGACATTCCATTGCGGAAGTGTCATCAGATAGTCAATAAGGTTTCTTCCAATGACGCCTCCGGCACCAATGACAAGTGCGGTGTAACGGGTAACGGATTGTTCGGGTTTCAATGGACATGCTCCTCTCTTCTTCTGTTCATATTGTGGGTCAGAAAAAGAAGGATGAGAAGTACGCACCTCAAAGTCATATACGTACTTTGAAGTAATATATGAGCCTGGAGCAGGATATGAGCGTTATAATTGCACTTCAATGGATGTTACTTGCCTATAACCACAAGAAGCTGTAAAAGGACCAATCTTCCTTTCACAGCTTAGAGGTGTGTGTATATTCGTCCAATAGATCTGTTGGTAAATATCGTTTACGCCGGGAACCCGCCACCTGGAGGCGGCCATGCGCCGTAGAAGCGACGCAGCAGAACAATCTCACCCAGATGGTACGAGTTATGGGATGCGATATTGCGTAGAAGCCCTGCTTTAGTTTCACCCGGGAAATAGAGCAGTGGATCATCCAATTGTGCAGTTTCTGCAATGGCTACGGCTTGATCAACCCCATCCAAGAATGCCTGAATATCTGCCTTCCACGTGGCTTCGTCCTGTGGACTCTTCTCCTCAGGCCAGCTCTCACTCACGTTAGCAGGGAGCTGTGGCTTGCGTCCTTCCAAGTGTTCTAGCATGAATTGCTGCCAATAATGCATGTGCTTCACCAACTGATAGATCGTATATGGCATAGCATCGTGCGTACGAGCAGCAAGTGTGACATCGATATCGGGTAGAGCACGGGCGATGCGGATATGACCGCGTTCCCCCACTAATGATTTGACAAGGGCTTGACCAAAGCTTTGATTAGCATCTGACATATGGTACCTTCCTCTCTTCCAAGACTGGATCTGATAACCTGTCTTCTATTTAGTATTATACAATTAAATTGCTAAAAATTAAAAATGGATAACGAAGAACCCTAAATACTTAAAATGCCTATGATATAATAGTGAAAATAAATCTCAAGACCTCAGGGTCGAGGAGGAAGCTCCTGTGAAAGTGATATTGGTTGACGACGAACGTCTAGCGTTGATAGGCCTTCAAAAATCACTAGAAAAAGAAGTAAGCGGCATTGAAATTATCGCTACATATATGAATCCAACAGAGGCTGTGGCGGGTATTGTGGAGCACCGTCCTGATGTTGTATTTCTGGATATTCATATGCCGGAGATGGATGGTATGGATCTGGGAAGACAGATTCAGGCGGCAACACCGGGTATCGAAATTATATTTGTGACCAGTTACGATCAATATGCGGTGCATGCTTTCGAACTACAGGCTTTGGACTATGTGATGAAGCCCATCCAAAAGGATCGATTGAAGCAGACAGTGAGCCGAGTCCGGGAGAAACTGAGCGTAAAACGGGAGCAGCGGTCAAAGGATACAAATGTACCTTTAATTTTATGTTTTAATCAGATTCAGTTTAAGCTTCCAGGAAAGGATATTCAGGTTGCCAAATGGCGTACAAGCAAGGCGCAGGAGCTGTTTGCATACTTGCTTCACCACCGGAACCAGGTTATCCATCGCAGTGTCCTGCTGGAGCTTCTGTGGCCGGGAATGGAAGAGGAGAAGACGGCACACCAACTTTACACTGCGATGTATCATGTCCGCCAAACCCTGAAAACTTGCAACATGGATATGATCACGATTCAGAGTGGACACCTGGAGGCAGGTTATCGACTCGAACTGGGTGAGGCTCAGTTGGATAGTGAGCAGTGGGAACGGGAAATCAGGCAATGGAAAGTCGTAGACGCAAGTACGGTTCATGCCTATGAGCAAGCGCTTCATCTATATAAGGGTACCTATCTTGGCAATTATGAATACATGTGGGCTGAACCTGAGCGGGAAAGATTACGCTATCTGTGGCTGTATCATATGAGACAACTAAGTCTGTATTACCAGCAGCATGGGCTGGCGGAAAAAGTAATTGAGAGTACACGACGTATTCAGCATATGCTTCCGGATGAGGAAGAAAGTTATTTTATTCTAATGAAGTTATATGATGAAATGCACAACGATCTCGGTGTGGAGCAGCAGTATCGTCTCTTAACCACCAGAATGGAGCAAGATTTGGAGATACCGATCAGTGAGGATATTACCGAATGGTATCAGGACTGGAAGCTCGGTTTAACCAAAGTCATGAAAAAATAATTAATGAAATTACTTCAAACGAAACGTATGGACCGTTACAGATATTTGTTCATTATGCTGATCATTTTTGCATTGTTAATTGGCATGCGCTCGGTATGGTCTGAGCTATTCCACACAGTAGATGAGCATCGCGCCGTTAACGGGGTGCTTGATTTGAGAGATGTGGATCTGGATCAGTCCCCTGTCATGTACTTGAATGGGGAATGGGAACTTTACCCGGATGAGTTGCTGACCCAACAAGATATTGCGAAGAGGGATGGCGGTGCGAAGACCGTTCAGGTCCCTGGGGACTGGAAGAGTGGACAGAGTCAGGAACAAGAGAGTTCGTTCGGATACGGAACGTATCGATTGCGCATTTTGACAGATCCACTTCAGAATCCGGTAACCTTCTGGTTCAAGGGAATCCGAAGTTCATCCGAGGTTGAGATGAATGGAGACGCGGACGGGGGCATGGGTGAGGTCTCCACGGATAGCAGTACATATATACCCAGAAGCACTTCATATACAGCGACCTACGATCAGGAAGGAACAACCTCCATTGAATTATTGGTCCGTGTAGCCAATTACGACAGCCCGTATATGGGCGGAATTAGCAAACCTGTTCGCTTTGGTTCACAGGCAGCTGTTGATTTTTCGCGTTGGTATTCCATTGGTTTTCAGATGCTCACCTTTCTGGTTATGCTCCTCCACGGCATGTATGCCTGTATTCTTTACGCATTTAATCGACAGGAACGTTCCTTGCTGGTTGGAGCCGTATTAACTTTATCTGTTGGCATCACGGTTACGATGGGTCATGACAATATATTGATGTTATGGCTTCCAATTAATTATACCTGGGGCATTAAAATTCGATTGATCTCATTGTTGCTGCAAAATGCTTGTATCCTTCTGTTATTCCAGAGATTAACGATGGTTCATGTACGAAAGGCATGGCTACAGTGGCATGTTGTCATGACCTTGATCTATACGGCCGTGATTGTGGTGATGCCCATTCATATTACATATGCCATGATCCATTACAACGTCATTAACCTATTCTTTCTTGTCTCCATGATCTGGTTTCTATACATCGTCGGAACGATGATCTTCAGGAAACAGGCGGACCGGGATATTGTTTTTCTGCTGCTTACTGCAGGAGGCATTACATCCAACCTGATATGGAGTGTGGCCGAGACAGCCAAAGATGTGACAACTGTCTATTATCCTATCGACATCATCTTTGCGATTACGGGCTTCTCTGCCTATTGGTTCAAGAAATACTTCAGGAATGTCAGGGAGAATATGAAGCTGAATACAGAGCTGCAGAAGGGCGACAAAATTAAAGATCAGTTCTTGGCGAATACATCACATGAACTGCGGACTCCACTGCACGGGATCATTAACATCGCTCACAACGTGGTCACCCGAGAGAAAAACAGGCTGGATGAACGGAGCCTGGAGGATATGGAGTTGCTGATTACGATCGGTCGACGGATGTCACATCTCCTTGGTGATCTACTGGATGTAGTCCGGCTGAAGGAGCACCGCATTGAGTTACGTCAGGGGCCTCTTTCCATACAGTCTGTTGTGCCTGGCGTTATCGCCATGCTGCAATTCATGGCAGAACGAAAACCGGTTCGCCTTCATATGGAGATTCCAGAATCGTTCCCTCAGGTCATGGCTGATGAAGAAAGGCTCGTTCAGATTTTGTATAATCTGCTGCATAACGCGCTTAAACATACAGAGGAAGGAACGATATCCGTAAGTGCCGAAATTCGTGAAGGACATGCTCTGATTCATGTAACGGATACAGGCATTGGCATGGATGAGGATACACGGATGCGTATTTTCCTTCCGTATGAACAAGGGTCGTATGGAATCAGTGATGGACAAGGCATCGGGCTTGGACTGAACATCTGCAAAGAGCTTGTAGAACTGCACGGCGGGGCACTTACGGTTCGCTCGGAACTCGGAAAGGGCTCGGTATTCAGCTTCGATCTACCACTCGCGGATGAAGCCGCCGATCAGGCTCAGTCGCAGCTACCTCTAATTTGGGAACAGGCCGCGGAGATGATGGAAGATGCACCTAGCGGATTCCTGTTACCCCGCCCAGGTATGGGGGACGCGGAAGCCTTGGCGACAGCAGAGATGGCTCCTTTGCTAAAAGAAGGGAGAGCTACCATTCTGGCTGTCGATGATGATCCGGTGAATCTGGATGTGCTGGTCAGCATCCTTTCGACGGAACCATACGATATAACTACAGCAGGTTCGGGTCAGGAAGCGATGGAATTGCTCGGCACACGTCAGTGGGATCTGCTCATTACAGATGTGATGATGCCCAATATGTCCGGATATGAGTTAACCCAGAAGGTGAGGGAACAATTCTCAATGTCTGAGCTTCCTGTGCTGCTGTTGACGGCACGAAGTCAGCCGCCAGATATCTACACGGGGTTTGCATCGGGGGCCAATGATTATGTCACGAAGCCTGTAGATGCGGTGGAACTAAAATATCGGATACGTGCATTGACCATGCTAAATCAGTCTATCCAAGAGCGCCTGCGCATGGAGGCCGCTTATTTACAGGCTCAGATTCAGCCTCACTTCCTGTTTAATACGTTGAATTCACTTATGGTTTTAAGTGATATTGATACAGAGCATATGCGGAAGCTTGGCGATGCTTTTTCATCCTATTTACGGATCAGCTTCAACTATCTCAATACAGGCGAACTGGTGAAATTATCATACGAGCTGGAACTCGTGGAAGCCTATCTTTTTATTGAAAAAACACGATTTGAAGATCGATTGTCGGTGGTATTAAACGTAGAGCCGGACCTTCCGTTGCTTCTCCCGCCGCTATCAATTCAGCCTTTGATTGAAAATGCCGTCAGACACGGTCTATTAAGCCGCAATGTAGGCGGTACGTTATGCCTATCCATCACTCGTCATGAGGGTTATACCCGTATTGAAGTGAAGGATAATGGCAAAGGAATGGAACCGGAGAAGGTTGCAGAGCTGTTACATGCTACGCCAGGTGGAAAAGGCGGAATAGGTATTGTGAATACAAACCGCAGATTGTTGCAACGGTATGGTCAGGGATTATCAATCGTAAGTGAGCCGGGTGAGGGCACGATGGTATCATTTGATATTCCGGATGAGATATAAGGAAAAGGCCGCAGAAGTGAAGACTTCCGGCCTTTTTGTGTTGATTGCATGTTCATTCCCTAATTTTAATTATTTCTAATGCATCTTTCATATGTTAGTATATTTAACATTAGAAGCGCGGGTTCCGGCATTGCGCGCTAAACGTTGTTATAGTGGGTGAAAAGATCGATGCGCAATTGGGTCAAAAATGAGAATGTACAGATGACGGCCATTGCCTTTGCCACTGCGGTAGGGGCGCAATTCAAGATAAATCCGTTCCGGGAAGATTACTTCCGAATCGGGCTGGGGGTTAGCATCCTTTTATTTCTGCTGATGATCATGCCACACTTGTCTTATGTGAAGACAGGAATCCTGACAGGCATCGCGAATTTGCTGTTTCAGTCGGCAGATCTCATCAATCATGTACAGACCGTGTCCATTCTGGAAAGCATGCGGGACAATCTGGGGGCAGGCGTATATTATGTGGTCTTTGCCTATGGGCTTAGCAAGTTCAAGCATCGATTCCATGAGATGCAGCCTCTTCTGCTCGGCGGGTTAATCACATGTATCGATTTCTCCTCTAATCTTGTTGAGCTTCTTCTTCGCGGAATGTTAAGCGGGACCAATATCTTTTATATGAAGGAATGGTTGTATCTGCTTGTGGTAGGCGGCCTGCGAAGTTACTTTGTGATTGGGCTCTATAACAGCTTTGCGGTGAGGCAGATGCGGCTTTTACATGCAGAACAGGAGAAGCGGATGGAGCAGATGCTGAGTGTGAACTCGGGTCTGTATGGCGAGGTTTTTTACCTCAAGAAAGCGATGAATACGATCGAAGGCATTACGGCAGACAGCTATGATCTATATCGCGATCTCCGAGAGCACGACATGAATCAATACAGTCAGCGCACGCTGGGCATCGCTCAGCAGATTCATGAAGTGAAGAAGGATTCACAACGCATTCTCGCGGGTCTGCTGAAGCTGTATGATAACGAAAAAGCGGTTAACATGAGCTTATCCGAAGTGCTGAACTTTGCCAGTAAAGCAAACCGAAAATATAGTGAGATGCTGCATAAGCAGGTCGAGATCAACATCGAGCAACAGTATGATTGTGAGTCTCCGTATTACATTCCTCTTCTAACGGTAATGAATAACCTGATTGCCAATGCGGTAGAGGCGATTGAGCGTGACGGGACGATCCGAATTCGTGTGTATGAGCAGGACGATGACGTGCATTTGGTTGTGATGGATACTGGAAAAGGTATACCTGAAGCCAAACGGGATGTTATCTTCGAACCGGGCTATACAACAAAGTTCAATGAAGTCGGCATTGCCGCGACGGGCATTGGCCTGTCCCATGTACGTGATATCGTTCAGTCGTTGGCGGGACAAATTAAGGTAGAGTCGGCGCCTCAAGGAGAGACAGGGACAACATTCGCTATAACTATTCCCAAAATGAATCTAATCAAGGGGGCCGATGTCGATGACACTTTCTATCATGATCGTGGATGATGATGTGGTGAGCCGGAGTATGCTGCATGATATCATTGAATCCTGTGGAATCGGCGAGCTTGCAGGCATGGCAGAGGGCGGTATAGAAGGGGCGCGCATGATTATGGATCTGCGTCCCGATGTGGTGCTGATTGATCTGCTGATGCCGGATCAGGACGGGATTGAGACGGTAGCGAAGCTGAAGCACGGCGGTTATACCGGGAAATTCATCATGATCTCTCAGGTGGAGAACAAGGAGATGGTAGGGGCGGCCTACCAGAACGGCATTGAATTTTTCATTCATAAACCGATTAATCGGGTGGAAGTGGAGCATGTGCTCAGCAAAGTGAATGAACAGTGGAAGTATGAACGTTACGTGCTGGAGATTAAACAGTCGATGGCCCGATTGAATCTGGTGGAAGCGACGGCCCCTGCCCAAGGTCGTACGGTGCGAGAGGCGGCACGAAGCATTCTGATGGATCTCGGGATCATCGGGGAAAGTGGTAGCAAGGATATTGTGGCCCTTATTGAGTATGCGATTGATCAGAAGCGTGCCGGGGAGTGGCCGCCACTGAAGGAGTCGTATGAAGCGGTGGCCCAGACGTACAAGTCTACGCCCAAGGACGTGGAGAAAGAGTGCAAGTCGATGGAACAACGTATTCGCAGAACGGTAATTGCCGCACTGACCAACATGGCCTCGATTGGACTCACCGATTATAGCAACCACAAGTTCGAACATTATGCTCCCCTCTACTTCGACTTCCAGGATGTTCGAATGAAGATGAGAGCGATGGAAGAAGATCAGGCAGGCGACAAAGGCAAGGTTAATATCAAAAAGTTCCTGCATGTGTTCTATATGGAGACGATTGAAAAGATGAATAATTAAACAACTGAATAACTAAATAGTAACTGAGATATTCTTTCTCTTATCCAAAAGCCGGATTCCCGAAGGTAACACCTTCACGGATTCTCGGCTTTTTTGTTTTTTACTTTCCTTATTGTTATATAACCTTACATAAAATATCGAAATCGGATCTTTTTTTAGCGATTTTTGCACGTTTTCCTATCTTAAAACATTACATGTTAATTTAAATTTCATAAGTTGTAATTATTTTGTGTAGGATCATGTAAGTTGGCGTAGGGAGCGAACTACAATACGTACATAAATACAAATGGTCGATTCGGTCGATCCCAATCTAATTCGGAAAAGGGGTTTTTCTATGAAAAAGGTAGCATCCATTGTAATGGCGTCAGTTCTTGCTCTAACACTTAGTGCCTGCGGTGCAGCAAAGTCCGGTGAAGAGAGCAATGCACAATCGGCAAATGGTTCAGCTGTTGAGAAATACATATTTGGTACCGATGCAACGTATCCCCCTTTTGAGTTCCAGAAGGACGGTAAATATGTAGGGATCGATATTGACCTCATGAACGCAATTGCGGAAGAAGAGGGCTTTGAAGTAGAGATCAAACCTATGGACTTCAAAGGCATCATTCCGGCTATTACGGCGAATCAGTTAGACGGAGCCATTGCAGGCATTAGCATTACGGACGAACGTAAAAAAGTCGTGGACTTCTCGGACCCGTATTATCAGGCCGGTCTGTCCCTAATCGTACATGAAGATAACGCGGACATCCAAAGTCCTGAAGATTTAAAAGGAAAAATTATTGCGATTAAAAAAGGAACCTCAGGTGCCAATCTCGCAGATGAATATGCGAAAACCTATGGGGCAACCGTGAAATATTTTGATGACAGCCCATCGATGTATCAGGAAGTCGCGAACAAAAACGCAGATGCTACGCTGGAGGATTTCCCGGTCATCTCCTATAAGATTGCCATCGATCCGAACGCCAAACTCAAAATCGTTGGAGACCGATTGAATGGTGACTTCTATGGTATTGCTGTTGCCAAAGGCGATGCGGAGTTGCAGAAGAAGATTAATGATGGACTGAAAAAATTGCAGGAAAGTGGAAAGTACGACGAGATTGTTGGCAACTATCTCGGAACAACGGCTAAATAGAAGGGAATGTGGTACGGATGGACTCCTCCTTACAAGTCATAATAGACGCACTGCCTCTTCTGTTAGAGGGTACAGTCGTTACGTTAAAACTAGTCGTGATCTCACTCATCATTGCGATGGTGATCGGTTTGATCTCAGGTCTGATGAGCACTTCTTTGAATCGATTGTTGCGGCTGGTAGCTACACTTTACGTGGATATCATCCGTGGTACCCCCCTTCTGGTGCAGGTATATTTCATCTACTTCGGGCTGCCTGTGTTCCTGGATATGCGTATTCCGGCGATGACCGCAGGGATTATTGCAATTAGTCTGAATGCCGGAGCGTACATCTCGGAGATTTTCCGGGCGGGGATTAATTCAATTAGCAACGGGCAGCATGAGGCGGCGCGATCCCTGGGCTTAACGCGTTTCCAGACGATGAGGCTGGTTGTGTTACCCCAAGCAACCCGGCGCATGATTCCTACCTTTGTGAACCAGTTCATTATTACAATTAAGGATACCTCGCTGCTGTCCGCGATCGGTATCGCCGAATTAACACAGAGCGGGGAGATTATTATTTCCTCCAACTTCCGGGCATTCGAAATCTGGGGTGTGGTGGGTATATTTTACCTGATCATCATTGTGCTGTTGTCCCGGGCTTCCCGGTTCATTGAGAGGAGGTATGCGATCCGATGATTACCGTACAAAACCTGAAAAAGCAGTTTGGTGCCAATGAGGTATTGAAGGACATCTCCACAACGATTCAGGAGAAAGAAGTTGTATGCGTCATCGGGCCTTCCGGGTCTGGTAAAAGTACCTTCTTGCGTTGTCTCAATCTGCTAGAGGGTGTGACGTCTGGAAAGGTGACGATTGGTGGTATTGAGGTCACTTCACCCAAGACGGATATCGATCAGTTACGAACCAATGTGGGCATGGTGTTTCAACAGTTCAACCTCTTCCCGCATCTGACCGTGCTGGAGAATATCATGCTCGCGCCGAAGCATATCAAGAAACTGAGTAAGGCTGAGAATGAGAAGAAATCAATGGAACTGCTCGGCAAGGTTGGGCTGTCTCAGAAGAGGGAGGCTTATCCCGAGCAGTTGTCGGGTGGACAACAACAGCGTGTGGCCATTGCGCGTGCACTTGCCATGAACCCAAGTGTGATGTTGTTCGATGAACCTACATCTGCACTGGACCCGGAGATGGTTGGAGAAGTGCTGCAAGTCATGAAAGACCTCGCTCATGAGGGAATTACGATGATTGTTGTTACACACGAGATGGGCTTTGCCCGTGAGGTGGCGGATCGGGTGATCTTTATGGATGGCGGATATATTGTGGAGGAAGGCACGCCTGAAGAGCTCTTTCAGAATACCCGGCATGAGCGGACCAAGGCATTTCTGGGTAAGGTTTTATAACGTATATATGAATGAATAGAAATAGCCTTTCAAATAAAGTCCTCCAAGGGACTTTGGTTGAAGGGCTTTATTTTGTATATGTTCTTTTATAGTTCAGAAGTAGATGTGTTGCCCGTCTTCAGGAATCACAACCGAATCTAATAACTGATGCAGTTCTATGTAGTGTGACAGGTGCTCTCTTGATGTGGTGCAATGACTAATGGCATCCATATGTACGGCCACGACTTTGGTTGAGGGTGAAATCTTCAGTATGGTAACGACATCCTCAGGCGTCATCGTAATGACGGAACGGAGTAACAGTTTAGCACTTGGTGCGTTTACGATGCAGATCGGAGGTCTGTGCTGGTCGAACACGTGTTTAATCTGTTCCGTAAGAACACAATCGCCCACAATATATAGCGATCCTTCAGCGGGAGTGTTCAAAATAAAACCGGATACGGGACCTAGCAGTCTGGAGATGTTCCCTTTTGCGTGTTGCCCCTGAACTCTTGTAAAATGAATGCCCTTCCAGTTCCTAGTCTCCTCTATAGGGAATACATTCTTGAACCCCCAGGAAGTAATGCGTTGTTGATCCTCCGGCTGGCACAGTACAGGAATCTTTTTGTTGAGTATTTTCTTTGCCGTTTTGTCGAAATGGTCAAAATGTAAATGTGTAACGAGTATCGCATCAATATGTTCAAAAGTTTCAAGCGGTACAGGCAATGGGGCGGTAGGGTTCCTGCGAATTTGATGTGTGAAGGGGACAGGTGGAAGCTCTCCCGTGTCACTTAACATCGGATCGAGCAGAATAGTTTTCCCTTGTATGGTGATTAGGGAGGTGGCATTACGAATATGTTGAATGGCTAGCGTCATGGCGGAAATTCTCCTTAGATATAATATGTATTTGCTTAAATAATACCGACCGGTCTGTTTAAAATAACATAAATCGTACCTCTCATGCAAGGGACTTCCGTTTCATGTATTTCATACGGATTCATGCGTGCTTGTGTTCTTTGATAGGCGTATGATATTTTAAGACCAATTGGTATGAATAGAAAAGGAGGGAGTATTTTGCGCAAAGGCCAAATCACCAAAGAACATATTATTCGTGAGTCGGCAGCACTTTTTAACACCAAGGGATATACTGGTGCCTCCCTGTCTGAGATTATAGAACGTTGTGGCATTCGCAAGGGCGGAATTTATAATCATTTTGAAAGTAAAGATGAGATAGCACTGGCTGCTTTTGATTATTCGGTATCACAGATGCTGCAATTTCACTCACAGGCTCTGGAAGGCGTCAAAAGCTCCAAAGACAAACTACTCGCCATATGCGGTGTTTATATTGATATGATGGAAAACAATACGCTGGAAGGGGGATGCCCCCTATTAAATACAGCCGTTGAAAGCGATGATGCACACCCGTTGCTGAAAGAAAGAGCACAGCTTGCCATGACCAATCTGCTGAATGAACTGACACAAGTCTTGATTCAGGGTATGGAGCAAAAGGAATTCAGAGCAGATATTGCACTGGAGGAAGTGAGTAGTAATATCATCGCCATAATCGAGGGAGGTGTTATGTTAAGCAAGCTT
Source organism: Paenibacillus xylanexedens (assembly GCF_001908275.1). NCBI lineage: Bacteria > Bacillati > Bacillota > Bacilli > Caryophanales > Paenibacillaceae > Paenibacillus > Paenibacillus xylanexedens. The sequence goes on along the minus strand of NZ_CP018620.1, from coordinate 570,253 downwards.
TATGAAGATAGCAAGTATATTCGAAATGCTGTAAATCATATTACTCAATTTATGGATGACCGAATGTTGGTCAGGTAATTACACTATGAATAACGCAATGAAAAACTTATTTTCTTTTTGAAAACAAGGAGGAATGCATTGTGAAAGGTAATGAGAAAATGATGACGTACGCATTGTCCGATGTTCATAACCTCAAAGTGCATGGCAGAACAACTGGAGAGTTGTCACCGTTGACATTATTTTGGACGGGGAGTGCAGTTGAACTCAATGTACGGGGCTCCGAACTATGGGTTGAGGTAGAGTCGCAGTATGACATGTATGAGTCATGGATAAGCATTCTGATCAACGATGTTCCGGTGAGCAGACAGATGTTAATGGCGGGAAGGTACTGGGTCTGTGTATTCCGGGGCATGAACGCAGATGTGGTGAAGAATGTACGGATCGTCAAAGATGTTCAAGCGATGAGTGGTGACCCGGGTTGTGCCTTGCAGATTCATGCGGTGAAATCGGATGGAGCGTTCCTGCCTGTGCAGGAAAAACCGTACAAGATCGAGTTCATTGGTGACAGTATTACATCTGGCGAAGGTGCGATTGGAGCGAAAGCGGAGGAAGATTGGATTCCGATGTGGTTTAGCGCTATACATAATTATACGTTTATGACAGCAGAGGCATTGAATGCAGAGTATCGGGTCATCTCGCAAAGTGGCTGGGGTGTGCTGACAAGTTGGGATAACAATCCAAAAGGGAACATCCCCGAGTATTACGAGCAGGTCTGTGGCTTGCTTACTGGTGAGCGTAACGAAGCGCTCGGTGCAGGAGATCAGCATGATTTTGGTTCGTGGCAGCCGGATGTGGTGGTCGTGAACTTGGGCAGCAATGATGGAGGTGCATTTCAGTCACCTGAGTGGAAAGATCCCGACACTGGCAAGGTGTACAAGCAGCGTTTGAATGAAGATGGTACATATCATGAAGAGGATCTGACCGCTTTTGAGAAGGCAGTGGAGCAGTTCCTGTTCAAACTTCGGAAAAACAATCCGGATGCACAACTCGTATGGGCTTATGGCATGCTTGGTTTTCCCATGATGCCTGCCATCTACCGCGCGGTTGATGCGTATACAAAGGGGACAGGAGACCGAAAGGTCTCAATCATCCAGCTTCCTGATACAACCGAAGAGACGGTAGGGGCGCGCACCCATCCAGGCGAGTTATCTCACCGTAGGACGGCAGATGTGTTAGCGGAATATGTACGAGGAATGCTAGGATAGCTTGATACTTGATACTTGATACTTGATACTTGATACATGGTAATGGAAAGACCACTCTTTCATGAACGGTACCCCAATGGTTAGATGTGTCTCACGGAATGGGGGCCCTTCATGATAAGAATGGTCTTTTTCCTTTTCTACTTATCTAGACATTCGAAGGTGTGTCCGCTGTGCCGGTGTTCTGTACCTCATAACGAATCGAAATGATCTGTCCCAGCGTCTGGGTCCGGACCATTTTGAAGTGACTGGGCACAGTGCCTGTCGGGAATAAGGGGATGCCTTCACCAAGAATTTTGGGAATGATGGCGACTTCAATCTCATCCAGTAATTTTTTGGCTAACACAGCTTGAACCAATATGCCGCCACCCACAATCCACACGTCTCCATCAGAAGTTTGTTTTAACTGGGGAATGAGTGTATCTACCTCCTCGGTTGTAAACTGTACATTCGGAGCGGGCGGCTGTTCCGAGCGAGAAAGCACATATGTTGGCCGATCCGCATAGGGGAAATCTTCGGAAAGTGTGAGCACCTCTTCATACGTATAACGTCCCATAACAACGCTACCGATCGTTTCATAAAAGGCAGCATATCCGTTATCTCCTCCGTCACCCTCCACATCAAATAACCAATCTACCGAACCGTCCAGTCTTGCGATATATCCATCCAAACTCATAGCAATGTACAAAATTGTTTTGTTATCAGACATGTTCATCGCTCCCTTCTACAATGTATGATACACTTTAACTATGACAAAAGTTGACGTAGTTAGGATGTTGAATAAATGAATCATCGGAAACTGGCGATCATGCGCCTGATGGATTCCAGACAGAAGTTCACTGCTAGAGAACTGGCAGAACGTTTCGACGTCTCGGTTCGTACCATTCAGCGAGATCTGGATGCATTGCAGGCACTGGGTTTTCCCTTGTACACCGAAGTTGGCGTGAACGGTGGATACCGGGTATTGCCCAATCGGATTTTGCCACCTCTTCAACTGACACAGCAGGAGGCATTAGGGCTGTTTATGATGCTGGAATATCTACAGCAAGTCCCGGATTTTCCATATGGATCAATGCGTGGACATCTGGCTGAACAGTATTTCTCTACTTTGCCTGAGGATGTACAGGATCTGATTATGCGAATGAGGGAGCATATCACCTTTGTCCAGCACCCCGGTGGGCATTCCGAGCTTTTAACAACCGAGATATTGGGTGCAGCGGTAGAAAAGAGAGAAATTGAATTTATGTATCATGCCCGCAATGGGCATAAAAAAGTCCAGGTCTTTCCCTATGGTATCTACTATGAACAGGGACATTGGTACATGCCAGCCCGAAATAAGGACCGCGTATTATTGTATCGGGTGGATCGCATGCAGCAATTGACGGTTATGGAATCAGTGGATAAATCTGTTCCGAGCCTGAAGGCATGGCTAGATGCCAAAGAAGATAGAGCAAGCGTAGAAGTGGTGCTGCAATTCACGGAATTTGGAGCAAGGATTGCTGCGTCAGATGTGTTGTTCAAGTCGGTTCAAGATAACGAATGGCGCGGACTTGTTCCGCCGGAGGAGTTTTCTTTTACAGCCCGGAAATTACTCTCCTATGGGCCGGAAGTGAAGGTGGTGTCTCCGCTCGAACTGCAACAGCAGGTTAGAGGGATGCTGGAACGGAGTTTAAGCCAGTATGGTGGGGGATAAGAGCTTTCAAACGCTGGATATTAGGGTATCAAGGAAGAGATAAGAAAGGTGTGTAGATAAATGAGCGAAGTTTGGACTAAAGACATCATCCCAACTGTATCCGATAAAGTAGTGATTGTGACAGGTTCGAACGGCGGGTTAGGGTATGAAACGGCATTAGCGTTAGCTGAAAAAGGCGCAAAAGTTATCATTGCAGTTCGTAATCTGGAAAAAGGTGAAAAGGCAGCTAATAAAATAAAGTCGTCTGTGCATGTAGCTGGAGAGGTAATCGTTATGCAGCTTGACCTTAGCGATTTAGCTAGTATTCGTAAGTTCGCAGCCGCTTTTCTTGAGCAATACGATTCTTTGTCCATTCTCGTTAATAATGCAGGAATTATGAACCCTCCATTCCAGTTGACGAAGGATGGCTTTGAATTGCAGTTTGGTAGTAATCATCTAGGCCATTTTGCGCTTACGGGTCTACTATTAGCTCGATTGATCTCTACTCCGAAATCGAGAGTTGTCACTGTAAGTAGTATGGCAGCTCATAATGGTGCGATTGACTTTAATAATTTAGATGGCTCCAAAGGATATAATCCCATGAAGTTCTACAGTCAAAGCAAGCTAGCCAATCTGATGTTTGCGAGAGAGCTGCAGAATAAATTTAATTCCGCCCATATTGATTCCATGAGTATCGCCGCTCATCCAGGAATTTCGCATACCAATCTATTTTCCTTCGGTTCGGGGAAACAGACCAATATATTCATGCGCAGTCTTTTGAAAATCATTAGTCAACCGGCACATATGGGGGCATTACCTACCTTATATGCTGCAGCAGATCCGACGATCACGGGAGGGGAGTATATTGCTCCTAGTGGTATGGGCGGCACTAAGGGCTATCCCAAGAGCGCTAAGATCATCGAAAAATTATATGATGCTAACATCTCAAACAAGCTATGGAGCGTATCAGAAGAATTAACAGGGGTATATTACAGATTCGACGTGTAGATTTTGCCATGAAGGAAAGTAAACCTTATTATGGTATAGACAGTTAAAAGTTCTTCAGCACGAATAAGATTAACTGAATGGGGGGCTACCATGATTCGATTCATAAGAAGTTTCACGATCCGCTCTATGCAGAGTCCATGCGATGAACAACGGCGGTTGTTTGTATAGAGCGTGAAATCCATTTCCGCCATATCATTGTAGTGCATATCCAATGTGTTCATTGTACGACTCTGCTGCCTTAAAGATTTTAACTTTTAAGGAGTGGAGCAACGTGAAATATATTAATGCGGATACAATCTTCCCGGAAGAATTACTCAAAGAAATACAGCGTCATATCTCTGGTGGCTTGATCTATATTCCGAGGCCCAAGGATGCCCACAAGAAGTGGGGCGAGAATTCGGGTGGCAGAAGGATTGTCCGGGAGCGGAACGACGAGATCCGCCAGCTTTTTGCTGCCGGAACAACCATCGATCAGCTTGCGGACCAATACTGTTTATCCATCGATAGCATCAAGAAAATTGTGTATTGCAAAAAGGGATGAAACTATAGAAGCCATGTTCGAGCAATCGAATGTGGCTTTTTCCTGTAAGGATAAAAAATGGTTATTAAAGGTTTTTTATATATTCGAGGTTGTTAACTGCGCGTACAATTCATTTGATGGTGCAAGGATGCGCGATGAGAGTTCTTGAAATAAGTTTTCAAATCATCTGGTAAGGTTGGTGAATATGAATATAGAAGTGAAATTAACGAATAAAGATGAGGCGTATGTGATTAAAAATATGTACCCGCTATACCTTCATGATCTATCCGGACATTATGGTCCAGGTGGAGAGCATACCCCGAACGAACATGGCATTTTTGAACCAGGTCCTGATTACAAAACGTTACAGGATCAGTATGATGTACAGAACATTTGGTGGGAAAAAACGGAGTGTCTTTATCCGTTCCTCATGATTGTGGATGGCATACCGGCAGGTTTTACGTTCATAGCTACTCCGCCATATTGTTCACAAGGCACGAATTTCTTTGTACATGACTTCTTTCTGATGCAGCCGTTTCGAGGTGTAGGCGTTGCTGAACACGTGGCATCAACGATCTTCAGCATGTTTAGAGGAAACTGGGAGTTGTTCACCAATCCATCGGAGAAAAATAAGATTGGCCAATCTTTCTGGCGAAAAACAGTGGATAATTATACTAAAGGTAACTATCGGGAGATGTACGGGCAAACGTTCGATGGTTATAAATTGATTTTTCAATTCTCCAATATATAAAAAGAGAGACCGTCTCCCTTTGCAGAAAACGATCTCTCTCTACTGCCTTTTATAAACTACCGTTGAAATAGTGATACTCAGAATTCACTTCAAAACCAACACTGCGGTACAGATTCAAAGCACGTTTGTTCTCGGTAACAACGGATAAGCGAATATCTGTGTAACTTTGTTTCCTTAGGAGATCAACCAGGATGCTAAGCGCAGTGCGCCCCAGTTTCTGTCCCTGATAAGCAGGCAAGATACAGAAGTTATGAATAAATGCGGTTGTTGCATTAATAGAGTTGACCCGTACCAGCCCAACAGGCAGTTGATTCTGCCATGCAATATAGGTGACTCGGCTGGGTTCATTTGTTTGCATAAAGTACTCGCGTGTCCAGTCCTCCGAATCTCCAAAGGCTTGGGAGGAGCAAGTGACCATAAATTCCATATCCTCGGCTTCTGCCAAGGACAACGTTAGTTCAGGCGGCTCCACAACCAAAGGGACCTCATTCACAAATTGCATCGAGTATTCCGCACGATCATAAATGGCTCCGAGGGATTGGGCAGTATGAACACCCGGAGATAAGCCCTGAGGAACGCGATAACTGAGTTGGTTAATTCCTTGTGGTTTCATATCCAGGATGGCTCTTTTCAGTAGGCTGCCGAACACACCTTGGCGACGAAAATCTGGGTGTACGATGGCATTAATATTCCCGGTTACGCCGTCGGATGGATACCAACTGAGGAGTCCTACCAAATCACCGTGGCGATAACAGAGGAGTGCATGGTCTCCGTCTTTTTTGCTGATATGGTCAAGGTCTGCCTTTAGATGAATGGAATCAAGCTGTTTACATTGTTGTTCGAGTAAAATAATAGCTTCAATCTGTTCCTTGGAATCATAGATCATAGGAACGACTTGATAAGTTGACATAGCTTTCACACCTTCATTGTTGAAGGAAACACGCAGTTATTGGACCCGCAGGCGCTATCCTTCGAGAGTTGGTCCAGTTGTAATTTTGATCATCATCATTATCTCCTCCAAATCACTTCCCGATGACTATAACACAATCTATGATGAAGATGACACCCAATGGATGTAATTCACTGGGTGTCTGTTCAGATGTGTCCAATAACTGGACATTATATCCTATTGAAGGGATAATTGAGAGTAATACTGACGAGAAAGGGAGGGGTTAACCATGCGCAAGTTGGCATATGTGATGGGTATATTATTTCTTTCCGCCGCCATGTTAATGGGATGTACATCATCTGAACCAGCGGAAAGCACTGAACCCGTCACTCCACCAGCAACGGAACAGCCAAGTGATACGGGGGACCAGAAGGCGACTGCGGAGGAGCAGCAACAAGCGCTCGAAATGTCACTGGAGTATAAGACAACAGAACTCACTGTGGATGGCAAGGACTATGAGGATACGTTAGAGATGGAAGGGTTATTGGCCAAAGGAGACACCATGAAGCCGTTCCTGACCTCCAGGAATTATGAGGCTTATATGGCTAATCGATATATTGTCTTGCCTCTTCAGGTTGCACACATCGAACAAGCGAAACTGCATCCTGAAAATATACAAACCAAGATCAAAGATAACAAGAGCGACTGGATTCTTGTGGAGTACACGCTAGATCTGAAATTTACAGACGAGAACGGCAAGGAGTTCAAGTCTATTCCGTTATCGGGCGATATCACCTTTTTGCAGGATCAGGGAGAATGGCGGATTCAGGATGATACGTACAACATGAAGCCCTTCACAGAAATCATTAATAATTCACTGTAGTTCATGAAGTGTCTGTGAATCTGGCAAACACCTGCTCTTTGGTTTGTCCGCAACCCAAAGAAGGCTGCTTCTCAGAAGATTCTGTTCTGAAGAAGTGGCCTTTCTTGGTTAAGACGTAGATTCTGGTGTCCAACGTTCAGTTCATCCCATTACCATCCAGTTAGTTCATTAGAAATTGGTTCGCCCAAACGTAGCATCACTCTTCACAGTCGAGCTGCTGGATGCGGTGATCGCATCGAGCTGTAACACGTAGTCATAATGCCGGATGTAATATCCGGGTTGACTGTACGATTGAAGGGATACTTTGGTGCTATCAGCCCAACCAGGACTGCTTAGGAACGTAGTATCTCCCTTATAGGCAGCGGTGTTGGCGTAAGCTTCAAGTACAATTTTGTTGCTGGCATTACGCTTCAGAAAGTAGCCTGGGAAGTTAATGGACTCCAATGAAATTCCCGTGGAGCTTGCAAGACCTGGTACGACGCGGAACTGTGAATCCAGAACAGGGGAGACGTTGGCATCCACGCGAGCGGTGTAATTGGCATGACGGATGTATCGATCCGGAACGTTGTGTGAACTGAAACGGCTGTAACCTGTGGCTTCCGGTGTTGCAGGACCCAACATTTTGACCTCGTGCAGGGTTGGGGTGTACCAGTTCCCCGGATTATTCCATAAGACCGCGTTCACCATATTAATCCGCACATAACGGGCTGTGAAATGCACAGCATCGGTCGTAAAGCCATAGGTCAGATTGTTGGTGCGATCCAAGGTGGAGTAATTGACTCCATCGTTGCTAATTTCAATTTTGTATTTGTAGTACCCTTCGGAACCTTTATACATAAACCAGGACGTATCGATCTCGGTGATCGTCTTCGGTGCGCCGAAGTCCACCTGCCACCAGGCAGGCCAGCTATTGGAGGAAGCCACCCATGAAGTCTGGTAATTGCCATCATTGACGTTGGATGCAGACGAACCGGAGGCTGTGGAGATAGCGGTAGCTGTTTTGCCTTGGGCATGGTTGACGAGGGCAGGTGGTGTTACTGCACCCGTTACTGCATCGATATTCCATGTTGTATACCACTCCAGTGATGCTGTTCCGTTCGAATCATTCAAGTTTAGCGGCAGCCAGATATGTTTGTGCTCTCCGAGGTTCATCGGATTCCAGCGATCCCCCATGTAGATGTAGGATGTGGAGTTGCTGCCTGTAATCGTGGCAATATCATGAATCTGCGAACCGAAGGCAGATGGATTGCCATATGGCGTAAGCGCAGTCCATGGACCCGTCATGGAAGTTGCTGTAGTATAAGCACCCTGATTCGGATACCAGCCAGCGGCTTGGGAGGTGAAGAGGTAGTAACGGTTGCCTTTTTTCACAACGGCAGGTGCTTCACGGTAGGCGTTCTCGAACAGCCAACCCTCGAAGGATTGTATTCCGGTATAACTTGCATTCATTTTAAAAATAGCCATCGTATCATTGGCACCGCCATTCTTGCGTGAAGCAGTAACCAGATAACCGGTGCCATCTGTATCAACAAAGACGGTCATGTCACGGGATTCATAATTCATTGGGCGGAAGCTGCCTTCATACGTGAATTTGCCATTCGGGGTATTGCTTGTTGCGACCGCTACACGCCCGAGGTTGTAGTCCGTACCGTTCTCATAGTGTGCCCAGAGCACATACTGGTTAGTGGAGGCGTTATAGATGACTTTGGGGCGTTCAATTTTGCTGGAGGCCAGCTCGGTTGCAGAATCTTTCGTCAGGATGGCGTTGCTGAAAGTCCAGTTCTTCAGATCGGTGGAGGTGTAGACGTTCACGCTGTCGAACCTGCCGCCCACCGCATGTTCACCGTACAGATAATACGTCGAGCCTACCTGCAGAATGTTGCCGCTGTTCGCATGGATGGGGTTGCCTGCGGTATCGAGCCAATCGGTACCGTTGGTTATCGTGATACTTGCTGCGCTTGTCCGTTCAGGATGAAGTCCAAACAGGGTGAACGTGAGTGCGAAGACCAGAAACCAGACGGCTTTCCTGTTACCCATTACATACACCTCCCGAAAGATATCAGATTAAATGTAGCGCTTTCATTTACATTTTAGTTGGGTCAGACTCTTTTTCAAGTGAACAATCCATCCATTGCTGAACAAACCGGCATTTCAACGGGGCTGAGCGGTGAGAGCAGAGGAAATGTTCCTAAATATCAAGTACGATGATGTAGAGAGGATCAGATACACACGTTAAAATAAAGCTAGACTGAATTCACATCATGGTTGGAGGGTGGACCGTCATGAACAAGTTTATTGTAGATGAAGACCTTCAAGTAAAATTGCATAATGACGAGGATGGAACGAACACTCCGATTAAGGGAGGCATTACCGCTCAGGATTTTGAAGTCATCTCTACTTATCAAAAGGGATGGTTGACCTTCGCCTATCTGCGTGATCGTCAGGGAATATGGTGGTTCAATGCCCGCAAGAATAAGGCGAGTTTGTTCAGCCAAGATACGGAAGCTCTTCGTGTGATCGATGAAGATTACTGCTGCGACTCTCAGTACGTCTATCTGGAAGATCAGGCAGTGCCTGACTCCGATCCGAACAGCTTCCGGCTGTTGCCGGATACGCCCTACTTTGCTCAGGACCAACGTTATTTATATGTGAAGAGCAGCACGCATTTTCATCTATTTGAGGATATCGATACAAATGCTGTGATTGCTCATCACGATTATTGTACCGACAAGGACCACTTGTTCCATCTGTCCAGCTCTCTTCGTTATGCGAATGGGGAAAAAGATGAGGTGAGGGCATGGCTGCAAGAACATCATGCCGACGTACATGGCTGGTGGCATGCGCATTATGCCCACAGTGCAGAGGGCGCTACACAGATCACAGGGAATTGGGTTGAGACTGCGTCGTCTATTTTTTATAAAACAGAATGGGGCGGTACGGCTCATCGAGAAGCAAAAGCGGTATTCAACCTTATTCGTGGAGCAGAAAGGTCTACCTTTGAACCGTTGGATGAGCAGTTTGCTCGGGACCGGGAACGTGTTTATTTTCAGTGGCATACTGTAAAAGGAGCAGACCCGGATACGTTCCAGTCACTAGGTGGACCTTTTGGACGTGACCGCAATCATGTGTATTACAACGGATACCGTGTCGACGAGGCAGATGCTCAGCATTTTGAAACTTATGCCGGAACGGAACACCTTGGCCTTTCCAAAGATCAGCATCATGTGTATCGTGCCGAGGTTGTTCGGACAAGTCAGCCCTTCGGTCATCCTGACGATGTGCTTCAGATTATCAAGGGGGCAGATGCAGCAACGGTTGAGTTAATAACACCTTCCGGTAGCTGGGCAGTGGATGCCAATCGTGTGTATCTATGGGGTAAACCAAATAAACATATCGATCGAGCCAGCTTTACACATCTATTCGATGCCGATCCCCAGAGTTGGGCCACGGACAAGAATGGTCTGTATAATGCCAATGGAAACCGCACAGTGAAGGGAGTTAACGGCAGTACATTTGTCATGCTGAATCAATATTGGGGCAAAGATGAGCGTGTGGTGTTCAGCTTTGTGACGGGCGGGGTTTATAAGTCGGGAGATGCAGCGACGTTTATGGTTACGGATGATATCGGGGGCGCCGAAGATGCGCTATTTCGGTATACGGTGGAAGGCGGTACAGTGCGGAAAAAGAAGAGGTAATGAAAAAAAGGGATGGTAGACTTAGAAAAGAATCCACTATCCCTGTTTGAATTTCTATTTATTTGACCGTGTTTACCAAACTATTTGTGACCTTTGCGAACCTTGAGCTGCATCTTTTTGATCGTTGTATTCTGCATGAGCTCCAGTACGAGGGGGCCTTTGCCGTTCAGGATCTCTACATCCGTCACATTATCCAGAATCGTAATGATCCCGATGTCGTCTGCGGTTACACCTTCAAGCTTGGCGATGGTACCTACAAAGTCAACAGCGCGCAGTTTCTTCTTCTTGCCTCCGTTGAAGTTCAGCTTCATGATCTGTTGGTTCAACTGTTCACGCTTGTCCTTTTTGCGTTCAGGCACAATCTTCAATCGCTTCTCAAAATCTTCTCTGCGGCGATCTACAGCTTCTTCGGAAGGTGCTTTCACGACAGGAATTTGGAATCCGATATAGGATTCAATCTCGGCGAGACGTCTGCCATCTTTCGGTGTAATCAACGTAATGGCTTTACCTGTTTTGCCTGCGCGACCCGTACGGCCTGTGCGGTGAACATATCCCTCTTTTTCCAAAGGAATATCGTAGTTGATGACATGAGTAATATTGGTGATATCAATACCACGTGCAGCTACATCTGTCGCGATCAGATAACGGAATTGTCCACGTCGGAATGCGTTCATTACTTCGATCCGCTCATCCTGCTCCATGCCACCATGGATACGATCTGCTGGGTAGTCCAGGTCAGCCATGACCCGGAACAGTTTATCCACATTCTCCTGCGTACGGCAGAACACAATGCAGCTATCGGGATTTTCCACAATGAACAAGTCCTGAAGCAGCGCGGTTTTGTTCACCTCTGGCACGTTAATCACAGCATGTTCAATCGTGGCTGTTGTCAGTCCACTTGCCTTGATCTCGATCTCTACCGGTTTGTTCATGTATTTGCGTGACAGCTTGGCTACATCTTCAGGGAACGTAGCGGAGAACAACATCGTTACTCGCTCCTGCGGCAGTTTCTGAATGATGGACTGTACTGTCTCAATAAAGCCCATATTCAACATCTCATCGGCCTCGTCAATGACGAGATAGGCAATCCGTTCGAGTGGCAGCGTGCCGCGTTCGATATGATCCAGTACCCGACCTGGTGTACCAACAGCCACGTGGGTTCTTTGTTTTAACTCTGCTTTTTGGATATGAAAAGGGGACTGTCCGTATAGTGCGGTTGCTTTAATACGCTTAAAGCGGCCGATATTCGTAATATCTTCGTTAACCTGCAAAGCCAGTTCCCGGGTTGGTGTAAGAATCAAAGCCTGTGGCTTATTCTCATTCCAATCCACCAGCTCACAGAGCGGAATGCCGTAGGCGGCTGTTTTACCACTGCCTGTCTGTGATTTGACCACAAGATCCTGATTCTCCAGTGCTACCGGAATAACTTTAGTCTGTACCTCGGTTGGTGTCTCATAGCCCAGACTGTCCAGTGCTTTTACGATCTCTTCACCAAGTCCATAATCTTTAAATTGTTGCTCGCTCATCGTTTACCTCTTTTGCGTTAGTTTTGAATACTCTACATACAAGCATTGCACCGTACATTTATCGTATACCTCTTCATTATACTCTATATGCAGGCAGGCTAACGGAGTAAATTGAAATGGATCATTAGATTATTAGGTACGTTCCGCGTGAAACGAAATGTAGCAGCTCAATTATCGTTTTGTTTATCCGAGTTGGAATGGAAATCGGAGTATGCTAAGTGTCAGTGTTTAACAGAACAGAAGGATGCGTGTGATCCAGTATTCTGATTGAGATAGCTTGGCCAAAACTAAGTTTGCGAGTCTACGTACAGTCTGTGTGCAGCTAATCGTGTTCGAATGGTAAATTACATTTATGTAACTAGTCATAAAAGAATCACTTTGACATTAGTAGTTCTTTAAAATACTACATTATGTATAACGAGCATTAGATACATCTAATATCTATATGAAATGCTAGGCATGATTGTCTTTGTTTATTTAGGAAAAGGGAGTATACCTGACATGACAGAGTTTACTTTAAATAAGCATCTTAGATATCAAAAGAAATTGCTGGGTCTTGGCTGGACAAGGAACTTCTTATCGCTGCAAAATCCTTAAGAGTCAAAGAGTAAAGTGTGGATTTTGTAGCTTTGTGACCGATTAATAGGACAACAGTTATATGCCAGTCGGTTTTCTTTGCTCTACTATGAAAATTTTCAAAAGAAATATTAAGTGTAATGTTTGGAAATTAAATATAATTTATGGTATTGTGAATTTTCTAATAATAGTTATAAATCAGATAATAACGAGGGAGGGAAGATGGTTTTGAATTTGATTTAAAATAGAATGGGAGAGAACTCTGTGGATAAACCTAGTCGGACAAATAGCTCTGAATTCGAGAATTTCCTCGAAAGACTGACGGTACAAGTCAATAGATTAAAATCAACATACCCAACATTGAAAAAAATTTACAATGGCCCGTACTCAGTTTTGAAAATAATAGCTTCAATAATAACGTTATTCTCATCCTTGTTCTTTTATTTTTACATATTGGGTTATTGTTTTATTTATGGATATTACTTTTCGGGAAATATTGAAAACCTTCCTTCAATTTTGAACATCACTATAAATCCAGTACCGATTAAGTTTCACTCAGTTTCATTGATTTCAATATTTTTATTTTTAGCTTTTATTAGTTTATTTTCTTTAATGAATATTTCTAAGTTGAAAAATTTATTTGCTATTTTGATGAGTGCCATATTGATAATCTTTGTTTTGCATCTGGGAATATCGATTTTTTTTGTTCCTGGAAACGACGTTATTAATAGATTTGTAACTTTCTTACCTGTTTGGATTATCCCGATTCTACTAGCGGGGTTAATTATGTCTACAGTAGTAATGATAAAAAATCCAATGATGTTTTTTTCCGGAATAGTATATGGAATCTTTATTGTGATTTTATGTATGAATGTATTTGAAAAAATATTTGGCATGGTAGATTCGTTCTCATACTTTATGGAAAAGGCATCAATTCTCATTTTAATTATATCTTTTTGCGTAGCCTCTATTTTTGTTATTTTGGTCAATAAAATAAATAATCTCAGAGTAGTTGTATCAATTGCTATATTCCCATTTATTTATATTGTTTTTTTTGTTTTGAATCATTACTTCACTCTAACTTTGCTTAAGAGAATAGACATATATCCTGTAGGGATAATTATTACTTTTATCATCTCTTGTTGCGTTTCTTTTTATAGTTCAAAAATAGTTCTTTTTACTAGAAACAAACTTTTCAATTCCGACGATACAATTGCAAACAATGAACCCAACGAGAGTTTTAAGAAGAATTTAAGAATTTTAATAATGTGCACAATCCCATGTTTTATAATTTTTGTGAGTGTTGTATTTTCATATATTTCTTTGATTACTGGGAACTATATTAGAACTATGTCTCCGGAAGGATTCAGACAGTTTGAATTAATTGAGGATTATAGAGAAGGGAAAATAATAAAAGGTAATACTATTAAAAATGATGAGAATACATACTACATCTCCAATGAAGAGTGGGAACTTGAAATTTTGCATAGTGATCATGTGCATATTAGAAACAAGGATTAATAGTTTGATGTTATTTAAAAAGAAAGTGGTCCCATTATATAGGAAGGATATCCACTTTCTTAATTCTTAAAATTTATAGCGTACTACTTCAAAATACTCACATATTTCCCGTATACAAATGCTACACGTCCATCCAGCTTCACTTTTACCCAGCCATATTTGTCTGTACTGATCACCTCAAGTAGGGTACCTTTCGGTACGGCAGCAACGACCTTCGCTTTGGATGAAGCGCCAGCGCGTACGTTCAGGTAAGACGCTGTAACCTTGGCTTGTTTGCCTTTGGTGACAGTTCCTGGTTTACCCGTGCTTGGTGTGGATGGTTTACCAGGTTTCGACGTGCCTGGAGTTGGTGTTGGTTTTGGTACTGTTGGCGTTGTCGGCTTCTCAGGTGTAGGAGTAGTTGCTCCCTCACCACTACCTACTGCTTTGCGAGCCTTGTTCAGCTGTTGATAGAATGCTCCCTTGTTTTTCACGCCTGCGAATTGTGCTGCACTCACACCTGCTTTGGCAGATAGTGTATCAATCTCTTCTTGAGTCACCTCATCCAAAATGTTAATGGAGGCAATGTTGGTGTACTTGCCATCTTCCGTTGTTGCCACAGACATAATGCCATCGTTAATTAACTCGACCACATCTGCACGCTCTGGTGCAGTCAGGTCTACGCCAGTGATTTTCCAGTTGTGTTGAATCTTCGGTTCGTAGACACCTTTCATGACATCTTTCAGATAGGCGATGGACAGGTTGCGAATCGTGCCTTGAATCTCACCGAATGCCGAGGCATCCTTGGAGGACCAGAGCTGCTTGAACTTACGTCCTTCCATGGCACCGCCTTTGGCAATCAGAGCTTCCATCCGGTAGGCATTCATACCGAGCTTTAGCGTATCGTCTTCTTTGACAACGGATCCATTGCTGTACTTGAGATTCGTAATCCGACTGCCGTATGGCTTGGTCAGGTCAATCTCATACGTCACGCCGCCGAAGAAATCATCGGTGCTGTATTTGGAAGCACGTCGTTTCGGATCAAAGCTGACGGTCACATCACCCGGGCGTGTGGAGTTGAAGTACCCCGCAGACCACTCCATATAATCCATCAGATCACGTCCGGTCACTTCATACACGGTTACTTCACCGAAGGTGTATTGGTAGTTGAATGCAATATCCTTTTTCTTAATCGGGCCTACATCCAGCTTGGCTTTGTCGTTATCAATCTGGTGCGCGACCACATCGGCATCACTGTAATGCAACATCACTTCGGTGAAAAAGTCAGACAAAGGTGTTTCCTGAATCTGCACCGCAGGGATACCCTTAATCTCATCAGCAGGGACCAGGTTCGTTCCTTTTAGTTCAGCCACTTCGATGTTGGCATCGGCACGAGCGAACTCGTGGAATGGATGCAAGGTCTCTTCCAGCGCAGGATCAGAGACTTCATATGTTCCGTCTGCTGCTTTTACAGCGAGAGCTTGAGCTTCCTTGCTTTTCAGCAAAACTTTGTCGCCATCTTTTTCAAATGTAAGGTCAATTCGAGAGATATGTGAGCCATATTTATTCGGTTCGGAGATCAATACACCGTTAACCGTTTGGGATTCAATCAAGGTATGCATGTGTCCGGCAAAAATGGCAGCCAGCTCCGGGTTGGCGTTGGCGATATCCGTCACTCCGGTGCCCGGATTTCCGTTCTCGTTATCCAATCCCATATGCATGAGTCCAACCATGACATCAACTTTGCCTTTCAGCTCAGCAATGGCCTTCTTGGTCTCTTCCACAGGATCTTTGACGATGATGCCGTCCAGGTGATCTGTACCTTTCTCGAACTCGGTAATCATAGGTGTGTTCATTGCGATAACACCCACTTTGATTCCGTCTTTCTCGATAATCGTATAGGCAGGCATGTAACGGTCGCCGTTTTCTTTGAAAATGTTACCCACGAGAGGCTGTCCATTGAATTGGGAAGAGATCTTCTCCAGTACGTCCAGCCCAAAGTTAAACTCATGGTTACCCATAACCCATGCGTCATATTTCATCTCGTTCATTGCAACCATCATGGGAGATTGAGGTTGATCATTGAACAACTCAGCCGAGTTATCCTGTATCATGTCTCCTGCATCCAGAAGGATCGTGTTGGGATTCTCAGCACGGACTTTTTTCACAATGGTGTAGAGCTGTGTCATGCTGCCGGTTGGGTTTGGACCGTCCAGAGCATAGTCCCACGGCATGAATCGACCATGAATATCCGATGTGCCGAGCAACGTAATCTTGGTTTCCTTGTCTGCCTCAGCAGCCTGAACCGGAGTGGAAGCAAAAGGGGCGAACAAAATGGAGGCACATAAGAGGAACGATAAAGGCCATCCGGCGAAACGTTTCGTTGAAATTTTGCGCATGTTGTAATCTCCCTTGTTATCTAGTGTGTGTAAAGATATGTATCATTTCATACTAGATAAACATCTGGTGAATGTAAACTCCAATGTAAGAGTTATGTTGGATTTAAGAGTGTGATTCTATAAATAACTTCAGAAAAGGCACTGAATTCTACTTTTTTACAATAAAATACTATAATTTGACAGGTGTTAAAAACCAAAATTATCCAGTAAAATGATGTTTGTAAGCGCTTTACAAAAATGAATCTAAGGAGGAAAATCATTGATTAAGTCTAAGTGGTTCAAAACAGTCGGCTCACTGGCGTTGGTAGGGATTCTCGCTGCTTCAGTTGCGGTGGGCAGTGTGAGTGCTGGTTTGGCGAAAGGCAGCAAATTTTTGGGAAATATTATAGCTAGCCAAGTTCCTTCGAATTTTAGCCCCTATTGGAATCAAGTAACTCCGGAGAACTCAACCAAGTGGGATGCTATTGAAGGCACACGCAACGTAATGAATTGGGGCCAGGCGGACATGGCCTACAACTATGCTAACAACAACGGATTTCCGTTCAAATTCCATACGCTCGTATGGGGAAATCAACAGCCAAATTGGATTAACAGTCTCTCAGCCGCTGATCAGAAAGCTGAAGTGACACAATGGATTAAAGCCGCAGGACAGCGGTATTCGAAGTCTGCCTTTGTTGATGTTGTGAACGAACCTCTGCATGCGAAACCATCCTATCGCAATGCCATTGGTGGAGATGGGGCAACGGGTTGGGACTGGGTCATCTGGTCATTCCAACAGGCGAGACAAGCCTTCCCTAACTCCAAATTGTTAATTAATGAATATGGTATTATCGGTGATCCCGCTAAAGCGGACCAATATATCCAGATTATCAACCTTTTGAAAAACAGAGGTCTAGTTGATGGTATTGGAATCCAAGCGCATTACTTCAATATGGACAACGTTTCTGTAAGCACGATGAACACGGTATTGAACAAGCTTGCAGCGACAGGGTTGCCAATCTATGTATCCGAGCTGGATATGACAGGTGACGATAATACACAATTGCAGCGTTATCAGCAGAAATTCCCTGTGCTTTGGAAACACTCTGCTGTTAAAGGTGTAACACTGTGGGGCTACAACCAGAATCAAACCTGGGTGAGCGGCTCCCATCTGGTCAATAGCAACGGTACAGAACGTCCGGCTATGCAATGGCTGAGAAATTACCTGGCGAACAATCCTTAAGCCCGGGTATTGATGAGTCTGAGCATCCCTTGAAATCCGGTAATTATATAACACCAGATAGCGCCTGTCCCTCATGGTAAGCATGGGAATATGGCGCTATTTGGTGTGCGAATCTTTTGGCTCCTTTGTTTGGTGAATCACTCGTGGAGGGAGCCTAGAATCCGTATGAGGGCCGTCCTGGAATTTAAGCGACCGAGGATCGTGAAGAGAAGAATTTAATTTTAATCCAAACCAATACAAAAGCGATCAGTGCAAAGATCATTCCGCTCCAGATCAATTGATGTATTCCCAGGTTTGCGATGAACCAGCCGCCGATGGCAGTACCCAAGGTAATACCTAGGTTGGAAAAGGATACATACAAGCTGTTGCCGAATTCAGGCGCATCCTGCGCCTCAGCGGTTAACCAGGTTTGGCTTACAATCAATCCTCCTGAATGCACGGATGCCCAGAGGATGACTACAATAACCATCCACATGAAGTGGGGACCGGCCCAATAGACGAGTGCGTAAGCTGCTACATACAGCAGGGGGAACATGAGGACAGTTCGGACCACGCTCTTACGCAGAAACTGTCCAAACCCCAAATTTCCGATAATCATGACGACACCAAAGACGGTCAGCATGACACTGATCCATGATCCGCTCATGTGAGTGACCTGTCCAAGGTACTCGGCAAAATAGCTGTACACGGAGAACATGGCGGCGAATATAAAAATGACTGCGGCTACATTCAGCCATAATCCAGGTTTGCGCAGAATACCAAGCTGCTTACCATAGGACATCTTTTCCTTCACGGGCATGGAGGGTAGCCAGATCCATATGCCGATCAAAGCAACTACACTGACTATCGCTCCAAACAGAAAGGCGATTTCGAGGGATAGCCGTTCAGCAAGATACGATGTCAGTGGCACGCCAAAGGCAAAGCCTGCGGTAACTCCGGTGAATACTTTGGCGACGGCCTGACTACTTTTCTCTACTGGTACGAGTTGGGCACTGGTGACCAGGGCTACGGAAAAGAAGACGGGATGGAATAACGCGGGAATGATACGGAAGATAAGCATGGTATCAAATGTTGTGGCGTAGGCATAGACGACGTTCGAAATGGCAAACATCAGCACAGCGGTTAAAAGGATGATTTTGCGATTAATTCCGGACGCCAGCAAGGTGAGAAAGGGACCCGCAATGGCTACGACCAGCGCAAATACACTGACCAGCCAACCTGCCTGTGCAGCCGTAATGTTGAATTTATTCGCAACCTGAGGCAGTACCCCCACGATTCCCATTTCTGTTGTAATAATTCCGAATACCCCGAGTGCCAGCATCAAGATAAGGAGTGGATTGACCTGTTGTGATTTCATGTAAAGCGTACCTCCAATAAATTTAAATATACAGAAAAATAGATATATTATGCTGAAATGAGCCTGCCTTGCCTCCTATAATATGATGGACATGAGAGTAAGTTCTCTGGATTACATTATATCTAGATTTATAGATTTGTAAATATAAAAAGTGAAACGTCATATCTTTAAGTCGTCTTCAGCTTGTGTTCTACAGGAGTAATTATGCTGACAATATGCATGGTCTGGCCCATAAAAAAATAGCGCCGGCCCGGGGAATCCTTGGGGGCTGACGCTATTGATATCCACGCTTTTACCGATGTGTTGGATTAGTTATTTCGGTTGAATAACCATGCTGTTGAATGAATCGGCTTCCAGCTCCATGTGTAGGGTCTGTCCTTCTTCAAGGGTTAGATACAGGTCACGACGGTCCTGGAATGGATTGTTGATGACAATGACGAGACTGTTATCCGGGTTGCGGAAAGCAACGGATTTCCCGCTCCACGCGCCAGACAGACCGACTCTTCGAGCACCAGGCACAATATGATGAGCGAAGTGTTTCATCACATAATACTCGGGGTTCCGAGTAACCTCCTTATTGTCCGGATCTACAGTGATCATGGAGTTCTGCTCCCAGCCCCATGTGCTGCGGCCTTTGGGTTCCAGAACCATGTTCCAGTAGATGTACGCGTTCACTCCGTTGCTGAAGTAATGCTGGTAGAGGTTATATACATATTTGGCGTAGTTCCATGAGTTGTTGCCATCACCGCATTCGTTCTCGGTCTGCATATAACGAAGCTCCGGATAACTCGCCGCGGTACGTTGAATGGCATTTTTGCCTGCCCATTGATACCCAACACCTTTGATATAGGAATAGGCCTTTGGATCACTCAGGACAAGCCCGGCGTACTCATCGAAGTCATTTGTTTTTTTCTTGATTAATTCCTCCCATGGATCAGGGGCGTTGATCGTTCCCAGCCAGATCTCCGTATCCAGACCGTGTTTGTCAAAAGCCGGGCCCAGATAATCGGCAATAAACTCACGAAGCTGCTCGCCTGTCCACATGCAAGAAGGAAATTTCTGATCTGCAATCACTTCGTTCTGCACATGCACCTGATGGATCGTAATGCCTGCGTCACGGTAAGCCTGTACAAACTTTACGAAATACAGGGCGTAGGCCTCCAGAATATCTTTCTCCCAGCGCAGTGTCCCATAGTTATAGGCTTTGGGCGACTTCATCCACGTTGGCGGACTCCATGGCGAGGCGAAGAATTGCAGGTTCGGGTTATAAGTCAGAGCTTCCTTGATGTAGGGAATCAGATATTTGAAATCACGTTTGATCGAAAAATGTTCCATGGCCACGTCGCCGTCTACCTCGTTGTGGCTATACCACTGCTCTGCATAATCACTTGCGCCGATCGGCAGGCGACAGATGTTAAACTTGTGCTCGCCCTCGGGATGGAAGAGAGAGTGAAATACCTCATGGCGCTGCTCCTCATTCAAGTGGGACAGAGCAATATATCCAAGTTCGTTGAAACAACCGCCAAACCCTTCCACAAGTTGGTGCTGTTCACCCGTCAGTTTTAAGTTAGCGCTTTCATTAGTCGGCACAAAAGATAGCTCTCTCCACGGGCTGTCTTGGGTTGTGGAATAACCAGTGAGCGTGAATGTCATGTGAATTTCCTCCTCGCTTGAACCTCAGTTGTCATATATATTACGTTCAGTATAACAACTCCCACGGCAAAAGAAGATATGCTAAACCGTGTGAAATTTACCCTAATCGAAGATGGAGTATCACGAGTTCGTATTCGCATAGACAGATCGTATGCTGTATTTGCTTGTGATCGGCGATGTCCATATACCATTATCCAATGTCATAATACAACTGTCATGGCACAACAAAATCCCCGCTGATCGTTCAGACGGGGACTTTGCTATGTTTCTCATATTCTCTTATGGCTGGAAATGAACGTGAGACACTATTTAAGGCTGTACACTCTCACCAAGCTGTTTATTTTCAAAAATCAGAATTGTTTTGCTGCTTCCGATGTAACCAACAGAGGTATTGAATTGCTCTGAAATGAAGCGTACCGGGACAAATGCTTTACCATTTTTCATCAGAAGAGGAGCGTCATTGATCGCAAGCTTGTCATTCACGACAACTTGTTTGTTACCCACGCTCCAGCGGATGGTCTTGTCATTCTGTGTGATCACAGCTTCGCGCGTACCGCTGTTCCAGTTCACACGGGCGTTTAACTGCTCCGAGACAAAACGCAGAGGCACATAGGTCCGGCCTTCATCGATAAAAGGTGCAGCATCCAGTGCATAAGCACGATCCCCGACATAGGCGGTGGTGGACCCTTCAATCAGACGTTGGAAGCTGCCCTGCGGCGTTCGTTTCTGCTCCCGCACATTCATCCGGTTCAGAAGCTGCATCGTATGACTGCCACTCACAACATCCAGATAATTGTTCTGCACCGTGAGTCCGGCAGGCTCAACCTCTGAGACAGAAGTCTGAATACCGGAGGATAACGAGGTAGACGCCGAGATATCCTGTATAACATTTGTCGCTGATTGATCACGGGTAAACGTAAAACCTGCGATCGGTGTCAGATCCCACACCCGGTTGTTGGATAATTTCAACACGTCCAGGCTGGAAAGCTGCCGTAAAGGTTCCAGATCATAGATCTGATTGGACTCTGCATTCAGTTCCGTCAGCCCAGTTAGTCTCTCAAGCCCCTTGAGATGCTGTACTTGGTTACCAGAGATATCAAGTGTCCGAAGGCGTGTCATGTGCTCCAGTGGTGTCAGATCCGTGATTTGGTTACCTGCCACATTCAGATTCCGCAGTGTATTTGGCAGTTCAGCCAGTACGTCCAGCGTCTGAATCTGGTTGTTTGCTACATTGAGTTGCTGGAGTCGGGTTTTACCCATGAGCGGTGTCAGATCGCTAATGGTATTGTTCGAAATCTCAAGCCACTTCAGTGCATCCGCATCCGAGAGGGCCGAAAGATTGTCAATCTGGTTACCGCTGGCGTGGAACGTATGTAATCGGTTGAACCCACGTACAACCTCTATGGAAGAAATGGAATTGTTGCTGATGTACAGCCGTCCCAAGTCTTTTAATTCAGTAAGTGCGTCTATGGATGTAATGTAATTATTGCGAACATCGATCTCGCGAAGCTGGGTTAGGTGCGCCAGCGGTGTGAGATCCTCAATCTCATTCCCATATAATCGGAGGTGTGTCAGGTTGGTTGCATATTCGAGACCGGACAGGCTGTGAATACCTGCATTGCTCAGATCCACCACCTCAAGCTGCTCCAGATCCGTTGAAGTTAATGGCATATCCAGAGGTTTGTTCAGGATTAACTTCAGTCCGTCCTCCAAAGCGGGATCTTCAATGATTCCCTCGCCCAAGTCCGTAGTTGTGTAAGCCATGGCTTGCCCCGATGCCCCGAGACTCAGGATGAATACTAGAAATAATAGCGTCATTCTTCTCATTGCATGCATTCCCTCCGATTTTTAGAATTATAAAATCATCCGAACAGATTGAGTTAGATAAGTATATTGAATCAATTTCATAACTCACTAAAATGGATTTTTGTAACTAGATATAGACAAATTAAACCATTTTGATCTATATCTAGCCTTGATTGAAGCAGCTAAAGGTATTATGAAATTGATTCTAGTATCTACACGATAACAGCGACCGGAAGGTTGTTCTGCCCACGGGAGTGTTCAGTGTGAATTGAAGAGTTTAACATATGCAGGTTCGGCTCAAAGCACATCTATAGTTATTAACCCGTCAACAGGGAAAAGGAACAAGAAATTTCGTAATGGGTATTTCTCTACTTCTATTCTATATGAAACAAACCCTGCTCTGCACTCTTCAGAGACATGTTTATCAAAAAAAATAAAACATCTCCCGCAGACCCTATTCAACCCACCCTTGAAACGGGTAAAGATGAAGTAAAGATGCCAATTTGGAGGGGAAGATGTGAGTATGCGCCAAGCCATGATCATTAGTAATCCATCGTCAGGTAAGGAAGAGGCCGAGCAGTATGTGTCCCAAGTCAGAGAAATTCTGGAGTCACAGCAGTATGAGGTGGTGGTTAATGAGACGGCCGGGGAAGGTGATGCCACCAACTACTGTCTGAGCGCCTGCAAAGACGGCTGTGATCTGGTCATCTCCATCGGAGGCGACGGTACACTGCATGAGACGATTAACGGCATGATGGATCAGGATCATCGCCCCCGATTAGGCGTTATACCGCTAGGTACGGTGAATGATTTTGCACGTGCGCTGAATATCTCGCTTGACCCGGAAGAAGCCATTAGGCAGTTACGTTCGAATCAAACGCATATCGTGGATTTGGGGAAAATCAATGATCGCCTGTTTGCCAACGTTGTGGCTGCGGGTTCTTTGGCGGAAGCTTTGTTCTCCGTATCCTCGGAAGAAAAGTCGAAGTTGGGATCATTCGCATATCTCAAAGAAGGCTTGAAAGACCTGGTGAATACACCAGCCAATCATCTAACCATTGAATATGACGGACAGCTCTGGGAGGGGGAATCGCCACTTTTTCTGGCGGCGCTGACCAACTCGGTCGGAGGATTCGAGAAGTTGTCCCCGGATGCAGAGGTGGACGATGGTCTGATACATTGTTTTGTTGTTCGTAATATCAGTGTGTTCAACAGTCTGACCCTCGGCACTTCCCTTTTCTTTGGTAGTCTGAAAGACCATAAGGACGTGGACTATTTTACAGCCAAAGAAGTTCATGTTCGCTCAGACGAAGCCATTCGCACCAATGTAGATGGGGAAGAAGGTCCTTCCCTGCCGATTCATATCCGTGTCCTGCCAAGGCATATTGAGGTCATTGTACCGGAAGAAGTATAGTTTATTCTTTCGGATCTATAGGCTAGAATGAAGAACCTATCATTTCTCCATATGAATGTAGGATAAAGCTATTGAAACCGATTGCAGATATATGTCACAATCAAAGGTAAGATACACGATAATATTCGAATATGGAGGGAAAACATCTTGAGAACGATTAAATTGGGCAGCAGTGCACTAGAAGTACCTGTAGTCGCGGTGGGCTGCATGCGGATTAATTCACTAGACGGTAAGGAAGCCGAACATTTTGTTCGTTCTGCAATGGAGGTTGGGGCAAATTTCTTTGACCATGCCGACATTTATGGTACAGGAGCATGTGAGGAGATTTTCGCCGAAGCGGTACAGATGAATCCCCAAGTTCGTGAAAATATGATTCTTCAATCGAAATGCGGTATTCGCAAAGGCATGTTTGATTTCTCCAAAGAGCACATCCTGAATTCAGTCGATGGCATCCTGCAACGTCTGAAAACGGAATATCTTGACGTTCTGCTTCTACACCGTCCAGATACATTGGTTGAGCCGGAGGAAGTGGCTGAAGCCTTTGATCAACTGGAGCGCGAAGGCAAAGTGCGTCACTTCGGGGTGTCCAACCAGAATCCGAACCAGATCGAATTGTTGAAAAAATACGTGAAACAGCCACTGGTAGCCAACCAGTTGCAGATGAGTATTACCAATACGACGATGATTGACAGTGGCATCAACGTGAACATGGAGAACGATGCCGCGGTTAACCGTGACGGTAGCATTCTTGATTACTGTCGTCTGCATGATATCACCATTCAGCCGTGGTCCCCGTTCCAGTACGGATTCTTCGAAGGTGTATTCCTGGGTAGCGACAAGTTCCCGGAATTGAATGCAAAGATCGACGAGATTGCTGCGAAGTATGACGTGAGCAATACAACGATTGCAATCGCATGGTTGCTTCGTCACCCTGCACAGATGCAACCTGTGACAGGCACGATGAATATTGAACGTCTGCAAGACTGTGTAAAAGCAGGAGATGTTCATCTCACGCGTCCAGAGTGGTATGAAATTTACCGTGCGGCAGGTAATATACTGCCTTAAATCCAAGTTACAGTGAGCATGGTGACTGCTGAGTCAGTTGAGAACACGAGCCCGTAGATGGCTCGTGTTTTTTGTCTATTTTCAGGTTTGATGTCAGGCGCGTTTTCGATATAAAATAAGGATAGGAGTGTCCGTTTTATAAAAGGATTAAAATGGTTTTAATACAAATTAGTTGAAATTATTATATTGACCGATACTTTCTAATTACATATAATTACTTTTGCATACCGATAATCCTGTTTATGTTTTTTTATTTTGGAGGGTGGTGTTCGTTTGGAGTCGACAACCACGATACGCGATCACTTGGAAAGTTATCTGAAGCGTGAACAGATGTCCATTAGTCATTTTTCGGAAACGTCAGGGATTAATTCGGGTACGCTCAGCAATATTTTGAATAAAAATCGGCCGATTGCCATGCAGCAGTTGGATCGCATTACTTCCGCCATGAGAATGGAAGAAGGTTACTTCTATGAGTTATACATAGATGAGTGTTTTGTACACGCGACCCCGGACTGGCGAAGACTGGGACCCTTCCTTCATCGCTGTGCCGAGTTGGACAAGTTGGACTGTATTGAAGAGGTTATTCGTCTGATGATGGATAATCTATCCTATATTCCTTTATTATTTGATGTGGCTGAAGAATTCTTCCAAGCGGGTAAATTCAAACCGGCAATTCTTCTATATGAAAACATTGCTGAAAGCGAGAAAATGCAACATTCCGAGCGGCTTGCACTCTGTCAGTATCGACTGTTCCGGTTGGGACTGACGAATGATCAGCACCGGAATCTGATTATTGCATCTCGGTTCGAATATTATGTGGATCGGCTGGATGAACGCTACCAGTTGGATGCGCTTAACGAACTAATTAATGCTTTTGGAGCATTGCATAGATGGGACAAGGTTCAGGAGTTATCTGAAAAATTGAAAATAAAAGCGTCCATCCATTATGAGATGAATGGCCGACGGAAACAAGAAGAGACCAAAAGACCAATTGTTTTCTATATTCTATACTCCGATCTAGCTGCAGGAAGTGCCTGTTATCAATTGAAGGACTACATTGGGGCACTTAAATATGTTTCTTTATATTCGGATAATCGTTGGGTGAGGAACCCGGATAAAGATGAAATCGTAGTAATGAATCAGTTTCAAGAATGGGCTGAAGCTAATCGATATATATATCATTTAATGGGTGGACAGTTTGAGGTATTACCAGATTACCTGGCGTATATCTCGACGAAGGAAAATGAGATATTCCCAGCGCTGTGTGATATTGTAACAGCGGCTAATCGTTATGATAAGGATATTGATCATGTTCTCAAACAGTATGAATCGTACTTCACTTATCAGGAACAGAGTAACCGAATTGGCAAAGTGAGCAGACAGGTTACGGATGATCGATATTTACGACTTTTAGCAGATTTGGGTGCATATTATCTAAAGAAAGACGAGTATCATTTAGGTATAGAATTTGTGCTAGATAGTTTAAAATTTTCTATTGAAATTAGCAGTGGACGAGGTATGCTTAGAGGTGTCGGACTGTTTGAGCAATACCGGGAATTTGCATCTGAGACGGCGAAACAGCAATACAAAATGATAATTAGTGAGGTGCAGAAACTCAATGAAGAGAAAGTTGGCTTTGCTGATAGCTACCTGTAGTATCGTTGTATTCATCGTAGCTCCTGCTACGGAACCTGTCCCAGGCAAGGAAAGCCCGAATCCCGAAAGCCCGAACCCCGAAATTATGAGACCCGCTGATCATGGATTTGGAACTTAATGAAAGTAAAGAACGCTTCTGATTTATTCAGAAGCGTTCTTTTTTTGTGTATTAAAGTGGAAGAATAAGTATGTCGTATCTCACATGCGCTTATGATTGGCATAATACACTAAAATATGACAAAAAGGAGGGATACTATGGATCGCCTGGATTTGATATCACGGATCGAAGATGCCAGACAGTTGTTATATCGCATGCATATGGAATACGGCAGTCTGCTTCATCCGGAAGTGATCCAGCAATCCGTAGTCCTGGACGGGCTTATTAATCAATACAACAGAGTCAAGGTAGGAAAGGCGATGAATTAAGTTCGCCTATTTACATTTGCGTCTTTGTATACTATAGTTAGTTACATGAGTAACTAACCGACTAACCGACTAACTGACTAATGAATACGTATGAAAGTTGGAAGCACATGAAATCGACTTTGGATGAATCTCAGCCTATTTTTCATCAAATTGCTACGATGATTATGGACGATATTGTGGAAGGCAGATTGAAGGTGGAAGAACAGGTTCCCTCAACCAATGAACTGTCACGCTTCTACAATATCAATCCGGCTACAGCCCGCAAAGGATTGCAGGAGCTCGTGGACAAGGGGATTATATACAAACAGCGAGGTGTTGGAATGTTTGTTGCAAAGGGAGCAAGAGAAGCATTGCTCGTTGAACGGAAGCAAGATTTTTATGAAGAATACATCAAGCCTTTACTTGAAGAAGCCAGACGGATTCACATGAATGAAGACATGATCATTGATCTGATTCGCGGCAAGAAGGATAAGGAGAGTGAGTTATGATTCATATGGAGCAGGTCAACTACAGCTACCAGAAGACGCCTGTTCTGAAGCAGGTTACGCTACATGAGAGTGAGCCAATCATTAGTGCAATCTGGGGAAGAAATGGAGCGGGTAAAACAACCATGATGAGTTTACTGGCAGGGCATAACCGCCCGGACAGTGGAACCGTTCAGATCATGGGTCAAGACCCCTATAATAATCTGGCTGCCCAAGAGCATCTGTGCTACATCCAGGAGAATCATCCCCTGGGGAAAAACTGGACGGTTAGTGACATGGTTCAAATGGGGCAATATTTTCATCCGCATTGGAATCAGGAGTTGGCGGAACGTTTAATCGATGTGTTCGAACTACCGGAGAAGAAAAAGATCATTAAATTTTCGAAAGGCATGAAGACTGCCACCCAGATTATATTAGGTCTTGCCAGTAATGCAAAGATAACCATTCTCGATGAACCCACCAATGGACTCGATGCGGAGAAGCGTAAATTCTTCTACAATGCGCTACTGGAAAGTTATGAAGATAACCCGCGTCTGATTCTGATATCCAGCCATCATATTGAGGAGATTCAGCCTTTGTGTGAGTCCCTTATCGTTTTGCAAAACGGAGAGGTATTGTTAAATCAATCGATGGAAGAGATGCGCGAAAAAGGAGTTCTTCTAACAGGGGAAATTGATGATATCAACCGAGTCACAGCAGGTGTTAAAGTTATAGAGTCTTCCCAGATGGGATCGACTGTGAAAGTAATGATTGATGAGCCCTACTCGAAAATGTGGAAGGATATCGCTCATTCGCAGGGTCTTTCCATTGAGAAAGCGTCATTACAAGATTATTTGGTTAACAGGACCCGTAATCAAGAGGGGGTTAAACCATGAACGCAGTAAAAGGTACGAACCGACTGATTCGTGATGATATGCGTTTGTATCTGGGCATATTTTCATCCATCGCTCTAATGCTCGCCGTTGTATATCTGGCCATTGGCTTCATATTTGATGTCTCGTATGCTACGCAACTGTTTGGTCCCATGTACGGAGGGATATGTACGTTTGCAATCGGGGGAATTATTACACTGTTTCCGGTTGCGATTGGAATGGGCAGTACACGAATTCAATTCATGAAATCCTTCTATATGAATTCGGTATGGATGGTTGCGGGGACCATGATCATTCTGCATATGGCGTACTTCCTCTTACACCTGCTTCAGGAAAAAGGAATTGTTGACGTAACCCTTTATCAACCGGGCATGTTGTATTCAAGCGAATATCATTTTTTATCCTACTTGTGGATCGATCTGATGTGCGGCTTTCTTGTACTGGGAATCTCTGTCTTCCCGACGGTTTGTTGGATGCGCTTGGGGATGCGTAACTTCTTCATTATGTTCTTTGGGGTAGGCCTAATGATCACTCTGATCGTTGTCTTCGCAGATTTTGGGGAGTGGATGAAGTGGTTTGCGAGTGTGAATATGATGACATTGTTTACCGTTCTGGGGTGTATTGGTGGTGCGCTACTTCTGTCTACGTACCCGATGATGAAGAATGCACCGCTTACCATGAAATCCAAAAAAGACTGACAGGAAACAGTTATAAAGGAACTCAAGGAATCTAAGCGAAATCTCCGAAATCAGAAAACACGAGTGCGAACACGCCTCGTGTTTTTTGTATCATATTAAATCACTGAATATACCTATTCAACAATCTTTGTGCGGAATTCCAAACTGAAATGTGTATGAGTTAAGCCTGAGCCTGCGGTTTGAATCCTTCGTCTTTGAGGTACTCGCCGGCTTCGCTACGCGACTCAAAAGCCATATCCAGATTAACACCGGAATACACATACCACATGTCATCTTCGTATTTTAAAGTCAGCGTATGTCCCTCTTCATCGATCCACGTTCCGCCACCCGTAGAGGTTGTAGACAATGCAGGAGCAGCAGCTTTTACTTGTTCTGGCTCTTCGAATTCAACTGCGTTGGGATTGTGAGACATCGCTTGGATCGTTTCATCTAACAATGTGCGCAGATCTGCTTCGGAGTAATCACGAATATTGACAAATCCTTTAGCATCGGTCTCATAGTTAGGCAGTAGTCCTGCATAGATATAACCGTTACCGTTAGGGTGAATATGGAGAGCAACAATTTTTTTATCATACGCACTATCCTCGTAGTGGAAATTAACTCGACCGAGAGAAACATCTTTGCGTTGCAGTTGGGGATACGATTGTAGCACTTCTAGCTTTTGTTCCACGTTAAGCATAATTGCCTCCTGTAAATGTTCAATAGAGGTGATTATAACATGCCCTCCTGTTAATTTCCCGATAAAATGTTTCTCCCCAGTTCTTTTAGGTGTTCCATAGCTTGCAGATAAGGATAAGGTCCATAGCTTACGCGTGCAACACCTAGTGCGGCAAGTTGTTTTGGTGAAGGATCAGGAGAAGTAACCATAACGTTAATTGGCAGCGGTGAACGCTCACACAATTCCTGAATCAGTCGGTGATCCTGCAAACCGGGTACAAACAAACCACTGGCTCCTGCATCTGCATAATGGCTCGAACGTATAAGTGCTTCCTCCAGGAGAGAGTGGTTATGGTGTTCAGGTGCATGTTGCAGAAAAATATCTGTGCGGGCGTTAATGAACAACGGGATGCCTGCCTGCTGCGCAGCTTCCCGGGCGGCGGACAATCTCGGGCATTGCTCCTCCACAGTGTACAATCCCAAGCCAGCGGGAAGTTGATCTTCCATGTTGATTCCTACAGCACCATGATCGATGACTTGCAGGATATTTCGCTTCACTTCTGACACAGACCTCCCATACCCTCCCTCTATATCGATCGTTACAGGTAGATCCACGCTCGCTGTAATCCGTGCCAGATTGGCAAGTACCAGATGGAATGGCATGGCTTCACCATCGCGTTCACCGTGGGCCGCAGCAACGGACCAGCTTCCCGTAGCAATGGCCGTTGCTCCAGCGGATTGGATGGCTTGTGCGCTTCCGGCATCCCACACATTGACCAGAACAAGTGGTTTTCCTTTCACATGGTATTGTTGGAACAACGCTGCTTTTTCTTCTAAGGTACTCATATTATGTTGACTCTCCTTTGTTATATCATGCATTCCTGTGGACATTTGATGCGTACTTCATTACTTCATTCTGTTTTTCAGCTACCCTGTTTTTGTTTCTCGTGAGTCAACAGCCAGTTTTTGCGAGTTAATCCCCCGCCATATCCACCCAGTTCGCCACTGGCATTAATTACACGGTGACATGGAATCACAATCGCAAGCTGATTGGCCCCATTCGCCTGTGCAACAGCTCGGCAAGCAGTCGGTTTTCCCAGTGCATTTGCAATCTCCTGATATGACCTCGTTTCACCAGCCGGAATGGCCAGCAACTCGTCCCACACACGCTTTTGGAATGGTGTTCCTAAACAGAACAACGGTGTGTCGAATGCTGTCCGAATACCTTGAAAGTACTCGTTTAGTTCACGTTCAATGGACTGGATGGGAGCTGTAGTGCCGGGTACAATCGCTGATTTGGTTCGTTTGCGCAGACGCTCAACTTCGCGCTCCAGACCTCTGCGGTCCACAAATTCCAGTAAATATAGCGACTCCTCATCTGCAATGGCCATCATCGGGCCAAGGCGGGTGTCAATCCAGGACGCTTTTAGGATATGTCCTTCATCGACTTGTGTAGGGGCGGCGCCCATGATCCGTGAAAAGGCATCGCGGAAGCCGCTGCTTGACTCATATCCGGTAGATAATTGGCTATCAATCACGGTGCGGCCGGAGCGAATATTTTTCAGGGCAAGTCCCATGCGGCGAGCGCGAGCATATTCCACAAAGGTCATGCCGAACCGCTTCTTGAACTGTCGGCGCGCCGTGGATTCATCGATGGAGAGTTCCTTGAAATCCTGTCCTTTCCAGCGTTTCTCCGGATTGTTCTCCACAGCTTCCACTAATATGCGAACGACATCGGATACTTGGTTGGGGTGAGAAAGCGGGCGACAGCGCTGGCAAGGGCGATAAGAGGCCAGAAGTGCCTGCTGAGCCGTCTCATAGAATTCGCAGTTTTCGAATTTTGGCTTTCGCGCAGGGCATGTGGGACGACAGAACACACCCGTGGTTCGGACTCCAACATAGAATAAACCCTCGTATTCCGAATCCTTGGCCACAAGCGCCTCGTAATATTGTTCCTTCAGATCAGCAGAAATCATGGGGGCACGTCCTTACTTCAATAGATGTATCAATACAAAACGAACCATAAATTACACTGTGTCAAGACGACTGGGTTCACATTCCCCGTTAGCGTGTATATTGTAGGTTCACTGTAAATTGATTATAAAAAAACGATGCACATGGCATCGCCGAAAATCAGGCATGAATATTTTTATTTCATCATTTTTATCATTGGATTGTTATCGCTTTTGGGTACACGTCCAGTTTACCAGAAAGAACGC
The DNA here is from genome assembly GCF_001908275.1 of Paenibacillus xylanexedens. NCBI lineage: Bacteria > Bacillati > Bacillota > Bacilli > Caryophanales > Paenibacillaceae > Paenibacillus > Paenibacillus xylanexedens. Next base: position 538,042 of record NZ_CP018620.1, on the reverse strand, counting down.
CAGGAATATGCATAACCCACCGAAGAATGGAGTGAGAAACAGGAAGGCACTGGTCTTCCCTGGGCCACCCTTACTTAATAGCTGTACTTGCCCAAAATTAGTTCAATGAAATGTAAATAGAGACACACTTGACTCTCTGCGTAAAATAGAAGTACCACCAACCACCCCACGCAGAGGAGAACAAGATATGTCTCATACGTCTACTTTATCACAAGAAAAGCACTGGAACAATCGGTTAGGCGAGTGGAAACTTCCGCTATAGTTCTCCAAACCTGCTCTTCACCACATCAAGCACTTCGTGGATGGGATGCTTTCCACCGGTTTTACAGGAACGTTAACGGATATTCACCGCGAAAGCCTTCAAGAGAGAGATCGCCGGACATTGAGTCATTTCTTAACTCATGGGAACTGGGATGCTTCTTACTTGAAACGCGTGGTTCAACGTGTCGCTTTTCAGCAAACTGAGGCGTGCGCTCGGCGAGAATGTAGTCCCATGTTTGTTATTCTGGATGACACCTTGTGTGAAAAAACCAAGCCTTCGTCACAGGCTACACACACGATTCAAGGGGCTTCGTTTCAACATTCTCACCTCAAGCGGCGACATGTTTACGGGCACGCTGTCGTTCAAACGCTACTTCTATCAGGGGATCAGGTCTTTCCTTTTGCCACAGCGCGTTACGACCCACAAGGAGAAAGTAAAATCGAACTCGCGGGTGATATGATTCAGGCCGTCCCGATGTCTTCCTGCCGAACCTACGTCCTGCTGGATTCGTGGTATCCATCTGCTTTCGTACTTCAAACCTGTGCGAAGCGTGGATTTCACGTCATTAGCGGCTTGAAAACGAACCGCATTTTCTATCCGCAAGGCATCCGGCAATCGCTCCAAAGCCTTGCTTCGTACATCTCGAAATCGGACACCGATCTAGTGACCATCGGTTCCTCCGCTTACCGGATATATCGCTATGAGGGCAAGCTTAACTTGGTAGAAAACTCCGTTTTGCTCCTGTGTTGGACCGAGGGAGAAAACTTTGGTCCCAAGCAGATGAAAGCTTTTCTAAGTACAGATGTTTCCCTGAGTAATGAAGAAATATTGAGCTGTTACAGCAAACTTTGGGCCATTGAAACCTATTTTCGTACGGCGAAAGTTCAGCTGGCCATGGATCGTTACCAGGTTCGCTAGGCAAAGGCCATTGACCGTTACTTGACTCTGCTTCTGTTTGCTGCACTGTGTTGTACGTATCGTAACCATGGAAGCTTAATTTACGGGATACATGGCTACCGCTTTCAGAAAAAGCACGACATGATTGAATATATTTACAACCAAGCTCAGCGCGAGGCCACATTAGACCAAATTAAAACGCGGCTCAGAATCGCATAGGGATACTGTCAGGTTTTTTAACTCACAAATATTTAAAGCGATAATTGCCAAGTGCAGTTAATAGGTAATACCACATTCAATTTGACATTTATCGCATATTCTTTAGTGTCTATTCCAATCCACATATGGCTTATGTCATCACGAACGAAATCGAGACGAAACGCTACACATTAATTGTGGTAGAACAGAAAACCATTTGCCGTACCCTGCGGCACAACAACTGTTAGACATAAATTATTTATGTTTCAAATAAAACACTTACGTATACGTAAGTGTTTTTGGTGTGTAGGGGGGAAGTATCTTTCCACCTAATTCGGTAGAGACACTGCGGAGGTATATCGGTACGTCCAAACGAATAATAAGCTATATTCATTATTTGACGGAACTGTATGAAAGCATAGAAAAGAAAGACTAAGAGAAATAACAAAAATCAAAACCCCAATAAATCGCTGTTTTCAAGGAAGCTTAGTTAACACTAAGCTTCTTTTCCTTTGTTCCCACGTTTCAGCTATCTCCCGGTTCACACGTTCTCTTTTTTAGGATTTTTTTGTAAAAAAAGAAATTCATTTCTCTTTATAAGGTAGGAGCGATCTCTTCAAAAAGGACAGAGGGCTTATATTGAAAACGGATAATGAATTGAATCGTCATTTTATCACGTATATAGCCAATCTTATATACTATAACTCTGTAAATAATGACAAAAAGAGACGAATGAAGGAAACCGATTTCCTCTGACCTTAAACAACGATGAAAACCTAGAATCCAGCTTACTTACCGTTTATAATTCAAAATCTGCACCCCAAAATCTAGAAGATCATATTACGGATCTTTCCCTTTTTAAAGCTTATAAATCCCTACCGGCCCAGCAAAAACAGAGTCTCTCTTTTGCGTATGTACAAAAGCTAAATGACAATCAGATATTAGTAGTCGGGCCCATTTGGAATAAAACTTTTTCCTAATGTTGGTTATTGTATTATCTGTATAGAAAGGTGGGCATCTAAACAATTTTTTATGCCCTTATCTCAGAAATTGTAATACAACTTATCTGTCCACTCTCTTAACGAAACGAGTCAAGAATAGAGTGTACAAAGTATTTACAGGAATATTTTTCTATGTTATTGTATGTGATATACATCTAAAATATGGATGTATAGTATAATATTACTGGAGGGAATTATATCATGAATCTTAAGTCCATTTTCAAAGGAGTAGTGTCATCTGCTCTTGCAGTTGGTCTAATTACTGGAGTTAGTACTTTACCGACTTTTGCGCAGTCGACTGAAAGTTTGTCGGAAAATTATGCAACTGAAAGAGGAGTAATTCAACCTTATGACATGGATGTTTCAAGTGGCACTTATTCAGGAACAGGATTTTCGACTTCATACAAATTATCAAGTGCTAATGGGAAAAACGTAAATTTCTTTATTAAGAATACTGGGGATGTAAGCGTAAAAATTACAATTAATGGAGGTTCTGAAGCCACTTTCGCAGCAGGTAAGAGTGGCCACATTAGTGCTCCAGTTGGTGTCTTCGCTAGCGAATATAAATTTAAAGCTTCAGCAACGCCTAATGGTGGTGATATTAGTATAGAATATAAGATTGCTCAAAGAGACTGAGGAAACTCCATAAATAGAAGAGCCGATTTCCTGTAAGTTAAGGGAAATCGGCTTTTATTTTGTATAAGAAAACCCCCAGTTCGACTGGGGGTTCCGGAAAGCTTATAGCTATAAGTAGTCCATCTTTTGACCTTCATGATAAAATGAGTGCCGGTCTGCCAACCGCACGGATGAAATCAAGGAGGGAGAAAGATGGACAAAAGCAGTCTAGCACATACGAAATGGAACTGCAAATATCATATTGTATTTGCGCCTAAATATCGAAGACAAGTGATCTATGGGAAACTGAAAAGGGAAATTGGGAAGATCATTCGAGAGTTATGCGAGAGAAAAGGTGTAGAAATATTGGAAGCGGAAGCTTGTGTCGATCACATACACATACTGGTGAGTATTCCGCCAAAACTGAGTGTGTCTGGAATTTATGGGTTATCCAAAAAGGGAAAAGCTCGCTGATGATTTTCGATAGGTTTGCCAATCTGAAATATCGATATGGCAATCGACAGTTTTGGTGCAGAGGATATTACATGGACACGGTAGGAAGAAACAAGAAAGTGATCGCCGAATACATTCGGAATCAGCTAGCGGAGGATAAGAACTACGAACAGCTGACCATGAAAGAACTATTGGACCCGTTTAAGGGTGAGTCTGTGAAAAAAGGCAAATAATAAGCCCCTTTTAGGGGCAAGCCCGGAACCGCTCGCGGTTGGCAGACTTTCAGTGCGCCTTCTTAGGCGCAAGCTAGTACCATGCCCTTATAGGGCTGATGGAAGCCACCGGCTAAGCCGGTGGTTATGACTAATTTAGGTACTTATTTTCCTGGCTTTCATCTATGAGCATTTTGCATGAGCTCCTCAAGTCTAGTACGTAATCTTTTTTTTACTCTATGTCTGCACCGAATTACCAGATTACCATCTCGGATTCAGGAGCCTTATAAAAAACTAAAAATATCTTAAGCATCAATTTTAATCTCTTTGAGCAATACGATAGTCTATACTAATTTTACCACCATTAGGCGTTGGTACGGCTTTAAATTTATATTTGCTACTTAAGGAACCAACTGGAGCACTAATGTGGCCACTCTTACCTGGTGCGAGAGTTCTTTTCTGATCTCCATTAATTGTGATTCTTACGCTTACATCCCCATTATTTTTAATAAAGAAGTTTACTTTTGCACCATTACTCTTTTTTAATGGGTTTGTAGCCTGAAATTCAGTTCCTGAATAACTGCCACTTTTAGCTGCATAATCTTTCGACGAACTTTCAGTCGACTCCGCAAAAGCAGGTATAATAATAGTTCCAGCAATTAGACCAACTGCAAGAGCAGATGACACTACTCCTTTGAAAACGGACTTAAGATTCACGATAAAGCACTCCTTATTAAAGATATTTGTAATTATTCCGCCTTTATTTCAAATTACATGTCTATACATTCCTGTTTCCGTAGAGGTAGTTCCGTAACGGAGTGCCCTTATTTGTGTTGTCTATCAATTAAGATCGTAAGAGGCTAAACATTTACAATTTTTTTAATTATAGAAACATAAATCCTCTTATATAATATTTTTTTATTCAATCATATTTTATACATATATTACATTTAATGATATAGTAAAAAAGTACCAGTCTGAACTTTTTAGATCTGGATTATGCAAAATTCGATTCGGGCAGTGCAGAAGAAGAAAATGCTTATCTGAAAGTGCAGGTAGAATATCTAACAAAAGCTCAATCCAAATTTGCACGGAGAGGGAAGCTGGATTTCGAAGCTCGGTGCCCAGTCCGGTCGAGAAATAAGCAAGTGGGCACCTGTGGTCTGGCTGTGTAAAATTGCTGAAATTTCGCGTGCAGGTTACTACAAATGGAAGAAGAATATCGCCCTCAAAGAGAAACGAGCAGAACGGGATGCGGTTCTGAAAGCACATATTTTAGGCATCTACCGGATTCGTCCTTATTTCGGTACGCGAACCGGTTTAGAAAAGAAAGGTTTTTGCTTAGCTCTCGGTTGTGATGGATCTGAACAACAACGAAATTATAGCTTGGAAACTCTCCGAGCGAAATGACTTAAAACTGGTGACAGACACGGTGAAGAAACTGAAGTGTGGACCTTTCTTGCTCCATTCGGGCCAGGGGTTTCAGTATACAACACAGAGTTATGCGAAGTTACTTGAAGAGAAAAAGCTCACAGGGAGCCATTGTCAGCGTGGGAACTGCTATGACAATGCTTGTATTGAGTGGTTCTTCTCCCACTTAAAGACTGAGAGTTGTATTTGGAGAAACCTCAGAATTTGGAGCAAGCAAGGAGCCAAATTACGGAGTATATTTTATTTTACAACAGGGAACTTTTCCAAAACAAACTGGGCGACCTCTCCCCGATTGAATTCCGAGAAAAAGTCGCCGCTTAATAAAACTTCTTTTTTTTATTATCTACTTGAATGGGTTATGACCAAACATTTACATGATCCGACAGCAAATAAACCCCACTGTCTATAGCGTTCTGATTCTCCACTGCTAACGCCTCCATAAAATAGATTTAATTCACTAAAAGGAGTCTCTTAATTGTAGCCAAGAAGTAATATCATCCATTTAATTATAAATATACCCAATAATTTAATGTAAAATTAATTTAGTATAGAGAAGTTTGATTATGAAACTATATATCTACAAAATATTTTTTATTTTTTAATATATTTACATTATAACCAATGATGCTTATAGGGACAGTATTTAAAAATTTTGGATCTTTTGGTGGCTATAATACCTATCAGCTATTGTCTACACTTCTTATTAAGAGGAGTAGATGACTTATATGAATCAAACAATGGCTGTACAGATTGTTGCTATCATAAGGAAATTAAGAACTGAACAGCGATTAACACAGCAAGCCTTAGCCGATGAAATAGGCTCATCTTTCTCCTTTGTCGGTAGAGTTGAGCGCGGTGAAAGCAACGTCACATTAGAGACTATCATAAAGATTTGGAATGTCCTGAAATTGAGTTTTTGACCTTATGAGTTTAGGAAAAAAATAAGACAGCGAGGATATTCTGGCAATCCATGCAATACTGCTAAAAAGAAACGAGAAAGAGCAAAGAATAGCACTTAATATTTTGAAAGAAGTATTTGATTGGGACGAGGTGTGAAACTATACAATAGCTTGACCTGAAATGTGCAGTATCTCATAGAATTTATTTTTCGGATACTTTACCAATATTAGTTGATCCTGAACTTCAATTTAATCATTTAACTCGACCTATAAGAAGAGCCCCATACATCCTACCTGCTTCTACCTCTAGAAATAATTTGTTAAAGAACTGGGTGGAGGCTGTTGAGCAGAGGGACGCTTCGAATAGAGTCGAAAAATCAAGAGAAGATATCCGTCAACAAGCATATGAAGAAATAGAAATGGCGATCCAATCCTTAGAAGATATGCATCAAGTAAAACGAAAAAAATGTTGACTAATTTGTCTGTTTAGGATAAAAGTACATTAGGTAATAAATGTAATTAACTAATGGCCCATGGTGGGCCTCAGACCTTCGCCTTTAGCGGAGGTTTTTAATTATCATCATAATTATCTTCAGTAGTTTCCGGAAAGTAACCAAGTCTACTTTTACAGATTGGGCAAAGTACTTCTGATGTACGATTAAGAGCATTAGCAGCCACCCAAGTGGTCTCTTCAGATAAAGCATCCATAATGAATTCTATTTTTCCATAACTACAATTACGATGGTCATATGCAGAAATTACCCCATACCTCAACCAGTTACAACCTATCTTATATTTCCCGATTATGTATGTTTTGTACCTGATGTACTGTGTTTTTTATGGACGTTAATGATTATGTATTTCATACGGTATAAAGCAGCCAAGCTGAAAGAGGATATCAAATCAAGTTTAAAGAAGGGATCACTACTTGCTTTGATAATGAACATAGAGGAATAGGTGGACCTCTGTCAAGAAAGTAGACACCTATGCTACGGATTTTTCGGTAAATTGCTGTGCAAAACGGACAGGGGAAAGGTACCCCAGTGCGCCATGCATTCGCTTGCGGTTGTAATAAAACTCAATGTATTGGTAGATGGCCATGTAGGCCTCTTCCGGTGTTTTAAAGCGTGGATTACAGTAAATGAGTTCCTTTTTCAAAATACTGTGCCAAGACTCGATGCAGACGTTATCGTAACAGTTTCCTCGACGGCTCATGCTGGATTACGTACCTTAGACACTTAATTGATCAACGTATTCTTTGGATGTGTATTGGGACCCGCGATCCGAATGATGGAGCAAACCCTGACCAGATCGTTTGGCAGTGTAAGCAGCTTTTAAAGCATCCAGCACCAAGCTAGTTTCCATATGGTTCGATAAACGCCAACCCACAATTTCACGCGTGCACAAATCCAGGACACTGGGGAGATACAAGCGTCCTCCTCGGCACGGGATGTATGTGATGTCTGTAACCCAGACGGTGTTCGGTTTGAGCTTCTTAAACTGTTGATTCAGCGTGTTGGGTGCGACCGGATGGTTATGCATGGAGTCCGTGGTCTGGACACGATACATCCGGCTAACGACGGAACGGAGCTTCATTTGGCGCATGTGCACACTCACCGTACGTTCGGTAATCTTAAACCCTTCCAGATGAAGCAACCGAGTAATTTTGAGGCTACCATATTGCTTATTGTGTTCGGAAAAATGGTACTGAATTCGCTTCATGATCTGAGATTTCCGAAGCTGCTGCATGCTTGTTTTGTTTATGCGCCATTTGTAGTACCCGCTCCGTGAGACCTGCAGGGTTTCGCACATCTTCTCCAAGTGGAACTCGGAGCGATGGTTCTCCACGAACTGGAATCTCAGTTCTTTGGTTTGCTGAATATGTGCACCGCTTTTTTACAATAGCCAGTTCCTCTCCCGTATCGGCAAGTCGATGTTCTTTCTCTTGGAGTATACGACGCATCTCTTTCAGCTCTGCTTCAAGTTCCTTAACTCGGTCCATACTGGCAGCAGGTTCGTTTTTGAGCTCACGATATTGGCTCGTCCATTGATGTAACGTACTTTTCGGGATGTTAAGCTCTTCCGCCAGATCACTGAGTGTCTTCGTCTGTTCTTGAATAAACTTGACCGTTTGCTTTTTAAATTCTTCATCGTATCGTTGCCGTTGTTCTCCCATGTGGACACACCTCCGTTAGTCTTATTATCCTTCTGTCCGTTAATGGGTGTCCACTTTTTATTCTAGCTCCAAGGTTACTTTAAAGTCTGTTTAACCATGCAAATTTTTAATGAACAGTTTGGTAGTGGTTGCTGTATTTCACGATGATGATTAACTTTTTGAGGTATTTACATAATATTATGGATCTTTATGAGGGACGATAGGGTGTAGTGATTACTAAAGAAGGTGCTGAGTGCAAAGCGTTCTTTGGAATTAATGCATCATGCTTATTACTTTAGATGAACATGGAGGGAGTTCCAATGATGAAATTCAATACAAATACATCTGTGCTCTGGGTATCTGCCTTATGTATCTTGCTGCTGACGAGTGCCTGTGGTGCCAAGAATAATAATGAATCGGTTCAGGAGCATGCCTATCCACAATCGAAGCAACCCATAGAGGAAGCTGGGGAAAGCTCTGTTCCAAATGCGGATGCGAAGAATGACAATGATCAAGGTAGTGCGAGTGGTAATGAGGGCAAGCCTACGGCGCAATCGGAATCCACGGAACCGTCGGAGCAGATTGATATCGTCATTGACCAGTCCGAGAAACCGAGCGAGGGTAACAGCTTTGATTTTGGAATTAAACAAGTTCCGAAGGGATATACACTAACGGAGATGAGATGGACGTCCAACACGGTGACGATTGTGAATTCGCTACAGGAAGCCATTGAACATGGTGGAAATGGTGAAGAGGGGTTTTACTTTAGCGGTAATGGACAATTCTCTGGATTTATCTACTCGGATGAGATGAAGGGTGAGCGCGGCAAAGCGACATTTGTCTTCACCAATGATGAGGGGAACGAAATCATGTCCGAGAAAGAAATTACGTTGAAGTAGCAGACATATCATGAAGGCTCCGTCTGGAGCCTGTTGAACAGGGAAAGCAGCCACTTGGGCTGCTTTTTTTGACATACATGATTACAAGATCGCCGAACTATCTGTTCTGTTGCTACATAAAGTCAAAGAAATAACGGACCACGTGGAACATAACCGGCGAGGTATAGGTCAGGCTGTCGACCCGGCTCAGGTAGCTTTTTTTGAGCGAATCGAACTTGTTGTCATCTCCAATTAACAGATCGCGCTTCAGTACAGACACCGTCAGACTGCCGAAGAATCCGGCCAGACTGATCAACACCCCGATGAACAGCGAGAATTTCCAATCAAATGGCGTCAGGTAGGGATGGATAAAATAAGACGTTGCTGTCGTTACAATAAATGCACACGCGAACCCTTCCCAGGTGACAAAAGGATTGGCGGTAGGCACCACTTTTCGTTTGCCCAGATAGAGAGAGACCAGATAGTGCACCACATCATTAAGCTGTGTTAACACGACCAGGAACAACATCAGCTTGGACCCGTACTCCGGTGTGGCAAATGGAAAATAGGCTAGGTGGCTCAGCCCAAACACCATCAGCATCAATCCCCATTGTGTGGAGCTGACACTGCGCAGGAAACCGACCGTACCTTTGTTAATCAGGCGTGGCAAGGGCAGCACCAGGAACACATATAGTGGAATAAACACGATAAACATGCCATACCATCCAATGTAGATCCAGTAAAACTGAACCGGAATCGCCAGATAGGCCCAGAGGAACAGCCTGCGGTCGGCTTTGCGTGTACTGCGAATCATGGAGAAGTATTCTTTAAGTGAGAAGAATGCAAGCACCATAAGGGAGATGAGGGACACGATGGGGTTAAAAAGGGTAGCGAGGCAGAAGATCACAAACATACCCCACCAGGTTTTGATTTTTTGGCCGATGCCTGAATAGTCTTTGCTTGGCTGAAGTTTTGCAATAATTTTGTACACGATATGTATCACAAGTAAAGCTGTGAAGATTAACGTTAGTGTAAAGAGTGAACTGCTCACGTACCGATCACCTGCTTATTCAAAGTAAGATTCCATTATAGGGTACCTATGTTATTATGAAGGAATAGTGCCAACTTGATAAGGGGAAATTTTGCTATGACAGATGAACGCTCCATCTATATCCTGCTTACGAATACAGGAACGCTGTTTACTAAGGTTATTCAAAGCTATACCCGAGCGCCATATAATCACGCATCGATCTCATTTGACCGGGAGTTAACCGAGCTGTACAGCTTCGGCCGCAAGCATCCGAGCAATCCGCTGAATGGCGGCGCTTTGTGAAGGAAAATATTCAGACAGGTACATACAGCAAGTATCCCAATACCACATGTGTCATATACAAGCTTCAGGTGACGGATCGGGAAGTGGAAAAGATGAAACGTGTGCTGCACATCTTCATCCGCAGCCGCCAGAAATATATGTACAATCTGCTCGGCGTGATCGGCATTACGCTCAAGGAGCCGGTGGAGTTCAGCAACTCCTACTTCTGCTCCCAATTTGTAGCCGAGATTCTACAGCGTTCGGGAATCAAACTGTGGAACAAGCTGCCTGCGCTGGTGACACCGGATGATTTTCGCCAGAGTGAACGATTGCAACTGGTTTATGAAGGGAAATTAAGCGAGTATACGCTGGGGAATGCAGAGCAAGAGTAGGGTAGGTGTGTGTGCTGATGCTTGCCAAGGAAATCGAACCATGAAATAGCCTGCTGCCACGAATGACGAGGCAACAGGCTGTTTGTGTACTTCATATAGATGATGGTGAGGATGAGGATCGGTCAAAATCAACCTCTTCAAGGAATTCGATCACTTCACCATTCGGACTGTGGACGAGCGCATTTCTAACCCGAAGTGCAGGTTCGCCAAGCGATATCCAATCCGGTTCAACGTAGGCCTTGGCTCCATGGGCGAGCGCTCGCTGATAGATATCTTCTACATCATGCACGTAAAAGGCGAAATGTAACAGTGCGCCGTGCCGGACCGCTTCAGGAGAGGTGGCAGGTTCACCCTCGGCGGGAATGACGGCTTTTGGGTCAAATACCTCAATACAGGTGCGCTGATCCGGAGAGATCAGCATACATGCCTCGGTAATGTGAAAGGAAGGCAAACTCCAGGAGTGACCGACCTTGAATCCCAATACTTTTGTATAAAACGCCAGAGTATCTTCGTAATTACGAGCCTGAATGGCTACATGTGCAAGTCCAATAACACTCACATTACATCGCTCCTTTTTCAGATTGTATTCTAAATTATAGGGTTGATATCGCATTGGAACCATACAATATCAAAGGATATAATGAGATGAAATCTAACTATTTTTAGCTAATTCATTAGAAAAACCTTATTAAATAAGTCGACGACTCGGAGGTCTTACAAATGGAACACATGATAGATGAAATCGATCAGCAGATTATGCGCTTGCTGCAACATCATGCACGTATCCCCATTGCACAGATAAGCAAAGAAATTAACATGTCCCAACCTTCGGTTAAGGAAAGAATTCTGAAACTGGAGGAGAGAGGTGTAATAACGGGATATTCGACCATCTATAATCTGGCACAATTGAACCGTGGAACCACGACGTTTATTTTACTCAAAACAGAGCATTGCGACGAATTGGTCCAGTTCTGTGAACAGGCCATCGAAGTCACGGATGTCTATCGGATTAGCGGTGAGTATAACTATCTGATCAAGGTACAGACGGCGTCCATTGAAGAACTTGCCGAATTTCAGGATTCACTGGTGAAGCTGGGACCCTCCAAATCCCATATCAGCATGAAAAATATTATGGAAAACCGTGTTCTCCTTTAAGATATGAGAGAGACTAGAGAGAAGACATTTGTTCTGGCACCGGATTCGTTCAAAGAAAGCATGACAGCAAAAGAAGTATGTATCGCGATGGAAAAAGGTTTGCGTAAAATATACCCGACGGCACGCTATATTCATGTACCTATGGCAGATGGTGGGGAAGGTACGGTGCAGTCCCTTGTGGACGCTTCCGGCGGTGTCCTTCACCAGCAAGAGGTCAGCGGACCATTGGGTCAGACAGTCACTGCACAGTATGGCATTCTGGGTGGCGGAACAACGGCGGCCATCGAGATGGCATCGGCCAGCGGCATTCACTTGGTTACCAAGGAGACCCGGGACCCGCTCCGGACGACAACCTATGGAACAGGCGAGTTGATTCGCGCATGTCTGGACCTTGGCATACGCAAGATCATCATTGGCATTGGTGGTAGTGCGACCAACGATGGTGGGGCTGGCATGGCTGAAGCGCTTGGTGTGAAGTTTCTGGATGCAGAGGGTCAGCCGCTTGCGCGTGGGGGCGGGGCTTTGGATCAACTGGCTCAGATTGATGTATCTGGTCTGGATGAGCGTTTGCAAGAAGTGGAGTTCATTGTGGCCTGTGATGTGACCAATCCCCTATGTGGGGAGCATGGCGCATCAAGGGTGTTTGGACCACAAAAAGGGGCTACTCCAGAGATGGTTGAACAGCTGGATGCGAATCTGTCCCATTATGCAGATGTGGTGAAACAGCAACTTCATAAAGATATCCGAGATGTACAAGGAGCCGGAGCGGCTGGAGGGTTGGGCGCGGGACTTTTGATTTTTACACAGGCTGTGTTACGTAAAGGGATTGAGATTGTCATTGAATATACTGAGTTGCGTGAAAAGTTGATTACTGCGGATGTGGTATTTACGGGCGAAGGTGGTATTGACTTCCAAACGAAATTTGGCAAGACCCCCTATGGTGTTGCTCGGGCAGCCAAGGAAGTGGGTAAACCTGTGATTGCTCTTGCAGGCTGTGTGGGCGAAGGGATCGACACCCTCTACGCGGAAGGCATTGATGCCATATTTGGTATTGTGCCTGGGGCAGCAAATCTGGAACGACTGTTGCGAGAAGGCCCGGAGAATGTGGAACGTACCGCCGAGAATATTGCAAGAGTACTGAAGCTGGGTCTACTTTCTTAGGTCAGCGACCATCGGGATCGTATGGGGCCGGATTGGAATGTGATGTGACAAAGACGGGATGCGGATATGCCTGATATCAGGTGATCTGTCTCTCGTTTTTTTTGCTGTGAAGTTCCATTGTATAGTTGTCGTTCAGGTCGCTTCGTTCGCGTTATTTTTACCCTTGATGGCACCTTGTGTGCTGTTCAGGTAGTTCAGATGTGCTTTGCCCCAACCACACATGCCGTCCAATAACGTACCGATGGTCTGGCCGTGTTCGGACAGGCTGTATTCTACCTTTGGTGGAACATCACCATAGAGCGTGCGCACAATAATTTGATCCTGCTCCAGTTCACGCAGTTGTTTCGTTAACGTGCCCTGAGATACATCAGGAATCATGCGTCGTAGTTCACCGAATCGCTTCGTACCTTCCTTTAATAAAATAAACAAGATAAGGGGTTTCCACTTCCCATTAATGGTCTCCAGTGTTGTCAGTACTCCCTGTAACCTTGGTTCTTGTAAATTCATAGTAAACACCTCGATTTATATGTCTATATGTATCTCCATCATACCGGATTTTCTCTATCTCTGCTTGATCGACTCTGTGAAAAGAGGGGGGATAGCCCTCGTAATCCCGTCCCAATAGTACGAATATTCGTACTAGGTACGATGTAAATGCGTACTATTCAACGTCCTTCATTTCATGAATAATGAACACAACGTGAGAGCACAAGCACTTACATCACCGGAGATGAGAGGATGATCATAGATGAATCAGTATACATTGGAGAATAAAAGGGTCGTTGTTATCGGAGGGAGCTCGGGCATCGGACTGGCTACGGCAATTCAGGCAGCTGCCGCAGGTGCGGATGTGATTATTGCAGGAAGATCGGCGTCCAGACTGGAGGAAGCAAGGGAACATATTACGAAGGCTGTGGGCACAGGCATCGCTGGAGAAACGGTGGTGGAAGTTCATGTATTGGACAATCAGGATGAACAGCAACTCGAAGCATTTTTCGCCCGAATCGGAACGTTCGATCATCTCTTCACACCAGGAGCAGCCTACACTCGAGGACCACTGACTTCAGATCGGGAGACAGCAGAGAGTTGCTTCAAAGGCAAGTTCTGGCCCCAATACTTTGCGGCTAAATACGCTGCGCCGTCTCTTTCAGTTTCCGGCTCGATCACCTTAATGTCTGGTGGATTCAGCCAGCGTCCATTGGATGGCGGTGCTTCCTACGCTGCATGTAACGGTGCAATTGAGAGCCTGGGTAAAGCACTCGCGGTGGAACTATCACCGGTTCGTGTGAATGTTGTATCCCCCGGAACCATCTGGCGGGAGGGGCAAGAAGGAACGGCGCGTGGTGATCATTTTAAAGATTATGAGAAGCTGTCTCTACTCAAGCGGGTTGGCTACAATGAAGAAATTGCACATACAGTTACGTATCTGATGACCAATACATTCACGACGGGCAGCACATTGTATGTGGATGGCGGGTACACCTTGATTTAAGAGCTGGAGTTATATAGGTCCAAAAGAATACTTTTTTAAAAATAAAATGATGAAATATGGCGAAAAAAGTTGAGATCTATCCTGTTTTTATACTACAGGATGGATCTTTTTCCTTTTATTTACTCTTTTTGTTTAGATTCTGTTTATCGCAGTGCACTACAATAGGCCTTACGTATCAGAGGGATTGAATTTATATGTAAAAAACATGAGACAGGGAGGATCAAGTACATGAATTACAGAAAGCTGATAAGCTGCCTTTTAATTGCGGTTTTGTTATTACAGGTGGTTAGCGTGGGTGGTGTTGCAAGTGCTGACCCGGTTACTCCGTTGGACCAACTTAACTACATCAGAAGTTCAGATGATGATATCGATGTAGCTATTTCAGATGTTCAAAGCTTGTTGGAGAGCGGCAGTTTAATAGATATGACCGATATCTCCACCACTTATGACCTGCTGAATGATGAACAGAAGAAAGAATTGGCACGAGGAATGATTTTTTTGCTGCCACGGGAAACGGATTATGAGAGTCAAAGCCAAGTTGAGTATGTTTTCTCAGTGTTATATAACTTGTCAAAAATCCCTAAATTTATGAATGAAGATAATGCTCAGGACCTTTTGGATGAGATCTATGGTCTGTATAGTCAGGCAGAAGGCTTTCTACCTTTCGACGAAGCGCAGTACATGGTTGAGGCCAGTGTTGGCTACAGCATATTGAGTGGTGCTGATAAGCCATTGTTTAAGAATATTGCTATGTTTGGAGCTTCCATAAACAGATCACAAGTTTTTGTATCTTATGTTTCACAGCTTACTTTGATGAAAACATTAATCGAGGAATATCGACCAATTAATACTGCTAATGATTTATCAGGTATGAACGTAGCACTTGACTCCATGATGAAACATAATCGAATGACCAGAATGATGAGTGCCATGGACCCCAGTATAGTCCCTTTTCCAGTTCAGATGGAGAAGATGGAAGATATTGAAGACGATAATCAAAAGAGAGAAGAACTTGCACAGTGGATGATTGATCATAAGCCGCAAAACGGTTATGAAACAGTATCCCAGGTTCAAACTGCGTTTGATGCGTTCTTTAATAAGGATACACCGCTGACCAAGTATAACGAACTGAAGAAAGAAGCAGATCGGGGTAACAGCAATGATTTTATCCAAGATATGATTGCATTACTGCGCGATGAACAATTCATCACTGAGCCTGATTTCAAGATGCTTTCTGTCAAAGATCAGGAGGATATCGCAATATACTTACTGGATATAGATCCACCAACGAATGCTGGATATGAGAATAATAAACAGGTCCAATTCATGGTGCAAGTAGCCTTGAAGGCACTTGAAGTCATTCGCGAAATTGATGGACCAAACGCAATAACTGCACTTGATGAGTTTTATAAAAAGCAAGCAAAACGAGTAGATTATTTCAAGGAGCCCGATGCAGAAGGGGAATACTACCGACTTATTGATACTTACCTCACATCCTCCGAAATGGACAAATGGATGACTAAGTATCGATATGCAATTAGGCTAAAAGGGAAAGAGTCCATCTCCCGAGTAGTCAAATTCACGGACACTGCTGTTGAAAGAACACCTTATCTTAACCAGGCCTTAACGGAAGCAGAAGTGTTGGAGTCTTTGGAGCAACTCCGATCTATTCAGAAAGATGTTGAGAAATATAACTCCGATTACCCAGAAAGTCCGTTGGATGCTTTCCCTCTGAACTTTGCCGAAATCGATACCTTAACAGATGAGTATAAGCAACAATTAGCGGACCTTATACTTGAACTCCGACCAATCGGAGGGTATGTAAGCTATAATGCAATTCAGACTGCATTTAATAAATTTTTCCCTGATGATAACGAAAGCGATCCATTGACTGTCTTAAATACTGCAAAGAGCAACAGTAATATAGCGGCTATGCGTGTAGCTATGGAAGATCCTGATCTGGGTATTACTTTACCTAACGGTTACGGTGCTTTATCCTTGCAGGTTAGAGATTTCATTGCAGGATTCCTGATTGAATATGTAAATAAAGATTACAAAAATAAAGAACAAGTTCAATATATGATGGAACTTGCTGTTCTGGCCCAATCCATTTGGGAGCAGAGGGAACTCAGTGTTCTTCAGAACAAGCTGGATCTACTCGCACAGCAATTGGTAGATGGACCTGATCACTTTATTAATGACCAGCAGACATATGTGTTACGTAGCATTGGACAACAACATTTGGAACGTAGCAAAGTAGATAAAGGTGTACTGGCATATAATTACTTGCATCTAGTTGCATTCGAAAGGTTGGAAGGAGTGTCTAAAGGGGATATTGTTGATCCTGATATTGTCCTGAATCTCCTCTCTATGCCTATCGATTCATTTGAGCAAGCTACTTCTATACCGCGAATGGATCAATGGCTCGATAAAGCAATGAAAGATCAGATTAAAGGTGAAGCATTCTTCAGCAAATACAAATTTAATCTTAGAGGCGCTCTTGATTTATCCAAAAGAGCAGAACTTAGTCCTGAAGGCCAGAAGGAATTGGCTGAATGGGTCCTAAATGAACAAGACAGTTACGAGGATGTTGGGAATCTACAAAATGTATTTAACCGATTCTTTACGGCTCCTAATGTGAAGGGGAATGACATCAATAACACCCTAACGGGCTTGGACAGCACGATGGAGATTTCCTTTGACAATAAGCTGCACTGGATTGATGTTGCCTTCATTCAAAAAATGGACCTTAGCGGCAACAAAACGGTATGGGTTCGTTACAACGCAATCAGCGATGAACTGCCAGGCCGCGCTGTGAAGTTTGTCTTTACACAAAATGGTGATAGCAGCACAGATAATGGCAATACTCCAACGCCTAACCCGGGTGGTAGCACAGGTGGAGGTTCGTCCACGACTACACCAGTAACGTCTACACCTGCACCAACAACGAAACAAGAGCAGATCGTGGTTGACGTTAATGGAACAAACGGCACCAACCTGACCAAAACGCCGATTACCCGTACAACCGAAACCAACGGTACGATCAAAGATCTGGTGAAAATGACCGAAGCGATTGCCAAGGAATCGGTAGAAAAAGCGAAGAAATTGAACATGAACACCGCACGCATTGTTATTCCAGATACCAAAGATTCCGTGTCCGAGACACGTATTGAACTGCCTAAAGCAGCGGTAAAAGAACTGAATGATGGTTCGCTCAAACTTGAAATCTCTACAGAGAATGTAGTGATTTCCGTTCCGACGAATTCCATCGCCGGATTCGATCAAGACTTGTACTTCCGCGTTGTACCTTTGAAAAAAGAATCGGAGCGCAAAGAAGTCGAAGAACGTGCGAAGAAAGAGCAGTTGATTCAACAAGTTGCTCCGAATACGAATGTGCGCGTACTGGCTCGTCCGGTAGAGATCGACACGAATATGCAGAGCCGCGAAGTGACACTCACATTGCCACTGCGTGACAGTCTGCCAACTGATCTGGATGCTCGTCAGCAAGCATTGGACAATCTGGCAATCTATATCGAACATAGTGACGGCACAAAAGAATTGATTCAAGGCAAATTGGTGCAACTCGCGGATAACAGCGAAGGCATCGAATTTACCGTAACAAAATTCAGTACGTTCACCCTTGTTGTTGTGGATGGACTGAAAGTTTCGCAAGGTACACATCAACCGTACATCCAAGGATTTGGTGCAGATTTCCGCCCAGATGCATTCGTAACACGTGCACAGATGGCAGCCATGCTAGCTCGAAATCTTCCAACTGAAGCAGCAAGTTCCGCGAATAGCGTGAGCTACAAGGATGTATCTGCGACACATTGGGCAACAAATGAAATTCAAAAAGCGCAATCCGCTGGTATCATGAACGGCATGAGCGCAACTCAATTTGCGCCGGAAGGTTCGATCACCCGTGCACAGATGGCGACGATTGCTTATCGCTGGACGCAGCAACAAGCGAGTGCAACAACCGTGAATGGTACAGCAGTGTCCTTCACAGATGTATTCGCAGACCTGTGGGCAGCAGAGGCGATTGCATACGTGCAATCCGCTGGCCTGATGGTTGGTTACAACGATGGTACATTCAAACCCGATAGTAAGCTGACACGTGCTGAAGCTGTGAAAGTGTTGAATGTATTGTTCAACCGCACACCACTAACTGGGGCAGCTACGCCAACGTTCAGTGATGTACCAGCTACACACTGGGCATATGCAGATATCGAAGCGGCAGCGCAAAAGTAGTATTTTCACAGGATGCAAAGGAAATAAAAGTAGTAAAAAGTAACCCTTTGAGGCAATAACATTAAGTTAAAACCCAGAGCCAAAAAATGAAGAAAAGAGCAGGTTATCAAAAAGATAACCTGCTCTTTTTCTGATACCTATGAGGTCAAGAAAGGGCGAACCCGAGGTTCAACCGACACACCTTTGAATTCATGGTAATTATTTAATTATTGAACAGGGGTTCTGTTCGGAGCAAATAGTTACCCCTTACCTCTGCAGCCCAGTATGCAAAGACCTCTCTCCATTGAACACTGTTAAAGAAATCCTCTACGGATTGGTTTTCGGAATCCCAATCCACAAATATGTTGAGAGGTGTAATTCCTCCAGCCCAAATTCCATTACTGACGTCAGTTCCCGTCTCTCTAACTAATAAGATTGGAATCCCGAATTGAAAAGCCATGGCAGGCTCGATTTGAGAAAAAGTAGATCCTTCCCAGAATGGAGTGTTTGTTGGTGGCCCTCCTACATTGGATTTAAGAATTTGAACAAAAAATCGTTGGAAGTTGATTGCGAGCAAGCCATAGCTCGAAAAAACCAAGCGCCGTATATTGGTCAGGATATTTTCCGGATATTGTTCGCTTACGGGCAATGTGCGGGGGAAGAGCAATGCATCTTCAATTTCCGCAATAAGACGGTTCAGAAATTGTCCTTGCAGGTCATTTACCGTGTTGGTTGTACTCAAAAAGGTCGGAATACGAAAAGCGCGATCCACACATTCATTGATAGCCGAGGATGTATCTTTTTCATAGTAGATGGGCTTAGGATTTGAGGAGGAAGTTCTCACATTACCGCGGACGGGTGGGAGCTCCGATATCATGCTTACGGGAGCAATTTTTTTCATGGGAATTTGTTGAGTCTTAACCTTATTTTTTGTATTACTCAATGTTCACATCTCCAATGTATAAGAATCTGGTTTTTATTTAGTCCCAGTCTATGCATTAGCCCATTTTGTGTGACCGATTGCCCAAATATAATGCCGATGGCGACGTAGTCGTTAGTCCATTAAGAAATGGTCCTTGTTTGTATCAAAAAACGGCACAGGATTTTTTCCCATACCGTTTTGGAATTCTTACTTTTCCTATCTTGCTTTAAGCTGATCTCGATTCTCTTTCACTACCGCACATTAGTCGTTCTTCGAAGGAGAATTCTCGTAAAACTTACCATCCCGCAACTGATCCACAAATCCTTGTAGCCAGATATAATACTGCTCCGCGTGTTGGAGTTTGTGCAGATCACGCAGTGCATCATCTCGATCTACGGAAGAGGTATGTTCCGAAAGGATCATTGCCGACAGGTCAGGAATGACCTCACGAATGCCTTCTAACATGACATCTACTTCCCGTTGGAGCTTGGCCCCGAAGAAATTCTGGAACGTACGATAAAAGTCAGTCTCAGCCAGATATTGATCCTGGCGCTCCTTCTTTTCCTCCAGTTTATAGATCATCTGTGATTCCGTAAGCGAACGAACCGCATAGCTCATGTTGCTCTTGCTCATATTCATCGAGTTTTTCATCTCTTCAAGTGTCATCGGTCGATCCTCAAAATACATGATGCCGTACAATTTGCCAAACGTGTGATTAACCCCATATAGATCCATCGTATTGGCGATAGCCTCAATAACTCTCTCCCTCAGCGCATGCCGATCAGGTAACGAAGAATGATTCGGGTTCCCGGCGGTTTCTTTTCCCACAATGTCACCTCTGGTTTATGATAGCGTTCCCACTAGCTGCCTCATATTTTACATGACTTGCTCCAATTTTAACATAAGCCGGAATTAGAATTTTCAATACGAGTGTACAATCAATTTTGTACAGAAGAAATATAAAGCTGATTATACTCAAAAATTCCCAATCATTAAATAAAAATTGGACAGTAAGGAGTGGGGGATTTGCGTTTAAAACTATGGAGGGAGTCTGAGGCGGTACTATTCACGCTGCCAGCTCTAATCCCATTGCTGATCTTCTGGCTGGGACCTCTGGGATATATCGTTTATCTCAGTTTCACCGATTGGGACTTCATGAGCCCGGACAAGCTGTTTGTTGGTTTGGACAATTACAGTTATCTGCTGACAAACTCTGAATTCTATCGATCACTGAAAGTAACCTTGTTATTCGGACTTGGAAGTGTAATCCCAACCATTGTGGGCGGATTGGCACTTGCGATGCTCATGAATAGCAAAATCAAATCATCCGGCATCTTCCGGACATTACTCTTCTCACCTTGGGTCACCCCAACAGTTGCGGTGTCCATTGCGTGGTCCTGGATCTTCGAGCCCGAAGTGGGACTCGCTAATCTGATGCTGGGCTGGGTAGGCGTATCTCCGATCGGCTGGTTGCGTGACGCGGACTGGGCATTGGTTGCTGTTCTGATCGTCACGCTCTGGAAGTCCATTGGGTGGGCGATGGTATTTTATCTCGTTGCGCTACGAAATCTACCTTCCGATCTGCTCGAAGCAGCTTCAATCGATGGGGCAAACGGTTGGGACAAATTCAGAAGTATCACATTGCCGCTGATCTCACCAACGACGTTTTTTCTCTCGATTATTCTTACTATCCAGTCCTTACAAGCCTATGACCAGATCAATGTCATGACGCAGGGCGGACCGGCGGGATCAACGAGAACGTTGCTGTACATGTATTACCAGTCTGCATTTGAATCCTTTAATGTAGGTGAAGCTTCGTCCATCGCCGTTGTGATCATTCTGATCTGCGTGTTGCTGTCGGGAGTATCCTTCCTGCTTGGCAGACGTCTGGTGCACTACTAATGACAATGACATTGCCCAACAAAAAGTCTAAACGGATGAAGCGCAAGGAGTTGCAGAACGTGTCACAACCGAATTTTAAAATAAGTAAAATGATCCGCTACCTTCTGTTAGCCATTATCGCGCTGGGTACAGCCTTTCCCTTCTATTGGATGGTCATCAGCGGATTCAAAACCAATGATGAGATCTGGCAGTTTCCGCCGACCTTTTGGCCGGAGACGTTCCTATGGAGCAACTATGTGGATGCCTGGAACGCGGCACCATTAGCACGTTACATCCTGAACAGTACCGGGGTAGCCTTAGCCATCTGTCTATTTCAGATCGTCAATTCCAGTATGATGGCGTACGCCCTGACACATATGAAATTCCGTCTCAAAGGTGTACTGACATCCCTGATTCTGGTGGGTTATATGATACCGAGTACAGCCGTGTATTTGCCAAGTTACCTGGTACTTAGCGAACTTAACCTGCTAGATTCCTACACGGGCTTGATTGTATCCAACTGTGTCAGCGTGTTCTCGATCTTCCTGATCCGGCAGGCGTTCATGCAGGTATCTCATGAATTGGTGGAAGCCGGACAGCTGGACGGTGCATCCCACTTCCGGATTCTCTGGACGATTATCACGCCGCTTGTTCGCTCAAGCTTCGCCGTGATGGTGCTGATTACGTTTATTGAACAGTACAACAACTATTTCTGGCCTATGCTCATCACCAAAGACCCTGATTTACAGCTGGTATCGGCGGGTCTGCGCAGTTTCTTTGTAGAGGGCGGGGCATATGGACTTGCTTGGCCTCAGATTATGGCTGCGAGTGCCTTCACCATCGCACCCCTACTTATTCTCTTCCTGTTCACCCAGAAGACGATCATGCAGAGCGTGAATATTACGGCTGGTGTGAACAAGAACTGATATGCACTACCATTCACCTAAAACGGGAGGAACAACAATGAACTGGAGTCAGGCAAGCATGACATGGAAAAAGAGATTGAGGTTGAACTGGAAGGGTGGCATGTCGCTGGTACTCGCGACCAGCTTTGCTCTACTGACGGCTTGTGGAACACAAGCACCCGCAGAATCAGGCACGACGGCTGCCGCCAGTGGAACCGAAGCTCAGGCGAAAGATCCGGTGGAGATTGAGTTCTGGTATGGTCTGGGTGGTAATCTGGGCGATAACATGAAAAAGACGATTGATGCGTTCAACGCCTCACAGAACGAAGTCGTTGTAAAAGGGATTGTACAAGCAGATTACACGGAAACGGAACAGAAGCTGCAAGCAGCAATTGCTTCCAAGAAGGTTCCAGCCGCTGTACTCAGCTCCAATATAGACTGGGCACGTAAAGGATATTATGCACCTATGGATGAGATGATTGCCGCTGATCCGAATTTTAAGAAAGACGATTTCATTCAGACATTCCTGAACCAGGGACAGGTGGATGGAAAGCAATACTTTTTGCCAATGTACGGTACAACTCAGATCATGTACTACCGTATGGATACGTTCAAGGAGAACGGAATCGACCCAGCAACTCTGACGACATGGGAGAAGCTGGCTGAGGCGGCTGCGAAGATGAGCAAACAAGAAAATGGCAAGACCACCTTCTACGGTTGGGAACCGATGTGGGGTAGAGACAATATGATTGATGCCGTGCTGGGTAAAGGCGGACAGATTCTTAGCGACGATGGCAAAACCGTTATGATCGACTCTCCGGAATGGATCGAGACATGGGACTTGTTCCGTAAATGGATTAACGAAGACAAGATTATGGGCATTCATTATGGAGGTCAGGGCTGGGAGTACTGGTACAAAACGATTGATGATGTGATGAAAAATAAAGCAGCAGGTTACACCGGATCTAGTGGTGACCAAGGCGACTTGGACTTTAGCGTAGTCGCTGCAATGCAACAACCAGGCTGGGAAGGTATTGGTGAAGGAAAACCGGTAGCAAGTGCCATATCGGCAGGTATTCCGTCAGCTGCAACGCCTGAACAACAACAGGCAGCATACAAATGGCTTACGTATTTCTCTGAAACTTCGAACACAGCTTCATGGTCCATGAACACTGGATATATTGCAGTACGTCAATCGGCTCAACAAGATCCAGAGTTTATGAAATTCAGTGAGGAAAATCCACAGATCACTGTACCACTGCAACAGGCAGCTCACGCTTCGGCTCCATTCCAGGATCCAACAGGTGGCAAGATCAATGATGCTTTGAAAGATGCAGCTGATCAGGTACAGATCAATAATATGCCAGCGGAACAAGCGCTGAAGGAAGCGAAAGAGAAGGCGCAGAAGGAACTGGATCGGGTAACGAAGTAACGATATCGACAAGAACTGTTTCCAAGAGACTCGGTCGTGAACCTGACCAGATTGTAAACATAACGTATCACTAATCACTATAAGTAACTCACGCGATAAGGGCGGTACATGCTGTACCGTCATTTCCGTTCATACAAGATCGCAGACAAGGAGTTTAACCAATGCAAGATGAGATGTATGTGGACGGATTACCAAATCCGGTTGAAGCCGTTTTGTTTGACAAGGACGGGACATTGCTTGATTTTACGGGAATGTGGGGATTCTGGACCGATTGTGTGTTGAATGACTTCAGAAAACAGTTAGCGACTAGAGGACTCCGTATCGACACAGATGAATTCCCACAGATCTGGGGTACATTCCACGATGATCAAGGCCGAATGAATGGGTATGATGTGCGGGGCCCGCTTGCGATGGGCACGATGGATGAAGTGTATGCCGTGCTGACGTGGCATGGATATCGTGCGGGTCTCAGCTGGGCGGAATCCAAGATTATGGTCCGGGAGTGTTTGGCGCGAGCGGAGGAAGAGATGGAGCAGCATCGTCCGGCACGTCCGTTACCGGGAGTTCAAGAATTCCTTGAACAGTGCCGTAGCGAAGGTGTCGCTATGGGTGTCGTGACGGCAGATGATACACCCAGTGCAATTAAACATTTACAGTGGATGGGACTGGATTCCTTTTTTGACGTGGTGATTGGTACAGATCTGGTGGAGCGGGGCAAACCTTTTCCCGATATGCTACTGCTTGCCTGTGAACGGTTGGGTGTATCCGTGCAGTATACCGTGGTCATTGGAGATACGGACGGAGACATGGAGATGGCACGAACCGCTGGTGCGGGGTACAGGATGGGCATTGGAGAACCGGGAAAAATCCGCTTGGCGGATAGAACGATTCAATCCTTCCATGAATTGCTGAATGGTGGGCTGAATCGATGACAAACAGTCACGCCTACTTGGGCTGGGTACTGTTGGCACTGGCCATCGGGCTGGAGCTGAGCGCTACCATTTTGCTGAAAGTATCGGATGGATTCTCGCGGTTATGGCCTTCGGTGTTGATGTTTGTTTGTTATGGAGCAAGCTTTACCTTTCTCAACTTTGCAGTGAAGTATATGCCGCTGGCTGTGGCCTATGCTATCTGGTCTGGCGTGGGCATTACGCTTATTGGCGTCGTAGGGCATTACTATTTTGGTGAACGTCTGCGGCTCACGTCGATGGTCTGGATCGGTTTTATTCTGATTGGCATTATTGGACTGAAATGGAGTGATTCTTGATGGGAAATGAACATACACCGGAGCAACCTATTGTTAGCTTCCAGGTCATTACAGACACACATGTGCGAGATGAGGCAGACCATATTCATAACCGGCATCTGGACCAAGCATTAGCCGACATAGCTACATTCAGTCAGGGGAGTAGCGGGATTATGCATGTGGGCGATGTGACGGATCGGGGGCTGCCGAGCGAATATCGTGAGTTGCAACGCATATGGAAGCGACATGCGGAGAGTTTGCCAGACATCCGGTACACGGTAGGTAATCATGATATTGGAGCCGTGGTATGGCAAGATCCGCCGATCGTTTTGCTTGAGATGAAAGAGGATGAAGTAGCCGAGTTGTTGGAGCAGGAAGCAGATATGGAGCTGGTCACAAAACAAACCGCTGCTGAATCAGCTGCACTGATTGAGCAGTTATCCGGCGGAACCTATACGTTGTCTGCTGTAACTTCTGAGCAGGAGGGCCAAGGCGGGGGACCGATCTCTTCAGGAGTAGACCCCATTACAGTCGCCGGGTTATGGCAGCGTCGATTAAGTGATTTTGAAGGGACAACAGGTATGAGAGGCTCTTACCATGATCATTGGATCGATGGGTATCATTATATATTCCTGGGCACCGAGCAACCTCATCCGAAGGATTGTGATATGTCGGCCGAACAATTGGAGTGGCTGGATGCAAAATTGTCTGAGCGTGCAACACTAGATCACCCCATCTTCATTTTCTTACACCAGCCGCTTATGGATACGGTGGCAGGATCGATGAAGGAACAAGGCTGGTATGGTGTAAATCAGGATGCGGAACTCAAGGCCGTTCTAGCCAAATACCCGCAAGCGATCCTTTTCTCGGGACATACCCATTGGCAACTGGAGGCACAGCATACGATGTACGATGGTGCAGGCAAGATGCCAACGATGTTCAATGCGTCGTCTGTAGGTTATCTCTGGACGGATCAGGATGAACATCTGGAGGGCAGCGAAGGGCTTCATGTGGAGATTTATAAGGATCGAGTGGTTATGAAGGGACGGGACTTTGTAGCGGGTGAATGGATTGAGGGTGTTGAGTTTACGGTGCGTTATCCTGTAAAAGGGTAGTTATTTGGGTGGTGAAAAGGACAGGGTTACTCTAAGGGTCAATGCCATTAAGACAAGTTAAACTTGATGACATTGCTTAATGGGTGGCCTTTTTGGTATCCATCTTAAGGATTTGTATCAGATCATCCACCCCATAAAGTTCCACGTGAAACGTAGCAGGGGAGGCTAGAATTGGGTAAAGTTGTAAATGGGTATGACTACAAACTATACTAAAATAAGTACACATGATATGCACTTAATCGTTAATTTAACCTATTTACGGAGAGGAAGTAGAAGCGGCATGAGAGAACTTCAGGTTCAAACGACATATGGTACCGTTCAAGGCGAACTTTTGCACGATGCAAGCGTATGGAAAGGCATTCCCTATGCGAAACCTCCAGTAGGTGAGCTGCGTTTCAAGGCTCCGGTACAGCCCGAGTCATGGGATGGAATCAGACAGGCCACGCAATTTGGACCTGAGAATATACAACCACGAAATCATCAACCAGAAGGCCAGACAGAAATTCCGAATGAGTCAGAAGATAGTCTATATCTGAACATCTGGGCACCTCAGGAAAAAAGAGCAACACCACTGCCGGTCATGGTATGGATTCACGGTGGTTCCTTTGTAACAGGTTCAGGTAGCCAGCCGATGTATGATGGTACACAGTTAGCGGTTCGGGGGGACGTCATCGTTGTGACGATCAACTACCGATTAGGACCTTTGGGTTTCCTGCATATGGCTCCATTAGGTGATTCATATGTATCCAATGCAGGTCTGCTGGATCAGGTTGCGGCATTACAGTGGGTGAAGGATAATATCTCTGCTTTTGGTGGTAACCCGGATCAAGTTACGGTGTTCGGCGAATCAGCAGGCAGCATGAGTATTGCAGCACTGATGGCGATGCCAGCGGCCAAAGGACTGTTCCAACGTGCCATTATGGAGAGCGGTGCATCCCAGTTCATGCCGGCAGAGCAAGCTGCAGCGTTGCGGGAAGGGATGTTAAAGATTCTTGGGGTGGACCGGGACAACCTGCAGAAGTTAAATACAATTCCTGTAGAGCAGATTATTGCAGCCGGTGATACGGTCAAACAGCAGAGCGGGGCAGGTATGGCATTATTCTTCCAACCTGTATTGGATGGGCAGACACTACCACAGGTGCCACTTCAGGCAGTGAGCGAAGGCTCAGCGCAGGATATTCCGGTGCTGATTGGTACGACATTACATGAGGGTGCACTGTTCATCCAGCCACATGTACCTTTTTCAAAAGAAATCGATATGGTTCAGGGCGTAGACTTTATGACGCCAGATCTGGAGAACCGGGTAGCCATCGCGGATAGTTATCCAAAAACGGCAGATGGACAAGCCCAAGTCATGACCGATATGTTCTTCTGGCGTTCAGCGCTGCAATATGCTGCGGCACAGCAGAAATATGCCCCGGTGTGGATGTATCGATTTGATTGGGTGATGCCGGAACATCCCTTGTTAAAAAGAGCGATTCATAGCATCGAAATGTTCTTTGTGTTTAATACACTGCATGTCCTCAAATTCATGAATGCGGAGCCGGATGAAGCTGCGGCGGCACTTGCCCTCAAGGTACAGGATGCCTGGATTTCCTTTGCCAAGAATGGTCAACCTGAAGTTGCAGGTGTGAACTGGCCTGAATATGAGCAGGATCGTGCGACACTAATCTTCAACCATGAGATTGAGATCGTACATGATCCGGATGCAGCCAAGCGAGAGCTGTTAGGGTTATAATCCAGGTGGGTTATTGTGTATAAATACTCTGAAAAACTGCTATGAGCCCGATCAAAAGAGGACGTTCATCTCATAATGAACGTCCTCTTTTTGTAATCCGGCTGAATAATAAGCAGAACGTAAGCACTGAATAGAGGTACATTATGCCTTGTTATACTCCAAACATTATTTACGAGAGGCACGTGTGCGGGACACCTCATCGAAGTAGAAGGAACGTTTTCCACGGGAGAAGAGCACGATCAAGACATGAACAAAGAGCACGGCGTAGACTAACATATAGATACCGAATGTCCCCAAGGAGATCCACATTTGATAAGGTTGAAGCATAACATCCTGATGACCTGAAAAAGCATAATCGTTGACCAAGCGAATGATCGTAACGAGCAGCCATGGAACATAGAGTGCGGCAAATCTTTTGAATAACGATTCACTGGTGGGTGTGCCGGTCTGACGATTCACATAGCGGAATCGCAAGATGGCCGAGCCTGGAGTTACCCCATTTCGCACCCAAGGTATGAAGAACAGCACAATGACCATAGCAATGGATGTACTTAGCGCATCACTGATCACATCAGACGCTGTAAAGATGGAGATTAGATTCGAAAGGAAGACAACAACGACTCCATCGATAATTAACGCGAGCAATTGAGGCATAGTATACACTCGGTTTTGCTCCACGATCTGTTCACTCTTCGCCTGAATGCTTGCACGTGATGGGAATAAAGCAAGCAGGATGGGCGCTGTGAAAAATCCAATGACCGCTCCCGAAGTATTCAACAACAGGTCATCCACATCGAAGAGACGGTAAGGACAATTATAATACCCGTAGAATCCGGTGATCTGGGTAATCTCGAAGAATAAGGAAAGCCCGAATCCGCCTAGCAGGGCGTACTTCCAGAAGGCTCTTCTTTGAAAAAAATAACGGATATATACACCCAGCGGCATAAGGAGCAGGACGTTAAATAGAACTTGTAAGAAGGCTCTGCCCTGAATCATTCCGATATAGCTGGATGGCTGGGTCCATACAATGGGTGTTTCTTTCATGATGTCTTTGACAAAAGTGAATGGAACCAGATTGTAGTAGATCGTGTCAGCGGCTTGCTGCGCACAGGTATCTCGCGTAGTCGGAAACGGGAGAATGACGGGGCAATAGGCGGCCAGAATATAAAAGATAAACGAAAAGCTGATGCCAAACCGTGACCAGCTGAAGAAACCGTCTTTACGATAACCATAGATCAACCACGGCACCAGCAAGAACATGGCCACAAATACAAAGATCAAAAAAGCCGTTTGCACAGGGAAAACATATGAGGACATGAGCAGGAACTCCTTTGGTATTAAATATAATAACATTCATATAGACATTAAAATTCATGTATGTGTAGTGCGTATCTAATAGTTACATCATAAGTAGTTACCCTTAAAGTGAGGGATGCATGAACCTTAAATTTGGTTTAAATCCATCCATGCAGTGACCAAGCGTATGGAATATACCGTCGAAATCCCGTATACTTGCGGGAATGCCAATCGTAGAATGGAGAGTTTAATACATATGTCTAATTTGCCTAACTGCCCCAAATGTAATTCAGAGTACACGTATGAGGATGGTAACCTGCTGGTTTGCCCGGAATGTGCGCATGAATGGTCTTTGGAAGCAGACAATGATAACGCAGAGGATGCAAAAGTAATCCGCGATGCCAACGGAAATGTGCTAAGTGATGGTGATACCGTTACCGTCATTAAAGATCTGAAGGTTAAGGGTAGCTCACTCGTGGTCAAACAGGGCACGAAGGTGAAGAATATCCGCCTGATTGATGGAGATCATGATATTGATTGCAAGATCGACAGCTTGGGTGCAATGAAGTTGAAGTCTGAGTTTGTGAAAAAGATATAAGATCGAAAAACGTTCAGTTCCGCATTCAATGGGAATTGAACGTTTTTTTGTTTGACAGGAAATATTTAGTAGATATATACTGGTTGGAATTTAATTTTTTTGAACATGGATGAGTAGTCTACATATAAGAAAAGGCAGGTGTCAGAGCGATGAAGAGAGATCACATTATTGAATATTATTCCGGGTTTGATGAGTGGGGCAGACTGGAGCGGGAACCAATTGAATTCATCATTAACATGCATTACATCAGAGAGTATCTTCCTGCCAACGGTCATATTCTGGATAATGGCGCAGGACCAGGAAAGTATGCCATGGAGCTTGCGAAGCTGGGGTACCAAGTCACTTTATCGGATCTGACACCTTCCTCCGTGGATACTGCGCGGCAAAAGGCTCAGGAGTTTGGTTTGACACAGCAATTCGATGGATTCCATGTTCTCGATGCGACTTCGCTCTCCGGTATGGCTGACGAGACGTACGATGCGTCCCTCATGCTGGGGCCGTTGTATCATCTGCAGACAGACGAAGAGCGCACGGCTGCTGTACGGGAGTTGTACCGTGTGACCAAGCGAGGGGGCGTGGTGTTTGTAGCCATGCAGAGCCGAATGCGCATGAGTATCAATTCGTTGCAATCTCCGCAGCACTGGAAACCGAATGATAACATGGCAGCCATCCGTTCTTTTGTGGAGAAGGGTATATTCAATCATCAGGATCAAGGACGATTTACGGGAGCATACTATTTTAATATTCAGGACGTTATGCCCTTCATGGAGCAACATGGATTTGAGTCCGTTGATTTGATTGGATCATCCAGCCTTAGAGCGATGCTCACGGATGAGCAGCAGCAATATTGGAAAGAGCGTGGCGAGTATGATGAACTCATGCAATATATGATTGAAGCCGCCAAAGACCCTTCCATATTGGGAATCTCGTCTCACCTGCTGTACATTGGGAGGAAGAAATAATAGACTTACAGGCAATGCTTTAAAAATCTATGTATTTTAGAATATCAGCCCGTGGAATACTGTTTCCACATGATATAATATTTCTATCTAATGGTCTGGAGGTGTCACTATGCAATGGAAGGAAGTTCAGGAGCGATTCCCTAATGAATGGGTCGTTTTTGAGGCAACCAAGGCGTACTCTAGAGAAGGCCAGCGTTACATTGAAGAGATGGCAGTGATTGATTCATTTGATGATTCTACAAAGGCACTAAAACGTTATGGTGAATTGCATCAGGAAGATCCCAGACGGGAATACTGCTTTTTTCACACTTCACGTCCAGAAGTTGTGGCAAGAGAACGATATGTTGGCATGAGAGGTCCTCGATGAAAATTTTAGAGATTTATGGTTTACCCTTCATAAGCATAAAACTTGAATTTAGAGGAAAAGTACTACTTTTAGAAAAAGTCCTTTTGGATACGGATCAGCCAGTACATTGTTGAATGCAGATGTAGTTCGGGAAGTAGGAATGGTTCCTGAAGAGAATGATCTCGTTGAGATTATAAGAGGTGTAGGCGGTATAGAGTATGTTTATACCAAGTCGCTCGATTCTATAACTGTAGATGGAACAACGATTAATGATTTTCAAGTTGAAATAGGAAATATGGATTATGGTTTGGAGATTGACGGAATTCTGGGATTTAATTTTATGAAACAGACCGGTGTTGTAATTAATGCCAACCTGATGGAACTAAGTATAGGTAAGCCATAATCGATAGAAAATAAACATAAAAGTGCCCTCTGGAAACAGAGGGTACTTGTGTTTTTCATCAAAATAGTTCAATATTAAGATACATAACAAAAGGTGATCTACTTACAATAGGTAAGATGAACAACGGATCGCTTCATACCAGGGAGGAACAGACAATGGAAATCGGAATTAGTACATTTGTGGAGACGAATCCGGATGTAAAAACAGGAGAACTTATCAGTCATGCGCAGCGTATTCGGGATGTTGTTGAAGAGATTGTTTTGGCAGATCAGGTGGGCTTGGATGTATACGGCGTGGGAGAACATCATCGTGCTGATTATGCCGCTTCATCACCAGCTGTCATTCTGGCGGCAGCAGCTTCACAGACCAAGAATATTCGCTTGACGAGTGCGGTAACCGTGCTGTCATCGCATGATCCGGTACGGGTATATCAAGATTTCGCGACACTGGACGGCATTTCGAACGGACGTGCAGAGATTATGGCAGGGCGGGGATCATTTATCGAATCGTTCCCACTGTTTGGCTATAATCTGAACGACTACGATGAGTTATTCGACGAGAAACTGGATTTGCTTCTCAAACTGCGTGATTCGGAAAAAGTAACTTGGGAAGGCAAACACCGCCCTTCCTTTAACAATCTGGGCATCTACCCGCGCCCGGTACAGGAGAAACTTCCGGTATGGATTGGCAGTGGCGGTAATCAGGAATCCGTAGTTCGTGCAGGATTGCTGGGTTTGCCATTGGTGCTTGCCATTATCGGTGGCCGTCCGGTGCAATTCGCACCACTG
Organism: Paenibacillus xylanexedens; assembly: GCF_001908275.1. Classification (NCBI taxonomy): domain Bacteria; kingdom Bacillati; phylum Bacillota; class Bacilli; order Caryophanales; family Paenibacillaceae; genus Paenibacillus; species Paenibacillus xylanexedens. The sequence continues at coordinate 505,667 of NZ_CP018620.1, read as the reverse complement.
GTGGAGCTGTACAAGAAAGCAGCTGCACATGCGGGACATGATGCTTCCAAACTGACCGTTGCTTCTCACTCTCACGGCTTCATTGCCGATACAACAGACGAAGCTGTGGAGAAATTCTTCCCGCCAGCGCAAGCGGTCATGAACATACTGGGTCGTGAACGTGGATGGGGACACTACAGCCGTGCGACATTTGATGCGGCGCGCAGCCTGGAAGGTGCATTGTATGTAGGTGATGTGGAGACCGTAGCTCAGAAAATTATTTACCTACGCAAAGAAGTTGGGATTACACGCTTCATGTTACACACCCCACTCGGAACCATGCCGCACAACGAGGTCATGAGAGCAATCGAGCTACTTGGTAAAGAAGTCGCTCCAATCGTGCGTAAAGAAATTGCACGTTGGGAAGCTGAGAACGAAGAGGCACGTTAATCGACTGAAACCGTTATGGAACTATAATAGAGCGAACAAAGAAGAAAAGGAGCATGCCCTAGGCGTATTACGCCAATGGGGCTGCTCCTTTTTCGTTTATCTTCTAAAAGTATCTAAAACAGCACAGGTTTAATGTCTATCCATTGGCAGATGTACTCACAAGGGAGTGTATAACCATCGACAACGTATGATCATAAAGGGTTTTGGCAGCTTCTTCGCTCTCAATATGGCCTCCCAAATACAGATGAATAACACCGTGTAAGGGAGCCCAGATCATCCGAACCGCAAGCAGGGGATCTTGCACCTGAAGCATTCCCTGTTCAATCGCTATCTCCACCAAAGCAGACACTTGTTTCAGTGCAGTTGCTGTTCCCTGTAAGGTCTCTCCATCTGGTTTGAATTCGGAAAAAGATCCTCCAAACATCAGCTGATAGAAGCTGGATTGAGAAATGCCGAAGTCCCAGTAGACGTGGGCAAGATCACGGAAATATTGTTCAAACGATGCCTGCCGGGGTATAACTTCAAAACGCTGGGCCATGAGGGAGCATCCCTCTAAATACAGATGTTTGGCTAACCCTTCTTTTTTGCCGAAGAGGTTATATATTATTTTGGTGGAGCACTCCATGCGTTCAGCTACACGGCGTACCGTGACGGCTTCTGGTCCATGCTCTTGCAGTAAAGCAGCAGCAGCATGCACAATATTTTGCCGCAGATTATCCGAGTGCTGCAGTCTGGCTTCCTGAAAGGTTGTTACCGTATGTGCAGATTCCGTGGAACCCGAATTAAGATCCTTCATTGATTTCATCCTCGTAACCGTATTGTTGTTGAACAGAAACTACGTTTCCTTTTATGGTCATTCTACTGTTTTACGCCGGATAACGTCAATTTAATCCGAGTTTAATAAGTAAGCACCACGTTCTAGGTTCAAATTTAACAAATGTATTTGACAGCGTCATAGATTTTGGTTACGATGATTCTATACAGAAACAGTGTTTCCTAATGAAAACAAGTGTTTAAATTATGCACAGAGGATGGATGAGAGATGATAAAGGAACAGCATCAATGGGTACTTATTACAGGTGCTTCTTCAGGTATTGGGGAAATTTTTGCACTCGAAATGGCTTCCAAGGGTAAAAATATCGTGCTGGTGGCCAGAACAGAGTCCAAACTGAATCAATTGGCAGAACGTATAGAACGTACATATCAAGTAAGGGCTGAGGTAATTGTATCGGATCTCTCCGAAGTAGAGGCACCTCAGAACGTATATGAGGAATGTCAGAATCGGGGAATACACATCGATATGCTGATCAACAATGCGGGATTTGCTACCCATGGATGTTTTGAACAACTGGATGGTTCCCGGCAACAGGAGGAGATTATGTTGAACGTGCTCGCCTTGACGAACATGACGCATCTTTTCTTGCCAGGCATGTTACAGAAGAAAAATGGTGCTGTCATTAATGTATCGTCGACGGCTGCCTTTCAACCTGATCCGTATATGGCTGTGTATGGAGCGACAAAGGCATTTGTACTTTCTTTTACAGAGGCATTATACGAAGAAAACAGGAAGCGTGGCGTTCAGTTTTTGGCACTATGCCCAGGCTCAACCGAGACTTCGTTTTTTGATGTGGTGGGTGCTGATGAAGCCTCGGTGGGCAAACGTGATACACCTGAGCATGTCGTGGCCGTAGCCATGAGGGCGCTGGAGTCAGGCAAACCTTATGCTGTGCCAGGGGCCAGGAATTATTGGACAGCACAGTTCACCCGTCTCATACCACGCAAGTCCATGTTGCGAATCGTAGGAAGTATGCTCCGTCCACGTTCCGAGGGTGTTAAACCAGAAAAAGTACAAGCCTGATTAGTGGTATAGGGTAAAAGCTTTAGGCCAAAATGCCTTTGGCCCGAGCTTCCTTTATCCAACCTGGAAATTCAGTGAGGAGACGATCGTACAATTCTTCATCGCTGATCTTGGAGATGTCGTCGAGAGCAAAAAAGTCAGCATTATCGATGAAACGTCCAGTCATATCATCTAGTTTCTCAAGGATACCGTAATTGGCTTGGCCTAGGCCAACAAATTGCCAGAACAGGTTTTTGGTTGAGCTTTCGGTAATAAGCCGCATGATTTTCCCTTTTTGACTGACTCCACCATCGCTAAAAAAGATAATATACGTTGGAATCTTCACATCGGGTTCCTCGATCGTATATTTGCGAATGACATCCTGCATCACAGGAGGTTCGTTATTGGTACCGCCTTTGCTTCCCAGCGTATATGTGCGTTCAATATAATTCTCGAAATCCCTGGCGGTGACGCTAGGTGCACGCAAGAAGTCTTTGGCGAAGAACCAGACGTCCAGCTCTCCGTTATCATCAAAAGCGGATGCAATCGCCAGGATACGCTCGAAGGCTTCTTGCACGATGCCTTTACGATACAGATGGTACATGGAGCCTGATGCATCAAATACAACGGCAACACGTGCCTGTATAGGTTCGATCTTTTTCTTTTGCAGAGACAGGGTTACTTTACGCTTGAGGAGATCGATCTTGGTCAGGTTAAGCGGCGGATGAATCGTGTTTGGTGCAGCAACAGGTGACAAGACTTCTGGAGAGGCCGCTGCTACTTCAGCTTGTGCCGTGAGAAGAACTTGTTCGGCTTCCGAGGTGTCGTTACTCTCAATTTCAACACCGAATGACTCTGCCAGCGGCTGCAATCCACCAAAGAAACCTCGTCCAATCGCACGAACTTTGAACCCGTCACGATACTTATAGATTTCAATGAGAATAAGTGCTGTTTCCGCAGTGACCTGTGTGATCTCATAGGTGATCTGCTGGGAACCCGCTTGTACAATCGCCTGACATGCCTGAACATCGGCGAAAGTCCCTCCCGCATCCAGAGTAGCCGTAAACACACATTTTTCCACAGGGGCCTGCCGTAATTGATTTGTATCCAGTACAAAAGAGGATTTCAGTTCCTCTGCCTGTTGCAGAAGCACACTTTGATGGGGATCGGCCTTCTGATTATAAAATACAAAATAGTCGTCAGATGGGACCTTTCCCTCTTCGTTCACCATAAAGCAACTAACATCCAAGGGAGAAGGAGATGATGTACATTGAATGGTTACCTGAAGTTGGGTGGATTCGTTGATACTGATATTCTGGCCTGTGTTTAAGTGGATGAACGAATCTGTCATAATCGGATGCGCCTCTCTTCTCCAATATAATGGTTGAAAATGTACAGTAACAAGATCGATTCTGAGACAAATGTTTCCATAAGTCAATCTTTTCACCGTTGATCCTACGCCTCATCAGACTCGTACTTTTCCCGATGCTCCTTCTTCATCTTCACATAGTCTGGATCCGTCTTCGCAATCTCCCATTGTGTTTTGAATATAGCCGCGGCTTCTGCCTTCACCTTATCATTCTGATAGGGCAAGATTGAGCCATCCTCCTTTGAGTATTTGCGTCCTCCTTTGTGATTTGTATAACGTCTGGCCCGTGTATAACCCATCTGGAGAAATTTGCGAGCCATATCCATACCGACGAAATCACCCTTTTTCTTATACTCCAAAAATAGCTCATAGATCTTCTCCGATGACTCCGTCGCAATCTCGGGTGTTTTGAACCGCCAGTGTGGCAGAATCTCGCCCTTGTATGGCTCAACCATGAGAACACCTTGCTCTCCCCGGCCTACGGTGTACAGCTCAGGATGTTTGCGCAGATCCAACTCATCATAATTGAGACTGTAATCAAATTTTTTCATGTATACGCCCTCCTTGATAGGGATTACCCCGATTCTGAACCAACAAGCACGGTTAATGGGGAACAATAGAAGGAATTACACAGGAGGGGTAGCGGTATGGGAATGTCCGGCAGATATCTTGTGGTTACGAAGGAGCTAGTTGAATCCATCAAGTCAGGTGAGATCAGTGTGCATGATTGTGCAGTGGATCTGGATATCGATAAAACATGGCAAATGCTGCAGTTCACGCTGAACGGTAACTTGGTAGAAGGGGAGCCGCCCCTGGGATATGTGGTGCCTCTCGCAGGTGAGCAATACTTGGGAAACTATTCGGATATGGATCTGTTTTTGCTTAGTAACGAGCAGGTGCTGGAAGCCTACATGGCATTGGAGCGGCTCACACCGGAAGAATTAAAGGAGCGGTATAGCCTGGACCATATGATCGCTGAAGGCGTCTATCCTGTCATGGAAGATTGGGACGCGGAAGAGACATTTCAGGAGATCGTTCAGACTGTGGATGATATCCAGGCCTTATTTCAGGCCACGGCTGCAAGTGGGAACGGCATCATCTTTTATGTTTTCTAAATGAGCAATTATGATGGAAAATGTCATGCCGATATTGAGGCAGGTTTGAACTACGCCTATTCGGGTTATTGATAGACACAAGGCTCAGGCCTTGATGACATGACAATCCGGTAGAAGAGAGGGAATGCGATATGACACAGGATCAGAACGAAGAAAACAAAGCGATTCAAGAGGACGAGCCGGATCAATTCGAGACTCCCGCAACTGCGGAAGATGAAGAAACGGATGAGAAACTCGCAGAAGATCAGGAGCAAGAATAACTCCCAGCATTGCACAATGAAGCAGGATGTTTTATCGAAACATACGATATGCTGAAATATAGATAGACCAGAGGTCGGACATGTTCCGGCCTTTTGGTTTATTTTTTTGCGTATCCGTTTACAAGAATTACCTATACCTTCATAATGGAATTGAACCATATTTTTCTAAGGAGGAGTTCATATTACGAATCGGAAGTTAGTCCAATGGATGGCAGTGCCACTAGTACTTTTAATGGTTGTTCTTACAGGATGTCAGGCTGTGGGTGGAGTAGACGTTGGCAAAGCAATGGCCAATGGCGCGAGTATCAAGTCCGGTGAATCCAGACAATCCATGAATATAAACATAGAACCGGCTAAGGAATTTGCTACAGAAAAAGACCTTGAAATGATCGAACTTATTAACTCCATATCCCTGGATATTGATCAAGCCAAAATGAAAGATGCGAAGACAGCATCGATCAAAGGTACACTGAGCATGGAGGGAACGAAGTTACCTTTCCACGTGTCCATGAATGAGTCCCAATTGGTCATTGATCTGGACGGAGCCCAGAAACCGCTGTACATGTCTCTGGATACGTTCCAGGATGCACAGGCGCTTCCGATGGTAGATACGAAGGCTCTGGAGAAACAACTCGAGGAAATTTCCCCGAAACTGTTCTCTTTTGTCCTGAAGCATCTGTCCAATCCGAAGAACATCTCCGTAACACCGGTACAGGAATCCGTGAATGGCGAAGCACTTAGCCTCTCCAAGCTGCATCTGGAAGTGAGTGGTGAAGAGATGCTTGCCATGGTTAAACCTTTCCTGACGAGTATTTCGAAGGATGAGCAAGGACTGAAAGATTTGATTGGCGATCTGTACGATGTGTTCTACCCTGTACTGGAAGCAGTGAATGAGGTAGAAGGTGGGGGAGATGACACGCTGAATTCGATCGTTCCTGAATCGAAAGATGAAGCCGTTGCGTCACTATATGCCATCATCAAAGTAGGACTGGACAGTATGCTGGTCAATTATGATCAGGAGCTGAACAACCTGTTGAATGAGACTCCTGAATTCAAAACGGTATTTGGCACAGATACCAAACTGAAATTGGATTTTTATCTCGACAGCAAGCTGGATGTTCGCAAGCAAAACTTTGAACTGAAAGTAGCACTGCCTGCTTCCGAAGATCTGCCGGTGAAGTCCGTAACGGTAAGTGGAGACAGTGAACAGTGGAATATCGGTGGCACAGTTGCAGTTGATGAAGTGGATGTTTCGGGCGGCGTTATGGATCTGATGAAGGATGATATTACGCCTGGACAGATGCTGCGCAATTTTGATTCCAATTCACTGGCATACCAATTGCTGAAAGATGAAGCTGGAATCACGAGTAAAAGTGTAGTGCTCTTCCCGGATGATGAATACGCTGGGGCGATCACGGTTAAGAACACAACATTTGTTCCGCTTCGCTACGTGTCTGAAGAATTGGATGCTGAAGTGAAATGGACCAAAGGCTCAAACCAAATTGTTGTCATTGACGACATCACTGGTGATGAGATTGTCCTGACCGTAGGTTCCAAGAAGGCAACCGTTGCTGGTAAAGAAGTGACTATGGTGGAATCCGCTTATGTAGGCAAAGACGGCAAGACGTATGTGCCGCTGCGCTTTATGGCTGAATCCCTTGGAGCTACTGTAGATAAGGAACAAGAAACAGGCTGGATTTACATTGACCGTCCTTAATTTCTTATGACTTAAAATAATGAAATGCTGGGGAGTGCCTCTATTAGAGGTGCTCCTCTTTGTCATGTCGTACCAGGTCTCGCGAATGGCAGGCCCATACGGAAGCATACTAATCTGGTTGAGATGCTGGTTGTAACAGATCCCCGTTAGATTAGAGCAAATGAAGAAATGGGTATTTACGTATGGAGGATCTCAAAAACAGCAAAGGGAGGTCTATGGATTATGACTGAACGATTTGCGGGTAAAGTGGTCCTGATTACAGGTGGTGGCTCCGGTCTTGGACGATCAGCTGCTGTGGAAGTTGCACGTGAAGGCGCAAAACTTGCCTTGGTGGATGTGAACATGAAGGCGCTGGAAGAGACCAAGCGTGTGATCTCGGAAGAGGTACAGCATGCCGAGTTTCTGCTAATTGAAGGTGACGTAGCTGACGAAGAAGCTGTGAAGAAGTATGTTAGCGATACGGTCAATGAGTTCGGACGTATTGATGCATTTTTCAACAATGCAGGCATTGAAGGCAAGCAAAACCTGATCGAGAACTACGAGACAGAAATGTTTGATAAAGTTATCGATATCAATCTGAAGGGTGTATTTTTCGGGTTGAAGCACGTCCTGCCTGTGATGAAAAAACAGGGCGAAGGATATATTGTGAACTCGTCGTCTGTCGGTGGCATCCGCGCCGTGCCAAACCAGATTGCCTACGGAGCGAGCAAACATGCCGTAGCTGGCATGACCAAAGATGCAGCGATTGAATACGCCGAGCATGGGATCAGCGTTAATGCAATTGCACCCGGAGCCATTCTGACAGATATGGTTATAGGCTCGTTCAAACAGATCAATCCGAATGACTGGGAGTCAGCATCCAAAGAGTTCGTGAAGGACAACCCGGCGAAGCGCTTGGGTGAACCGAAGGAAGTAGGGCGTCTCGTTGCCTTCCTGCTGTCTGGCGAAGCACCATTTATCAATGGAGCCATTATTCCGATTGATGGTGCGCAGTCAGCCAAATATTGATCCCATAATCATCAACAGCACATCAATGCGACATAGATATATACTGAAGAACGCCCTTTTTCGCCAAGTTGCGGATTGGGGCGTTCTTTTTTGGGTTTGATATTCAAGGGGGCGTATCCCGTATCCGGCAGGTTAAGTGTGCTGTAAAATCTGCGGCTTTTTGCTAAACCCGGTACTCCCGGCTATAAAGCCCATCTGGCGATAGAATTCATGTGCAGCTTCACGTTCTGGGCGATTGCCACTGTTCAGAGACAAGGAATCCACGTTATGCGTGGCTGCCCATTGCTCAGCTTCAAGAATGAGCTGACGGCCGATGCCTGAGCCTCTGAATTGGTCGTGCACAACCAATGCCAAGATACGGCAGTGTCTTCCATTCTTTTCATACAGATAAGACGTCTGTAATCCGATCAGTCCAACTACGCGTCCGCGTGCTTCAGCAACCAGTGTAGTAAAGTTTGCGTCCGCAGAGATATGGGTATAGCGCTCTTCCATCTCGGCGTACGTGGTGGGATAACCGAGTTGATCCATCAGAATGACCATATCTTGAAGATCTGTAGTGGAGCTATGTCTAATCGTCACATCCAGGCTCATAATGTTGTATCCTCCTTGGGTCTTTCCTTCAATGAAAGTTCAATAATGGTATCCAGCAGCTCTGCAAAAGAAATGCCTGCAGCGGCTGCACTTTTGGGCAGCAGACTGTTACGGGTAAGACCCGGCAGCGTGTTCACTTCAAGCACATACGGCATGCCTTCCCGAATCATCATATCCACGCGAGCGTAGACGCTGCATTTGAGCACCTGATAGCAGGCCAACGCGGCGGCTTCAACGCGATGGTGAAGTTCCAAAGGCAATTGCACAACCTGTTCATCGGCCCCGTGGTCATCATATTTGGAGGCATAATCGAAAAACTCGGCGCTCGAACGAATGGAGATCACCGGCAGCATCTTACCATCCAGAATGGCACAGGTAATCTCTTCACCTTCGATATACTGTTCAATCATGACCGTATCATCCCAGGCGAGGGCAGCCTCTACAGCAGCGGACAGGGCGGAAGCTTCCTTCACCACTTGGGTACCGATGCTGGAACCGCCTGAATTGGGTTTGACTACCACGGGGTACGTTAATTGTTGAACAGCAATAGAGGACAGTTCCTCGATATGACTCACTCGCAGCCATTCTCCGGTAAGCACACCTGCATGCTGCATGAGTTGTTTGGACATGTCTTTATCCATGCATACACTGCTCGCAAGCACGCCACAACCTGTGTAGGGAATACCCAGGGATTCCAGTGTGCCTTGAACCGTACCGTCTTCGCCGTATTTGCCATGCAGGGCAAGCAGTGCCACATCAATCCCCGCTGACTTGTCGATTAGATCGCGCTTGGTATTCAGCTCAATGGGTACAACCTCGTATTTGTCTCTATTCAGGTTTGCAATCATCTCCTGTCCGGTGAGCAGGGAAATATCCCGCTCTGAAGATGTACCGCCCATAATCACGCCAACTTTCATGTGAAATCCTCCTTATCTCATTTGAGCTGCTGTCTCGCCAATGATGCAAATGCCTTTACGTATATTTTCATCGCTGACTCTGGAGAAACCCAGACGCATCGTGTTTACACCCTGACCAGGTTCCAGATAAAAGGTATCCCCTGGTGTGAACGTTACACCTTTCACTTTACAGGCTTCCAGCAGTTCACGGGTTCTGTATTCGGACGGGAACTGCACGAACAGATGCAGACCACCCGCACCGGAAATTCGGCACATTGGCAGATGCTGCTTCAGGCAACGCACAACCAATTCATATTTTCGCTTATACTCTGTGCGAGCTCGCTTCAAATATTTCTCGAAATTACCGTTGCTCAGATATTGATACAATAACGATTGGTCCAGCGTGGAGGTATGGATGCTGCGTGCCCGTTTCATACTCTCCAGATAATCAATCAGCGCCGCATCCGCAATAATCCAACCTACCCGCAGACCTGGGAACAGGACTTTAGAGAAGCTGCCCAGATACACCAGTGCATTGCCTTTGCCCATGCTGGCGATCAGGGGAGATACATGGGAACCGGAATAGCGCAATTCTTCGTTGAATCCATCTTCAATGATGGGAACCTGATACTTGTTCATCAACCGGATGATCTCTACCCGTTTTGCAGGGGACGTCACAATCCCGGTTGGATTGTGATAGGAGGGCACAAGATATGCCAGATCATATGGACTTGCCTCAAGTTCATGTTCCAGTTGTTTCAAGTCCAGGCCATCCGGCTCCATATTCACACCGGTCAGGTGGAACTGGTGTAATTTTAGATTTTTGATCGCCGTGTGGTGCGTTGGATTCTCACAGAGCGCTTTTCCGCTTTTTTTACGCAACGCTCCAAGCACCAGATCGAAACCTTCCGTGAATCCGTTGGTGATAAGAATATCCTTGCCACGGAGGTCGACACCTTTGTTCTCCATATAACGTAATAAATAGTTCATCAGCGGTCTATATCCTTGCGCATATCCGTAATTCAGCAGTACTTCGCCTTCAAGTGACATGCGATCCAGAAAAGCCCGTTTCACGTTGTGCAGATCAAACAGCTTTTCATCCGGTGCTATGCTGGTAAACGATATCTCACCGCGCTCTGCTCCGGAGCCATGCTTCATCAGATCGTATTGCTCTGCCTGAATGGCATACTCGCTTACCTCTGTCGTCCAGTCCAGTTTCCAGCTTGCTGCTGCCTCAGGTGTTTCGATGGAGGCACTGACGTAATTGCCCTTGCCTTTGACTGCATAGATCAGTCCCTCATCTTCAAGCTCGGCATAAGCGAGCAGGACCGTACTTCGACTAACCTTCATGAGTGTGCTGAGTTCACGGGTCGACGGCAGTTTTTGTTTGGCTTGCAGGCCGCCTTTGAGCATCAATCGCTTCATATAATCTTTGACTTGTATATATACAGGGCGGTCCTCCGTCAGTTGCAGATCGGAATACATCCCATCACTCCCTCTATTGGTATCTTGCCATATTATAAACCCAGCAGAAAGAACCACGATACCTCTGTTTCCCTGAGCGTGTGGTTGGTTGTTCGCACAAACGCAAAAAAGCCCTGGCAGTATGCCGGGGCCTGGTGGTGAAACTTGATCCATTTTCTATAGTACTGCTGCTATAATTTCTACAGTTGCATTGCATGACTAGTCTCTCTAGGATCGATAGCTATCTGACCTTCTACGTGTGTCTATTAACTTCAGTACGACTATAATTGCAGGCTTTCTAGGTGATACTTAAAATCTACAGTGAATCATGAATCTAGGTCTTTCTAGGTTTGCTTGCTGCAAGGGTCGAGTAGATGATGAATCCACAATCTATAAGCTAGGGTTCTTGCTAACTGTACTCTTGTCGTGATCACGTAACAGAATTCAGCATGAAAAAGATATTCAATCATAGGGTACAATAGACGGAGGTAGATATAAAGACGTATGTCTCAGTGCCCAATTTCTTCCTCATACCCCTATAGTACCACTTTGAATCAGGGAAGTTAACCTTTTTTTTGAAATATTTGTCGTAATAGCGAAAATTGCGTGAATTGTACTTCATATAGATTGAAATGGTGTCCCTTTATAATATGTGATAGGATGTAAACCTATAGATAATGAGGAAGTGAGCCTATTGATTAATATTACCGTGCCAACACCGGATGTAACCATCACAAAGCAGGCTGATCCACAGCTTAGCCACATTTATGGATTTACTGATTTTCACCTGATTACCCGGGAACTAGGCGGGATTTTCATGTTTTACAATGCCGCTGGAGAGTTGTTATTTGTCGGGAAAGCACGTAAATTAAGACCACGTATCAAAAAGCATTTTGAAGACACGGTATCACCAATTAAGAATCACCGCGAAGAAGTAACGAAGATTGAAGTATGCCTGGTTGAAGATCCGGTAGATCGTGAAATTTACGAGACGTATATCATCAACACGATGCGTGCGAAATACAATGTAGATAAAGTCTTGTACAAATAAGACACTTAAAAAGCACATGAACATGCAATGTCTGGGACATATGTCCTAAATGTTGCGCCAGTGGGTACGGATGTAATCGAAGGATTGCATCCGATTCCTTCTGGTGCCATCCCGATCTTTTCGAGGGAGTAGCTTGTAGAATTGAACCGTAGTACGCCCAAACTTAGTATCACAGATATATCAAATACATATGAAGAGGTGATTGTGTTGATCGGTCGTAGCGGTAACCCTACACTTAAAGACAGCACGTTTGAAAACAGAGGATATGGAGAAGATCGGTATCAGAATTACATGACGATCAACGGCACGGTGAACAAAGCGTTTATTACGCTAGTGATCCTGCTGGCTAGTGCTTTTGCAACCTGGATGATGTTCTTTAACGGACAAGAAGTGATGCCGCTCGCTTATGGCGGATTGATCGTTGGTTTCATTCTGGCACTTGTGATTTCGTTCAAACCCGTAGCGGCACCTTATCTGGTACCCGTCTATGCTGTGGCAGAAGGTTTGTTCCTGGGAGCACTCTCGGCGACCTATGAGTCACTGTATAACGGAATTACCTTGCAGGCGGCCCTGTTGACCATGGCTGTATTCATTGCTCTGTTGATGGCATACAAAACCAGATTGATCAAAGCTACGGAGAACTTCAAGCTTGGGGTCGTGGCTGCAACTGGCGGTATCATGATCATGTATCTGCTGAGCTTTGTACTTGGTTTCTTCGGAATTTCGATTCCTTACCTGCATGATAACAGCTTGATCGGCATTGGTATTTCGGTCGTTATCGTGATTGTGGCTGCCCTCAATCTGGTCCTTGATTTCGACTTCATCGAGGGTGGTGCTGAACGTGGTGCGCCCAAGTACATGGAGTGGTACGGTGCATTTGGATTGATGGTTACACTGGTATGGCTGTACATTGAGATCATCCGTCTGCTTGGCAAATTGCGGAGCCGGGATTAGTTCTATTCGATACGTCAGAGACGTAAACGTAGTGTGAATGTAAAGCTAAAAAGCTAACGCGTGATACTCACGTCGTTAGCTTTTTTGGTATATGAGGACGAGACTGCGGGGCGGTCCGTAAGACGGGTGGCTGTTGTTGACCACGATTGCTTCTGGATATCTCCGTACTGGAGATCTTCCTGCCACTGACGACTGGGGCCAGAGTGTATATCGCGCAAAGGACCAAAGAGAATGAAATCATTATCATTGGTGCAGGAATGATCGGTGCAATCAAAGAATAGGTCCTGTTATCTGAATAAACACCAAAAATCCCTGACGTTTTCGCCAGGGATTTTTGGTGTTTATCTCGACATGATTGCTGGTTGGTATATCTACAATAAAAATCTAAAAGCTTATAATTGCTATGTTCATCCATGTATTGCTTTGGTTTTAAGCTGCTCGAGCAATAATCTGGTTACTTTCCAGAACTGCTTGAGCTTCAGCGTTTGAAGGACGGTAGCCTTTTTCGAGCAACTCTTTAATGTAGATTTTGTTGTAAACGAAAGAGAATACGATCCCACTAATCCATGCTCCGAATCCTACAGTGAAAATACCAACGGCTACGGAGATCAAGAACATGATGGCAGCCCATTTCAAATCACCACGGAACAACGCAGGGAAAAATCCGAAAAATAATGTTGTCCAGCTGAAACCTACTTTCACGTTCTTGGTTACACCTGCACTGTTTTGCAAAAAGATATGCATCTGTCCACTTCCTTCTAAAATAATGAATCGGAGAGAGAATCGAGTATTAACAAGTATGTAGTATAATTCTAGTCACAAATACCTGATTATTATTACCTATTCTTCTTCCTTTTGGTCCTATAGTACCATTAACTGGACAGGATGTTAATCTTTTTTTGAAAATTATGGTTTTCTATGAGATATATGCTCTTTTTGATTTTTGATCAATAGTAAAAATAAAGGAGGGTCATTGACCTCTCCTTCATCATAATGCCAGATGTAACGAATCTCACAACTCTTAATCGAGGATTTTTAGTGTTTAGTGAAACCTAACGAACCTTAGATACCTTATTTGTACAGAGTTCAGCTATAACAACGTGAAATAGAGCATGTAGAGGGAATTAGCGTGTGTAGGATTCCTTAGAATACCAGAGTCGTGTATTTTTAGTCATTAAGGTGTCTCAGATTCGTTACAGCTCGACCTTGACTTAAACTCCAAAAAAACCCAATTAAGCCCCACCTAGCCGCGCACTAAATCAACTCTGTATATAGATCCTCCAAGGTGATGATCTCGGGCTGGCTTGGCAGCTCTCCACCAGCCGAACATGCCGCAAGCATATGTCCTTCATCCAGTCGCTGACTGAGAAAGAGATAAGTCTCGGCCTGTTTGCAATGCCAATCTTCCCGCTCATCAGGTAGGATGGCGAAGGAGTCCAGTGGTATGGACAAGCCCATACCGACTGCCTTGATATAACTTTCCTTCAGCGTCCATAGACGGTAGAAGGTCTCCAGCCGACGATCGTCAGGCTCGGCGGCCAAGAACTGGCTCTCCTTAGGAGAGAAGAAACGCTCTGCAATCTGCATGTCAATTGGAGCTATTTTTTCCACATCTACGCCCAGTTCATCTGTACTGCCAGAGATCAGAGCAATCCAATCACCAGAATGGGAGACGTTGAATTGTACATCCGAATGGTGATTGAGCGAAGGTTTGCCGTAGGAATTACGGGAAAAAGAAAGATCAGCAGGCCTTAGGCCGATTAACTTGCTCAAAGTCACGCGAGTCAATATCTCGCCCAGCACGGAGCGATACGCGTCAGCCTGACGCACAAAACGCGAAGCCTGAGCACGTCGATCGGCAGAAACTTGCGACAAAAAGTGGTTCCAGTACGCCTCGGGCAATACTTCTGGAACTTGGAGCACACGAATAGTTATCATCATTTATCACCTGAATACGTATTCGGCGCAGTTCAGTAACTTCCCTTTATATGGAACGTCCCCTCAACTCTTCCTCCCAAATCATCACTATACGGATGCCCCTAACAAGCAAGCCGGTTGTCTCGCTTTTCATGTTAAGATTTCAGGTAATGCATCTTTATCTCATGCTTCTTGCGCTTGTTTCCATTCTATATGCGCAGACTGCACTCGCTCCCACATCTCTTGGCATTCCAGTTCGTTGTAATTCACCAAGGGTTCATGGAATATTTCAGTTAATACGTTGCGCCACTCGGTATAATTCCGGATCTCCGTTTTCCGGATTCCTTCGATATCATGAGTTCGGAGCATACATCCACGTAATTCATGACTGCGATTCTTATCCCGCTGACGAAGCAAAAATACGTTATGCCAAGGTGATTCGGCCGCCCGACTGTAGAATTCATGTTTGGGGATGAACTCCTCCAGATCGTGGACTACCTCGGGAGCATAGTCGACTCCTTCACTTGGCCCATTCGGCTCGTACTCAAGCCGCCATCCCCCAGCCACAACAGAAGATGGCATCAATTGGTACGTAAACGGAGCTGAACCATAGGTTCCATAACGAAGTGGCAGAGGTTCAAAGGGCATTCCGCCCAGACCTACGTCTACAATCCAGCGCTCAACTGTCAGGTCAGCATCCGGCAGAAGCACAGATAGTCCGAGATGGAATGAGTTCACGCGGGGTTGTTCCCCATGAGGCTGTACTCCACCGCGATGCCAATCAACCGTATAACCCAGCGAGCGGAGAAGAACACTAAATGCACCATTTAGATGAAAGCAGTAGCCGCTGCGTCCCTGTAATATAAGCTGTATTGAATCTTGAAGACCGATTCCCGCAGGACGACCTGCAAAAATATCGACCGTTTGCCAGGACAAATATTGCACATGTGCCCGCTGGAGTTCAAATAAGAATTCCAGTGTAGGTTCCTTTATATCATCTATGCCGATCCGTTTCAGATAGGCCTGTATTTCAGCTGTATTCAATAGTTCAATCATTCAGAGTCACCTCACGTCATATGGTGGGCTGCATGTGGTAGTTATAAACTTCTGCTGCCCTGAGTTCATTGTAAAAGTGAACGGATGAAAACAACATGATCAGTTGAGTAGATTGTAACGGTACAATTATTGAATAAAGCCTTGAAATTCATTTCAAAAGATGGACATGGTTTTGATCTCATTGAAATACAATATATGGATGAGCTATTTCTTTTTCCGGGGTATGCTAACCCTTTGGAGTGGATATAGGTTAGAATATAGATAGATAGCAGGATTAGGAGATGGAAAAATGGCTAATGATGAAGTGATTTTGACACAGGAAGGCTTGGAAAAGCTGGAGGACGAACTGAAGGATTTGAAGACGGTGAAGCGTAAGGAATTGGCAGCTCGTCTGAAACTCGCGATCAGTTACGGTGACCTGAAGGAAAATAGTGAGTATCATTCAGCCAAAGATGATCAGGCCTTTATGGAGACCCGAATTTTGATCTTGGAGAAGATGCTGACAAAAGCAAGAGTCATTTCTTCAGACAATATAGACTCCAACAAAGTGAGCATTGGATCGACGGTGTTGCTTAATGACATTGAGTTCGCCGAGAAGATTGAATATAAAGTGGTTGGCCCTGCCGAGGCCGATGTTGCGGATAATAAAATTTCGTACGAGAGCCCGCTGGGCAAAGAGATAATGGGCAAAGAAGTGGGCAGCGTCATTCATGTCAATGCTCCGATGGGCGTTATCAAGTACGAGTTACTTCAAATTAAAGTGTAATTCAAAAAGAGAGGTGCTCCGCAGTCATCCAAATGGCTGAGGGGACACCTCTTTTTGATTCTATTGGGTTTTGAACGGTTGGGAATACGGATTTGTTGAAACTTCATACGGTTGGACTAACGGACTTTATCACATACTGTGTTTAAGGAACTTATGAGATGAAGATTTCCGTGTGTTTTATATGTAAAAAAATAACATTTCGACAAATTTCGAATTTCGAATGACCTGACAAGTTGAGTAGTATATAATTACGGGAAAACTTTAAAGTGATGGAGTAGATACGATGAATTTTAGTAAGCCTAATCTAGATCAAGACAACGCTGGCAAAGGAGAACGTTTCTCCCAAGCTGGATTTATCCTGGCGGCCATTGGTAGTTCGGTTGGTCTGGGCAACATGTGGAAATTCCCGTACATTACGGGTGAGAACGGAGGGGCTGCGTTTTTCCTGCTCTTCATCGTCTGTTTGCTGCTGATTGGTCTGCCGGTGCTACTGGCGGAACTTGCGATTGGTCGCAGTGGCAGAGGTAGTGCAGCTACTGCTTTTATCAAAGCAGGTGGACATAAGGGCTGGCTCGCAGCCGGTTTGCTGCAAGTACTGACTCCTTTTATCATCCTTTCTTTTTATGTCATTATTGCTGGCTGGACCTTGCAATATGCAATTACGTCATTCAGTGGAACATTGTTTAACAATCCGGATTATGCGGGACAATTCAATTCCTTCATAGGCGGTTATATGCCGATTGTGTGGCAACTGGTTTCGGTTCTGATTACAGGCTGGATTGTTGCCAAAGGGGTATCTAACGGAATCGAGAAGTTCAACAAGGTACTGATTCCAGCAATGTTGGTACTGCTCATTATCCTGATGATTCGTGCAGTTACATTGCCGGGTGCAGGTGCTGGGGTATCCTTCTTCCTGAATCCGGACTTCTCGCAGCTTACAACCGAATCAGCACTGGTAGCGCTTGGACATGCCTTCTTCTCCCTGTCACTCGGGATGGGTATCCTTGTAACCTATGGTTCGTATGTCGATAAAAATCAATCCCTCGGTGCGGCAACCGTCGCCGTTGGTGCAGGTGACCTGATCTATGCATTCATTGCGGGTCTGATCATCTTCCCAACAACATTCTCGTTTGGTATTGCACCGGACCAAGGACCGTCACTGATCTTCGTGGCTCTTCCGGCGGCCTTCTCGGCGATGCCACTTGGCTTCTTGTTTGGCGGACTGTTCTTCATCCTGCTGGCTATTGCGGCATTAACGTCAGCAGTATCCTTGCTGGAAGTTCCGGTGAAATATTTCATGGAACGTTTGTCCTGGAGCCGCAGTCGTGCGGTATGGGTTATATCACTCGCGGTCTTCATCGTAGGACTTCCTTCTGTATTGTCGCTCGGCTTGCTGCCTGAATGGACGATTGGATCGAAGAGTGTGTTCGACTGGATGGACTTTGTAGCATCCAACATCCTGCTGCCTGTAGGTGGACTGCTTGTAACGATTTTTGCCGGATACTTCTGGAAAACGGCTGCTGAAGCTTCCGGTCTGCGTTCCGGATGGTTCCGGGTGTGGCTGTTCATGTTGCGTTACGTAGCTCCGATCCTGGTTTTGCTGGTTCTACTGCACACATCCGGTATCATTCACTTCTAATGGTGAAGGCCCGTTAGGGTGAAATATGGTCTGTTGTGCAGATTTACCATGGATAAAACCTCTTGGAAGAAATGCAAAAGCCCTTGTTTTCCCTCGACAATTTTGGGACAATACGGAGTAGAGGTTTTTTGGGTAGGACCGATAAGCCATATGCTTTTTTGCGAAAAGAGGATTATACAATGAACAAATCATCCATATATGGATTAACATTAGAGCAATTACGTTCCTGGCTACCGGAGCATGGGCAGAAAAAATCCCGTGCTTCCCGGATCTGGGAATGGTTATATCAGGAGCGTGTACACGATTTCCCCGCGATGTCCGATGTCCGTCAGGAATGTCTGGACGTTCTCTCCGAGCATTTCACAATGAACTCGCTGAGCGAACATGTGAAGCAGGAATCGACAGATGGTACCGTGAAGTTTCTGCTTCGAATGCAGGACGGCAATCTGATTGAGACCGTATTGATGCGGCAAAAATACGGACTTACCGTCTGTGTGACCACACAAGTGGGTTGTAACATTGGCTGTAGCTTCTGTGCGAGCGGTCTGATCAAGAAGAGCCGTGACCTGACCGCTGGAGAGATTGTAGAACAGATTATGCATGTGCAGCGGCATCTGGATGCAGCGGGTCAAGACGAGCGGGTAACCAACGTGGTTGTGATGGGGATTGGCGAACCATTCGACAACTTCCAGCACATGAGTGATTTCATCGAAGTCATCAAGGATCGCAAAGGACTGGCACTTGCCGCCAAACGGATTACTGTGTCCACGAGTGGCCTTCCGGACAAAATCAAGGAATTTGCAGACAGCAGTCTGCAGGTTAACTTGGCGATCTCTCTGCATGCACCGAACAATGAACTGCGTACACATATCATGAAGATCAACCGGGCTTTCCCGATTGAGCAATTGATGGATGCGGTGGATTATTATCTGGCTACAACGAACAAACGCATCATGTTTGAGTACATCCTGTTACGTGATGTTAATGATCAACGTGAGCATGCCGCGGAGCTCGCTGAACTGTTGTCCAGTCGCAGAAGTATGGTCAGTGTGAATCTGATCCCATACAACCCGGTGGATGAGCACAGTCAGTATCAACGGAGTACAGAAGAATCGATTCTGGGCTTCTATGATATGCTCAAAAAGAACAACATCAACTCCACTGTACGTATGGAACATGGTACGGATATCGATGCCGCTTGCGGACAGTTGCGCAGTAAACAAATGAAGAACAACACTGCCGAATCTGAGCCAGGCCGTCTGGCACTGGGATAAGATACAACGCGGATCTGGCAAATAAGTTAGGATACTTGGTTGTTATAAATCAGTGCCTGTACTTTGTACGTGCCATTTATCGTTGTTGAGTTCGCGAATGCGTTGCCTGAATGTAAAACGCCTCTGTATATCACTGAGAAGTGATAACGGAGGCGTTTTTTGGTGTCATTATTTCAGTTTTTTGGTCATCAGCAGATGGGGAATGCCATCTTCCATAAATACTTCAGACGCGGGTTCATATCCGAGACGTTCGTAGAACCCGGAAGCTTGTACCTGTGCGTGCAGCTTGGCTTTCTCAAGACCATCAGCAACAGCCATTTGCTCCAGCTTGTCGATCAGCACACGGCCCAGGCCGTGTTTGCGGTAATCAAGCATGACACAGATCCGTTCCAATTTGGCGACCTGTTCCACAATGCGCAGTCTGGAGGAGGCAGCCGGTACACCATCTACGTAGAGCAGAATGTGGCGCGCGTCCGCGTCTAATGCATCATAAGCGTCGAATTCATCCTCTGCGGGTACGCCTTGTTCTTCGACGAAAATAGCAGTACGAATGGCGAAGCAGGCATCGAGCAATTCCTGATTAGTAACTTCAACAATCGTTGTATTCATGAATGTTTCTCCTTTGGACGATAGTAATCATATCCGGGCATGATAAACTGGTATATAGCATAATCATTGCAGCCGTTCCATGTGAGTATCATGGTTAAAATTTAATCCAATTTAACTGTAGTTATATCACTATTTATGTTGTGAATGCAACAATTTTATAAAAGGACGTGAGCGCATTGACTGATAAAAAAGAAGTGTTGCGTGAAATTGGCATGATTGCCCGCTGTCTGGATTCGATCAGCAATGTCGAATTTCAACATCTGAACTTGTCCCGAGGCCAATATCTGTATCTTTATCGCATATGTGAGAATCCGGGCATTATTCCCAACCAGCTGGCTGAACTAATCAAAGTAGATCGAACGACAGCGGCCAGAGCGATTAGCAAACTCGAATCCGATGGATTTATTGTCAAACAGTCGGCAATAGACAATAAGAAGAACAAGTTGTTATATCCGACAGAAGCTGGCCTGAAAGCATGGGAATTCATTCGTAAAGAGGGCGAGCATTCCGACCAGGTGACGCTGGACGGCTTTACGGATGAAGAGATAGAGACAACGGTTAAGCTTCTCCGCCGAATGCGCCACAACATCGAGGTAGACTGGAAATTTGTCAAAAAGGGCGGCCGGCGGTCCTACATGGATATCTTAGAATGAACAATACCTCTATCCTTGACCCCTACATCTCAGACCCTAGCCGAACCGATCTCAAGGAGCAGAGTCATTATCTCACAATAGCAAAAGTACAGGAGGGAATCATGAAGAGAATGAACCGGAAAACAGTAACGTGGTTGGTCATATTGGTGGTCAGTATTGCAGCAGCGTTCATTATTTTCATGAAGGAGCGGTTCGTGATGAATGAATTATCCCCTACAGTATCCTTTGTACAAGATCATATGACCAATCCCAATGGTTTACTTGCGTCCTATTTGCAGGATGCCACATCCGAAAAAGCGGATATCGTAGCAGGCAGAGAGGTTTTATCTGAATCACTTGGTCTTTGGATGCAATATGCTGTGGCCAAGAACGATCAGGCGTTATTTGAGCAAAGCTATGAGCTGCTGACGACCTATTTCCTCATGCCGCAAAAATATATTGCCTGGAAGCTGGATGCTGAGGGAAAATCTCACGTGACCACCAACGCGCTCGGTGATGATTTCCGAATTGTCGGTGCCTTATTAAAGGCAGCAGATCAATGGCAACAGGGAAGAGAAGCCAAACTGGCAACGGCCTCGGATATTTCCCGTACACTGACGCAGTCGGTTCAGAATAAAGGATATTATGTTGATTTTCACGATTTTGGCAACGGTTACTCCGCGGATATGTTAAGCCTGGTTTATGTGGATCTACCGTCTCTCCAATTAATGGAGAAGCATGAAATGCTGGAGCCGGGCACATATGCCAAGTACGAATCCATGTTGAAGAGTATGCCGGATGACGGGATATTTTATCCGAAAACATTCAATGTGGGGACGAAAGAGTATACATATGATGACACAGTGAATCTGATTGATCAGCTGATCGTAGCGAACCATCTAACTGCGACCAGCCGCAAACCGGACAAGCTCATTGCTTTTTTGAAAAAAGAATTCAATACCCGTCATCAGCTGCCGGGACAATATAAGCGTAGTACTCGCACACCTGCGGTATCTTACCAATCTCCATCCGTATATGGACTCGCGATGCTGCTTGCGGTTCAGTCAGGTGATCCAAAATGGGCGAAACAGCTGTATAAGCATATGATCAGCATGCGTAGTCTGGACGCCAGTTATCCAGGCGGATATGTATTTAGTGGAAACACACATATGTTTGATAACCTGTTTCCTTTGCTTGGGGAGACTGAATTACAAAAGTTACTTAAAAAGTAATAAAAATGTCATTTAATATATTCAACAATGTGTTAACATGATGTTTGTCTATTCATGTCATATATTGTTTACTCGAAATATCACTAACCAATCTACTGGAGAGAAGAAACCTATGAGGAATAAAGCACCCATCCTTCGTATTGCATGGGGATATGCGAGTTTGATTGGATTAGCCGTAATCCAGCAGCTCGTTGTCTATCTTAAGATTTATATGAATCAGAGTTATACTACACTGGATGTGGTGTTTAGCATTGTGTCGCTTGGAGCGCTGATCCTGGGTTTTGTGATACCTGTCGGGGTATCTGTCGTCGCCGGATTTATCTATCTGGTCTCTTATTTTGTATGGCTTGTTACCTACGCGGATGTAAGTGTACTTACGTTCTCTTGGTGGCTGCTCATTCCAGCCAATGTGGCTGTGGCTGCTTTTATCAAGGCAAGTCTTGTGCGCAATGCGCGTGTCATGGAGCGTCTGCAGGAGCTTCAGGAGCGTAATCCGGAGATTGATCTGGATACCTCTCTGGGCAATAAGGATGCACTTGCGGATACGCTTGTTAAGCAAAGTAATCTAGCCAGACGTTATTCGGAGCAATATGGATTCAGCATGGCGATGTTCAAGATCGAGTTTTTGCCGTTGGTACTGGAATCACTCGGTTCCGTACGTTATGCACAGTTCCTTCTTGAACTATCCACTACCATACAGAAGCAGATTCGGTTTGAGGATTATAAATTTTTTGTGGATCGAGGACGTTTTGTGATTATCTGTCCAATGACCAATGTGGAGTACCTGCCCATCCTGACACAACGGATCAAAAAAGCCATGATGGATCTGCAAATCATCGATAAAAAGGGAAATGAGTTGCAGACGGTTATTCGATCGGGTGCACTGGTATTTCAGAAGGAACAATTCAGTAAGTATGAGGATATCGATGCTGTTATTGCGGCACTGGAACGGAACACAGAGACAGATCTCATTGGTGAATACATCTAGATGCTATGGGGGAGGAGTATTTCTGTGAATTATTTAACATGGTTTGTTCCATTATGTATTGTAGTTAGCAGTTTCTTTGCCATTACGATTCTTATATTAACCTTTGCGACTCTTCGTTTTCGAGGGAAAATTAACAGGAAATATGATCGGAGGAAATTGAATGGCTGATTTCCTGCTGTTGATGTCCATCCTCAGTATTTGGATATCCGTCACCGAGTCGATTGTCATTATGGCTGGAGCTATTCGTTTCATTAACAAACAAGAAAAAAAGGGAATTCAAATTCCTGAAAGTATGGATGATTACCCCACTGTGACTGTCATGGTGCCTGCGCATAATGAAGGGGTAGTTATCGTGTCTACCGTTGAGCATATATTGCGTCTGAACTACCCTGAGCATAAAGTTCAAGTTATTGTTATTGCAGATAATTGTACAGATAATACAGCAGAGCGCCTGAAGGAACTCAAGGCCAAGACGAGTTATGCAGATCGTGACTTTACCATTCTGGAGCGTACCGGTACAGGTGGGAAGTCGGGAGCTTTGAATGATGGCCTTAAACTGGCGTGGGGAGAATGGATATGTATCTATGACGCAGATGCGGCGCCTGAGCGGAATGCATTGATGTTTTTGACACAAAAAGCATTGGAAAACCCGGAGAAGTATGGTGCTGTATTTGGTCGAAACAAAGCTCGTAATCGGGGTCAGAATTTTCTCTCCCGTTGCATTAATCTGGAACTTGTAACGGTCCAACGTGTTCACCATACGGGGCTATGGGAGTTATTCAAACTGGGCACGATTCCTGGTACGAACTATATTATCAAGGCAGCACTGATCCGTGAGATTGGTGGATGGGACCCTGATGCGATCACGGAAGATACGGCCGTGTCGTTTGATATTCTTACTCGGGGTCAGCTTATTGCATTAGCGCCACAAGCAGAGGCTTACCAGCAGGAACCTGAGCAATTATCGGTATATATGAAACAGCGCCAGCGCTGGTCCAAGGGAAATTACCAGGTTGTTATCGACAATGTGAAGCATTTATTTGACCGTACTAGCTGGAGAATTAAACTGCATGTTCTGTACTATGCTGCAAGTTATTTCTGGTTTATGATCGCTATTATTGTATCGGATATTATTTTTGTCTCGAATCTAGTGTATCAGGTTATTGCATTATTTAATCCGAATGTCATTTCTCCCTTCCAGTTCTCAGGGGATGTTTACGTGTATCTCGTAATAGCATGGGCATTAATGTACTACATTTATGTACTACAAATTAATCTCGCACTCTCAGCAGATATTGGGCAAAGCAATACGCAGAATTTTATTGTGGCCTGCCTCTCCTATTTCACATATGCCCAGTTATTTCTGGTCATATCCGTCAAAGCATTTATCTCGCTTATTGGAGATAAGCTATTCCGGAGAGAAACCAAATGGTACAAAACGCAGCGTTTTGGCTGAGAAACATCAACTTATAAATGAAGGGCTGTTTTCTGGATTCGTTCAGAAGGCAGTCTTTTTTACTATGGAAAGATTGGTTGGCATTATGTATACTCTTTCAGGCTGTACATATTGAACGTTGCATAAAGGAAACGGAGGCGTGTGGAATGGGCTACAGGGGACCTGAGTTTTACGATAATGAGGAAAACTTTGAGAAGTATATGGAACGCCGCCAGTGGCAGGAGAATGCCAATGATACGTTAGAGAAACCCGTTATGCTAGAGCTGATCGGAGACGTTGCGGGCAAGAGCATACTGGATCTTGGCTGCGGGGATGCGAGGTTTTGCGTAGAATTGCTCCGTTCTGGTCAAGAGGGTACAACTTACACGGGAGTTGAAGGTTCACTGAATATGGTGCGGGCAGCTAACGAATCGGTTAAAGGCACGAATGCACAGATTGAACAGGCATTCATGGAAGACTGGACCTACCCGACCGGAGTGTACGATCTGGTTATATCGAGACTGGCTGTTCACTATATTGAAGATGTGGAGAGCCTGTTCCGCAACATATACAATACTTTGAAAGAGAACGGGACATTCATATTTTCGGTAGAACATCCTGTGATCACGTCCAGTCTGCAACCCTCCGGGACTCGAACGGATTGGGTGGTTGATCAGTATTTTGTAGAAGGATATCGGGAGCAGCAGTGGCTGGGCGGTTCTGTGAAATAGATGCACCGGTCCATTGAATCATACTTTATGGCATTGCAGCGGACAGGGTTCCGTGTAGAACATTTGCGCGAGTCAGCACCACAACGTGCTTATTTTGTAAACGAGGAAACCTATCTGCGCAGGCAACGCATTCCGCTATTTCTGTTTTTAGGTGTGCGGAAATAGGATAGTGGTAAAACGTATAGATAAATAGATGAAACCGTAAAGTTATACTCATAAATTAGAAAGTTCTACACAGAAAACGGTGGATAACACTAGATATAGCAGTAAAAAGCCCAAAATCTATCCACATGTGGATAAGATTTTGGGCTTTTTACTGTTATGTTTCTACACCTATGCTACTTTTGCTGTGTATAACCCCGCAATTATGAGTCCGCCGCAGCTCTGACATAGACACGTTCTCCGTGCCGATCCACTTCAACAGGTGCCTCGAAGAAGTTACTCAGCACTTCCGTGTTCATCAGATTGTTAGTTAATCCGCTATGGACTATTTCACCCCGGCGAAGCAGGAGGCTGTGACTAAAGACAGGCAATATTTCCTCGGTATGATGGGTGACATAGATGAGTGACGGGGTATCTGGACGCTGTGATAGTTCACGGATGCTATCCAGCAGTCGCTCTCTTGAGAACAGATCCAGTCCATTGCAAGGCTCGTCCAGAATGAGTACGCGCGGATTGGCCATCAGTGCTCGGGCAATGAGAAGTTTCTGTTTCTCGCCTTGAGAGCAGGTACGATATTCGCGATCCCACAGGTGCTGACAACCCAGCGTTTGCATCAATTCCTGTGCCTGATCCAGATCATCATCTGACAGCTTGTCATACAGGCCAATGGTGGCGTGTTTGCCGCTGATCACGACATACTGTGTGCGGTCTGTGCCATGCAATTTCTCTTGCAGAGATGAACTGACCCAGCCAATGGATTTGCGAAGCTGTCTCAGATCCACATCACCATATTCAT
Source organism: Paenibacillus xylanexedens (assembly GCF_001908275.1). Classification (NCBI taxonomy): domain Bacteria; kingdom Bacillati; phylum Bacillota; class Bacilli; order Caryophanales; family Paenibacillaceae; genus Paenibacillus; species Paenibacillus xylanexedens. Next base: position 479,739 of record NZ_CP018620.1, on the reverse strand, counting down.
GGCCTAACACGGATATCTTGCCTTCGGTCGGCCAGAGATATCCGGTGATCATGTTCAGGAGTGTTGTTTTTCCGGAGCCATTCAGGCCAAGCAACGCCCAGTGTTCACCGTCATTAACTTGCCAGCTTACATCGTTCAGCAGGGTAAGGGGTCCCCTTTTCCAAGTGACATGCTGTACATCAATAATCATGCGTTATTCCTCCCTTCTGTTATCCTCGAGTGTCCTAGATGTATTGTAGTCACAAAATCAGTGAGGTTTCAACGGTTATCACGCTGTTCTTGGTTGGTCCTTGCGCAGAAATACAGCACACACACCAAGCAGTGGCAAAAAAGAACATAACTTGATAACAAACGCAATGCTAGTCACGTCAATTAAGGAACCTAACACAACCGAGCCAAGTCCAGCCATGCCAAACGACAGGCCAAAAAACAATCCGGATACCGTTCCAATATGACGAGGAAGCAATTCCTGTGCATAAACAATGATGACGCTGAAGCCGGACATCAGGATTAGTCCAATCATTCCGCACAACACCATCGACAGGACGGGGCCCGCATAAGGTAGTAGTAGGGAAAACGGTGCAGTGCCTGCAATGGAGAACCAGATCATCGGTTTACGTCCATAGCGATCAGCGAGTGGGCCACCGAGCAAGGTTCCGACCATGCCTGCAAATTGCAGAACAAATAGACAGATCTGTGCCTGGGAGAGAGGCAAGTCATATGCATCGGCGTAATAGAAGGTGTAATATCCGGTCATACCAGCAATATATACGAATTTGGAGAACAGCAGCAGGATGAGAATTCCCATTGTAAAAGCGATGAATCCCCTGCTCACAGGCCGAGCTGCTGGCTCTGCGCCACTTGATTTTAGAGGGCGTTGCTGACGAATGCGAGTCTCGGCAAGCTTGTCTCTGTACCAACGACTGACAAAAGACTGAATAAAGATGCCGATCAGGGCAAAGCCCATCAGCCATAGAAAACTACGCTGCCCATGTGGCAGCAGGATGAAGGCGACCAGTAATGGAGCAATGGCCTGTCCCGTGTTGCCTCCCACCTGGAAGATTGACTGCGCCATTCCTCGTCCACGGCCAGCCGCCATATGAGCCACGCGTGAGGATTCGGGGTGGAGGATGGATGAGCCTATGCCAATCAATGCTGCCGAAACAAGCAGCATCCATAACTCGGAAGACAAGGCTAAGCCGAGAACACCGATCAGGGAGAATAACATGCCTCCGGGAAGCAGGATCGGCATTGGCTTCCGGTCTGACATATAACCGACCAGTGGCTGAAGGACGGATGCGGTAATATTCAGGGTGAAGGCAATCCAGCCCATCTGGGCGAAACTGAGCTGCATGGTCTGCTGGAATAGCGGGAAAGCAGACGGAACCACTGTCTGCATCGCATCATTCAGCAGGTGGGCGAAGCTGACTCCGGCAAGTGCCCAATTGGCGGAGGAGTTGATTTGCATTTTGCTTAAAGTGGCCTGAGCCATGGGAGATCACCTCGAATTATTTTTTTCTATGATAAAAGATGGGAGCAGATCATGTCTTTGTGAAAAGTGCTTGGAAAGTGAGCACGATTTGCTATAATGTCAGCAGGTGAGCAAACGATGGAATTAAACATGACGCTAAATGGGTTGGAATTATGGAAAGCTACCGGAGGGTTTGCGAATGAGCCGCATGTACATGACGACTGGTATCAGCTAACGCTGCCGGTCAGAGGTCAATGTCATCTGGTACAGGAACGGCATGCATACCCGCTAAAAGCAGGCATAGGGATTATTGCTCATCCCCAGACGGAGCATTATTTTGAGATAGGGTCGGATTCGGCTGTCATTGTGATCAAATTCCGTAAACCACCATTAGGTAGTTTAGAAGGGGCGGAGTTAAGTGGGGGGCGAGCTGAGTTTCGACCTACCCAGACTTTTGATCCTTCTGAGATCAGCAGTCTATTTCGAAGCTGGAATTCCATTTTGTTGGATGACGTGCCCGACTTGCTGCAAGTGCAGGAAACCGAGCTGGCGGTCGAGACGTATCTAAGACGCACGTTGACGGGGCAGGAAAATGGTAAAGGGACTGTGGATCACGGTACATTCATTGACCCTCATCTCCAACGAGTGTTGGATTACATTCACAGTGCCTATACAAGCCCAATGGATATTGATTCGATGGCGATGGTTGCGCATCAGAGCCGGTATCATTTTATGCGTTCTTTCAAAGCTCTTACGGGAACAACACCGTATCAATATTTGCTGAATTTGCGCGTAGAAGAAGCGTCCAAGAGGCTTCGCCATACAACAGATTCAGTGACCACAATCAGTTATGAACTGGGGTTTTCCAGCGTCAGTCAGTTTTACAGAGCCTTTCAGCGAGTGTATGTTATGACACCGATGGAATATCGGAATCACATTTAGATTTTAACGGGCAGTCTCGCATATGCGAGACTGTATTTTAGTACGTTACAGCATGCCACTCATTTTTGTTGTTGCCAAACATTGAAGAGTTTGCTAAGATGGGAAAAAGTTTATGTAAGCGTATACATTTAGGTTAAAATTACAACGTTGTAATTATGATTATGACAAGTATTGAAAAGAAAGAAATACGGTGTGAGGGGGACTAATTCAAGCTAATATATTGTTATTATGCAGAATAATATAGGTTGTTACAAAGTGTGAATGAAATGAATAACAAATACGTCAGTGAAATGACAATTCTTTTTTATTTAAAAATTCAAACGTTGTAATTATGTAGCGAAGGGGAGTGTTTCACGTTGAAAAAACGCATGTCCACGCTGTTCAGCCTGATCAGACGGGATAAGTATTTGCTACTGATGTTTTCGCCTATCTTTCTGTATTACCTCATCTTCATGTACCTTCCGATGCCTGGCGTGCTGTTGGCATTTCGTAATTTTCTGCCGGGGCAGGGCATGCTCAGCGGGGAGTGGGTGGGACTGCGCTGGTTCGACCAGTTCGTGAATTCCATCTACTTCTGGCGACTGCTGCGTAACACATTTTTGCTCGCCTTCCTGCCGCTCCTGTTTGGTTTCTCCATTCCGATTTTATTCGCTGTCTGCATCGTAGAGATCAAGAACCGGACATTCAAGCGATTTGCCCAGACGGTTACGTACCTTCCTCACTTCATCTCCACTGTTGTTGTAGCTGGCATGATTATTAACTTCCTGTCACCAACAGACGGTATCGTGAACACCCTCATCGCGAGTCTTGGCATGGAAAAAGTGAACTTTATGATGGATGCGAGCTGGTTCCGCACCATATTCACGAGTTCCGACATCTGGCAGAGCTTTGGCTTCAGCTCCATCATCTACATTGCAGCCATTATGGGGATCGACCCCGAGATGTATGATTCCGGCAAAATTGACGGCGTCAACAAATTCCAGGAGTTATGGCACCTGACCCTTCCCAGTATCAAACCAACCATTGTCATTCTTCTGCTCCTGTCGCTTGGCGGCATTATGAGTGTAGGTTTCGAGAAAGTATATCTGCTCTACAACGGAGCCACCTATGAAACGGCGGATGTCCTGTCCACCTATGTATACCGGATGGGGATTGAGGGCCAGAATTACGGCTTCGCCACAGCGGTCGGCTTGTTCAACTCCGTGATCACCTTTGTCCTTGTGTTTGCTGCCAATTCCATGACCCGCCGCCTGACCAAGATGTCACTCTGGTAAGACTATAACCCGGACCAAAGGAGACCTGTATGCAAAAATCGAGAAGTGACCGTTTGTTCTACGGATGTGTCTACCTGCTGACCATACTGGCGGTTGTTGTCACGTTGTATCCCTTTCTGTACGTCATTAGTATTTCATTCAGCTCGGTGGATGCCATCGACAAACAAAAAGTTGTATTGTGGCCCGTTGGATTTACCCTGTCAGGTTACCAAATGGTACTGCAATACAAGGAGTTGTGGGTTTCGTTCTACAACACCCTCTGGTACACCGTGGTAGGCACACTGTTGAACATCGTGGCAACATGTCTTGCGGCGTTTCCATTATCCAGACAGCAGTTTTTCTTACGTCGCAAGCTGAATTTCTTCATCGCCTTCACCATGTATTTCTCAGGTGGACTCATTCCGGTCTACATGCTGATTACCTCGCTTGGGCTGTACAACACTCGCTGGGTTATGGTGCTGCCTGTGCTGGTGATTACGTTTAACGTCATGATCTGCCGCTCGGCCTTCGAAGGCATTCCGAATGAAATTTTCGAAAGTGCCAGTATCGACGGGGCCAACGAGATGACGATGCTGTATCGTCTGGCGGTTCCGATCATTAAGCCAACACTGGCTGTGCTCACGCTGTACTATGCGGTATTCCACTGGAACAACTTTTTCACGGCCCTATTATATCTGGGCAAACAGGATATGCAGCCCTTACAGATGTTCCTGCGAAGAGTGCTGATCATGGCTTCGCCGGAAGTGATGCAGAAGATGGGTGGTACGATGACATCTGGTGCGCTGGCGGTCTCCTCCCTTCAGGTTCGTTATGTATCCATTGTGGTCAGCATTCTGCCTATTGTTACGATCTACCCGTTTATCCAACGATACTTCGTTAAGGGAATTACCCTCGGAGCCGTGAAAGGATAGCTTTACTTACTTAAGTGTCATGTCATTCAAGGGAGTTCAAAATGGTTCATACCAAGGAGGAATGATGGATGAGATTTAAAGGGGCAGGAAGAAAAAGTGTAATCGCAGCGATACTGGCAATCAGCCTGGCGGGATGTAGCGGCGGAACAGGGGCGGGAACCGATGCGGGGAGCACCCCGTCCAGTTCGGAGCCAGCCTTCAATTATACCGGAGCAGGGCCGGTGACGGATCAACCGGATGCCAAGCTGTCTATTCTCGGCACCAACGCTTGGACGACCAATGTGGACTTGTCCACCGCAGCCATCGTGAAGAAAATTGAGAGCAACGCTGGTGTGACGGTGGATTGGGATCTGATTCCGCCGCAGAACTATGCGGATGCCGTAAATCCGAGACTGGCTGCCGGTACCGGCTTGCCCGATATCGTGTATCTGCCGGATCAGGATCAGCTGATGAAGTACATTAACAGCGGTCTATTCATTCCGATTAATGAACTGGTAGAGAAGTACGGCGTGAATCTCAAAAAAATATATGAAAAGTCGCCTTCGGTCAAAGCCAGTTTAACAACGCCAGATGGTAAAATGTATTATATCCCGCAGCAGACGTTAACCCGCAACTACATGCCGGTATTTATGGTCAATGTGCGCTGGCTTGATAAGCTGGGATTAAGCGAGCCGACCACGCTGGATGAATTCACGGCGATGCTGCGCAAATTCAAGACAGATGACCCGAACGGCAACGGAAAAGCCGATGAGATTCCGCTGTCCATGGAAGCAAAATTTGTGTCAATGGCCTTTGGCCCGGCATTTGGACTTGATCTGTCCAACCAGTTTTATGCAGACGATCAGGGCAAAGTACATTTCAGCTATTATGAGCCTACCTATAAGGAGTACTTGACCTATCTGAACGGACTGTACAAGGAAGGTCTGCTTGGGGTGGATTATGCGAGTACCACGAGTGATCAGGTCACGTCGCGCATCTCTCAGGATGTGACGGGAGCAACGTTTAATTTTAGCTGGTATATGTCGATGGTCTACAGTCCGTTGTTCAAGGATTACAATCCGGAAGAGCCAATCATCAAAGGCATTTTACCACTGAAAGGACCGCATGGGGATCAGTTCTACGTAGGACGTACACCAGTGAGTGGCATCTTTGGCATTACACGTGATAGTAAAAATCCCGAACTTGCTTTCCGTTTCCTGGACTATGCCGTAAGTGAGGAAGCACAGACGTATTATACGTGGGGCATCAAGGATGACACGTATACGGAAGAGAATGGCGTGAAGACATTCACGGACAAAGGCAAGGACAATGAATACATCCAGAAGCTTGGCATTGGTCCGGTGAATCTGCCGAACATCCAATCCACCGATTCTGCTGATTCCGTCGTAGCCCCTTGGCATGCGAAGATGGATAAGGAACTGGAGCCGTATGTGCGCGAACCTTTCCCGTTTGTCTATGCCCTGCCGGATGAAGCGAGTGTGGAAAGCATGGCGATGCCTGACATCACCACATATGTGGAAGAGATGAACTTTAAGTTTATTAGCGGGGACGCCAGTCTGGACCAGTTTGACAGTTATATTGAGACGTTGAAGAAGATGAATATAGAGCAGGTTATTGCGGGCAGACAGGCACAATATGATCGTTATAAATCTGCACAGAAATAGGAAATTAGGGTTTTAGGCGTATGAGAGGTGTTGATTGATTTTGATAACCATTAAAGACATTGCCAAACTGGCGGGGGTGAGCTATAGCACGGTATCAAAGGCGCTGAATGATGATCCCCGAATCAAACCGGCAACAAAGCAGAAGGTGCTTGCGGTCGCGGAGAAACATCAATATCGGAAAAACATGCTGGCCCGGCAGCTCTCCACCGGTAGAAGCAACATCATCGGTTTTGTGCTGGATGAGCTGAGCAATCCGTTATTCTCGAACATCTCCGGCCGTCTGCATACCGAGCTGAAGAAGCGGGGATATCAGATGATCCTGGTTGTGGCGGATGATGGTGTGGATGTCTTCAGCCAGCTGCGCGTGGACGGATGTATTCTGTGGGACTATGCACTGGACAATCGGGAGATGTTCTGGAAAAAGTTCGCAACACTCAACATGCCATGTTTTGTGTTGGGTACAGATGAAGCGCCGAACTCTCCTTACATCAAGATTGATCGCAAAGAAGGACTGTTCAAAGCAGTGGAGCATCTGAAATCGCTGGGCCACAGCCGAATCGGATTCATCGGCAACTCCCAGAATATTAAACTGGAGGGATACCGGGAAGCGTTGCAGCGTACGGGTCTGGATTTTAACGAAGACCATGTGCTGCCAGCGCATTCCTCCTGGGAAGACGGGTATTTTGCCATACGTAATCATGCGTTTGGGGCGGATTCGCCGACAGCTTTTATTGGACTGAACAACCTGGTCACCCGAGGTGCACTACGAGCTTTACTTGAGGCAGGTTACAGTGTTCCACGCGATATCTCGTTAATCGGGTATGATGATCTGCCGGATATGCAATATGCGGAAGTGGCCTTGACTACAATTGGCCCGCCTCTGGATGAACTGGCCGTGCAGGCAGCAGAGCTGATTGTATCGTTAATCCGTGATGAACAGGTCGATGTTCCGGTAGTCATTCAGCCTAAGCTGAACCTTCGCAATTCAACAGCAGTTAGTCATACATGTATTAGGTGAGTACAACATTCAAGGAGGAATTGCTTATGCAGGTACAGACACAGTTATCCTGGTCTGAGCGAATTGCAGCAACAATCATCCAGCAATGTGACGGGGACGGTTATCATGCGTTCCCTTCGGGACGATGGGCATACGTGGAAGGCATGACCTTGATGGCGATGGCACGAACCGGGCAGTATTATGGCAAGCAAGAGTATGCTGATTTTATGAAAAAACATATGGACCTGTATATCCAGCCCGACGGCTCTATTGGCACCTATACTTTGGAAGAATATAATCTGGATCAGATTAATCAGGGGAAAAACCTGTTTGCATTACTGGATGGTGCTGAAGATCAGCGTTACTCAGAAGCGGCTCATCTCCTGGCAGCACAACTTGCAGGGCAACCCCGCACGTCGGAGGGCGGCTTCTGGCACAAAAAAATTTATCCATTCCAGATGTGGCTGGACGGCCTGTATATGTCCTCTCCCTTTTTGTCCGAGTATGCAAAGACATTTCATCATCCCGAGTTATGGGATGAAGTGGCACATCAGATTCTGCTGATCGAACGCCAGACCCGTGATCCGCGGACCGGACTGCTCTATCATGGCTGGGATGAATCGAAGGAACAGGTCTGGGCAGATTCATCGACAGGGTGCTCGCCACACTTCTGGAGCCGGGCGATGGGCTGGTATGCCATGGCGATTGTGGACAGTGTGGAGCATTTCCCCGTGAATCATCCAAAGCGCGGAACCATCATCGGTATCTTTGAACGGATGTGTCATGCTTTGGTGCGCGTGCAGGAGCAGGAGAGTGGGTTATGGTTTCAGGTGCTGGATCAGGGCTTCCGCAAAGGCAACTATCTGGAAGCATCCGGGTCAAGCATGTTTGTATATGCACTTGCGAAGGGTGTGCGACTAAGGTATCTGGAGCCGCATTTCAGAGCTGCGGCGGAGAAAGGATGGCAGGGGCTCTCCTCCAGATTGGTGGAGGAGACGGCTGACGGCGTTCGGTTAAACGGGATCTGTCATGGTGCAGGACTAAGCCTGGATCGGGATGGCTCGTACAACTACTATGTAAGCGAAGCAGTTGTAAGCGATTCCTTTATGGGGGTGGCTCCGCTTCTGCTAGCAGCGCTGGAAATGGAGCGATTGCCATGACGCAGCAGAGATTGCCTGATACAGCATTGGAATCATCGGCTCCCTGTCTGACTGTTGCTTCAGACGGGACTGGGGATTATGTGACGATTCAGGCTGCAGTTGATGCGCTGCCGGAGAATGGCATCGGAACTGTTCCAATTCGAGTGAAGGCTGGTGTCTATCATGAGAAGCTGCATATGGAGAAGCCGGGCATCCACCTGATTGGTGAGGGGGCGGAGCAGACGATCATTACGTATGATGATTATGCACTCAAGAAGTTCCCGGATGGTTCGCCATATCATACGTTTCATTCCTATACGGCTTTCATTGGTGCCGATGATTTCACGGCAGAGGGAATTTCCTTCGTAAATGCTGCCGGGCCGGGCAAGCAGGTTGGTCAGGCGCTGGCCGTTTATGTGGATGGAGACCGGGCGGCATTTCGCCGCTGTCGTTTGATCGGTCACCAGGATACGATCTTCACCGGCCCGCTGCCTGAGCAGCCCATGGATCGCAGTTATTTTGGCGGGCCACGCGATGGTGCCGAGCGGCGCAAACTGCGGCAGTATTTCGAGGAATGTTACATCGAAGGTGATATCGATTTTATTTTTGGCTCAGCTACCGTGGTGTTTAAGGGCTGCGAGATCTTTACGAAGAATCGCCTGACTGAAGCGGAGGCTGCGGATGGACAAGTGAACGGTTGGATTACTGCAGCCTCTACGCCGGAGGATGTGCGTTACGGCTATGTATTTCTGGACTGTGATCTGACCAGCAATGCTCCGCCGCAGTCGGTGTATCTGGGCAGACCGTGGCGTCATCATGCCAAAGTCTGTTTTCTGAACTGCTGGATCGGCGCTCATGTGAAGCGAGAGGGATGGCACAACTGGAACAAGACAGATGCAGAGCAGACCGTACAGTATGCGGAATACAACAGCGCCGGGCCTGGTGCCGGAGGTGCTGCTGATCGTGTGCCTTGGGCCAAAATACTGACCGAACAGGAAGCGGCCGAGTACACTGTACCTCTGATTCTGTCCGGGGTGGATGGATGGCAGCCTTTTGAAGGGAGAGGGGAGTAGCGGCGGTAAGATACGCCCTCTTCTCTGCGCAATATCTAACACAGGTTTTCTTTCAAGTCTCCTAAGGAGTTGAAAGAAAACCTTTTTTGTGCGCTATATTACATTTTTCGCCCCCAATAGAACTATTTTATCCCTTATCTCTTTTGCATTTTACTGATTAAATACAGGGTGAGGATCTGTAAATTCCCTGTAAAATTTGGATGGTGCCTGCAAAAAAATAACACGAGAGGGAAGGTCCATTTTGGTAAGGGAAGGGAGTGAAGTGACACGCAACATCAGATGGCTGAATGAAGCTGGCTCTAATCGATCACAGATCAGATGCAGGTGGACAATTGAAGTTTTGTTTGCAAGGTGAACGTATCCTTAGTACAGGAGGGATTTTGCTTGAATCAAGCTGTTCGATTCCGCCCGGTCATTACATTTGCTTTGGCATTTCTTCTACTTATTACATGGTTTGCACCGAGAGCCGATGCCGCCGCCCAGTGGCAGGCAGGCACCGCATACAAGAAAGGAGACCTCGTAACATATCAAAATAAAGATTATGAGTGTATTCAGGCCCACACGGCGTTGACCGGATGGGAGCCCTCTGTTGTGCCCGCGTTGTGGAAATACGTCGGGGAAGGTTCGGGAGGGGAAACGCCAACGCCAGATACGGCACCACCTTCTTTTCCAGCCGGCCTGACTTCATCCTCCATCACGGACACCTCCGTGAGTCTTTCCTGGAATGCATCCACGGATAATGTGGGCGTAGCGGGGTATGAGGTGTACCGGAACGGCGTTCTTGTGAGAAGTGCTTCAACTACAACGGCTGTAGTCACGGGACTGACAGCCAGCACGACTTATGCTTTTACGGTAAAAGCCAAAGATGCCGCAGGCAATATATCCGCTGCGAGCACCTCCCTCAGTGTGACAACTTCCTATGGATCTTCTAATCCTGGGCCAACCGGCAGCAAATGGCTGATCGGCTACTGGCATAACTTCGACAATGGTTCAACGAATATCAGACTTCGTAACGTATCAACAGCCTATGACGTCATTAATGTCTCCTTTGCCGAACCGATTTCACATGGCAGTGGAACGCTTGCTTTTACTCCATACAATGCAACGGTAGCCGAATTCAAATCCGATATTGCCTACCTTCAAAGCCAGGGAAAAAAAGTACTTCTCTCTATGGGGGGAGCCAACGGTACCATTGAGCTTACCGACGCAATCAAGAGACAGCAGTTCGAAGATTCGTTAAAATCAATCATTTCCACGTATGGTTTCAATGGTCTAGACATCGATCTGGAAGGAAGCTCGCTGTCTCTGAATGCAGGGGATACCGATTTCCGTAGTCCAACTACACCGAAAATTGTTAACCTCATCCAAGGTGTGAAAGCGGTTAAGTCACACTTCGGCGCCAATTTCATCCTGACGGCTGCGCCGGAGACGGCCTATGTACAGGGTGGATATTTGAGCTACGGCGGTCCTTGGGGAGCATACCTTCCAGTCATCCATGCCTTGCGAAATAACCTGACCCTGCTTCATGTGCAGCACTATAACACGGGCTCCATGGTGGGGCTGGATGGGCGCTCTTACGCCCAAGGAACAGCTGATTTCCATGTGGCTATGGCGGAGATGCTGCTTCAAGGCTTTCATGTAGGCGGCAGCACAGGCCCATTCTTTAGTCCCTTGCGACCGGATCAGATTGCAATCGGTGTGCCGGCTTCCCAGCAGGCTGCCGGAGGCGGTTATACAACGCCAGCCGATCTGCAGAAGGCATTGAATTACCTGATCAAAGGTGTGCCATACGGCGGTTCCTATACCTTGCTCCAGCCTGCGGGCTATGCGGGGATAAAAGGGATTATGACCTGGTCAATCAACTGGGATGCATATACAAATAACCAGTTTTCGAGCGCACATCGTCCGTTCCTGAACGGGCTGAGTACGCAAACGACAAAGGAGGTTGTGTATTAGATGATACATTTAAATAAACACACTGCTGTCAAGAAAACCACGAAGTTTCTCCTGGGTCTATCCCTGCTCTTATCCGTCATTATTCCTTCTTTTGTGCTCCAACCTGCTACGGCAGCAGCTGCAGATTCTTATAAAATTGTTGGTTACTACCCGTCCTGGGCTGCGTATGGGAGAAACTATAATGTAACGGACATCGACCCAACCAAAGTCACGCATATCAACTATGCGTTTGCCGATATTTGCTGGAACGGTATTCATGGAAATCCGGACCCTTCGGGCCCTAACCCGGTGACCTGGACGTGTCAGAATGAGAAGAGTCAGACAATCAATGTACCAAATGGAACGATTGTGCTTGGCGATCCATGGATTGATACCGGCAAGACATTTGCAGGGGATACGTGGGATCAGCCTATTGCAGGCAATATCAATCAGCTTAACAAGCTGAAACAGATCAATCCTAATCTGAAGACAATCATCTCCGTGGGAGGATGGACATGGTCCAACCGCTTCTCTGATGTAGCTGCGACTGCTGCAACGCGAGAAGTATTTGCAAACTCTGCCGTCGACTTCCTGAGGAAATACAATTTTGACGGGGTAGATCTGGACTGGGAGTACCCGGTATCAGGCGGACTTGATGGTAACAGCAAACGTCCTGAGGATAAGCAGAATTACACGCTGCTTCTGAGCAAAATCCGTGAGAAGCTGGATGCTGCCGGAGCTGTGGACGGCAAGAAGTATCTGCTTACGATTGCAAGCGGTGCATCGACGACCTATGCTGCGAATACTGAGCTTGCCAATATAGCTGCCATCGTCGACTGGATTAATATTATGACATACGATTTTAACGGGGCCTGGCAAAAAGTCAGCGCGCATAACGCGCCGTTGAACTATGACCCTGCGGCTTCGGCTGCTGGGGTGCCGGATGCCAATACATTTAATGTGGCTGCCGGAGCACAAGGGCATTTGAATGCTGGCGTACCGGCCGCTAAACTTGTGCTTGGTGTTCCGTTCTATGGACGTGGCTGGGATGGATGCGCACAGGTGAGTAATGGTCAGTATCAGACCTGCACGGGAGGTTCTTCCGTTGGAACATGGGAAGCAGGCTCCTTTGATTTCTATGATCTGGAGACCAATTACATTAACAAAAACGGGTACACGCGTTACTGGAATGACACGGCCAAGGTGCCATATCTCTATAATGCGACCAACAAGCGATTTATTAGCTATGACGATGCGGAGTCTATTGGATATAAAACCGCTTATATCAAAAGCAAAGGACTCGGCGGCGCGATGTTCTGGGAACTTAGCGGTGACCGGAACAAAACACTCCAAAATAAACTGAAAGCCGATCTGCCTACCGGAGGTACAGTGCCTCCAGCAGATACGACGGCGCCAAGCGTACCCGGTAATGCCCGTTCGACAGGTGTGACGGCAAACTCGGTTACACTGGCTTGGAATGCTTCAACGGATAATGTAGGGGTTACCGGTTATAACGTCTATCATGGCAGTAATCTTGCAACATCCGTCACAGGAACAACAGCCACGGTCAGTGGACTTACCGCAGGTACTTCTTATACTTTCACGATCAAAGCAAAAGATGCCGCAGGCAATCTGTCTGCAGCCAGTAATGTTGTAACCGTGAGCACTACGACTCAGCCGGGAGGTGATACGCAAGCGCCAACTGCACCGACGAACCTGGCATCAACGGCGCAAACAACATCCAGCATAACGCTGAGCTGGGCGGCATCCACCGATAACGTGGGTGTAACGGGTTATGATGTGTACAACGGAACGGCTCTGGCGACATCCGTGACCGGAACAACAGCAACGATCAGCGGGCTTGCAGCGGATACCTCGTATACATTTACGGTGAAAGCAAAGGATGCGGCGGGGAATGGTTCTGCTGCGAGCAACGCGGTGACCGTGAAAACAACAACAGGAACGACGAATCCGGGCGTTTCCGCCTGGCAGGCGAATACAGCCTATACTGTAGGACAGCTGGTCACCTATAGCGGTAAGACGTATAAATGTTTGCAATCCCACACATCCTTGTCTGGGTGGGAACCATCCAATGTCCCTGCATTGTGGCAGGTTCAATAGTTAAAAAATGGATTACAACATTTTGAATTGAAGCGTGCAGTTTTAGCGAGGTTTGGCTATAGGGAAGAGAATATAACGAAAAAACACCGGCTCCTGGTCCGGTGTTTTTTCGTTATGCTATGTCAAACAAAGCAGGCTCCAAAAAGGATATTCATTAGAAATCGAAGTTGTCCGGGTCAGGTCCAACGCGTACATCTTCGTTCAGAGCACTAATCTGATTCATCTCTTCATTTGAAAGTTCAAAGTCGAAGATGGAGGCGTTCTCGATAATCCGGTTTTCCTTGGTGGACTTCGGAATGGTAATGACTCCATTTTGCAGATCCCAACGCAGGATGACTTGTGCAACCGATTTGCCTTTGGCTGAAGCAATCGCCGTGAGTACTGGGTTGTCCAACAGCTGACCTTGCATCAGAGGCGACCAAGCTTCAAGCTGGATACCATGTTTTTCACAGAAAGCCTTAAGCTCAACCTGAGTCAGGCGAGGGTGGTATTCCACCTGATTGATCATCGGTTTCACTTTGGCATCCTGCATCAGGTCTTCGAGATGATGAATCTGGAAGTTGCTTACGCCAATAGCCTTAATGCGGCCGGCTGCGTACAGTTCTTCGATTGCTTTCCAGGCTGCTTTGTATTTGCCTGCCTTAGGCCAGTGAATCAGATACAGGTCAAGGTATTCCAGTCCCAGTTTGTTCAACGTTGTATCAAAAGCCGCAAGAGTCTCTTCATATCCGAGGTCTGCATTCCATACTTTAGATGTAACAAACAGTTCTTCGCGTTTCAGGTTGTTTTCTTGCAAAGCTTCGGCAATCGCTTGGCCCACACCGGCTTCATTGCCGTATATTGCAGCAGTATCAATGCTGCGGTAGCCATGTTTAATCGCATTTTTCACAGCTTCAATCAGTTCAGATCCTTCTTCTACCTTAAATACACCAAGTCCGAACCAAGGCATAGAAACACCGTTATGCAGAGTTACTGTGGATTGTAAATGTTGTGCGGTTTGAGCTGTTGTCATGAGATTTCCTCCTTAAAGTGTGTAAAAATCAGTGATTTTAAGCTGAATTTTCGTTTTTTCATCATACAAAATTAAATCATAGTAGATCAAATTGGGTTCAACGTATTATAGTATAATAAAATACCATGTGAAACCGGTTCCCCTCGAAGACTGGAACTGATATATATAAGAGTGAGACCTATGGTCGGAATGGAAATTAGAACGAAGCTTTCTCCATTTCGACTGATGCATGTTGATCCTTGCTTTCCAGCATTTTAGCCCATGCTGTCAGGATTACAGCAACGAGAACCATCAAGGCTCCGACCCATGTCGTGTGAATCAAACCAATGGAGTCATTGATCACTCCACCCAAATAGGCACCTATAGCGATCCCTGCATTAAATGCGGCGATGTTAAAGGCTGAGGCTACATCCTTGGCCTGTGGTGCATATCGTTCAGCCAAGGTTACAACGTACATCTGAAGACCGGGCACATTCATGAAGGCGAGCAGACCCATACCCATAATGGTGAGCAGTGCTGCCAACTTAAACGGGACGGTGAAGTACATCACGCCGAGAATGATGGTCTGAATGATGAACATGTAGAAGAGCGCCTTGAGCGGGTTGCGATTGGCTGCTCTGCCGCCGATGATGTTGCCAACAGCAATGGCGATTCCGTACAACAACAGAATGAACGCTACCGTTTTCTCGGAATATCCGCTGATATCATGCAACAACGGGGACAGATACGTAAAGACTACAAATGTTCCTCCGTACCCAACGGCAGTGATGGCAAAAGCAAGCAGCAAGCGTCCACCTGTAACGAGCTTCAGCTGATCCCGAATTGCCGTTCTTGTTCCTCGCTTCAACGTGGATGGCACGAGTATCAGGTTTCCGATCATTGCAATAATGCCAACCACAACAATCAGGATAAAGGCAGCGCGCCAGCCCCAATGTTGACCAATGAGTGTACCGAGAGGTACACCGGTTACTGTGGCAATGGTAAGACCGGAGAACATGATCGCAATGGCACTTGCCCTACGGTTTGCAGGCACCAGATCGGCTGCAATTGTGGAGCCAATGGACATGAACACCCCGTGTGCCAGAGCGGATACTACTCTTGCAATGAGTAACATGGTGATGCCCGTCGATAGTGCAGCCATCGTGTTACCCGCAATGAAGACAATCATGATGGCAAGCAATAGCGTTTTGCGTGATATGGTAGACGTCAGTGAGGTCAGCACAGGAGCCCCAAAGGTAACGCCTAATGCATATAAAGTAACGGTCAGTCCCGCTGTAGTTACGGAAATGCCCAGGTCATCTGCAATGAGGGGCAGTAGCCCAACGCTGATAAACTCTGTGGTACCGATCGCGAAGGCACTAATGGCCAGTGCTAGCAGTGCCCACGTGCTGCGCTTTGAATCTTGTAACATTTCTTGCTCAACTCCCCCGAATGTAGATTTACGTACCGGCAAATGCTATTATGAGTTATTCGGTATAGATTGAATAGTACGTACTTTTTAGTACCCTACGTACTTTTTGGTGCCTATACAGCATGCGACGGATGTAATTCAATTCATCAGGGAGGAAGCAAGTTATGGTTAGAAAAAAATATAACATCTCGGTTGAAGCTACCTTAGAGGTGATCGGTGGCAAGTGGAAATGCGTTATTCTCTGTCATCTGACACATGGGAAAAGACGAACCAGTGATCTCAAGCGTATTATGCCCGCAATTACACAGAAAATGTTAACACAGCAACTGAGAGAGCTTGAAAACGACGGAATCGTAAACCGAATCGTATATAATCAGGTCCCTCCCAAAGTAGAATACGAATTGAGTGATTACGGGAGAAGTCTTGAACCAATTCTCAATGCGCTCTGTAATTGGGGAGATCAACATATTGTGAAGGAATACGGAGACAAATCAGCAGTTCTGGAAGATAATGGACTCAATGATTTTAACTCTGACAATAGGGAGCTGGTGCAACCGTGAACTATGAGATTTTATATGATGGTGCTTTTGCGATGCTCAAGGTACATTTGCAGCGGGGAGAGCGGTTCAAGGCCGAGAGCGGTGCGATGGTATCCATGACTCCTACGGTTGAACTGAAGGGTTCAGCAGAAGGTGGAATGTTTGCCGGGTTTGGTCGGATGCTGAGCGGGGAGAAGTTTTTCTTTCAGGAATTGACGGCTGCGGGCGGGTCGGCAGAGATTCTGCTCTCCCCTTCAAGCATGGGTGATGTAGAAGCTGTTGAATTGGACGGTTCCTATTCACTCTATGTACAGAAAGATGGATTTCTGGCAGGAACCGAGGGCATTCAGGTGAATACCAAAATGCAAAACCTGAAAAAAGGTCTCTTTTCGGGAGAAGGTTTCTTCATTATTGAGATCAGTGGACGTGGAACTGTATTTCTGTCTTCCTATGGTGCCATCCATGCGATTAATCTGGCAGCAGGTGAGGAAATGATCGTGGATAACGCCCATTTGGTGGCATGGCCTCATTATGTAGATTACCGTATTGAGAAAGCTTCACAGGGCTGGTTATCCAGTGTTACAAGTGGAGAAGGACTGGTATGTCGGTTCCGGGGAGAAGGAACCATTCTTATACAGAGCCGCAATCCGCAAGGATTCGGACAATGGGTGAAGCAGTTTATCCCTGCGCGCTAATTATTTTTTTGAGAAAGAACACACAGAGTTGCAACGGATATGTTTCCATCATCGTTATATGAATAATGGATTTACTTCATTGACTGACGGGTATATATTCTGTTGCATAAGGTCGCACATCATGGAGGTATGAGATGACAAGCTCACGGTATAAAAACGCACAAGAAAGTCCGGGATATCTGTTATGGCAGGTTACAGCCATGTGGCAAAAGGAAGTACGCAGGGTGCTGGAGCCCCTCGAACTGACACAACCTCAATTTGTATTATTGCACGCCTGTTTATGGCTCAATGAACACGATGAGGAAGGCAAGGGAGTTACTCAGGTTCAAATTGCTCAGTTTGCCAAGGTGGATGTTAACGTGACTTCTCAGGTTCTACGTGCGCTTGAAAAAAGGGGATTAATTACCCGCGCTCGTCATCAGACAGATACGCGTGCCAATATTATCACAACAACGGAAGAAGGAACCCGATTGGCTGTGGAGGGAATCCATCTTGTCGAGGAATCGGACAAGGTATTCTTCGAAACTTTGGATCATCGTAAGGAAGAGTATATGGAGATCATGCAAGAGTTTCTTCGCCAAAAAACAGAGAGTTGATCCGTAATATATCTTTTTTTAATGTATTAAACTACAGAATGTAGTGGAACTGGAAAATTTTCTGATTATTAATAATTATAACACCTCGGTAAAATACAAATAGACCTCCTGACTTCATCTTGTCGGGAGGTCTATTTTGGTTGCTCAATCGATTCGATAGGACGCAAACGGTTCGCGGCGACGGAAAGAGTCACTAATCTGGTCCAGATCGGCCAACAGCTCATCGGGCAGTGACATGTCCATACTAGCCAGATTATGTTCCAGCTGTTCGGTGCGTGTAGCGCCCACAATCACTGTGGATACAGCTGGACGTGTCAGTAGCCATGCGAGCGAGAGCACACTCGGGGAGCAACCATATGAGGCAGCTTTAGCACTCACTTGTTCACTCAGTTGGATATTATGCTCCAGCAGGAAACGGTTGAAGGACGGATCGGTGTCTGCTCTGGAACCAGAAGGCACACGGGTCTGTCCGTTATATTTACCTGTCAGAATACCACCTGCCAGCGGGAAATACGGGATAATGCCTACACCCTGATCGAGACACATCGGCACCAGTTCCAACTCAGGCGTACGGTCGGCCAGGGAGTAGCTGGTTTGGGTGGAGATGTAGCGTACATAACCTTTCTGTTCACTGATGCCCAGAGCTTTCATCAGCTCCCAGGCTGCGTAGTTGGAGGCTCCGATGTAACGGACTTTGCCGGAAGTGACCATATCATCCAGTGTGCGCAGTGTCTCATCCAGCGGTGTATGCGGATCAAAAGTATGGATCTGGTACAGATCCACATAATCCGTTTGCAGACGCCGCAGGCTATGTTCCAGCTCTTGTTGCAGATGGTAGCGGGAGGAACCCCGCCCATGGGGACCATCATGCCGGGGTAATCCGGCCTTGGTAGCAAGCACCGCGTTTTCCCGTCGACTTGTGAGAGCCTGTCCAATAATACGTTCCGATTCCGTGCCTGCGTAGATATTGGCGGTATCGATAAAGTTGATGCCCTGATCCATTGCTGCATGAATAATGCGGGTAGAAGTTGCTTCATCCGCGCGTTTGCCAAACGCATTGGTGCCAAGCCCCAGTGCCGACACACGCAAACCACTATCGCCCAAACGTCGATACTCCACCATTCATCGCTCCCTTTATGTACATTTATGTAATGCAGATTATAACGTAATCTATTGAAAACGTGTTATTAATATAGTTAAATGAATCTAAGAACCCGTTATTAAAGGAGATATGATGGAAAACAGTGCCGCACATTTAACAAGACGGAAGCCGAAGAAACCGAATAAGAAATGGAAAAAGCCATTAATCATCACCCTAAGTGTGCTGCTTGTGTTGGGAGGACTCGGATTTATCTATCAAAAGCAACTCGTCGTGTTTGCCTTTAATTTGTTCGCTTCAGCTACGGTGAAGGAAGCCTTGGATGACTCCTTTGTACCAGCTGGCGATAAGGATGCCCCTGTTGTGGAACATACGGACCCGTTCTCGCTCTTGCTGCTAGGGATTGACCAACGCGATAACGAACCAAGCCGTTCGGATACCATCATCTATTCCGTCGTGCGTCCAGAAGACAATAAAGTGCTGCTGCTGTCCATTCCACGTGATTCCTATACCGAGATTGTCGGCCGGGATGTGAAGTCAAAGATCAACTCAGCGTATGCCCACGGTGAAGCCAAGATGGCGATGGATACGGTGGAGAATTTGCTGGGGAACAAAGTGGATTTCTATGCTGCGATTAATTTTAACGGGCTCAAGGATATTGTTGATGCGGTGGGTGGTGTTGAACTGCCGATCAAAAAAAATATTGAGAACAAACTCAAAATTCATGAGAAGCTGTTTGTTGAAGCGAATAAACCTATCTATAGCGGTGAAGAAGCGCTTGGTTATGTGCGTTACCGGGAAGATTCCGATTTCAATCGGACGATGCGTCACCGGATTTTTTTAAGTGCCTTCATGAATCGTGCGCTGGAAGTCAAAAATCTGACCAAGATCCCGGACGTAATCCAGATTGCCGGATCGAATTTTACAACCAACATGACCTCGGACTTTATCGTGAAATTTGCCGAGTCCTTATATATGAAAGATAGCATACCAACGATCAGCAATTACATGCTGAAGGGTGAGGGTGCAACGCGCAGTGGCACATGGTACTACGATCTGTCGGAGGACGATCTGCAGTATGTGCGTGGCATGATCGCCAGTTGGCTGGACCCGGATGCGACCGAGATAATTGAGCCCGAGTCAGCGGACCAATCAGAGACGAGTGATGCGGCATAAGCATCCATTCTTGTGCAAATGCTCATATGAATATAAGTCCGGCGAAGCAGTTGCTTCCCGGCTTTTTTGCGTTTGAGATCCTGCGGATGAAATATTGCACAGATATATCTAATGTTTAAACCTCTTTTTATGGCATACATATAGTAAAATATAGGGAAAAGATTAAACATCAAGCAACGGAGGAAGCTCATGAAGGAGTTTAAGGATCGGCTTCAACAGGTTCAGGAGCAGCAGAAACAGTTGGCGAAGGAGTATCACGCCTTGCTCCAGGAATACCAGTCCGATGACCTGATCGTTCAGAATGAACAGTTACAGGAACAGTATGAAGCTCATAAGCTCAAGCTGCAACAGCTCGAACTTCGCTCGCGCAAGATGGAAGAAGAGAATGCACGTCTTCGCATGGCGTTATCTGAACAGATGCTGGATGAGAAGCTGAATTTGATCCGGGTATCGCGGGAGAAGATGGAGACCTATTTTCAAGGGAAAACAGCGGTACATAATGATCGAATTGCATTCCATGAACATCGAACCAAATCCAATCTGAACGCGCTGTACAACCAGGCCGCACAGGAGTTGCAAGAGGACTCCCACGAGGTGAAGGAGAGGATTGCTTACCTTGCGGCAGAGGTGAATGAGCGCATTGAATCGCACAGACGAGCTGTGCGGGATAGAGAAGAGGCTCTGCGTGGGCACATGGAACGTGGATATGAGCATATGGCGGAGGAAGGTTTGAGCGAAGAGACTATTCAACGCCGGATCAAGCAGAATCGCATGGAGATGAAGATTGGACTCAGCTGGATCAACAAAGTAGCCATCTTGCTCCTCATTCTGGGCGTTGGAGCAGCATTCCAATATTCGTACTCCACTTGGTTTAATGACGAGATGAAGAGCGGAGCCTTTTTCCTGCTCGGTGCACTGATGCTCGCCGGAGGAGAGTGGCTGTTCCGCCGCAAAAGGCAGACGTTTGCGATGGGGCTGCTCGGCGGGGGGATATCCGTGTTGTTCGGCTCCGTCTTCTATAGTTACTTTTTACTGCATATTATCGGGTTATATACGGGACTTGCCCTGTCTGTATTGGTATCGGCAATCTCCGTTTTGTTGTCCTTGAGATACCAGTCGAAGACCATCTGTTCACTAGGTTTGGTGGGCGGATATCTTCCGCTATTCTCCTACATGTTCTCGTTCGGACTTGAAGGTCCGGCTGTCTATGTAGCCATGATCTATCTGCTGCTCTTAAACGGGATTATTGTGTTCATTTCGTTTGGCAAACGGTGGCCGGTGGTGCACTATATCAGTTTCCTGTTCAACACACCATCCATGCTCATCCTCTTATGGCTGTCGCCAAGTGAGAAAATTGGCATGTTGTATTCCATTGTGACGTTTGCATTATATCTGGGCATTACGCTGGCATATCCGTTCAAACACCGGATGAAGTTAACCTGGTGGGATTTCGCTCTACTCGCCATGAATACGAGCATTAGTTGTCTGATGTTATACGTGTTATTTGATGTGGCGGGTTGGAATGATGCTCAGGGCTTGCTGGCGTTGATCTTCTGCGTGGTGTATCTGGGCCTCGCACGATTCGTCCAGCGCCATATGGCTCAGGAGAAACAGACGATATTACTCTTCTATGTCACTTCCCTGACCTTTGCCATTCTGATTATTCCGTTCCAATTCGGGGCCAAGTGGTTATCGATGGGCTGGTTAATCGAAGGGGTTTTGTTGGTTACGCTTGGACATCTGAAACGGCTCAAATCGGTGGAACGTGCCGGATGGGGCATCGTGCTTCTATGTCTAATCACTTTTTTGTACTACGATCTGCTGGCGCTATTCTTCATCGGGGAACGTTCTTTCTTCATGTTAAAATACTCCAGTATCACGCTGGGAACCTTGCTTATTACACTGTATTATGCCTGGGCTGTTCACAGCAACTCATCTTCCAGAGAGAGATTCCAATACAGCCCGCTGGAGCTGGGTTTCCTAAACGGATTCAAGTATGTAACACTTGCGAATCTGTGGTTATACGTGCTGTATGAGTCGAATGAATTGTATACCAGAGCTGTCGATGGGACGTTCCTGTTATACATGTTCTACAAGTTACTCATGTTCGCAGCGCTCACCATTGCATTGGCCTATGGACTGAACAAGGTGAATCTGCTGCGTGATCGATACGTGCAGGTGTATACCACCTTCTTGCATGCCATTGGCTGCTGTATTGCACTGGCCGTAACCTTAACCATGCCAGCGCTTCAGCCGGAAGTTCAACAGCATACAGCGGCGGAGATTGTTGGTTTGCTGGTGCTAATTATCTTTAACGTAGGGGTATTTTTTGCAGGAAGGGATCTGCTGATTGCAGGCATCCGCGGGCAGTTCAAGAGCATTGAATGGTACCCGGTTATCGCAGGGGTGTATCTGCTGGGTGTCATCACCGTCTTCCTGACGATTCAGTTCCAATGGGGCGATATGGGGCTGATGTTCAGCCTGATCTATCTGCTGCTCGCGATTCTCTATATTGCCTATGGATTCCGTAGAAAATATGTCATGATTCGGCGTCTGGGCCTAGGACTAACGATGTTCGCTACGGGGAAGATGGTGTTCTATGATGTGGGGATGCTCACCTCAGGTAGCAAAATCTTTGCCTATTTCAGCTTCGGCGTTCTATTGCTTGGGATCTCTTACCTGTATCAGAAGGTGTCCAGCCGGATGGAGGAAGTACAGTCCAGAGTGACAGCGAAGCCTGACGACGAGCCGACTGTGCCGGAGGAAGACCAAGATTGATTTGGGTTTTGAACGATTGTAGTTACCTTTGCGATCATATGGGGAGGGATTCGTAAGATGGGATTCGACCTGAAAATTATGCTTTGGCAACTGTTATGGATTGCTGGCCCTGTAGCTCTTGTCGTGTATGGCTGGAGGAAATTTGGCGCCAAAAAGAAGCGGCATTGACGTGAGTGCGGGTGAGATGGTGGAATGTCCGCTGTACACTTCACTTCGTTTAGGCAAATAAGTCGTTATCAGTGTTGTTCAAACGGATAGACGATCTTTTGTGTAGTATAGATTTTTTGGATTAAAATGAGGCTCCGGGCTGCTGTTACCAGCAATCTGGGGCCTTATTGATGTGAGTCTATGGCTTCGCCTAATATGACATTCGTGAAACGTTTTGCGCGGAGATCACGTTATAATAGAGTAGACTAGGGCTGGATTTTCATTTGTAACCATGAGGTTTCGGCAGCTGATGTGCCTTTCAGTGATTCTCCGCCATCATCGTTCATACGGGAGAGCACGGTTAATGTCATGGACAGGGCAAAGGCGAGCAACACGTATATGAAAATATTTTTTTTGTTCATTAGAAGGTACCTCTCTTGTTGAATGAGCTAAAGTTGACATCCGGCCGTCATGAGAAAAAAAGCACAACGTCTGGTATAGTAGAGTGAGTAGAACCGAACATAAATCGTTCCTGTATACCACTATATTGAACTATAGCGGTGCAAACAATGGAACAAATCTGATGATTTTATCATTATTGTTACAAAATGTTTATAGAGATCGAGTGAGTGATCATTGAAGGTGGGAGAATAACATGCGGGAGACGGCAAAAATCGTCATTCGTACGCCAGGACAGGAAAGTGACGGCTCATTCGCTTATGTAAGCCAGGGTCGCTCCATTACGGTGGGACGTTATACAGGCGGTAGTGAATTGGACTTGTCTGTTTATAATCAGATGATATCGAAGCGGCATTGCCGCATTCATTATGATGTACAGCAACAGTTATGGATCGAGGATCTGGATAGCAAAAATGGAACCGAACTGAACGGGCAGCGCCTCGTTCCTTATGAGAAATATCCGTTTGGCGAAGGAGACAGCCTGACGTTGGTCAACGGCTTGATTCAGCTTCGCACGGAAGGCGATCTTGGAGAGACGAGGGAATATCGGGTGTCGGATCTGCTGGGTGAGGGCGTACGTTTACTGGATCACCTGCAAACCGTACAGATCGGCGAAGTGGAGATTCCGCTGTCCAAGAAGGAGTATCAGCTGTTCAAGCTGCTGTATAGTCAACTGGACCACTTTGTGACAAGGGAACAAATTGTGGCTCAGGTGTGGCCGGAGCGTAGTATGCTGGAGAGTGAAGCGGTAGGGATTGACGAGATTAACTCGCTAATCTATCGGACGAATCGTAAGCTGGGTGTACACTTTACCATCAAGTCCGTTTATAAAAAGGGTGTATATATGAAGTCTCATGTGCCGGAATGAATGAGTGATAACAAAGGGATGAGTTCATGTTCATCATTTACCTGATTCCATGGCTTATTGCCGTGGTGACATTGATATGTGTCATATCCATCGTACTTGTCAGTTGGAAAAACGGGATCTCCCCGATGCCCACATCCAGTCGTGTCAGACAGGTGGTCATTCAGGAGGTAAACCGTATTCCAGGGTACGGGGATGTGCTCGAAGCCGGCTCCGGATGGGGTACATTGGGAATGGATGTTGTAAGGCATTGCCCTGGTAAACGGCTGACCGGGATTGAGAATTCGAGAATCCCCTTATGGTCTTCCCAGATAATTGCCTATCTCAGTGTTCGCTTACGTCGAGCCAAGGGAAACAAGCACTCTCTCAAGGGCAGACTGCGCTTCATGCGCGGGGATATCTACACCAGTTCCTATGAACATGCGGATTGTGTGATCTGTTATCTGTTTCCGGGAGCGATGACCCGACTTCTGGACAAGTTCAGTCGGGAGCTTCCGCCGGGTGCCAAGGTGATTAGTATCTGTTTTGCCCTGCCGGGCAAGGAACCGCTACGCACAATAACATGTCGAGATGCCCTACGTACCAAAGTGTATGTGTATGCTTTTTAATGAAGAAGCTTATGATTGGAGACAGGAGAAACCGGAGGAATGAGACCCTCATGTTTCTGCTTTTTTTCAATGCATGTTATAACTCACGTGGGGTGTATATAGCTATGAATAAACAAGAACAAGTGACTGATCATTTCAGAGAATTATTTAATAAAATGGTCTGGATTAACAAGTCGAAGATGGAAGCCAGTCTTCGTGGTTATAAGTCTTCCGAAGTTCATTGCATTGAATATATTGGAAAGAATATCGATCCCAATGTGACAAAGCTTGCAGAGTCGCTGTATATGACCAAGGGTGCCATAAGTAAATTGACGAAGAAACTTATCGAAAAAAAATTGATTGAAGTCTACCAGAAGCCGGATAACAAGAAAGAGGTCTATTTCAGACTGACCGAGAAAGGGGCCGTTGTATTCGGTATTCACGAGGAACTTCACCAAGAATTTCAAAAGCGGGATCAGGCTGTGTTTGAGCAGGTAACCGAAGCGCAATTGGAGGGAATGCTCAGGTTTATGGAGCAATACAGCAAACATTTGGACGCAGAGATAAAGAAACAGGGTTTGGACATTTAGATAAATGTGTGTAATTAAGAGTAACACAAAAAGCAACCTACTCTAATCGAGGGTAGGTTGCTTTTTTATTTGAATAATTATTGTTGACAAGGAAACTAAAAAGAGTTACATTTTTTGTTGAATAGGAAACAATAATACAAAGAGGAGACACATATGACTAAAGAAAACGTCAAAACCACTGAATTACCCAAAGAGGTGCTCATTGCAGCCTGGGCTATAGCTCTTGGAGCCATTGCACCTTTGCTTGACTCTACCATGGTGAATATTGCCATAGATCAATTAACACATGATTTCAATACAACTTTGACCATTATTCAATGGGCCATTACAGGCTATATTCTTGCTCTTGCCATGGCAGTTCCCATCTCCGGTTGGCTTATGAACAAGTTTAATAGCAAGAAGATTTTCATCGGCGCTGTTATCCTCTTTGGAGTTATTTCTTGTTTAGTAGGTGTTAGCTGGAACATTTCGAGTTTTATCTTCTTTCGTTTACTTCAAGGGTTCAGCGCAGGGGTGATTACGACCCTCATGTTTACCCTCTTGGTGAAAACGGCAGGGAAAGATCACTTGGGAAAAGTGATGGCCATCGTAAGTACGCCTATGATCTTCGGCCCTATTCTGGGTCCAGTCCTTGGAGGATTCATCGTTCAGGTGGCATCCTGGCAATGGATTTTCTTCATTAACGTGTTTATCGTGTTGATTGCTGCGCCAGTAATGATGAAAACAATTCCTGACTTTGAACCTTTCAACAAAGAGAATAAGCTTGATCTGTTTGGCATTATTAATTTGTCTTCCATGAGCGGGGCTTTAATCTACGGGATAACGAGAGCTGCGGAACATGCTACGTTTAACAATAATGAAACGATCTTATGGGTGGGTATTGGTGTGGGTTTGGCTGTCATATATATGGTTTATAATCTCATTCGCAAGAATCAAACGGTCCTGCCCATGAGTTTGTTTACTTATAAAAGTTTTGCTGCTTCAAGCGCCGGCTTGTTCATGGCAAATATTGCTCTTATGGGCCCGATGTTAATCCTCCCGCTATTCTTTCAAAACTTTCGCCATTTTACGGCGATTGAAACAGCAGTTGCTCTTATCCCACAAGGGGTTGGGATGCTTGTTACTCGGCCTTTACTTGGAAAAATGATTGATAAAATTGGACCCAAATATGTAGTGATCGTCAGTTTATTTCTTTCTCTCATTGGTTCAATTCCGCTTATTTTTATCTCTGATAAAACAAGTATGATCTGGATCTCCGTTATATTGTTAATTCGTGGTGCGAGTATTGGAGGAATTAGTCTGCCGTTAACAAGTGAAGCATACACCGGGCTTGATAGCACACAGCTCCCCGAAGCGAGTGTGGGCATTAATATGATTGAGAATCTTGGTTCAAGCTTTGGCTCAGCTATTATCGCAACGGTTGTTGCAACGGTCATACAAGGGTTGCAACCAACGGTCATAAATGAGTTGAAGGGGTACCATGCTGGATTTCTATTATCCAGCGTTATTCTTGTAATTATTCTAATCCCTAGTTTGTATCTTACAAATAAAAGGAACGCATGAACAGTTACTCATGTTCTTCCTGAAAAATAAAAGCACTAGGCCCCGAATTCACTGTTATCGTGATTTCGGGACCTAGTGCTTCTTATTATACACTTAACTACAAATTATGATTATTTTGCAGAATCAGTAGTGCCTGTGCTGTCGGAGGTTGTACCCGATTGGGATCTGTTTCTGCCGCCTCCGAATCCACCTTGTCCACCGCCGCCACCAGGACCGCCCATACCTGTATTGGCTGTGGTTACACCAGATTCATTCACCCAAGTCACATTACTGGTCGATTGGAATGCAACTACTTGAGTTCCGCCACTGTAGGTACCGTCTGTGTAGAGTCCATCCACCGCTTTACCTGTAGACGTACCACCGGAGTAGATCACATAGGAGCCATCTTTTTTCAGATCCGGGGAGCTGACAACCACGGTTTGATAATCTTTTGCCGGAGCAAAGGTCAGGATGTTGTTGCCTTCGCTGTCTTGTACATGTACAAGTGTTCCAGCCTTTTGTGTTGCAGGGAACGTCATCACAATGGTATTTTGCGTAGACGCATTGGATGTTCCTTGTGCCATACCAGAGCTTCCGGCAGCCACGAGGTATCCACCGCTGATTTCAAATGTACCGTCATAATCCAATGCTCCGTTGCCGCTATCCGTTGGTCCGTTCACAATAACCGTTCCGCCAGTCATGTTGATGGAACCATTGGAATCCAGTCCGTCACCACCTGCGTTCACGGTGAGGGAACCGCCGTTAATGTGGAACTCGTTATTGCTTGCTGCTGCACCACCCATACCGCCCGGTCCACGTCCTTGCTGATCAGCAGCTGTACCTTGGGATGCCTGATCGGTAGTTGATGTTGTGCCTGTCGTTTCGGTTACAGAGATGTTCGATGTCGTTGTTGCATCGGTTGCTGTAGTCGCGCTATCTGTACTTGCCGCTGTATTCGCAGCTGTTTCCGTCTCGCCACCTGCAGCATTGACGCCATCATCGGATGCCGTTACATCTACATCCCCATCGTTCAGGGTGATCATTGCACCTTCAAGTCCTTCATAGCTCTTCGCAATCGTGATTTTTCCGCCGTTAATCGTCAGGGCCTGATCGGCATGAATGCCGTCATCACCAGATTCAATGTTGAGTGTTCCGTCGTTAACGGTCACGTTATTGTTGCTGTGCAGGGAATCATCCATGGAATCAATGGTATACGTACCGCCATTAACCGTAAGGTCTGTACCTGCTTTGAATGCTTTGGCACTTGTGGACTCGGTTGCTGTTGTTGCAGTGTCCGCATCAGCATTGTTATCCGTTGTTGTTGTTGTTGTTGTGTTGGCAGAGTTGGATGCTGCTGCGCCGTTTGTAGTAGCACCTGTATTCGTACCGCTGTTAGTAGGCATCTCCGGCATATCTGCAGGAGGTTCGCCATCCGGTGGTGTGCCCATATCGGTTGGAGGTGTTCCGCCACCCCATCCACCGCCACCGCCGCCAAATGGACCTTCTTCTACTTTGGCTGGTGCATTGGCGCTACCGCCGCCTGTTACAATGTTGTAAGTGCCGCCATCTGCCACGAGTGCGGTTTCGGCTTGAATACCATCATTGCCACTCTGAATATCGAAAGTACCTCCAGCGATAGCAACGTAGCCTTTAGTGGTATCCGTGTCATTGGTCGATTTGATGCCGTCGCCTTCGGATTCAATGGTAATCGTACCTGCTTGAATGGCGACCATATCCTTACCTTTGATACCGTCATCGGCTGCTTTGACACTGATGTTACCACTAATGATTTTCAGATCATCCTTGCTCGTAATACCTTCATTATAGTTACCTGTAACGGTCAATTGACCTGCACCGTTGAATGTAAGATCCGCTTTGCTGAAGATCGCAGCATCGGGCTCGTCTGTCGTAGCGTCGGCGTAGACATATGTTTTACCATCGGAAACGGTATTTTTTGTTCCTTTTTCGAGCGTAATTACCGCTTTACCAGCCTTCTGAATGTAGATTGCGGCGCTGTCGTTATCATGGATCGTTGCTCCGTTTAATACGAGATGCACAGTACCCTTATCGGCAACGTTAACCACGATCTGGCCGTCCGTTAGCTCACCGCTAAGTACATAAGTGCCTGCTTCCGAGATGGTTACCGAACCATTCGCGGCTTTAGCGCCCGAACCGGTCACCGTTGCAGTTGTGCCATTCAGCTTAATCGCTGTGGAATCTGCCTCACTCCAGCTAATGTTGGTATCGTCAGCATCCAGAGAGACCAGATCCGCGTATTTTACAGAAGTTTGCTCGCTGACAGATACCGTTTTGGTTGTTCCTGTCGTTGACGTTGCGGCATTGGCTGTTGAGCTTGTGGTTGCTGGTGAACTGCATGCTGCGAGTAGGCTGGTAATCATGGCGATAGACCAAAGTTTGCTACCTGTTATCATTTTCTTCTTCATATAGATCTTTCCCTTCCAATTACAAATTAATATTCCGTTGTTGGACTCATGGTTAATGAGATATCCAGATTGCCGTTCCGTGTGCGGATCGCATCGAGGAATTCCTTTTGGCTAACACTTTCGTGAATGGTTACACTGTAGACCAGCTCATATAGACTGCCGAGTTCGGTCGTTCTGATTTTTTTCAGATCAAATGGTACGTTGAATTTATGGAACACTTCATTAAGTGCTTCTTCATAGCTCAAGTTCTCGGGAATGGTGACTTTCAGCGTTTTCAGCTGACTCTTCTTGCCGCCGAAGTTGAAGCGACTCAGGACAAACATCAGCACACACAGGATAATGGTGAACAGAACCGCGTATCCAAAAGCGCCTACACCGCAGGCAAGACCGGAAGCCATCGTGAACAATACATAAGCAATGTCCTTCGGATCACCAGGTGCACTGCGGAATCGGATGATCGAGAAGGCACCTGCCAAGCTGAATGCTCGAGCGATGTTGCTGCCGATGAGCAGAATGATGATGGCTACAATGACGGGCAGGACAACCATCGTTAAGGTAAAGCTCTGGGAGTATGTGCTTTGGTTAGTCTTCATGTAGGTGAGGCTGATGATTAACCCCAGAATGATGGCAAGACCAATGGTGATGACTGCGTTGTTAAACGTTAAATTGGTATCGGTCAAAGCTGAGTTGAAGATGGAATCAAGCATATATTACACTCTCTCTTTCTCTAATTAATTGTTCTTGTTCTATGGATGGGGCGAAATCGGTACCTGGCACAAGAATGCGCTCCGTCTGGTAATTCAGGTTGGTTGTTCTCACCAGATGTCTGAACTCGTTGCCATATTTCGAAAATCCGGTGCGGTAGAGACCATGCTCACAGAGCAATTGCGAGAGCCACAGCGGAACGGTTTTCTCGGCTTTCACTTCCATCAGCCATCGACCGTCCTTCACCAGCGGTTCACCGTAATCTCCCTGTTCCAGCTTCAGATCGTATCTGCGGCTGCGAATGTTGGTGTCAAAGGTAATGCGGAGATCCCGGCTGTTCTTGTCGAAGAGTGCTTTGCGTTCATACGCCAGATACACTTTCGGTTCCAGATCGTAGAGGCGAAGGAAGTATTTGATCTCCTCCACAACCTGTTTGTTCATATAATCCGCCAGCTCCGGTGCCTGTCCCGAACGGACAAATTCGTAAGCTTCATCCAGCTTCAAGGCTGTTCTGCGCTTGTTCACCAGGCCAAATACTTTCTTTTTGATCTCCAGATACACCTTGGCATTCTCTTCAGGTACTCCATAAGCCCGTAGTCTCAGCTTCTCCTTGTATTTTGGTTTGGAGAGACTGGCGCGAATCAGGGAATCCTGTGGAGTGTCGAAGTACAGGTTGCTGATGGAGTAGTACTCATGTTTCTTGTTGTAGGCATCCAGCTCCATGTATTTCAGCAGGTCGTTGTAGAAATGTGCGTACTGCTCATCCGTCAGAAGGTATTTGCTCTCGTATCGATTGAATACTTCAATAGCCATGTGGGACTCATTCCTTTCGTTGGTGGGTTGTATGTTTTGTTGCATCGTGTATTGCTTCCATGTCTGTATCTTAGAGCGCCAACCTTGAATGAATCTTAAATGATTTTACATTGCGTTAACATTTTTTTACCTTCCTATAATAGTACGCGTGCACAAAATGCATTAAGATTGATTCAAGGTTTAATTGATAGAATAAGAACATATAAAACAAGCCCATTGAGAGAAATAATTCAAGCAGAGGAATGAATAGAGCATGAGAATATTAATTGCGGAAGATGAGGTTCATTTGGCAGAGGCTGTATCGCAGATTTTGAAAAAAAACAACTACTCCGTGGACATGGTCCACGACGGCAGATCAGGACTCGATTATGCGCAGAGCGGCATCTACGACCTGTTACTACTCGACATCATGATGCCGGAGATGGACGGGATCACCGTCCTGAAGAAACTTCGCAGTGAAGGCAATCATACGCCTGTCATTCTGCTTACTGCCAAGGGTGAACTATTGGACAAAGTCACAGGCCTCGATTATGGTGCCGATGATTATATCGCCAAGCCTTTTGCCACAGAGGAATTGCTGGCCCGGATTCGTGCAGCTTTACGACGGAAGGGCGAAGTGGTTCCCGAGGATGGGTTGAAGTTTGGCGACATTGAGCTGAATACAACCCAATTGAAGCTGAGCGTACAGGGTAAGGAGATCAAGCTGAATTTGAAGGAGAATGAACTGCTGGAGCTGTTGATTGCCCGCAAACAGGCGATAACTTCCAAAGAGCAGATTATTGAGAAGTTATGGGGATTTGATTCGGAAGTGGAGTATAACAATGTGGAGGTGTACATCTCGTTTTTACGCAAAAAATTAACCTTCCTGAACTCTGCTGTCCGCATTAACACGATTCGGGGTGTGGGGTACGTGCTTGAGGTGACGTCCTGATGTTCAAGAAACTCCGAAATCGATTCCTGATCGTGAATCTGGTGTCCATATCTATTATGATGCTGGTGGCATTTGCGACGATCTATACGATTACGTATCAGAATGTGCAACGTGAGACAAATATGGAGTTGTACAAGATGTCTGATTTCTATCACGGTCCTTATAATTCATCCAAGATGCTGCGTGGGGAAGATGGGGGGATGGGGACGGACTCTGGTACAGGTTCAAATTCAGGTTCGTTGCCCTCCGATGCCATGGGTGGTGATAATGGAAGACCATGGGGTGATCCCAACTCACCTCCGGCACGTTCCGTTTCGTTCATGATCAAGACGGATGACCAGTGGAAGGTTACGGATACGCATTCTCAATTTGATATGGAAGATACGTTTTATACGGAGGCGCTGCAAAAGGTTGACCAGAATAAAGTTGGTGATTCGGAACGGCAGACGGGACAATTTACGCTTGATGGAACGGACTGGGCCTATGTAGTTGATCCGAGCGGTGACGGGCATATGATTGTATTCATTGATGTGACGGCACAACAAGGCATTCTGACGAATCTGATCTATACATTTGTTGTTGTTGGATTAATCATGTTGATTGTGATCTACTTCCTGAGCCGTTATTTTGCCAATCGATCCATTGCACCAGTCAGAGAAGCGTTTGAGAAGCAAAAACAATTCATCGGTGATGCTTCACATGAGCTGAAGACACCTCTGGCGATCATCAATACCAATGCTGACGTACTGCTTGCGAATCAGGAGGATACAATAGCAAACCAGGCGAAGTGGCTGCACTATATCAAGTCGGAAACCGAGCGCATGACCGGGCTTACGAATGATCTGCTCTATCTGACACAGATGGACGACTCACGCTCCACGATGATTCATGCGAAGTTTAATATGAGCGATGCGGTAGAGAGTATTATTTTGCCAATGGAGGCCGTTATTTTTGAGAAAAACATCTCCCTCGATTACAACATTGAGCCGAATCTTACAGTTCATGGGAACAGTGAGCAGATCAAACAGGTCATTCTGATCCTGCTCGATAATGCTGTGAAGTATTCCGGTCCCAAAGGGTCGGTAAACGTCACCCTCCAGAAACAGAATAATGATATCGTGCTGGCCGTGTCCAATACAGGGGAAGGCATTGCGCCGGAACATCTGGATCGGATCTTTGATCGATTCTATCGTACCGATTCTTCAAGAGCTCGCAAGCATGGTGGGCATGGACTGGGGCTGGCGATTGCTCGTTCCATTGTGGATCAGCACAAAGGAGAGTTGTACGCTCGAAGCGTGGTCGGAGAGGGTGCTACATTTTACGTGCGGTTGTCGTAGGGGTGGAGTGATGAGCTGGCTCCACACTAACCTTCGATACCGCTCTATAATCGTTCGTCAGGCATAAGTTCTGCCTGTAATGGGTTAACCTATGCTACAATGGCAACAGTATGTATGAATCAAGGAGATGACTGAACGTGGCAGAAGCAAACGCAATTAATGAACAAGAAATGATGCAATATATTGCAGATAAAACGAAGGCAAGCCAGGCGAATATCGCTCTTGTGTTGAAGCATGAGCAAGCGTACATCAACAAGGCGCACGAAAATTCCAAAGGTAACGATGTGGATATTGACGGCGATGATCTGGCTGACTATATCCTTAGTCGTAAAGATGTGAAGCTGGATGAGTTGACCGTGGAAAGCATCCTGGATGCGGAGATGGACTACTTGATGGACAAGGGTCACGCGGGATACGTAGATTAAGTTAAGTGTGGATTTGGAGCTTGGACTGTGGCGTGAGGTTTAATGAGATTTTGTATCGATGATCGGCGCATGAGGGGCTAGATTATTGGTGTGCAAAGGTGTTCAGTCCAGCGATTAAGCCTTTCTGTGATCCGGGCAAAATCTAACGAATCTCACATGCGCTATTCGGTCATTTCTCGCTCGGTCGAGAATTTGACGAATCTGAGACACGTTATTCTCTGGATTACAGGAATTTTCGGTGCAATTGCAGCATTTCTGCGGAATTAGCGTTTCTGAGATTCGTTAGTTCGGGAAATAAGCTCTATTAACCGATATAAGGTATCCTAGGTTCGTTAGAGTATGACAGAGTGCAACGAGACGTTAAATGGCTGTTTCAAAAGTGAAATCTCACAGATGCAGCCTAATGCATGGCAAGTGTTGTACTGTAAAAAAGACCTCAACTCCACATTACTGTGGTGTTGAGGCCTTTTTTAGATTGTAGCGACCAGGCATTCCTTCGGGAACACCTGTCGGTATAACTTTTCTAAGGATGGACTTGAAGTTCTATCGGACCGGATCCTACAGTTTACAGCTTCTTATTGACCCACCATACCGCCATCTACGGTGTAGAGGGAAGCTGTTACATAGGATGCTTCTTCGGACAACAGGAAGTTCATTACCGCAGCGACTTCTTCCGGTTCGCCGTAACGGCCCATTGGAATGCTGGACACGGTTGCTGATTGATAGTCTTCCACGTTACCGGAATTTGCTTCGATCTGGCGCATCATGCGTGTATTGATTGTACCTGGCAATACAGCGTTAACCCGAATATTATAAGGTGCCAGTTCATTGGCAGCGGTACGCGTGAGGCCAACTACGGCATGTTTGGACATAATATATGGAGAAACAGCAGGTGCACCCATCAGACCCGCGAGGGAAGAGGTATTAAGAATCGCACCGGATTTTTGTTTTTTCATCACTGGAATGACATTTTGCAGACCCAGGAATACCCCACGAATGTTGACGTTATATACGGTGTCGAGTGCTTCAACACTCAGGTCTTCGATCAGTCCTGTTGGACCTTCAATACCGGCATTGTTGGCAAAATAATCGATTCGGCCAAAAGCATCCAATGCTTTTTGCACATAGTTTTTCACGTCTGCTTCTTGGGATACGTTCGCTTTTACGGCGATGACGTGCTCTTTGTCGAGGTTCAGATCAGTAATCGTCTGTTGGATGGCTTCTTCATTCAGGTCCACCAGAACCAAGTTGATTTTGCGCTCAGCCAGGCGGCGTGCCAATTCTTTACCAATGCCTCCGGCTGCTCCTGTAATAACGGCTGTATGTGTATAAGATGTACTCATGATATATCCGCTCCTTATTCATTATTGGCAGGTATTTCTCAAAAAAAGTTTCAACCTGTCGTCTATCTTTCCTGTCTCAATGTTAAGATATACATAGCAATGTGACAATAATCATTGACAGCGCATATGTCAGCTATCGGACAGAGGTGTAAGCGGTGTTCATTTATATTACAATAATGAACAAAGGAGGCGAAAATGTTGATCATTGAACATCCTCAGGACCGGAGAGCACGAAGAACGCAGGATGCGATCATCGCTGCGGCGGTTTCTTTGATATTGGAGAAGGGAGCGGATGCCCTCACAATCCGGGATATTACGGAACGGGCGGATTACAACCGGGGAACCTTCTATTTACATTTTCCCGGCAAACCGGAGTTGTTGCAGTTCATTCTGGATGATTTCATGCAGGGAGTGGGGCGAGCTTATGCAGAACCATATGCACAGCTCAAAGAAGTGGACATGACTGTATTGCTGCCATCCACGATGCCTGTATTCGAATATATTGAAGCCCATCAGGATATCTTTCGTGCATTAATAACGATGCATTCAGATATGAGCTCCCGACTGTGCAATATGTTTAGAACGTATCTAACCGAAGATTTTGTATTGGTGACCGAGGATAGTGAATGGACGATTAATTACGACATCATGTTAAGTTATCTGGTATCTGCAACGGTAGGTGTAATCATGCATTGGGCAGAGATTGGATTCAAGTATTCTGCGCATTATATGGGGGAGCAGCTTACGGCGCTGATTAACATCAAACCGACCCGTCTGCTGATTGAACCAGGGCAGAAGGGTCGGACTATTCACGAGCGTATGCTATTGGATTAAGTACCGGATTATCCGGTCATGGAGGCATTAGCGGCCTGTTGCATCTGAAGCAACTGTTCGCGGATCAGGACCGACTCGCCGACCATAATTAATGCCGGGTTATTCACTTGATGTGACAGGGCGAGGGAGTGGAGTTCGGCAAGTGTGCCGGTAATAATGCGCTCCTCCGAAGTGGTTCCACGTTCGATTAAAGCCGCAGGGGTGTGTCCGCTTTTGCCATGGTGAAGCAATTCATGTTGGATCTGGGGCAGTTGGCTAATAGCCATGTAGATGACCAGTGTATCCACACTATGGGCAAGCAGATCCCAGCGGACCGAAGATACACTTCCGTCACTGCCGGTTCCCGTGACACATGCGAACGATGAAGCAACCCCGCGATGGGTTAACGGAATAAGGGATGAAGCGGATGTACCTACAGCTGAAGTGATGCCAGGAATGATCTCGAATGCAATCCCTGCTTCCGCCAGCACAAGCGCTTCTTCACCACCACGGCCAAAGATGAACGGATCGCCACCCTTGAGTCTTACGACTTGTTTGCCTTCCGCTGCATGTGCAGCCAGCATCCGTCCAATCATCTCCTGACTCATGGAGTGAAGGCCTGGAGCCTTGCCGCAGTAGATGCGGAGTGCTCCTTCACGAGCTTCAGCAAGCAATTCATCATTCACAAGCCGATCATACATAATGACATCTGCGGACTGAATACGTTTCAGGGCTTTTACCGTAATCAGATCCGGATCTCCAGGACCAGCGCCAACAATACTAACCAGGCCCCGGCTCATGATCGTGTCCCCAATTTGGATGCAGCATCGGAACTTGCTAATCCTGAACGCCCGCCCTGAATGGTTGCCAGTTTGGTCGATAGTTTCACTGGATTCCCCCAGTGGTGTGCAGCATATAGACCGAGGCCTGTAAATACAGCTACGCCAATGAGGTTACCGACCAACACCGGGATCTGATTCCACAGCCACCAGTCAGCGACACTGACCTGTGCACCGAGCATCATGCCTGCCGGAATGACGAACATATTTACCACAGCATGCTCAAATCCCTGAGCGAAAAATATGGTAATGGGCAGCCACATCGCTACGATTTTGCCCAGTGTAGAAGTGGACGTCATTGCCATCACTGCCCCGAGTGTGACCATCCAGTTACATAGAATGGCTTTGATGGTGACCAGTACAATGCCAGCCCCACCCAAGTGCTGATATCCCAATGTTTTGGTTTCACTGGTCTGGATCAGCGTTTGAATTAGAGGGTTGCTCATATCCGTACCCATCTTGGTAATGGTCAAGCCGTACAACAGAGCATAGAATGCACATCCGAGCAGATGTCCTGTGATCACCCAGAAATAATTTCGGAGCATATCCATCCATGTAATTCTACGTTTCAACACTGCGAGTGGAAGCATCGCAAAGTTTCCTGTCACCAATTCGAGACCCAGCAGAATAATGATGACAAATCCCGCCGGGAATATCAGTGCACCTGCCAAACCAACGGAAGTTTGAGATACAGCGGTATATGCCAGTGTGGTTGCAAAGGCAAGGATAGCCCCCGCCAGAAAACCGCGGATCAGCATCTGTACCCGATTCATTCTGGCTTTGCTCTCACCAGCTTCGATCATCGATTGCAGCACTTCTGCAGGTTTAACAAAATCCATAGCGCACGCCTCCTTGATGTCAGGGTATCTCTAGCCTTTAACCCGCAATTGTGATGTAGATTTCTCCGCTGTTGCCGTCTACTTCTGTTTTGTAGGTATTCAAGCAGCCTTCATCGGGCTCGTGTACCTTACCGTTACGCAGATCAATCTTCCAATCATGCAAAGGACAATGAACCGCTGTCCCGCACACCATGCCTTCCGACAGCTTGCCGCCCTTGTGAGGGCAGCGATTCTCGACGGCGTGCAGACTTCCGTCGCTCAGTTTGAAGACTGCAATTTCGGTATCCTGTATCAGGAAGGTCCGTGCTCCCTTTTCATCAATATCTGCAAGGTGTCCAATCCGGAATTTGTTCATCGCTGTTCCTCCTCTTCTAGTGGGTTACCGGCTCGGCACCGGACAGTGGGGTGAAGTTTTTACGCAATTTCTCGTCTTGAATGATTTCTTTCCAAGGATCAACCGTGTGACCCAGTGTAACTTCCAGGCGTTCGACCAGAGCGAGACGTACATCCCGATCCGCCAAAGCTTCCTTCACATGATCCAGACCTACCCGTTCAATCCATGCCGCTGTTCTCTCATTCCATTTTGCGTTCTCTCTATAATATTGCAGGTAAGAATAAGTCCACTCTTCCACTTCGGCATCGGTCTTCACCGTACAGAGTAGTTCGGCTGCACGAACCTTGACTCCCGCGTTACCACCAACATGAATCTCCCAAGCGCCATCAATGGCGACAACACCCAGATCCTTGATGGTCGCTTCGGCACAGTTCCGCGGACATCCAGAGACAGCGAGTTTCACTTTGGCTGGAGCCACCATCTTGTCGAGTTTTTTCTCTAGACGAATACCCATCTCAATGGAATCCTGTGTGCCGAATCGGCAGAACGTATTACCTACACAAGTCTTCACCGTACGAAGCGCCTTACCATACCCGAAACCGGAAGGCATATCGAGTTCTTCCCAGATCTTTGGCAAGTTCTCCTTCTGTACACCAAGCAGATCGAGTCGTTGTCCACCCGTGAATTTCACCAACGGCACATCATATTTCTCTGCGACAGTTGCAATCTTGATCAATTCCGCCGGGGAAGTGACACCACCATAGATCCGTGGAATAACGGAGTAGGTACCGTCCTTCTGGATGTTGGCGTGATAACGTTCATTGGTGAACTTGGATACACGCTCATCTGTGTATTCAGCCGGCCAGATCATACCGAGATAATAGTTGAGGGAAGGGCGGCACTTGGAGCAACCTTCCGGTTCATTCCAACCGAGAACATTCATGACTTCCTTGATGCTTTTGAGTCCCATCTCCTTGATCTGTGCAACAATCTCATCCCGATCATAGGATGTACAGCCACAGATGCCTTCTTTAGTCTGTTCACCTACATTATCACCGGCATAATATGTGAGCAGGTTTTCGATAATAGGTTTGCACCCACCGCAAGAAGCGGAAGCTTTGGTACAGGATTTGATTGCACCGAGTGTATTACAGCCTTTATTCAGAACGGCGTCCCCGATGGAAGCTTTGGTCACACCGTTACAACCACAGACGATCTCGTCATCCGGCATACTCGCCATTCGTTCTGCGACAGATGGACCCGAGCCTGAACCACCGGAAGGTACACCGAGCAAAATTTCTTTCTCCCGACCACTGATGTTCTCACCACTCTTAATGAGGGAAAACAGCGATGCGCCATCCGTGGTATCCCCGAACAATACAGCTCCGATCAGCTGTCCGTCTTTGATCACCATCTTTTTGTACACACCATCAACGTCATCCTGAATACGAATGCTGCGAGTGTCCGCAGCGTTTTTGAATTGTCCGGCAGAGAATACGTCCACACCGGATACTTTCAGTTTGGTAGAAGTGACTGAACCTACGTATCCTTCGGTTGCCGCGCCAGCCAGGCGTTTTGCGAGCACCATACCTTGTTCATATAATGGAGCAACCAGTCCGTAGGCAATACCGCGGTGTTCTGCACATTCGCCGACGGCAGATATACTAGGGATGCTGGTATGCATATAATCATCCACAATGACTCCACGATTCACATCGAGACCGGTATTGCGAGCCAGTTCAATCTGAGGGCGAATCCCGACAGCCATGACAACCAGATCCGCTTCAAGCACCGTTTGATCAGTAAAACGAATGGCTTTTACTCGTTGTTTGCCTGTGATTTCTTCGGTATGTTTGTTCAAAAGGAACTTCATGCCCTGATCTTCGAGCTCACGCTGGAGCATCAGTCCTGCCGGGAGATCCAGGTTCCGGTCCATCAGATGACCGTTAATATGGATGACTGTGACGTCCATGCCCAGATTGAGCAGCCCCCGCGCTGCTTCCAGTCCTAGCAATCCACCTCCAATGACGGCTGCGTTTCTAATGGCTGAACGTATGAAAATGGAAAACGTCGAGGAACTGGAAGCTTTTGTTCATGCTTGTCGTAACAGTGCGGAACGTTTCTCCATATTTCAGGATGGATTAGATTGCGCGGGTCCTTATGATGGACGGACAAAGTCGTTCATGGCCACGTTTCCGGTTGCATTTGTACTCGCGGCGGCTGGGTTGCCGGTGACTTTACATGGGAGTGATCCTTTACCACCCAAGTGGGGCGTCACGTTGTCTGTACTTTTGAAGGAAGTGGGCATTGATACACACAAGATGGATCGGGAAGATGCCCGGAGCGCTGCATTGCGTTCGGGTGTCATGTACGTGTCCTCCGAGGATTGGTGCGCACCTCTTCGTAAGCTTCGTCCGTTACGGGAAGAGTTGGGCTTTCGAACGGTGTTTAACACAGCAGAGAAACTGATTGATTATAACCATTCACCGTATCTGGTGTTTGGTGTGTTTCATAATACCTTCCTGGATCGGATTGCGAAGTTGCTCACCCGGTTTAACTATCTGCGTGCTTATGTTGTACAGGGGATGGAAGGTTCTGAGGACCTGTATATTGATCGGCCAACCCGCGTATACGTTGTGGAAGACGGCGATATGAAGTTGGAATTGGTTGATCCTGCAGCCTATGAACTGGATATGCCCGTGCCGGAACTGGTCTGGACGGCTGCGAAGCAGCTTGAAGTGGCGGAAAGTGTATTAAGCGGTGAGGGTCATATTGCTTTTGTGAATCAGGTTTTGTTAAATGGAGGTTTCCGCTTATACGTGGCGGGGCGTGTCAATTCCATCGAAGAGGGCATATACACTTGTCAGGGATTGCTGGAGAGTGGGGCAGCATATCGCCTCTACCAACAGTGGTGTGTCTCCATGGGTGGCGAACTGCCGGATAGCAGAGCGGTGTCCATCTATCCGGCATCGTCCAGATAATGTAATGCTGGTGTTCAATCTTGTTATTTTTGAGCGTGTTTTTATTCCCAAGGATAAGTAACGGTCAGGAAGTCAGCGAATTTCTTGCTCTCTTCCCGCCGTTGTTTCCGCATGGCCGCCCGATCCGGAGCGGTCTCGTATAGTTTCTTCTCTTCTTCCGTCTCCGGGATAATGCGGGGTACGATCAGTTTGCGATTATTTTCGTCCAAGGCCACAAAGGTCAGAAATGCCGTCGCTGCAATTTTCTTCTCTCCGGTCTTCAGATCCTCTCGAATCACCTTCACAAAAATCTCCATAGAACTTCGTCCTGTCCAGGACGCGAACGATTCAAGTGTAACCGAATCCGTCGGGTTAATAGGGTACAAGAAGTCGACCGAGTCGGTTGAAGCCGTTACTGTATTGACCCGGCATAACTTGGAAGCGGCGATGGATGCAATATCATCGA
Source organism: Paenibacillus xylanexedens (assembly GCF_001908275.1). NCBI lineage: Bacteria > Bacillati > Bacillota > Bacilli > Caryophanales > Paenibacillaceae > Paenibacillus > Paenibacillus xylanexedens. Next base: position 438,467 of record NZ_CP018620.1, on the reverse strand, counting down.
TGTAGGACATCAGCTTGCCGCCGAATAACGTATTATGATTGTTGACATCGGTTGGGAACACCCGTGCCGTCTTGAAACAACGTGTTTCGCGTACATATTTTTTCTCCACCTGATCCATCTCCGTTGGTTTCGGTATCTCTCTCATGTTTTTTCCTCCTTACAGTATGGCTGCTGTGACATTTCGTGTGTTGCAGGGTCTTTTTTGGGTCTATTATCCCTAGTATAGGTGTCGGTCAGATACATATTCAATGAAGTCAGGCTGCAAAAAAACCGCCAGGCGCGGACCGGCGCGCTGGCGGTTTACTGCTGTATATTAAGCCTTGGGTTTGAAAATGCCGGACGGTTTGCCGATCGGCAAGAACGCATACCCGAAGTGAGCGTTCAGTACCGAAGCACCTGTACCATACAGGGACACAATTCCGATCGCCAGTTCAGCATAAGCTGCAATGGTGTGGAAAATGTGAGGAGCTACGCCGAAAGCGTCAAAGGTCAAGCCAAGGAACAGGAAGTCAATCAGAATGAAGATGATAAGCAATACTTTATTCGCTTCAATAGCACCGATCGTCATGAACAGGGTGAATACGAGGTATCCGGCAAAAGCAAATCCGAGCTGCTTGCCATCGGCCTGTTCAGCGAGCGTGGAGCCAAATACGCCCATTTTGATCATCCAGTTGGCAGCCATGGCAAACCAGAAGAATGCGTACGCGCCAAAAGCCGTTGTGCCAAAGGTGTTGTTACGTTTGGAATCTTGAATACATGCGAATAGCTGGGCAAAAGCACCCAGGAAGATCGCCCAAGGAATAGCGTAGCTAAGTCCTTCTGTAATGCCAAGCTTTTGGGAAGAAGCGACCAAGGTTACGATAGCCAACCCAAATAATCCCATTGCGCTGGGATCGGCGTTAACAATTTTGACTTTAGTCTGTGAATCGGTCTGCATGGTGATGATAAGCCTCCAATAATATCAAATCAGGATCAATGGCCGTCGTTGGCCATCCTCTAAATTACATCATTTGTATCCGCCGGGTCCGGACACACACATCGCCCTATTGTACCTGAATGACCCCATTATGGAAAGGGATTTTATTACCTTTTGAACCAATAGACTTTTTGTTTTTTCAATATACACATTTACGACACAATCCGTTCTGGCGGTGAATGATGAGGCCAGACGCTAGAAGCCAACCCTCGTTATTACCACTAAAATTGCGTCATATCAGCCATTTTCGGATAAGCTCTAGTGTGATAAAATAATCTTTATCAAAATTTGGAGAAGAATACAAAACATCCTTGTCTCCTATGCCATATGTTAATCCAACTATAGATTGACAGGAAAAACTAAAATGGTTCACAGAATAAGGAGGTATCAGGGGTCATGGTTATGAGTTTGGATTTGAAAAATAAAATAGAGAAGGCCAGACATAACCTTCATATGCTGGTAGAGCATAACAAGGGTGGTCTTGGGCATCCCGATGTGATTCGGCAGTCTATGGCATTGGACGAATTGATTAATGAGTATAACCGAATTAGCCGAAACCATTCACGGGCCTGAACCCGAAGGGATTTTGATTTTAAATACAGAACGAATCACATAGATAAGTAACACTTGATCGTACAGACGGGCATGAATATGGCCGGAATGGATAGCCTCGGTTGAAGAGGCGGTACCATACCGGCATAATATTCATGCCCGTTTGTTTTGCTAAATATCAATCATCTACCTGTTTAATGCAGCAATCGTTTGGCTTCCAAGTATAGAACCTGTACGAATTTTTTCGTATTAATGCGTGTCTGGGACAAGGAAGGCTCCACATTGTTTTGCAGCTCCAGCATTTTCTTGCGAATTTCGGTGAAATCAAAAAATTTGGATGCATAGTTCTCGAACTTGGGATGTGTATAATCTGTTAATCCCAGAGACACCACATGACTCAGAGTCTGGAAGATGGCTCTGCGCACACGTTGTTCCGATGCCTTGATCTCCTTGTTCACCTCTGCGAGTGATGCGTTGTCTCCCAGCTTGCGTATCGCTACGTTCTGGAAGATGTCCTTGAGGGACGGGAATGTATAGGGCGACAGCTTATGTTCATCTGTCTCTACCTGTTCCAGATATTCCAGCATGTCCAGCAGATCCCTGCTACCCGCTTCGCCGATCATGCCCATCTCGGACAGCAGGAAATGTCCTGCTGTAGTAATTGTTTTGTCCGGAACCGGAGCCGCAGCACGTTCGGTAGAATTCAAACTGGATAATCCCTGCAATGTCCGCTGAATATCTGCGATGGATTGCTGCATCCGAAGCCTTTCGCTCACCAGCCGCAGAACAGATAGAATCTCCAACCGGTTAATCGGCTTCGTAATATAATATTCAATGCCTAGTGAATAGGCTTCGCCGATCATATTTTTCGACTCGATCTGGGAGATCATGACGATCTTGCCCTCGAACCTTCCTTCAAGCGCTCGCACGGTCTGAATCCCGTCTCGTTGGGGCATCAGCAGATCAATCAGCAGGACATCCACCTTATGCAGCTCCAACAGTTCCGCGTGAATATGTGCTCCGTCCTCAGCTTCCCCAGCAATATCGCCAAGGCCTTCATCCTCAATAATATCCATCAACATGGAACGAACGCCAGGATCATCATCCACGATAAAATAACGCATGTCAGTCATTCCCTTTCTCTGCGAATGGTGTGATTGATAAATCTATGGTAAAGGCGGTTAACTCCGCCATGAACTCTCGTTCCAGTGTAATCGTTCCTTTCCTTCTTGCATAGAACCTGACATGTCAGGTTCTATGACAATGTTTGGGCGATCAAAGCCCGTTTTTAAAATAAATGTAGGAATTGCATGTAGGTATTTGTCGATTTTCGTAGATGCCCTTGTAGTATAAGTAACATCCCGAAGTCTGGGGCTAGTGTTGTGCAGAATGGTACAAACTTTTCACGTGACCATCTCTGTGCTTGAAATACACCATAAAAAGGGGCATACCGATGGAGCAAACAATACAAGATATTGTCGTCATTTTCAATGATTTTCTATGGTCCAAAGTGTTAATTATACTATTGGTAGTATGTGGTATATACTTCACCACCAAGACCCGATTCATGCAATTCCGCATGATTGGAGATATGGTGAAGGTGCTTCTAGAGCCGAAAAGCAAGGAACCAGGCAAAATTTCACCTTTTCAGGCGTTCTGTATTAGTATGGCGGCCCGTGTAGGCACAGGCAATATTACCGGTATTGCACTGGCGATCGCACTGGGGGGACCCGGGGCTGTATTCTGGATGTGGGTTATTGCGATTATTGGTTCTGCCTCCAGTTTTGTGGAGAGCACGCTGGCTCAGATCTATAAAGTGAAGGATAAGGGCGGATTCCGCGGGGGTCCGGCGTATTATATGGAGCGTGGGCTAGGAAAGCGCTGGATGGGGATTTTATTTGCCATTCTCATCACACTTTCATTCGGTTTGGTCTTTAATGCGGTGCAGTCTAACACGATTACCGTTGCATTTGAGAACTCATTTGGAACGGATCGGTTAACGGTAGGGATCATTATGGCCGTGGTATTTGCAGGAATTATTATGGGCGGTGTCAAACGGATTGCCAAAGCGTCGGAATACATTGTCGTTGTGCTTGCTGTATTGTACATTGGGGTAGCGGCTTTTGTGGTGTTGGCGAACATTACCCAGCTTCCGGCCATGATTGCATTGATCGTCAAAAATGCCTTCGGCATTGAACAGGTGGCTGGCGGAACGTTGGGCGCTGCACTGATGAACGGTGTGAAACGTGGATTGTTCTCCAATGAGGCGGGGATGGGTAGCGCCCCGAATGCTGCTGCAACGGCGGATACAACACATCCAGTGAAACAGGGACTTATTCAGGCATTTGGCGTGCTTACAGATACGTTAGTGATATGTACAAGCACAGCCATGATTATTTTGTTATCCGGGGTGTACAAAGGTTCCGATCTGGGTGGCATTGAGTTAACTCAGGCAGCATTAAGTGTACATATTGGTTCATGGGCATCGGGATTCTTGGCGGTTATGGTGTTCCTGTTTGCCTTCAGTACACTAATCGGAAATTATTACTACGGAGAAACCAACATTGAGTTTATCAAATCCAACAAAGTCTGGCTGTGGGTATACCGTATTTGCGTTATCGCGATGGTGGTGTTTGGTGCGGTAGCCAAAGTGCAGCTGGTATGGGATCTGGCTGACCTGTTCATGGGGCTCATGGTGGTGGTGAACCTGATTGCAATTCTGATGCTGTCCAAGGTGACTTTCGAAGCGTTGAAGGACTACAAGAAACAAAAGGCTGAAGGACGTGATCCCGTCTTTACCCGGGACCGAATTCATATTCCGGGTGAAGTGGAATGCTGGCAGTCGGAAGAAGAAGTTATTGGAGATAAATCAATACATGTAGCCAATTAAGATTTTATCTGAATGTAGTTGGTTATATACAAATGGGCACAACAAACAACAGGACTTGGATTATCCATCATGGGCAACCCGAGTCCTGTTTGTTGCATATAAAATGTTTCTTTGCACTAGCGAAAGTTCATCAAAAGATATATTTTGATTACTTTTTAACTGAGTAACTGATTAGTTGTTCGGATAGAGTTTTCATTCGTGCCCCTGTTTCGTTAAGCTGCTCAATAACATCCGTAAAGGATGCTACAAGCGTTGCTTGTTCCTGTGAAGAGGCTGCTATCTGTGAGACTTCAACTTCCATCTGTTTGATGACCTGTTGTACATCTCTCAGGCTGGTATCGATATCACTTGTAGCTTGTTTGGCATCCACAGAGAGTTTGCGTACTTCGGATGCCACCACGCCGAAGCCAGCGCCTGCCTCACCAACGCGAGCGGCTTCAATAGCGGCATTCAGGCCAAGCAAGTTGGTTTGTTCAGAGATTTCACGAATGAACCCGGCTACTTTGTTGATTTGGGAAGAGTTCTGAACAGCAAGTCTTGTGTTCTGCAAGATCTGTTCACTGGTTGCTTGCAATTCTTCGGCATGAGCGGCGACATGTTGCACCATATCAACGAGGTTACCATTGATGGTTTGATTTTCTTGTATAATATCCTCAAGTTGGTTCTGGTTAGATTGGTCGTAAGATACACAGAAAACAGCAACAACGTTCTGGTGATCATCAAAGATCGGAATGTTCAAAATATCCAGTTCGATACCATAAACTTCCTTGGAAAGAGTAGATAGAGTAGCTTCTCTTCCATTTTTTAAGATGGAAAAGTTTTGATACGATTCCAGAAGTGTCATTCCTTTTTCAAAACCAAGATCAAATTTATCTGTCATAATGACATCTAATACTTTTTCGTGATCATAAAGAGTTAAACTAGCTGGTTCTCTGAGGATCAGGCTGATATAAGGCATTACTTTAAGCAGGGCATCTACAACGTTCATGGAAGAGGACCATCCTTTCAATATTTGAATGTATTATTTTTATCGATCTATGGAATGCTCTATCTTTCATCGGACGGAAAGGGCTTTTCGTGAACGGCATTTTGTATGAAAGAATGAACATTTTATGATTAAATTTTTAAATATTTACCATTTGAACTGATTTATTGGATATAAGTGTTAGTTGTAACTATTTTTATATCAAGATATTTGTACGAGTGTATATCAATTATAGGACATATGTCCTTTTGCATACGTTATATACGACAACGGAGGGGAAGTCGGAATGAAGGAAATTATGGACTTTGGACTTGTGCGGCAACTTGCCCGTGAGAATGGGTTGGATCAGGTGCTGGACGAGTCTGCACTCGCGGAGTTGCGACTGCTTGAGGCTGCGAAGGGCGAGATGATATGTGCCAAAGGTGAGCGACCCGAGCGATTGTATTTTCTCGTGCAGGGCAAGCTCAAGATCTATACCACCCTGCCTAACGGCAAGTCTCTGTTGCTTCGTTTCAGTACACCACTTGCGCTTGTGGGAGATTTGGAACTGGTAAATGGCAAGGAGGCTATGAATACGGTAGAGTCTGTGAGCAAAAGCCTGTTGCTGGGTATCAGTTATCGCGCTCTCCAGAATACCTATGCAGAGAATCCTAAATTTCTCCACTTTATGCTGAGTCAAGTTACACACAAATTGTATACCTTCTCCAACCTGTCGAGTCTGAACATGTTATATCCGGTCGAGAGCCGATTTGCCAGCTATCTGTTGTCCACAATGGGCCAGGACGAGTCCTCTTCGGAAGAGATCCAGACCTCCAAGCTCACCGAACTGGCGGATATGCTGGGCACCAGCTATAGGCATCTTAATAGAGTCGTTCAAGATCTGTGTAATCGAAATATTATTCACAAAGTGCAACGAAAGCTTGTTATCTGTGATCTGGAACAGTTGCGTGTCATCGCGGGAGGCAATATATATGAGTGATGGCATTTTAAATAAAGACCAAGCCTGCATATCTATGCGACATGACGCGACACAATAAAATACAATATGGCATAACAAAGAGCACCCTCCCGAATATCCCAAGGGGTGCTCTTTTTGCTCTGCACTTCAAGTGGATTAGATATCTCCGCTTTGCTCGAACAATTGAGCGATCTCTACAATGACACGGGTTGCCTTCACCATATTGTCTACCGATACATATTCGAATTTGCCATGGTAGTTTTCACCGCCAGTGAAGATATTTGGTGTTGGCATGCCCATATAGGATAGCTGGGAACCATCTGTTCCTCCCCGGATGGGGCGAATAACAGGTTCGATGTCCAGTCGGGTCATGGCTTCATGGGCAATGTCGACGATCTGGCGTACGGGTTCAATTTTCTCGCGCATATTATAGTACTGGTCATTCAATTCAACCGTGATGCTTTTCTCTCCATACTTGGTCTTCAGTTCGTTTGCGATATGGAGCAGATTTGTTTTGCGCTCTTCAAACTTCTCCCGGTCGAAATCACGGATGATGTAGCTCATCTTTGTCAGCTCAACGTCACCATCCAGAGACAACAGATGGTAGAACCCATCATAACCGTCCGTGAATTCAGGAGCTTCCTCCACAGGCAGGCGTCGATTCAATTCCATTGCAATTTTCAGAGAGTTCACCATCTTATCCTTCGCAGTTCCAGGATGTACATTGGTTCCTCGTACCGTAATTTTGGCGGCAGCTGCGTTAAAGCTCTCGTATTCCAGCTCACCAAGCGGTCCGCCATCAACTGTGTACGCATATTTGGCTCCAAAAGCAGCTACATCGAACTTGTGCGGTCCACGGCCAATCTCTTCATCCGGGGTAAAAGCAACCCGAATCTTACCGTGTTTCACTTCCGGGTGTTCAATCAGATAGGCCATCGCCGTCATGATCTCAGCAATGCCTGCCTTATTGTCTGCACCAAGCAACGTTGTACCATCGGTTGTGATCAGGGTGTGGCCTTTATACTCATGCAGCTCCGGGAAATCCTTGTTGGACAGTACTACATCCAGTTCCGAGTTCAGCACAATGTCAGCACCGTCATAGTTATTGATAACCTGTGGTTTGACATTTTTGCCTGTAAAGTCGGTCGCTGTATCGAGGTGAGCCAGGAAACCAATTACAGGAACATCCTTGTCGGTATTGGATGGCAGTGTAGCCATGACATAACCGTTCTCATCCATCGTCACATCTTGCAGACCAATGGAGGTACACTCTTCAACGAGCAGTTTGCCCAAGGCCAGTTGGCCGGGTGTGGAAGGGCATGTCTCGCTATTTTCATCGGATTGGGTATCCATCTGAACGTAAGTACTCAGTCTTTGAATTAATATATCTTTCATATATAACCTCTCCCTAGCTTGAGTAGTATATAAGTTGAGCTACTTGTTTTACACTGATCCACTACGAGGCCAGAATAACCTTCTGATCGCTGTTATCCCCAGATTTTTTGATCCACTTTTACAAAGGTGAAAATCTGAGGATAGCGTATGCTTTCGAAGCAGCTTTCTTGGAGAAAGCTTTTAGCTCCGCTTCTACAGGTTATTTCTGCCCTCTCCGTTATCGTGTAACCGTTAGTCACAACTTATGTAAATTGGGTATAGTAATTATTGTGGTTCTCTACGGTTATCATATCATGTTTTGCAGTCATTTCCAGAATGCAGCAGAACCGAAATATGAGGATTTCTAGGTATCAAAAAGGGTACTAGGTCACAAAAATGTACGTACTTGTATTTCTATAACTGAGGTTCATAATAAATGATGAAGAAAGGATGAGTTCAAGACATGCCATTTATCACGGTTAAGGTACTGGAAGGCAAGTCGGTTGAGCAGAAACGTCAGTTGATTGAACGTATGACTCAGGTGGCTTGTGAGACACTGGATGTTGATCCGAGCAAAGTCTTTATCTTCATTGAGGATTTGGAGAAGGACAATTACGGCAAGAACGGAAAACTGTTTTCGGACTTAGACAAATAAGTAAGGCTTCATATATATCATGATCATGGAACAGGAGATGTAACATCAATGACTGAACAATTATTTTCCCCTTATCAATTCAAGAGTCTGCAATTAAATAACCGTGTCGTTATGGCACCGATGTGCCAATATTCTGTCACTGCGAAGGATGGCATTCCGAACGATTGGCATCAGGTTCACTATGTGAGCCGTGCGGTTGGAGGAACAGGACTGATTGTAATCGAGATGACCGATGTAGATCCGGATGGACGTATTACGGATAATGACTTGGGTATATGGTCAGATGAGCATGTGCCTGCCTTCACCAAACTTGTAGATGGAATTCATGCCTACGGCTCCAAAGTAGCTATTCAGATCGCACATGCGGGACGAAAAGCAGAGGATGCTCCGCAGCCGGTTGCCCCATCGGTAGTTACATTCCCGGGAGAAAAGTACAAGGAACCACGTGCGTTAAGTACGGAAGAAGTAGAAGCTATGATGCAAAAGTTCGCAGACGGTGTTCGCCGCGCAGTGCAGGCTGGAGTAGATACCATTGAGCTGCACGGTGCACATGGATACCTGATCCACCAGTTCCATTCCCCGCTGATGAACCATCGTGAGGATGTATATGGGCAGGATCTGTCCCGTTTTGGAGTAGAAGTCATTCGGGCAGTGAAAAAAGAAATGCCAGCAGATATGCCGCTGATTTTGCGGATTTCGGCTGTAGAATATGCGGATGGTGGATACGACATCGACCACACCATCAATATCGCTCGTGCCTACCAAGACGCAGGTGTGGACATGTTCCATATCAGTTCAGGTGGCGAAGGTCCTTCGGGACAGCGGAAACCGGGGAACTATCCGGGGTATCAGGTACCATTTGCCCGTCGTTTACGTGAAGAACTGAGCGTTCCTGTAATCGCAGTGGGTATGCTGGAGGATGCAGCATTGGCTCAGGCGGTGATTGGCAACGGCGATGCGGATTTGGTTGCCGTTGGCAGAGGTATGCTGCGTGATCCGTACTGGGCGAACCATGCGGCTCTGGAGCTGGGTGTCAGCAAGGATCAAGCTGCCATTGCGGAGCAATATTCTCGTGGATACTAATTTGCTCTAAATTATACTTACACTTGCCACTCCGATGACAGAATAACCTTCCGATCGCTGTTATCCCCAGATTTTTTTGATTCACTTGTTCAAAGGTGAAAATCTGAGGATAAAGGCGAACGCTCCGCTTCTTCAGGCTATTTCTGCCCTCTGCGTTCTCATGTAAATGTTATTGCAAATTTTATATAGTAAAATAGGCCACAGCAGGGGATAACCTTTGCTGTGGCCTAATTTTTTTATAGTGAGAAGCATCAGCATATCCATCCAATTACGGATGGCTACGCTCTTCTAGTTGCTTCATATACGAAATTTTGATTGGACTGCGTGGGTGGTTGATCCGGGTTAAAGTCGGCGTACACTTTAATGTCAGAGAAACCAATGTGTTCGAGAATTAGGCGTAACTCTTCTATGCCGTACCAACGTAGAGTGAGTTCTTGCAGCTCCGTAGCAACAAGAGCACCCTGATGCCATTGTTCGTATCGGATCAGACTCACTTTGTACTGTTGAAGAAGGTTCACTTCAATGGTTTTCACTTCTACCGTGATCGTATCACCATCGGGTAATGAAACGGTTGATGTTTCTACAGAAGAGGGTTGTGTCACATCGGGAAGAAACAGATCAAACACGAGCCTGCCGCCAGGTTCTAAATGCTGAAATAGATTACGTAATACGTTAATCGACGCCTGTCTGTCTTGGATGAGGAGCAGAGAACCTCCGGGAATGATAATTGCCTCGTATCGATATGGAAGGTCAAGCTTCTCCAGATCGGCAACGAACAGCTCAGGCATGGGTAATGCCCGCTCCATACAACTGGAACGGCAAGAGTCAATCATATCGGTTGAATAATCAATTCCATCCACCTTCAAGCCTGCTTCAAGCAAAGGAATGAGCACTCGGCCTGATCCCGACATGGCTTCAAGGATACGTCCTTTGCAGCGCTGAAGATAATGGCGATAGAATTCAATGTCTCCTCCCAAGGAGTGTCCCACAGGTTTCGTGAGATCATAAACGGCGGTGCATAACGGACCATAATAACTGAATGACATAGTATAGGTGTCCCCCACATTTTGATGTAATGAATTGCAACGTGGAAGGGGACTCGTTAAGTTTATCCCTTCCAGCAACGGTTGGAATTGGATTTTTCAGAGCAGACTATCATAGGAATCACGCACCTTTTATGTAATATGTTCCAATTATAGGGTGGAGATAAAGCGGAGGTCAACTTCTATTCGGGTAGTATACGAAATGATGTATAAGGAGGTGATTCGAATGGATTCATCATCAAGTTCATCAAGTGCACTGCCAGATATCCGGCAGGAACTGGTGCTCCATGCACCTGTAGAGAAGGTGTGGGAAATGGTCTCAACCGAGCAGGGACTGAAAACCTGGTTCATGCCAAGCAATCTGGAACCCGTGGAAGGTCACGAGTTTATATTGGAAGCAGGCCCCTTCGGCCAATCACCATGTCAGGTGACGGAAGTTCTTCCACTGCAAAAGCTTTCATTCCGCTGGGGTAAGGACTGGACGTTGACGTTCCAACTGAATGAACAGCCCGAAGGTACGGATTTTACACTGATTCATAGCGGTTGGGATGCAGATAAACTGACCGAGTTTGGACAGGCCCACGCTATCGTACGCGAACGTATGGAACAGGGATGGGCCGGAATCGTTCAGAAGCTTGCTCAAGTTGTTAAATAAATCTTCATTCAATCAACCCCAGGCCATTTCGCCCGTTCATTCCGGTGAAATTCGGCCTGGGGTTTCTTGGTGTACCAGGAGCTGGCGAAAACAGATAGAGATCCTTAAAATTATAAGGAAGTTGACCGATTATGATACGGAAACTATTTCCGTGAGCACCAGAAACGTGTAACATGAATTAAAATGATAAATCGACAGAATTAGACGTCTCTCGCCATTGTGGATGGAAGGAATACATAGATGAGAAAACACTGGATTATGCTGACCATAAGCTTCATATGTATTGTCATTGTTCCACTGGGTTGGATCGCCCAGACGTTAATTAGCGAGCAGAGTAACCCCCAGGCTACAGATGGAAAAATTGACCTGACCCAATGGGACTTTGATCGCAAGGGTGCAGCGTCTCTAAAGGGTGTCTGGGATTTTTACCCTGGGCAGTTGCTGAGTCCGGCAGATATTGAAGCAAGTGTATCCGGTCGCAAGCCATTGCCGGCTTCGTCTGGTACTCAGGTTCCTGCCCGATGGAACAAATCTCTGGGGCAAGCGCATGGGTATGGAACCTATCACCTGCAAGTCCAGCTTACACCCCGGACGATGAAAAATGATTATGGTATACGCACACAGAATATACGCATGGCCCACCGGATATTTATCGATGGTAAAGAGATTGGCGGCAAAGGGCTGCCAGGAAAGACCAAGGCGACAGATATACAATTAAATCTGCCCTTTACAGGATTCACGTCCATTGAGGGCAATACAGCTGACATTATCATTCAAGTATCAAATTATAGTTACTCGTCTGGGGGCATTGTAGCGCCCATTTTGTTTGGAGACGAGCATAGTATTCTGAAAAGTCAGCAACAAGATTGGCTCAAGGATCTGATGGCCTTATTCGGTTTTATCTTGCCAGCCGCCTTTTTTCTACTTCTGTTCAGATTACGACGTACGGAGAAGGAGCTTCGTTTTCTCGGATTATTCAGCCTTTCTGGTGCGGTATACGCTCTTACACATGGGGAGAAGTTACTGGGTACGTTTGTACCGTTCCTGACCAATAATGAGATACTTCGGATTCAGCTCCTTAGTTCAGCCTTTGCCTATTACTTTTTGCTTCGGTATATGGATGCCCGTGTGCCAGGAGCAGTTCATCAGTGGTTTGTTCGTCTGGCTGTAGTGCTAATTATTACTCAGACCATTGTGGGTATTACGCTCCCTCCCACGCTTTTCTCGTCTCTTGAGCTTCCCATGTTGCTGATCTCGCTTGTTGTCATGTTCTATACGCTGCGAGCCATGTTCTATTGGTTGAAAGGACGACCGAATGATAGCCACTTTGCACTCGTGAGTATGATGAGCATACTCATGGTTGTTGTGTTGTATACGCTTGGTGCGTTCACTACCCTAGACACAGCGTTCTTTGCGCTGATTGAACTTTTATTATTTGTATTTGCCCAGATGATTGTGACCGCAATCCGCTTTGCACAATCATTCCGAGACGTGGAAGCCCTGTCGGAGCGTTTGCTGGCCATCGACAGCCTGAAGGACGAGTTCATGGCGAATACGTCTCATGAGTTGCGAACTCCCCTGCATGGCATCATTAATATTGCGCAATCCATGCTGGAAGGGGCGGCTGGAGCAGTCACGCCCAAGCAAGCGAAAAATCTCTCCATGATTACTTCAACCGGCCAGCGCCTTTCACTGCTGGTTAACGATATTTTGGATTTTGCCAAATTAAAAAATAGTGAGATCGAGTTAAAACGGGTAGCTGTTGATCTGGAATCCGTTGCTCGTACTGTGGTTGAAGTCTCGGGTTTCACGTTTGAGGACAAGCCGGTTATATTGATTCAACAATGGCCACAGTCCTTGCCACTTGTTGAGGCAGACGAAGATCGCCTAAGGCAAGTTCTGTATAACTTGCTGGGTAACGCCTATAAGTATACGGAGCAGGGTGAGATTCGATTGTACGCCAGTGTTGAAGGGGATTGGGTGAAGGTATCGGTCGCTGATACAGGGGTAGGCATTGCCTTGGACAAACAGGAGGATATCTTTCAGGCGTATGAGCAGAGTAACGGCACGATTGAGCGATTGAATAATGGAACCGGACTGGGTCTGAGTATTACGCGAAAACTCGTTGAGCTTGGCGGTGGTGAGATCTGGGTTGAATCGGAGCCGGGGCAAGGTTCGACCTTTCATTTCACCCTGCCTGTTATGAAGATGCCACTTTTGCAAACTCATTCGAAACCAGCTGCCGCCCGATATGTTGCTGCACAGGGGGCAGGGGCGAAGGAGCTTGTTACAAGAGAGTCAGATGAGCAGGATGATCTTACGGAAGCGGAGCATACGATTCTGATTGTAGACGATGATCCCGTCAATCGACAGGTATTGCTTAATCTGTTATCGACGGAACGATATCGCGTGCTCGCAGCGGACAGTGGGTCCACTGCATTGAAACTCCGTGAGGATTTCCCGTCCATTGATCTTGTTATTACGGACTGGATGATGCCTAAGATGTCCGGGCTTGAGTTATGTCGCAAACTGCGCGAGCACAGTTCCTTGTCGGAGTTACCGATTCTGATGCTGACCGCCCGTGGGTTGCCTGAGGATATCAAACACGGATTCCAGGCGGGAGCCAATGACTTCCTGAGTAAACCGGTGGATGCCGGTGAATTGCGTGCCCGGGTTCGGACGTTAATTGAGATGCGGAGCTCAGTACAGGAAGCTATTCGGACCGAAATGGCCTTTTTGCAGGCCCAGATCAAGCCACACTTTCTATATAATGCACTCAATGTGATTATCGCGACCTGTGCAGTGAATCCGGACAAAGCAACGGATCTGCTGATTGAATTGAGTCATTACCTGCGCGGAAGTTTTGACTTCCAGAACAGGGAGCAGCTTGTTCCTTTGACCAAAGAGCTGGAATTGGTGGAGTCTTATGTGCATCTGGAACAGGCCAGATTTGAGGAAAGACTGGTGGTTGAGTATGAGGTGGAATCGGACGTACATCTGTATCTGCCACCTCTCAGTATTCAGCCACTTGTGGAGAATGCCATTCGCCACGGCGTGATGGAGCGGGCAGCCGGCGGGACAGTTCATCTTAGGATTTTCCAAGAGAGCGAGCATGTAGTCGTACAGGTCCAGGATGATGGTGTAGGTATCCCTCCTGAGCGTATGGCTCAGGTCAAGTCTGGGCGTACCGAAGGTCCGGGAGGTGTGGGGCTGCAAAATATAAACCGTCGCCTGATGTCTCTCTATGGTCAGGGACTGGAGATTCATAGCCATGTGGGTAAAGGCACGCAGGTCCGATTCCGTATCCCTGTGCAAAAGGTGGATTATTCCAAATAATTTGCCGAGTGAAGCAATTATGGTTAACAGACAGCGGATGCCGATAAAATCGGTATTCCTATTGAATCTTTCATGGCAGGAGGCTGAAAGAACGGTGAGAGCCATTGTGATCGATGATGAGAAGCCAGCGCAGCTTCATCTGGAGCGACTACTACGAACGGACGGACGAATTACACCCGTGCAATGTTTTTCAACAGCTCGTGATGGTCTGCATTTTCTGGCAAACGAACGTGTAGATGTTGTATTTTTGGACATTGGAATGCCGGAGATGAATGGCCTGGAAGCGGCTGAATATATACAGCAATTGGATCAGAGTATTCGTATCATCTTTGTTACGGCTTATGCGGACCATGCAGTGGAAGCATTTGAGTTGCATGCACTGGATTATGTACTGAAACCGGTCAGCTCGACCCGATTGGCCAAAACCGTTGATCGAATCGCGGGCATAATGTCGCATAATTCCCAAATTGCAGCCACCGCCGAGGTACAGGGATCGGAACCTGTGCCTGTGGAGTTGGATACTGAAGTTCCGGGGCTGCTAACGTTCAAACATCTGGATATCTACAGAAGTTTGGATCAGGGTGCCAAGAAACATAAATGGCGCACAACCAAATCACAGGAATTGTTTGCTTTTTTGTTTCATCACAGGGAAGAATGGGTAAGCAAGGAGATTCTGCTTGATAAGCTATGGGGTGATGTTTCCCAGGAAAAGGGATTAACCCATCTACATACTTCCGTGTACCAGATTCGAAAGCTGCTTAAGGAATGGAACATGACAGGCAAGCTGGAGTACAATATGAACCGTTATCGTCTGTTATCAGGCAATCTGGTAAGTGATGTGGATCAATTTGAAAAAGCCATGGTCTACCACGTCATCACATCAGACAATGTCGATGACTTGAGGCATATGATTCCGCTTTATCGTGGTGATTATCTGGAAGAACATGATTATCGTTGGGCACAGGCCAAAGCAAGGGAACTCAGACGCAAGTATACAGGGCTGGTTATGAATATCGCGAGATGGGACATGGAGCATGGTCGTGGCAAGGAAGTGATTGAGCAATTAACGATATTGCAGGAACGGGAGCCTTACTCGGAAGAGATCTGTCGACTCATGATGGAAGTGTATGCATCCATGGATGATCAGCAAGGCATACTTCGTTTATATCATTCATTTACATTGACATTAAATGAGGATCTGGGACATCAGCCGGAACCGGAAACAAGCAGGTTATATCAGAACCTGACGGATAAATAAACGTATGTAACTTAAGTTCAGACAGGAGGGTGAGGCATGAAGCTATTCATACACCGCAAAGACTTGCGTATGGATGATCTGGCCGCATTTGATTATTTGCGGGAACACCAAGAAGAGAGTGTGCATGTTCTCATCTATGATCCATTCCTCCTGCGGCAAGGCCGAGAGAAGGAACACAGCGGTGTGAATTTCAGGCAGCATGCAGCGGAATTAGGCAGACAGTATTTTGAAGCCAAACGAAAACTGCATGTTGCTTACGGCAAACCGGCTGAAGTGGTTGAATTCATCCTGAACGAATTCAAAGATGAGATTAACGAGATTGTGGTGCATCGGGACATGACGCCATATGCAATCGAGCGGGATAGGGCCATACGCAAAGTTAGTGAGGCGCACGAGGTTTCGTTCACACAACTGACGGATCATCTGCTGATGGATCTGAATGGATTTGCCAATTTTACAGGCAAGTCGGAGCCTTATAAGGTATTTGCGGCTTTTCATCGGCGTTGGGTGGAATTCATGAATGAACATCCCAACCCTCCTTCGGCAACAACGGTTGCAGAGTTGAAGGTGAGTGATCGTCAGATTGAATGGCCGGATGCAATGCAGGTACCTCCGGAGTTGCTGGAGGGCAGTGGTTCGAATGACGAGGACCCGCATCTGCTGTTGGATCAATTTTTGTCGGATCGAATTGCTGAATACGGGGATCATCGGGATGAATATGAGGCGTACGAGCCGAGTCATCTCAGTTCTTACGTAGCTGTGGGAGCTGTATCCATTCGCAAAATGTATGATGCGGCGAGTCGCACGGCTGAGGCTGGGGAATGGATCAGGCAGTTGTGCTTCCGCGACTTCTATCTGTATCGAGCGGTCTATGAGAGTCACTATTTTACATATGAAAAGGTGTACGATCTCTCGGCTCTCCATGATGATCACTTTGAACGGTGGTGCAAGGCGGAGACTGGCATCCCGATTATTGATGCAGCGATGACGGAACTGAATGAAACCGGACATATGCCAAACCGGCTGCGGATTCTCACGGCGATGTTTCTCACCAAAAACCTGCAATGCCCGTTCACTTTGGGTGAAGCCTATTTCAGGCGCAAGCTGAGTGACTATGATAACATTCAAAACCGTGGTAACTGGCTATGGTGTGCCTCGCTTGGTGAGAATGCAGCTCCGTATTTTCGCGTGAATAATCCGGTAACGCAATCCGAGAAATATGATCCGCAAGGTGATTATATTCGCAAGTGGTTGCCTGAATTGAAGGATCTGCATAGCAAGGACATCCATCAGCCGCGCAAGGATGCCATTGTGGATCTGAAGGCATCGAGACAGGCAGCTATCGACGTGTATAAACAGATTTTGGCGAGTCGTGGGAAGTAGACTCAGTCAGGGGCGTGATCATGCCCAAACCCAAATTTACCATTCTCATCCGGTTGATCCAATATTCATTTGGTTGAGAGCAGGATGTTCCACAGACCGCGTACTCGCGGTCTTTTTTACATATATAGACATGAAAATAGTGTGAAATGTGTTGAAAATTTAGGAATTGTTAAGAAAATGGACTATCCATCTTAAGCATTATGGCTTTTAATAGATAGAGAGCTTTATTGTATTAAGTCATATCTGACATATTGACGAACACATTAAGGAGAAACGTAAACATGAGTGAAACACTGAAAAGAGAGCGAATTCCAGAGCTGAACCTGGTTCGTGCCTTGGCAATTATCGGCGTACTCAGCGTGCATTCCACGTCCTATGCGACGGTGGACATGACGGGCTCAGGCTACTACTGGCTGTACAATTTTATTAATATCTTTATGAAATATGGTACGCCAACCTTTATTTTTATGAGCAGTTTTGTGCTGTTCTATAACTATTATTCTCGTCCGCTGGATAAGAAACTTGTGAGTAACTTTTACAAGAAAAGATTTGTGTATATTTTGCTTCCGTACTTCCTGTTTTCATTGATGTATTTTGTTTTGCTGCATTTCACGCATTATCAAGGCCGGCCTTTCGGCGAATCGGCAGTTAGTTTTATCACAAAATTGTTTACAGGTAAGGCCTACACACATCTGTACTTTGTGTTTATTAACATGCAATTTTATCTGTTATTCCCATTAGTGTTATGGCTGCTTAAGAAGTATCCTTCCGTGGTGAAATGGTCTGTTCCGATTGGACTATTGATTCAATGGGCATTTATTGTAAGTAATAAATATGGATTCCAGGTACCCAACAAGGGAAGCTGGGCGTTCTCATACTTTTCCTATTTCATGCTGGGGGCTTTTATCGGGGTGTATTTCCCTAAAATCAAGCAATGGTTTGTCATCAGTCGGGCCAATGCAACCAAAGGACGCGTAGCTTCATGGATTCTGCTCTGGGCGGTCTGGATCATTGCCGGACTTGGCCATGTGTATATCTATTACCTGCTGCGTCTGAAGATCGCAACGTATAACACACTGTGGTATGAATTTTTCTGGAATGTGCATACCTTTGCTTGTGCGCTGGTACTTATCCAGATTGCCTATCTGCTCTATCGCAAAGGGCCATCACTGATCGTCAAGCCGCTGAATCGGCTTGGGGCACTGTCCTTTGGCATCTATCTGATTCATCCATTCTTCCTGCTGGTGTATCGGAATTATCCACCTCAAACAGGAGTATCGTGGTTAGTGCATCTGTGGTATGCCGGAGGATTCGGTGTAGCTCTGATCGCTTCGTGGATCGTTGTTGGATTGACGGCAAGGTTTGTTCCATATGCATGGGTCATCTTTGGCAATCTGCCAAAACCCAAACCACGTCTCGTCCCACAACAGAACTCGGGCCAACTGGACGTTCGTTAAGATGGTTTTCCAACACAGGAATAATAAACCGTTTCTTGGTCGACCTTAGGGGAGAGCAGGGAACGGTTTTTTCGTCTATACAGATGTGCTGGATGTGGGGAACGAGTGTTTCTTTTTCATGTATGAGGGGTAATCATAAGGCGGAACGATAATACATTATGGATAACAGGATTAAGGTGAATATAATGACAACATGCGAAAAATGCGGGAGACCGATGCAAGATATATTGGAATATGTGGAACACATTCTTCACGAATGCAGTGAACAGACTCAGGAGTACAATTCAAAAGATTATCAGGCTTTTGGCCATGAGGGTGTTCGCGAGCAGATGTGATACAATAGAAAGAAACCGGATTCATACGGAACCGAGGTGACAACATGGAGACGGGTCCAGCCCCTTTCCGGCAAGGAAAGACGGAACAAGAAGCGCGACTGAGCAAAACGTGTATGTATTGCGGACAACAGCGGCCGATGTCCGAATTCCGGCGCAGAACCGGAAAGCGGGCAGGTCCCGGAGCCAGGCGGGGAGCCTGCCGCAGCTGTCGCCAGCTCGGTGGACAGGCTGACCATGATGCAGGTTCAAGCGTGGGCGGGCAAACGAATGAACGGATCGGGCGTCAACGGGATGGCTTGGAGACACGTGCTGTTACTGCCAGACCCTCTGCATCTGCGAGAAATGTGGCAGGTCGTACCTCCCATGGTATGGAGCAGGGATCTGGTACGTTGGCTGAGTCTGACAGAAGTCTGGTGTCTCAACCTTCAGTAGAATCGTCATCTTCGAATGACGATGAACATGCTGACTTGGTGACTTCCTCACCCTCTTCTTCGGGTATTCGGAAGAAGAGGAGAAGACGGAGAAAGAGCAAGCGATCAGAGAGCATAGCGGGCAATGAACTGAGAGAGACGAGTCTGGAGCAGGATGGTTTGGCAGGTGAGGTAGGAGATGGGACACAGCCAGGTGAGCGCTGGCGTGGGGAAGAAGGGCATTCGCAGGGGCATGCTGCTGCGAATGAGAAGGGCAGTGCACAGCGGGCTGGCGAGCGAGCAGCCGCTGCAGTGCAGGCCGCCGAGCAGACTGCGGCGGCCCACCAGGCTCTGCTGCCGGCTGAGCCGCTAGGCCCGGCAGCAGAGCCCATGGCTGCGGATCAATCGACCGCAGCCAAACGCAAGCGCAAGCGGCGCCGCAAGCGTGCTGCCGCGCTCGCGCCCGGCGCAGGGCAGGCCCGCAGCGTAGCTGCTGAGGCACATGCGCCGGCCCTGAGCGACCGTGGCGATGCCACCACGGTCGCTGCACCTACGGCGGCGGAGGCACAGCCTGCCGCCACCGGGCGCGAGCCTGGGCAAGCGCCGCCGGGGGCTGCTGCGGAGGCAGGGCCTCCTGCGCCCGTGCGCCAGCCTGGCTCGCCAGGGTCCAAGCCGCGCCAGGCGCGCAAGGAGCGTGCGCCCAAGGCGAACGGCGAAGACGCTGCCCGCGTTACATCCGGGCAGCGACCCGCCCATGCCAGCCGTAGTCACGGTGCTGGCACGGATGGCCGCCCCCGCCGCCAGACGCCGTCGGCCCCGGTCGCTATCGACCCGGAAGATCCGGCTTCGCTCCGGACCAATCGGCAAGGCATGGTACGGATGAGGGGTAAGACGGACAAGGGCAGACGTTGGCATCAGGAAGTGGACATGGAGCTTGCGGTCACGCTGGTGAAGGAAAAAGCCGCTGTGGTGGTCAATCGGTACACAATTCGCCGATTGTTCAGCAACAAGGATTTCAAGCGGTATATTCTGACCCGGGATCACTACACCTGTTACTTCTGTGGATCGTATGGAGATACGATTGACCATCTGCTGCCGCGTGCCAAAGGTGGACATACCACCCCGCTCAACTGTGTCTGCGCCTGTAATCTGTGCAACCAGTCCAAAGCAGCGATGGATGCCGAAGAGTTCATGCGTTCCGGTATTCCCGAATGGAATGCTGCACATCAGGCAGAACTGATTGAACTGGCAATGCAGGAAGCGCAGCTGGAAGAAGGATAAATACCCCCAAAGAAGGATCGGGGTTTCGATATGAAGAGCACACCAAGACCACAAGAGGTCGAGGTGTGCTTTTTTGATTCAATTTTGATTTGGGTGGGAAGTGAGTTTGCTGTGCAATAATTTCTTCAAATTGACAACGGTGTTCATCGAAGATGTACGTTATACTGGGAGGGAGTTACTAAAGAAGCTTCATCATCCATATGGATGATGAAATGTATAGTGAACATCAAGCCTAAGAACTTAGAATGTATAGATTGGATGGATGCAGATGACCCCAGCAGCATTAGACATTATGTCATATATTACGGAAGAAAATATTCGTTTCTGGCTGGAGAAGTTTCGCTCCCTGGGCCCGTTACCGGGAATTTTGCTTACGTTTATGAAATCATTTGTACCGCCGCTTCCAACGCTGTTGATTGTGGGCGTAAACGGTGCGGTATATGGTCTGTGGGCAGGATTTATATATTCATGGATCGGCATGGTGCTCGGTTGTACCGTTACATTCCTGATCGTACGGGAGATCGGGAAATCTGCTTTTGTAGAGCGATGGGCACGCAAACCTCGTGTGCAACGCAGCATGGTATGGATTCGAAGGAATGCATTCAGTTATGTTTTTCTGCTGAGTATCTTCCCAGTAGGTCCGTTTGTCATTATTAATGTGGCGGCAGGTATCGCGCGAATGCGATTATTATCTTTCCTGCTTGCGGTGGGCTGTGGTAAAGCGATCATGATTTTCTCTGTTACGTATATTGGTTCCAATGTGGAACAATTTTTGGAGCACCCAATACGCTGGGTAGGCGTATTGCTGTTTATTGCGGTATCCCTGTGGGCAAGCCGCAAACTGGAGCGACACTTTACCCGTTCATCGTCAGATGGAGAAGATCTACATGATCTGAATCAACCAACAGGAAAGTCGATTTCCTCCTAGTTTCGGGGTACAGTGATTTATTTATTTGGTATTTATGAATTACCCACGATGGAAGGTAGATCATATGCAATGAGGTACTACAGTACCGATTTGCGAGTATGGAACGGACTAAAAGTTGAAGGCATGTGATAAATTAGGCATTAGAGAAAAACAAATAGACTGTTCAACCGGTGAGTAACTCCTACATGTCCGGGGAACAGTCTATTTGTTTCTCGTTAAATACTGAACCAACTTCACTTGTGCATTGTCCAATAACATGCCTCTTTATGATCTTCATTTGTATTATGATTTCTGCCCATTCCAGATTTCTAGTAGCGGTCCGTGCTGCCCATAGACCGGATCGGTATCCGGGATCGGAACCTCTTGAATCTCCTGAAGAGCCTTGTGTCGCTCGCCTTCCTCACCTGTGCGTGTGTTGTAACTCATGCCGCCCGGATAGGCACCGGCAATACGAAAATCAGTGCTGGACTCCAGACGTTTATGCCCTGTTCCAGGGGGAAGCACGACAACGTCGCCTGTCTGAAGGTAAACTTTCTGTCCATTTTCTCCGCCTAAAATCAGTTCCACGAATCCACTCACCACAGCAAGAGCCTCATGAGCATTACTATGATAATGATGATAATTGAACACACCATTCAACCAGCTATTTCCCCATCCATTACGGTTCAGCAACGATTCTGCATGAAGAGCCTCTTCAGCCCATACATTCTTATACAAAAGCACAGGAAGGGTCGGATGATTGGGAATTACACCGTCATCCTGAAGGAATAACGTCTCTATGTCCTTTTTCCGTTCATTCATCTCACATCACCTCGCTATAAATTACCCTATAAACTCAAAGACGAACAAAAAATAAACATGTGTCATCGCAAGATCGCACTCAGTTCATAAGTTCTACAACAAGGGAAACGCGCAGTTTCATTATCGATATGGCAAGATACGCAGTTCCAGCAGTATAGAACGCACAAAAAAAGCCAGGGAAGGGTGTATTGAGTAACACCTTCCTTGGCTTTTTTGCGCCTCCGTCTCATTTTCGAATTTCATCCGAACACGGACGGTCAGGCTATTTTAAAACGATCTATTGCACGAAATCTTCGTGCTGTTGGACCTCACATTAAAAGGATCTAGTGATGATCTTTTTTAATGTCGGCAATTTTATCCTGTACAGCACCTTTGGCTTTGTCTTTTTTACCCTCAGCCTGAAGGGATCTGTTGTTGGTTGCATTACCGATCTGATCCTTCACTTCGCCTTTGGCTTTATTTACGCCTGCTTTGATTTTGTCGCCAGTTGAATTACTCATATCGAACATCTCCTTCGTTTCTGGTGTAGTCCTTATTAACCGGGATGTCCGCATTCTAAACGTTCACTATTTCGTGGCGGTCAGAAATTTGTTCTGGATATTCTGTCAGAAATGATCTGTACGAAGAGTCAGTATAAGTATAGGCATTGCTTAATTGCGTGCTTCATTAAAGGAATGAGAGGATGTTATGATATGAGCAATTATATTGGAAATGGTGCGTATTGTTACGCCAATTCAGCTTCAATGCTGCTGTCGTCCATTGGAGAAAAGATAGATCCCGGTCTGCTTGAAACCATCGGTGGCTTTTCACTAGGGGCCTTTCGAACGCAGGAAGATATGCTTTTTTTTGATAACTGTACCTCCAGTCCTGATCTGGCCATCAGCAAGGCGATGAGCATTCTGGGATTTAGTGTGCGCGAAAGTGTGCAAGCACGGGGTACAGAGATGCCTGTAGATGAGCTAAGAGAGGCTTTGAAGCAGGGCCCTGTGATGATGGGGCCGCTGGATATGGGCAAACTCGTCTACAATCCCAACTCTCCCAACCTGGGTGGTTGCGATCATTATGTAGTTGCGCTCAATATGAGGGGCGATGAAATATGTCTGCATGACCCGGCTGGATTTCCGAATGTCTTCCTGACACTGGATAAACTTGAGGAAGCATGGAAGTCTGAATTCCCATGGAGTAGTGGTGTGTATCGACGATGGTGGAGTCCTGAACGCATTGAACATCCTGATCTGGAGGAGATTAACCGCCGGGCTTTCACTTGGTTCAAATCAACCCTTACAGAACAGACCCATGATATTGCTGCACAGGAAGGACGAACCGGAGCTTCAGCCATTCTGCATAAGGCGGAACAGGTTCGTGCTGGAGCAATCGATGGTAATGAGTGGGCTCATTATGTGTATTTTGCTCTGCCAGTAGGCGCGCGTCGTGCCCATGATTATGGTTTGTTTTTTAACACAATCCATCCTGACCTTTCTGCTTTGAAATACGCACAATCCCGCCAATTCGGTGAATGCCAATCCCGTCTGGTCTCTCGGAACTGGGAGGCTGCTGCGACAATCATGGTGGCACTCGCGGAGACGGAAGCCATGATCGCAGCTTCTATTTTGAAGATGGAGTAATGAAAGTGAAGCGACGCTATAAGAAAGGGAGATATACATGGATGGATTAACTAACAATCGCCATATCAGGCCAGGGGAAGATGAGATATTAGAGGATCGGCAAAAGGAGCCGGATATCGCGCTTATCCAACGAGCCCAAACGGGGGATACAGAGGCCTTTGGAGAGTTGATTCACCGTTACCGTGGGCAATTGTTTCGTTATGTGCGAGCGCTTACGTATGATTCTTATCTCGCAGAAGACATTTTACAGGATGGGCTTATTCGTGCGTTCATTCATATGGGACAGCTTCAGAATGCTGAGCGTTTTATGGCCTGGATGCAGCGTATTGTACGTAATCAGGCGTACTCACATATGCAGCGCCAAAAGCAGCAGCGGGAACAACATTTTTCTTCGTTCTTTGCATTTGGATTCGGAGCCGATGATGCCTCATGGAGCGATCAAGACTCGCTCGACATGACGCTGAATCATCTTTTGAATGACTCAAATCGAAGCTCGCAGGAGACAGGCAATGATCCGTATCAAGCTGTTGCTCAGCAGGAAATGAGGAACAATCTCCACAGGCTGTTGGGTTGTCTGAATGAAAGAGAACAACAGGTCTTCACATCATATTGGATGGAGCAGCTGTCACCGCAAGAAATGGCCTGCAAATTCAACCTGACAAGTGCCAATGTGTATCAAATTCTGTCCCGTTCACGTAAAAAAGTGTCTCAGCTTCATATTCATTTATCTGTAGAAGAAATGCTGGCCGAGTGGAATTCACTCGGGCAAAATCGAGTGACTCTGGAGGAACCCCTCTCGTTTCGGACTCCCCAAACCTGGAACTCGGCAGCAGCATCCATTCACGAGATGTTAGGTTATATCGATCCATCTCCGTCTCTCCCCATGGTTATGGGGATGAGTGGACTTTCTTTTCGTTTGACCATCCTGCCTCAGGACATACATATTGCTGGACCTACCGCCTATAACTTCAAAGAGGTGCTTACAAGAGGATTGCAACATATGGGTTATCGTTCCCATGCGGTTGAGGCTTTGGCGAGCGAAGCGGGACTCAATGCCAATCTGGTCGATCCTTCGATGCTAGAGGAGAAAGCGAAGGGGAAAAGGTTGCTTAATCCAAGACTTGTTCAGGCACTCTCCCTGATACGTTACGCCATTCATCGGGGAATTCCGGCCGTCGTGTGGGACCTGAATATTCCCGAATTCGGGTTGATCTATGGCTATGATGATGCAGCCCGGATCCTATACGGTACCGATTTCATTAAATCAGGAACAATTGCCTATGATCATGTAGGCCGGGGCGTGAATCAGGAAGTATTTGTACTGGTAGCGGAATCAGATGGCATGATACGAGAAATGAACTTGCGCGCGGCACTGACAGCTACGTTGGCTCATTATCTTGGAGAGGACCCGTATACCTTGCCGAACACAGTCAGTGGTGTGGCTGCCTATGCAGTCTGGAGAGAAGCCCTACAATACAGACGGGTAGAACCGAATGGTCACGCCTATAACATTGCGGTTTTGTGGGATGCAAGACGTTATGCAAGTGAGTTTTTCAAAGAACTTTCACTAAAGTGGGCTTCGATTGCCAGCTATTCCAGCTTGATTCCATTCTGTCTTCAGGCAGAAGAGTTATATCGAAACATGTCCCAAAAGTTAAATACACTCGCAGAATTATTTCCTTTTCCAGATGGAGGACTGCCTAATGAGAAGCTTCATGCGGATCAGGCCATCTCGATACTGCTGGAAGTGGAGGAATTGGAGCGAGCCGCCGTCGTTGCAATAAAAGCATTGCTTGAAGAAATGGATCAGTATTCCCCAGAAATAGTTATGGTTTGACCTAATTGTACCGATCAGATCGGGCAAAAAGTGAAAACAAGTATCAGGAGGCAGGGCGATCCGTCAGGCCTTCTTTCTGTCTTTTTTTTGCATTCGTGACGCAAGAGGTTCATACTTGAAATAGAAAAGATGTCTCAATGTTGGAATAAGGCTGAGCCCAACGCTGCATAATAACGATAGTGACCAATTTCGTTGCATGAAAATTGTGATATTGGAAAACAATTCCTGAACATTTGGATAAACAAATCCTTCCTTGTGTACATATCGCACATCTGGTCATATGTGATCTTGTCTTAATACCACATGTGGTAGGAATACGGATCTTGGACAGGAGGATCGGCGGTGTTAGCTTGCCTTCATGGGTTGACAAAAAAATCGATTTTGTTACAATGTTCACAATATCTTCACAAGTGTAAAAAATTTCTTTTTCATGTTCATGTGTAAGAGGTGTAATATAAGGGTATAGAGTTCGGTTTCGGCCTGCTTGTCGTTTTGTGCGTCAACACATGTTGTCCGCAATAGATCCAAGATACAATGCATGATACGGGAGTGGCCCTGAGCTACGCTCATCCTATTGTGTGAAATTTGGTACATTTAAATGTATTCGATGTATTTTGTGGTTCGGCTCTGCTTGACAGGCATCATGAAAGTCGCGGACTTCTATCCCAAAGTAAAGGAGGACTTTCTCTTATGTCACAATCGCCTACTCAACAAGAGGTGCCAGTTACAGAAGGTGCCAACGTTTCCGAGCGCCAGTCCTTGGACGTTCTGGATCAACTGATGAAGCCTGAGGTACAGGAGTCTTTAACCGTTCTGGTGGAGAACCTGCCTAAATTGGCTGAAATGGTTACTGCTATGACAAAAGCTTATGACTTTGCACAAAGTGTAGCAACAGACAAAGTTCTGATCAGCGACACAATGAGCGCAATGGGCGAGTTCGCTAAGCCTGTTGTAGACAAAGCTAAAGGTGTAGCTTCTGCTGCCATCGAAGCCAATGACCGTGCGCAAACAGAGCAAACTTCAGTTGGCTTGTTCGCTATGCTGAAAATGCTTAAAGATCCAAACGTACAACAATCGCTTCGTTTTGCTCAATCTTTCTTGAGCATCTTGAACGAGCGTCAACAACCGAAACGTTAAGACTTAGAAGAACGGAGGATGGATATGTCGAAGCAAATTTTGATCTTGGGTGGAGGATACGGCGGTCTGTTGACTGCATTGACTGCGCGTCAATACTTGTCTCCGGAAGAAGCGACAATTACTGTCGTGAACCGTTACCCTACACACCAAATTATCACGGAACTGCACCGTCTTGCAGCGGGAAGCATTGCTGAACAAGCAGTTGCTCTTCCACTTGAAAAATTGCTGCGTGGCAAAAACGTGAACTTGAAAATCGATACGGTGGATACAATCAAGCCGGACGAGAAGAAAGTTCTGATGACCAGCGGCTCCACATACTCTTACGATGCACTTGTTGTTGCCTTGGGCAGCGAAACGGCATTCTTCGGAATTCCGGGATTGCAAGAGTACAGCTTCACGCTCAAATCGGTTAGCGATGCAAACCGTATTCGTGCACACGTTGAAGCACGTCTTGATGCTTACAAACAGTCCGGCAACAAAGCAGACGCTACGTTTGTTATTGGTGGCGGCGGCTTGACAGGTATTGAGCTTGTTGGCGAATTCGCTGACCTGCTTCCTGCTGTATGTCAAGAAAAAGGCATCGACTTCAAAGAAGTATCCCTGTACACAGTTGAAGCAGGTCCTTCCATCCTGGCAGGATTCCCGCCAGAGCTGGTTGAACGTGCTAAATCAAGTCTTGAGAAACGTGGCGTTAACTTCATCGTTGGCGTAGCGATTACCGAGATGAAAGAAAACGAAGTTCTGCTGAAAGACGGCAGCTCCATCCCTACGAACACACTCGTATGGACAGGTGGCGTACAAGGCAACGCTGTTGTTGCTAACAGCGGAATTGAAGTGGATCGTGGCCGTGCGAAAGTTACGGAAGTTCTGCAATCTACTTCTCACAAAGACGTGTTTGTTGCTGGTGATAGCGCAGTGGTCTT
The DNA here is from genome assembly GCF_001908275.1 of Paenibacillus xylanexedens. Lineage (NCBI taxonomy): Bacteria > Bacillati > Bacillota > Bacilli > Caryophanales > Paenibacillaceae > Paenibacillus > Paenibacillus xylanexedens. The sequence goes on along the minus strand of NZ_CP018620.1, from coordinate 410,585 downwards.
CCCTAGCGAAGGCGCTCGCCCTTACCCTCCAACAGCACAATTGGCTTGGCAAATGGGTGAGACTATTGGTCACAACTTGGGCGTTATGTTCAAAGGTGGCGCAATGGAATCCTTCACACCAGTATTCTCCGGTACGCTGGGAAGTCTGGGTCGTAAAGATGCTGTCGGCATGATCGGTGGCAACCAGACTCGTCTGAAAGGTCTGCCTGCAACCATGATGAAAGAAGCAAGTAACATCCGTTACCTGGCTCACATTCACGGTTTGTTCGCACTGGCTTACTAATCTTAATGCCATTCAAGGGCGCCCTTTTGGGCGTCCTTTTTGGTTGTCACCATTACAAAGAATAACAGATATTCAGATGAAAAAGGTGCGGCAGAAGTGGTCGATGTGAGGTCGCGTATAAAGTACCTAGGGGATATGGCATATTAAAGGAACGATGGAATCCTTCACATTTCATAGAGGTACTGAACGGGCATGGACATGAAGCCGGCGCTTAGAAGCGCCGGCTTTCGTTTAAATTATAGGATGAGTATCTTTAAATAAAAAGAACGGGGAGCAGCAACAAGCCATCCGTTCAACTGAGAGGAGAATGACGTATGAACGTTTTAGTTATAGGAGCAAATGGACAAATCGGAAAGTTTGTGGTGGAACAGCTGGCACAGGAAGGCAAACATAAAGTAACGGCTATGATCCGCAAACTGGAGCAGGCGGATGCACTGAAGGAACTCGGTGCAGATGTGGTGATTGGTGACCTGGAGGGTAGTGTAGAGGATTTGGCTCAGGCAATGAAGGATCATAATGCCATTGTGTTTACGGCCGGTTCTGGCGGATCTACCGGTCAGGACAAAACACTGCTTATTGATCTCGACGGTGCGGTGAAAACGATGGAAGCCGCAGAGCAGCAAGGAATCTCCAGATATATTCTGGTCAGTGCGTATGGCGCAGATTAACGGGAGAAATGGTCAGAGTCCATTAAGCCTTATTACGTGGCGAAACATTATGCGGATCGTGTGTTGTTTGCAAGTGATCTCAATTACACGATTATACGTCCAGGTGGTCTGAAGAATGAACCGGGCACAGGTAAGATCGCAGTTGGAACCGATCTGGAGCCAGGAAGCATCCCGCGTGAAGATGTAGCCCGCGTAATCGTGGCTTCTTTGCAGGAAGAGAAGACGTACCGAATGGCCTTTGATCTAATTGCCGGGGAGCATCCGGTTGAAGATGCCTTGGGCAAATTGTAGATGTTATTGTAAGATAACGGGAGAATGAAATGATGGGGATGAGGGGGAGCGCTGCATGAACGAAGCCGTGCTGGTCATAGAGGATGAGCCCAAAATAGCACGTCTGCTGGAACTGGAACTACAGTATGAGGGGTATCAGGTGGGCAAGGCTGGTAGTGGAACAGAAGGACTGGAGAAGTATGCTGAAGGACAGTGGGATCTGATTCTGCTGGATGTGATGTTGCCTGGTCTGAGTGGAATTGAAGTGTTGCGGCGAGTTCGTGCCAAAGATGCTACGGTTCCGATCATTATGCTCACTGCCAAAGATTCCGTGGAAGACAAAGTATCCGGCCTGGATCTAGGAGCCAATGACTACATCACCAAGCCGTTCCAGATTGAAGAGCTACTTGCCAGAGTTCGGGCTGCATTGCGGCTTAGTGCAGTGGCGTCTGTTGTTTCTTCCGCTTCTTCGTCTACACCTGCTGATACGGGGAATGACTCTTCTGGGCATCAGGCCGAAGCTGAGGCGGGCTGGTTGACGGCTGCCGGGTTGAAACTAAATGAAGGAACGCGAGAGGTATCCCGAGATGGTGTGGCCATTGAGCTTACTCCACGTGAGTTCGACCTGCTCGTGTATCTGCTTCAGAATCAACGTCAGGTGCTCAGTCGTGATCAGATTGTGCAGGCCGTGTGGGGATACGATTATTATGGAGATACTAATGTGGTGGATGTGTACATCCGTTATGTGCGCAAAAAGGTGGATAACGGATTCACACCACCCTTAATACATACCGTACGGGGCGTAGGATACGTCCTGAAGGAACAGTTATGAGCCTGCGCAGTAAAATCTACGGATATTCGTCTGTATTATTTGCTGTGCTGTTAATCGCGGTGAACCTGTCGGTCTACATCGTGTTTGAACGGATGTCGATTGATAACGAGGTTAATCGGGTGGAAGCGGAAGCGGAGTCTATTGTCAAAGGAGTGCGTCAGTCTGCCGGCTCCATTCCGCCGGATGACTTGTTACGGGCCTACGCGCCTGTGAACGGCATGCTCCGGATTGTTAATGAAGACGGCACCAGTTCCCCGGTGACAACAACAGCAGCTTCCGAGCAGCTGAGCAAGCTGCCTTATAAGTACGAAAGTGAGAAGAAATCGGAGTATACCCAAGTTGAACAGATTGGTTATGTGTGGGTATCAGTCCCGGTCATCTGGCCTGATGGCGAGGTGGTGAATGTACAGGTCACCGAGAGCATTGCAGAGACGGAGAATCGTCTGTCCGTACTGCGAACTGTGCTTGTGGCGGTCACGATTATTGCTCTCATTCCAGCCATTATCTCCAGCCGGATTCTGGCGAATCGAATGACCAGACCGATTCAGCAGATGACACGCACGATGACTGATATCCAGTCCAGCGGCCAATTCAAGCGTCTTCCACTGGAGGAAGGGTCTAAGGATGAACTGAAAACGATGGGACAGACGTTCAACCGGATGATGGATCTGCTCGAATCCAACTTTGTGCGACAGGAACGGTTTGTATCCGATGCATCTCATGAGCTCAAAACACCGCTGACCATTATTGAGAGCTACGCTAGTCTGCTACAGCGGCGAGGAAAAGAGCGGCCCGAGGTATTTGATGAAGCGGTAGAAGCGATTCTGTCCGAATCGGTTCGTATGCGGGAGATGACCGAACAGCTGCTACTGCTCGCGAAGCAGCCAGAGCAGTGGAATGTACAGTTGGCGCGTGTGGATATCACGAGACTGGCTACAGACTCCACACGTGCGTTTCGCGAAGCCTATCACCGTGAAGTCCGGTGTGAAGATCCAGGTTCAATATGGGCGATCAGCGATGAGAGTAAGCTGAAGCAACTGTTGTTTATTTTGCTGGATAATGCCCGGAAGTATAGTGAAGATGCAATTGAAGTCAGACTAGAAGCCAAGGGACAAGAGTGCCGTATTCGGATTGTGGATACCGGGATTGGTATGCGGGAGGACGAGCTGGAGAAGGTATTTGACCGATTCTACCGGGTTGATCCGGCCAGAACACGTAGCTTAGGTGCAAGTGGTTCAGGTCTGGGATTGTCACTTGCCAAAGAGCTTGCAGGAGCAGTTGGAGCACGGATCGAACTGACCAGCACCGAGGGTGAAGGCACCGAGGCTTCGATTATTTTGCCTTTATCGGTTCACGGGCCGCTCTCATGAAATTCTCATTCTTCTCTTATATACTAAATAAACTGAACTAAAGATTGTTCACACTGACACTACGATGACAGAACAACCTTCCAATCGCTGTTATCCCCAGATTTTTTTGATTCCCTTTTCTCAAGGGGAAAATCCGGGGATAAAGGTGAACGCTTCGCTTTTTCAGGTTTTTTCTGTCCTCTCCGTTACTGTGTAAAAGATTAGTTCATTTTATGTAGTAGCCATTGGAAACTAAACTCAGACCGAATATATAACAGATGAACTCGGGCTATTGGGAGAGTTATAAGGGGGAAACGTGATGACAGAGCATGAGCAGCGACCACCGGAGATGAAACGGCATGAACAAGGGAACATTGGATGGGCGAAATCGCGAAGGTCACTCTGGTGGGGTGCAGGGCTTCTCGTTGTGCTGATTGTGGCAGTTGTGGTGTGGTGGAAGCCTTGGCAATCGACGGGTGCGGTACTTACGGCAGATGCGGCAGCACAATCGGTGCTTGATCAATATCCAGGAGAGATTGTAAATTCGACGTTGAAGGACGGGACGTATATCATGCAGCTCCGTTCGGAGACCGGCCTATATGATGTGCAAGTGGATGCCGTTACAGCTGCTGTGAATTCCATTAAACGGCTGGAGTCGAACCCGCAAGCGGAAGAGAAGACGTTATGGAGCCGCGAGCAGATCAAGACGGCGTTGTTAAAACAACAAACAGATAACCAATTGGTCTCGCTAGAACTTGTCGAGCAGCAAGGCAGTCCGGTATACACCGCGGTCGTGAAGGCGAAGGATAACAGCCGTGAAGAACTCACGATTGATCCATACACGGGAGAGACGATATCTTCCAAAACAATAACAGCCCCGACAACTGAACCAACCAAGGATGATCCCAAACCTCAGTTTCTGAGCGAGAAACAAGCCAAACAGAAGGCACTTGCGGAGGTTCCGGGGGAAGTGGACGACATCGAACTGCGTGGAACCAACAGCGGGAATCCGTATTATCTGGTTGAAATTGATTTGGAGGATGGCCGGGAGGCTATTGTGCAAGTGAATGCCATCTCAGGAGCAATTCGTTCGGTGACTTGGGATGAGGACGATGATTAAACATGTTGCAAGGAACACATTAAATATAGTGTTAAACTGCTTTAGAGAGATGATTCCTAGTTTAGGGGTCATCTTTTTCATTTCTTTTTCTTTTAGATTACATACATAATGAACACTCATTAAATGAGCATTCTCTTCATTTTCTCATCAAATTCTAATCTAACTCTCGCTGATCTCTCATTCCTGCAGGTTATTCTATAAATGTAGACGAGAACGAAACAACAACAACGAGGAGATGAATGATGATGATGAACAAACATAAACTTTGGATTGGTAGCTTGTCAGCAGCAGTATTACTTGGTGGATCGGCCGTAGCGGCTAGCGGGAATGTGAACGGACAATCGGTGCAAACTGCACCAACGTCAACAACACAATCTGCAACACAGAATCAGAACAGCACAGGTAAAATGCTGAATGCATCCCAAGCGAAAGCGTTGGCGTTAAAAGCAGCCGATGGTAAAGTGGATGACGTGGATCTGGAGCGTAGAAACGGCCAAACGTTCTATGAAGTTGAGATCGACAGAAAAGGAACCAATGATGTTGTCGTTCGTCTGGATGCTTATACAGGCAAAATCCTTGCGGTCGTGAATGATGAAGACTACGATGATGACGACGATTATAAAGGTACTGTATCAGGCAACACATCTAATAACTCTACTTCCAAGCAGGTCAAATTGACGGCATCCCAGGCTTCAAACATTGCGTTGAAACAAGTTACGGGTGGTAAAGTAACCAAAGTCGAGCTGGATCATGATGATGGTCGCTATGTGTATGAGATCGAACTGAGAACTGCTCAAGGTGAAGCAGATGTAGATATCGATGCCAACACAGGTAAAGTGTTATCGTTTGACCAGGATTTTGACGACCAAGATTAAGCAATAAGGGCGAGTATACGCCGATAAAACATCATATAAAAACCGCCTATGAACAGCCGCACACAGTTAGAGATCGTTACATCATGGAGGGGCAGGGCAGGTATAGCAGAGGACGCTTCGGGGGAAGCGTCTTTTTGTTGTTGATCGAGAGAGCGGAGTATAAAATTGTACATCTTCCGCCGGATTGTTCACTATTCGAGCAGGAACGTGGCGGATACAATCGGAATCAGGGAGGTGAACGCCCAGCCAGTATTACCAGGAATTCTAATGCTGAAATGCATCATCGATCGGAGGCAGATAAGACATATCGATTTTATTTTATGTAAGCGCTTCACAAAAAACATGGAGGTGCATTACGATATGGCTATGAACGATGGATGGTTGAAAAAGAATACACAATCACGTCGCTTTACCCGCCGCTTAAGTTATCTGCTTGCTTTGGTTTTGGCGCTGCAATCCATAGGTATGCTGCTTGCACCCGGACCGAATGCTTCAGCTGCTCCACTTAGTGTAACGAACGGGATACAGTTCAAGGATACCAATGGCAATGTCGTTCATGCTCATGGGGGCGGGATGATTAAGGCAAATGGGTATTATTACTGGTTTGGAGAGAACCGCAATACGAATGGAACGTTCAAGGCAGTGTCCGTGTATCGTTCATCGGATCTGAAGAACTGGGAGTATCGTAATGATGTGCTGACCAGCAACTCGGCTACCGAGCTAAATATCTCTAACATTGAACGCCCAAAGGTCATCTACAACAGTGCTACCGGCAAATATGTGCTGTGGATGCACAAAGAGAATGGTCTGGATTATGGCGAGGCCCGAGTGGCGGTAGCTACTTCGAATACAGTTGATGGCAACTACACGTATGTGGGCAGTTATCGTCCACTTGGGTATGATTCCAGAGATATGACGGTGTACAACGATAACGGAACGGCTTATCTGATCTCCGCGACCCGAGTGAATGCAGATCTGAATATATATAAGCTGACCCCGGATTTCCTGGGTGTGGAATCCCTAGTCACAACGCTGTGGCCCGGACAATATCGTGAAGCACCAGCCCTATTCAAAAAAGACGGCGTCTACTTCCTGATCACCTCGGGTGCGACCGGCTGGAATCCGAATCAGGCCAAATATGCCACAGCCTCCAGCATTACAGGCACATGGAGCGGCCTCAGTAACTTCGGCGACAGCACAACGTATGGTTCTCAATCCACCTATGTTGTTCCAGTAGAAGGTTCACAGACCACATCTTATCTCTACATGGGTGATCGCTGGGCTGGTGCATGGAGCGGACCGGTGCAGGATTCCAAGTATGTCTGGCTGCCACTTTCATTCCCGAGTGCAACCAGTCTGGCGATGAACTGGGCCAGCAGTATTACGATTGATACAGCAACAGGGACTGTGACCGGAGTGAGTACACCGGATGTATGGGACCCGAATGCTTCATATCAGCTGATTAGTCGTAAGAGTAACAAATTGCTGAATGTCATTGGGGGTTCTTCCGTCAACGGTGCGGATCTGGAGCAGCGAGCAGATTGGGGAACAACCAGTCAACAGTGGCAAATTACCGATGCGGGTCAAATTACCGATGCGGGTGGCGGTTATGTCAAAATCATCAACCGTTCCAGTGGCAAGCTAATCGGTGTGGAGAATGGTGCCACGACGGATGGGGCTGTCATTGAACAGTGGAATGATGGTGGCTGGGCCAGCCAGCAATGGCAACTCGTCAGTGTAGGTGGTGGTTATTATAAACTGAAGAACCGCAGTACAGGCAAGGTATTGGATATCTCCAGTCAATCCCTGGCAGATGGGGCTGCGGCCATCCAGTGGACGGATAATGGCGGTACGAATCAGCATTTTCAGATTGTTAAGGTGCAGTAAGACGTTTTAAATATTATAAAATAAGGTTCAACATAAAGTGGAAGCCCTTGTCTCTTACCATAAGGTGGGACAGGGGCTTTGTGATGTGTTCGCGCTTGTTACGTGATGCTCATACTCAAAGGGGATATCCAGATAATGACGTACATCATGACCTATTTCCGATCATTACCATCCCAATCTGTGGTAAACTAGTAGAATTGTAGAAAAAGATAGAGACAGGAGCTGGATAACGAAGTGAGTGAACAACAAGTGCTATCCATTGAAAGCTTGCGTATGAGATACAACGGACGTTATGTGCTGAACGGCATCGATCTGGAAGTGAATCGCGGTGAGATGATTGGATATATTGGTCCCAATGGGGCTGGCAAGAGTACAACGGTTAAGATTTTACTCGGGCTGGTTGAAGGATATGTAGGCACGGTGCGAATCTTTGGTAAAGATATTGCAGATGGGGATGTAGAGTATAAACGCAGAATCGGCTATGTTCCGGAGGTCGCGGAATTGTACGAACAATTAACGCCTGCGGAGTATCTGACTTTTACGGGAGAGTTATACGGCATGTCCTATGAAGATGCGGATTACAAAGCCAAGCTATTGATGGATTGTTTTGGAATGGAAAAATCATATCATTCCCGCATTGCATCCTTTTCCAAAGGTATGCGTCAGAAAGTGCTGTTAATCTCTGCGCTGCTACATGACCCGGATCTGTTGTTCCTGGATGAACCGCTCAGCGGATTGGATGCCAATAGTGTGATGGTGGTCAAAGAGATTTTGTCACAATTGTCAGCCAAAGGCACAACGATCTTCTATTCGTCACACATCATGGATGTGGTGGAGAAGATCAGCAGTCGAATTGTACTGATCGCTGAAGGACGCGTAGTGGCAGACGGTACGTTCAAGCAGCTTCAACAGCAATCCATGGAAGGTACGCTGGAGGAAGTATTCAATCAATTAACGGGCTTTAATGAGCACAAAGCCATTGCGGAGCGATTTGTATCGATTGTGCAGGAGGTGTACTGATATGGAGGAATCCTCCGACTTCCGCACACTCAAGATTCTGGATCGCTTTCGTCCGCTTATCGCCAGAACAGGGGCGGATTATGATGTGCTGCGCCTGATTTTGCGAGTGAAGTTCCAGATGGATCAACGCAGAGTACCTACCATTTTGTCCAACAACTCAGGGAAAAAGGAGCGCAAGGAAGGGAATCAGTTTCTTCGATCCCTGTGGTTGTATGCATTAATGGGACTGATGATGGTTCCCTTCATCGTCTGGGATACGGGGCATTTCATGCTTCAGATGGGTCTTGTGTTTGGTATCTTAATGTTTATGATCATGACGTCCATGATCTCGGATTTTTCCTCCGTACTGCTGGACATTCGGGATCGTAATATTATTATGACGAAGCCCGTTAATGGGCGAACGGTGGGGATGGCCCGAGCCATCCACGCAGGCGTTTATCTGCTATTGCTGACGGGTTCATTAACCGGTATACCGTTAATTGCTGCGTTAGTGACGCATGGGATCGGATTCTTTCTGATTTTCCTTGTAGAACTGATTCTGATCAATATGCTGATTCTGGTGACAACGTCTCTGATCTATCTGTTCATGATGAAGTTTCTGGATGGTGAGAAGCTGAAGGATATGATCAATATGGTGCAGATTCTGCTTTCGGTGGGGATTGCGATCGGTTATCAGCTGGTGATTCGTTCGTTCAGCATTATTGACTTTGGTATGGTATTTACCCCGGCTTGGTGGCAGTTGCTTCTGCCTCCGTTATGGTATGCGGCCGCCTATGAATGGTTATTCGCGGGCGGTGGGAATGTGTGGATCTACACGTTCACAGCCCTTGGAGTTTTGGTTCCTGTGGTAAGTCTGATCGTATATGTGAAGCTTATGCCTTCCTTTGAATTGTATTTGGAGAAAATGGCACATTCGGGTCAGTCCTCCGGACGCAGACGTGGAAGATGGGATCGGTTGATCTCCAAGGTGGTCAGTCGTTCCAGAGAGGAGCAGGCTTGCTTCCGTCTGTCAGCCAGCATGATGCGTAATGAACGGGAATTCAAGCTGAAGGTGTATCCGTCGCTTGGTTTATCATTTGTCTTACCTTATGTATTTTGGTTTACCGAATTGCAGTCTTCTACCTGGGCTGAGTTTAGGCAAAGTTCGTTTGTATACACTTTTTATATCGTACTAATGCTGGTTGTAACGGTTGTAGTCATGCTGAAATTTTCAGGACAATATAAAGCGTTCTGGACCTTCCGCGCTGCGCCGATGGCGAATGATAGCGCGTTATACAAAGGCGCTCTGAAGGCGTTCCTGTGCAACATGTTCCTGCCTATTTTTCTGGCAAATGCCGTTCTGTTTACCTGGACATTCGGATCACGGATACTGCCGGATATTGCGATAATTTTGTTGACGGCGACCGCCCTTGTCCCACTGGCAGGCAAGTTGTTGCTGCGTAAGCCACCGTTCTCCCAATCCTTCAGTATGGCGCAGCAAAGTGATGGCTGGTATGTATTCGCCGCCCTCCCTGTGCTCGCCATGTTATGGGGAGTCCATGTCTTTTTCCGTTCGGTATCGGGGGGCGTGTGGATCTATGGTGCGCTATTGATCGTAGCGAATGTGTTGCTGTGGACGCTGCTGTTTCGAGAGAAGAAGACAGTGAAGAAGAGGCCGGTTGCAGTTTAAGAATTGAGTAGTAGAGTAAGAGAGTAAGAGCGCTAAACGATAAGAGAGGGTAGAAGAGCTAACCTAGACACGGATGTCGGGGTTAGCTCTTTTTGATAGGTGATACTACCCCATAGATACTACCCCAAAGAAACCTTCGGCCGCAGCGCTAACGAACCTGAGACAACCTATTCAGGGTAAAAATCTGAAATATAAATTCTAACGAACCTCAGGAACGTTATCCTTCGGAAAAGTAGCTATTTAGCTTGAAAAAGGACCAAATTAGGCGTAATAACGTGTCTGAGATTCGTTAGATATTAGATCCATGCCAAAAGGGGCTAATAACGTGTATCAGGTTCATTAAAATGGAGTTAAGCAGTGGAGGCTCACTTTCGGTACATCGAAATATCGAAATCGAGCGAAGCCCACGATGAGTTCCAAGTAATATTATAACTTTGAGCCAATAGCGTGGCGGCGGATGTGTTGGCGGTATGAATATACTTAGGTGACAGGATGTTTGCATACAGAAGCTGTACCTAGTCAGTAATAAGGACTAGCAGTAGCGTCGCGCCCAGGAAGCAAATATTAGGTTCAGGTGTGTGAGAACGCATGAGTACACAATCACCACCGTGAATTGTAGCGAAGTGAGTAAGCCAATACGGGATGCTTCTGAACTTGTATACAGCTTAGGGGCCAGCTATTGGAGCGGTTCTTGATCTGCATCTTTGGGCAGAGTGGGGTGCCCTATTTTTTATCGCCTGCTCGGAGGATGGATTCCGCCAGCCGATCGGCTGCATCGGCTGTGGAGATCGCAGATTGCGTAGCCTCTGCGTATACCTTGCTCAGCGTGCCTGCAATCCCCGCCACTTTTTGGCGGATCAGGTCAGGCCCGGCGCCTTCCAGCTCGTAGGCGGTGGAGATGATTCCGCCTGCGTTGAGCACATAATCAGGCGCGTACAGGATGCCGCGCGCCTGCATGCGGCCTGCAACCAGCTGTCGTTCACTCAGCTGGTTGTTGGCCGCCCCGGCAACGATGGAGCAGCGCAGCTCCTCCACCGTTGCCGGGGTCAGTACGCCCCCTAGGGCACAGGGGGCGAAGACCTTGCAGTCAGCGGCGTGGATATGGGCCGGATCGGCCGGGATGGCGCCGCTGAACTGCACAAGGGCACGTTGTACACGCTCCGGTACAACGTCTGCCACAATGAGCCGTGCCCCGGCTGCATGCAGGTAACGGCACAGGGCATACCCGACCTTGCCCAGTCCCTGGACGGCAACGGGAATGCCCTGCAAAGATGCAATGCCTTGCTGGCGCAGCGAGGTCACAATGCCGATGTGTACGCCGTAGGCGGTCATCTCGGCAGTGAAGTCATCTTGCGCCCCAAGCGAACCCGTGGTGTCCGTCACATGTGCGGTCTCCAGTCGGATCTGGTCCATGTCTGTCGCCGTGGTACCCAGATCAAGACCGGTCACGTACCGTCCGTTCAGCCGCTCCAGACAACGACCCAGTGCGCGAAAGCGCTGCGCCCGCTTGGATACGTCCGTATCCAGGCTTTTATCTATACGATCAGCACCCTGATCGGCGACGACTTCCCGTTCAGCGCCCTTTTGCTGCTCTACCCCTAGATCTCCAGCGACCTGCTCAGCACTTTGGGATCCGCAACCATCCTCATCCGGTTTTGCATTCTTCGCAAAAGGCACATTCCATATGACCACTTTCCCGCCACCATACGGCAGTCCGGAGATTGCATTTTTGTACGTCATGCCTCTGGCAAGTTTCACAGCATCCCGAACAGCTTCTTCCTCGGACGCATACGTCCAGTAGCGACATCCGCCGAGCGCAGGTCCAAGGACCGTGTTATGAATGGCAATGACCGCCCTCAATCCACTATCTGCATCATGGCAAAAAATGAGTTCCTCCATGCTTTCCCGCTCCATCTCCTGCCATAGCTGCATGACGGCACCCCCTTTTTGTTTTGACCCATCCATCCTGGTTTTGACCTGATATCCTGTGCCAGCGTGCTTGGCTTTATGATGATACAGCATATTCAAAGACCCCCGTTTTCGCCCCTGGGACCTCCGCCGGGTTGATAATCGGTACAAACGGTTCTATAATTGCAGTTCCGGCATGCCAGAGAGCAGAAAATGCCTACGGATTTACATTCAACCGTTTAGAATGAGGGCATAACGTCCAATGATGGAGATAGAGCGAACATACAGGAAGCATAGATGAAACGAAATCGTCGAGTATATGCAGCAAAGGGCCAATTCCGTTGTGAGGGCCAGGAAAGAGGGATTGTGATTGTTTAAAATATTGGTATTTATCTTTTTGATCCAGATTGTGTACGTATCCGCTTATACACTCCGGATGATTCTGACACTCAAAGGACAGAAATACATCGCCGCACTGATCAGCATGGGTGAGATTGTGATCTATGTACTCGGTCTGAATCTTGTGCTCCAATACCTGACTCAGCCTTCGGCCCTGATCGTGTACGCGGTGGGTTATGGACTGGGAGTGTTGCTCGGTGCGTGGATTGAAGAGAAGATCGCGCTCGGTTACGTTACCGTTAAAGTCATCTGTAACCAGATGGGCAATAACGTCGCGAATGCCCTGCGAGATAAAGGATATGGTGTTACTGCATGGGTGGGCAGTGGACGTGATGGAGATCGGCTTGTGATGGAGATTCTGGCAAAACGTAAAAACCAGAAATTGCTCTACCAGACGATTCTCGATCTGGACCCCAAAGCATTTGTTATTACCGTGGAGCCTAAACAGTTCCATGGCGGCTTCTGGACACGTTCCATCAAAAAGTAAAATCGAGCAGGTCTGCGGCAGATGCAGTCCTGCTTTTTTAATTTCATCCCATCTGGAATGTTCTTGTTACCACGATATATTCCTGAAACCTTACTCCCCAAGTTAACTCTGTACGATTCAAGGTTGCTTACAGTACAAACCCTTACCATACCAGCCTTTCCTAACCACATGTGAGATAGGGATTATTGTTGTAATCGCTTTCAACACTTACATTGAGAACATGTCCTTCGTAACTTGGCATGGCAGCGATGGGCGAATGTAATCATCATATATTGGGAGGAATGGAATCGATGAAAAGCAAATTTCGAAGCCTATGCAGCACAGCTCTGGCTCTAACGTTGGGGTTAACTTTATTGTCCGGCCCGGCAAGTGTGCAGGCAGCGGGTAACGCAGACTACAATCTTACAGGCTTCTCCCAAGGGAATGCGGGTGGCGGTATCATCAGCGAATCAAACACAGCCACGTATAAGAAAGTGTATAATGCGACCGATCTGGCACTGGCACTGAAAAAGAACTCCGGTGTCAAAGTTGTTGAGATCATGAACGATCTGAATCTGGGATGGAATGAAATTCCGAGCGCAGCGCAGACTTCTCCTTTTGCCAAGCATAATGATGCGCTGACACATCCCGTATTAAAACAGACCGGTGTCAGCAAGCTCACGATTGACGGTTTCAATGGACTCACGATTTTCTCCACCAATGGTTCCAAGATCAAACACGCTGCGATCAGCGTGAAACGAAGCTCAAATGTCATCATCCGCAACCTGGAGTTTGATGAGTTATGGGAATGGGATGAATCCACCAAAGGTGATTACGACAAGAACGATTGGGATTACATCACCCTGGAGGAGAACAGCAACGTATGGATTGATCACTGCACATTTAATAAAGCCTATGACGGACTCATCGATTCGAAAAAAGGAACCAGCGGCGTGACCATCTCCTGGTCCCTCTTCAAAGGGGATGACGGCAGCTCGAACAGCTGGGTCACCCAGCAGATTAACGAATTGGAAGCAAATAAGGCTTCCTATCCCATGTACAACTACCTGCGCAGCAGTGCTGTAGGTCTCAGCAAAGCCGATATTATCGCCATCTCGGGACCACAAAAGAAAGGACATCTGGTCGGTTCGACCAGCCTGGAATCAGCTAACGCCAACCTGTCCATGACCCTGCACCATAATCTGTACAAAGATATTCAGGATCGGATGCCACGCCTGCGTGGAGGCAACGCACATGCATATAACATCGTGATGGATGCGACAGGGGCACGTGCCGCTAAAGCCAAAATTACAACGGCGATGGCAACAGCGATTGCATCCAAAGGTTATAAATTCGATATCATTGGCAATGGGGCAATCTCCACAGAGAGCGGAGCCGTATTAGTTGAGAAATCAGTCATCAAGGACGTGCTGTATCCTGTGCGCAACAATCAGACCGATCCGGCAGATCCAACCTATACCGGCAAAATCAGAGTGACCGATACCATGTATTCTTTGGATGGAAGCTCATTCCGTGGCAGCAGTGATACGTCTGGCAGTCCACTGGCGCCAATCCCGGCCGTGGTGAAATCGTTCTCCTGGAACGGCTTCTCGACACTTCCTTACAGCTATACCACGGATGATCCATCTACGTTGAATGCACGCCTCACGGCTTCCAATGGCGCGGGTTCGGGTAAACTGACCTGGTCCAAGGACAATTGGTTGAAGACAAGTTATTGATATCAAAGTAACCTGTTGCTTTTACGTTCTTCAAATAAGGAAAAGAGTGCTCCTGCAGCTACGATAGCCGGGAGTGCTCTTTTTATATGAATCGGCTCCATAAACAGTTTGGCGGGCCGCTTGAAAAGTGACTCCTTGTTAGGGTGGATCATCTCCAGCTACAGCATGTGTTGGTCTCGCCGGTGATCGTTGTGAATCTTTATTTATCTTCATTACCTTTGTGAGTAATTTATGACAAATTAACCATTTATACAAGTACGCCTTGTAATTTTACTTACCGGTAAATATAATTTATTAGAATTGACTCATAAGGATGGTGAAGCAACTTGGATGTATGGATATATTCCGCACTTACGCTTGTTTATTTGATACTTGTTGTTTGGATGGCCTTCGATTTAACCCAGAGGAAGCAATGGCTCGCGTATTCCAGTTTTCAGCTATTTGTAGCGTTCAGCTTGGCATATGACAATGGAATTATTGCTGTAGGTAATTTGATAGGGGATGGGGAAGTGTTAATGGTTCTCAGTAGCCTTCGATTTTGGCTACATGCCTTTGCTACCCCTACCCTTATTCTTGTTGGCTACCATATCTTGCGCAGCTCAGGTACCAAGTTTGCCAATAGAAGTATAACGAGTGTGGTAGCATGGCTGATAACTTTAGGTCTGGTTATCTACCAGATTGTAGGCTTTACTTTATCTGAGGTTAAAAATCTCAAAGTTACAGAAGAGTATGGAGTACTGAGATATATGGCAGAAGGTCATGGAGGTCCGCCGATGATGGTGATCATCGTGGGGATTGTTCTGTTATTTGTTAGCCTGGTCGTTCTTTTCAAACATAAATGGGTTTGGCTGTTTGTTGGAACTGCCTTGTTGTTTGTAGGGCAGTTAATCTCCTTGCCAGTGGAAACCGGAGCTTTAACCAATGTGTATGAGCTGATCCTCATCCTCTCGATTTGGAGAACGACTACATTTTTGAAAAATTCAACAGATCATCGCCGTCGTTAAGCTCCGATGCATCAGAAAAGACTGGCCCGTAAGATAAAGGCCAGTCATCTGTGTTCGTTTATTTCATTTTTTAATTCAAATATCCATAGTATCTGATGAGGCAGACACAGCACTCACCGAGTCACGATAGATGATGTTGCCTTTCACGTGTACACGGCCGAAACTGCGGTTTGGGTTGTCGACCTTTTTGAGCATGGACTGAACTGCCGTGCGTGCCATCTGTTCCACATCCACTTCGACGGTTGTGAGCTTGGGATCGGAGAGCGTGGCATAGATATCATTATCAAAACCAACAACAGAGCATTGGCCAGGCACCTGAATATCCATGGAAGTCAGTTTCTGAACGAGCAGATGAGCGACCTGATCACAGTTGCATACAAAAGCGGTTGGCAGCTGTTCCGGCAGATCAATCTCAATAAACGTACCCCGTTCATCCCGATCATTCAGAACCAGATCCGGATTCATCGGCAAGCGATGTTCCAGCAAGGATTTGTAGTACCCGAGGAATCGGTCCTGGATGCTGCTCGTGGAATACAAGTTCCCTACATAAGCAATGTTACGGTGGCCCTGCTGAACCAGATAGTTCGTCAGCTCATAGGCAGCGTAGAAGTTATCGGTAACAACGGAATCGATGTCCGAATGTTCATCGTAGAAGTCGAGAAACATTTTGGGAACTTCCATCGATCGCACCAGTTCAATATACTCTTTGCTGATCTGTCCGAGCACGATGAAACCATCGACCTTGTTGTCACTGTACAGCTTGGGCAACGTTAATTCTTCCTCATCCTCCACATTCAGAATGTGCAGAATGCCGTAGTAGCCCTGTTCCTCCAGATGTTTGGTGATGCGCTGGAACACGCGTACATAGAACGACTGCGTAGGTCCGGTAAAACGCTCCGGGATAATTACGCCAATATTATGGGTTAAGCCTTCCTTCATCGAACGGGCAACAGCATTATACCGATAGCCCATTTCAACAGCAAGCACTTTAATTTTTTCCTTTAATTCGCCACTCACGCCATCTTTATCATTCAATGCTTTCGAGACGGTCACACTGCTGACCCCGAGCCTGTCGGCGATATCCCGCATGGTGATATTGTTCTTCAGTATGGTCGCCTCCTTCAAGCCGGTATAGGCACAATGTGCTGTCACTATGATGAACACTTTCTTCCAACATAATAACAATCCATATCAGTATACATCGTTACCCACTTGGAATAAAGCCATTCTGGCTGTTGTTTAGCTAATTTTCAGCACATTGCAGGTTTACCTGAGAGGACGCTCTACCGATGTTATGTCAATTGTTTCTGTAAAAGCTTCTCATTCTGTTCAATCAGCTGACCCCGCTGGCTAGCACAATCCAAGGAACGATATGGATCAGCCGGTGTATTGAACGTATAATCGACTAGTTTTTCGAGCGTCGTTGTTGCCACATGACAGCGGGTATCACTGGAAGCGTAATAGATAAAGACCTCGTCATCTTCATTGACCACAGCACCGTTGCAGAAAATAACATTGGATACATCGCCTACACGCTCATCGTCATAAGGGGCAATGAAGTGGCCGCCCGGCTTGGCGATCATACGCGCCGGATCATTCAGATCCGTAGCGAAGGTGTATAACACATAACGCAGGCCTGCCGCGGTGTTCCGAACTCCGTGAGCAATGTGAATCCAGCCACGATCCGTCTTGAGCGGAGCAGGGCCTTGACCGTTTTTGACCTCATATACCGTATGATATTGCCGTTCGTCGATAATTGTCTCTTCATGAATGACAGGGTTCAAGATATCCTCACACAGACCAAAGGCGATTCCGCCGCCGCTGCCTGTCGAGATGAATCCGTCCTGTGGACGTGTGTAGAAGGCATATTTTCCATCCACGAATTCCGGGTGCAATACGACATTGCGCTGTTGAGGGGAATTCGTTGTGATGTTGGGCAACCGTTCCCAGCTTGTAAGATCCCGTGTACGAACCAGTCCTGCCTGTGCAACTGCGCTGGATGTATCAAATGCAGGAGCCTCCGGGTCTTTGCGTTCCGAGCAATAGATGCCATAGATCCAGCCATCTTCATGTTGAACAAGGCGCATATCATACTGATTGGTTTCATCCGCATCGATATCATTCCAGACCAATGGTTTATCCGTGAAACGGAACCCGTCAATTCCATTGTCACTCTCGGCGAGTGCAAAGATTGATTTGCGATCCAATCCTTCCGTACGGATGACCATGATGTATTTGCCATTGAAATAGATGGCTCCCGGATTCAGTGTTGCGTTAATGCCCAGGCGTTCCATGAAATGCGGGTTTGTCGTCTCATTCAGATCGAATCTCCAATGCAGCGGTACATGATGGCGAGTGATTACCGGATATTGGTACCGATCATATATGCCGTTGTAAAAGGAAGAATTGATCTCATTAGGGCGACTAAGTAGCTGCTCCTGTTTCTCCAGTAACTCCTTGTATTTCGGGTGTATCATTCTGATCCCATCCTCTCGATTAGTTCAATACAGAATCTGCTATTGTGATACGGGCATTTCCACGGTCCGGCAATTTCGCTCTGATCCGGTGTTCCGTTGCGGTCAACCGACCAGTACCATTCCCCGCCAGCGCGCTGATCAATGATGTTTTCTTTTGTATAAGTCCACAAGCGTTCCACTCTCTCCAGAAACAGTGGATCACCTGTACGCTGATACGTATTATAGAAACCAACCATCGCCTCTGCCTGAACCCACCAGATTCGCTTCT
Source organism: Paenibacillus xylanexedens (assembly GCF_001908275.1). Classification (NCBI taxonomy): domain Bacteria; kingdom Bacillati; phylum Bacillota; class Bacilli; order Caryophanales; family Paenibacillaceae; genus Paenibacillus; species Paenibacillus xylanexedens. Next base: position 392,351 of record NZ_CP018620.1, on the reverse strand, counting down.
CATCGATATGTTCACCTTCTTGTTCATTTAGCAGGGAACCATCGGCATTTACGGCCACGTTGGAGATGTTATAGGCAATATCCGTTACCATCGCCGCATACTCCGGATGTTGTTCCAGTCCCAGCACTTTCAGTGTTTCGTCGATCAGCCAGCTGGCTTCAATGTCATGTCCGAACGAGCGCAGATCGATGATGGATTCCCACTGTTTGTTGAAAAATACCCCGAGAAACTTGGTGTCTTGGTCATACACCCGTTCATATAGAATTCCGAGCAGGCGTTCCAGCGCTGCCTTCACTTGTTGATCCGGCCACACTCTATAGAGCGTGGTGTAGGCCTCTAACACATGGATATGCGTATTCATTGTGTAATCCGCAATCACCCCATTTTCGCTCAGCATTTCATTGGGCTGTTCCTTCCATGTGCGATCAAATTGTTCCTTGTACGCAGGTAGTTCGGCATCCAGACCTTTGTCCTCGATTAGAGCAAAAAGCGTTTTCGCAAGTTCCAATGCAGAAGCATCCCCGGTAGCACGATAGTACTCACTGAGTGAATACACGCCGAATGATTGCGTATACACATGTTTGCTCGTGTCCAGTGCTTCCCCTGTGTAATCTACCATCCAGTACATACCGCCATATTCGGTGTCCATCACATGATCAGCGAGAAACCGATAGGCGTGCTCCGCGTGATCGCGCCATCTTTCGTTTCCGGTAACCCGATAGGCTGCTGCAAAAGACCATAATTGCCGTGCCGTGGCGATCCCGCCTTTGGGCGCCTGTTGATTAACCTGAAGATCATTGCCAACCCAACCGTAGAATCCACCGTGGGTTGTATCCTTAAGGTTGGACCAGAAGGGTAAAATCTGCTTCTCCCAATGCTCCTTAATCTCAGATTGAAGTTCAGTTGTTTTTGTATTCATAAGTGAGCGCTCCTTCAAAATAGTGCATCAATCTAATTAAATTAAGTTATCGGTAACTTTATTAATCCATATTAGTGCTCTAAAAAACAGATGTCAACGAAATGCATCGCAATTTTTCTTGTTAAGTTATAAATAATTTAATTGACAGGTAAGCGTTACCATAATAGAATTCATTTTGTAACCTTAACGATAACTTAATTAACTTAAGAGAGGGGTCGAAACAATTGAGAAAAAACAAAGGTTGGATGATGTTGCTGACGATGCTGCTCATCACTTCACTACTTGCTGCATGTTCATCCGGAGGTGGATCTTCGCAGGCAGGGGAGGAGATCAGTACAGATCCGGCAGATATCAAAGGTGAAATAACCGTTCTGACGCAACGGACAGATATTGTGGATACCGTATTCAAAGATTACGCGGCAGAATTCAACAAGGAATATCCTGATGTAAAAGTAAACTTTCAGGCGCTGGCCGACTACGAAGGACAAGTGAAAATCCGTATGAGCACCAAGGATTATGGTGACGTACTGATGATCCCGACCAGTGTTCCGATCGCAGATATCCCGGACTTTTTCGAGCCGCTCGGCACGTACGATGAATTGAAAGACAAATACACCGCCATTGAAGAACGCATGGTGGATGGTCAGGTCTACGGTATCCCTACCGTGATCACGTTCTCAGGAATCATTTATAACAAACAGGTCTTCAAAGACGCAGGCGTTACCGAATTGCCAAAAACACCGGAGCAATTCCAGGCTGCACTTCAATTGGTCAAAGACAATACAGATGCGGTTCCGCTCTACACCAACTATGCATCCGGCTGGGCTCTCACCCAATGGGAATCCGATCTGCCAACCGTTGCAGGCAGTGTGGATTACGTTAACGTGGACCAACCGAACACAGATGAGAACTTTGTGCCTGGTCAGCCGCACTATGAACTGTACAAAGTGCTCTATGATGCAGCCAAGAACGGTCTAATCGAGAAAGATCCAACAACAACCGACTGGGAAAGCTCCAAAGCGGATCTCGCCAAAGGCAAAATTGCCACAATGGCACTGGGCTCTTGGGCGATCACACAGATCCAAGGCATGACGGATACCCCGGACGACATCGGATTCTTACCTTTCCCAACCAATGCAAGTGAGGTTGTGGTTCCGCTCTCCGCAGACTATAACATCGGCATGAACGTGAACAGTGAGAACAAACCTGCTGCCAAAGCCTGGATTGACTGGTTCCTGGCGAAATCGAACTATGCAGTTGAACAGGGCGGCGGTATGGATGCAGACAAGAATGCTGAATTGCCACCGATTTTGGATCAATATAAAGATGTGAAATTCTCCACGCTTACACCTGCCAAAGAAGGTCAGGAAGGTCTGGTCGACAAGATTGATAACGAAGGCGAAATCGGTCTCTGGCAGCCTGACTTCAAGAAACGCATTATCGAAGCAGGTATTGGGAACCGCAAGGAATCGTATGACGACATCATGAAAGATCTGAACGACAAATGGGTCAAAGCAAGAGCAGAACTCACGAAATAATGGGATTAACGTAAGTGGATCAGGTGATGAATGGACTGCGGGGATATAGGAATCCATTTGTGAATGGAGTATGTGGTATTTGAAAGCATGATACCCATACTCTTCCCCGGCAGTTATTCCGCAGGAATTCCATTTGACGGGAGTCTTTCGATATATAGGCGGGTGAACCGCTTGGAGGTGTGGAGAGCATGAAGTACTTAAAGGTTTCGAATTGGGGTTACTCAGCGCAACGCATATTTATCATCTGTGCCTTCTCAATTATTCCGCTGGCGTTGCTGTTCACGTTTGCATACTTACCTGTCATCAACATGTTCAAATACAGTTTTACCGATTGGAACGGATACAGTAAAAGGTTTGATTATGTTGGGTTTGAGAACTATACGCGCATCTTCAGTGATCCCGAATACTTCAAAGTATTTATTGTCAGCTTGTACTACTTCGTGGCTACGTTCTTACAGATGGGCTTGGCGCTTTACTTTGCCACCATTCTGAGTTTCAAAGTTCGAGGCAAAAACTTTTTCAAAGGCATACTGTTCTTTCCATATTTGCTGAACGGTGTAGCCATCGGTTTTATCTTCCTCTTTTTCTTCAAACCGGACGGTACACTCGATATGCTCATGCATGCTGTAGGGCTGGGACAATACACGCAGCTCTGGCTCGGTAATCCGAATATTATCAACGTGTCACTCGCAGGTGCATCAGTATGGAGATACATGGGCTTCAACTTTATCATTTTCCTGGGTGCAATCTCCTCCATTCCGAAGGATGTGTATGAAGCATCCGATATTGATGGTGCCAATCGCTGGCAGCAATTCCGCCACATCATCCTGCCAAGCATTACACGCATCCTGCAGCTCAACCTGATCTTGGCGATTAGCGGCGCAATTAGTGCGTTCGATATTCCATATATCATGACCGATGGTTCCAACGGCAGTATGACATTTGTAATCCAGACGGTTCATTTGGCGTTTAAATACGGCAAGCTGGGACTGGCATCCGCCATGGCTGTGGTGCTGCTCTTGATCGTTATTCTCGTTACGCTTGTGCAGCGCGTCACCATGAAAGGGGAGGAATAAACGTGACACAACTCAAATACACCCTTGCGAGCGTGGTTAAATATGCTTCCCTGGTTATTGCGGCGTTTATCGCGCTTTTGCCCATCGTGGTCATCCTGTTTGCATCTCTCAAAACGAATGCGGAATACGCTACCAGCAGCCCGCTTGCTCCACCAGCCAACTGGCTGAACTTTGCGAACTATACGAAGGCTTTTGTGGATGGCAACATGCTGGTCGGTTTCAAAAATACAATTATTATCCTGATCATCTCCATTATAGGAGCGACTTTAACCGGTTCCATGATCGCGTATGTACTGGATCGGTTCAAATTCAAGGGCAAGAAAATTATGGTCGCGGCATTTCTGCTCGCTACCCTGATTCCAAGTGTTACGACGCAGGTTGCTACATTCCAGATCATCAACGCGCTCGACCTGTTTAACACACGCTGGGCGGCCATCGTGATGTACCTGGGTACAGATATCATCGCGGTTTATATCTTCCTGCAATTCCTGGGCTCCATCTCAAGTGCACTGGATGAATCCGCCATGCTGGACGGCGCGTCGTACTTCACGATCTACTGGAAAATCATTCTGCCACTGCTGAAACCGGCCATTGTGACGGTCATTATCGTGAAGGGTGTGAACATCTATAACGACTTCTACACACCGTTCCTGTACATGCCAAAGACCGATCTACAGGTCATATCCACCGCCTTGTTCAAATTCAAGGGACCTTTCGGATCGCAGTGGGAAGTCATCAGCGCCGGCATCATGATCGCCATTATACCAACCATGATCATCTTCCTTTTGTTACAGAAGTACATCTACAATGGCTTCGCGCAAGGCTCAGTTAAATAAAAAAACGAAAGGCTATATGAAATGCATATGAGAATGCACAGGAACGAAGAGGACAGAAAAAAGCTGGAGAAACGGAGGGGGCGCTAAAAGCTTTCTGAAAGAAAGCTCGCTCCGGAAGCATACGCTATCCCCGGATTTTTCCCTTTTATAAGGGGATCAAAAAAATCTGGGGATAACGGCGATCGGAAGGTTGTTCTGTCATCAAAGTGGTCTAGTGCAATTTTAAGTATTCATTTCATAAAGCCTAACCTAAGGGAGAAATGAAAAATGTCAGTTGCCGAAACGAAAAACGTACACATTGTTGGGGACGCTTTGCCGAATATGCCATGGGAAGCCAAACCGGAGGGAACGGAAGGCCCGGTATGGAGACACTCGGCGAACCCCGTGGTTCCGCGTAACCCGGTCAAAGGCGTTGCCCGTATTTTCAACAGTGCCGTTATTCCCTATGAAGGAAAGTTCATCGGGGTATTCCGCGCCGAAACCGTTAATGGCCGTCCGCATTTGCACATGGGTGCAAGCGAAGACGGTTTGGAGTGGACAATTGAAGAGGAACGCATTGCATTTGTAGAAGAAAATGGCGATCCGTTCATGCCGAACTATGCGTACGATCCACGTTTGGTCAAAGTCGAAGACACGTATTACATCATCTGGTGTACAGACTTCTATGGCGCAGCACTGGGCCTGGCCAAAACAGAAGACTTCAAAACATTTGTCCGCCTCGAAAATCCAATGCTGCCGTTCAACCGTAATGGCGTATTGTTCCCGCGTAAAATCAACGATAACTATGTGATGTTGTCCAGACCGAGCGACAGTGGACATACCCCATTCGGAGACATTTTCCTGAGTGAAAGCCCGGATCTGGTGTATTGGGGCAAGCATCGTCATGTGATGAGCAAGGGCGGCCAAGGTTGGTGGCAATCGGTCAAAATTGGCGGCGGGCCCGCTCCGATCGAAACGTCCGAAGGCTGGCTGATGTTCTACCACGGCGTAACTGGAACCTGTAACGGTTTTGTCTATAGCATGGGGGCGGTCATTCTGGATCTGGATGAGCCGTCCAAAGTAAAATATCGTTCTTCTAACTTCGTACTGACACCGGAAAAATGGTACGAAGAACAAGGCTTCGTTGATAACGTCATCTTCCCGTGTGCAACACTGCATGATGCCGAGACCGGACGTATCGCCATCTATTACGGCGCTGCCGACACGTATGTGGGCGTGGCTTACACAACCATCGAAGAAATCGTGAACTATGTGATCGAGACGGACGAAGTCATTGCAGGAGACCATGAAGAGGGCAAGCTGTAATTAAAGTGAAATTGCAGAACCAATCTGAAGAAGCGAAGGGGTCGCATAACGGCGATCGGAAGATGGTACTGCAATCGTAGTGAAAGTGTATATATTCGGTCATTGTATTTACATTAAGTGAACAGAAACATTAGGGAGCAATGCATATGAAGTACATCAAGGGATTTACATTTGGCTGGATGAGTGGCAAGGGCGACTTCCGCAAGCCGGAAGCCAAAGAATCCTTGCGCCTGATGGCTGAACGTACAGGCAGTTCTCATGTCATTTTTGCACTGGCTGCACATCAGGATCATCCACAGGAGGTAGAGGTCAAGTATCGGGGTGAACATCTGGTGGAGGATGATGAACTGATCGACATGATTCGTTATGCCCGTACACTCGGGCTGCGTATCATTCTGAAACCAACCGTTAACTGCACCGACGGCACATGGCGTGCACACATTAACTTTTTTGATATCGATGTGCCTTGTGAGCCGAAGTGGAAGGATTGGTTCCGCAGTTACACGGCATTTCAGAAGCATTATGCAGGGATTGCAGAGCAGGAAAAGTGTGAGATGTTCATCGTAGGCTGTGAGATGGTGCAATCCGAGCGTCGGGATGAAGAGTGGCGCGAGGTGATCGCCGCTGTGCGTGAAGTGTACACGGGACTGGTGTCATACAACACGGACAAATATCAGGAAGGTCATGTGAAATGGTGGGATGCCGTGGATGTCATCTCTTCCAGTGGTTACTATCCCATCGGAGATTGGGAGGCGCAACTGGATCGTATTGAACAGGCGATTGATCCCTATGGTAAACCCTTTTTCTTCGCGGAAGCAGGCTGTCCCAGCCGTAGCGGATCAGCCCAGGTACCAAACGATTGGGGACTGGAAGGCGAAGTGAATGCGGAGGAACAAGAGCGTTTCTATGAGGCGATGTTCCGGCATGTCAGTCAGCGTGACTGGGTACGCGGATTCGGTCTGTGGGATTGGAGTGCAAATCTGCACACGGAGAAGGATGCGCTGACCGATGACGGATATGGAGTTTACGGTAAGCCAGCGGAGCAGGTGATTCGTCGGTTCTATGAGGGCATCGCTGTAGAAGTTTAAATGAGAAACAAGAAGGCGTATGAAGATGGAATTCAGTAATATATCTGCATATGTACTTTCGTGATTTCCATGTTGTGAGCAAGGAATAACAGATTATGGTGGAGCTTATTTTTTCAGTTGTAATTCACATTCATGTCAAGAAGCCTTTCCTCCTACAGGAAGGGCTTTTTTGGCATATTTAGTAGTGATGCATACTATGTCGAATTTTGTTGACAAAAGGAGGGCTCCTGCCTATTCTTAATGGATGAATATGATAATCATTATCATAAAATAGAGAAAAGGGGTTCAACATCCATGTCTGTACAACATCGCAAATCTTCGGCCCTCACGCTGGCAACTATGCTCTTGTTGTTATTCGTTATTGTGGGTTGCAGCAATACAGGAAGTGGAGATGAATCCTCATCTGCTGCTTCGGATCAAACATCTACGAAGTCGATTACGATGTCATGGCCACGTGATATCGGTACAATGAATCCGCACACGTACAATCCTTCGCAATTATTTGCCCAATCCATGCTCTATGAGCCGCTGATCAGTTACCAGAAGGACGGAAAACTGGAACCTGCTCTGGCAGAATCATGGACCATCTCCGATGACGGCAAAGTATATACATTCAAGCTTCGCCAAGGTGTGAAATTCTCAGATGGTACACCATTTAATGCTGAGATTGTGAAAAAGAACTTTGATGCTGTAATGAAAAATAAAGATACACATAGCTGGCTGGGCATTGTAGGTGTGCTCGACAAGACCGAGGTTGTGGACGATCAGACTTTCCGCATGACACTCACAGAGCCGTATTATCCTGTTCTTCAGGACTTGTCTGTGGTCCGTCCGTTCCGCTTCCTGGGTGAAGCCGGATTCCCGGATGACGGAGATACATCCCAAGGCATCAAAGAGCCGGTTGGAACGGGCCCGTGGATGCTGGCTGAATACAAGCAGGACGAATATGCTGTTTTCAAACGCAACCCGAATTATTGGGGAACAGCACCAAAGGTGGATCAGATTACGGTCAAAATCATTCCTGACGGTGAAACTCGTGTCCTTGCTTTTGAAAAAGGCGATCTCGACTTGATCTATGGTGAAGGTATGATCAGTCTGGATGCGTTCCAGGAGCTGCGTGACAATGATAAATATGTGACCCAATTGTCTGATCCGGTGGGTACTCGCAGCTTGCTGCTGAACTCTTCCAATCCAAAGCTGTCCGATGTCAGAGTGCGGATGGCGCTCCAGCAAGGGTTTAACAAAAAGGCGATGGTGGAAGGCGTGACTTCCGGTTTGGAAGAACCAGCCGATACCGTATTGTCCAAAAACTATCCGTACACCAATGTAGACCTGGAACCGATCACGTATGACGTGGAGAAATCCAAAGCTTTACTGGATGAAGCGGGTTGGAAACTGCCTGCAGGTGGTACAGTTCGTGAGAAAGACGGGCAGCAGCTTGATTTTGAGATGATTTTTGACAAGACCGATCCGATTCAGAAAGCGATGGCTGAGACCATTCAGGCAGAATGGAGCGAGCTTGGGGTTAAGGTAAACCTCACTGGACTGGAACTGACGGTACAGATCAAACGTTTGAAAGCCAATGGTTTCGACCTGTATTTCTGGTACAACTATGGCGCTCCATATGATCCACATTCCTTCATTAATGTTGTAGCAAGCCCTGGATTCGGGATTTCCGAGACCCTGAGTGCGTTGCCGATGAAAAAGGAACTGGACGATCAGGTGCATGCAGCCCTGTCATCCACAGACGAGACGAAACGCCAAGAGTTATATGGCTCTATCCTGAAAACACTTCAGGAGCAATCGGCGATCGTACCGATCTCTTATATTAAGAAAACGGCTGTATATCAGAAGAAAATCTCCAACTTTATTTTTCCGGCGAACCGTGACGAAAATCCGTTTGTAGGAATCGAATTGGGCAATCAATAAGTCGTATTTACTTTAATTTCGGAAGCGGTAAGGCCTTGGCAAGGTCATGTAGCTTGATAAAAGGGGGAACGTTTGGTGATCAGTTATATCGGTAAACGAATGATCGCAATCATTCCTATCGTTTTTATCGCTACACTTGTTACCTTTGCGCTTATTCATATTTCACCGGTTGATCCAGCCGAGGCTTATCTGACAGCCGCTCATATCTATCCCACACCTGAGCTGCTTGCGCAAAAGCGGCATGAATTCGGTCTGGATCAGCCTTTGTTAACCCAATATGCGCATACGATCCAGAAGATTACCAAGCTCGACTTCGGCACTTCGTATCTCACCAATAAACCCGTATGGGATGAAGTGAAACTAAGGCTTCCCGCTACGGCTGAGCTAGCCTTCTGGAGTATGTTGTTATCCGCTTTGGTGAGTATTCCATTGGGAATACTGGCCGCAGTGTACAAAAACAGCTGGATTGACATGATCAGCAGGGCGATTTCCTATTTTGGCGCGTCGATCCCGCAATTTTGGCTCGGTTACCTGTTGATTTTTTTCTTCTCGGTGAAACTGGACTGGCTGCCTGTGGAGGGGCGTGGCTCGTGGGAGAATCTGGTTCTGCCTACGATTACACTTTCCTTGATTCTTATTGCGGTCTACACCCGATTGTTACGTTCCAGTGTACTGGAGCAATTGCAGGAGACATATGTACAGTATGCGAGAACACGCGGGATTCGCGAAAGAGTGATTATGCTCAAGCATGTCCTGAAAATCGCCATATCGCCCCTTATTACGGGGATGGGGATGAGTATGGGCAAGCTGCTCACAGGCACCATTATTGTAGAGCAGGTGTTTTCCTGGCCTGGGTTCGGACGTTATTTTGTCGATGCGATATTTAATCGGGATATTCCCGTTATTCAATGTTATGTCTTCCTGGCGGCCTGCCTGTTCATCGTATGCAATCTGCTCGTTGATCTGGTGCAGCTCGTTATGGACCCACGGATTTCAGCGAAAGGACGGGCAGAACATTGATAAACAAATGGCGTGCGGTATTTAAAGGACAGAGAGCCATCCAGATCTGCTCGGTGATCATATTGCTTTTCTTCGTGATCGCGTTACTAGCTCCATGGATTGCTCCTCATGACCCTGTGAAGGTGAATCTGTTGCAGAAGCTGGCGAGTCCATCGCTTGAGCATTGGCTCGGAACGGATCATCTGGGACGCGACAATCTCACCAGACTGATGTATGGAGCGCGGGTGTCGCTCGGATTTGCCACCCTGATCTTTCTGTCTTCTTTGCTCATAGGTGTCATTGTAGGTTCAATCTCCGGTTACCTTGGTGGCTGGGTGGACAGTCTGTTGATGCGCTTGTGTGAAGGCATTATGGCGTTTCCGAATCTGGTGCTTGTGCTGGGTATTGTGGGGATTTTTGGTCCAGGTCTGATGCAGGTGCTTCTGGCCCTCATGATGGTGCAGTGGGTATATTATGCACGTATCTGCCGGAACATGGTCGTTAGTCTGAAGGAACGGAACTTCATTGCGGCGGCGCGGGTTAGCGGCTCTTCTTCGTGGACGATTATTCGCAAACATATCATCCCCAACGTGCAGCGTCCGATCGTTGTGATGGGTACGCTGGAGATGGGATGGGCGATTATGGATATATCTGCTCTGTCATTCCTAGGACTCGGTATTCAACCACCAAATGCAGAATGGGGAGCCATGATTCATGAAGGAACAGGTTACATTCGCAGTCATCCGGAGTTGATGATCTACCCGGGTGCATTGATTCTGCTGGTAGTCATTACGTTCAACATTTTGGGAGAAGCGTTATCTGAGCGTTATGGCATTGCAAAAAGGTAGTGAGTCGGAACCGAAGCATACGAGGGGTGAACGTAACGATGGATGATGTAGCGAAGGTACTCGAAGTTCGTGGTCTGCAAGTGAATCTTAGAACAACAGAGGGTTCAGTCCCGTTACTGGAGCCCATTGATTTTGAATTAAAAAAAGGTCGTGCCTTCGGTCTGGTCGGCGAGAGTGGCAGTGGTAAGACCGTTACATGTAATGCCTTGCTCCATCTGCTTGATCCACGCAGGATGGAAGTGTCGGGCAGCATCCGTCTGAATGGACGGGAGCTTGGCTCGTTGTCGGGTGAGGAGATGCGACGCATCCGGGGCAAGGACATCGGATTTATTATGCAGAATCCGATGAATGCTTTTACACCCGTATACACAATTGGATCTCAGTTCATTGAAACCTTGCGTACGCATACGGGAATGTCCAAAGCAGCTGCCAGAGAGCGGGCCATTGCTGCCTTGGCAGATATGAACTTACCCGAACCAGCTAAACTGATGAAGCGATATCCCTTCCAACTGAGTGGAGGTATGTTGCAACGGGTGATGATCGCCATATCGATGTGCCTGCGACCGGCTTTGGTTATTGCTGATGAACCAACGACGGCACTGGATGTCGTGAATCAGTTCAAGGTGCTTCAGGAATTGGATCGGCTACGTACGGAGTATGGCACATCCATCTTGCTCATCTCCCACGATCTGGGTGTGATCTCGCAAATGGCCGATGAAGTCGCGGTCATGCAGAAGGGACGGATTGTGGAGCAGGCGGATGTGTACCAACTGTTCGATCACCCGCAGCATGAGTATACACGGATGTTGTTAAATGCCAGACCCAGTATGTCTTTGGGACGATAGTCAATCACAGATGAGTTGAATTGTTCAGTGAGTGTATGTGTAGAGCGGGAATACACTGTGTTTTGAGTGGGTAGGCGTAGGGGTGGAATGAACATGGTGATGTGTAATTTCAGCTTCTTCGGAGATTGCTTCTGCCAAGTACAAAAGAGGAGGGTGACCTGATGCTTCAGGTACGTGAAGTAAGCCATAGCTATGGCAAACGCAACTGGCTGGATCGTTCGGGAGCGCGTCCTCCTGTGCTGGCAGATATCTCACTTACGATAGAAAAGGGTGTGTGTCTGGGGCTCCTGGGTACGAGCGGGGCAGGTAAAAGTACCTTGGGTAAAATCATTCTTGGTCTGGAGAAGCCCAGCCAGGGTCAGGTTTTGTTTCAGGGTCAGGATATCTATCGATCCAGCAAACCCGTGCTTAAGGGATTACGGCGCGATCTGCAGGTCGTGTTCCAGGACTGTTATTCGGCTGTGAATCCACTCATGACTGCCGCGCAGATCATCGGGGAGCCGCTGGATAATTACGAGCGATTTTCGGCAAAAGAACAACTTCGTGTGATTGGACAACTGCTTGAGCAGGTCGGACTTACACCAGAGGATGCAAACAAGCTTCCGCACCAGTTCAGCGGTGGGCAATTACAGCGAATTAACATTGCACGAGCCATCGCGCTCAAGCCAAAGTTAATCGTATTGGACGAATCGATCAGCAGCCTGGATATGGTGCACCAGACGCAAATCTTATCTCTATTGGCTGAGCTAAGAGCGTCCTACGGGTTATCGTATCTCTTTATTACACATGACATTCGGGCCGCCATGACGATCTGTGACCGCATTGCCGTAATGGATCAGGGGAAGCTGGTCTATAGCGGTGATGCTGGGGGTTCGGTAATGCAGTCGGATCATCCGGCTGTGCAACAGTTGGTTACAGCTATTTTGCCTGAGCATCCGTCGGGTCGTATTTCGTTTAGGTAATGCGTTGTTTGTATTTGTTGTAGATGGCTGTTCATTGGGGCGCTAACCATGGTTGTTTCCATTGCATTACTGATGCGAAGTCGACTTTCCAAAGGCGGGCGATTGGCGTATGTAGTGCAGATTTGTCTCTCTAAGTGCAGGTCGCTAACGAACCGAGTCAGTGTTAAATGGCGATTTAGCGTGGAATGCAAAATGTAACGAACCTCAGTGAAGTTATTCCGGTGCAAACTAGTTTAAAATCATAAAATGATACACAGATCGAGGATATAACGCGTCTACGATTCGTTAAACCTCAGACTTATCGGAAATGGCGCTAATAGCGTGTTTACGGTTCGTTAGATCATAATGAATGCTAAAAGGGTTGTCCCCTACGTCTTGAACAAGACGTAGGGGACAACCCTTTTTTTGTAACTGGGAATAGGCACATTTCCTGTTTTCTGATATAAGTCAGACTATAAATACAATTGCACCACTCGTGGATTACAGGACTACCTTCACATTGCGCGTATCCACAGATTTTTGATTTAACTTAAAACGTGAAAATCTGGAGAGAAGTATATACTTCCGATGAGATTTTCTTGCAGAAGAGTGTTTACCCCATCTTCCGCCCAAGCTGCTCAATCTTATCAAGCCAATTCTTTCTCTGTTCATCTGACTTTTTACCAACTTGATCTACAGGTGTTATCCGCACAGGTTTGATGCCAGTCAGTGCAAATGTGGAGATTTTCATCATTTTATGTGCAGGCTCACCTTGGAACCATTTGAAGTACCAGCTCGGACCATCCATCGTGGTGATCATGCGAGCGGTGCGGCCTTTGAGCAGTTGATCCGGGAAAGGTTTTCCTTTTTGATACTTGAAGGCGTAACCTGGCATGAAGATTCGGTCAACGAAACCTTTCAACAGGGCAGGCGGTCCTCCCCACCAGATTGGGAACACCCATACGAGATGCTCGGCCCACTTTATTGCTTCTTGGGCCTCCAGCAAATCTGGTTCAAGTGGAAGTTTATTACGATATCCTCCTTCCAGATTCATGTTGAACGTCAACTCGTTCAGGGTGATCATGCGGACGTCGGCACCCGCCTGCACCGCACCTTTGCGGTAAGCTTCGGCTAGTGCGTCGTTGTAACTGGGGGAGACGGGATTGCCTTGAATAATTAATATTTTTTTCATGGAAGATGACACATCCTGACTATTTTAGTTAATGAACACTAACCTCATGTGCAAAAAGAAAAGGTCACGTATGACCCGGTAATCCATTCGTATATCCTAATGGTATGCTAACGATTCTCTTTTAAAAGTTGTTCAAAAAGTCCGCTTTTGATTACGAATCATGCCTAGCGGCATCATCAGCATCGAAGATGGGATTCAGCCGAAATAAGCGGAAACTTACGAAGGTTGTTTCCTTCGGAAACAATGTAGTTGCTCACGTCGTTTTCCCTACGCTCCGCTAATCCATTTCTAGCTTCATCCCATCTCCATTGTTACTCCTGGGGTACCTGCCCTAACATCGATGCAAGTCTGTGAACCGTTTCCCCCGTATAAGGTACCAACAGCTCCGGTAGTTCACCTTGCATACTGGAGACCGCCATACGTGTAATTGCACCGATCACCAGCACGGCTGTGAGCCGTGAATCCTGCTGAGGCAGTTCTCCCCGCATCATTCCCTGATCGATCAGATCCATTAACGCATCCAATGGCTGACGGTAATCCTCGCTGCTTCCGGCTTCAATGAATATTTCATGATTCTGTGAAATTAGCAGCAGCCCGTATGGATCTTCATCATGCAGATGCAGAACCTCGGTAACCAGTTGCTTGAAGCGTTCCAACACCGGACCTTCCTGTCGAACATACCCATCAATTAGTGCAGTATAGTCGACACAGTATTGGGTGAAGGCTTCCAGGGCAACGGCATCTTTGTTTTTAAAATGTTTGTAGATCGCCGCATCGGTTACTCCGGCGGCGTCACCGATCTCTTTGACGGATATGCCGTCAACGCCTTTGGTTGCGAACAAGCGCATCGCCGCTTGTAGGATATCTTTCTTTTTGCTATCCACATGAGATTTGTTCTTCATGATTGTATAGTAAGTGATTACTAACCAAAATGCAATAAGCAATTTTGAAACTCTGAATTGAGACACTGAATAAGCGCTTACGACCAAAGCTTGCAGGCTTGTGAACAGCAACGTATGATGAATAGAAATCAACATCGGAGTAGCAGGGAGAACGAAATGGAGGGTGGGTAGCGTGAACGAAGAGTTGGATGCATACAGCTGGGTGACGCCCGAAGGAATGCTGAATGATCACTATATAACAAGCCGCGAACAGTTGTATAAAGGAATGAACGGACGATATGTGGAGCGATTCACTGTTTCTACCGGTGAAAGTTATATTTTCAAACCACTGACGAATCCTGCACAGCATGGACGGGAACGATGGATGTACGAGCGTGTGATGTCTGGTCTACCTCCAATCTATCCGCAACTCATTGCAGTGTCGGATCTTACCATTGCACCGGCACAGAGCTGGATGATCTACGAGGATCTGGGGCAACTGGTGCATGATTCACAAGAAGCGACGATGCTCGGTGCAGCGGTACATATGGCAGCGTGGCATGCACTGCCTGTTACGGATTGGAGCGAACTGCCTCGCGTAGGCCAGAAACCGTCCATTCGCACGATGCTGGACGAGTTGCAAATGTATAGGCAATCTACGGATGAACTGTTATCCAGATTGAATATGCAGCTATCCGCATCCGATTGGGATAAGATCACTAGGTTGATCCTCACGGCAGAGGAAGAACTTCCTACTGTTTTGTGTCACGGAGACCTGCATCCAGGTAACATGGCGGAGGTGGACGGCAGACTGGTCATCTTGGACTGGGAGCATGCCCATCTGAATACGCCACTGTGGGATATATATCACCTAGTGGATCTCTCGCATCCGCTGTTTCCCAGAACGGTTACGCCTGCATTGCGAGAGCGGGTCATGGATGTTTATTTGGACAAACTGGGGAGCCTGGGCATGCAGATTGAACGGGTTTCTTTTGCAGAATGGTACGACGCTTATGCTATTGTATTCTCACTCTGGATGCTGCGTTTGATTGATGGTGACCTGAGAAGTGAGGAATGTGTGTGGCCGAAGGAACAGTTGCGTAACCAGTGGCATGAGACGGCAGCAACGCTTGAACAGTGCATGAAGCTCATGGCTGAGGAATAGAAATGAGGGGTGAGAAGCTTGCGTAAAGTCGGACTTGTTATGCGTAAAATTCAATTCACGGAAGCACAGGGGCCACGCGTATTTGCGGATCGGCTGAAGCAGATTGGTCTGGAGCTGGGCGTGGATATTGTGTTCATCTCACCGGAGCGTCATGTCAGCGGATACGACTGGTTGCCGGGTTATGAGCATGAGAAAGGTGACCTGGTGAACTACGATATCGTGCTGGACCAGATTCATAGCCAAAATATAGAGCATGTTATCTACACCGTATCCGGGTTTACGTTTTTGAAGATGTTCTTACCAAAGAGTGTATTGTTCCCGCACAGTTTCCCCGATCCCGCGCTGACGGGATATGAGATGATGAAGCCATTTTATACAATGGTGGATAAAGCGATTGTGCAGACGGAGTTTTTGAAAACAGAACTGTGCCGAAATTTCGGTGTACATGACGTGAACGTCATCCCGATTGGCTTTAGCGAAGAGCTGGCGAATCGGCACTATGATCCGAGTCAGGTTGTGCATAATCGGGTGCTTTGGATCGGTCGGGATGAGGCGAATCGTCGCCCAGATCTAGTTTTGGAATATGCGCGGCAGAACCCGGACAAGGAAGTATATATGGTGTTTGGCGGTGTACGCTATAAGGAAACCATGAAGATGTACGACATTCCTGCCAACGTGAAGCTGAAGTTTGCGCTCACGCAGGATGAGATATTTACGTTGATGAACTCATCCAAGGTGTATTGGAACTGTTCGGCCTTTGATACGTTTGCGATGCCGCTGACGGAAGCGATGGCGATGGGCAAAATGGTTGTGAAACCGGAGCATGCCTGCTACGGTCACATTCGATCCACGCATGCCTTTGCAGGCAACGAGGATAACTGGTTTGAACTGGTGAACATGGCTGCGGATGCGCCGCGCAGTGTGTCAGAAGACAACCGGGAGTATGCGTTTGGTGCCTTTTCGCGCACGAAGATGAAAGAAGGGTACCGACACTTTTTCTCGGATTGGTTGAAGTAACGTAAGGTCTGTAACACAGGGCTTGATCCATCCAGCAACAGGAGGGGAACCTTATGGAAGTACTGATCTTGTGGACATTGGGAATGTGGGCGGTGCAGCTGCTGATTGAATGGCTTATCTACCGGTTGCAAGGACGCCGAATGACGTGGGTACAATATATATTGCCATGTGTGGCCTTGCTCGGCGGTGCCGTTGTAATCATGATCAGCATCGATATTGGCGGGTGGAACGGCATCGGATATGCCCTGCTCGGCGCATCACTGGGTACCTCGGGAATGTTAACACTTATTACGGTGGCGATCAGGGATGTAATGCTTCGGCGACGGGGCAGGAATTAAGCGTAAGAATGAAACTACTGTACAGTATGATTGAATTGGGCGATAGGATGGTTGCAGGAATGCATTCGTCTGTGATATATTGACATTAATTATGACAAGGGAGGTGAAGACAGGTGAATCACGAGATGCTTAACAACCGTATTAGCCAGCTGCCGATTGCTATGGCTGGCATTGTTCATACTTTTCTGACCAAGGGGAGAAGTCTGTCCAATTTTGAATATACGGAAGTTAACATTTGCGAGAAGATGCCTGCCTTGACCTCTTTCGGACGATAAGCGATATTGCTTGAATTCTGAAGGGCCGCGGAGCTAACCTCCTGCGGCTCTTTTTGTGTTGCGGTCAGGATCTTCCATACCATAGGAGGAACCTTATTATGATAATGATTAGCGCGCAACAACTGACTCAATACCACGGAGCACATCTGGTGCTGGACGGCATTACGTTTGAAATTATGGAAGGTGACAAGGTCGCCCTAATCGGCCGCAACGGAAGCGGCAAGACCACACTTATGCGCCTGATGGCAAGGCTGAACAAGCCGGATGAAGGACAATTGATGATCAAGAAAGATACACGAATGGGTTACGTGGCCCAAGTTCCAGAAGGACTGGATGACCATACCGTTCTGGATGTACTGAGTCTTGGATTCAAGGAGCTTATGATATGTCGCACGCAAATGAAGGAAATGGAGCAGCAGATGTCCGATCCGGCATGTGCAGCAGATCCTGATCAATTGGAGCGCCTGCTGAAACGCTACGCGGCACTGCAAGACCAGTTCGAGCGTGAGGGTGGATACGAAATGGATGCCCGGATCGATCAGGTGGCGGACGGTCTGGATATCGCCAAGGCGCATTATGAATGGCGCTTCGGTTCCCTGTCCGGTGGGGAACAGACCCGGGTTGTGCTGGCCTCGCAGCTGATCGTAAAACCTGATCTGTTATTGCTGGATGAGCCGACGAACCATCTCGATCTGGAGCGGGTCGAGTGGCTGGAGGGATTTTTACGAGAATACCCAGGCACCATTGTCCTGATCTCGCATGATCGCTATTTTCTGGATCGGGTCGTGAATCGAACACTGGAGCTGGAGGATGGAGAAGCAGAAACGTCTGCTGGCGGTTATACGGAATATATGAAAGTGAAGGAACAACGGCTGTTGCAGCAATTCGAGGAGTTCAAGGAGCAGCAGAAGGTTATCAAGAAAATGAAGGAAACAATTCGCCAACTGGAGGAATGGGGTCGTGTGGGCGGCAATGAAAAGTTCTTCAGACGGGCGGCTTCTATGCGTAAAGCCATCGAGCGGATGGAACAGGTGAAGCGTCCTGTACTGGAGCGCCGCAATGCCGAGTTCGATGTGCGTCCTACGGATCGAACGGGTAAACGGGTAGCGGTATTGGAACAGGTCGAGAAGAGCTATGGTGAGCATGAAATTCTGCGCGGAATCTCGGGTCTGCTGGAATATGGGGATAAAATTGCACTCATTGGCCGCAATGGCTCCGGCAAGACGACCTTGTTCAAACTGTTGCTTGGTGACGAGCAGCCCAATGCGGGCAAGCTGGAGTGGGGAGCACGCGTGGATGTAGGGTATCTGGCTCAACAGGAGGAACCCACGAATCCGAAGCTGAATGTACTCGAATACTTCCGTCTGGAGGCAGGCGTGGAAGAGGGAGAAGCCCGCGGAATTCTGGCCCGATATCTGTTCTATGGAGCGGATGTATTCCGCTCTGTCGGGCAATTATCTGGTGGGGAATGGACGCGTCTGCGGCTAGCTCTTCTGGTGCAACGCAAACCCAATGTACTGCTGCTCGATGAGCCAACCAACCATCTGGATATCGCGTCGAGAGAAGCGTTGGAAGAGTCACTGGTTGATTTTGAAGGAACCGTACTTGCCATCTCGCATGATCGGTACTTCGTCAATCGCCTCGCTTCCCGTGTCTGGGAACTGGAGGACGGACAGATGACCGCTTATCTGGGAGACTATGAGGCGTATCGTGAGAAGAAGCTTGATTTGCAAGCTCGTGCGGCGGCGACAACTCAGGCTACAGCAGGCGTGGGCGTTTCTTCTCGTGGGAACGCCAAGTCAGAGATGAAGTCAGGTTTAACGTCCACGCCCGGCGGGACTGCCAGATCAGGGAAGAAGCCAGGAGCAACCTCGACAATTAACGGATCCACTGTTGTAGCTGCCGGTGGAAGTCATGATCATAAAGCTTCTACTGAATCAGGTAAGGCGTTGACCCCTTCGGCAACAGCTGCATCTAATCATAGAAGTGGCAATGGCAACAAACCGTCTGCGGAGAAGCTGGAACAGACTTTGGCTCGTCTTGAGGCACAGATTCAGGTGCTGGACCAACAGTTGGAAATGGTACAGAACAATCCGCTCGAACTGGAACAAATCTGGAATGATCGCGAGCAATTGTCCGCTGAATATAATGATGTATTGGCACAATGGGCTGAGTTATAAGTCCGAATGGCATGAGCATAAGATTGAACAAGCGAGGTCGGAGAATCATCTCCGGCCTTTTTGAACTGAATTACATACCAAAAGTAGAAAACAGTATGTTATTTCCTGCTTCCTTAAATTGAGAACGAAGGTAGCCAATATGTTCTTTATTACATGTCATGGGGAATAGAATCAATTTCATAAATCACTAAAAATGGAGTTTTGTAACTAGACATAGACAAATTAAACCATTTTGATCTATGTCTAGCCTTGATTTGAAGCAGCTAAAGGTACTATGAAATTGATTCAATAGTGTAACTTTTTACCTCCACTTGCGTTAAATACGTTTGTATGAATTGAAACGGCTCACCTAAGAGCTCGCAAAAAGGGAGGTTATCGGTATCTATTATTCATTGACGTATCGGAGTTGGTCGGATGATCGACAGGCGGAGACGGGAGTGCTGGAACAGACTTCAGTCACGCGAGATGAACTGTTCATGCGCAAACTGGTGGATGCCACTCTGGTGAAAAACAAACTCTGGGCGCATCTGTCCAATGAATGCCAGGATGGGCGGGAACATGCAGTATATGTAACGGCGTATGAGCAACAGATGCCGGATGAGTACGGTGCAGCCATTGCGGATGCTGCGCTGGCGATGTGCAAAATGTCCTCCATGTACAGTGCAGAGTATATGTTGTGGAATGGACGTTCATTTCAGGAGTTGGAACTCACAGCGTCATCCACCTATACGATGGAGCTTGCCGAGCAACTGCTGGACCATTACATGGTTCAGGGTGGCAAGACGTATGAATTCCTGTATTCCGTGCTGGATGCGGATCGCAAGAAAGTGTTGTTTTATATGAAAGAGGTGGATCTGTAATGAGTGACCAAGAGCGGGGGCAAGCATCGAAACCCGGTTCAAAAGCAAAGCTGGTTGCGTTCTCCCTGATGCTGGCGGTTCCTGCCGTGTTATCCGGTTGTGGCAGCAACAATGATGAATGTGACCCGGAGTATGATACCGGATGTGAATATGATTCCAGTAGCGGACACTATTACTACGGTGGGTCGTCGTATCGAAGCAATAAGGACAGTAACAGCTCCTATAGCAAATCCAAGTCCAAATCAAGCGGCTTCGGTAGCTTCTTCCGCAGCTCGGGAGGATAACCGGATGAGGCAAGTGGTTCAACTGCCGTTAAGTCACGAAGAGGTATTTCAGGGTGAAACGGAACAACAGATTCCATATCATCGAATGTACGGGAAGCAATATTGTGTGCCAGCATTAACGGTCTATTCTCCCTCGGAGGTACAGGAGCTGCGTATTGCAGCCGAGGCGGTAGACGGCATTTACTGTAAAGTGATGCGATTTATCCAGCAATACATGCCGGATTCTTTTTTGGAGCATCAGCTGGGTATCCATCCCGGGCTTATTCCGACGGCACGTATGGAGTTGGTAACTGGAGGCATTACCCGTCAGGACTGGATTATCGGAGAAGCTGGGCCCAAGTGTATTGAAAATAATACGGACACTCCTACGGGTATACCGGAGGTTGCTGCATTGGAAAATATCCTGGTCGGTCTTGCTGATGATGCTACGCTAACTGCACCATCTGCCGAGATGGATACACGTATTCGGGAGTGTTTCAGGATATGGCTCGAATTCTACGCAAACCAAGGATTGAAGGGTCCGGTGACATTCACTTCTTTTGGCGAACATGTCGAAGATCGTACAAATACGGAATACCTGATGAAACGCTGTCAGGAAGCGGGATACGAAGTTTTCTATGCTCCACTTGAGGAACTGGAGATTGTTCCGGGAGAGGCGCTTTACCATAGGGGGCGGGAGATTAACTTGCTGTATCGCCTTTATCCGCTGGAGTATCTGATCGATGATCGGGATGAGAAGACAGGGGTGGACATTGGGGCTGCGCTGCTTGAACTTGTACGTGAGGGACGACTGGGCCTGATGAATCCCGTTCAGCATGTACTGATGCAGAGCAAAGGTTTCATGGCGGCAATCTGGTCGCTCTACGAGCGTAACGAGCAAACCCCGGAATATTGCGGGTTTACCCTCTTTGATGAAGCAGAGATGGACGTGATTTCCCGATATCTGCTGCCCACCTATTTTTCGGCTGAGCCCTTCGAGCTGAACGCCACGCCATATGTAGCCAAAAGCTATTGGGGACGCGAGGGCAGAGGTACTCTTTTGCTGGATGGAGGTACGGACAATGCCTTTAGAAAGCAGGATATGGAGCATCCTCTTAATGAGGCGCTGGAATCCAATCTTGCAACTGGGTCAACAGACGAGGATGAAGAGATTACAGCTTATTACGAAAATCAGCCCAAAATCTATCAGCAGCTGGTGCCGATGGAACAGGTTGTGATCGAGACGGAAGATGGAGCGTACAGCGGTTATCTGCTTACAGGGGTGTTTGTTATCGCTGGGCGTTTGGCTGGGTTGTTACCAAGGGTCGGGGAGAAAGTAACCGGAGATATGGCCTATTATTGCGCAGCTGCGGTTCGTGAACGGATGAATGATGAGGAGGAGAAGATGGAATGGAGAACTTGGGATTAAATCTCGTGAATGTGGCGGTGGGTGTAGGCATTCTGCTGGTGGTATTGGTATGTGGATATTTCGCTTTTAGCAAATTGACCCGGTATAACGATAGTGAGGAGATCGCCAAAGGAAACGAAGCGGCGGGCATGTACATGGGCAGCAAATTATTGGGACTGTGTATTATTGTGGGCATGGTATCTTTCTCGACGCATTCGTGGTTGGATATGCTGCTGTGGTCGGCGTTTGGAATTATTGTGCTGTGCCTGGTCTATATTATATTTGATTTCCTGATTCCGAAAATGCGGGTATGTGACGAAATCGCACGAGGCAATATGGCGGTAGCCCAGCTGCTCCGTTCGATTATCATCGGCGTTTCCATCGTCATCGGTACGTTTTTAATGTAAAATAAGCCTAGAGGTAAACGATAATTTAGAATGAATATAGTGTTTACACGTAAACGAAGAGGACAGAAAAAATCTGGAGAAGCGAAGCGTTCGCCTTTATCATTGGATTTTTACCTTTGAAAGGGTATATAAAAAAATCTGAGGGTAACAGCGATCTTAAGATTGTTCTGTACGCAGAGTTATTAAGTGTAATGTTGTATTTTTGTTCTAAATGAATATCAGACGGAAGAAGGAGCGCGGCATCATGAGAAGAGTCATCATCGATACAGATACAGCAGGAGACGATACGATTGCGATCCTGACGGCATTGCATCACTTTCAGGTGGAAGGCATCACCATTACGGGCGGTAACGTACAATTCGACCAGGAGGTTGAAAATGCCCTGTACACGGTACAGGTTGCTGGACATGGCGGCAAGGTGCCTGTGTATAAAGGTTGCGAGCGTCCGCTAATGGCCTACGGTAAAGCTCAGCACCGCACAGTGGAAGATGTGCATGGGGATGATGGTATGGGCGGCGCGCATTTCCCGAAGGCAGATCAGCGTCCCGAGAGCGGGCATGCGGTTGATTTTATCATTGAGAAGGTGCATGCACATCCAGGTGAAATTGAACTTCTGGCGATTGCCCCGCTGACGAATATTGCAATGGCGATCCAAAAGGACCCAACGATTATTCCGGAGATTGCTCATCTGTACATCATGGGTGGAACGAATAATGCACTGGGTAATATCACACCGGCAGCGGAGTATAACTTCTACGTGGACCCGGAAGCAGCGAAAATTGTACTGAATGCAGGCATTCCGATTACGATGGTTGGCTGGGAGATGTGCACGCAATATTCAGTGATGGATGATGACGATCATGCAGAGATTGCAGCTCTCGGTACATCGGGTGCCGATTTCTTCACCGCAATCAACAAAGTGGTTATGCAGTTCAACAAGTCGGTACATAAGCTGAATGGCACCACTCATCCCGATACGTTGTTGATGGCTGTTGCGGCAGATGAATCCATCATGACCAAGTCGGGTCAATATTATGTGGATGTGGAAGCGGCAGGAGAACTGACACGTGGATACAGTGTAGTTGATATCAACGGACGTTTTGGCAAAGAGCCGAATGTACGTGTCTGTGAAGCCATTGATCGGCCCAAATTCAAATCCATGCTGCTGGACGTTCTCTCAGCGATCCAATAAACGCAGGAATTTAACTACAGGAAAAAGAAGAAAATCCGTGCCTATCCCAGGTACGGATTTTTTATTGCCCATTTTAATCTAACTCTGCTGCAACAAAAAAGAGCGGATTCCTGTCGTGACCAGATCATGGTCTTCTTCATCAGGCAAACCCGATACTGTAATGGTGCCGACTTGTCCCTCATTTTCCAGAATAAGCGGGAAAGCGCCACCAGCCAGGACATAGTCCGATGAAGGCAGATTGAAGTCTTGCTCAAGTGTTTGATTTTCGCTTCTCAACCGCAGAGCCGTGTGCCAAGAGCTGGAGGAGAAATGATTCACCACGTTGTTCTTGCGTCGAATCCAGTCTTCGTTGTCGGGATGAGTGCCTTCCATCGCATGCAAAAAGAGACGATGTCCCTTCAGGGTTATGTCGATGGTCACGGCTTGGGAACGACGCTTCGCTTCTTCAACCAGATGCTGGCCAAGTTGGAGTGCTGTTTCAGAATCAAATGTGTCAAATAGCAAGTCCTTTTCTTCCTGTTGCATTTCCTTTAATTTCTCTGTCGTGGTCAGGTTCAAATTACAGGCAGCCCCTTTACATACATATATGATTGATGTCTACATTCGACATGGATTGGTGTAGTCCCTTCTGGATGCAGTCTGAACGATGTTAGTGGACGTTATTTGCGTGGTTAAAGACCGTTCATTTG
Source organism: Paenibacillus xylanexedens (assembly GCF_001908275.1). Taxonomy (NCBI): domain Bacteria; kingdom Bacillati; phylum Bacillota; class Bacilli; order Caryophanales; family Paenibacillaceae; genus Paenibacillus; species Paenibacillus xylanexedens. The sequence goes on along the minus strand of NZ_CP018620.1, from coordinate 368,160 downwards.
GAGACCGTACATCGGCTGTGTTAAAGTGAAGGGAACCTAATATACATAACTCTTAAAGTTAAAATAAGTTATTGCTACGTAGGCAGGAGGAGAAGCACGATGCTGTTTTATTTTGTAGCACTGCTGGTGACTTTGGTGGACCAGGGAACCAAGATTGCAGTGAGGATGTATATGGAAGTTGGCGACGTCATGAGACTGGGTAACTCGGGCATGCAGTTACAGCATTACGAGAACAGTGGGATGGCTGGCAGCATGTTTCAGGGAAATGCGCGTCTGTTCGGTGTGATTGCTGTTCTGTTCATAGCAGGCATGCTGTATTACCGGAGTAAAGGTGAGATTCGCGGTTTCTGGATGCAAGCTGGCGCGGGTTTTATGGTTGGCGGGGCGTTGGGAAATGCAATCGATCGATTTATCTATGCCCGGGTAACGGATTTCCTCGTATTTCCGTCAGGACGCGGGATTTTGAATCTCGCTGATGTCGCAATTAACATTGGTGTGGTCATGATTATCATTGGCATGTTGATTCGTGCATATCAGAGTTATCGAGCCAAGCGTTTACGCAATGCTTTGCCGAAAGCAGAACGTTCGTAACATGCAATAAAGGCTTACACGTAAGCTGAAAAAATGAGGGACATTGGATATCATCCAGTGTCCTTTTTGTTATGCCCAATTCGGGTCATGGGAAGAACTGCCGTGATTCATTTTTACCGAAACCGTTTTAGAAATAATAAAGACCTATATCATCCATTCAGATTGAAGTCGGTTTGGAAGGATTAACCAAATGGTTATTTCACCATTTGAATGGGTAAATTCTTACGTATAAAGCTGAGGGAGGTACAACATGAGAACAACGCTTACCAAGGCTCTCGGGACAATGTTGCTGTGTGGAATGATGGCTGTACTTTTATCTTCCTGTACCAGTGGAGATAGCGCGAATGGCAAAGTGCAGATTGAATTTTTCCAGAACAAGCCTGAAGCCAAAACAACCTTTGATGAATTAATTAAAACGTTTAATGCGGAGCATGACGATATCCAAGTGACACAGGTGAATCCGCCCGATGCGGAGACAGTACTGAAGACGCGTGTCGTCAAAAATGATATTCCGGATATTATGGCCATGGGGGCAACCGACACCTATTCCATTCTGGCTCAGAGTGATATTTTCACCGATCTGACGGATAGCACATTACTCCAGACGATTGATCCGAACTACATACAAATGCTGAATGATCTCACAGGCATGGACGAAGTGACAGGTATTCCTTACGCGACTAATGCAAACGGCATCATGTACAACAAAACGCTGTTTAAGGAAATGGGATTGGACGTGCCCAAGACGTGGGATGAACTCATTGCGACCGCCCAAAAGATTAAGGATGCAGGTGAGATTCCATTTTATTTCACATACAAGGATGACTGGCAGACGAGCCTGCCGTTCAATGCACTGGCCTCCAATCTGGTCGGTATTGATTTCTACCAAGAGCGACGCGATAACAAAGTGACGTTCAAGGAGAAGTACCGCGAGGTAGCTGAGAAGCAACTGGAACTCATGAAATACGGTCACGGCGATAACTTTGGTAAAGCTTATTCGGACGGTAACCGTGCCTTTGCTAACGGTGAAGCCTTTATGTACATCCAGGGAACCTGGGCCATCTCGGAGATTCGCAAAGCGAACCCAAATGTCGATATCGGTTTCTTCCCATTCCCTACGGGCAACGATGCAAGCGAGATCAAGCTGGTGAACGGGATCGACTCCCTGTTTACCATTGCGGCGGACACGCCTAATCGCGAACAGGCAGAGACGTTTATTGCGTTTCTATTAGAGCCTGAAAATATCGGAAGATATATTGACGAACAGACGCTGTTCTCTGCGGTAGAAGGCGTGAAGCAGGATGATCCTGCCGTACAGGAATTGATGCCATATATCGAGCAGGGCAAAGTTATTGACTTTCCCGATCACTATATTCCGGCTGCGGTGCAGCTGAATTCCATCGTACAGTCCTTTTTGCAGAACCAAAACATCGACAACTATCTAGATACACTCGACAAAGAATGGGACAAGGTTGCTAATCGGCGCTAAGCCTTGTCAGAAGGAGGATGGAGTATGAACAAGCGTATCGCACCTTATTACTGGATGACGGTTCCGGCGGTTGTATTGTTCTTTGTATTTATGACACTGCCGGCCCTCCAGGGCATCTATTATTCATTTACGAATTATAACGGATTCGGGAAAGATTATGATTTTGTTGGCTTTAAAAACTATTTCAACTTGTTCCAAGATGACAATGTAGGCAATGCCTATTGGTTTACGTTCAAATTTGCGATCGTGGTGACGATCCTGACCAATATTCTAAGCTTACTCATTGCACTCGGGCTGAATGCCAAGATTAAGTTCCGTAATTTCTTCCGCGGCATCTACTTCCTGCCCAATATTCTGAGTGTACTGATCGTAGGTTACATATTTAACTACCTGTTCTCCAACGTATTTCCGATCTGGGGACAAAATCTGGGCATCAATGCGCTATCCACCAACATTCTCGGCAGCGAGAGTCTGGCTTGGATCGGTATCGTCATTGTTGCAGTATGGCAATCGGTGGCCCTGAATACGATTCTGTATTTGGCTGGTCTGCAAACGATACCAACGACACTGTACGAGGCATCCAACCTCGACGGCGCAGGCAAATGGCGTGAATTCTGGAGCATTACATTCCCACTTATTGCCCCATTTTTCACCATTAATATGGTACTGGCGATGAAAAATTCACTTATGGTCTTTGACCAAATCGTAGCCTTGACCAACGGTGGTCCCGGACGGGCGACGCAGTCCATCTCCCATCTGATCTACACCGGTGGATTTGAAGGCGGCGAATATGCATATCAATCTGCGAACTCGGTTATTTACTTCATCGTTATTGCGGTGATTTCAATTCTGCAAATCCGGTTCCTGCAAAGAAGGGAGATGGATCTGTAATGAGAAGCCGTACACGAATCAATTGGCTCGTTATGCTGCTTGTTGTGCTGGGTACCCTGTTTATCCTGTTCCCATTATATATGACCGTTACGATTGCTTTGAAAAATCCGGAACAGATGGCCCAGTCGGTCTTTGCCATTCCGACCACACTTCACTGGGAGAATTTCGCGAGAGCTATCGACATGACAAACTTCTTCCAATCGTTCCGTAACAGTGCGATCGTTACCGCATCAACTGTGCTTTTGACGTTGCTCAGTAACTCGATGGTGGCCTATGCGATTGCGCGGAATATGGAGAAACGCAAGTTTTTCAAAGGACTGTATTATTACTTCGTCAGCGCGATGTTCATTCCGTTCCCAATCATCATGCTGCCGATTGTTAAGCTGACCGCATCGCTGGAGATGACAAATCTGGTAGGTCTGATCTTGCTGCACACGGTATATGGCCTGGCATTCAACGTATTTGTGTACGTGGGATACATCCGGTCCATTCCGGTAGCGCTTGAGGAAGCGGCGTTTGTGGATGGGGCGACAACCTGGGGCACATTCTGGAAAATTATTTTCCCGCTCATGGCACCCATCAGTGCCACGGTTGGTATTTTGACCTGTCTGTCCACGTACAACGACTTCTTGCTGCCACTCATTATTATCAGTGATCCGGGACAGTACACGCTGCCGCTGGTACAGTATGTATTCCAAGGACAGTTCAATACTGAATTTAACCTTGCGTTTGCATCCTACCTGCTCGCGTTGCTTCCGATGATTATCATCTACCTGTTTGCGCAGAAGTGGATCATCAACGGGGTTACCCAAGGGTCCGTGAAATAACTGAAGATGTGTCACAGAAAAGGATATGTTGTGAAGGGATATGAAAAAAGAGAGGTGGACTTTAAAAGACCCCTCTCTTTTTTTGATCCTTGTCATCTAACTTTTGGGAACTCTTCGGGAGGATTGATTAACCTGTAAAACTATGCTATTTTTTAGTCGTTAGTTTAATCGATAAACAAAGACTAGAAGAGAAGAAGATTAAGTTTCAATTATGCAAGCGCTTTAACGAGAAAAACTGAATACGTAGATAAATCCGGCATCGTTTGTACCCAGTCTTCAAGAGCACGGGCGTAAGGTGGTGGGTTCTTTTACATGCCAAAAAGAGAGGAGAATGGGGAAGTTGCACGGGAAAAAAGGACATTTTAACTCACTTCGCAATCAGATCTTCATTGGTTTTGTTATGGTGATGCTTGTTGTTCTTTTGCTCGCAGGCATATCGGCCTATGATCGGGTAGCTGCCCTGCTGAAAAGCAATGCGGAGAAACATATTCATCAAACCGCTGTCCAAGCCAGTGGCAGATTGGATGCACTCATTGCACAAGTGAATTCGCTGACCGCCCAAGTGGCGGATGATTCATACGTGCAGCGTCTGCTTAGCGATGAGAAGCAAGGCAACCCGGCAACCTTTAATCAGCGCCAAGCTCTCTTGCAGATTGCAGGCAGTTATCAGTCTTTCATTAATGGCGCACAAAGTATGGAGATATACACTACGGGTTATAACCGGATCTTTCCGATGGATGACCGATCCCTCGATCTCAGAGTGGAGCGCAACTGGATCAGCTTAGCGGATGAAGGAAAAGGCAGACTGGTATGGGCAGGCGCTGACCCTGAAGATCCGGGTGTGCTCCTGGCTATTCGGCGGATTAACCTGCTGGATCATTCTTTCGAACACGGAGGTTATGTGGTGGTGCGGATGCAGCGTAGTTTTTTTCAACTCAATGATTCGAATGGGACAGATGGTTCGCAGGACTCTATCATGCTCTTGGATGGTGCAGGCGAAGTGGTGAGTTCCGATCTGGAAATTAATCTCGATCCAAAGGCCATATTGGACAGCGGATCAGTCGTGCAGAACGGGGAGGAATCCTATATCGTTGTCAGGCAAAAATCGGAGTTAACGGGATGGACACTTGCTGTCCTGACCCCGTTGCGGGAGACAACGGAAGGTGTATCCATCCTGAGAACAGCGTTGCTCGTCTCGGGAATGATTGGTGTTGTTCTGTTCCTTATCATGTCCTTCTTCCTGTCCACCATGATTACACGTCCACTCATACGGCTGATGCGGGCCATGCGCAGTGCAGAGCCGGGAGCAATGAGACCTAATCTAATGGTTAGCTCTACGATGGAGATCAATGAACTTAACAACGTATATAACCAGATGGTCTACAGGCAGAATGAATTGACCCGTGTGGTTCATGAGAAGGAAGTCATGCAGTCCCGGGCTGAGCTGAAGGCGTTGCAGTCTCAGATTAATCCCCATTTTCTATTCAACACACTGGAGGCATTCTATTGGTCCCTTGAGGAGAAGGGAGACGAGGAGATGGCACGTATGGTTGTGGCGATGTCCCGATTATTTCGTTATATCATCTCCAGTTCGCAGCAGGATGAATGGGTTACGATTGCCGACGAGCTGGAACACGCCGAGCGTTATCTTCAAATTATGCAGATGCGGTTGGGAGAGAGAATGCAATGGGAGATTCAGCTGAGTGATACGGTGCGTAAGGTCGCAATACCGAAACTTCTTATACAGCCCTTGGTCGAAAATGCGATTCTTCATGGGATTGAAAGTAAACTGGGACCGGGAAAAATAAGCATCCATGTGGATGCTTTGACCGAGAAAAATCTAGTTTGCATTAAGGTTCGGGATGATGGTCCCGGTATGGATGAATTACGGCTTCAATCTGTCATTCATACTTTACATGGCGGGCCGGCTGTGTCCAAGAAGGGGACAGGTGTAGGTCTAATCAACGTACATCGGCGACTGATGCTTTACTTTGGCAGCCAACTTGGTGAACGTTGTAAGCTTTCCATAACAAGTAAGGTTGGGGAAGGAACTGTCATTTGTTTTGAGATTCCCATGGGAACGGAGGGTGCATATGATTCATGACAAAACAATTCTTATCGTGGATGATGAGCCGCGTACAAGAGAGGGTATTCGCAAAACACTGGAAGGATGGTCGGCAGGGAGAAATCACATTCAGACTGCAGAAAGTGGCGTCGAGGCTGTGGAATGGCTCAAGAAAAAGCCGGCAGATCTGTTAATAACGGATGTTCGCATGCCGGAATTCTCTGGCTTGTCTCTGATTGAAGCCATTCAACATTTTTCGAACAAGCCTGTTGTCCTGATTATGTCGGGGCATGCCGATTTTCAATACGCCCAGCAGGCCATTAAGCTGGGTGTTGTGGAGTATATGTTGAAACCGATTGATAAGGAACAATTGCTGCAGACCGTCGAAAAAGCCCTAAAGTTCAGCGAACAACAGAGACGTATTCAAACGATGCAAGAAATGGTTGACCCCAAGCTGCTGGATGTTAAGGAGCGCGGAGAACAAAGGCTCAATAGCCAGATCAGTGAAGCTTTGACCTATGTGGATGCTCATCTGGGTGAACATGTGACCATGCGTGAAATTGCTGATCTACTCCATCTCAACTCCAGTTACTTCAGCGTATTGTTCAAGGAACAGATCGGCATCAATTTTAGTGAATATCTTACCCGCAAACGCATTCAGCGCGCGAAGGAGTTGCTTGTGCAGACAACGATGCCAATCTCGGAGATTGCTGAACAGGTGGGTTATCAGACGGATAAGTATTTTATCACAGTATTTAAAAGTCTTGAGGGGCTAAGTCCAAGCAAATATCGGCATTCCCTATCTGAACGAAGTAACAAATAACCTCAAAAAAGTGGAGTTTTTCCAAATTGTTCTGGTCTTATAGGTGTGATAGGCGCGTGCTACAATTTGGTTAAAGCGGTTACATTAACCGATAAAACCAAGGGGGTTGGAATAATGAGCAAAAAGACGATGGCCATTCTTCTGTCATGGACGCTGGTTCTCGCCGTAATTTTATCCGGATGTAACAGTTCAAGTTCGGATGAAGAGGGTGAAACAGGCAGCAACGGCACAGATGGGAAAGTAACCCTCAAATTTATGCACCTCTGGCCAGCAGGCAGTTCCGCACAGCAAAACAAACTGGTCAACGATATCATCAAGCAGTATCAAACGGATCATCCGAATGTAACCATTAAGCAGGAAGTGCTAGAGAATGAACAATATAAGAACAAATTGAAAATCCTGTCTGCATCCAATGAACTTCCCGATGTGGGTGTAACTTGGGCTGCTGGATTTCTGGAGCCTTATGTGAAGGGGAACCTGTTCGCACCGGTCGATGATCTTCTGAGCGACTCGCTGGGCGACAAATTCATAGCCGGAACAACAGAAGCTTATGCGATAGACGGTAAAACATATGCGCTACCAATCGAGTTGAATATCTCCCCCATTTATTATAACAAAGCCATTTTTGCAAAATATAACTTGCAGCCGCCAGCAACGTATGATGAATTCCTGAGTGTGCTGAAGACACTGACAGAGAACGGTGAGGTGCCGATCGCACTGGGCAATAAAGACCGCTGGACCGGCTCACTCTGGTATATGTATCTGGCGAATCGGTTAGGTGGAGATGCACTGGAAAAGGCCATCAATGGCTCTGGCAAGTTTGACGACCCTGCGCTGACTCAAGCTGCTGCCGAGGTACAAAAACTGGTGGATATGAATGCTTTCAACAAAGGCTTTAACGGGTTGTCTAACGATGAGGGCAAATCCGAATTCATGAACGAAAAAGCTGCTATGTATCTGATGGGTACCTGGGAACTGCCAAACTTCACGACTAACCCGGACATCCCGCAGGAATTCAAAGACAAGATTGGATTTTTCAAATTCCCAACAATGGAAGATGGCAAGAGCGATATTAATAGCTGGGTAGGTGGTCCAGGTGTAGGGTTGTTCGTGGCCCAGAACTCCAAAGTGAAGGAAGAAGCGCAGAAGTTTGTGCAATACTTTGTGGAAAAATGGGGTGAAAGTTCGGTAACTGAAGCAGGCGTCATCCCGGCTACCAAAGTGGATACGGCGGCAGTACAGTTGCCACAGCTCTATATTGACCTGCTGAACGAATTGAATCAGGCCAGCAGCCTTACGCTCTTTGCAGACGTACAGATGAAACCGGCAGCCGCTCAGGCACATCTGGACATGATTCAGGCATTGTTTGGCAAAGCGGTAACACCGGAGGACTTTGTGAAGAATCATCAGGCTGCAATTGATAAAGGCAATTGACGTACACACGTTTGAACGCTTGAAGGGAGGATAATGTGATGGACAAAGTCATGTCCAACCGTCTCGTTGCTGCGTTGTACGTGCTTCCTGCACTGCTTCTGCTGCTGGTCTTGGTGTACATCCCGATCGTGCTCACCGGGTATTATGGGTTGATGCAATGGGACGGGATCGGTGCAATGACCTTTATTGGATTGGATAATTACGCCAGACTTCTTCAAGACGGAACATTCTGGCAGAGTGCGAATCATACCTTTTTGCTTGCTTTGTTCTCTGCGCTGAGTCTGATCGGTTATCTGATGATCGCTTTGGTGCTGTCAGGCAAGATCAAGGGGGCCAATCTGTTCCGTAAAATATATTTGATCCCGATGCTGCTGTCTTCGGTCGCGATCGCTCAGTTATGGCTCAAGATCTACCATCCAAGCAATGGTGTGCTGAACACCTTTCTGGAAGCGATTGGCTTCAGCAATCCGCCAGCCTGGCTGGCGGAGCCATCACTGGTGCTGTATGCACTGTTCGTACCGATTCTATGGCAGTATGCAGGCTTCTATATTTTGATCTATTATGCGGCCCTCAAAAATATTCCGGAATCTCTGGTGGAAGCAGCCCGGATTGATGGGGCAAGCCCTTGGCAGATCGCTTTTCGAATCAAGCTGCCGCTAATTACTGAAGTCATCAAGGTGACCGTTGTACTGGCTGTGGTAGGCTCACTAAAGTATTTTGATCTCATCTACGTGATGACCGATGGCGGACCGAACGGCTCCAGCGAAGTGATGGCCTCCTATATGTATCGTCAGGCGTTCCGTAGCTTCGACTTTGGTTACGGTAGTGCTGTAGGGTTCTTCCTACTCTTGATCTGTCTGCTGGTTACCTGGCTGCTTCGTAAAGCGACGGCATCCAAAGATACGATCCAGTATTCCTGACGCTAGTTCGTGTCTGAAAACTCGCTGAAGTGCATCTTTTACCGCCTTTTCGCCCCCTGCTGCGTCACTTTCCCTTGACGTGCCCCGGCACGCCTGCGGAAAATTTCCTTGCTTGGAACGAAAATTCGGCAAAATCTGCCACCTTCGGAGTTTCCAGACACGCCCTAGTGAAATGAAAGGAGGTACATCCCGGTGAAGACGGATACGGCCGTTAGATTGCCAACTTACCCGGGGACAGGCCGAGGTTCGGCATGGTTAAGGAGATTCGGATATATTCTGCTGTATTTCCTATTGTCCCTGGTAGCTTTGCTGCAAATTTTACCCTTGGTATGGCTGCTGTTGTTCTCGCTTAAAAATAATCAGGAAGTATTCGACATGGCGCCTTTTTCCCTTCCTGCTACCCCGCGTTGGGAAAACTATGTCAAGGTATGGACAGAGGGAAATATCAGCTTGTACTTCTTCAACAGTGTATGGATTACGGTGGTCTCGGTGGTGGTCACCGTGCTGTTTGCCAGTCTGGTGACCTTTGCCATTACACGTATGCGCTGGAAGGGTCGTTCGCTGGTGCTGGGGCTATTTATGGTGGGTCTGATGATCCCTGTACACTCCACGTTGATCCCGCTGTTCAGCTTGTTCCTAAAGCTTCATCTCACAGATCATCCTTTGTCAGTCATCCTGTCTTACATTGCCTTTAATATGCCAATTACCATTATGATACTACTGGGATTCTACTACGCGCTTCCCCGTGAAGTGGAAGAAGCCGCAGTGATGGATGGCTGCTCCGTGCATCGGATTTTCTTTCGGATTGTGCTGCCGATGACGTCTTCGGTCATTTCCACAACGGCCATCATCAACATGATCTATAACTGGAATGAGTTCATCTTTGTTAATACGTTCATCAGTACAGATTCGTACAAGACCTTAACTGTTGGGGTACAGAACTTTATCGGTCAATATACAACAGATTGGGGAGCCATTGGTGCGACGCTAATGATTAGTATTTTGCCGATCCTGATTGCATTTCTCATCCTGAGTAATCGAATCGTGGAGGGAATTGCTGCGGGTTCTGTTAAAGGTTAAAAGGCTGAGGGTCTTAAGGCCCTTCCATTACTTGCTTAAAAGCGAGTTGGGAGGGGCCTTTTTTGTCTTCTAAAACCTCTGGCAGGTGTACAGACACGGAGCTTGATGAAAACGCTGAAAATACCTATTTATGGAATTGCAAAAAACTTTCAACTATTTTCGCAAAACTACTGCATTTTCAAACCACCTGTGCTAACATACCCTAAGAATTAAAGCCCACATGGGAAAGGTGAGAAAATGACAGCAATATCCTCAACCAAAGAGTCCCTTCGTTCTGATGCCAAGGATCTGAATCTGATTCGACTTACATGGCCTATTTTCCTGGAACTCTTCTTATTTATGTTGATGGGGAGCGTGGATACGCTCATGCTCAGCTCGGTATCCGATAATGCGGTCTCTGGCGTTGGAGCAGCCAATCAGATTATTTCTATCGCTATCCTTGTATTGGAAGTCATTGGACATGGTGCTGCGATTGTAGTGGCACAATATATCGGATCGAAAAAGTTAAGTGAAGCAGCACAGGTTACAGGTAATGCGATCACACTGAATCTTATCGTAGGTCTGGTCCTGAGCGGAATCTTCCTTCTGTTCGGAGGACATTTGTTATCACTCCTGAACATTCAAGGCGAAATTTATGATTTTGCCCGTTCGTATATAAATATCGTTGGTGGCGGTATCTTCCTTCAGGCGCTCATTAATGCGCTGGCTGCGACGATTCGTACACATGGTTATACCAAAGAAACGATGTATGTCGCTGTATTCATGAACGTGATTCACGTTGTTGGTAACTATGCATTGATCTTTGGACACTTCGGCCTTCCGAAGCTTGGAGTGGAAGGGGCAGCAATCTCTACGGTGGGAAGCCGGTTTATCTGCCTGCTGATCTTCTTCTGGTTGTTGTATCGTGTGAGCGAGGTACGGGTGGATTTTGAATACTACATTAAGTTGTCCAAGAAATTCATTGGCAAAATTCTGCGGATTGGCATTCCGTCTGCGATGGAGTCCATGGTATATCATTCCTGCCAGCTCGTGTTCACGCTGTATGTGACCTATCTGGGCGCAGAAGCCATGGCAACCAAGCAGTATGCGGGTAATATCTCCAGCTATATCTACTTGTTCAGCATGGCGATTGGTATGGGGACATCGATCATTGTAGGCCGGCTTGTAGGTGCGCGGCGCAAGGATGATGCGTACAAACGTGTTTTTGACAGTGTAAAATGGGCCCTTCTGGCCACGGTTATCATTGATGTAATCATCATTTTTTTCCGTGTGCCTCTGATGAGCATATTTACGGATAATCCGGAAATTATCAAGCTGGGGGCTCAGGTAATTTTGCTCAGTCTTTTGCTCGAAACCGGACGTACCTGCAATATTGTTATCATTGGTTCCCTGCGTGCGGCAGGGGATGCAAAGTTCCCGGTATACATGGGGCTGATCTCCATGGTCTGCATGAGTCTGCCACTCGGATATCTGCTCATATTCAAGCTTCATCTGGGGCTCGCTGGTGTGTGGCTTGCCATTGCGGCGGATGAGTGGACCCGCGCGGTTATTATGTACTTCCGCTGGAAGAGTAGAGCCTGGGAGAAACATGAATTGGTGGAGCATGATGATGAAGAGGTTGGTGCACAGCCGGTACCGGCTGTCTGACGAAGAATGTTGTGCAAAGATATAAATGAACCTGCTGTAGATCAATGAAGTGGCTCTACAGTAGCCACAGGGCAGCAGTTTCCCAGAAGAGTCAATTACGGAAAGGATTCAATCCGTGATTGGCTCTTTTTGCATCTCCGGCAGAGGTAAGCAGAAATAAAGATAGCAAAAATGATCAAAACGGCGGTTACACCATTCACGTATAGTAAGGATATGGAAGGGGGCTTTACCTCAGTTGAGCCGTTACCGTGCAATGATTCAGCAAAGTTTGTTTTATATTGAGACTCATCTGCATGAGCAGATTGGGCTGGAAGAAGTAGCATCCGAGGCGTTGTTGTCGCCATATCACTACCATCGAATTTTCCGTAATGAGGTGGGCATGACCGTGGTGGATTATATCCGAAACCGTCGGATGAGTCTGGCGTCCACGACCCTCCGATCGACGGATGCGGGCATTTTGGACATCGCTCTGGCGTGTGGCTTTGAGAGTCAGGAAGCCTTCACCCGCGCATTCCGCAAATTATATGGCATGCCACCAGGACGTTTTCGCAAATTATTTGATCTGAAATTATTCGAAGGAAGAACCAGAGGAGGAGAATTACAGATGAATCAGACGTCAACAATTACAGGTTGGATGTTAACCGGAAGTCATCCGCAGAATTATGAGATGGGCATTGATCCGGCCGAAGTGCATCAGGGAAAAGCATCAGGATATTTGAAGGCCGTTACGCCGATGGAGCCTAACGAGTTCGCAACAATGATGCAACAGTTCAGAGCGGACAAGTATGTGGGTAAGCGGATGAAGTTATCGGGATTCGTGAAGACCGAGCATGTGGATGCGTTCTGCGGATTATGGATGCGTGTGGATAATAACGCCCATGATGTACTTCAATTTGATAACATGCATGATCGGCCAATTACGGGTACGCAGCCATGGAATCAGTATAGTATTGTGCTTGAGGTACCGGAGGGCAGTGCGGTCATTTCGTTTGGGGTTATTTTGAACGGTAAAGGAAAAGTGTGGGTCGACAGCTTCCGCTTCGAGGAGGTTGATCTGAACACACCACTGACACATATGGAGACAGAGTACGAGATGTCGGACGAGCCGCTGAATCTGTCATTTGAGGAGTAAATGCAATTTAAGTGCAGATCCATTATCAAGCTGAGGCTATATGGGAATTATGATATAATGCTGGTGAGAATGGAGCTGATGCTGAGTGACGGAATTACTCGATCCACGAGTAGATTTTGTGTTCAAACGCATTTTTGGAAGTGAGCAAAACAAAGATGTTTTGTTAGCTTTTCTGAACAGCACGTTTATAGAGACCGGCGAATCTCCTCTTACGGAGATCACTGTGGTTAACACGTATACAGATAAGGATAGTCCAGAGGATAAACAATCCATTCTGGATATTAAAGCAAAGACGTTAGAAGGCAAACTAATTAACATTGAAATGCAGCTGTTTAACCCGTATAACATGGAGAAAAGGACGTTGTTTTATTGGAGTGAGATGTACTTTCATCAGATAAAAAAGGGTGAAAACTATAGTCTACTCAAAAAATGCGTGACTATTAATATACTCAACTACTCCTGTCTGGATAATGAGCGATATCACAATGTTTTTCATTTACGAGAAGATCATACAGGTATTGGTTTGACGGATGATATCGAAATACATGTGATGGAACTAACCAAATTGGATGAGTATTCTGTTCCGATGGAAAAAGGCGGACTCGTAAATTGGTTATTATTCCTTAAAGGAATAGATACATCAAACTGGGAGGTGCTGGCCATGAATGAACCGATGTTGAAAAAGGCGATGGATACGCTGGAATTTCTGAGTCAGGATGCGTCCACCAGAATGGCCTACGATGCTCGAATGAAAGCATTGAGTGACGAAAAATCAATGATTGAAGGCGCACGAGCTGAAGGAGCGGCTGAAGGCAAGAGAGAAATGGCTCGTGAGTTACTCACACTTGGCGTAGATCTCTCAGCTATAGTTAAAGCATCTGGACTCTCTGAAGATGAAATTAAGAAGTTATTGCCTAAACAGTAACATGAAACGGGAATCTATAGATTAAGGGCTGATCCAATCACGGGTTGGCTCTTTTTGTCGTCATTGGGGTATAAAGAAAGTAGAGCCAAGTCCAAGCTGAGAGGATACAAGCTTCTCATACAAATTGTAAACTCATCCATAGCTAATTCGCACGGACCTTGCTAACATAGACCCATAAACCAACTCATGACATAGATAAAGAGGATGAACCCTATGAATAAAAAAGTGCTCGTGGTAGATGACGAATCAAGCATCGTCAGTGCCATTGCTTACGCGCTGCGGCGCGAAGGATATGAAGTAGATACTGCGAGTGACGGCGAAGAGGCCTTGGTTAAGGTCGCATCGTTTCACCCGCAGGTCATGATTCTGGACGTGATGATGCCCAGGCTTGATGGATACGGTGTATGCCGCAGGCTGGAGGACCGCGAGGATATCGGCATTATTTTGCTGACTGTCAAAAATGATATCGTGGACAAAATCGTTGGCCTGGAAATGGGTGCCGATGATTACATGACCAAACCGTTCGAGATCCGCGAACTGCTCGCAAGGGTAAAAGCATTGATGCGCCGTGTCGAGAAAAGCAGTCCACCACCTGACGATTCGAAGAATCAGGCCATCGTGAATGGCACACTGCGTATTCATGTTGCTCACCGCACGGTGACCGTGAATGAGGAGAAACTGGATCTGACACCAAAAGAGTTCGACCTGCTGACCATTCTCATGTCCAATCCCGAGCGTGTGTACACACGAGACGATCTGCTGGATCGGGTGTGGGGTATGGAATATGCAGGTGGCACACGGACCGTGGACATTCATATTCAGCGTTTGCGCAAAAAAATCGGAGATACGGATCAGCAGAAATTGCAGACCGTATACGGGATTGGTTACAAAGCATCTGCACCTGAAACAGGCGGGGCCATATGAGAGTCAGCATCAAGCTGAAGTTCAGTGTTTTTCTGGCAGCATTGCTTATCCTTACCGTGGTTGTGCTTAGTACACTGGTTCTGCGCGGTATTGAACGCAATCAGCAGTCACAGATTGAAGGTATTTTATCACAGCAGACACGGCTGGTGAATCTGAATGTGCGACAGTCCTATTATACGGAGTCCGTTCATCTCGAACAGGACGTTTTTTTACAACAAAACGGCCGCAGGCTTGCACAGGAACTGGCCAACTCTACCGGATTGCCAATTGCTCTCTATGATATGAAGGGCCAGCAGGTTGGCTCATCGATCAGCTCTGGGGAGAGTGCGATTGTTCAGGATACGCTCAACTATGCACTGCAAAATAAAATTGCCTATCATGAACAAGGGGATACCTTGCTCTACGCCGCACCACTGGACGGTCCGGATGGACAGATGGGTGCTGTATGGATGCAATATCCGGTCCAAAGCTACCATGAATTCTATACTCGCATCCTTCAACTGTTCACATGGGCAGGAATTACCGTTGTTGCGTTGAGCTTCATATTAGGTTATCTGTTCTACAATCGGTTTGCCGTTGCGATTACCCGACTGAAGAGGTCCGCAGATTCCATTCGCGAAGGGAATTACATTACGGAGTCTCCTTTAAAGCGCAAGGATGAGTTGGGGGAGCTGGGGCAGGGCATTTATTATATGAGTACATCCATTCAGCAAAATATCACAGCCATGCATGCGGAGCAGCAGAAGCTGCAACTGGCGATTGAGAAACTTCAGGCGCTGGAACAGCAGCAGAAACAATATATCGGTAACATCAGCCATGAATTCAAGACACCACTGACATCGATCAAAGCTTATGTGGAGCTGCTCGACATGTATAAGGATGATCCGCAACTGCTTGATGATGCCACGAGTAACATTGGCAAAGAAACGGAGCGGCTGTACGAGATGGTCGAGAAAGTCTTACATTTATCTGCTCTGGAGAAGTATGACTTCGAGAACCAGGCCGAAGATGTAGAGGTCAGCGCTCTGCTGGAGGATGCCTGTGGCCGGATGCGGGGGAAAGCCGAGAAATTTGGGCTGAACATGGAACTGGATCTTGAACCGGCGGTGATCCGCAGCGATCGGGAGAGTCTTATGCATATTTTCATCAACATGCTGGATAATGCCATCAAATATAACGTTCCGGATGGTGTGATCCGGGTGAAGAGTGAACTGCGGATGCAGGAGCGTCAAGCGATCATTCGCATCTATAACTCGGGTACGCCGATTCCGGCAGAGGCGCGGGAGAAGATTTTTGAACCCTTTTACACCGTGAACAAAGACAGAGCCAGAAAAACCGGCGGAACCGGACTGGGGCTATCTCTCGTGAAGCAGTTTGTTGAAAAACAGGGCGGTACAATCACCTTGTTACTAAGCAATCCGGGCGATTCAGAGGATAGGGAAGGTGTGACATTCCAACTCGTATTTCCTTTGTCTGATGCAAGTTTACAAGTTCGAAACAAGTCTGAATAACTTTGGAAGTATGCGATGTGTATGCTTGGTCTATAGCAAGAGAAACCAGGGGGGACCATCATGAAGTGGAAACAAGCAGCTTTGGGCACGTTCGGGGCTATTGCCCTGTTAACGACAGCAGCATGCGGGGGAACAACGGAGCCGGGGGGCAACGCACAAGGCGGGAAAACGGGCACGGATATTACGGTAAAAGATAATACCAACACGTCCGTGTACCAGAACTTCAAGCTGGAGAAGATTGATAAATTGCCGAATATGCGCGGAATTGCATGGCTTAGTGATGATTGGATTGTATCCGACAAAGAGAACAAGTCCTTGAAACCCGTCACGGTTGAAGGCCAGGAAAGATACCCGCATAACTTATATATGTATGATCTGACGAAAGGCACAGACACGCCGCTCAAAGAAAGTGAAGCCAGTCTGGGTGCACCGCTGGTATCACCGGATGGTCAGTACCTGTTCTACCGCGAGCCGGAGGAAAATACGGGCAAAGGCTACTTCCTGAACCTGCATAACGGGGAGACAACCCCTGCTGGCAAGGAGGATGGATTTATCCAAGAAGGCGCATGGCTGGATAATGAACATGTCGTTTTTCCCAATATGAAGGGTGATCTGATCTCGGCAAGTGTGGACGGTACAACAAAGATACTGGTGGAAACAGGTAATTTCAATGTACGGAGTATCAAGGTGTCAGGCAATATGCTCTATTATATTACGGGCGAAGATGGCCAGTTGAATGCATACGATGCGAAGACGGGTGACGTGAAACAGGTGCTGAAAAGTGTGGAGTGGGTCATCCCTTCTAATGATGGAACAAGGCTTGCGATTGTGAAAAGAACAGCGGATACCAAACGGGCGCTGGTGCTCACCGATCTGGAAGGCAATGAGAAGGCCACTCTCGCCAGAGGTACACAGGTTTTCGGCACAAGCTGGTCGGGTGATGATTCCAAGATTGCATACACCATCAATTCTGAGAATGATAATGAGAAAGGGCTATTTGTCTCCAACACGGAGTCGGCAGAACAGTTCCAGATCTCGGTCGATATGGACAACGCTTCTGACCCACTCGCCTGGAGCCCGAAAGGCAATAAAATCCTGTTATCGCAGGCGGTATTGGAGAATGAATCGTATCACTTTGTAACCTCGGTCATTACGATCTCGGAATAGGGTGAATGGTGCAGAAAGATATGTTCCATATCTTTCATGCCTTTCTATACATTTATATTGACTAAGCTGTTCCGCTTCCGATAAACTAGAATGCAGGAATAAAAGTCGAATGTCAGGCAGCAGTTCGAGACGAAGTTTCGGGCGGCTGTTTCTTTTCTTTTTACAAGTAAGGGTGCAACGTAGTCGTCTTGCCGGATGATCCGGCTAATAACAACATGGAATAGGAACAGGTGATATACATGTGTAACAGCGCGTACCGCGTGCTTTTATATTATAAGTTCGTGAAGATTGAAGACCCTGAGACGTTTACACAAGAGCATCTGCAATACTGTAAGGACCTGGGTGTGAAAGGCCGTATTCTGATCGCATCCGAAGGCATTAACGGTACGGTATCCGGAACGCCAGAACAGACGGAACAGTACATGAAAGATATGCTGGCTAATCCGCTGTTCAGCGACATGGTGTTCAAGATTGATGATGTCGAGGAGCATGCGTTCAAAAAAATCTTTGTTCGTCACAAAGCAGAGCTGGTAACCTTCCGTGTGGAAGATGAACTTGACCCAAATGTGACTAGCGGCAAACGCCTTTCGCCGAAAGAGTTCCATGAACATCTGCAACGTGATGACGTTATCGTTATCGATGGTCGCAATGATTATGAATACGAAATTGGTCACTTCCGCGGGGCTATTCGTCCAGATGTTGAGTCGTTCCGTGAGTTTCCGGAGTGGATCCGCGAGAACCTGGGTGACATGAAGGACAAAACGATTATTACCTACTGCACTGGCGGTATTCGCTGCGAGAAGCTGACCGGGTTCATGATCAATGAAGGATTCCAGGACGTGGCTCAATTGGACGGCGGTATTGTCACGTACGGTAAAGATCCTGAAGTACAAGGCCATCTGTTTGATGGCAAGTGTTACGTGTTTGATGAGCGAATCTCTGTGCCGATTAACCGGACAGACGAGGATATTGTCATTGCCAGCTGTTATCACTGTGGAACGACACATGACCGATATATTAATTGTCCAACCTGCAACCTGCAGCACGTAAGCTGTGAGGATTGCGAAGAGACGCATAACCGCTTTTGCTCGGATGCCTGCCGGGAGGCAGCACCGGTACACGCATAAGCAGGAGAGCAGGTGCTGATCGTGAAGCGCGAAGAGGAACGAACGACGCGTGAACGGATTTTGTTCATGCTGAAGCAGCAAGGTACATTGACCGCGAGGGAAATGACAGCTGATCTGGGTCTGACCGGCATGGCCATTCGCCGTCATCTGACGGCACTGGAGCAGGACGGCTGGATCGAGGTTCGGGAGGCCCGGGCTACGGCCGGACGTCCGTCCTCGGTGTACCAATTGACGGTACGCGGGGACAGCTTTTTTCCAAAATCCTATTCCTCCCTTACGCTGGAACTTCTTGAAGAATTGTCTGACTCTGCCGGTAGCGGTGTGGTGGATGCATTGTTCGAGAGTCGCCGGGACAAACTGCTTCGTAGCGGATTGCCACAGATGGAGGGCCAGGATCTGGCCGGACGGGTGGAGGAACTCGCCCGAATCCAGAATGCCAACGGATATATGGCGGATGCGTCCAGAGAAGAAGATGGAACCTACGTTATTACGGAAATGAACTGCCCGATTGTACAAGTTGCGAGTGTCTACAAGCAGGCTTGCCGCTGTGAACTGGAACTGTTTCGCTCGCTACTTCAAGCTGAGGTGGAGCGTACCGAATGTTACGCCGATGGCGGCAAAAGGTGCAAGTATGAGATTCGCGAAGCGTCGGGAAATTAACTGGTTTATACAAAGAGATTGTTTCGATTCGTCGGAATAGTCTCTTTTTTTGAATAAAAATGACGTAAACACGTTATATTTATAATGAGATGCGTGATATAATTTAAAATAACATCCAGATGTTTTATACATAACTCAATATTAGATGGGAGGCGTTAATGATGCACGAACCCGAACCGGCTTTGAAAAAGGCCATGAATCTATTGAAGGAACTGAGCGAGGATGAAGAGTTCCGCCAACAATATGAAGCACGTCAAAAGTTTTTACGGGATCAAGTATCCATGATGGAAGGCGCACGAGAAGAGGGTCTCAAGAAAGGTATCGAGGAAGGAATCAAAGAAGGTGAAGCTGAGAGCAAGCGGAAAATCGCAATGAATATGCTCAATTTAGGTCTTGATCGAGAGACCATTGTCAAAGCGACGGGACTAACCTCTGCTGAAGTGAAAGCAATCCAGCAAGAAAAATAAGCTATATATACTAGGCAACTCGCATAACTTGTGGGTTGCTTTTTTTTCGTTATGTAATGTTTTCTATCACAACCATACGATGAAAGTAAATTGGAAGCGGTTCAACCATTGACGGATATCGGGACGCCCCTTAATATTAGGGGAACAATAAAACACCAACACGGGTCATGGACTTCAGTCGCATGAGAAAAGTCTATATTTGTCTGCTTTTGTCGATCAAAGCAACAATGCGTTGAAGCGTTTGTTTTGTCCCGCCCTATCGTGCCAATGGAATCTCGATAAGGGTGACTACATTTTATAAGATGGAGAGGGGTTCTCACACATGAAAAAGAAATTTTGGATGTCACTGATGATGGTTGCTTCAATGATCGTTGCAGCAGGTTGCGGAAATAACAGCGGTACAGGCTCGGAATCCGAAGGATCGGGGACTACAACAGGTGGAGGCAGCGAGGAAAAATCATACCAGATTGCCATCTCCCAAATTGTTGAACATCCATCCCTGGATGCTACACGCGAAGGTTTCATCGCAGCCCTGAAGGAAGCAGGCATTGAAGAGAACAAGAACCTCAAAATTGATTACAATAACGCGCAAGGTGATTCGACGAACAACTTGTCCATTGCACAGAAAATCTCGGGTGATTCCAAAAATGATCTCGTACTCGGAATCGCAACACCATCTGCGCTGGCTCTGGCTCAACAAGTGAAGGACAAGCCATTGTTGTTTGCAGCAGTGACAGACCCACTGGGTGCCAAACTGGTGACCGATATGGATAAGCCGGGCGGCAATGTTACAGGTGCATCCGATACGAATCCGGAGGCTATTGTACAATTGGCTGACTTTATCGCTAAAAATCTGCCGGATGTGAAAACGGTGGGCTTGGTCATTAACGAAGGTGAACCAAATGCCGTGGTTATGGCAGATAACGCAGAAAAAGCGCTGGCAACACATAATATCAAGCTGGTGAAAGCACCAGTTACGAATACATCTGAAGTAAAACAGGCAACGGATTCTCTGGTTGGCAAAGTAGACGCCTTCTACATTACACTTGATAATTCTGTCGTGAGTGCGGTGGATACGATCATCCAAACGGCAAACAGTAATAAAATTCCGTTCTTCTCCAGTGATCGGGATACCGTTGAAAAAGGAGCTTTCGCAACGGTTGGCTTCAAATATTATGACCATGGATATCAGGTGGGTGAGATGGCTGCAGATATTCTGAAAAATGGCACGAATCCTGGTGATATGAAAGTTACCGTTCCGGACAAACTGGATCTGATCCTGAACCTGAAAGCAGCTGAAGCCCAAGGCATCACGGTTACGGATGAGATGAAAGCCGAAGTAAAAGACCAGGAAAACAACATTATTCAATAGAATCAATTCATAAATTTAATGAGTTATGAGATTGATTCAATAATCTGACCGAAGTGTAATCCGGCAGTATGGATGCGAGGCGAACGTGCAACGGGTTCGCCTCATTCTTTTCGATAGACAGGGAGGAAGTAGCGTGAGTATAAGCTGGAATTCAATTGAAGGAGCAATCGAGCTGGGGCTTTTATATGCACTGATGGCACTGGGTGTATACATTACGTTCCGCATACTCGATTTTCCTGACCTTACCGTAGACGGAAGTTTTACAACAGGAGGCGCAATCGCGGCGGTTATGATCTCCAATGACTTCTCTCCTTGGCTCGCCTGTTTGGCGGCAATGGCTGGCGGCATGGTGGCCGGGGCTTGTACAGGTCTGCTTCATACCAAAGGCAAAATCAACGGATTGTTATCCGGGATTTTGATGATGATCGCGCTTTACTCCATTAATATGCGTATTCTTGGCGCACCGAATAAATCCATTATGGGTATGGATAATCCATTCTCAGGTGAGCATGTCATGGTGTTAATTATCATCGTCGTGCTGGTGTTTAAAATCATGCTTGATCTGTTCATGAAAACAGATGTTGGACTGGCACTCCGCGCGACAGGTGATAACAAACGCATGATTCGCAGCTTTGGGGCAAATACGGATGTGACTACCATTGTAGGTGTCAGCTTATCCAATGGATTGGTTGCACTGTCTGGTGCGTTCATTGCACAGCAATCAGGTTTTGCGGACATCACGATGGGCATCGGTATGATCGTTATCGGACTGGCTTCCGTCATTATCGGTGAGGCCATTCTTGGAGCAAGAACGGTATTCTGGGCTACACTTGCAGCGATCGTTGGTTCGATTATTTACCGGATTGTGGTTGCACTTGCCCTACAGGTCGAATGGTTTGATACATCTGATCTGAAGTTGATCACCGCGGTGATCGTCATTATTGCCCTTGTATTCCCAACGATGCAGCGCTCCATGAAGCAGCGAAGTCTGGCTCGCAAACGAACAGAAGAGTTGATGCGATCCGGGGGTCATCAGGCGAAGGGAGGTATGTGATCATGCTGGAGATTACGCAAGTAACCAAGCTGTTCAACCCAGGTACAACGGATGAGAAGACCGCGCTGGTTGGCGTGAATCTGACGATGAATCCGGGAAATTTTGTGACGGTGATTGGCAGTAACGGAGCGGGTAAATCCACGCTGATGAACATCATCTCGGGTGTGATGAAGCCGGATATGGGTGATGTACTGATCAATGACCGCTCCATTAAAAATCTGCCGGAGCATAAACGCAGCAGCTGGATTGGCCGGGTGTTTCAGGACCCGATGGCAGGAACAGCACCACATATGTCCATTGAAGAAAATATGGCGATGGCATACAAACGTGGTAAAGGACGCGGACTGGGCTTCGGAGTTACCCGTGCCAGACGAGAGATTTTCAACACGCAACTGGAGAAGCTGGGAATTGGACTGGAGAAGCGTCCGAATGCAAAAGTGGGTCTCTTGTCTGGCGGGGAGCGGCAGGCACTCAGCCTGTTGATGGCGACCTTTACCCAGCCGCAGATTCTGCTATTGGATGAGCATACGGCAGCCCTTGACCCATCACGTGCCGAACTGATCACGGAACTAACGGAGACACTTGTGCGTGAGATGAGACTGACTACATTGATGGTGACGCACAATATGGAACAGGCCATTCGTCTGGGTAACCGTCTGATCATGATGGACAAAGGCCGAATTATTCTGGATGTCAGCGAAGAGCGTAAACGTACGTTGACTGTGCCTGAGTTGCTTGGTGAATTCGAACGTATTAGTGGCAAAAAGATGGCAGATGATCGTGTCGTGCTGGGTTAAGACAAGGGAACACTTGTTGGAAGAACAGATATACGTACCGTAATCCACAATCTAAGCCATCTATAAGTTAGACGATAAAAACCTTTTGCGTTCTCGCAAAGGGTTTTTATGGTATGTTGAAGACGATGAAAAAATGGAATGAATCTATACGATTTCGGATCAGCGAATTATACATAGTAGGAGGAACCAGGCATGTCTTTGCAATTGGATGAAGGGACATATACGGTAACGCGGCGAACGGAATCCATTCGTCTACTCGCCAAGGAATTTGCACTGCTGCATTTTCTGTATGAAAACAAGGAAAAAGCCTTCACCCGCAGTCAACTGCTCGATCGGGTATGGCCGCTGGAATATCCGGTTGAACGCACCGTGGACGATCATATCTATCGCCTGCGCAAGAAATTGAAACGCTGGGATGAGATCAGTCTGGATACGGTACGGGGTTATGGATACCGGCTTGCTGTGCAGGAGAACAAGTCCGCTCTACCCGCTAGCCCTTCTGCTCAGGACCCAGAAATGCAGGAAGTCATTCACGGATTACTTCGTAAATATCACTTGTTTGGGCAGGGAAATGCCATACAGACCCTGGTTCAACAGCAGGAAGCGCTTGGCATTCAGATTGTCCCGTATTACCAGTTGTATATTCACTTTATACAGGGAGATCTGGAGTGGCTGATTACAACCAAAGAAATTGCTTTTGAGGAGCGACTATATTGGCTACTGATTTTCGTGCACCCCCTGATCGAGCCAGCGGATAGTATTCAGTTGTATGAACAGGCGCTGAATTCAGCTGCATTATCTGCCGATCAGCTTCGCGAACTCCGCATTCTGAACATCGTTGAAGTCTATGTAGAGGTGGGCCAATATCAACGTGCCAAAGAGCAGCTTGAGGAAACGTACCGTGTAATAGAGACTGACGAGCTGAAGAATTTCAGACTTCCTGTAGCACTTGCCGCGTTGTATGTGGAACTGTGGGGAGGCAGCGGCGAAGCTGTTGAGGCTCAGATGGCAGTCCTGCGGTCAGGATTGAAGGATGCCCCATATCTGCGGGAGATCGGACGTTTTCAGGTGATGGAGGGGTTATGGTTACTTCGGCAAGGACGAGTTCGTGAAGCGGAACTTAGAATGGATGATGGGCTGGACGTATTAAAGATGTCGCTGAACGCACCGCTATATCTGAATGCTGCCTTTCAGATTCTCCAGTTCATGGCTCAACATCGAATTGAAGGCAGAATTCGGAGTAAGTATCGTCAAGTGTACTCAGAAATCGGCAAAAGTTACGGTGTTCCCACATATGGACAACCCATTGTAGATGAAATACGTAAATTTTTATCTCCTATCTCCCCATCCTCTGATCTTCCTCTGATATAACTCCTTTATGATTACAGCCAAGGAACATACAGACCGCTAACGGCTGTAATCAAGGGAGGAAGTACATGTATGACCGTCATTTCAAATGAACCCACATCCAATGAATCTACCGAATCACCCGCCTCATCTGCGGAATCTTCCAAAAGCTTATGGACCAACCTCCGGTTTGTGCGCATGTTTATCGCATACTCGCTGGCTACGTTTGGAGACTGGTTCGATGCACTTGCCATCCAGGTGATGGTGGCCTACCGTTGGGGCGCCGATCCACTGATCATTGCACTGATTCCTGTATGTATGGCTGTCCCAGGCATACTGCTGGGCTCCTTTGCAGGTGCTCTGGCTGATCGACTTCACAAAGTGAAAATCATGATCCTGTGTGATGTAATCACCGTGGGATTAACCGTTGCTATTTTATTCGCAACCAGCCCGATATGGTTGCTTCCACTTCTTGCCCTGCGGGCCATGATTGGAGTTTTTCACGTTCCAGCTCAGCAGGCGTTAACCCGCCAGGTGGTGGCAGAGGAGCATCTGTTTCAGGCATCGTCCCTAAACGGTTTTGTGAGCCAGTGTTCTAAAGTGGCGGGACCACTTCTGGGTGCAGTCATTTTGGCCATCTTTTCACCTCAAATCTGTATTGTCATTAATGCCTGTACCCGCCTGTTGTCGGGTGCGGTATTATGGCCCTTGCGGCGTTTGGTGGAGAAGTCGGAATCGGTTGAATCAGACGGAAGTGCTGCTAGTGGAAAGGATAGATCGGAATCTTTGTTCTCCCAGTGGAAGCAAGGCTGGCGTTTTATACGTAGCAGTCGCACCGTGCTGAGTACGATTTTGTACGGCTGTTTTGGACTCATGGCCATTCTTATGATTGATTATCAGTTTACGACCCTGTTTCGGGAGATCAAGCCAGGTAACGAATCACTGCTCGGCTGGTTGGGTTCATCGGCAGGAGCAGGGGCAGTCGTCATCATTTTGTTGTTAAATCGCTTGCCGAGAATTGGGTATGGGTGGGGACTGGGTGGAGGATATCTGTTCGTGGGTGCCGGAATCGCTGCGCTGGGGTGGATCGGCCCACAAACACCTGAAATTTGGGTCA
Source organism: Paenibacillus xylanexedens (assembly GCF_001908275.1). Lineage (NCBI taxonomy): Bacteria > Bacillati > Bacillota > Bacilli > Caryophanales > Paenibacillaceae > Paenibacillus > Paenibacillus xylanexedens. The sequence goes on along the minus strand of NZ_CP018620.1, from coordinate 342,793 downwards.
TTGTCTGGGGCCTGTGCATTGGGCTGGGCAATGGACTCTTTATGGTAACACTGAATTATTTGTTGCAAAAAGAGACCCCTTCTGCCTATGTAGGGCGCGTCTTTGGCATTCAAAACTCGTTATCCAGTGTTGTACTGGTTGTAGCTCCACTTGCAGGTGGAGCGCTCATTCGAGTTGCGGGGCCGAGCCCCACCTTTCAATATATCGGTCTCGCTACGCTGGTAATTGGTCTTGCCGGCATTCTTCTACAGCGTATCTTGTGGGAAGGGAAGCAGCCTCTCATATCTGATGCAAAAGAGACTATTCCGCAGGAATCGGCCTGACAGCCTTGTCCGGACATTTTTTATCATCATTGCATCTACTATAAAGCGAACAGCCGCTTCCGATATTCATGCGAAGGCGGTTGTTTGCACTTTGCATTTGTTATACATCGTTGAGCGATCACACTTCCCACCAAGCAAAATAAGCAGTGGAGGCCATCAGTCCACCAACCGAAAGTGATCCGCTGACAGAGAGGTTAATGGCTTGACCCGGAGGAATCACATAACGGCCAAATTCATTGGACAGAAACGGCCCTGCTTGAAGGGGCATAGCCATCAATGGGGTCGCTCCTGAAGGCGCAGCAGAGAATCGTACGATGGCTACGCTGGTATTGCTGCTGGAAAGATTGCTGTTCACCGATGTTAGTGTACTGGGAGAACTTAGCGTTCCATTTGCGGTCAGACTCATGGAACCGCTGAAGGATGACAACAGATTCAGTGCAACCGTGATTCCGCCAGAGAGCCGTGATACGTGTAGGGTTTTCCCACTACCTGCTGGATTAGCCAGTTGTACAGTGGCGATAACTGTTCCTCCCAGTAACCCCAGTGTTGTGGAGTTGGTGGAACCTGCATTGTACAGATTGCCTGTACTGCCAGCATTATTCTCCGGAGGTGCAACAATGCCGGGAGAAATATACGTGTTGGTGTTGGACGTATAGACGGGCAGATTTAATGGATTAAATACATTATTGTTCGGCACAGTATGCACCTCCTTTTATCAGGATCAAACTCAGAATTCCCACCAGAAGAGATTAATGGCCGCAGTCTGACTCCCTGTTCCTAAACTAATGGATAGTGATTGTCCCGGCGGAACAACAATGGAACCGTTTAAATCCAAAGAATACATTCCCGCAGTAAGAGGTATGCTGAGCAAGCTTGTGAACGTACCCCCAAGAGTGCCGGTATTTTGCCTGGTGGTCACGATGCTGGTGTTGGCGTTGCCAAGCAACGTATTGACGGGTACAGGTGTAGTTCCTACGGTCACAGTGCCGCCGGAATAAACGACCAGTGTAGCTGCAGCAGTTGTACCTCCCGAAAGGCTGGCAATACGTACTGTTCTGCCACTTCCAGTCGCATTCAGGATTTGAAGAAGAAGGTTTTGGCTGGAAGGAATCGATATATTATTTGTCGTCAGGGCAAAAAAACTGCCTGCCGCAGCCGCACCGGTATTTACCGAAGCCTCAATACCCGGGGCTGCATAGGTGTTGGTCAGTTGAGTGAACAGGGGCCCATTAGACTGGTTGAATACATTATAGTTGGTCATCTCATCCACCTCCCATAGACCAGTTCAATTGAGCAATACTCCGGTTGATTCGCATTTCATTGTACTTGCAGTGTATGTAAAAAGAAGCAAAATGGATTGGGGACTGAGCCGTATATCTGGAAATAAAGGCGGTTGCCGTGCCCGCATATACAAACCGGGCATACGATGCGTAAGCACATTTTTTAAGGGGAAATCGAGATGAGTCGAACAGCGAAGCGAAGCAAGAAGAGAACGAAGCAACCAACTAAATATGTCAGTCGCCGCCGCTCCCGTCATTCCTGCCGCGCTAAATTGCTGAAACCCCCTTGTTCCCGGATTACTCGTCCCCGGTTCAAGCAGGGTGCTTCCTCACGCACGAAACTCCCTGGTGCTATTCATTGTTTTACAGAGCATACGTATGTCGGAGCCGAAACCAGTAGCAGCATGGATTTACTCCCGGCACAAGACACCTCATCACTCAGCATGTATACCTATGGCGTTGTGAATCGGGGAAAACATCCGGCTCTTGTACAGATTCAGATCAGCCCAAATGCCGTGGATTATGCTGTGGACAGCCAGGAGGTGGTCGCGGGAGGCCAGACCAAAGCGCTGGTACCATTGCGATTTTTGCACTATACCCGGCTTGCAATTCGATCCGTTGAACCGGATCAACCGACCCGGCTCGATGTTTACTTTCAGGCACAGCGTATGCCGTAAGGGAGTTATGATCTCACAGATTTGACCAGGGAGGAGGACGAGGCACATGCCTAACTTTACAACGTTTAATACGAATCCGGATAATCTGAGAACGTTGATTTTTGGCCAGGATAGTACAGGCACAGCCCATCCTGTCAGAACGGATACAAGCGGGAATGTGGTTGGCATTATTTTGGACGGAACCATCAGTAACATCTCAGGTCTGACTACCGTTACAATTAACGCCGGAACCATTACCAACATTCTGAACGGAACCATCACAAGTGTACTTGGAGCGACCATCACGGCAGGTACGATCAACAGTGTGCTTGGAGCCACAGTTACAGCGGGTACATTAACGAACTTGCTAAATGGTACGATCACAAGTGTATTGGGAGCAACGATCACGGCCGGAACGATTACCAGTGTACTCGGAGCCACGGTGACCGCAGGAACACTGACGAACTTACTGAATGGTACGATCACAAGTGTACTTGGGGCGACGATCACAGCCGGAACGATCACCAGTGTACTCGGAGCTACGGTGACAGCGGGAACACTGACGAACTTGCTGAATGGTACGATTACCAGTGTATTGGGAGCGACCATTACAGCTGGAACCATCACAAGTGTGCTCGGGGCCACGGTGACAGCGGGAACATTAACGAACTTGCTGAATGGTACGATCACAAGTGTATTGGGAGCGACGATTACCGCCGGGACGATCACCAGTGTGCTCGGGGCCACGATTACAGCGGGTACCATCACAGGTATACTCGGAGCGACAATAACAGCAGGAACACTGACGAACCTGTTGAACGGAACCATTACCAGTGTACTCGGTGCAACGGTAACAGCGGGTACGTTGACGAACTTGCTGAATGGTACGATCACGAGTGTATTGGGAGCAACAATTACCGCCGGAACACTGACGAACTTATTGAACGGAACCATTACAAACGTACTTGGCGCAACCGTAACTGCTGGTACATTGACGAACCTGCTGAATGGTACGATTACGAGTGTACTCGGGGCAACGATCACCGCAGGAACACTGACAAACTTGTTGAACGGAACGATTACCAGTGTGCTCGGAGCCACAATTACAGCGGGGACACTTAGCAGTGTGACGTCCATTTCACAGAAGAGTTTTCAGGAGTCTCAACTCATAAGCACTCCGACCGCCAACACCTTCACAGCACTTCCAGCGGTTACGACCAGTGTATTTGGCACGTATTCTTTCTTTGTATATAACCGGGGGCCGGGTGTGAACCGGGTAGATGCTCTTGTTGAGATCAGCGCCAACGGAACAAACTGGTACACGGATGTGACGACAGTAACGGGCATTTTGTCCGGGTCAGTCGATGTATTGGTTCCGCAGCGTTTTCTCAAATATACGCGTCTTTCCTACCGCTCCAGCCTAATCGGCGCACCTAGCACGATTGATGTGTTCTTCAATGGACAAGGCACATAACCCATTTATTTGTCATATAGGTACATGGAGTTCCTTTGGTGGACTTCATGTACTTTTTTGTATTGGAGGTGGTTGCATTGAAGAACCGTTTACTTGGAATTCATATGATTGTGCAAAATGAAGAACATCACCTGCCCCGCTGTCTCGACAGCTTGAAGCATATCAGCACGGAATGTTTTATCACCGATACTGGCTCATCTGACCGTACACCCGAGATCGCCAGAACGTACGGAGCAACGGTCTTGCACGCCTGTTGGGAAGATGACTTTGCCCATGCACGAAATATCAGTCTGCCTCTAGCAGGCACGGAATGGGTCCTGTGTCTGGATGCCGATGAATACGTCACGCAGGGGCTGGATGAACTGCTAAATTATTTGCCCAAAGTCCATAAAAGCATTTCAAGATTACGTATTACCATAGAGAATCGATACGGTGAAGGGGTGGAAGAGAGGGTAATCTCCCGGCCGGTGAGACTATTCCGTGCTCATCAAGGATATCGATACAAGGGGCGTATTCATGAGCAATTGGTTCGTAGTGGCCCAAGCGAGCTTGTCCAAGAAGTGGCTGGTGATATGGATAAGAGCGAGACCTGTACAGGAGAACAAAGCCAATTGATCGAGACTGAACCGCTTGCTCCACTATGTCTAATTCATGATGGATATCTGGCTTCAACGATTGCGCAAGAGCATAAGCCAAGACGTAATTTGAAACTGATTGAGCGGGAACTCGCAGATGAGCCTGCACAGCCTTTTCACCTGTACAATCTGGGAGTAACGTATTGCCAGCTTGGTCAGGTCGAAAAGGCAATTGAAGCGTTCCGTGAATCATTGCGCCTGGCAGAGTCGCTCGCGCCATATCGTTCTACACTGGTTAGAGATTATGCAAAGACCCTTGTAGGATCGGAACATTACGACGAGGCGCATGCAATTCTGGCTGTGGAAAGACAGCGTTATCCATCCTATGCTGATCTGCATCTGTTGTATGGGGAGACGTTGGAGCAGCAAGGTTTGGAGGAGTGTGCATATCAATCGTATGCCCGAGCAACGAACTGCCGGGAGGGAATAGACCGTGTTGGACACAGTGATGGCGGTAGCGCTTTAGACGCGTCATATGTAATGGAAGCCGGTTCTGACAGTTACAGAGCTTATACCGCCATGGCAGAACTTGCACAGAAACGGGGATTCCTGAATGAGTCTGCACATCTGTACGGGCTGGCTCTGGACAGCATGTTCACATATGCTCCGGCATGGGCAGGGTTGGCAGATGTGCTGCAACAATCCGGTGAAACCGATGAGAACATAGCAGAAACATTGCTCGCCAGATGCCGAGGATTCGAGGAATCGGGTCACGGTAATTCGATTCGTGGTGAAATGCTCCATTCATATGCAGTGACAAATGAGGACCATCTGGTGAAGGTGATTTATGTTCTAGCAGGCTGTGGGGCATATGAACAGGCATTGAAAATGCTGGATACTGATGTGCGTACCGCTCGTATCCATGTAGCGGATCGAATACATTGGATGTTATGTGCGAATAGGGTTTCCGAAGCGCTGCAACTGGCAGAAGAACACTGGAGCGCAGGGTGTGTAAATGAAGTCAATCTGCCGGCTGAGCACAGAATGGATTGGGCACTGGCTTGTTGGACCAACGGATTACGATTATCCGAGGCGTTCCTCGCAACTACGCTTCCACAAGAAAAGAACGTTTGGAAGGTCATGGATCGACTGCTGAATCAGCTATCGAAAGAGCCGCGAAGCATGAAACCTGCTTCACAAGAACAAAAGCTTATGCAATGGGGTCCGCAGGCAGAGATGGTAGCAGAGAAGGTTGTGCAGCAAGCCGTAAAGACAGGACAGCTTACACTTGCTGAGCAACTGCATGAGTTGCGGGCAATGATGATGTGTGATCATTGGGGAACGGCTGTAACTTTACGACGGGAGTTTGCAAGTCTGCTGTATCGTCAGGGGTATACCATGGTAGCCGCGAACATCCTGATTCAGTGCATGACCGAGAGTGAGTTGGATGCTGAAGGGTTATTCTGGCTGGGTGAAACGCTGTATACCAAAGGCCACAATGATCAAGCGCTGTCTCTGTTCGAGCAAGCTCTGGAGCGGGAGCCTAATATGCGGCAGGCCCGAGCTGGAGCTGCTGTATGTTACATGCGGTTGGCAATGGAGGCCATCCAGCAGGAAATGGTTCGTTCTTCGTCTTCAGGTGTACTCTCTGCACAATATACTGCACTGGAACAAAGGCTGCGAACGACCGAAGGCATCCCATGGCGTACGCTTTTCCAAGCGAAGGAAAGGAGGAATCAGCTTGCGAGCGGAACGAATTTCTCTATGCATGATAGTGAAGGATGAGGAAGAGTTGCTGCCTCATTGTCTTGCCAGTGTCCAGGGAGCGGTGGACGAAATGATTGTAGTGGACACCGGTTCGTCGGACCGCAGCGCGGAGATTGCGAAGCAATATGGAGCGGTGGTTGTGGCATTTGAGTGGTGCGAAGATTTTGCCGCAGCACGGAATGCTGGCCTGGAGCGGGCTTCCGGCGACTGGATTCTCTTTCTTGATGCGGACGAGGCGCTCGATAGGGCTGCGCGTGAGCAGCTCAGGAGCTGGACGGCGGTCAGCGGATGTGACGGATTGTTTTTAAACATTCATAACTATACAGGTACGGGTCAGCAGGGAGTTACCGTGAATCCAGTTTTGCGTCTCTTCCGTAATGCCTCGGAGTATCGGTTCGAAGGTCGAATTCATGAGCAGATTGCGGCGGCGATTTGCCGTAGGAATCCAGAGGCTGCTTTTCATGTGACGGACATGGTCATCCATCATTATGGGTATCAGACGGCGATTGTGGAGCGCAAAGATAAGGTAAACCGTAATGTTCGCCTGCTGCAACAGGCAGTGGAGGAAGAGCCGGATCAGCCGTTCCATCACTATAATCTGGGTGTCGAGTATCTGCGTGTGGGGGAAGCGGAGCAGGCTTTGGAGACGTTTGGTGTGGCTCGGATGGGGATCGATCCAGCAGTGACCAGTTACGCACATTTGCTGTTCAAATATGAAGTTCGTTGTCTACAGCACTTGAATCGCTGGCAGGAGGCATTGGATCGAATCGATGCTGCGCTTGAACTATTTCCAGAGTACACAGATCTGATGCATCATCGCGGAGTCTGTGCAGACGCATTGGGGGATGCAGATCGGGCAGAATTATCGCTGCGTGAAGCGGTTCGCATGGGGCCACCTCCACCCATATATCATACAGAAGAAGGCATCGGCACCTATCAGACGTGGTATACGTTAGGCCGATTGCTGGAAGGAAAGGCCGATCTGGAGGGTGCGGTGGATGCTTACGTGGAAGCGGTGCGCGCCAAATCCAGTCTGCTACCGCCGCTCTATCGGATATTCCGAATTATGCGAGTCTCCGGGCAGGAACATCAGATTCCAGAGCTGGTGGTGGAGCGTTTTGCGCTCGGATCGGAAGAGGCTACACACAAAGTATTGGGCATTCTGGAGCAATCCCGTTGTTATGATGCCGCTCTGCAATTGTTATCGGGTATATCCTCACAACCTTCCGCAGAGATGAGAGAGCGCTTATCGGTTGCTGAAGCGATGCTCCAAATTCAACAGGGAAGATGGAACAAGGCGCGTCTGAAACTGGAACCTGTGAGGCGGAAAAAAGGGCTGCTTGCGATCTCGTCTGCCCGATGGCTCGAACGGTTGGAGTGGATCGAGGGCAAGGAAGTCAACGGAGATGATCCACTGACGTTGTGGTTGAAGCGTAGTTCGCAGCTAGGAGCAGTAACGAATGAGGAAGTGAATGTGCAGACAGGGCGAACGGTGGGTCTGAGAGCAACAACGAAGAAGGACATGGGCTCCAGCATAGACGGAACGGTTGCAGGAACAGAGTATGATGGCTGGCAGGAGCTTGGACTGATGATGGAAGGATGTGTACAGTCAGGGAGATGGAAAGAGCTGCATAGCCTGATTCAGATGTGTCGACAGCAATTGGCTGGAGAAGGGTTATCGGTGGAACAGAGCGTTCGAGTGGGAGAGAAGGAGAAAGCGATGGAAGGGAAAAAGGAAAACGGGAAGGCCGGTGACATGGAGTCGTTCCCTGGGGCTTCGGATACCCTGACGGGAACAAGCTGGCTGGTGAAAGGATTGGTCAGTGCTGCGGACCATCATCTGGAGGTGTTCGCTCAGCATGCAGATGGACAGCGGCACCGTTGTTGGCCTGTCGTTCAGCATATTCGGCTGGAGTTGCCGGGAGCGGACGGGTTTGAGAGCTGAGAGGGATCAGGTAGCGGGAGTTCAACTTAATTCAGCGGGCTAATTGATGAGTCTGAACTCCTTTGGTGAGGGGTGGTGATGAATATGGGCATAGGGATTAGCTTGTGTATGATCGTGAAGGATGAAGCGGTGTCACTCCAGCGGTGCTTGAATGCAGTCAAGGATGTTGTGGATGAGATCATCGTTTTGGACACAGGTTCGGTAGATGATACAACTGAAATTGCGCGTCTCCATGGTGCCGTTGTAATTCGTACGGAATGGAACGGAGATTTCAGTGAAGCCCGTAATCTGTCACTGGCCGCTGCTACGAAACCGTGGATTCTGGTGCTTGATGCGGATGAGGTATGGGTACAGACCCCTCAGATGAAGACTGAACTCGTGCAGTTGTTAGCGGCAAGCAAGGACAACGTATGGGGGTACTGGATACAGGTCACGAGTCTGTTGGGTATGTCTGGTGAAGAGCGTGTGACAGATGCGGTGTGTCGTTTGTTCCGAAATGATCCCCGAATTGCCTTTCAGGGCAGAATTCATGAAGAGATTGCTTCATCTATCATGGCACTGGCTCCGCAAGGTGTGCTTCATTCTGGACTTGAAGTCATTCATTACGGATATCTGGAGCAGGTGATTACCGCCAAAAATAAAGGCGCACGGAACATGCAGTTGATTCGTTTCGCGTTGAATCAGGAGGGAGATCAACCGGAGTTGTTATATGCTCTGGCCGCAGAATGGTTTCAGCAAGCGAAGTATGATGAAGCACTCCGATTGTTGCAGCCATTATTGGCACAGCTTACACCGGAGTGCGGATATCACTCGGATCTGGTGCTGAAAACGGCTTACGCATGGCGAGAGAGTGGCAGCCCGGAGAGGGCGCTTGCTGTGGTGGAAGCATGGGCGCCCGTGTATGAGGATTTTCCGGATTTGTTGGAACTTGGTGCTGTACTTGAACTGGATCAAGGGAGAGAGGATGTGGCCTTGGACTGGTTAAAACAGGCTAAATCAGCTGCTTCTACAGCCAGCAGGTATACATCAGTCTCTGGTGCTGGGACCTATCGCAGCCTGACGCTGGAAGGCATGGCATATGAGCGGGCTGGCCGTTGGGCAGAGGCAGAAGCCGCGTACATAGCGGCGCTGGGCATGCAACCCGGCAGCATGGCAGCATGGCAGCGGCTGTTGTTGCTGGCCGCAGCGACAGGGCGGCCGCATGCCATCGCCAGCGCCGCCGCTCGGGTAAGCTTGCCGCCTGCGGCATGGCAAGCGTTGATCTCGGCCGCGCTGGCTGCGCATCGGCCGGAGTGGCTGCTGCGCCATGCGGCGGCGCTTGCTGCCCCGCTGCGGGCACAGCCGCTGGCCGCCGGGCTTGCGCTGGCCCAGCTGGGCGAGGACGCCTCGGCTCGGGCGGCTTTGCAGCCCTGGGCTGCGCATGCGCAGCACGGGCCAGAGGCGGCGCTCGCGCTGTGGGCGCTGGGCCACAAGCAGCCCGGCAGGCGCAACGCCCGAGCGGCGGCTCGCCAGCAGGCAACGCTGCCCGCAGCGGCCCACGCCGCTGAGGCGCTGCTGCTGCGCGGGGCGATGGCCGGGAGCAGCGCCATGGCGTGTAGCAGCGGCGCAGCGTCCGGCAGCCCGCCCCGCGGCGCAACGCCCAGCGGCCCGGCCACGCCTGCGCCAGGCGACGTGCTCGCCGCTGCGCAAGCGCTCGCCGGCGTAGGCGCCTGGGCCGCATGGCTACGCCTGCTGCAAGCCCTGCCGCCCCGCGGCGCGCTGGCGTTGCTTGCAGCGCTTCCGCCTGCGGCACGCTGCGGGCTGCTGCGCGCACCCGCGAGCGTCCGCGAAGGGCTGCTTGCGCTATGCGGCACGCCTGACGGCGCGCAGCAGCCCCACGCGGACGAAGTGCCCGCCCCGGAGCGTACCGCTCACGCGCTCCTCGCGGGCACGCTCGCGCTGCTCGCCGGGCGGCAGAACCTGGCGCGTGAATGGGCCGAATCGGCCCAACTCACTGTGCGGCAACCTGCCGCCACAGGTCGCCCGGCGACGACAATCCCGCCGGGCCTGCACACCCTGCTGCGCCTAACAGCACCCGGCGCAGCCTATGCCAAAGAGTACACCAACCAGTGCAACATGTTACTGGTACACCTATAATTTCCTTTGATCTTTGATCTTTGATCTTTGATCTTTGATCTTTGATCTTTGATCTTTGATCTTTGATCTTTGATCTTTGATCTTTGATCTTTGATCTTTGATCTTTGATCTTTGATCTTTGATCTTTGATCTTTGATCTTTGATCTTTAATCTTTAATCTTTAATCTTTAATCCCTAATCTCTGATTTCTAGTCTCTAGTCCCCAACCCATGTATGTCCCCACATATTCCCGCAATAGCCCATCCCATTGAAATTGCAAAAGCAACGGAGCTACCGGTAATCGGAGCATTCCCGAACCGTGTATTGTTCCGTTGCTAATGGGTCGAGCCCTTAAGCCCTCAATTTTCCACTTTGCACTTAGCTCAACGCAACCCAATTTGTCTCAACCTTTGCATATCACCGCTCGAAAACAGCGGATCGGCGTGCCGTACATATCAGACCAGATGGCATCGTCCGGCTCTACCACATTCAGCTTATCTTCAATGGTTAATCCGGTGACAGCCATGATTGTCTCCAGCAGATCAGGCCGCATCTCGGGTACATCGAAGGTAGCGATTAACTGTCCGTTAGGTTTCAGCACCCGAGCGAATTCCCGAAACGCCCGCAGCATCGTGCCTGTATCCAGATGCTCCAGTACAGAGATACAGAACACCCGATCAAACTTACCCGACTCGTACGGAAGCTGTGCCAGATTAGCCTGTGCACGGTGCAATCGGACGAGAGTTGATTCCGGCAGATCCTGGGCGGCTTGCTCGCCAAAATCAGAAACGATATCCAGTCTTATCGCCTCTTCAGACAAAATACGTTCATCCCAGTCACAAGCGTGAACCTCGCGGCAGTGTTCTGCAAGCCAGAATTTGAATGGATGGGAGATGCCGCAGGCTGCATCAAGGACCACATCATCTGGACGTGCAAATCGCCGGGCCCATTCATATTCGTAAGGACGGCTCCACCATGCCGGATGCAGCGGGAAGACCAATGTGTCCGTTTTAGGGTCACTTTGCCGAATGTATCTTGATTCCATGAATTCCGTTGCCTTGGGCGTATCCATCATCCCCGAATTCCCTCCTTTAATCCTGTCTCTGCCAAAAAAGATTCCAACACCGTGCTCCACCGGCTCCGCCACCTGGCAAGATCATACGACAGTGCAGTCTCTCGCGCATAGATTCCCAGTCGTTCTCGCTCGGCCCGATCCTGTACAAGACGCACCAGTGCAGCGGTTAGTTCCTGCTCACCAGGAGGTACCAATAGCCCGTTAAAACCATCCTGAATCAGATCATTCAATCCGCCAACATTGGAGGCAATCACCGGAAGTCCACAGCTCATTGCTTCCAGACAGGCATAGGAGGTGCCTTCCGAGAACACGGTTGGAATTACGGCGATATCTGCCTGATGGTAGGCCTCCCGAATATCCCGGAAATCATACGTGCGCTGGTTAATTCGCTCCGCATGTGGATGAGTACGGTGCCAGTAACGAAAGACTCTCCCGACTGTGCTGCCTTCGACCAGTTCCCCGGCAAATTCAACCTCCAGATCCGGAAAGGCTCCAAGTAGTTTATCTGCCGCCAGCATCATTGGAATAATACCCCGTTCCATGCTGATGCGGCGTGGATAGATAATGCGAATTGGGCGGGGAGAGGTCATCCGGGCATCCACCGTTTTCTTTTCAACCTGTCCCTGAATCGGACCATTAATCTGATACTCAGCATCTGCTTCTACTTGAATCTCCGTAGCCCAATCCTTTGAATTCCGGTGGTTACGAGCAACCGTATACGATTCGCCATCTGCCTCGACTTCTTCCAGTTTCGATAACTGTAAATGGAGTTCTACCGTTCCTTTCCCCTCTCGTTCTTGACCGCTATCTGTATCCCCACCTCCATCTCTGTTAGCCTTACCACTGCTAGCTCCAGCACCACTTGTTACAGCCTTGCCTTCTACAGCTTGCACCCCTGATATAACTGCTCCAACATTTTCTTCATGACTCGCCAGATCATTCTTCCATGCGACAAGCCATTCGTCTTCCTGTTCTTGCTCGAAGGTTCGCGTTGGTGGGGCAGGTGTGAAATAGGACGTATCCACTGCATTGGGAATCAGGACAACCTGCCTTGGATCGGTATAGGTGCACGCAGACCGGCAAAAGGTCTGGAAATGTGAATCCACAGACACGATGCGCACAAGTCCATCCAGAGCCAGCTGAATGTGTTCTGCTACTTGTTGTTTTGTCTCCAGTGGCAGTCCGGGACGATCCCAGTTAATGCCGTGACAGATGCCAAGACTGCCGGGTTTGTAGGTGATGGGTTGCCACAGACAGCTGGCATAGATCACTGGGCCGCGCGCTGCGGCTGCCATCCGGTCAAAGGCTTCCGGTACATTATCCATGTCGTACGAATAACCAAATACGTCAATCTGCTCCGTCCGAGTCTGGAATTCTTCAAAATAAGAGAGCTGATGAACCTCGGGAATATGCCCGAGTCCTCGGATGACACTGCACAGATCCAGAATATATCGCTCCAGTCCACCACCAAATACACGACTGAATTCCCGGTTGTACCCGTCGGTGAAACTATGCGTCAGAATACTCACCACGCCCATCTCACGGTCCCTCCTTCCAGGGAATCAGCCGAGGTTCCGGATCAAGGATCGACTCGTAATGTGCAAGATTGCCCCACTCACCGCCAGGATCAATGCGCTTGTAACGCAAATATTTACGAACCCGGTCCTCCAGACTGCCTGCCCAGCCAAGATGCTGAACCTTCAGTTCCGTACTGACCCCAGGCAATACAGTGCAGGACAAGGGAAGACGGGGAACGTGATGATTCTGTTGTGGATAAAAATAAGGATATCCAGGCATATATCGTACAAGTGAAGCGGTATGCCGTTTGTGCAGAGACCAGAGATCATCTTCCCGGTAGTGGGTCCGGCCACCCCACATGTCGTAGAATCGAAATGCAAACCAGTCCGCATACTCCTGATTAATCAGAGTGCGTATGGCTTTCTTGGCCTCTGAGCTGTACAGCTCATCCGCATCAACCGAGAGCAACCAGTCGGGACGTGTTCCCGCAGCCGCTTGCCATAAGGTGTTTCGAAGGCGCCATTCCTCGGCGAACAGTGGTTTCTCCAATACCTCCAGACGGACCACCTTTGGATAGGCTTTGCATATGTCCGGTGTTCCGTCTGTGCTGGCATCGTCCACAATCACGATCTCATCCACGAACCCACTCAGATCATGCAATACTTCTTCAAGGTATCGGCCGCGTTCATTGCGAACCTGGAGCATGGCGGTCAGCTTGTTGCCTTTGCTTTTGCGAACCCGACGAATGGAGAAGGGCTCTTTGAATACACTTGTTTCCTCTTGTGTTATAGCTGCACTCTGTTCTTCCTGACCTTGTGTGTCGCCCCAGTGATGCACTTGGCTTCGGATGTCCTGCGTTGGTTGTGCATGATCCGGGGTGTGATCTCCATTTTCCAATGCGTCTGTATATGTTTGATCGGCTGTTTCGGTTGGCGTGTAAGTGGTTTCGGTTCGGATATTCCTGTGCACCATTGGCCCATTCAACTGTTGTCTACGCTTCTTTGGGTCCAGCATCATGGCACCTCCCCAAGCAATTGCTGTACAGCATGATCCAACAGCTCCAGCTCGACAATCCGGGCCAGCGCATCTTCATCCTCCAGTGCCGTTTCGAGAAAATGTCGGACTGCCCCGTGCCGTTCCCCTCGCAGTGCCAGCGCACTGCCGGATAATTGCTGATAATCCCGGCGACTGGCATCATCCTGAATATCGACTGCATGCACCAGAGCCAGTGCCTCTTCCACACGTCCAGTCTCCTGGTAGATGCGGAATTTCCAATGTCTCGCCGTTTCTCCGCCAAGTTCGTCCAGGATACGCAGGGCATTTCCGTAATCATCGTTCATACGCAGTAGTTCCGCTCGTACAAGTTGATCTTCTCCCGCCTCCAGCCAGCGACATAACTGTTCATAATGATGCCGTTCCTGTTCATCGGATGCGCTAATTCCGTACACTCGCAGGGCGTCCTCCAACTCTCCAGCCCGGGCATGAATGGCAGACAGGAATCGATAATGGGAGATCACACAATCACTGCGACCATTCATGACCGCATGGGTGAAGGCCTCTTGCAACGAATGGACGGCCCGCGGATCTTCAAGCAAGTACTCATAGGCTGCCAGCAAAAAGGATATCGTCTCATGTGGGCCTGCTTTGGCACGAAGCTGGCGGTAGAAGTCGGCACGTACACTGCATTGAAGCAGGGTGACGCTATCCGGAGTGCCTGACAAGACCTGCCGCAGCGCATGCAGGAAGAACAGTTCGTAGTCCCGGAGAGGGACTTCGAGATCATCCTTTTGCATCGTACCCGCAGGTGCAGGGTCTTCGCCGCCCAGCCAGATAACACGTACGCCTTGGAATAACAGCTTCATATAACGTGTTTCGGAGGATGTGCCTACCAGATCGGCGATGCCGACCAGTTTGGAAATACTGCTCTCCCATAGCGGAGATTCTGCTTCGTTTCCAGCAGGCTCAGGGAGCAGGGCAATACATAGCTCAGGCTCCAGCGAAGCCGTAGCTATTAGCCAGTAGGGATGGGCGACCACGGCTACGGTGCGAGGTTCCAGCAATAGCTGCTCTGCCTCAGGGAGGGAGATGGCGGTAATGACCGGAGGTACATCTTCTGTTTGCGTCAGGCTGCTGACATAGTAGACCTCTCCCTCGATCGACAGCAGTGCAGCAATATCGGGATAGGGAAAGGATGACCAGCCTCCTTTGCGAGGGAAGAGAACATACCGGATAGGGGGCTGTGTTGTACTGGCCTTATCCAGGCTGGCTTCGGTGTCTTCACCTGGCAGTGGTGCAGGTTTTTCCATGAATAGTTCACCTCACCTTGACTGTAATATGGAGCGTCATTCGCTCTGCATGTGCTTCATGCTTTCACTTCATATGTAAAGCCCTCACGGTACTTCGCATGATATGCCTGAGACTAACATATGGGCATTCCGTCCCAAACATGAGTATCTTCCATGAATAGATGCAGTTGGCAAGCTGTGATAATAGGCTGAATTTTATCTTTTGTGTGACCAGGATCACTTTTTTTTGCTCTAGAGAGGAAGATTGTGATAATTCTCACATGTATAAAATAGGTAATCTGGCACAATACGTTCATCAACGTATTTGGCGGACAGACAGCGAAGGTGCAGCTTCAATGCCAAATACGCATACTGCGAAGTGAACAGAAAGAAGGGGTAACGGTATGGATCCGATTATGTTATCGCGTATCCAATATGCACTTACAACGATTTTCCATTTCTTTTTTGTCCCGCTATCCATCGGTCTTGTACTGTTGGTTGCGATCATGGAGACGTTGTACGTTGTTAAGGGTAAGGAAATCTACAAAACGATGGCCAAGTTCTGGGGCAAGCTGTTCCTGATTAACTTTGCCGTCGGGGTAGTCACAGGTATTTTGCAAGAGTTCCAGTTCGGTATGAACTGGTCCGAGTACTCCCGATTTGTCGGGGACGTGTTCGGTGCGCCACTGGCTATTGAAGCGCTACTGGCGTTTTTTATGGAGTCTACATTTATTGGATTGTGGATATTCGGATGGGATCGTTTGTCCAAAAAAGTGCATCTGGCCTGCATCTGGCTGGTGTTTGTTGGCACATTCCTGTCTGCGCTGTGGATTCTGGCAGCCAATTCATTTATGCAACATCCGGTCGGGTTTGAGATTAACAACGGCCGAGCCGAGATGAATGATTTCTTTGCACTCATCACGAATGGTCAGTTGCTCGTCGAGTTCCCACATACGATTTTTGGGGCATTGATGACAGGGGCCTTCGTCGTAACCGGGATCAGTGCCTACAAATTGATGAAAAAGCAGGATGTGGAGATCTTCCGCAAATCGTTTAATATCGCGATCATTATCGCTCTTGTTTCCTCGTTTGGTGTAGCTTTCTCCGGACACTTCCAGGCTCAATATCTCGTGGAGACACAGCCGATGAAGATGGCAGCCAGTGAAGGAACATGGACAACGACAGAAGATCCGGCACCATGGACGGTGGTCGCTTTTATCGATCCGGATAAACAGGAGAGTACGGGTGAGATCAAAATCCCTGGATTGCTCAGTTACCTGTCCTACAGCAAGTTCTCTGGTAGTGTCAAAGGCATGAAGGAGCTTCAAGCTGAGTATGAACAGACGTATGGACCGGGGGATTATATCCCGCCAGTACGGACAACGTTCTGGAGTTTCCGTATCATGATTGCAGCGGGTGGTTTGATGATTGCACTGGCGCTATACGGTACGTTCCTAGCCATGCGTAAGAAGCTGGAGGTCGCTGGGAAGTGGTTTATGCGTCTGATGGTATTTGCTATATCCTTGCCGTTTATCGCCAATACATCAGGTTGGATTATGACCGAGGTTGGAAGACAGCCATGGACGGTATTTGGTTATATGACCACCGAAGCCGGAGTCTCACCGAATGTATCCGCAGGAATGATCCTGTTCTCGACCATTGCGTTCACAGCTGCGTATACGGTTCTCGGTATCGTGATGGTATACCTGTTCGTACGTGAGATCAAGGCAGGGCCGTTTGCGGTCGAGAAGCCAGAAGATCACGATGAATCGGCCGATCCGTTCGGCGTGGATGGAGGTTATTCCGTTGTCACTAAGTGAGTTGTGGTTTTTGCTGATTGCCGTATTGTTTGTTGGTTTCTTCTTTTTGGAAGGTTTTGATTTTGGTGTGGGGATGTCTACAGGTATTATCGCCAAAACGGACCGCGAACGTCGGACTCTGATCAACTCGATCGGTCCGTTCTGGGATGGTAATGAAGTATGGCTGATTACGGCAGGGGGCGCGATGTTTGCTGCCTTCCCGCACTGGTATGCCACATTGTTCAGTGGTTTTTACCTGCCACTTGTAGTGGTGTTACTCGCCTTGATTGGTCGCGGAGTTGCTTTCGAATTCCGCAGTAAAATGAAACAGCAGCGCTGGCGCAAAACGTGGGACATCATCATTGTTGTCTCCAGCGCGCTCTTGCCTTTCCTGTTCGGCGTGGTCTTTGCCACATTGATGAAAGGTCTGCCCATTGATGGGGAGATGCAGTTGCGTGCAGGATTCCTCGATATTGTTAATCCGTACACCGTGATTGGTGGCTTAAGCGTAACCCTGTTATGTCTGGTTCATGGATTGCTGTTTGCATCACTACGAACAGTAGGTGATCTCAGAGAGCGTGCCTTGAAGACAGCGCAAAAATTAATGCTGCCGCTGGCCGCACTGCTCGCTGTTTACGCGTTAATGACGTATTTCATGACCGATGTGTTCGCCGTACGCGGCTGGGCTCTTTGGATTATGGTTGTACTCGGCGCAGTTTCGCTTGCACTTGCGGCATACTTTGTTCGTCAGAAGCGGGAAGGCTGGGCTTTTGGGATGACTGGGGCAGTGATTGCAATTGCTTTTGCCTCGGTCTTTATCGGACTTTTCCCAAGAGTGATGGTGAGTTCCTTTGGAGCGGCATATGACCTGACTGTATACAATGCCGCATCGGGCGCTTATTCATTGAAAGTAATGACAATTGTTGCCTGCACACTGCTGCCGTTTGTTCTCGGTTATCAGATCTGGAGTTATTATATCTTCCGCAAACGTCTGAACGAGCAGCACCACCTGGAGTACTGATATGGGACGGGGGCTGATGAAGCTGCCGGGCATCCGGCCTGTACTGGCGCTGGCATCAGCGCTGGTACTGTTGCAGGCGATGACGATCATTATGCAAGCCAAATGGCTGGCACAGGCCATCACGGCATTGTTTGAAGGTTCATCCGTAACGGAGCAGTACCCAGTACTGCTGCTGTTCCTGGCTGCTTTTGCCGCCCGCTACGCCTTATCCTTCTGGTTACAACTCGTGACCTCACGATATGCGGAGAGGACAGGGACTGATCTGCGCAGACAGATGGTGGAGCAGTGGTTCAGGCTCGGGCCGCGTTATGCCAAGACGGAAGGCACAGGCCATCTGGTTACCCTGGCACGTGAGGGAACAGCTCAATACAAGACGTATCTCGAACTATTCATTCCTCGCATGCTGGGCATAGGATTCACACCCATCGTCATTTTGCTGTATGTGTTCAAGCTGGATCTGATGTCCGGGGTTATTCTGATGCTGACACTCCCAATCCTGATCGTATTCATGATTCTGATTGGCCTCGCAGCTCAGCGTAAGATAGACGGACAATTCAGATCTTACAAAGCACTCGCTAACCATTTTGTTGATACCTTGCGTGGACTAGAAACGCTAAAAACATTGGGACAGAGCAAAACACATGAAGGGTCCATTTTGCGGGTCAGTCAGCGGTATCGGAAAGCAACGATGTCTACGCTGCGCATGGCTTTTCTTTCTTCGTTTGCACTCGATTTCTTTACGATGTTGTCCGTTGCTTCCGTAGCAGTTGGTCTGGGATTACGTCTGACAGAAGGGCATATGCTACTTGGCCCTGCGCTGACGGTACTGATCTTGGCACCCGAATATTTCCTGCCTGTACGTATGCTCGGCGCTGATTATCATGCCACATTGGACGGTAAGGAAGCTGGAGCGGCTATCAACCAAGTGATTGAACGGGGGAAAGCTGCTGAACAGAAACAAAAAGAAGCCTATGCAAATGTTGTTGCGCATGCGGACATGGCAGAGGATGGGACGGGATATGCATCATTGTCTTTGGGTAAAAGGAAAGCCGCTACTTCGACCATACGTGTCGTGTTGAATGATAAAATGGCTGCGGGGCATCTTGCTCCTGATTCTGCTTCTGTTTCTACTACTCCTGAGCTTGTTTCTTCCTCTTCCTCAGTGTTCTCTTGGAATGAGAGTAGCAGACTAGCACTAACGGATGTACAGGTACGACACGATGATGAAGGTCCTTATTCGCTAAAGGATGTCACATTTCAGATCACGGGTCTTGGCAAAATCGGTATTATTGGTGCCAGCGGAGCAGGCAAGTCCACGTTGATTGACGTATTGGCTGGATTTCAGCTTCCTACTTCAGGCCAAGTATTAGCCAACGGACAGCCTGTGACACAGGATATGCTTGAATCCTGGCGAAGACAGACGGCAGCTATCCCGCAGCATCCGTATATCTTCAGCGGAAGTCTGGCGGATAACGTTCGTTTCTACATGCCGGAGGCTTCGGATGCGGAAGTGGCCAAGGCCATTAGCGCTGCTGGATTAACCAAACTACTGTCTTCATTATCCGGTGGGCTGCATGAGCCAATTGGGGCTGGGGGCAGACAGCTCAGTGGCGGGCAGGAGCAACGCGTGGCGCTGGCAAGGGCCTTGCTTAGTAAACGAAACATCCTGCTGCTTGATGAACCGACAGCTCATCTGGATGTAGAGACAGAGTATGAACTGAAACAGACAATGCTGCCGCTGTTTGATGGCAAACTTGTATTTTTAGCTACCCATCGTCTGCACTGGATGCCACATATGGATCGAATTATTGTCATGGATGGCGGCACAGTGGCAGAGACGGGAACACATCAGGAATTGCTGGCAAGACAAGGTGTATATTATCAGATGATTCAGGCCCAGATGGAGGCGATATAAAATGAAGTCCGGATATGAGCATATGGAGACCGTCCGTAACGAAAAAGAAAAAAATAGCTGGATTGCTCCGTATGTGGCACAGTACCGATGGAGATTCATCGCAGTTATTGCGCTAGGCACTTGTGCTGCACTGTGTGCGGTGCTGTTGCTGTTTACCTCCGGATTTCTGATCTCCAAGTCTGCGCTGCGTCCTGAAAATATTTTGATGGTGTATGTACCTATTGTTGGTGTACGTGCATTTGGGATATTCCGTGCTGTCTTTCGATATATCGAGCGATTGGCAGGACATGATGCCGTACTGCGTGTGTTGGCCGATCAACGGGTGAAATTATATCGCATTCTGGAGCCACAGGCTCTGTTCCTGCGCTCGCGTATGCAGACCGGAGATGTGCTTGGAGCACTCGCTGATGATGTGGAGCGGCTGCAGGATATTTATCTGCGTACAGTCTTCCCCGCCGTTACCGCGCTTGTGATGTACGGTGGGGCTGTGATTGCCTTTGGCAGTGTTGATCTGGGATTTGCGGTGTGGATGGGCTTGTATATGTTATTTCTCGTTGCCGTGTTACCTGCGATCTCCCTGAAAGTGACGTGGAAATGGCGTGTGCGGCTGAAAAAGGAAAACAGCAGGTTGTATACCCGTCTGACCGACGGTGTACTTGGACTGGGAGATTGGCTTGCAAGTGGACGAGTGGCCGAATTTGTTCAGCAGCAGGAAGAAGCGGAGGAACAGGTCGACGCGATTCGTCGCAAGTTGCGGCGCTGGACACGCTGGCGTGATCTGATGGCTCAGTCTGTCATTGGCCTGCTGGTGGTATCGGTTACGTTATGGGCCGGAAATGCCGCTTCTATCGGGCAATTGCCTGCCGTGATGATTGCTGCTTTTGTATTGGTATTATTTCCGCTCACGGAATCAATTCTGCCTGTAGGGGATGCGGTGGAGCATCTTCCCCAGTATCGAGAATCGCTGGATCGCTTGAAACAGCTCGAAGGGAAAGGGTATCTTCCGTTGCAGAATGGAGTTGGTGATGCGGATGGAACGGGCGAATCGATCTCTGTAGTAAAAAACGGCAACGTGATGGCTGGACAGACATCGGAGTCCTTGCCAGCTGCGAATGTTATCCCAGACAGACGAATTCGTCTTCGCATTCCACCCAAACTCAGAGCAGACATCGAGATTAATCGCGTAAGTTATCGTTATGCAGCGGATGATTCCTACGCCGTACAGGACGTATCCCTTCATCTGCCACAAGGCAAACGATTAGCTATTCTTGGAAGAAGCGGCGGCGGCAAATCAACCTTGTTGAAGCTGATTCAGGGGGCATTACTTCCGTCTGCGGGGAAAGTTCTGATCAATAATATGCCTGTGCAGACCCTGGGTGAGAGTGTCACTGATGTCATCGCGGTGCTGAATCAGAGTCCGCACTTGTTCGATACCACTGTAGCGAATAATTTGCGGATCGGACGTCCGAAAGCAACGGATGAGGAGATTCGTCAGGTAGCCGCGCAAGTAGGTTTATCTAGTCTGATCGAATCTTTGCCGCAAGGATATGATACGCCGATGTTGGAGACGGGTCTGCGTTTCTCCGGTGGGGAAAGGCAACGGATTGCTCTGGCCAGAGTACTGCTCCGGGAGACGCCCGTTATTATATTGGATGAACCAACCGTTGGGCTTGATCCAGTGACGGAACGCGAGTTGATGCGCACCATTCTGGACAGCTTGCAAGGCAAAACGATGATCTGGGTCACCCATCACCTGATTGGTGCGGAGCAGATGGACGAACTTATTTTTATGGAAAGTGGACAGATTGCCATGCAGGGTTCTCACGAACAATTGCTGGCTGGGGAAGAGCGATACTGCCGTCTTATTGAACTTGATCGGCCGGGGTGGTCTGACTTGCAGACAGTAAAGGGCAAGCTGCCTACTGCCGCTTCCAGATAGCAGGGACTTTCTCGGCAAATGGAAGCGAATAGTGTGTCTCAGGTTCATTAAAAACAAAATAATACGAACAAGGGATGTCCCCCTGTCATATTCATGACTTATGGGACATCCCCTTTTTGCTTCTTGGTGTGGACTATATAAATTGAACTAAAGAATATTTACACTTGCCACTCCGATGACAGAACAACCTTCTGATCGCTGTTATCCCCAGATTTTTTATATTCGGCTTTAAAAAGGAGAAAATCTGGTGATAAAGGCGAACGCTCCGCTTCTTCAGGTTATTTCTGTCCTCTACGTTCTCGTGTAAATGTTTAGTTCATTTTATATAGTATGAAAAATTCGCTATGCCCAGGATGTGAATTGATCTGCAGCAGCCAGTCCCAAGGACTTAACGCTCAGATTTCCTGTGCCAGCAGCATGGCTGTGCCACAGGATTGACGCACAACCAGTTCCGGCTCTACTTTAATGCAACGATTATCCATTTGTTTGTTCATCAGATCAAACAGAATCATGGCAGCAAGGCGTCCAATTTTGTCCGTATCCTGCTTGACGGTTGTTAGCGGTGGATCGGTATAACGGCAGGCTTCGATGTCGTCACAACCTGCCACAGCTATATCTTCTGGAATGCGTAACCCCACTTCCTTAAAGGCGCGAATAGCTCCAAAGGCAAGTAGATCTGTGGCTGCAAACACGGCACGTGGCAGAGTCTTGCAGGCAAGCATTTTCTTGGCCGCTTCGTATCCATCCGCTGCGGCATAATCTTTGCTGTATACAACCCACTCGGGCTTTTCATCAAGACTAAACTGATTTAGTGAACGTTTGAAAGCCATCTCTCTCTGTTGCATCACAAGAGAGGCGCGCTCCAGCCCGATAAAACCAACATCTCGATAACCGTTCATATAAAATTGTTCTACAACTTTGGTTGAGATCTTATCGTTATCGGACATGATGTAACAGGAGCTTTGTCCTGTTAGCTCGATATCTATTCCGATACAAGGAATCGGGCTGGCATCCAGGTCGAATATGCTGCTCTCGACCTCATCCCCCGCAATAATAATACAGCCATCCACTTGAAAATACTTGGATCTCGCCAAGTAGTCCTCACCCTGATCCAGAAACTTCTCATTTGAGAAGAAGAGTAGATCGTATCCAAGCAAGCCAATTTGTTTCTTAAACGCATTGATAACCTGTACGAAGAAAGGGTGGCTGAAATCCACGTTCAGCTTCCCTGCAAACACAACGCCAACGAGGCTGGATTTTTTGGTTGCCAGTGTTTTGGCTGAAGAAGATGGACGATAGCCTGTCTCTTCCATAATTTTAAGCACACGCTGGCGCGTTTCCTCGCTAATATCTGGATAGTTATTGATAATCTTGGACACCGTGGCTACAGACACGCCGGCTAAACTCGCTATCGTTTTGATATTCATAAACATCCCTCGGATTCCTAAACTGGTTTCGTAAACTGGGGCTGTATCGGTTTTTTCGCTTTCTTGCAAGTATTCTATGCTACATAGACCGGAGAGTCAACAGCAGAGAGAGGGTTGCACACTTGAAATGATATGCATCTATAGGTTTGAAGTGATCAAGGAGGCTTGTCGCGAAAATAAAGACTAATTTCAGCTCGTAATCTTAATTGTTTTACAGATTTTTAGTCCATTTAAAGGAATACCGGGCTATCTGGGGCTGTATATGAAATTATGTCATGTGCTGTGTTTCGTAACTTTCGTAACTATCGTAAAGGTTACCTTGATTTCAACGTATACAGCAATAAATAAAGCTTTTATCAAGCGGGTTGGAGCATGGAAATCAAAAAAAAAAAATGACTATTTACAAAATAAAGATCTGAAGTCATAATAAGGGTGAAATTAACGAAACTGATTTCGTGGATTTAATTCAAAAATATGGGGGACAACGAAAATGAAGAAAATGACTTTAGCCTTTGTACTTGTATCCGCTTTATTATGTGTGCTCGCCGCTTGTAGTAGCAGCTCTTCGGAATCAGAAGGAACTCAGGCTACAGACAGCAGCAAAAAAGTTACCTTGAAGATCATTCACTGGCAGCAAGAGAATATTAACAACTACATCAAAGAGTTTAATACGAAATTTGAAGCGAAATATCCGGACGTAAAGGTGGAGTATACTACCGTTCCGGCAGACGCGACTTACGATCAGTTGATGCAAACACGGATGAACGCCGGAAGTAATGGGGACGTGGATATCATTCCACTCAAATCAAGCTTTGTAGGCGCTCCGCAGGAATGGTCCAGTGGTGCTGCTGATCCGATGTGGAAGCAATGGATCGATGCCGGGTTAATCAGTGATCTGTCTGATCAATCTTTTATCAAAAACTACAATGAAGCGGATGTACAGAACGCAATGACGTATAACGATAAGGTGTACGGTGTAAACATGGGCAAGGTGGCATTCACAGGACTGTTCTACAATAAGGAACTCTTCGCAAAATATAATCTGGAAATCCCTACAACCTGGGATGAATTGCAACATGTTATCAAAGTGTTCAAAGACAATGGTGTCGAAGCGCTGGGACTGGCGGGTAAAGATGTATGGCCAATAGGTCTTGCGGTGCAAGGGCTTCAGGCCTCTATTCATGAAGATCAGCTTGCTTATATCAAAGGTCTATGGACTGGTGAAACCAAGCTGACTGATCCGGTTCAACTTGAAGTCTTGCAGAAATCTCAGGATCTGATGAACAATGCAATGCCTGGTTTCATGGGTATTGACTACGGAACATTGCCCAGTTTGTTCGCTACAGGCAAGGTGGCTATGATTGCTGACGGCACTTGGGATGCAACAACAATTCAAACGGCCAACCCTGATCTGAAGTTTGGATATTTCCCAATTCCAGGTAGCAATGATGCAGCCAAGAACAAAAATCTGGCGGGTAAATACGATATGACCTGGATGGTGGTGGATAACTCACCGAACAAGGATTACGCAATGAAATGGCTTGATATGTTATCGGAGAAAGAGAACTACACGGAATTTGTGAATGCAGCCGGCTTCCTGCCTACACAGCCTGATGTGGAGATGACAAGTGAGTTTATCCAAGGCATTCAGCCTTACCTGGAGGACTTTAAACTTTCTTGGGATCAGTTGTTCATTAACCGTCAGAATGTAGGACAGTACATTTCTGAGGCCAGCGTTCACGCAGAGATGCTCAAGCCAGCCGGACCGATTGCAACACCGGAAGAGCTTGCAGGTAAATCCCAAGCGGACTGGGATGCTGCTGCTCCAAAGTAATTCATAATCATTCATATTCATGGCACAAGTTGGCCGCATGCGCCGGAATAGCGCTCGGGTCTGAGCCTTCAGGCCAGACAAGGCTGTTATTCCGGTTTTCTTATGTCTTAGTTTTACCCCATGAAAGGTGTGAGGACGATGTATCCGTTTGGGAAAGGTAAGGCAAGACTTATTCCTTATCTGTATTTGAGCATTCCGTTGTTACTTTATGTCGTGTTTGGCTTCGGTCCATCACTTGTGACGATACTGTTTTCGTTTACAGATGCTACTGGTGTTCGGGGCCAGGAATGGAGTTTTATCGGCTTTGAAAACTATAAAACATTTTTTGGTGCATCCAATGCTGGAGACCGAATGGATGCTATTGGGCGATCCTTATACTTTGCGTTTGCTGTTGTGATCATACAAAATGCAGTGGGTTTGTTTATAGCGATTTTGATCAATAAAAAGCTTAGAGGCGATAAATTATATCGCGCGGTATTCTTTTTGCCAGTGGTGCTGGGGGTTACTGTGTCTGGACTCATTTGGCAACTCGTTGCAAATCCGCTGGGCGGACCAGCCCAGTCCTTTCTGAATTTCTTGGGTACCAGTTCCAACTTTTTTGGCGATTATAATATCGCCTTTGAACTGATTATTTTTGTTCAGATCTGGATGTACATGGGTTACTCCATGACGATTTTTCTTGCAGGTCTGCAGTCCATTCCGAGCGATCTGTATGAGGCGGGTTACATGGATGGTGCTTCGGGATGGAAAGCATTTACGAACATTACATTCCCCATGATTGCTCCTGCATTCACCGTTAACATGCTCTTGTCTATCATAGGGGCATTGCAAACCTTTGATATTATCTATGTACTTACAGGCGGCAAGTTCAATACAACGACGCTTGCGTTTGATGTTTATGCTACGGCATTTGGCACAGGAACGGCTGATTACGGTTTGGCTTCTGCTGTGGCGATGATTCAGTTTCTCTTTGTATTTACCATATCGATGGTCGCTTTATTTTACCTTCGCAGAAGAGAGGTGGAAGCGTAATGAAACAGAGCCAAACGTCCAGAATGGTCAGCTACGTTATCGTTCTGCTCATGCTTGCGTTGTACGTTTTCCCTCTATTCTATCTGTTCAATGTATCCATGAAGACACAGACAGAGTATCTGCTCGATCCTGTAGCTCTTACTGAAGGGATCCGGCTTGAGAACTTTTCCGAAGCATGGAACAAAGGGAACTTCTCTCAGTATATGTGGAACAGTGTGCTCTATACAGGGATGTCCACCCTGCTGACGTTGATTTTATCTATATTTGCTGCATTCCCGCTCGCACGCAGATATGTTAAATTCAGCACACTCATTTATATTTTCTTTCTGATTTCCATGTACCTTCCCAACCCGCTCATTCCGCAGTTTTCCCTGATCAATAATCTGGGTCTTTACAATACCCAAATCGGGTACATCTTATTGAAGACGACAGGTACGGGCATTGCCTTTCTCATGTTTGTGGGTTATATCAAATCAATATCGCGTGAACTGGATGAGGCCTCTGCCATGGACGGGTGCGGGTATACAAGGTATCTGTTCACTATCCTTGTTCCGTTAATGAAACCAATCCTGGCAACAGGTATTATTCTTACCGCGATTGGTGTATGGAACGATATTATCGGGCCGACCATTTATTTATCTGATCCGAATTATCAGCCGGTAACCAAAGGACTCTTTACATTTTATGGACAGTACATGAACAACTGGCCGCTGCTCGCGTGTGGCATTCTGATTGTTACCTTGCCACTGGTTGTCCTGTATGTTGCTTTGCAACGTTTCATTGTTGGAGGTGCTATGGCAGGGGCTGTTAAATCGTAAGTTAGAATCACTCCGCTTTAACTGAAACGAAAAAAAGGCAAGCGATCCAAAAAAACATCATAAGAAAGCCACCCTCAACGCAATGAAGGTGGCTTCTATTATTTTCATCGTTATTTTGGTTTTATAACTCCACTAACATCAGAATAATGGAGGATAGACACAGACATGTGCTGACTAGATACAGTACACCCACCACCTGATTTTGATTCAATCCGGCACGCAGCAACCGATAATGAGCTTGACTTGCATCGGCCTGATAGATCGCTTTACCTTGAATGAAACGTTTGATAACGACAAAGATGTTGTCGAAGATCGGTACACCCAGCGCCAGAATCGGAATGAAGATGGACAACATGGTTGCTTGTTTGAATGCACCATCCAGAGCGATAACCGCCAGAATGAAGCCAAGGAACGTAGCGCCTGCATCACCCATGAACACTTTGGCAGGAGCTTTGTTGTACTTCAGATAACCAATCGTTACACCGACCAGAATGATCGACATGAGTGCGGAATCACTTTGACCTTTGGCGAGCGCCACGATGAACAGGGTAATTGCCGAGATGGCCGATAACCCGCCAGCCAGTCCGTCCATGCCGTCCGAGAAGTTGATGACTGTTGTCACCCCGAAGATCCACAGGATCGTGAGAATGAATTGCAGCCAGATCGGAAGCATGACATATTCCGCGTTGAAGGGATTCACAAATCCGGTGAACGCAATGCCAGAAGCAAATACGAGTACTGCCGCAGAGACTTGTACGAGCATTTTGGGTAGGGCAGGAAAATCTTTGCCTTTTGTTTTGTACCAGTCGTCGACGGTACCAATCGTTAGCAGAAGCATACCACCAGCGACCAGAGCCGCTGTTTCCCATGTGATTTCTTTGGTCAGAGCAATGTATGTCAGGAAAAATCCAGTAAATATCGCGTAACTCGCCGTGAGCGGGATAGGTTGCCTGTGTAGCTTACGCTCCACATCTTCCCGAGGCTTGTCCACAAAATCGAGCCGGTGAGCCAATCGACCAAGCGGTGGAATAAGCAGAACCACGACAGCAAAAGACACTATAAAAGCCAGTATGTATACCATAAACTCGCTTGTTTCACTCCCATCTACCAATTTCCCCTTATTATACGAGTTAAACAGGAAATCTGTCGATGTCATTATTGTAACCAGACGTACGCAAAGGTGAGCAAAAGTTCAGGTTTTATTATATTTGAGGAAGATAGGAGCCGAAATAATGTTTTACGGCTTCTGTATGATATCCATCATCACCTTGCCAGGTTGCTGCAAAGACAAAATCGCTGGAACCACCTTTGCCTTTTCTCGGTTTATCTCCAGGAGCCAGTATTCCGGCTGCAGCCCAGATTTCTAGCAGGGCATCTCGCTCCTGTTTGCTGGAAGGGAAGAGATCCTTCCACTTCTTCTCAAGTGAGCGAGCACTGTCTTTGGGGTCTTCCGTCTGAGCTGCTTCAAGAAGGTTGATCAGGATAACTTGGTCTTCAGGAGTTACTTCATAGTTCGTAGCGTTGTCCTGAAGCAGTAATTCCAGATCCATCAGGCAATAGATAAGCCAGCCATGACGAACGCCGCCCCACTTGATCCGTTCAAAGTTCAGGACGTTTAAGTCGATGTTGGAATAATCCTTGTCTGACTGCAAACGCAGGAAGTTACAATCTCCACAGGCACTGGTGTTAGGGTGAAGGGCAGGGCGTTCCGCATAGGTGTGTAAAGGCATGTTCGATGTTAAAGCCCAGCTGGATAATGCGCTGCGCAGATAGACTTTTTTGGTGGACAGACTATGTAAAAATGCCGAAATCACCCGTTCCTTGAACGAGTCATCCTGATGCATGTCGTATAGACGCTGGACGATCTCGTCATGCGTGATCGTGAGTGGATCGAACATAACGCCTTTGCTTTTGGCATATTCAAATTCATCTCCAGAGAAGGGTAGAGAGGTTGTTTTCCAGCCTCCACCTCCCCAGAACGTGCTCAGCAGTATCTTTGCTGCCTTTTTGTCCATTAGTTAGCCTCCTTTATGGGAATTGCAATTATGATCATTGTGATGCTTTGATCTATAAGATTGAACTAAAGAGTTTTTATCCTTGCCACTTCGATGACAGAACAACCTTCCGATCGCTGTTATCCCCCGAATTTTCGATTCACTTTTGAAAGGTGAAATTCTGGTGATAGCGTATGCTTACGATGCAGCTTTCTTGCAGAAAGCTTTTAGGCGAAGCTTATGCTTTCGAAGTAGCTTTCTTGCAGAAAGCTTTTAGCTCCGCTTCTTCAGGTTATTTCTGCCCTCTACGTTCTTGTCTAAAGGGTCAGTTCAATTTATCTGGGGCCTGTGTTACGTATTCCTCGGTTGTATTCAGAATCATCTCAACGAGGCCTGGAAAACGTGTGTTTAGTTCGTCCTTTCGTAGGGAGTAGAAGTGCTGTTTACCTTCAATGCGTGGCTGGATTACGCCAGCTTCACGTAAAATTTTGATGTGATGGGACAACGTGGATTTGGAAATATGGTCTACTTCAAAGGCGGAACAGTTTTTCTCGCCAGAGCTGGCCAGACAGTGTGCAATTTTCATGCGGATCGGATCGCCCAATGCATTGCAGACCGTGGTCAGCTTCAATTCCGAAGCCATAGGTATCGTTGGAGTTCTCATATCTATGACGTTAGCATATTCGGCTTTCTCTTTCAATGTTTGAAAAATTTCGAACTATCTCTTGCAGGCAGTATAAGAAGTATGATACATTTCTTTTCAATAGTTCGAAAATATTCGAACTGAAAGATTGGAAAACTGCTTTTTATTTTAGGAGGAATATAAATGAGTACTATGAGTACCACTACACTGTTGAACAACTATTTCCGTTTATTTGATGCTTCACGCACAGACGCGCGCGCCATGCAGGACTTATTGTCCCTGTTTACACCGGATGCAGAGATTGTGCTTAACGGCACCAGCAGATCAGGGTTTGATGGTTTTATGAAAGCTTTCTACGAATACAATAAGGATGTAAAACATATGTGGGACGGGTGGGTGCAACAGCCTGACGGCAGCTACCAAACCAACTGGGCGGTATGCGGACAAGCGGCAGACGGAACGGTATATGCCAAAGCAGGCATCGATATCGCACGTGTAAATGATGCGGGACAGATTGTGTATCTGGAGAATGTACAGGCCGACCAGAATGCGTTCAGCAAGTATAATCAGTAATTAAAATCTAGGATTTCAGTTCTATAGTTGTTAGAAATCTGAATCAATAAAAGATAGGAAACCCTAACTCCACCGCTTTTTCATGCTGTGGGGTTTTGTTATACCCAACATGCTCAATCATTCTTTTTAGGGTAGGATTAGAATAAAGGGATGAACGTTATAATTCTTATTTGTTGGAATAAAGAGGAGTGAACTACATGAACGAAGTTGGGAACCGAAACGTTATAGAACCTTTAGAGGTCATACCCATGGTCGGTATTGGACCATTTAAGTTGGGAATGAGTAAATCAGAGGTAGAAGAGATCATTGAGTGCATCACCCCCGAGATTAGTCAGCTCTACAACCAAATGGAGTATGATTCGGAACATAAACTCTATTTCATTGAAGTAACTAATCCACACGATTATCCACCTGATGAATCTGATGTTGTCCTTACATATGATAATATTGATGTTTTTCGAACAAAGGCTGATGATCTCGTTAAGCTAATAGATAGTAAGACACCATATACTCGAGACATCGATGCGGAGTTGGGATTTTCTTTTATTTTCAAAGACATCCAATTGGCTTTGTGGAGACCTAGCGTGATGACCGAAGAAATGATGAATTCAGTTGAGTTTCTGACCGAGTTTACGCCAGAGAATCAGGAACTGGAAAAGAGATTTTTCTATTTTAGGACGGTTGCTGTGGCGGCCCCTGGATACTTTAATAGAATATAAAGGGAAGCTCCAAGTATGATGAGAGATAAATTTGATCCAATCTAAATAGAGTTTATATAGTCTGTGCATGAAAAAAAAGCCCATTCCCATATGGACATAACCATGGCGGGGTGGGTCTCTTTAACTTACGGCATCTCGTATTAATTCTAACGAACCAGACGCACGCTATTGGAAGGTATTTGGCAAAAGTAATTTTCTAACGAACCACAGACACGTTAATAGGCTAAATTTTCAGTTCTTGTGCAGGTTTTTGCCCATGAAAGCCGATATAAGGTGGCTCAGGTTCGTTAGATTTTGAAAACATGCTAAAAGCTTCAAATAAGACGTCTACGATTCGTTAGCGTATTCCATGTTCAACGTTTTGACCCTCCGACGTGTAACATCTCACGCCTTCCCTACCCTTGCATCGTCTTATTCTGAAAAGCAGCAATATCCGCATACTCTTCTTCGAATTTGCGGGAGATGCGGATGAAGATCGGCAGCAGTTCACGGTACACGCGGACACTGTCCGGGTCTGGTTGGTGCCGATGCGTTGATCCGATCATGCCGGAGACGGCGCTCAGGGAATCGATGCGGCCAAGGGCGTACAAGCCCAGTACGGCTGCGCCGAGACAGGAGCTTTCGATACTTTCGGGGATGATGACATCCTGATCGAAAATATCGGCCATCATCTGGCGCCACAACTCAGAGCGGGCGAAGCCGCCTGTCGCCTGAATTTTTTTCGGACGGCCAATCTTTTCTTCGATTGCCAGCATGACCGTGTACAGGTTAAACAACACACCTTCGAGCGCAGCGCGAATCATATGTTCTTTCTTATGATGCAGCGTCAGGCCGAAGAACGAACCGCGTGCATTGGGATTCCAGAGCGGGGCCCGCTCACCTGTCATGTACGGATGGAACAAAAGGCCTTCCGAACCCGGAGGTACGTTTTCTGCGACACGAGTGAGCACTTCATATGAATCAATGCCAAGTCGCTTGGCCGTTTCCACCTCGGAAGCCGCAAACTCGTCCCGAATCCAACGGAAAATAACACCACCATTGTTCACCGGTCCGCCAATGACCCAGGCATCCTCCGTGAGCGCATAACAGAAGAAACGTCCTTTGGGATCGGTCACCGGTTTATCTACGACTGTACGAATCGCTCCACTGGTACCAATGGTCACGGCCACGACGCCCGGATCAATGGCGTTAACACCCAGGTTGGAGAGCACGCCATCACTGGCCCCGATGACAAATGGTGTGGTGACCGCAATGCCCATCTCCTTGGCGTATTCCGGGTGCAATCCATGTTTCAGCACATGTGTGGTTGGGACCAATCGGGACAAGTGTTCCGGCGTAATGCCCGCCACATGCAGCGCTTCTGCATCCCAGTCGAGTTTCTCCAGATTCATGAGTCCGGTGGCGGAGGCCATCGAGTGGTCGATGACGTATTCAGAAAATAATTTATAGAAGACATATTCTTTCATGGATATGAATTTGTGCGTCTGTTGGAACAGTTCCGGTTGATCCCGGGTGAGCCACATGATCTTGGTGAGAGGGGACATCGGATGAATCGGCGTACCTGTTCTCAGATAGATTTCGTGACCATTCATCTCCGATTTGAGTACTTCGGTCCACTCGGCACTGCGATTATCTGCCCAAGTCATGGCCCGCATCAGCGGTTTGCCGTGTTGATCGACAGGCAGAATGCTGTGCATGGCCGAACTGAACGATACAAACAGGATGTCCTCTGGCTTCACTCCCGCTTTGGAAGTGGCCTGTTTAACGGACTCGATGACTGCTTTGAAAATATCTTCCGCATCCTGCTCCGCAATCGCAGGTGTGGGGGTGTGCAGCGGATAATCGGCACTGCCTTGAGCCACAATGGTTCCGTTCTGTTCGAACAAGACGGCCTTGGTGGAGGTCGTGCCGATATCTACGCCGATCATATAGGGTGAAGAAGCCATTTTGTCATCCCTCTTTCTTGAATATATAAGTGAATGAATGCTGTTACACGTTAACACTTCGGGTACAGAAAGCCTTCCGATCGCCGTTATCCCCAAATTTCTTGATCCCCTTTTCAAAGGGAGAAATTTGGTTATAAATGCGAACATTTCATTTCTTCAGGCCCTTTCTGTCCCCTTCGCGCACGTGGTGCTATTCATCCAACTTATATGGCATCTGTTATTTCATCTATAGATAAGAATATCAGACTTGAGGGATGGATCAAAATGCCACAATCTTAGTCCTTCACTGCTCCTGCCGCGATATCCGAGATAAACTGGCGGCTGATGAACAGGAACATAACGATGAGCGGAATGACGGCAAGCAACGTACCAGCGATAACCATTGCATAGTCTGTGTTATACAACCCGTTTAATTGAGACAACGCAATCTGCAACGTGTATTTGCGTTCATCCGTCAGGACGATCAAAGGCCACAGATAATCATTCCATACGCCGATAAAGGTGAACGCGCCGAGGAAAGCAAAGGCAGGTCGCAGAATTGGCAACGCCACGTTCCAATAAAGTCGGAAGAAATTACAGCCGTCGATCCGGCCAGCATCCAGCAGATCGTTCGGAATCGACTCGGTCGCATACTGGCGAATCCAGAAGATACCGAAGGCGTTCACCATGCCCGGAATAATGAGGGCTTTGAAGGAACCGACCCAACCGAACGTAGCCATGAGTACGAAGGAAGGCACCAGCGACAGCTGGGAAGGTACCATCATGGTGGCGAGCAGCAGGATGAAGAGCCACTTTTTGCCGGGAAATTCAAACTTCGCAAACGCAAACCCCGCCAGTGAGTCAAAAAACAGCACCAGAATGGTCACAAGGCCTGACACAAACAACGTATTCAGAAAGGCGCCCCAGAAGTCAATCTGCTGCAACACCCGCGTAATATTATTCCACAGTTCACCGCCGAACCAGAGCTGGGGTGGGAACTTGTAGATATCGGACGTTGTCCGGGTGGACATTACAATCAGCCAATAGAACGGGAACATGGATATGAGCATGCCCCCGATAAGACCGGTATACAACACCAGCGATTTGAGGTGTTTGGTCGCCATGTGCGCTCCCCCTTATCACATCAGGATGATTTGCCTTGAACAAGCTTCCAGTTCACAATCGAGAACAGGGCGATAATGAGGAACATGCCCCAACCAACGGCAGCGCCATATCCGAAGTAATTGTTAATGAAGGATTCACGGTAGAGGTACAATACAATCGTCATGCCTGCTGCACCTGCGCCACCATCATTACCTACCAATACTTGCGGCTCGGTGAACAGCTGCATACCGCCGATCGTTGACGTAATGACCGTGAACAGGATAACAGGACGCAGCATCGGAATTGTAATTCGGAAAAAGGACTGTATCGCTGAGGCGCCGTCAATCTTGGCCGCTTCGTATAATGTCTGCGGAATACTCTGAAGCCCGGCCAGATAGATGACGGCGTTATATCCGGTCCAACGCCAGACCACCATGGAGGAGATTGCGACTTTGATGCCCCATGGTGCATTAAGCCACTCCACAACAGGTAGCCCGACCGACTGCAACAGATAATTGAGAAAGCCATAATTGTTGGCAAATAAAGCACCGAAGATAATGGCTACCGCCACAATGGATGTGACGTTTGGCAGAAAATAACCGACCCGAAACAGGGTACGGAACTTCACAAATGGTGCATGTAGCAAAAAGGCAATAATCAGGGCGAAGAAGAGCATCGGAATCGTCGAATAGATCCAGATCATGAACGTGTTACCCACGGCTTGCCAGAACTCGGCATCGGTCAGCATGTATTTGAAGTTGTTGAGTCCGTTAAACGTCATGACACCGATGCCATCCCATTTATGAAAAGCCAGATAGAGTGAGAACCCAATCGGGAACAGGCCAAATACCGCAAACAGAATATAAAACGGCGATATCGCAACATAAAGTGCACGATGCTCCCACATCCTGGACCACAGTGACTTCTGCCGATCCAGATCAGGTCTTGCATTTCCCGGATCGGGAGTAAGACGAGGTTCAGTTACAGCCATATGAATTCCTCCTTTGCGGATAACGAAACCACACGTTGTTCAGGTTAACGCTGCAATTCCCGCTCGACGCGGTGTACCGTATCTGTCCAGACCTGCTGTGGATCGGCATTTTGCTTCGCGACATCATTTAGCCGTCGGGTGATAATGTTGTGTACGGATGGATATCGTTCGCCAAAGAAAGCATTCGGCACCTCCTGTGCCGATTCGGCAAATACAGGCCCTGTCGCCTGTCCACCGAAGAAAGGTTCTTTTTCTTTCATGGCAGGATCATCAAATACACCAGGTGCAGAAGGGAACAGGTTCAATGTCTGGTATTGCTCCAACTGATTTTCGGGACTTTGCAGCCAGCGAATCAGTTCAAAGGCTTCCTGAGGATGTTCACTCGACTTCAGAATGGACAGGAATGATCCTCCGTTATTGCCATCTCCCCCCGGTGCCCGAGCGACCCGCCACTTCCCGGATGTATCCGGAGCGGCTTCCTGAAGAACTTGTTTCATCCAGACAGCACCTACAAAAGAGGCGATTTCGCCATTATTCATCGCGGCGTTCCAGCCTGGAGTCCAGCCATCTGCATTGGCTAGCAGTCCCTTCTCTTTGAAAGCAACGGCCGTATCCCAGCTCTTGCGCACAGTAGCGGAATCCATGCCGATAAAGGACCCGTCCGGCCGGAAATAACGCTCCGCAGACTGCGATATGACTTGATTGTAAACGGTTGCAATATTGTCGGTTAGAAAAACCTTGCCTCCGAATTTCTCCTTGATCTGTTCTCCGGCAGCAGCATATGCATCCCAGCTGTTGATCTGACGTGTAACGTCTTCGGGATCAGATGGCAGTCCGGCCTCCTTGAACAGATCTTCTCGGTAGAAGAGGGCTGTTGGCCCCGTATCCATCGGGAAACCAATCATCTGTCCGCTTGGCGTAACGCCTTGCTTCCATTTCCACGGCAGATATTGGTCTTCAATATCTCCTGCACCGAGATCATACAGATTATAGAAACGGTCCTCACTGGGGAATAGCTCCATGATCCAGTCGTTCAATGCCACAATGTCTGGTTCACCTGAGCGTGCAGCGAGTGTTGTTTTGAGTTTTGCTTTGAAATCACCGCCGATTTTCTGAGCTGTCAGTTCGATATTGGGGAACTTTTCCTTAGCCCTGGCAATCAACTTATCATCGATGGAACGATTCCAGTACCATAATGTAAGCGTTACCTTTTTGTTGTTCGCTGAATCGTCCTGTCCGGGCCAGATGGAGCATCCGCTTGTGAGCAGGACGCAGACCATCAGTATGGCTGTCCAGCATGTTCTTTTCCGGCGGATCATGTGTATTACCCCCTCATCGTTAAGTTCGAGGCATGAAGTGCTTTGGACTACAACATTAGTGTATGAGCAGTTTATAAACTCATACCCAATATTCCTAAAATGAAACACATATTTGTGTCGATTGCGTAACATAAATTGGGTAGTTACTTTAAAAATAAAAGTTACTTGACACATTATAATTTTTATTCTAAACTAACTTACATAAAGTAACTAATGATGATGAGAATAATATAGATACGTACTATATAACATCCAAGTGATCCAATTTCGCTCTGGATGCGAATCAATCAACATACAAGTTGGCCTAAACAGGAGGAACGACAATGATCAATTCACATATTATTCAACTGCTTGCCCCCAAAATTCAGACTTTTCCGAGTGGAAAAGAGTTCATATACCTGGTGGGACCAATCAAGCTTCCGGTTAACCTCGATGGGGAGACCAAGACATTCCAGTGGTACAGCTGGATGAAATCGGACAAAGAGTTGGAGAGCGGCGAGTTAATCGAATCCCTTGCTGAGGCTGAACTAGCAGAGCGTCAACAATCCAGTGTTCTGGTGTACGGTGACTTTGCTGAAGCACAAGAAGCGCTGATCCGGATGCATAGCATCTGTCATACAGGCGACATCTTTGGCAGCAAACGCTGTGACTGCGGCTTCCAATTGGAGCAATCCATGAAAATGATCGCCGCTCATGGAGCGGGCGCACTGTTCTACCTTGCCAACCATGAAGGACGTGGCATTGGTCTGTTCAGCAAAGCCATGGCGTACATTTTGCAAGAAGAAGGTCTGGATACGGTAGATGCAAACTTGCAGCTCGGATTCACAGACGATGCCCGCAATTATGACGATGCGATTGCCGTATTGCGTGCGCTTCGTTCCGCACCGGTTACATTGATCACCAACAATCCACGGAAGCTGGCTGCCTTGCAGGAAGCGGGATTGAATGTGGGCGGACGTGTGCCACTATGGGGAGATCGCTCTGCTTTCAACGAGAAATATCTGCAAACGAAAGTGAACCGTTCCGGTCATTTGGCAGAAAGTGATGGTTGGGCCGGGGCAGAGACGCTGCTTCCGCATGCGCAGGGTTAATCTTTACTCATTGAACATATACGATTAGTGAATTAGTCGTTGTAGTACTCTTCGTTAAGGAGAAGTACAGCAGCGGCTTTTTTGTATGGAGGATAGGGTAGCGATCAGGTTTTCCTGATTCACGGAATGGCTTGCCGTTCCCGCAGTGCGGATTATACAATATAGGCATCTGATGAATGCGGGAGGAACGAAGGTGCCATTTGAGGGACAACGTATATTGCCGGCTGCGAAGAGCATGAAGCAGTTTGAAGCGATGATTGAAGGCCCTTATACCTATGGGGTGATGCTGGAAACGCATATTGCACAGCTTCAGAGTGTAATGGACGAGGCTCGGCGATACGACAAAAAGATACTTTTGCATGCAGATCTGGTCCAAGGATTGAAGAATGATGAGTATGCGGCAGAGTATCTGTGTCAGCACATTCGCCCGGCAGGACTGATCTCTACGCGAGCGAGTGTCATTCAGAAGGCAAAGCAGAAAGGCATTACAGCGATTCAACGTATTTTTCTGCTGGATACCCATGCACTGGAGAAAAGTTATCTGTTGCTGGCCAAAACCCAACCGGATTATATTGAAGTATTACCTGGCGTCATTCCGCATATTATTGCGGAAGTATCTGTGCGTACAGGGATACCCATTATTGCAGGGGGATTGATCCGTTCACCGGAAGAGGTTGAACTTGCGCTTGGCGTCGGGGCTACGGCAGTGACCACATCCAACACGGATCTGATCCGACACTTCGAGAAATCGCTTACACCGTAAAAAGAACCCACAACAGGAGGTTGGCTGTATGGAAAAATATATATTGGCTCTGGATCAGGGAACAACAAGCTCCCGAGCTATTCTATTTAACCGTGGCGGGGAGATTGTGCACATTGCACAGCAGGAATTCCCTCAATATTTCCCCAAACCGGGCTGGGTAGAGCAGAATGCCAACGAAATCTGGAGTTCCATTCTTGCCGTGATGGCTTCATGTCTGGCAGAGAGCGGAATAAAACCTGTCCAGATTGCCGGAATTGGAATTACGAATCAACGGGAGACTGTTGTGGTATGGGACAAAGAAACAGGCAGACCCATCTATAATGCAGTGGTATGGCAATCCAGACAGACCGCAGATATCTGTGAAGAATTGAAGACGCAGGGTCTCGGGGACCTTTTCCGCCGTAAAACAGGATTACTGATCGATCCCTACTTCTCGGGAACAAAGGTAAAGTGGATTCTGGATCATGTCCCTGGTGCCCGGGAGCGGGCAGAGAAGGGTGAATTGCTATTTGGCACGATTGATAGCTGGCTGATCTGGAAACTGAGCGGGGGGACACATGTCACGGATATATCCAATGCCTCACGTACTCTGATCTATAACATCTATGATCTGCAATGGGATGACGAATTGTTGAATATCCTCGACATTCCCAAGGCCATGTTGCCAGAAGTGCGAGGTTCATCCGAGGTGTATGCACACACAACAGACTATCATTTCTTCGGTCATCGGATTCCGATTGCGGGAGCGGCAGGAGATCAACAGGCAGCGATGTTTGGTCAGGGGTGTTATACCAAGGGCAGTATGAAAAATACATATGGTACCGGTTGTTTCATGCTTATGAATACGGGAGAGAACCCGGTACAATCCAATCATGGACTGATTACAACGATTGCCTGGGGGATGAATGGCAAGGTTGAATATGCGCTCGAAGGCAGCATTTTTGTTGCAGGGTCTGCGGTTCAGTGGCTGCGTGACGGATTAAGAATGCTTCGTTCTTCAAAAGATAGCGAGGATTACGCCTCACGTGTGCCTTCGACAGACGGTGTTTATATGGTACCTGCATTTGTGGGACTGGGCAGTCCGTATTGGGATAGTGAGGTTAAGGGTGCAGTGTTTGGTCTGACCCGAGGCACGACAAAGGAACACTTTATCCGTGCTACACTTGAGGCGTTGGCGTATCAGACCAAAGATGTACTGGAGGCAATGGAATCCGACTCGGGTATTCCCGTGCATGCTCTGCGTGTGGATGGCGGGGCGGCGGCCAATGATTTCCTCATGCAATTCCAGAGTGATATTCTCGGCATTCCTGTCGAACGCCCAACGGTGAATGAAACGACTGCATTGGGTGCGGCTTATCTGGCAGGATTGGCGGTTGGATATTGGACGAGTGCGGATGAATTGACCGATCATGAAAATACGGAGCGTGTCTTCCAGCCTGTTATGGCTGAGCAACAACGAACAGAACTGTATGCAGGCTGGAAGCGTGCAGTGAACGCAGCAATGGCTTTTAAATAAAAGGAATGAAATGAATATTTCTTGGTGTGGGTATTTGTACTTTTTAACTAAATATATGTTATAAATGATATTTACTGGTGGAAAATGATACATTATTTACAGGGTTATTCTTCCTGGAGAAGGCAAAATATATACCCACTATAAGGAAAAAAACAAGGTTAGTGGATTCATTTGAAATTCCATCCTTTGGCAGAACAACTTTTTGAATTTTTTTTGAATAATGTGTCATTTCAGGACTTCACGCCGTCAAAAATCTGTGATAGGATAAAGGCACAAGTTAAAAAATGATGTCTGGAGATCGGGAGGGACCACGTGCCGCTCAGCAATTGCTGAGCGAATGACGTGGTCCTTTTTTTGTTTTTTTACGGAAAAATTGAGGAAATCGATAGGAGGTTCAAGAATGACAGAAACGTTCTCGTCAGCACACCGGACCGAATATTTGCAAAGCATGGCGAATGCACATTTTGACGTATTAATTATTGGCGGTGGGATTACAGGCGCAGGGATTGCATTGGACGCGGCTTCCCGTGGATTGAAGACAGCGCTTGTAGAGATGCAGGATTTTGCAGCAGGTACATCCAGTCGTTCGACCAAACTTGTCCATGGCGGATTACGTTATTTGAAGCAATATGAAGTGAAGATGGTTGCTGAGGTAGGACGGGAGCGGGCTGTCGTTTATGAGAATGGGCCACATGTGACCACACCGGAACCGATGTTGTTACCGATCTATACGGCTGGCACGTTCGGCCGCTTCAGTACATCCATTGGACTGATGGTGTATGACCGGCTCGCCGGGGTGAAGCGCAGTGAACGGCGCCAAATGTTGAATGCCGGAGCGGTGTCAGATAGTGAACCTCTGTTACGCAAACAGGGGTTGTTGGGTGGTGGACTCTATGTGGAGTACCGGACTGATGATGCCAGGCTCACCATTGAAGTTATGAAAGAAGCTGTCAAACGTGGGGCACAGGCCGTGAACTACGTTAAGGCGAAAGGTTTCCTGAAGGAGAATGGCAAGATTACAGGTATTGAAGCTATGGATCAGATCGATGGGCAGACCTATACGCTAAAAGCAAGCAAGGTGATCAACGCTTCCGGTCCATGGGTGGACGGTCTGCGGGAATTGGATGGTTCGCGCCAGGGGAAAACGCTGCAGATGACCAAAGGCATTCATTTGGTCTTTGATGGTGAACGATTCCCATTAAGACAGGCCGTCTATTTTGATACACCAGATGGTCGAATGGTGTTTGCTGTCCCACGTGATGGCAAAACCTATGTAGGTACAACCGACACTGTATATCAGGATGATCCTGCACACCCGCAAATTTCCGACGCGGATCGCGATTATGTGATTGATGCAGTTAATGGCATGTTTCCAGATGTACACATTGGTACCGAGGACGTGGAATCCGGATGGGCGGGTGTACGTCCACTAATTCATGAGGAAGGCAAGAATCCTTCCGAAATATCACGTAAAGATGAAGTCTGGGTATCCGAATCCAATCTGATTACGATTGCCGGGGGCAAGTTAACTGGATACCGTAAAATGGCCGAGATGGTTGTTGATCTGGTCGCACGCCAGATGGAGCAGGAGAGTGGACATTCCATAGGCCCATGTGTAACGAAGAAGATGCCCATCTCCGGCGGTGATGTAGGGGGATCGGCTGGATTTGTATCGTATGCGGAGCGCAAGATCAAGGACGGTGTTGCCCTCGGGCTTGCCCGACCTGCTGCGGAGCGGCTGGTTCGCACGTATGGTTCCAATGTGGAGGCACTGTATGAGCGAATGCCCGATCCACGCACCAAGTCCGAGCTTCATGGCATGCCACAGGAGTTATTGCTTATGCTACATTACGCGATTGATGAAGAGATGGCTGCAACCCCGTCTGACTTTTTGGTACGAAGAACAGGTGATTTATTCTTCCGTATTGATGAAGTTCGTCGCTATAAAGCAGCGGTTATCTCGTATATGGCAGGTCGTTTGAACTGGTCTGAAGAGGAAGAGGTTAAACATACACAGGAACTGGATCAGCTGTTGCTGGAAGCATCCGGCAAAATCTAAGGCAGGATTTCAAGATCGAGAGTCGAATGGAACATGTAAGCGTGTAACATAGAGAGGGGATTACATCCATGACATTACAGATCGGAATCATTGGAACAGGCTGGTTCAGTAAGGTACACGCGGATATTCTCGCACGGATGGAAGGTGTTCGTGTTGCGAGTGTCTGTGGAACTTCGCTCGAAAAGGCAGAGGCTATGGCCTTCGTTTATGATGCTGTTGGTTACGGGGAACTTGAACATATGCTGGATGGTGAGAAGCTGGATGCGGTGTATATCTGTGTGCCTCCGATGTCTCACGGATCAATTGAGTCCGAATTAATCCGCCGCGGTATTCCATTCCTGGTGGAGAAACCTTTGAGCACCGGAATGGATGTTCCGCGTCAGGTGTTGGATCAGGTGCAAAAGAGTGGGTTGTTAACCTCTGTAGGATACCATTTCCGTTATCAGGAGGCTGCGCAGGTCCTGCAGCAAGCGATGAAAGAACAGACGGTCGGCATGGCTCTTGGCCGCTGGATGGGCGGAATGCCAGGGGTCGCCTGGTGGCGGCGTCAGGACGGTTCAGGAGGACAATTCGTAGAGCAGACTACACATATTGTAGACTTGCTTCGGTATTGTGCAGGAGAAGTTACGGAGGTATATGCTGTAGCAGCTCAGCGAAGCATGCATGAGAAGCATGAGCATGTGACCGTAGCCGATGTGGCAAATGTGACGCTCAAGCTGGAAAGTGGAGCGATTGCCAGTATCGCCAATACATGTCTGTTGCCAGACGGAGAGGGCGGCGCAGGACTCCAGTTCTACACGGATGCAGGTGTGTGGGATTGGACGCCAGAACGTTTGCTTCTGCCAAGTGCCGCAACACATGCGATGGCAGGTCTGGAGATTCCGGCAGGACATAACCCATACGAGCGTGAGAATGAAGCGTTCATTCACGCCCTGCGTACGGGAGACCGTTCACGAATTCTGTCCGATTATGCGGATGCCTGCCGTACACAGGAGATTACGACGGCGGCGCTGGCATCGGCAGATTCCGGTCTGCCGGTACAGCTTCAGCCTTCAAAACATCTCTCTCATTAAAAGGTTGAAGGTAATATAAATACGCCTGAATCAGGGAATGATCCGCAGATCAGCCTGATTCAGGCGTATTTGTGTTGAGTAGAGATTATTAAGTAGCAATTCAACTACTCGGATTTCTGCTGTTTCAACCAGTCGGATGACCAACTGTAGATCTGATCAATGACAGGTTCAATGGCTCTGCC
Organism: Paenibacillus xylanexedens; assembly: GCF_001908275.1. Taxonomy (NCBI): domain Bacteria; kingdom Bacillati; phylum Bacillota; class Bacilli; order Caryophanales; family Paenibacillaceae; genus Paenibacillus; species Paenibacillus xylanexedens. Next base: position 300,043 of record NZ_CP018620.1, on the reverse strand, counting down.
TTTCGGTGTCAATTCATACTCTACACGGGGAGGTATCTCGGGAAACATGTGTCGGGTTACGATACCTTCCGTCTCCATTTCCTTCAATCTCTCCGATAAAAGTCGTCCACTGATCGCCATCTCTGCTTCAAGTTCCGTAAACCGCTTGGGTCCAGACAACAGTTGGTACATGATTAATAGTACCCACTTCTTGCCTATGATGTCTATGGCTTGAGTGATCATACAGGGACTTGGTGATTTTACTTTTTTCAGCTTCAACGTGTTCACCTCGATTCATAATGATTTTCTTCAAAGTTGTATATGAAAGGACATGATTTCTGCCGCTTTAAGAATATAGGACATCCAAGTAAATGAGGGTTACTACAAAATATACTGTAACATACCTTTTGTATGTATTATACATCATACAGTGAAAAATTACTTGAAGAAATTATATTATTATTATATACTAACTTCACAAAAGTAAGTTGGTGATAAATAATACGTATAATATGAACACGTACTATTCTGAAAATTGAACTGGGCTGAACGGTTGAAAACAGAGTGACCTTTGGGAACTTTTACATAGATTCTTTTTTTACAATGTGCAGTAAAAATAATCATTACATAGTAGGAACATGTAATTTGTTACAGGAGGATCTACATATGAACAAGATTTTGGGTTACGTTTTTCTGGTTGTGTTAGCAGGTGTCTTCGTCATGACGGGGTTTAACAAGATTAGTGGAGCAGACATGATGATTCAGACATTCGAAAGTTTCTCTTATCCTACATGGACGATGTATCTGCTGGGCGCTGCGGAGTTGCTTAGTGCTGTAGGACTGCTGATTCCACGGACTCGCATCCTGGCTTCTGGCATACTGACCTTCATTCTGATTGGGGCCGTGGGAAGTCATCTGATCTATGCACAATACGCTGCTGTTCCGTTCCCGGCTGTGTTGTTGGTAGCTAACATTATTGTTTTGGTTGTGGGCATGCGCAGATTGGAAGGGGAAGAAGAAGGCCAAATGGACGCGATTCAGGCGTAAGTTAAAGATAAGAGGGAACGTAATTGGGCTGTTCAACGTGGAAAAGGTATTCCTGTCAAAAGGAATGTAAACGCGGATGCCTATGCAGAAGATGACCACTGCCAGAGAGCGGTGGTCATCTTTTTTTATGTAAGACTTCGCGTGGCACGTGTAACGATTCGCCGCGTATGTTTGGTATCCGACTGCTGAGTCCAAGTGGCACAGACCTGCCGCACCCACTCTGGATTGGTCTTGCTGGCGTCGTTCAGCCAGTTACTTACCGAATCCTGTACATACTTATGGGCATCGAATTTTACTGCGTCAAGCAAGGGAAGGGCCATGGCCGGATTTTCTTTTAACTCCTGAATATGCTTGGCCCAGACGCCACGAGGTCTGATTGATTCTATGGCAAATCGACGGATCAGTGGATCAGGGTCAACGCTCCATGGGATTAACTGCTGAAAGGCTAAGGATAATTCGGCAGAGATGGACTCCCGTAGAGCCATCCAGGCGATTTCTCTTACACCAAAGTGATGATCTGCTGCAAAGGGCCGAATATGCTCCAACTTTTCAGTCAGGTTCAGACCGGAATCCAGCCCAATGATATAAGCCGCCCAGCAGCGAACACTGTCTGAATGATGCTCTGCAATGGAACGAAAGAGATTCGTTTGTTCATTGACTGATGGACGTTTCAACAGATCAAGCCATTGCATGGCTATGGCCGGGATGATTTTCATGATCCGCTGCTCATCCATCTGTGTTAACTGCTCTGTAATTGCTCTGGTTTCGGCATCCATTCCCCATTCATGGGTAACCTTCTGAAAAAGAGAAACATGATCTACAGCCAGCCATTCAGTCAGATTGACCGATTCGATATGTCCTGCTTGTAGCCAATTGCGGATATGCTCAGGAATTTCCGTTGCTTTACGGGCACCTTTGCGAAGAAAAATGTCTTCTGGGATAAATAGATCTGGCTTAGCATTCAACAGTATATTCCTCCTTGGTTGTATAACATCATGAGTTATACAATACAACTGGCTGGAGAACAGGGATGTAAGGCATCTTACAAGTGGGCAGTGATTTTCCGGAGGTTAGCGATTTCGTCACGATGAAGGGAGACTGATTTGAATCCGGTACGAATACGGCCTGCTCTTGCCAAGTCCTGCATGACAATCGTAACCGATTCCCGTGTGGCTCCTGCCATCCAGGCAATCTCCTGATGGGTAAGCCCGAGTTGAATCCGGCAGTACTCATCTTCTTCGATCCATCCCATCTGTTCAGCCAGCCGGAAGAGATTATGTATCACCTTTTCATGCAGGTTTCCGAGTGCAAGCGTCTGTGTCAACTCGCTCATTCGTTTGATCCGCTCGCTTAGTACGTTCATCAGTCTCATCATAAATTCTGGATGTTCAATCAGAAACTGTTCAAAACGTTGTTTGTTCATCAGGCAAATATCACACTCCTCCATCGTTTCGATATAAACGGCGCGTGTTCCGAGTGAGATTCCGTTCATTTCTCCAAACACGTTACCTTCCGTCAAAATATCGAGAGTGAACTGCTTGCCCTCCGGATTTAATGTATATAAACGAACCTTTCCCCGTTTTACAAAATAGAAACCTTCTGTAAACGTATCGGGTGTCTGGATCTGTCTGTTTTTAGGTATGGTCGTAATAGAAGTCATCCCATCCATTTCAATCAGGTCTGCCTCGGATAAGGAGGACATGAGGTCGAATTGTGATAAATACAGAATTTTATCCATAGAACTCCTTTCCATTACAATATGAATATAAAAAAAGAAGAACCCACGAAAAACAACGGGTTCTCTTGCAGCGGGACTTCCTGATCGGAAGGTCTTCTGACTATAAATGATCAAATGCCATTTTGATTATAGTAACTTTTTTAATTGAGAGACGCGTCCTTGGCTGATGCCAAGCTTTTCCGCAATTTGCTGTTGAGCCAAACCGGGATTCTGTTCAACAATTTCTTTCATCTGTTGCAGCATACGTGCCGTCTTTGGCCGCAGGTCCGGGTATTCTTGGTTGTCAGCTGTGGTCCCTTCTTCCCTAGCGGGAGATGAGACTGGGGCGGATTTGGAAGCAGGACGCTCCACGGGTGCAGGAGCCTGTTTGTTCTGAGGTACGAACCAGTCGGGAGAGTCATCCGGGTGTTTTAATTGAATTGCACAAGTCCGGCAGATGAATTGTTCTTTGAAATACATTTCCGTATCTACATCACCGCAAAAAATACATAATGTTGATTTGTACTTTCTTAAAATCAACTCTTTTCCTTCAATGAAAAACTCAAGCGGATCGCCGATATGGATTTCCATCGTATCCCGCATTTCTTTGGGAAGGACAATTCGTCCAAGACGGTCCAGAGATCTCTTCATTCCGGTTCTTTTCATCGCATCTCCCCCGCAATATTCACAATTAAAAACCTGTCCTTATTGTAAGGAAGAAAGGGCTTTAATACAACAATAATATTTCAAAAAAGTGGATAATTCCATCCATTATGGGAAAATAAGTTTAGAAAGCACGGGTGCAACCGCTAAAGTGAACAATGCAGCGAGCACCATGGAGATGCTGGAGATGGTACCGGTCAGGGAACTCAGTTCAAACGCCTTGGATGTCCCTGTGCCATGGGCACCGGTTCCAAACAGTGTGCCTTGTGCAATCTCCCCATCGATGCGCAGCATTTTGACAATCGAAGGTCCCATAATTACTCCGAGCAGACCGGTCATAATAACAAAAACAGCTGTCACTGCGGGTATGCCACCGATTGTGGCGGATACGTTCATGGCAATTGGTGTTGTAATGGAGCGCGGGATCAAGCTGTGGATTAGACCTGAATCCAGGCGCAACCATTTGGCGAGCAGGGCAGAAGAAAGTACGGCAACAACCGAGCCAGTCATGACACTGAAGACAATCTCGGAAATATGTTTTTTGAGTACATGGAAAAATGTATAGAGCGGTACGGCAAAAGCCACCGTGGCCGGTTGAAGAAGCAGACTCAGCCATTTGCCACCACTGCTATACGTGGCATAATCCGTTCCGGTTGCAAGCAATATGCCAACAACAAGAAGCGGCGTAATGAGTAGCGGAGACAGATATACTTTAGGCAGATTGCGATACATTCGTTTGGTAACCCCATAGATACCGACGGTTAACAACAGGCAGAGAAATCCAATCATCCGGTGTGACGCTCCTTTCGTTTGGCAATTCGTGTAGCCACCAGGCCTGTGCAGGACATGACCAGGAATGTGCTAAGCAGTACGATGAATAAAATCTGTAGTCCGTCATGCTCTAACATGGGCATATAGTTCATAATGCCAACGGCTGACGGGATAAAAAATAACAATAGTTCACCGAGCAGCCAGGCAGCTCCAACTTCAATCCAGCGCAACTTCACGACACGAGTCTGAAGCAGAATGAATAACACAACCATACCGAGTATTGAACCTGGTACAGGAAGATGGAGAGTACGGGCCAGCAGGTCCATGAGCAGTGAAAAAACCATTAAGAGTGCAACTTGTGCAATACCAAGGCCCCATTTTTTCACTTCAATCCCTCCTTATATAATCAACGTAATCCTTTGAGTTATTATGAAAATGAATGGAAACGTTACTTGATATCACAAATTTTACATTGCATTCTTTCATGAGTAAAATGCATATTAAGAATGTTTACTATTCCATTTGTCTATGAGAGGTGGGGGTCAACCGATGGATATCCGCCATTTGCAATATTTTCTGGAAGTTGCCCGGCAGCAGAGCTTCACAAAAGCCGCCGAAGTCCTGTATATCACCCAGCCCACGATCAGCAAGACGGTCAAGAGTCTTGAAGAGGAATTGGGTATCACTTTACTGGACCGTTATGGGAAGAAAGTTGAACTAACCGACGCGGGCCATGTGTTTTTTCGTCAGGCACTGGAGATTGAAAAATCATTCCGCAGTCTGTCGTCCGAATTGGACGATCTGATGAACTTGAAGAAAGGCCATCTGCGGATTGGCTTGCCGCCGATGGTAGGGTCCAGCTTTTTCCCCATGATTATTGGTGAATTTCACAAAGCCTACCCGCAGGTGACCATTCAACTATTTGAGGATGGTGCCAAAAAAGTGGAGGCCGATGTGATCAGTGGTGCTCTGGATATTGGCGTTGCCGTACTGCCAACCGTGGATGAGTTGTTGGATCATTTTGTGTTTGTGAAAGAGAAACTGAACCTGCTTGTACACCCTTCACATCCACTTGCAGGGAAAGAGGCGGTTGCGCTGCATGAACTGGAAAACGACGCCTTTGTGCTGTTTCGGGAGGATTTTGCGTTGCATGACCGGATTATTGTGGCCTGTCAGCATGCGGGGTTTCAGCCCCGGGTGGTATATGAGAGCTCCCAGTGGGATCTGCTCAGCGCGATGGTTGCCGCCAATCTGGGAGTGGCCTTACTACCGGAAACGATCTGTCGTGAGGTAGACCACATGCGCGTGCGTATTATACCGGTAGTGGAACCGGTGATTCCATGGCAGCTCGGTATGATCTGGCGGAAGGATCGTTATTTGTCTTTTGCCACGAGAGAGTGGATTGGATTCACACAGTCGATGCTGGGTGAGTAAGGGATTGATCGGAAGGTTGTTCTGTCATTGCAGTGCCCGTTGCAAATACTCTTTTGTTGACCCCGGATCGTTGTTACAATGGAAGCATAATAATGGTGGAGGTGTACGAACATGAAACTGCGGGTATCCGCTGTACAATACCAATTGCACACAATCAGCTCGTTTGAGCAGTTCGCCGCTCAGGCTGAGCATTACATACGGACAGCGAGCGAATACGGAACCGAATTTGTGCTGTTCCCGGAATTTTTCACAACGCAATTAATGTCCATTGGGGACAAACAAGGCAATGCACTGACAATTGAGGATCTGCCAAACTTTACAGAGCAATATGAACAACTGTTCACGTCACTTGCTGCCAAATACGGTATGCACGTTATCGGGGGAACCCACGTCATTCGCCGTGAAGGGAAGTTGTATAATACAGCCCACATGTTCTACCCAGATGGTCGCATCGCTCGCCAGGACAAGATTCACATTACACCAACCGAAGTTCAGGAATGGAATATGGCTCCCGGAGAAGGACTTGAGGTGTTCGATACCGATAAAGGCCGTATTGCCATGCTGACCTGTTACGATATTGAATTCCCGGAAATTGTACGGATGAGCAAAGCCAAAGGCGCTGACGTGATTTTCTGTCCTTCCTGCACGGACGATCGTCATGGATTCTACCGTGTGCGTTATACGAGTCATGCCCGCGCGGTGGAGAATCAGGTGTATGTTGTGTTAACCGGAACAGTGGGTAACTTGCCAACCGTTGATTTCATGCGTGCCAACTACGGACAGGCTGCAATTATTACGCCGAATGATACCCCATTCCCGCCACGTGGCATTCTGGCCGAGGGTGAGATTAACAACGATATGATCGTGAGCGCCGATCTGGATCTGGATTTGCTGTATGAGGTACGTGAACGTGGATCGGTAACGACTTGGCGTGACCGCCGTACTGATCTGTATACCGATTGGGAGTAGGCAACCTTATAGAGGTTGTTCAAAAAGCCCGCTTTTGATTACGAAGGATGCCTAGTGGCATCATCAGCATCGAATATGGAATTCAGCCGAAATGTCCGTTGCTCACGTAGTCTTCCCTACGCTCCGCTACTCCATTTCTAGCTTCATCCCATCTTCTCGGTACTGAAAACCGACCTTTTTGAACACATAATTAAAACCGAAGCAAAACAGAGTTTTGGAGTTCATTTGTCAGTGGAAAGGGGTGAACCGGCAACATGTATACCAAAGAAATGCTGATCACCGACCCGGAGCGAAGTGGTAAAAGGGTAAAAGCAGTCGTTCGCAATTATGTTGCATCCGACTTTGAGGAACTCATTCGCATTCAGGCGGAGAGTTTCCCTCCTCCTTATCCGGAAGAGCTGCTCTGGAGTCAAGAGCAGCTCACCAGTCATGTGCAGCATTACCCGGAGGGTGCCATCTGTATTGAAGTCGATGGAGAATTGGCTGGCTCGATGACCTCGCTACGGATGCAGTGGGACCCTGCACATCCAGCAAGTCATACCTGGGCCGAAGTAACGGATGACGGTTATATTCGTAACCATCAGTCGGATGGCAACACGCTGTATATTGTTGATCTCTGTGTTCGTCCAAAGTACCGCAAATGGGGACTGGCTCAGCTTATGATGCAGGCGATGTACCACCTTGTCATCGCTCAGGGGATGGATCGGTTACTAGGTGCTGGTAGAATGCCAGGTTATCATCTGGTTGCAGACCAACTGTCTGCACAGGAATACTTGGATCAGGTAGCAGCAGGAGAGAGGCGTGACCCGGTGATATCGTTCCTGCTTCGCTGTGGCCGCATGCCTGTTGGTGTGACCGCAGACTATCTGGACGATGAGGAATCCTACAACTATGCAGCCCTGATGGAGTGGCGGAATCCGTTCAGATAAAGAAATGTTAAACGAAATACATCATCAATCGAGGGGGTATTTATTCATGGAATTCACGCGTATTACATCCATTAAAGATCCATTGTTTGCCCAAATGCACAAGTTGATGCAGGAGATTTTCCCGCGGGAAGAAGTGCTGGACTTCCCACTGTGGGAAGAACCACTGGAAGATCCGGGTATTCGGGTGTTCGTGGCTGTGCATGAGGGACAGGTTGTTGGAGCGACAGAGTACCGTTATTACGAGGACTGGAACGTAGCCATGACGGACTTCACGATTATTGGGCGTGAAGGTCTGGGGATCGGCAGTTTCCTGGCGAATCACCGCAAGCGTGATCTGCAAAAGCTGGCTGCAGCAAACGGGAAAGAATTGTTCGGCATGTTTGCCGAAATCTATAACCCTTATCTGAGTCAGGATCACGAGTTTGGCGGCATCAAGCCGATGGACCCGTATGTGCGTCGCGAAGTGCTGTCCCATCTGGGATATCAGCGTCTGGACTTCCCGTATGTTCATCCATCCTGGCAAGGGGACGGGGAAGCGGTTGGCGGATTGGACCTGTGCTTCATGCCAGGTGATGAGTCGCTTGGTGAACTGCCAGCAAGCCTAGTGGCTGATTTCCTGAATCGATATTATGCGGTGTTACCGAATAAACCGCAAGAATGGCTTGCCATGGTGGAGCAATTGACTGCTCGTAAGTCGGTTGCGTTACTGCCGTTGTAATCATATGAAAGACCCGAGCCTGGACTAACAGGTTCGGGTCTTATTTAGTTTATTTTTCAGAACGAACAGGATACTCTTTTTTTATATGGAATATGTTACCATAAATGTGGAAGATATGTGTTTGTGTTCATTCATTTTATTAAGGAGGAGATTAGATGAGAAAAAGCAGAATCTTGTTGATATGGATGCTCGCTTTATTTTTAACAGCCTGCAGTTCAAGTGACGATGCTTCACTACCAGATGTACAGGAGAGGGAGCGCAAGGATGCCATAGATAACGAACAAATTCAGAAGGAAAAAGATGCAAAAGACACAAAAGAGCAGGAAGAAGTAGAAAGTTTAAGAGAAACGCTGAACATAACGTTTAAACTGATGGCGGCGATGCAATCGAATAACTATACATATCTTGAATCGGTGTCTTCATCGAACATAGAAATATCGCAGCAGAACAATACCATTATTTCGAAACTGGAACAGGGGGATTACGAAGTCCCTTTTCTGCAAAACGTTAGCCTGAATAATTTGGAGTATCGTGGATTTAATCCTCTGGATTCAGATCGTGTCATTTTACATATGGCTATAGTATGGTCTGATGGAAACAGTGCATTGGATTTCTATTTCATTCGTTCCGAGGAAGGCAACTGGCTCTTTAATGGTCTGCTCACGAATGGATAGGCCACTAGTCTGGTTCCGTAATAGAAATAGCGACCGTTCTCTCTATGGTAAAGAGGAAGGTCGCCGCATGGATGAGTTCGAGTGAAAAGATTCAATTATTGTGTAGTCTTTCGATCCGGTAGCTGGCTCAAATAACTGTTGGACAAGTGTGCAAGATCCAATGCTCGATCGTACTGTTCCTTTGTTATAAACCGTGAAGAAGATACCTCACTGTTATTGGGTGTGGTGAATGCTGGAGGTACCTTGTCCGCCGAAATTTTCGGTACCTCTTCTGACGGAACATTCAACTGCTTTTGCACGGCATCCTGTCTGCCCGCATCAGCTAGGGAATAATGCGTTCCATCCCCGTATCCTTTCGCGGGAATGAAGAGAGAAGCATCGTTTAGCACGGACCCGGAAGGAAGGTAATATCGTTCCGGTAGAAGATTTCCGCCTTCACGCAGCAAATCCTGTCCGAAATGTAATTGTTCCTCCAGTGATACTCCGGTGAGTCCGGCAATCGTTGGCAGAATGTCCACCTGACCTCCGATCTGTTCCAGTTGTACACCCGGGGTAACGCCCGGTGCCGAGATAATGAGTGGGATATTAATCATATCTGCTGATGTGTATTCCCGACCATACAACTCTTTCATAAGGACTTTGTCATCCCGATCCAGTGAATAGATGGGAAGTCCCAGGTGATCCCCGTACAAGACAAACAAGCTATTTTCCCATAATCCCTGTTCTTTCAATCCAGCAATCAACTGTCCAACCGCCTGATCTGCATAATGCTGTGATATCAGATAATCACCGGGCAACGTATCCTTGTAACGCTCTGGCAGCGTCAGTTTCACCTTGTTTTTAGGCAAAGTGTACGGGTGGTGGGCTGACATGGAGATGATATGGGCATAGAAGGGATCGCCCGAAGACTGCATGGATTCCAGCTTATCCAGTGTTTTGGAATATAGGACTTCATCCGAGGCCGAAAAGGCGATAGAGTCCTGTGTGCCAAAATAATCAATATCATAATACTGGTCGAATCCAAGTGCCTTGTATAACTGATCCCGATTCCAGAAACGAACATCATTCGTATGGAATGTTGCTGTCTTATATCCGTTTGCTGACATCAACTTGGGTAGACTTGGCAGAGCTTTATCTGCATATACAGTTGTTGCTGCCCCGTTCGGCGGGGTGTAGAAAGATGTGTTCACAACAAATTCTGCATCCGATGTATTTCCCTGTCCCACTTGCTGATAAAAGTTCGGAAAATACAGGCTCTGTCTAGCCAATTGATTCAGATTAGGCGTAATCTCCTGTCCATCTACCTCTAATCCAATCAGAAAGTTCTGAAACGATTCCAACTGGAGCATAATCACATTGCGTCCGCTCGCGGCACCCTTCTCCAAAATCGCAGGAAGCTCGGTCGTTTGCTTCAGTTGGTCGATGTCAGTCTGATCAATGTGAGCGATGGGCACAGGTTTATCAGGTCGATCCAGGATGGTATACGCCTCGTAACCGAGGATGCCCATCTGTTCTGCTTGTGTAAGCTCACTCATGCTGGCCCGATTGGGATAGATGTTAAGCATGCAGAGGATCATGGACAGGGTCAGAATGACCGAAGCAACACGTCTTCTGGCACGTCGTTCAAGCGGAATGCGGTTCGGGCGTTCTGTACTCCCGAGTTTGATCCGACGACGAATGAGTATCCCCCCAATGATCAGCACGTCTGCAAAAATAAACAAATAATAGGGATCAAGCAAAGAGAACATGCTGCTCTTGACCGAAGTCACCTGATTCACCTGTGCCAACGCATGATAGTTAACGATTACACCATAGTATTTGTAGTACATGATGGCTGCAAAGAAAATCCCTGAGAGCAACAAATTCATGGCAAGGTATATCCACATCCGCCGCTTGGCAGCAAACCACTCAATTAGACAGAATCCGATCCAGATGAGCGGCAATTCGGTCAGCAGTGGTTTCCAGACAGGGATGTCATCGAAGATAACAATCCAGGCCAGTGAACTTTTGATCATCATGATAATGGTAAAGAATATAAACGGTCCGCTTAGAAATCGGGTGAGTGAACTGCGTGACAAGGTACCGCCTTCCCTTCCGAAGTTTCATTTAACAAGTATTATCCTATCTCAGCATGGCTGTGTCAAAAATGAGAGCCATCTACAATTGACGGCAAAAAAACCTCTTCCATGCAGGAAGAGGTTCGAAAAAACATGGGCTATTGCGATAAAAGCCAGATGTGACCCAATTCGTTATTCTATAGTGTACGTTGTGACGTAAGAAGGTCTGGGGAACATGGTGGGCTTCTGTGCGGTCAGGCCTTCGCTTGTACTGCGGTTACGGTGAGCGTGACTATATGCTTGGGATTCCTGCCAGCCTTTGAAATGTTCCTCCGACTGCCAGAGTGTAAGTACGACATATGTGTCATCCTTCAGAGGACGAAGCACACGAATACCGACAAAGCCAGGCTCGTCTTCTACCTTGCGGGCACGGTTCTTGAACCGTTCTTCGAAATCATTACGACCATCCTCTGTGACAGGGATATTGTTGAGAACAGCATAACCACCGCCAGTCCAGGAGCCTGCGGCATCAAAAGCTTCATATGCGGCTACTTTATCATCAGACTCAATATTCATCAGGCGTTCTGCGGATTCAAGAGCCAGACGCACCTGCTCTTCGCTTCGCAAAGTCAGATGCGGGTATGCAGCAAGTGCATCTGGAATCGGTGAAGGAACCAAATAGATATACATAGAAGCTGCCTCCTCATTAAGTACATTCTATTTCAAGATAGCATATGGAAATCAGCGAGTCCAATCGGTTCACATGTATCGGACAGGTGGGCTAATTCCGAGCTGAGTAGTACAGGTTTGCCGCAATAGAAGATAAACAATGAATGACAAACACTGCAGTAATAATGAAAAAAGAAAACGATATCCCGTCTAGTATAACTACAAGGATCCAAGCCAGAGCAAGACTGATGGTTGTCGCATTCCAGGAGAAGGCCTTTGCTCTCGTGATACAATAGAGGTACCGCTCATCCAGTCCGTTGTGCTTTTTTGCAATCAACCTTGTGAAAAAAATAATGATTATTGCAAATAACAAACCAGCTACAATTCCACCGATACCGATCATCCGATTCAGTAATTCAGAACTCAATATTCTCATCTCCTTCAAAAATAAATAATTCCTCGATCTGACAGTCAAATAATTGGGCAAGCTTGTGAGCAAGCACAAGAGAAGGTTTGTACTTACCGGATTCCAACGATATGATGGTCTGCCTGGAGACCTTTAGGCGTTGAGACAGTTCTTCCTGTGTGATGTGCATATGTATTCGTTTGTCTCTAATTAGATTTTGCAAGTATATCCTCCCACAAGTAAAGTTTGCTTTACGTAAAGTTAACTTTACTTATGGGACGATGGGAAGTCAATCTCTCTTTATAATATTTTCCACTTCTTCGAGGTGGTGCTGTGTCCAAAAGCATATTTCATGATAAAGTATAGTCACTACAAACAGAACGGGTGATCGTATGACAACAACAATTCGGATATCGGTTAGACCTTTGGTAGAGTATGTGTACCGCAGCGGCAGCATACGTCCAGGGTTTCGGACCAATGCATCGATGCAGGAGGGAACTCGAATTCACCAGCGGGTACAGAAGGAGTACACCGAAGAGGATCTGAAAGAGATTGTGCTCGAAGCTGAGATTCAACATGGGGATTTGACCTATGTGGTGGAGGGACGATGTGATGGCCTGATCCGGTTGGAGGGTCAGTTGACGGTGGATGAGATCAAATCAACTGCGGGCAATCTGGATGATCTGGGAGAAGGTCTTCCCGTACACTGGGCGCAGGCCATGATGTATGCCTACATGTACGCCGTTCAGCAAGATGAACCACGCATGCAAGTGCAGTTGACGTATGTGCATTCGGTAACTCATGAAGAAAGACGATTTCGCCGAATGGCAGAACGAGAGGAACTGGAGCAGTTTGCGGCAGAAGTGATTGCCGGTTATGCGCCATATGCAGAGATGATCGCTGCATATGAAGAAAAGCGTGATATCAGTGTGAAAGAGCTGCCGTTTCCTTTTCGCAAATATCGGGAAGGACAACGGAAGCTGGCAGGAGCCGTATACAAGACGATCCGTGAGGGTCAGGGATTGATGGCCAAAGCACCAACAGGCATTGGTAAAACGATGTCCGTACTGTTCCCCACGGTCAAAGCGATTGGCGAAGGCGAAGCGAGCCGATTGTTCTATCTGACCGCGAGGACGACGACACGGGTGGCGGCAGAAGAAGCTTTTGCCCGGATGCAATCGGAAGGATTGAAGATGCATGTGATCAGTCTGACCGCGAAGGATAAGATTTGTTTTAAGGAAGAAGAAGCTTGTGATACGGGGCAATGCGGCATGTGCGAAGGATATTATGACCGTATTAACGGGGCTGTGCTGGACATGCTGGAACATGAGACATTAATGACACGTACGGTCATCGAGCAGTATGCGCGCAAACATCGGGTATGTCCGTTTGAGTTTTCCCTGGATGCGGCGTATGCAGCCGATGCGGTGATCTGCGATTACAACTATATTTTCGATCCGAGGATCTCTCTGAAAAGAATGTTGGAGGAGCAGAAACGCAAGACGGTGTTACTGGTGGACGAGGCTCATAATCTGGTCGATCGTGGCCGAATGATGTTTTCCGCTGAGCTGGAGAAGGCAGTATTTCTGGATGTGAAAAGAGAGTTCCAGTCGCTGGACAGTAGTGTGCCTGCTGCCAAAGCCATTGTTGACTACACCGGGGCCATTGATAAGTATCTGATTACCCTTCGGAAAAACGGTGGAGAAGAAGGAAAGATCATCCAGCAGGAAGCACCGGAGGAACTGATTGAACGGCTGGAGCCTTTTGTCATGGTTGCGGAGCAATGTCTTGTTGAAGGTGGTTCGGGGAATGCCGAGACGGATCAGCTACTGTTGGATGCCTACTTCACGGCACAGAATTTCCTGCGCATTGCCAAGCTGTATGATGAACGTTTTATTACGTATGCAGAGTGTGTTCGAAGTGAAGTGAGAGTAAAGTTATTTTGTCTCGATCCTTCGGTACTGCTTCGTCAGACGGCCAAAGGATTCCGCTCCCTCATTCATTTTTCGGCCACATTGTCACCCCTTCGCTATTATCGGGATATGCTGGGTGCAGAGGAAGAGGATTATACATTGCAGATTCCATCGCCGTTTCAGCGCGAACAATTGGATGTGAGACTCCTGCCCTTATCCGTGCGTTATAAGGATCGGGAACAGTCCCGGCGCCCCATTGCGGAGATGCTGCAACAGCTGGTAAGTGAATGGCCGCGCAGCAATCTAATGGTCTTCTTCCCTTCCTATCCTTATATGCGCGAGATCTATGAAACCTATGCACAGCTTCCAAGTGAAGCAGATACGGTCATACAAAAGCAAGGCATGAACGAACTGGAACGGGAGCAGTTTCTGGATGGTTTTCAACCCAATCCTGAACGAACACGATTGGTGTTTGCCGTCATGGGTGGCGTATTCTCTGAGGGTGTCGATCTGCCGGGAGACCGCTTGAATGGCGTCGTTGTGGTAGGTGCGGGGCTGCCGCAGATTGGTCTGGAGAACAACGTATTACGTGATTATTATGATCGGACAGGACGCAACGGATTCAATTACGCCTATATTTTTCCGGGTATGAACAAGGTGCTTCAGGCGGGTGGACGGCTGATTCGGACGGAGGAAGACAGGGGTGTGCTGGTGCTGGTCGACGATCGTTTTATCCAAGAACCGTATCGTTCCCTACTGCCCGAGGAGTGGCGGGACTATAAACGAATTTGATGAACGAACTACGAATGAAATGATGCATGTAGCATATATTTTTCGATTTTCTTTCCTTTATATGATTGAAGGGTAGGGTGAAAGGGTTATAACTTGGTTAGCAACGAACGAACAACGGCGATTACCCTATCCGTTCCGCGGTCCGCTTCGATAGCAATCAAGGAGGTCGGTTATAATGAAGAGAAATCATACCATGATGCAGTTTTTTGAATGGCACCTGGCTGCAGACGGAGATCATTGGAAGCGACTGGCTGAAATGGCCCCGGAACTGAAAGCCAAAGGCATTGACTCGGTATGGGTGCCACCCGTAACCAAGGCAGTGTCAGCAGAAGATACAGGTTATGGTGTATATGATCTGTACGATCTGGGCGAATTTGATCAAAAGGGTACCGTACGGACCAAATATGGCACCAAGCAGGAACTGGTGGAGGCCATTGCTGAGTGTCAGAAGAACGGCATTGCCGTCTATGTGGATCTGGTTATGAATCACAAGGCCGGAGCAGATGAGACGGAAGTTTTTAAAGTGATTGAGGTTGATCCGAATGATCGAACGAAGGAAATTTCTGAGCCGTTTGAGATTGAGGGCTGGACCAAATTCACATTCCCGGGTCGCGGAGATCAATACTCCTCTTTTAAATGGAACTCTGAACACTTCAATGGCACGGACTTTGATGCCAGGGAAGAACGAACAGGTGTATTCCGCATCGCAGGAGAGAATAAAAAATGGAATGAGAATGTTGATGATGAGTTTGGCAACTATGACTATCTGATGTTCGCCAATATAGATTATAACCACCCGGATGTTCGGCGCGAGATGATCGATTGGGGGAAATGGCTGATCGATACCCTCCAGTGTGGTGGATTCCGGCTGGATGCGATTAAGCATATCAACCATGAATTCATTAAGGAATTTGCAGCAGAGATGATCCGCAAACGCGGTCAGGATTTCTACATCGTAGGTGAGTTCTGGAACTCGAACTTGGATGCATGTCGTGAATTCCTTGATACGGTGGACTATCAGATCGACCTGTTTGATGTGTCTCTTCACTACAAGTTGCATGAGGCTTCGCTTGCAGGTAGAGACTTTGATCTCTCCAAAATTTTTGATGATACCCTGGTTCAGACGCATCCTACCCATGCGGTAACTTTTGTAGATAATCATGACTCCCAACCTCATGAGGCGTTGGAATCATGGATTGGTGATTGGTTTAAGCCGAGCGCGTATGCGTTGACTTTATTACGTCGCGATGGGTATCCGGTTGTATTTTACGGGGATTATTATGGCATTGGTGGTCCTGAACCTGTGGATGGCAAAAAAGAAATTCTGGACATTCTGCTGTCTGCCCGTTGCAATAAGGCATATGGAGAGCAGGAAGATTACTTCGATCACGCCAATACGATTGGCTGGGTACGTCGTGGCGTAGAGGAAATCGAAGGTTCCGGTTGTGCAGTGGTCATCTCCAACGGGGATGACGGTGAGAAGAGAATGTTCATCGGAGAGCATCGTGCTGGTGAAGTCTGGGTGGATCTGACGAAGAGCTGTGATGATCAGATTACCATTGAGGAAGACGGCTGGGCCACCTTCCATGTGTGCGGTGGGGGCGTCTCGGTATGGGCCCTTCCTGAACAGAATGAGGACTGCGCTGACGCTGAGTAACGGCATGTGCCAGGCAGGATAAGAAAAGGTACACCGACCGCATAAAAACAGTATATAGATAGATCGTTAAACCATCTGAACAGGAGAGCGAGTATACCTGTGTCCAGGTGGTTTTTTGCATTTATCTAGGTACAACTAAAACTCCAACCTAACGAACTGAGTGGACCTTATTTGCACTGAATTAGCGTTATTGAAATTCTATCGAATCTCAGTAACCTTATTACTCTCAAAAACGATTGGAATAGCACCAGTAGGAGCAACACCACCAGATTAACGCGTCTGATATTCGTTAGAATACTGGTAACTCGGATTTCAGCCGAATAAGGCCTCTCAGATTCGTTAACTTCACGTGGGTTAAAGCTCGCCGCCATAGGCAAACGAATCACTACTGTAAGTAAAAACATGAAATGAGAAAGAAACAGTTCGGTTTCACATCCTAATATATGGTACAATAATCCAAATATGGAGTGTTAGAAAACAAAATGAGAGATCATAATAAGCGATATTCTTTACAGAGGATTGGAGAAAAGGAGGGATGGTATGAGTCCTAAAAGAGAGTTGAACCGTTTCTTCCTGTTGGTCATGTATCTATTTGTAATAGCCGTGTGTCTGGGGGCTTGCGGTTTGGGACCAAACCAGGGGCCAGCGGGGGAACCAAAGCGGACCGATGAGTATACGTTGAATTCGGAGCGAAGAGATTTAAATGAGTGGGTTACAAAGAGAGCTGAGTCCTTCCAGAAGGATACGCCTGATGATTATACTTTGACTGCAACGGTGGATGTGAGTCATGAATCCGGAGTTGACCGAATTTCTTATGAGATTTTGGTAAATGAGGCTCGGGTGCCCATGGATAATGTCCTTCAGTCTTTTACCCTCGATCCCAACATGATAAATCGAATAGATGCCGGAGAGTTATTTCATTCCAATGTGAGCAATACACACGAGATTAGTTTAGAGTCTGACAAGGAACCGCTTGGATTGAGTTTGAGCAGAAGTTACGTCTTAAAGCCCAAGGCGGAGATCGACAGCAATATCATCCAGCGTTATGCAGATATGTATATCAAAATTTCTTATGGGCCAAATGATCAGCGAACGGAAGATTATTTTTATATCCATGCCGATCCGTCTCCGAGAACGATTGAGTATATGAAGTCATGGGAGAAAGAAAAATAGGAAAAGGCAGCACTCACCAGTTCCATCTGAGGAATCTGAGTAGACGCTGCCGGTTCATCTATTTGAGATAGTAAAATTATTACTTTTCAAAATACTGATTCATCGTATCCCACATTCGATTGAACTCACTTCGTTCCATTGAAAATGCTCCAGGCTTTTCAGGTTTATGATGAGAAGTTGGCTCAAAGTTTAAGTATTCATGGTGTGTAGTACACTCATAGTTTTTGCTGTTAATAAGGAATTCAATTCTATCCTTAAAGGGTCTTTCCAGTAATTTAACCACCATGATGTCTCCACTACTGGTGCTTCTTGCAGGAGAATATATCAGAAAGTAACCTTGTTCAATTCGATATTCCATAGCAATGACCTCCATTAGAATATAGATCGAATACGATAATATCCGATGCCCTCTCTCCGTTTACCTACTCCAGCTCAAATGATTCCAACGTACCAACCATCCGCAGATCATGCTCGCGGTTGAAATGTTCCCGTTTGTCCGCATCCGCGTACTCGTCATGATAATGCATCAGTACGGTTTTCTGTCTCACTTCCGCGGGTAACTGCTCTAGATCCTTCAATGAGGTATGGGATTTGATCACCAGATCGTGCATATGACATTCATGGAAAATCAGCTGCACATCAGCGGCAACTTGCTCCACCCGTTCCTGATCGAGTGTACTGTCAGCACTGTAATAGAAGTAAGGTTTGGCGAGTAGCCCATTGCTGACCATACCGGGAACATGCTGTGTCCGAAACGTCTCAAAGGTCACACCGCCCAGTTCGAATGTGCCTCCATCTGGCAGGGGAACGACATCGTAGTAATCGCTCATGTTACGTTCACCATCCGTTGTGTAGCGCATGCCGGGGGATAGAATGTTCCAGAGCGGATCTACCAATTGTTCGTGGATGAACAGACGAGGTTTGCGGTCGCCTACGATCTGTGAGTAGTATCCGAGCATCTGTACACCGTTAATATGATCCTCATGCAGGTGGGTAATGAACACGTTGTGGATATCGGTCATGGCGAATCCATATTCCTTAAGTGCTTTAGCATTTGATTCCGGAAAATCAATGACCAGATGCGTGTCTCCGAATTCAGCCAGCATACTATTATGGTGCTGCTCCACGCTGAACATATCTCCTGTGCCGAGAAAAGTAATTTTCATTCAATTTCATCTCCTTGTGTGATCTTCAGATCAGCATCCTTGCGTTAAATCCAGTATACCTTGTTCCCGAATATATGCCTAAATCAACCTTTTTTGATAACGCTATCATTTTATATTGAACTTTGATGATAAACAGTGTAGCGTAAAGATGGGAAGTGAACCCATATGAACGTAAACTCACCTAAAGGGAGCGTGCGAGGCGAATGAAATCTTTTCTGGATGAACAATTTTTGCTGCACAATGAAACGGCGATCAAGTTATATGAGGATTATGCCAAAGACATGCCGATTATTGATTATCATTGCCACCTCAGTCCTCAGGAGATCTACGAGAACAAAACCTTTGGCAATCTTACAGAGGCTTGGTTATACGGTGATCACTATAAGTGGCGGCTCATGCGCGCAAACGGAATTGAAGAGCAATATGTGACCGGCGGCGAAGGAGTGACCGATTACGATCGTTTCCTGGCTTACGCCAAAACGGTCCCTATGATGATCGGTAATCCGCTGTACGCCTGGTCTCATCTGGAATTACAGCGATATTTCGGCGTCTACGAAGTACTGAATGAGACAAGCGCACCAGCCATTTGGGAAAAAGTAAATGCCAAACTTAACAGTGACGGATTCGGTGCACGTGATCTAATTACCAAATCTAATGTTACTGTTGTGTGCACAACCGATGATCCAACGGATTCTCTGGAGTATCATCTGAAGATTCAGGAAATCGAAGGTTTTGATACGGCGGTATTACCTTCTTTCCGCCCGGATAAAGGCTTGGAATTGAACCGGGATACCTTCGTGGAATGGGTGGGCAAGCTGTCGCAGGCATCTGGCACCGCCATTTCAGATTATGAATCCTTCCTTGCTGCGCTGGAGTCACGTGTGGAATTCTTCCATTCTGTCGGCGGCAGAGTCTCTGACCATGCACTCGATTATGTCCCTTACGGCGTGGCTACACGCGAAGAAGCGGGTGCCATTTTTGCCAAGGCACTTGCGGGCCACAAGGTAACTCGTGAGGAAGAGGACAAGTACAAGACAGTGACGCTGACATTCCTTGGCAAACTGTATGCAGAGCGGGGCTGGGTGATGCAGTTCCACATTAATGCAGCCCGTAACAACAATACACGGATGTTTGCCAAGCTTGGGCCGGATACCGGATACGATGCAGTCAATGATACGCCGCTTTCCGCAGCGATGATTGGATTGCTCGATGCGTTGGAGCAGCAACAAGCACTGCCCAAAACAATTCTGTATTCTCTGAATCCAAGGGACAACGAAGTGCTCGCGGCGATCATTGGCAGCTTCCAGGGCGGGGGTATTCCGGGCAAAATCCAGCTTGGTGCCGCCTGGTGGTTCAATGATACAAAGGACGGCATGCTTGCTCAGATGAAGGCACTGGCGAATGTTGGTCTGCTCAGCCGATTTGTCGGCATGCTGACCGATTCACGCAGCTTCCTGTCCTACACCCGGCATGAGTATTTCCGTCGTCTGGTCTGCAATCTCATCGGTGAATGGGCCGATCAAGGGGAGGCACCGCAGGATATGGAGTTGCTCGGTCAGATCGTACAAGGCATTGCCTACAACAATGCAAAAGAATATTTCCCGTTTGCCTCAGTGCCTAAAGCGGTCTCTGCTTCACAGTCTTAATGAGTAACAAACGCACCTAATCATGCAATTTATGTAGTAAGAAGATTCTTTTGAGTCTACTTTTCAATCGTAATAAAATGCTCCCATTTCTTACCCCCGGGTCATCATCCACCGGAGTAAGGAATGGGAACTTCTTTGTAAGTTGAATTCATGGAATTGCACATAATAAGTATAGAATGCTCCAATAACGGCCAAATGACAAAACCCTAATCAAGCGCGTATAGGCTCTTGGTTATGGGTTTATATTGGTTATTTTTAGATGTTTGACATTCGTTTCTTGCGATAATATACTTAGTACACCTAATTAATTGTGCATCTATCTAATTGTACTGCTATTTAATAGATGTCCTATGATATTGGATGTCTATGGAATGATAAAGAAAGAAGGAGGGACCCATTATGACTGGTATAGATCCGGTCGCTCAGAAGCTTTTGTACTCCATTATGCAGTTTAATAAAGGCAAATGGAGGCAACATAAACCTCATGGGCGCAATCATAACGAAATTATGGTGCTGGGTTGTTTACTCCACGGGATGCATCCGGGAGAACAATTGAACTGGCAGGACAATCCGCCTGATTTCAATGACACGATCGAATCCAATCATCCCGGGATGAAAGTCTCGGAAATCAGCGCATTGCTACGAGTGAAGTCACCGACCATTACACCTGTTATTCGTGGCCTTGAAGATGAGGGACTGGTCAAACGGACGATGGACCCGGAGGATCGCCGTGCGGTCCGAATCACGATTACTGAAGCAGGTCGTGAAATTATTCGGGCTGCTCACCAAGAGCGCATGGAAATATTCAATAAGTTAGTTGAGCATTTGGGTGAGCAAGACAGTACTCAGCTGGCTGAGTTGTTGACAAAGGTATACACCTTTTTTGATACATTAACTTCCTTACAAAAGGATGATTCGACAAGAGGAGATGATACGCCATGATGAAACTGTTTCGCATGCTGAAGCCATACCAAATTCCGATTATTTTTATTTTGGTTTTGGTACTGTTTCAGTCGCTTGCTGAATTGTACCTGCCTACGTTAATGGCAGATATTGTGAATGACGGAATCATTAAAGGGGATATCCCGTATATCTGGCAGATTGGTGGATGGATGTTGGTCATCGCGATTGGCGGAACAGCGTGTTCGGTGATCGCGAGTTACCTCTCATCTCGAACAGCGGGTGGATTTGCCAAACAACTGCGTAGCAGAGTTTTCCGCCATGTGGAGAATTTCTCGCTTCAGGAGTTCGATAAGATGGGGACTGCTTCACTGATTACGCGTACGACCAATGACATCACGCAGGTACAGAATGTACTCACGATGATGCTGCGCATGATGATTATGGCTCCGCTCATGTGTATCGGGGGTATCTTCATGGCGGTATCTCAGGACGCCAAATTATCTACGATTTTCCTGGTTGTGCTTCCGGTACTGGGCGGAGCCATTGCGCTGATTGGTGCCAAGGGTTTACCTTTGTTCAAAACCATTCAGAAAAAGCTGGACCGACTCAATCTGGTGCTGCGTGAGCAGTTAACAGGGATTCGGGTTGTTCGTTCCTTCAACCGTGGGGAGCATGAGAAAGTGCGCTTTAACGGGGCCAACACAGAACTGAGAGATTCATCGATCAAAGTTAATGTGCTCATGGCGACCATCATGCCTGTGATGATGCTGGTTATGAACTTTTCGATGATTGCCATCCTTTATTTTGGTGGAATGCGGATCGACAGCGGCAATATGAACATCGGTGCATTGATTGCCTTCATCCAGTATGCAATGCAAATCATGTTCTCACTGATTATGGTTTCCATGATCTTTGTCATGATTCCAAGAGCTTCAGCATCGGCAGAACGGATCAACGAAGTGCTTGATATGCAGCCGGATCTTAGCAATCCCGAGCAGCCTCGTGGTATGAAATCCATGCAGGGTATGATTGAGTTTGACAATGTAACTTTCCGTTATCCGGGCGCAGAGAATCCAGCTTTGTCCGATATATCTTTCACAGCTCGCTCAGGTGAGACAACAGCCATCATTGGCGGTACGGGTTCCGGGAAATCGACATTGCTCAGTCTTATTCCACGATTTTATGATGTGACCGAAGGCAGTGTTCGGGTAAATGGTACGGATGTGCGTGAAATTCGGCAGGAAGATCTGCGTGCCAAAATTGGCTTTGTACCACAAAAGGCAGTCCTCTTTACGGGTACGATTACGGAGAATATCCGTCACGGGAAAGACGATGCCACAATGGATGAAGTTGTTCATGCAGCCCGTACGGCTCAGGCGGAGAACTTCATCACCGAGATGAAAGAGGGATATGATAGTCTTATCGCGCAAGGTGGTAACAACGTATCTGGTGGACAAAAGCAACGTCTGTCCATTGCCCGCGCACTTGTTCGCCGTCCGGAAGTTTATATCTTTGATGACAGTTTCTCTGCTCTCGATTTTAAAACGGATGCTAAACTTCGTGCTGCACTGAAGTCCGAAACGACAGAAGCGGCTGTGCTGATTGTTGCGCAACGCGTAAGTACAGTAATGGATGCCGATCGCATTCTGGTTATGGATGAGGGCCGAATTGTCGGTTCAGGAACACATAAAGAGCTGCTGGAGCACAATGAAGTGTATCGCGAGATTGTATCCTCCCAGCTGACAGAGGAGGAGATCGCATGAGTGAACGTACAGAACGCAAGTCGCCTCGTCCCCATGGTGGGCCGGGTCCAGGTCCCGGAATGGGCATGCGACCTCCCGCTGAGAAAGCAAAAGATTTCAAAGGCACACTGCGTCGCTTGATTCGTTATCTCCAGCCTCATAGTTCTCGTCTGCTAGGTGTGCTGGTTGCAGCCATTTTGAGTACCGTATTCAGCATCATCAGTCCAAAAGTTATGGCCGAAGGAACGGATATTCTCAGTAAAGGCGCCATTGCCATCCTTCAGGGTGTACAGGGAGCCGGGATTGATTTTCCTGCATTGATGAAAGTATTATACCTGCTTGGCGGACTCTATCTGTTCAGTGCTGCATTTATGTATGTTCAGCAATACCTGATGGCCGGTGTGGCCCAGCGTGTTGTATATGACATGCGTGAGCAGATCAGTGCGAAGGTTGGACGCCTTCCTTTGAAATATTTTGACTCCCGCACAACTGGGGAGACACTTAGCCGTGCCACGAATGACGTGGACAATATCAGTAATACACTTCAGCAAAGTTTGGCACAGTTCATTACGTCCATCGTCACAATTGTCGGCGTAATTATCATGATGCTGACGATTAGTCCATGGATGACGCTGATCACGATTTTGACGTTGCCACTCAGTGTGGTTGTTGTCATGCTGGTCGCTTCCCGTTCGCAAAAACACTTTGCCGGTCAACAGAAATCCCTTGGAGAACTGAATGGTCATGTCGAAGAGATGTATACCGGACACAAGGTTGTCAAAGCCTTTGGACGTGAAGAACAATCCGTACAGCAATTTGAGAAGGTCAATGAAGAACTGTATGAATCCGGCTGGAAAGCCCAGTTTATCTCGGGTATTATTATGCCGCTCATGAGTTTCGTAGGTAACTTGGGTTATGTGCTGATCTGTGTGGTTGGTGGGATTTTTGTTACACGTGGTTCTATCTCTATTGGGGATATTCTGGCCTTCACACAATATTCCCGTCAATTCACACAACCGATTAACCAGATTGCAAATATCTCGAATATTATTCAATCAACGATTGCTTCGGCAGAACGGGTATTCGAGTTGCTGGATGAAGAGGAAGAAGTTCCGGAGTCCAAACAACCCGTGCAATTACAGCAGCCTAAAGGTGCGGTTGCATTCCAAGGTGTTAATTTTGGATATAAAGAAAATGAACTGCTCATTCATAACATGAATATTGATGTAAAACCGGGACAGACGGTAGCCATTGTTGGACCAACGGGAGCCGGTAAAACCACCCTGATCAACCTGTTAATGCGTTTCTACGAAATTCAGGATGGTCGGATTACGATTGACGGTGCAGACATTAAGGACATGGAGCGTGGTAAGCTGCGCAGTCTGTTCGGCATGGTGCTTCAGGATACCTGGTTGTTCAACGGAACGATTCGGGACAACATCGCCTATGGTCGAGAAGGTTCTACGGAAGAGGATGTAATCAAGGCAGCCGTTGCGGCACATGCGGATCACTTTATCCGTACACTGCCTGATGGTTATGATACGGTGCTGAATGAAGAGGCGTCGAACATCTCTCAAGGGCAGAAACAGTTGCTGACCATTGCAAGAGCGATTCTGGCGAACCCAGCCATCCTCATTCTGGATGAAGCGACGAGTAGCGTGGATACACGGACCGAAGTATTTATCCAGAAAGCAATGAATGATCTGATGAAGGATCGCACGAGCTTTGTCATTGCACACCGTTTGTCTACCATTCGCGGCGCCGATCTGATCCTGGTTATGGATCATGGTAACGTGATTGAACAGGGTAATCATGATGAATTGATGGCAAGTCAGGGCTTCTACGCGGATCTGTACAATAGTCAGTTTGCGGAGCAGCAACCGCAGGCGATCTGATTACACTGTAACTAACAAGAATAGCCGGGAGCACTCTTAGGGTGCTCCCGGCTATTTGTCGTGTATCCAGAGGAGTGTATTCCAATGTGGAGCTGATTGGATTCGTTTGGATACGATGGATCTATAAGATGTGATGGAACGTTGCATGGTAACTGGGTTAAGGTGCCCGTCAGCCTTTCAGTTGTTTGCGTGAGGTGGAGACAGACCAGGGGAGTCTTCAACTTTCGTCCATGCTAACGAATCGTAGACACCTTATATGGAGGATTATCAAGCACTCCCAATTCTAGCTATGATGAACGTAACCACAAAAAAATAGCCCTCCATATTGCTGCATATCGTAGGTTAAAATGGACAGTAAGAAGACCACCATTTCAGAGCTACACAGCAAAGGAGAGCTATCCCTATGAAGTCTACCACAAAATTCATTGGTTTAGATGTATCCAAAGAAAAAATTTCTGTCGCTATTGCTGACGAGGGTCAAGACAAGCCGCGGTATTACGGCACCATTGCTCATGCGCCTGCTGCCTTACGCAAACTCATCAAAGAATTGGGTCCGGCAAGCTCCCTCTCGTTTTGTTATGAGGCCGGTCCTACAGGATACGAAACCTACCGCTGGATCGAATCCATGGGAGCCACCTGTGTCGTCATTGCGCCTTCACTCATCCCGAAACGCTCCGGCGATCATGTGAAAACAGATCGACGAGATGCCGAGCAACTGGCACGTCTATTCCGTGCAGGCGAACTTACGCCAATTTACGTTCCAGCACGTGAAGATGAGGCACTGCGTGAATTGGTTCGTGCACGCGAATCGGCGAAAGAAGATGCTCACCGGGCCCGTCAACGTGTACTCAAGTTCTTACTGCGCCACCAGATCCATCCACCGGAGAATATCAAACGTCGCTGGACGAAAAAATATCGCGTATGGCTTGGAAAACTGATGTTCCCGCATGCACCCATGCAGATCGCGTTTACAGAGTACCTTCATGCCATGGAAGAGATTGAGCAACGCATCGGTCGACTGGAAAAAGCCTTGATTGAAGAGGCGGCGACCAGTTCCAAAGCCGATTTGATTCAGATTTTACAGTCTCTGCGTGGCATTGGATTTCTCACGGCCGTCACGCTTGCTGCGGAGATTGGTTCCTTTGCCCGTTTCCGTTCCCCTGCTCAGCTCATGGCTTACTTGGGCCTGGTTCCGCGTGAGCATTCGTCTGGAGTCCGTACCCAACGAGGCTCGCTCACCAAAGCGGGAAATGGACGATTGCGTCGCACCTTGATTGAATCGGCATGGAGTTACCGCCATCGGCCTGCGATTAAAGGGGACTTGGCCCGCCGTTTGGAAGGTCTGCCTGCGGACATACAGCTCATTTCCTGGAAAGCTCAGGAACGGCTGCACCGAAAATTCCGCCGTTTAGTTTATGGATTAAACAAACACAAAAATGTCGCGGTCACCGCGGTGGCCAGGGAACTGACCGGGTTCATTTGGGCGGTCGCCCGAACGTTGGAGCTACCGAACGCTCAGTAATCTGTTATTCATCTTGAAGAGACGGATGGTTTAAAAGGAAAAAGGGGAAAACTCCGGAGCCTTAGGCCCGGGAGTTCATGGAAGGTTCAGGAGAGAATGTACGAGGTTCGTTTGCACTAGGCTTTTAATGGGCTGAACGTGCGTGGCTAGCTTGTAAAAGCTCTCCTTGACGAAGGCATACCATGTGGTAACCAACCCACGGATAGCAGCGTGCCAACCGTCGCTCGCATATGGACTCCCGCGCTTAGGGCTTCGGCGAAAAGCAGCATTTTGTGATGGGCTTGACAAAAACGTTCATAGCAACGAACTTGAGACATGTTATTTCTCTGATAAGCAACACAAAGCGGTAAAAGAAACTGCAGAATGAGGAAATAAAGTGTCTACGATTCGTTAGAACGCCGGAATTGTGGAATTGGGCCTATTAGAGTGTGCTGAGTTCGTTAAAACATTCTAGTAAACCTTAGTCATAATTGTCTTACATATGCCATGCTGCACAAAATAAAAACGGGACGAAGCGGTGTAACTACACTGCTTCGTCCCGTTTATTTATATTTTGAATTCATCGTACACCAATCGAGATACAACCACACGGGCATAAGATCACCGATTGGGACATCCAGATTGGTCATGAGATACTTTGTATGCCTCTGTTTGAACAGGGCATGACCCGCATTCTATTGATCCTTAGAATCGTTCGCAGGTTCATCAGTGACATTGCTAGAGACCGACTTTACTTCTGCCTTCACGTCGTCGCTGTTAGCTTCCTCCAGCGCAGACGGAGCGGGTTCACCCGGGATTAATTCGCGCTGCTCAATCATGCGTTTGACGACCTCATAACAGTCATCCACATGTTTGTTACCCACATAGCGCATGGCTGTAAAGCTGAGTGCGGCAGCCAATCCCTGTCCTGCAAAAGGGACAAA
This sequence comes from Paenibacillus xylanexedens, assembly GCF_001908275.1. Taxonomy (NCBI): domain Bacteria; kingdom Bacillati; phylum Bacillota; class Bacilli; order Caryophanales; family Paenibacillaceae; genus Paenibacillus; species Paenibacillus xylanexedens. The sequence continues at coordinate 272,678 of NZ_CP018620.1, read as the reverse complement.
TTTGGCGACCGATTTGGTAGCTACGCGTACGCCGACTCTTTTCAGAACCTGTACCACCAATTCCTTGGTGATCATACGACCAATGACTTTGCTTCCGATGGACATGACGAATCCATAGATCATGGATTTGGTCTCGGGGTCCATGCCGTCCAGCTGTTTTTGTGATAATCCGAATTTATTGTTAATGGCAGGCAACAGCTGCATCAGCATCCCCACATCAGCCAGTACGTCTGTACCGGGCAGCGGAACGAGTGTTGTACCGGCAGAAGCGGTAGCTCTTTTGCGAACCATGGTACGGCATTCCTTGCGAACTTGCTCCAATTGTTCCAACGTTGCCGGAATCATAGGGAATCCCTCCATTCGTATATGGTATAGATATAACCGTTTTGACTCGATTTGAATGGGTTCTCACCAGCAAAATTTGCGGCCTTATGACATTAAGGTGCGGAGAAACCCTTTTTCTCATGCATACATCTGGTTAAACAAGGAAATGGTTCTATAAGATAAACGGGCCATCTAGCTATTACGAATGAATGAGGATTAGGATGCATACCTGATTGGGAAACCTATTTGGAATCATGATGAGTGCTTAGCGAAGGGCTTGTTTACGGCTTCAACCTTTGTGGGTAAAGGGTTAACAAGCATTGGAATGGAGGAAGAGGGATGGAGTTTAACAAAGCGTTGTTAATTCATCATCATCATTCGGGCAAGGCCAATCGTGAGAACACAGTGGGCCTCGTGGCTGGTGTGCTGGCTCCAGCTGTCCATGAACTCGTCATTGTGCGTACGGATGAACCGGGTGAAGGAGAGAAGCTATGTCGTGAGCGCGGGGAACAATTCGATGTGGTGTTTATCCTGGGTGGGGATGGCACGGTGCATGAATGCGTGAATGGACTGGCTGATCTGCAACATCCTCCGTTGATTGGTATATTGCCTGGAGGCACGTGTAATGACTTTGCGCGTTCGCTCGGCATTTCACCGGATGCAGAGACTGCGGCACAAGAAATGCTGGCAGGTCGGGTGGTATCCATTGATGTTGGAAGAGCTAATGATCGAGTGTTCACGAACTTTTTTGGCATTGGCTTGATCAGTGATGCTTCGCAGAATATTAACGAAAATCTGAAAAGCGCGCTGGGGAAGCTCAGTTATTTTATCAGCACTTTACAGACAATTAGTCATACAGAGCCGTTTCGTTACCAACTGGAGGCGGATGGGAAAGAGATGGAAGGCGAAGCAGTGATGATCTATGCAGCTAATGGCCGTTTTCTGGGAACGAATGCCCTGCCCTTTGCAACGGATGCGTTGCAGGATGGCGAACTGGACGTGCTCATTATTCATGAGACAGGCATTCCGCTGCTGCGAGAGATTCTGTCACACAAGCCGGAGGGAGATTGGCAACCTCAGAGTGAGAGCATTTCATACTTCAAGGCATCTACGTTAAAAGTGAAGACAGATGCGCCGATGTCAGCCGACACGGATGGCGAATTGTATATGAAGACACCCGCCGAGCTGTCGGTGTTGACGGGTCATCTGAAGTTTTTAACCGGGGAGGGTTATTAAATCCCCCGGTTTTTTGGTTTGATTTTGACTGATCGAAAAATCAAACATTCCCTGGCTGATCTTTCATATGACGTTGCCTGAACTCATCCTCCAGCATGCTCATCTGAATGGCATCATGGTATTGATGATTGTAGAACAAGACATCCCGCTTCACACCCTCGCGCTGGAATCCGAGTTTCTCATACGTGCGAATGGCTCGCTCGTTGAAGGCGTACACCTCAAGCTCGATTCGATGCAAGTTACAGATGCCGAAGCCGTAGTCCAGCATAAGCAGTAACGCCTCGCTACCGTAACCTTTTCCTTGATACTCTGCCTGATCAATGGCAACCCGAATATGTGCACTGCGATTCTTGGCATGCATGTCCATCAGAACGACATCTCCGATGATCTGGTCATCTTCCTGTAAAGCAATAAGTAGCATGAGTCTGGTGTCATCCTGTGCTGCATTCTCAACGTAACGTTCAACCTGAGTGCGTGTGAAACTGTTCTGTGTTCCTGTCAGCCTGCGCATCTCGGCGTCAAACAGGCCAGGGAAGTAAGCATCCACATCTGTAATCTCGAAAGGGCGCAGGTATATGCGCGACGTTTCTAGCAGACGTGGGATACGTGGGGATGGTTTTGAATGTGACATTAGTTGTTCCTCCTATGGGTTCAAGGCTAGTGTTATTCATGTTATGTATCGTATTAATCAACGGGAAATAGATAATTAACAACACTTTACCATATTTTCTCATGCTTGTAGCTATAATGGTCGATATAAGTATTGTCGTGCTTGCTAAGTCGAAGAGAAACCTAGTTTGAAGATTCGTATTACTCTGCTCGAATTACATATTTTGATTTGCTGTACTGTATACATAGCTGCGTTGTAGTAAACCAGACATTCATAGTCTTAAAGAGACGTATCAGTTTACCTTAGCAGGCCGATAGATTCTATAAGAATAGAAATGGGGATTTAACGAAATGCGAAGGTTAGAGAATTGTTTGAAGTGGTTTACTGTTTTTTTAATTTTGGTTACACCGCTGTTTACTTCACCTGGACAGGTCTCAGCAGCGAAAAAAGAGATCTATATCACTCTTTCTGGAGAAAAACACAGATATGTAGGAGAAGTCAAAAATGGTGTTCCTAATGGTAAAGGAATATCCTACTTTCCAAATGGGAAGAAGAGCTTTGAAGGTAAGTTTGTAGCGGGGAGGCCTCATGAAGGAAAAAGGTATAACTCTGATGGGAAGCTGTACTCGGATATCTCTAATGGACAGGGAAAGATCTATTACCCAAATGGAAAGTTTAATTATGTTGGTAAGGTGGATAAGGAAACGTGGCTTCCCTCAGGTAAAGGTACCGAGTACGACATAAATGGAACGGTTAAATATAAGGGCGATTTTTTGAATGGTTCGTTTCATGGTCAAGGTAAGTGGTATACAGAATATGGTGAAATGTTCTATCAGGGTACGTTTAAGAATGGTTTGCCACAGGGACAAGGTAAAGCATATCAATATGGAGAAATTGCCTATGTTGGTGCATTTGATAAAGGAGTACCCACGTATTCTGGCAAAATTAAATTGTACGAAGATGGTGTAATCATCTATGATGGGCAGGCTAAAAATGGAGCTATTACCGGCAAAGGTAAAGGGTACTTAAACGGTAAGTTAGTCTATGTGGGCATGTTTAAAAACGGAAGACCAACGGGTGAAGGTAAATTCTATACGGAGAATAGTAGTGATGGCCCTAATATATCTATTTATATCACTGTCGACTAAGTAACAGGTAAGTAATTACAGGATCAATTCAAAACTTTCAGGAGCAGAGTCTTATAATCATGATTAGATTTCAACCAATAAACCATCGGTAGGTGTGTTCATTGCATCGCCCGATGGTTTTTTGGCATAACTGCTTTTGAGATATAGCTATATATTTTAGTTCCGCTTAACCGCTCCATCCAGAAACAGCGCCACCAGTTCCTGCGCGAGTTCCTCAATGCTGCCGCCATTCATGTTGCGTACATCTTCGCGGTTCGCGAGCATCAGCAGTGACGTAAACGCATGGGCAAGCAGCATGGGGTTCCCAACCCGCAAATAACCATTGTCCATCTCCTTCTGAAAATGGATTGCTAGTACTTCGAATATACGAATCTCCGCTTCCCGAATCTGGGCGAGTTGCTCCGTGTCCAGATGTTTCTCAGCTTCTCGCATCATGGTCTCCGTTTCAATATGGGAGTGCTGCATCTTCGCTTCGGCAACCTTAACCAGTCGTTCTTGCAACGTACCAGGTTCATCCAGACGGAGCGAAGTCTGCTGCATGCCCATCGCCATCATGCGGGTGATGGCAACGGTGAACAGATCTGCTTTGCTGGAGAAGTGATAATAGATCGATGCTTTGGTTACATTGCATAGTGAGGCGATCTGCTGGAGAGAGACAGGTTCATACCCGTATTCCATAAACAGACGTGACGCGGTCATCAATATGTTGGTTTGAACAGATGCTTGATCCACAGCTGTTTTGGGTCTACCCGGTGAACGGGGAATGTTTGTTTTTTTGCTCATAAGTACATACCTCTTTACGTATTTAATTGCTTGTTAGAAGTGTTCACAAAATTAGGCATTGCAAAATTAACCTTCCGGTATATATAATTAACTCGATTATACTATGACCCGTGGTTCATTACTACACCATCATATATATTAGGGCTTCATAGAAACAGAATAGGGAGATGAAGAGACAATGCAGGAAGGTTCGGGTTACGGCCGCTGGGTTGCCGGCAAACGAAGCAAATGGATTACGCTGTTGGTATGGATCATTATCGCCGTTGTGCTTGGCATGGTATGGCCTGCTGTAGGTGATCGTGAAACCAATAACGCACAGGATCTGAGTGAATCCAAACCATCGGTTCAGGCAGCTGCACTTGCTGAGAAGGAATTCCCTGGTGGTGAAGGACTGCCCGCGTTGATCGTATGGCGTCAAGCCGGCGGTCTGACGGATGAGCAGATTCAGAACATTCAGGCATTAACGGAGCGACTGGATCAAGATCCGGTAGAACAACAACAGTCCGTTGTGCCACTCTATCAATTACCACCACAGGCATTGAAAGGCCAGCTTTCGGAAGACGGAAGTACTTTGGTTATGCCACTTTTCTTCAATGAAGGTGCCGATTCGGAACAATTGAAGGAAGCTATTGAAGCACTTGAGCAAAAAACACAAGACATCTTCGGGGCAAACCCGTTTGATGTAGCCATAGATGATACCAATACACTGATTGCCCGTGTGACAGGGCCAGTAGGGATATCCATTGATGCGAGCGGGCTATTCTCCTCCGCCGATGTATCCTTGCTGATCGCTACGGTTGTACTGGTATTAGTACTGTTGCTGTTGATCTATCGCTCGCCGGTACTGGCGATTATCCCGATCATTGCCGTTGGATTCGCGTATATGGTGACAAGCCCCATTCTCGGATTCATGGCGGATCAAGGCTGGATTACGGTGGACGCACAGTCGATCTCAATCATGACCGTGTTGTTATTCGGAGCAGGAACGGATTACTGCCTGTTCATGATCTCCAGATACCGCCAAATTCTCTATCATGAGCCGGACAAAAAGAAAGCCATCTTCCAGGCAATTACCGGATCATCTGGCGCCATTGCCATGAGTGGATTCACGGTCGTTGCAGCACTATTGGTGCTGTTGCTGGCTGAATACGGTGCATATCATCGCTTTGCCGTACCATTCAGTCTGTCCATCTTTATCATGTTTATTGCAAGTCTGACACTGGTTCCGGCGCTTCTGGCGATCTTCGGTCGGGGTTCATTCTATCCATTCGTACCGCGTACACATGCGATGGAAGTGGAGCGTGCGAAGAAAAAAGGCAAACCGGCTCCGGCCCCGCGCAAAATCAAGGAAAGCTGGATTGGCCGTGTTGTGGTAACAAAGCCATGGACCGTTCTTGCAATTACGTTGGTATTGCTGGGAGGACTGGCGGCATTCTCTACTCAGGTTAAATTCACGTATGATCTTTTGTCTTCCTTCCCGGAGGATGTGCCTTCCCGCGAAGGTTTCACGGTCATTGGCGAACAGTTCTCCCAAGGTGAGCTGGCTCCAGTCAAAATCATGATCGATGCCGAAGGCAAAGAAACTGATCTGAAGCAGCGTCTCGAATCGCTGGATTACATTAGCAAAGTAGGCGATGCTCAGCAGGGTGCCGAGAATGCCAACATTACCGCCTTTGATGTGGAATTTAATCTGAATCCATATTCCATGGAGGCAATGCAGCATATTCCAGATCTGCGGGCTACTGCGGAACAGGCGCTTCAAGATGCTGGTGTAGCTAATGTGGACAGTCAGGTCTGGATCGATGGTCAGACGGCTGAACAGTATGACATTGAAGTAACCGGAGAACGGGATGCCAAGATCATTATTCCTGTGGTCATCGGCATGATTACATTGTTATTACTATTATATCTGCGTTCAGTTGTAGCTACGGCGTACTTGATTGCAACGGTTGTTCTGTCGTATTTCTCTGCACTGGGTCTGGGTTGGATCATCATTCACTACGGACTTGGCGCAGATGCCATTCAGGGAGCAATTCCGCTGTATTCCTTCGTATTCCTCGTGGCACTGGGTGAAGACTACAACATCTTCATGATCTCTAGCATCTGGCAGAAACGCAAAACGATGCCGCTTCGTCAAGCGATTAGAGAAGGTGTTGGCGAGACAAGCTCTGTTATTACATCAGCAGGTCTGATCTTGGCAGGAACATTTGCGGTACTTGCTACATTACCAATTCAGGTGTTGGTGCAGTTTGGTATTATCACTGCCGTTGGTGTGATGTTGGATACCTTCCTGGTTCGTCCGTTCATGGTACCGGCGATCACCGCATTGCTGGGTAAATGGGCCTTCTGGCCAGGTAAGTATGTGCCGATTGCCGAAAAGAATGAGGAGAAACAGAACCAGTCCATGTAATACATGGATTGGGTGAGATGGATGGCAGGGCTTCAAGCCTGCTGTCCATTTCTTTATTTTCCGAACGATGATGACCTCTACCAGTTGTCCTCCTGAGATGGAATGGTGGAACTGTAAAATATCCGCAGGATGAGACGTAATCCTGGCTTTCTTTGTATGGGGAAGGTTTACGTAACCAAGTGTTTTGGGACATAATAGAGGAAGCGTCGGCCTTGAGCAGACGGATGATTAACATCAATGGGACAACCAGGGGAAGGATGAAAGCAAGCATGACGAACCAACTTAATGTGTATTTTAACCATGACGGCGGCGTGGATGACCTCGTATCGCTGTTCATGCTTCTGCAAATGGACAATGTACATGTAACCGGCGTATCGGTTATTCCGGCAGACGGATATCTGGAGCCAGCAACAGATGCCAGCCGTAAAATCATCGATCGTTTCGGTACATATTCCGTAGAGGTATCCAAATCCAACTCCAGAGGGAAAAATCCATTTCCTGCGGCGTGGAGACTGCACTCCTTCTATGTAGATGCACTTCCTGTACTGAACGAATCCGGCAAAATGGAAGCACCACTCTCTGCCGTTCCAGCACACCAGCATCTGATCGAGAAAGTGCGCAATACCGAAGGCAAAACGTTGCTCCTGTTCACAGGCCCACTGACTGACCTTGCGCGTGCACTCGACGAAGCACCAGACATTGAAGAGAAAATCGACAAGCTGGTATGGATGGGCGGTACATTTGAGCGTGGTAACGTAGAAGAGCCTGAGCATGATGGCACAGCAGAGTGGAACGTATTCTGGGACCCGGAAGCGGCTTACCGTGTATGGCAGAGCGGTATCCAGATTGATCTGGTTGCACTGGAAAGCACGAACAAAGTACCTCTGACTCCAGCCGTTCGTAACCGCTGGGCAGCAGAGCGTCGTTTCGAAGGCGTTGATTTCCTGGGTAACTGTTACGCAGGTTGTCCGCCACTGGTGTACAGTGAGACAAATTCCACATACTATCTGTGGGATGTGCTGACAACGGCTTCCGTTGGACGCGAGGACATCGTGAAGAAGAAAACTGTAAACTGTATTGTCATCCCGGATGGTCCTAGCCAAGGCCGCACGGTGGAGCAAGCAGACGGACGTCCAGTACAACTGGTGTATGATACCGATCCGGAAGCGTTCTTTACGTACATGACGGATTTGGGTAAAAAAGCTGCTCCGCAGCGCTATTAATTCAGGCAGCCTCAGGGCTTGCCAACATTAAAGGTACAACAAAAATAAAGCCGCAGGCAGTGGTCTGGATATGGGGTTGAACCCCATGATCCCGTCCCTGCCGTGCGGCTTTTTGTTTTGGGCTGATTTATATAGATTGATAACAGCGATCGGAAGGTTGTTCTGTCATCGAAGTGGCATGTGTGAATATTCTTAAGTTCAGTCTGTATAACAATCTAGATGCCCGCTATATTTTAAATCGACTAATCAATCCGTTCAGCTCACTGGACAATACCCGCAGAGATTCGGCGGATGCACTCATCTCATCCATGGATTGCAGTTGGCTTCCGGTAGCGTGCGATACCTTCTGGATACTCGAAGAGGATTCGCGTGAGATATGTTCCATATCCTCCACGGAAGCGGATACTTCTTCTGCACTGGCAGACAGCTGCTCGGATGCTGCGGATACTTCGTGCAGACGTTCATTCATCGTCTCAATCCCGGTATGAATGGATGTGAATGAACGGCCTGCCTCCTGAACAACAGCGAGACCGGATTGGACTGCTGATGTGCTGGCAGACATATGTTCTGACAACAGGGCAGTCTGGCGTGTCATCTCGGCGATCAGTTCGGTGACATGCTGGGATGACTGCTCTGATTCCCCCGCAAGCTTGCGAACCTCTGAGGCAACCACCGCAAACCCGCTGCCATACTCTCCTGCACGAGCTGCTTCAATACTTGCATTAAGTGCGAGCAGATTGGTCTGTGAAGCGATGCCTTTCATCAGATGTGCCACCGACTCAATTTTACCTGAGTACTGCTCCAGCTGGGAGGTGGAGGCTACCATCTGGACATTTGCTTGATGAATTTTGTCCATGCTGTCAATCGCCGTGTTGATGTTGGCCTGACCTTGCACTGCGTTATTGGTCGTATCCTGTGAGACATCCGCGACCATAGAAGAAGAATTCGCAATATGCTGCATGCTGCGTGTGATCTCTTCCATGGCTACCGTAACTTCGCCAGCACGAGCCACCTGTTCAGCAGCTCCACTGGCCGTATGATTGGTATGCTCGGCAATGCGCTGGCTGGCTTCAGCAGTCGCCTGTGAATGTTTGGATACTCCTTCTGCAGCTTGTAGCAGAGAGTCGGAGCTTTGACGGATGCCCGTCATGACATCACGGGTACCTGTAACCAGATGTTTGAACTCCGAAGCGAGTTGTCCTACCTCGTCCTTGCGACTAAGTTCAACGTTGACGGTCAGGTCGCCTTTTCCAACCTGGGTGATTAACTTCTTCAACTTTACCAATGGACGGGTCAAGTAGTGGGCGAATCCATAAACCAACAAGACACTCAGCAGAACAATAGCCAAGGCTGTCCAGATCATGGTCATACGGTTGCGGGACATCAGTTCATAGACCGCAGTGGAATCCAGATCCGCACCGACCAATCCTAGTACTTTACCGTCAGCCCCATGGATCGGCACATACGCAGTAATGGTAGCGCCATATTCATCCTGTGTGAGTTCGCCCCGAATAGGCTCATTCTGTTCAAAAGCTTGCAGCATTCCTTCATAATGGGTCTCTTCTGCGGAACCGTAAGGGGAGAAGTCATCCTCTGCCACATCGGCAGCAGCCCCATCCACAACGTAGAAATATGTATTTGTTCCATTTTCTTCGCGTGTACCAAGGGTATACAGATACTTGAGTCCATTGGCCTCGCGCAGCTGACTGAGCTGCTCACGCAATGTGCCGTAATACGCAGTCTCGGCCTGTCCGGTACTGAGTGGTGCATACAGAGAGGTGTCAATTAATGCAGCTGCCCGTTCACCCACAGCCTGTGCCTGCATCCCCATGGATTGCTCGACCAGTTGGGCCGATGAACGGTACATGGTAATGCCAAGAACCGCACCCGCGGCTAGCATCAGACAGGAAAAAAATAAAAAGATCCTCATAAACAAACTGTTCATTGGTAAAAGTGTTCCCCCTTGATCTGTTGAATCAATCGTCTCTTTGTCTCTTTACTTGGTGTTTGTCGTTCTTCTTTGGTTCGTATGTATTGTATATCAAATATACAGTTTTCTACTTGAAATATCGGCATCCGGTCCATAAAGAATTAGCTCCCGAGTCAATTTGATCCGGGAGCTGGTTTTGTTTCAATCCTATATTGACCATGCTCATCATTGGAACACACCTCATTGTCACTACATAGAGGGCTTCACATGACTGGGTGATTACGTCATTACATCGTTCCGCCGCCCTGGCGAACAGAGGCAGGAATCTTTTCAGGTCCCTGATTAATATATTTATTGATAAAAGTACCTACTTTGGCATCGTCGAATTGGTCGAGCTTCATCGTTTTGGTCCATGCGGTCACCACGACTTCACTGCCTTCGGGAATATCCTTGTTGGGTACAGCCAGAATACCTGCTCCGGCTTCGCGGAATTTAGCGAGGTATTTCAGATGTTCCTTCATGTCCTCGCTTGCGTTCTCACGATAATATATGATGATGTCCCCGTGCTCCAGATTGTGTACCAGATAATTATAGCCCGGGAAGTCGGTGTAAAATCCAAACTTGATATCATGCGGATTATGCGGTCCCGATGTTGGAATTGTCATCTCATACTGAATGGGGTCCTCCGTATGGTCTGCCCCGTAATATTTATCGTCCGTCACGTCGATTGTCGCGTTGGATTCCAGATCGGCTACATTATATGTTTTACCTGCTCCTTGCATGAAGAACAGGCCAAACGTAATAATCGACACAGCCATCATTACATGTGCAGCCAGCCGAAGGGATCGACTTTTTTTCTGGATGTCTGCCCGCTCTTTCTTTTTCATGTGGCCCAGAATTTTGCCCTGTGTGCGTGATGCCCAGATATAGGCGGCGATGGAGAACAGCAATACAATCACACCTACGATGAGCCACAGGTAGGATGTACCTGCCTCGTGCTCCATTTGCATATGATTCATATGAGTCATGTCCATAGAGAGTTCCTCTGCTTTCTTTATAAAGTGAGTGATTAATACACTACATAATGTAGTGCTGATGGCGACCGTGAACCGATCCATTACGTAACGGGAGTTGCTGGATTGGTTTATTACGTAAATAAGAACATACCTATTGCACTACACATTATAGTGTATGAATCATGCTCAGCGCAATGCTGCCTTGGAAAACCAAAAAAAGACCTTCCCCGCGTCAGCAGGGAAAGCCATGCTTCGCCTTTATCGCCAGATTTTCATCTTTGTAAAAGTGAATTAAAATAATCTGGAGATAACAGCGATCGGAAGGTTGTTCTGTCATCGAAGTAACAAGTGTAAATAGCTTTATTCCAACTGAACTATTTTACAGACGACCAAACGGTGAAAGCATCATGCCAATCAGTCCAATGATAATCTCACCCAACAATCGATACAGAATAAAGAACACGACCACATTGGCGATCAGCACGCTGTACATGCTGTCGATGGCTGCTTTGGTACGATTCAGTGGATACTGGAACAGCACCGAGTTCAGAGCAACAAAGATAATGATATACGAGACAGCAAGCAATGAAATCGCGATGGAATATGAGATGATAATAAACAGATTCGCCAGAACAAGGGATACGACAGCAGGAACAAGCAATGTACCAAACTGGGCAACCAGTGTTTTGGGACGGAAGGTTATTTTTTCAATCTTCAGAATAGCGTACATCAGTGCAATAGAGGCAATCAGGATAATGACGGTGAACAACAGCGGTCTTAAAAATCCACCAATGAACAAGCTGTCCATGCCTATGCGACTAAAGGTAATTAAGAAGTATGTAGAAGATAGAACTGCAATTAGCGCCATCGTTAGCCATCCGTTTAGTGAATGCTGGTCACCAACGGTTTTCATCGTCTGATAAGGACGGGCCAATACACTGAGGAAATAGGATAGATACTGTTTGCTTACTTCTTTGGCTTGCTGAACTTTCTCATTCTGCACAATATTATTCCACTGATTGGAGCTATTGTCTCCTGCAGAAGCATGGTCATTGGTACCTGTTGATTCTCTTGCCTGTTCCTTGTGAATGGAGATAGATGGTGTGTTGGGTGGAACGGATGCCTGGGAAGAGGTAGCCTGCGTGCTGGACCAACGGGTATATTCGGGTTCGGAAACAGAAGATTCCGAGTTCGGTACAGGAGTTGGTGATGAGGTTGTTTGCGTTAGATTAGAGCCGCACCTCTCGCAAAAATGGGCATCTCCATTTTCGTGATTACATACTGGACATTTCATGGTATAAGCCTCCAATTTCTAGAAAATAAAAACATGTCAACATTGTGTCTCATTTTAACGGTTAATGACGAAGTTTGTCTATGTTTCGCAGGAATTAGTACCCATTTGGGGAAAGTTGAAACAAAGCCTCGAATCCTGTGTATGAAAACGTAGTGTAAAAGCAACAATAGTATAGGAATGACATGCAGGCATATTAATGTAAATTCACTGTGGTTTAAGACGAATTGTTTTTGGCTGTTAATGTCTCATCGTTCGCTTTTATGTGTTATTCTCATGTTAACTATATCTTTTGGGTTGCCTATGATCGTATATTTATGTATAATCAATCGTGTTAACACGTCGAATGTACGGTAGTAAGAGATGTGGGTGAGTTCATGGAACTACTGGACAGCAATGAGAGCAAGAAGAAGATGTGCCAGTATTATAACGAAATTTCGAAGGAACTGTTCGGATTTGGCACCACTCTCCTGAGAGTGACCATTGACCAGAATATTGTGACCTTCTACGCGAAGCACCGACGTTCACCGCGCTCTGATGCCCTGGAAGGGGAGGCCCCCGGCTTAAAGCTGGAAGTGGACTTCCGCATGTCTGTCTTATATAAGAAGAAATTCCGGGAGAAGCTCGAGCAACACATGGGTTTGCCAATTGAAGCTATATTGCGGGATTATGATGCGTCCACTCAGTGGGCAATCACGAATGTGATTCTGGAACAGGCCTAAGATGGATCGGCAGGATTGATTCTTGTTGATGTATACAGAGGTTATGGCCGGATTCATGATCAGGTTCCGTACAATTTCATATGATGGCGTCTGTCTTCGGATTGATTCTGAAGCAGAAACCGATGATGTACCGGCAGCGGGTGTCGCTTTCCTTTGTTTACGAAGAAAAGTGTTCTTGTTTATACAAGAGCACTTTTCTTTTTGTTTTTTCATACACATCACATATATCAGGGGGAATCAGGATCATGATGAAAAAGTGGATTAGCGGTTTGGCAGCAGTGGCAATGACATCGGTATTACTTGCAGGTTGTGGCAGCAGCACGGATGATGCAACAGGCGGATCAGGCAGTGGGGGAACCGCAGCGAACAAATTGGTTATCTCCACTTGGGGCTTCTCTGAAGATTTCTTCAATGAAGAAGTATTTGGTCCATTCGAAAAAGAACATAATGTAGACATCGTGCTCGAAGTCGGCAATAATGCTGAACGTCTGAATAAAATTCGTCAAGGAACATCAAATGTCGATGTTATCTACCTGTCTGATTACTATGCACAACAAGGTATCGATGAGGGTTTGTTTGAGAAAATCGACCGCTCCAAAATTCCAAATGTAAATGACATTTATGATATTGCCAAAGCACCACTTGGTGAAGATTATGGCCCGGCCTACACGGTTGGACAGCTCGGTATCGCTTATAACCCGGATCTTGTATCCAAAGAAGTGACTTCATGGAGTGACCTGTGGGACCCGGCGTTCGAAGGTAACCTGACCATCCCGAATATTACGGCAACAGCAGGCCCAATGGTTGTGGATGCAGCTTCCCGTGTAGCCGGTAACGATACGTTTAATGAAGATGCGGCATTTGCTGAACTGAAAAAACTGAGCGGCAATGTGGTGAAATTCTACAGTCAAACATCCGAATTCGTGAACATGTTCTCCCAAGAAGAAATTGCGGGCGGACCGATCATGGAAATGTATTTCAAAGATCTGAAAGCAGCCGTGCCTAATGCGAAGTTTGTTACACCTAGCGAGGGTGCATATGCCGTGATGAACACAATCAATGTCGTGAAGGGCAGCAAAAACAAAGAGCTGGCTGAAGAGTTCATCAACTGGCAGCTTAGCCAGGATGTACAAACGAAATCTGCTAAAGCCAAAGTCGATTCCCCGGTTAACACCAAGGTTGAACTGACTGCTGAAGAAGCAGAAGGCGTAACATACGGCGCTGAAGTTGTTGAGAAGCTGAACAAACTGGATATGGAATTTGTGAATCAACAGGTTAAAGGCTGGACAGATCGCTGGAACCGCGAGATTGCACAATAAAAACAAGTACCCGACTAAATAGTTATCTTTGATCCTATATAGTTTAACTAAACTTTTTACACGAGAACGGAGAGGGCAGAAATAACGTGAAGAAGCGAAGCGTTTGCCTAAAAGCTTTCTGAAAGAAAGCTGCTTCGGAAGCACGCGCTATCCCCGGATTTTCCCCTTGAAGAAGGGATTCAAAAAAATCTGGGGATAACAGCGATCGGAAGGTTATTCTGTCATCGGAGTGGTAAGTGTAAATATTCTTTAGTTCAACTTATCATTTGCAGCAAGCAACCATATCACCGCATAGGAGTTGAGAACGGATGAGTGAAGCGCAAAATCGCATCATTCTGGACGTGGACACGGGGATTGACGATGCACTGGCGATTTTGCTGGCCGTCAAAAGTCGGAAGTTGGACATTCTCAGCATCACCACAGTCTGTGGGAACGTATCACTCCAGCAGGCAACAGAGAATACATGCAAAATTCTTGAACTCGTGGGTGCACCTGAAATTCCGGTCATTGCCGGAGCAGCTGGGCCGCTCACTCGCAAGTCGCATTATGAACACCGGGTACATGGACAGGACGGATTGGGCGGTGCGCTGCCTGATCCGGCCGTGTCTAAGAAAGCCGAGGAAGGTTTTGCGCCAGACTTTATCGTGGAACAAGCCAAGCAATATCCGGGCGAACTGACATTAATCATGACCGCACCCTTAACGAACTTGGCCCTCGCGCTGATGAAGTGTCCTGAATTACCTTCTTTATTGAAGGAAGTCATCTTCATGGGTGGCGTAGTTCGTGGACATGGCAACATTACACCAACCGCCGAGTACAACACCTACGCTGATCCAGAGGCCGCACGCATCGTACTGCATGCAGGCATCGAGAAGCTTACCCAAGTCGGATTGGATGTGACGCGTCAAACATTGCTGAATGAAGCAACGATTGAGCGTCTCACTGATCCTGCGCTGCGCGCGTACGTGGCTCAGAGCACGGAGATTTACATTAACCGTTACGAACAAATGAACGGCGTCCGCGCTTGCGCTTTACATGATCCACTAGCCGTGGGCGTAGCCCTTGCCCCGGAACTGGTAGGACGCAAATCGTATTATGTCGATGTCGAAACCGCCAGCCGCCTGTGCGATGGTCAAATGGTATGTGACTTCCAAAACCGTTTGGGCGAGCAGCCCAACACCCTCGTCTGCGAAACCGTAGACGCAGAAAGCTTCCTTGAACTGTTTATCAACGCGTTAAACGCGTAGTTATGAACTTCACGGCATTGGAGTTCAGTCTAAAATCAACCCACCTAATTCGCTGGTAGTGTAGGGGACGAAATCGATTCTGAAGAAGCGAAGCGTTCGCCTTTATCCTTGGATTTTTCCTTCTACTAAGAAGGGGATCAAGAAAATCCAAGGATAACAGCGATCGTAAGAACGATTCGTAACCGGAACGGCTGGTGCGATAAACATGGACGTTTATTTTTGAAATGTGCGCCAGTAATACGTGTGAATAAAACCATTTTAAAAGTCAGGAGTATCGCGATGAAGAAATCAGTAATCTACTGGCTATTGCTGCCGGGATTCGTGTTTTTGGCGGCATTTATGATCATTCCGATTGTCCTGACGATCGGGTCGACGTTTTTCCAAGAAAACTCCTTCACATTTGAAGGATACATGCATTTTTTCAGAGACCCATACTTTTTGAAAATATTGCTTACGACGCTGCAAGTCAGCGTGGTCACCACCATCGTCTGTGTGGTGCTCGGATTCCCGACAGCTTATTATATCTCGCAGAAAGCGCCACGCCGCAAAGGCATTTTGCTGGCACTGGCGATCTTCCCGCTGCTGACGAGCCCGGTCGTGCGCTCGTTTAGCTGGATGATCATTCTTGGACGCAAAGGGTTGATCAATAACACCCTTGTTGGTCTGGGTATCGTAGACAAGCCGCTGGATATTCTGTATACACCAGCAGCGATGATGATTGGTCTGACGCATCTGTTCCTGCCACTGATGATTATCTCTCTGGTGGGTGTGCTGGAGAACATTGACGGTGACCTGCTCAAAGCAGCACAAAGTCTGGGTGCATCGCGCATTACGGCATTCCGCCGGGTCGTGTTCCCGCTGGCTGTGCCAGGACTTGTGATCGGAGCCGTGCTTGTCTTTGTCGGAAGCCTGACGGCGTATACCACACCTGCCCTCCTTGGAGGCAAGCAACGTGTAATTGCTACGTTCCTGTATCAAAACGCCATGACCCTCAACGACTGGTATCTGGCCTCGGTTGTTGCCGCGATTATGATTGTAATTACATTTGTCGTGGTCGGTGTCATGAACAAAATGGCCAAAACTTTAAATCCGAAGGGGTAGACATATGCGGGAGAAACATATCGGGCTGGGCCTGTTCAGTCTGCTGGTCTTTATCTTTCTGCTGGGCCCGCTTCTGATCATATCGGTCACTTCGTTTGAACCGGGAACGGTACTCAAATTTCCGCCGGAAGGGTTCTCCTTCCGCTGGTATGAGAATATTTTCAACACAGGCGGTTTCCTTCGCACATTCCAGACGTCCATCATCATTTCCTTACTGGGAAACTTGTTGGCACTGGTGCTCGGAGTTCCGGCTGCGTATGCACTTAGTCGTTACGATTTCAAAGGCAAGTCCGTGCTGAACGCACTGTTCCTGTCCCCGGTACTGATCCCGGGAATCGTGCTTGGTTTTACATTGATGAAATACCTGATCGTAATCTACCATCTGCCGATGTATCTCGGATTGTTGATCGGTCATACGATTATCATGCTGCCATTTATCATTCGGGTTATCGCGTCGAGTCTGTCGAGCTTTGACTTTGCAGTGGAAGAAGCAGCGCTGAGTCTTGGTGCGGGACGGGTAAGAACGTTCTTCACGATCGTGCTTCCTAACATCCGCTCAGGAATTATCGCTGCCGTGCTGATTGCCTTCTTGGAGTCCTTCAACAACGTGGACATCTCGGTGTTCATGACCGGACCAGGGGTAAGCACATTACCGATCCAGATGCTGACGTATGTGGAGAATTATTTTGACCCAACGATTGCAGCGATTTCCGTGCTGTTGATGGTACTGACCGGACTCTTAATGTTCGTGATCGAACGGATCATGGGCGGATTTTCATACTTTACTAAACGTTAATTGGAGGCGCAGAACGCTATGGCATTGCTGACATTAGACCACGTATCCGTGGCATACGATAAGCAGACAATCCTGAAGGATTTTCAGTTGGAGCTGGAAAAAGGTAAACTGCTCTCCCTGCTCGGACCGAGCGGTTGCGGCAAAACAACTACGCTGCGCCTCATCGCCGGATTTCTGGAAGCATCACAGGGCAAGTTTATGTTCGGCGGCAAGGATTATACGAAGGTTCCGGCGAACAAGCGGAACTTCGGATTTGTATTTCAGAGTTATGCGTTATTCCCGCATCTGTCTGTCTATGACAACGTGGCCTTTGGTTTGCGGATGCGTAAAGTAAAAGACAAGGATATCTCTTCCCGTGTGATGCGAATCCTGGAAGTCGTTAACCTGAATGGATTTGAGAAACGTTTTCCACAGGAACTGTCCGGTGGACAGCGTCAGCGTGTAGCCATTGCTCGTGCATTGGTGATTGAGCCTGACCTGCTCTTGTTCGACGAACCGCTCAGTAATCTGGATGCCAACCTGCGTCTTAATATGCGGGTGGAGATTCGCCGGATTCAGCAAGAGCTGGGCATTACAACGCTGTATGTCTCTCATGACCAGGAAGAGTGCTTCTCGATCTCGGATCAGGTAGCGATTATGAACAAAGGCGTGGTCGAGCAGCTCGACCGCCCGGAAACGATTTTTAAATATCCGGCAACGGAGTTTGTCGCACGGTTTATCGGGTTCCATAATTTCATTGAATTCGCGGAGCGCACGGATGCAGGTGAAGTGATTACCCTGACCGCAGGTGGACGCACGTTTACAGCAACCGCGCATCCTGGAACAGCACGTCCCGGTGCCCGCAAAGGTGCGATTCGTCCGGATGATCTGATCGTCAGTGGAGATACCTCTGCGGATGTGATGAACGCCTTGCCGGGCATTATCAAAGTCAGCACCTATCTGGGACGCAGTTATCAGTATGTAATCGAGACGGAACTCGGTGATTTTACAGCAAATCAGGAGATGGAAACACCGTACCTTAGTGGGCAGCGTGTTAGCCTGATCTTCCCACAGGACAAGCTTGTGCTGGTGGAGTAGTCGTGAATGTAAGGAACAGTATTAAGAAATAAGAGCAGCAAAGAAGGCATTTCATGCGGTGATTCCGGACGACGCAGTGGTACGCAATCAAGTGCAGTATAACTGATTAAAGTACAGGTTCATTGTCCAGTCCGGATCGTGGTGAAATGTTTGTGAAGAAGGAGATTATGCCCCATGCGTGCAGATCAACTAATTGTAAATGTACATGTGTATAACAGTTATTATAAACGGTTTGAAATGAACGACGTTGCTGTGTTGGGCGGCAGATTCCTGTATGTTGGACCCGGTGGACCTGAGATGATTCAGGCAGACGAAGTCATTGATGCGCGGGGAAGATACATGATTCCTGGCTTGATTGATATCCATCTGCATATCGAAAGTACGATGGTGACACCGGAAACCTTTTCCCATGGTCTGATTGGCTGCGGGGTAACGTCTATTGTCGCAGAACCGCATGAGATGGCGAATGTATTTGGGCTGGAAGGTGTGCAGGAGATGATGGCTGTGAGTCGGGACACCACCGTGGATATGTTCTATGCGATCCCAAGTTCCGTTCCGGCAACCCCGATGGAGACAACAGGTGGTTCGATTGAAATCGAAGATATGGACGTGCTGCTCGCCACTGGCGAGATCATCTGTCTGGGCGAGATCATGAACTATGTCGATGTCATCCGTGATCCGGAGTGCAAGACCAACCAGATTTTACAGCATATTCGCAAAAACTATCCCGATCTGGTGATCGAAGGTCATACACCGAAACTGCTTGGACTCGATCTGCATCGACTGATCTACGCAGGTATTGATTCCGATCATACTCATCAGAGCATTGAGGGATTACAGGCGCGGATTGCGGCAGGTATGTTTATTGAAATTCAGGAGAAATCAATGACCCCGGAAGTCATGGAGTATCTGATTCAACATGATGTGGCGCAGCATTTCTGCTTTGTAACGGATGATGTGATGCCGGATTCACTGGTGGAGCATGGTCATCTGAATCATATCGTACGTAAAGCGATTCAGATGGGGATGCGTCCGGAAGATGCGATCTACGCCGCAACATCTACCCCTGCCTCCCGGATGAAAATGACTGATCGTGGCAGCGTTGCCCCAGGCAAAGTGGCCGATTATGTGTTGGTATCCAACTTGGATGATCTCTCTATTGATCAGGTGTACAAAAACGGCCGCAAAGCTTATGACGATTACGAACCGTATAAGCAGGAACGCATAACCGGTCAGTTCCCACCTCACTTCTATAAGAGTGTGCAGTTGGAGAAGCTGGATACAGCAGATTTTGCAATTCGTTTATCAGACCCGAAAGTCAGTGGATCAGGGGTTGATCTCGCTAATGAAGGTGAGCACCAGTGCCGTGTCATGATGGTGAAGGATGGTTCTACTTTTGTGGAAGAACATATTGCACCGGTTCAGTCTGCGGATGGCGAATTGTTATGGGAAGAAAGCGGATATGCGCAAATCGCTACCTTTGAACGTTATGGTGTGAACGGCAACCGTGCACATGGTCTGATCGGTGGAGACACCATCAAACGCGGCGCTATTGCAACGACATACTCACACGACAATCACAACCTGCTGGTTGTAGGACGTAATCGTGAAGATATGATATTGGCAGCTAACACGGTAATTTCGAGCCAAGGTGGTTTCTGTGTGGTGGAAGATGGTAAGGTGCTGTCCCATCTGGAACTTCCCGTAGGTGGCATTTTGACGGAAGAACCACTTGCAGTGGTGTCTCATCAAGTGAAGGAATTGAGAGCAGCGATGTTGTCTCTTGGGTACGTGCATTACAACCCGATCATGTCGATTAGCACGCACTCCCTTGCGGTAAGTCCCGCGCTGAAGATTACGGACCATGGCTTGATTGATGTGAATGCAGGTAAGGTTGTATCGTTGATTGTATAGTTTGAAGACACATATGTCGTTATGCACATGAAAAAACACCCTATTTCACAATTGTGAGCTAGGGTGTTTTTGTCTGTACTTATTGGAATTATTATTTTAGCAACTTCTCTGGGTTCTTCACTTTAATGGAAACAACTTCGCCGCAATCCAGACAAACCGTGTACATTTTTTCCATACCGAGAGTCATTTTCTTATCCAATGGACGAAGGATGATGTAATCCGATGCTTCTACGAAAGATGTTCCTCGGCAATCATGACATTTCTTTTCTGATGTACTCATAAGTTCATTCCACTTTTTATTCATTTGTATTGTGTTCATTAATATAATATTCATTAAATGGAAATACAAAATTATCTAATTATTCATCCGTAGATTAGGGTCCGTTAGTCCGTAAATTAAATTTTTATTTTGCCTTCTAAAGTCCACTCCAAATATTTGGACACTGAAGGTGCGACCCATTTTCGGCTGTCATTTTCATGATTCCACACAAACACGTCATCTCTACACGTTCCATCCCCTGTCACAGGAAAAGCAAATAAATCTCCAATCCCACTTTCCCCGAAGAAGAGCAGGTGATCAAAGGGCATATAGTAATCTTGGGAGTGGTCATCCCGATAATGTCTGTTTTCATTCTTAATTCGATCTTCTGACCAGATAAGTCCCAAATCGTAAATAGCTCTGACTCCATTGGTTTCGAGCAATATTTCTTTTAATTCACGAGGGAGCGTAACCTGTAAGGAGTCTTCCACCTTTGCAATGTCATCACCAGATGCAGGGGGACTGAACGTATACTCCTTCGAAATGCTATGAAGATGCTCTTTCCACATGAATAAAGGCCTCCTCAATATATTCTAACTGTCAGTAACGAATGAAACGGTATGTAATTGATTGAAAAAAGGAGTCCTTCTTAACTAAAAAGGCTACTGATTTTGATGTAGCGCAGTAATGTTATGTAAGGACTACTCTTCTAACTCCAGTTTACCAAGTTAGCCAACCGCTCGTTCGTTTATAGTTGTGCAGAAGATCGTATTGCTCGTGGTGCATGAGACGCTTCATTTTGGTTCTATACAGACGATAATCATGTTTACGATCGGGTTTACTTTCTTTGTTGTAATGCGTGCTCTTGATTCCTTTACGGTGATCTTTCAGCTTTTCTTTTCTTGGATCAATGAACTTCTTGTTATGTCTCTGTGCGAAAGCTGTCTCATTTTCCCATAATTGAATCTCTTCCTGTGTGAACATCTTCATCCCCGTTGTACCGGGCTAGATTTTGGCTTGAGTAGCCAGTGCCTTGAGCACAACTAATAGAAAAAGAATTTTGGGTTGAACATCGTCATCACCTCAGATTTAATCATCCTTATTTTAACATATAAAGCCGTCCGATCAATTCTGGTCTAAGCGTTATTATGGGTACTGTTCTGGAGTAGAAGTGATCACGTAACAAATCCCTTTTGGACGAGGCATAGGATTACCTATATAGTAGTAAGAAGAGAATGCTTGAGACAGGAGCAGGGGGATCAGTAACAACTATGAATATAAAAAATGAAGCTAAAACGATATTTTTCGACGTGGATGATACGTTATATGATCACTTGCAGCCGCTTCGTAGCGCGTTGCAGGACGTTCTCGGCCTGCCGGATGAGTTCCCTTATGCTGAGGCCTACCACCGTTTTCGCTATTATAGTGACTGGTTGTCTGCACAAGAAGATCTGTCTGCTGTACCGGAGCCGGATGCGGTGGAGAGAATGCGCCGTCGAAGGTTTGAGTTGACGATGGAGGAGTTTGGACTTCCCCTACAATCGGGACAGGCTGAAGAACTGCAAGCTCAGTATCTGAGCAGACAGTTCGAGATTGTACCTTTTCAAGGAGCATATGAGCTGATAAGAAGGCTTCAGGCAGAAGGTCATACCGTTGGTCTGATCACCAATGGAGAAGGAGAGCATCAGCGGCGCAAGCTTGAAGCACTGGATGTGCTCAGTCTCGTGGACGAGCATCTGATTTTCATCTCCGGTACGACTGGTTATGCGAAGCCGGATCGCAAGTTGTTCGAATATGTGAGTAAGCAGTCCGGGACAGATGCCCGTTCCAGCTATTATATTGGAGACTCGTGGCGTAATGATGTGGTAGGTGCAGTGGATGCAGGCTGGACAGTCATTTGGTTCAACCATCGGGAGGCAGCGCCGGAGTCCGATCATCAACCTCATTTTGTAGCATCGAGCTATGAAGAGATCAGTCGTATTCTGACTTTTGAGTTTGTTAAGCAATAAAATTGTACAGGTGGGTTCATGCAGTCCTATCATCTCGCGGAGATGAAGGGCTGTTTTTGCGTTATTTGCACTGTGAGAATATTCGCAGTATGTGAGCGTAATTGGAGGTATAAATAAACAGTGGGATCTGGTGCAGGCAGTACTACACACCATCATTAATCAGCCGTCTGGCCAGTATAACTCCCTTTTTATAATGATATAGGATGAAGCTCAGCTTCATGGAATCTTCATGTACAAGACAGGGCAAAATCCTTCCCAAACCGTATATGCGGTGTTATAATTAAAACAAGATTTAGATTAAGTCTAAATTAAAAAACGAATCGAAGCAATCCATCATAAAATTCAAATTCTATTTTTATATTCGAGAGGGGATAAATTCCATGAGCACAATCCAAACTAGAAACAACACTTTTGCTAACAACGCCACAGCACTTCAAGAGGTCCTGAACCGTCAGATCGCAGGTTGGTCCGTACTATACACGAAACTGCATAACTTCCACTGGTATGTCCAAGGACCTCATTTCTTCACACTGCATGCCAAATTCGAAGAACTGTACAACTTGGCTACGGCAAATATGGACGAAGTTGCAGAACGTTTGCTTGCTATTGGTGGACGTCCAGTAGCTACGATGGGTGAACAGCTACGTCTGTCTCCGATTGAAGAGGCACAAGGACCGTTGTCTGCTGAGCGTATGGTAGAGTCAGTGGTTGCTGATCTGCGTACGATGGTGGAAGTGATTCATCAAGGCATTCACGAAGCGGGAGAAGCAGAGGATAACGCAACGGAAGATATGCTGATTGGATTCACCGCTGCCCTGGATAAAGAGGTTTGGATGTTAAACGCATTTCTGGGCAAATAAGCAAGGTTACCCTTCATCCTGACAACGATATGTAGAGTCCGTGAACAAAGTGTCCGTTCGCTTACAAATCCGGTGCGCTTGCCGTATAATGATGGCATTCAAGATGTACAGAATGGTGGAATGAACAATGCGGTCAGACCTGGAACAATTGCAGGAAGAAGCTGAACGATTTATATATACATGTTATGAAGAGCTGGGCTATTCGCATGAAGACGCGGAGGCCCGGCTTGTTGCGGTTATGCGCGAGATCGAAGTAACGGGTACTTATGTGCATACCACAGAGGAATTGGAGCAGGGTTGTAAAATGGCATGGCGGAACAGCAACCGCTGTATCGGGCGGCTGTTCTGGGATAAACTTCGGATCGTGGATGCCCGTCATGCCGATACGGCAGGGACGGCAGCAGAAGCTGTGTTGAATCATATTCATGTGGCATCCAACGGAGGCAAAGTAATTCCGATGATTACCATCCTTCCACCGGATGGACCGGAAGGAACTCCGGTACGGCTCTGGAATCATCAGCTCATTCGTTATGCAGGATATGAGACGGAGCAAGGCATTATTGGAGACCCTGCTTCCGTGGAACTGACTAAGGCGGCGATGTCACTTGGCTGGCAGGGGGCAGGTAGCTCATATGATGTGTTACCGCTCATTATTCAGGGGCAAGGACAAGCCCCAGAGTGGTATGTTATACCCGAAGAAGAGATTGTGGAAGTGATGATCGAACACCCGGAGCAGAAGGAGATTGCTGAGCTTGGCATGCGTTGGTATGGGGTGCCGATGATCGCCGATATGCGACTGGAGATTGGTGGCATATCTTATCCGGCAGCGCCGTTTAATGGTTGGTATATGGGTACCGAGATCGGCGCCCGTAATCTGGCGGACACGTTCCGGTATAACAAGCTGCCTGCGGTGGCGGCAGCATTTGGATTGAATACGTCGAGTGAAACGACATTGTGGAAGGACCGGGCTTTGGTGGAGCTGAATGTAGCTGTGCTGCATTCGTTCAAAAAAGCAGGCGTGAGCATTGTGGATCACCACACGGCGGCAGCGCAATTTGCTATGTTTGAACAGCGGGAGGAGAAGGCTGGGCGTGAGCTGACTGGAGATTGGGTTTGGCTTATTCCCCCAGTGTCCCCCGCGACAACGCATATTTTCCACAGCTCCTATCGTAATGAGATTGTGAAGCCGAACTTTTTCCATCAGGATCAGGCGTATACCCTGAAAGATGGCGTGGCATCTGCCGCAGAGCGGCGAAGCAGCGAGCAGCAGAATACACAGGTAGAGAATCCCCAGCCGCAGGCCGGAGATGCACAAATGAAATGCCCGTTTGCACATTAAATTGTGCAGACGGGTTATTTTTTGTGATCCTTTTTTATCAAACGAAGAGCATTAAAATAGGAAAAAAATGAAAAGATTCTTTCTCTATATGGAAATATATAACACACCTATAATGAAGCCATGACTTTGACTTCACATAGGGGAGAGAACAATCCATGGGTTACATTGAAACGTTGCGAGGAATGGTTGGCAATGCTCCTGTTATTTTGGTGAGACCGAGTATATTGATCTTGAACAAGACCGGTGAGATTCTATTAGTTCGACATCTGGATGATACGTGGGGAGTACCGGGTGGAAATATGGAGCTCGGCGAATCGGTGGAAGAGTCAGCAATAAGAGAGGTCAGAGAAGAGATTGGGATAGAGATCAAGAATCTTCATCTGTATGGCGTCTTCTCAGGAAAAGAGTTGTACACGAAATTAAGAAATGGGCATGAATACTACAATGTGGTCATTGGGTATATTTGCACGGAGTATGAGGGAGAACTGAAGCCAGATGGGGTTGAAATTCTTGAAGCGGAATTTTTCAAACCAACGGAATTGCCTGAAAGGACCGACCCTTACTTAAAAAGAAAAATTCAAGAAAATGCAGCACACATAGCAACATTATTGGGGAAAATATAATCGAGAGGTTGCCACCGAAACGGTTTATCTCACGAGTTGTAAAGTTTACGAACCGAGCGCGCCTTACAGGGCGGATTAATTGTGGAATTGTAATTTAACGAACTTCAGTGGCGATATATCGGCATTAACCTGCCTGAAACCGATGAGGGAGCACCATTTCGGAGAAATAGTACTTCTGTGATTCGTTAAAATACCGCCCTGTGGAAATTGAAGCGAATAACACTTGTGTAGTTCGTTAGAAAATAATTACGCCAATAAAGGGATGTCCTCCGTCATATTCATGACTTGTGGGACTTCTCCCTTTTGCATTTACACCCGTTTTGTCTTGTACCGACTCCGCATCGCAGCCTGAACTACAATGGCAGCAGCAATCAGCACCAGATTGAACACAAACACGGAGTACAGCGAGCCAACTTCCATAAGTAGCGCTGCAACCAGTGGAGATACGATGGAGCCGATCTCGGCCGCAGAGACAATTTTGCCTATGACGGAGCTTCGACTCTCGTCCGGGATATGATCACCAATATGAGCAAAGAACGAATCCATGTAACATGCACCGCCAACCCCGCCAATCAACATGCCAACGTAGACCCATAGATGGGAGGACGTGCTTAGAAATACAACAACTTCGATTCCAATCAGGAACATGCCGAGCATGCAAAGCAACAGACGATCGCCTAACCGGTCAGAGAGATAACCGACAAAGGGAGCAGCGGCAAGCGTAGAAATCCCTGAGACGGTGAAGGCGAGACTGGTTGCAAAGGGGTCCCAATGCATGATGTGAGCTGCATACAGTGCAAAATAGGTGAGGAATACCGCATACGCGCTCATCTCCAGAAAATGTACCGTACCGTAGCCAACAAGCTGTTGACGCTGTGTGAGCCTTGCAGACAAATCTTGAGTGTGCTTTGCATCAGACGGTGATGAAGATAAAGGAGGGGCAGTCGATACAGTAGTATCAGGGTGGGAGTCACTTGTGGTGGGTTCTACAACTTCATCCGTGGAGGGTACTGAGTGTGCTGAGTTGTCCAGAGGTTTTTGCTTAATGACAGCCGAATGATCTTCTAATAGGTGATCACTTAACGTATCCCCAGACTCATGAGTAGCTCTAGCTTGTGCCGTCGTCTTCATCCCCATCGCAGCGACCACGGCCATCAGACAACATACGGTAACGAGCAGAAAAGGCACCGACAATGGCCAGTGCAGCGCGAGCCAGCCACTTATGACGGGGCCAAGCACCATACCGCCGCCCTCACTGCTGCTGATATACCCATTGTACAGTCCGCGGTTGTCTGCAGTGCCTCCATCCCCGATGATGGAACGTACGACCACGGTAAGGCCCGTGGAAGCGAGCCCCTGTAGAAGTCGGAGCAGGCCGAATAACACCGCAGCAGTAGACAGCGCGAAGCCGCCCATACAGACAGCCAGCAGGATCAGCATCAGGATGAGAGCCTTTTTACCACCTAGTTTCTTATAAATTGCCGCTGCAGGAACGCCACCAATCACTTTCCCCACATAAAAAAGCGCAAAAATAACCCCCATCATCCAGCCGGACAGGCCGAATTCCTCAATAAACAAAGGAAATAGGGGCAGGATCATGAATCCGCCCATCTGACTTAAGAAACAAATGGTCATCAGCAAAGGCAAGTTACGACGAATATCCAAGAGCCAAGACTCCTCTCACACATAAAATGGAATCCTAAAAATCCTTCATTTACTCCATATGGGTACGTATTATCGACATTACACGTAATGTATGCAGGATTTTTGAAAATAAGAAGAAATGACACGCGGCGTTTACATCAAAACCATTGCGGATATACCTGAATCATATATAATAGATGGGTTATCTATAAGGATGCATGAACGAAAAGTGTACAGACTTAAGAGGTACCTCAAGTATAAGGGGGCGATGTGAAGCATGTCAGAACAACAACCGATTATCCGCTTCGAAGCGGTGACTCAGCAATACGATCAGGATGAAGCCGTATTGAAGGCGGTCAGCTTTGAGATTGAGCGGGGTAAATTTTATACGCTTCTTGGCCCATCGGGCTGCGGGAAAACAACGATATTGCGGCTGATTGCCGGTTTTGCGGAGCCGACACAGGGCAGTATTTATTTTAACGGTGCGCTCATCAACCGGGTGCCTGCTCACCAACGGCAGGTGAATACCGTATTTCAGGATTACGCGTTATTTCCACATTTGAATGTATTTGAGAACGTGGCTTTTGGTTTGCGGATCAAAAAGATGAAAACGGCTGAAATTCGCAGCAAAGTGTTGGAAGCCCTCAAATTCGTCAATCTATCCGGGTATGAAAACCGGGAAATTGGCGAAATGTCCGGCGGACAACGACAACGTGTCGCGATTGCACGCGCCATTGTGAACGAACCTGAAATTCTGCTACTGGACGAGCCGCTCTCGGCACTCGATCTGAAATTACGGACCGAAATGCAGTACGAGCTGCGCGAGTTGCAACAGCGACTGGGCATTACGTTTATCTTTGTTACGCATGATCAGGAAGAGGCCTTGGCGATGTCGGATGAGATCTTTGTCCTGAATGGCGGCGTGATTCAACAGAGCGGTACACCGAATGATATCTATGATGAGCCAATTAACCGCTTTGTGGCAGACTTTATCGGGGAATCGAACATTGTATCAGGCAAAATGAAGCAGGACTTTGTGGTGGAATTCGCTGGCGCACAGCACGAGTGTGTCGATCAGGGTCTCCAGCGGGACGAGCCGGTAGAGATTGTCATTCGCCCAGAGGATCTGGAGATTACAACCGAAGACCAAGGCAAGCTCAAGGTTAATGTGGACTCCCAGTTATTCCGCGGGGTGCATTACGAGATATCCACGTACGATGATGCGGGCAATGAGTGGCTTGTTCATTCAACCAAGAAAGCCATTGTCGGCGCACGGATTGGACTGTATTTTGACCCGGAAGCGGTACACGTCATGCGCTTTAACGAGACCGAAGAAGAGTTCGACAAACGACTCGAAGCCTACCAAGAGGCCGCTCATGCAGACTAAGGCCAGCACACGCAATGCGTATCTGATTCCATATGTATTATGGATGGTGTTGTTTGTTGTGGCGCCGGTTCTGCTGGTCATCTATTACTCGTTCTTCGACGTTGAAGGGAACTTCACGTTTGGCAACTACGCCCGGTTCTTCACACCTGTGTACTTGCAGATGACGCTCAGTTCGTTCTGGTATGCATTTCTGATTACGGCGTTCTCACTGCTTATCTCCTACCCGACGGCGTATATGCTGACCCGGACGAAGCACAAGCAGCTATGGTTGCTGCTGATCATTCTGCCAAGCTGGATCAATCTCTTGTTAAAAGCGTATGCCTTTATCGGCCTGTTCGGAACGTACGGTCTGACCAACTCTCTACTTGAAGTAGTGGGGATTGGTACACAGCAGATTTTGTTCACCGATTTCAGCTTTATTTTTGTCTCGGTATACATCTTCATTCCATTCATGATCCTGCCGATCTTCAATGCGCTGGAAGAGATGAATCCATCGTTGATCTATGCGGCGCGTGATCTGGGAGCCTCATCGTGGCTGACATTCCGCCGAGTTATCTTTCCACTGACGATTAGTGGAGTAA
Organism: Paenibacillus xylanexedens; assembly: GCF_001908275.1. Taxonomy (NCBI): domain Bacteria; kingdom Bacillati; phylum Bacillota; class Bacilli; order Caryophanales; family Paenibacillaceae; genus Paenibacillus; species Paenibacillus xylanexedens. Next base: position 243,829 of record NZ_CP018620.1, on the reverse strand, counting down.
AATCAGGCTGTCAGGCTGTATTTATTCCTGCGCTGTCTCTGTTCATGATTACCCGCCTCATTGCGGGGAACCGTGTAATTACGCTGGGAACAGCGATTGAACAGCATTTTCTCGTCACCCAGGACTGGGGGATGGGTTCAACGATTGCCGTCTTTTTGATTATTGCGATGGCCATTATTATGTTCCTGACTGGATCAGGCAAGAAGGAGGTGCGTAATGGGAAGAAACGGAAAGTTGTCTAACGTCTATCTAGCCGTTGTATTCGCCATATTGTACGCACCGATTGCGTATCTGATCTTCTATTCCTTCAATAGTGGCGGCCATATGCGCAGCTTCGAAGGATTCACGCTTGAATGGTACAGAGAGGTGTTCGCCGATACACGGCTGCTCATCATTGTGCTGAATACATTTATCATTGCGCTCCTGTCATCAGCGATCTCGACGATCCTTGGTGTAGCAGGAGCACTGGCGATCTACCATGTGCGTCGCAAACGGACCAAGAACACGCTACTGTCACTCAATAACGTGCTCATCGTTAGTCCGGATGTCATCATTGGTGCATCGTTCCTGATTCTGTTCACCATGATTGGTATCAAACTGGGCTTCACTTCGGTTCTGCTGTCTCATATTGCATTCAGCGTACCAATTGTCGTAATCATGGTACTGCCGAAGCTGCAGGAGATGAGTCCAACTCTGATGGACGCGGCACGCGATCTGGGTGCTGGTTCATGGCAGATTCTGACGCGTGTGGTGTTGCCATACGTGAAACCGGGTATTTTTGCCGGATTCTTCATGGCATTGACGTACTCGCTCGATGATTTTGCAGTAACATTCTTCGTCACGGGTAATGGATACTCCACACTCTCGGTAGAGATATACTCCAGAGCAAGGCAGGGCGTTTCGTTGTCCATCAATGCTCTGTCTACCCTGTTATTCCTGCTCACGGTGCTGCTGGTGGTTGGATATTACTTCATTAACCGCCGTGCAACACGGATACCTCCAGGAGGAAAGGGGCTGCGACCATGAAGCAACTGGTACGGACATTTGCGCTTGTTTTTGTGGCCGCGTTCGCCCTAATGATCCTGGCTTCGTATCTGAACAAGAGTCAGGGGTATTCTGGCGGCAACACACTGACCATCTATAACTGGGGCGATTATATCGACCCCGATCTGCTCAAGGAATTTGAGGACGAGACTGGCATTAAGGTTATCTATCAGACGTTTGATTCCAATGAAGCGATGCTGACCAAGATTGAGCAGGGGGGAACCACGTTTGATGTGGCGATTCCTTCTGAATATGCGATTAGCAAAATGAAAGAGGAAGACCTACTCGTTCCACTCGATCATAGCAAATTGACCCACCTGGATAACATTGATCCGCGGTTCATGGACTTGTCCTTTGATGAAGGCAACAAGTACTCCATCCCTTATTTCTGGGGAACGGTGGGGGTTGTGTACAATCCCGAACTGGTGGATGGATTAACGTTTGATAGCTGGAATGACCTGTGGGACCCGCGCTTGAAAAATCAAATCCTGCTCCTTGACGGTGCACGCGAAGTCATTGGTATGGGATTGAACAGTCTCGGGTATTCTCTGAACGATACCAACGAAGACCATCTGCAAGAGGCTCTGAAAAAGCTGTCTACACTGACGCCTAACGTCAGAGCGATTGTCGGGGACGAGATCAAGATGCTGCTTGCGAACGAGGAAGCTGCGGTTGGACTTGTGTGGTCCGGAGATGCGTCCGAGATTATGGATGAGAACGACAAGCTTGATTACATGGTGCCTGAAGAAGGCTCGAACCTATGGTTCGATAACATGGTTATTCCGAAGACGGCGAGTAATATTGAAGGGGCACACCAGTTTATCAACTTTATGCTGGACCCGGACCATGCCGCTCGCAATGCGGAGTATGTCGGGTATTCCACACCAAACGCTGAGGCACTTAAGCTGCTGCCAGAGGACATCTCGGAGGATGAACGTTTCTATCCAGACGAGACACTGACAGGCAAGCTGGAGGTCTACGATAATCTGGGCAAAAAAATGCTCTCGCATTATAACGACCTGTTCCTGGAGTTTAAAATGCACAGTAAATAAGAGACGTCAGGCAAATTGGCTGAATACACGGGGATGCGATGGTTGCAATGCAACGAAGTGGAATGCATCGTATGATGCCAATTGCAGAGGTATTCATTCGGTTGAAACAGGGAAGAGCGGTGTGGGACTGGGTGCTCAGATACAGCAGTATGCTGAACCTTATATCTAACAACTCGCCTTTGTCATTCATCTGTCGGTGGATCGTTTAGGTGGACGTACTAAATGCTAACGAACTCACAGCACCTTAATAGGCTGATATGGATAGAGCACCAACTGTAACGAACCTCAGCGACGCTATATCGGTATAAACGGGTGCAAAACGCGGAAGTGAACTCTAAATGTATGGGGTAACGTTTCTCTGATTCGTTAAAACTCAAATAGCAGTAAATAACCGCCAATAGCGTGTGCATAGTTCGTTAGATTTGCAAAAAAAGACAAAAAGGGAGGCTGCTCGTCATTTCATTTGAATGACAAGCAGCCTCCCTTTTTTATTACTTACTTCAGAGCAATAGCGCTCGAAGTGCCATATAAGATGAACATTTAAGATCACACGTTAACGGAGGGGACAGAACAAACGAAGGAAGCGAAGCGGTCGCCTTTATCAACGGATTTTCCCATTGCTAGATGGGATTCAAAAAAATCCGGGGATAACAGCGATCCGAAGTTGTTCTGTCACCGCAGTGGCTTAGTTGATCCCAATTATTTATCTTATATAATTGCCACTACATGCGCTTTTTGCGACCTACCATGATCCATGCCCCGCCCATAATCAACACAATCGCCACAAACGGCTGGATAAAGCTCAAACTGCTCAGCATCGTGCCAATCGACATCACCGCGAAGAACAATAGCGATATCACCGTTAGAATGTTGATGGGGATCAGCAACCATTTGTTCCGACCACCGAACCAGTACAATTCGAACAAACCAACAGCTACAGCCAGAATGAAGCCCGGCCACATCGTACCCCAGTTGTTAAACAGCATAGCGATCTGACAGACGATACCAACCATGAGCAGCAATCCACCAGGAACCAGAAGTCCAACCCCTCTGCCAATCATGGAGAAGTAGAGCCAGTGGAAGAACAGTCCTAGTGGAATCACGAATAACGTGGGCCAGAAGGTCGCAAAGATCGTACCCGGACCGAGTGAACCTCCCTGGTTCAGAATCAGGTACACGCCCAGCAAAATGAGAACAGGCGCAAGGATCGTACGTTTAGCCATAATATCTCTCCTTCTTAATACAAGATCAATTTCCGAACGGTTGTATGTAGAGCAATACTTTCGTTACTCACAGCATACCATGAACTGGAAAAGTCTATCCTCCGTCTTTGGAGTTAAAGTGAACCTAGACCAAAGTCTAGGTAAGTATTTGGGCAACTACCTCTTTGTAGATGAGTGTGTAGTTGAACATACTAAAAACCCACTCTGTTGAAGAGTGGGTTCTGTCATTCTTTTTATCAAAAACGAAGCTTGTTATTTCACCACATCTGAATGTTTCTTGCCCCAGCTGTTCAAACCGTCATCCTCAATAATGGAGATGGCAGCGTCGGCGATATCGGGGTTCGTCATCAGTTTCTCCTGAATACGGAACTTGATGTCATCCGCATCAGCTAGGCTGAGTCCTTTGGTCAGTTCAATCAGACCTTCCACATGATAATAACGGCCTTCCTGAATGATACGCATCATCTGAATGTCAGCAACATGTGTATCTGCCAGAATGGTTTGGGACAATTTGTCTTCAATATCCTGTGGAGCCGCAACACCAATCAATCCGATCATATTATCGTAACCGACACGGAAGGCTACAGCGATCATCAGACATCCAATAATCGTTGTCACAATGCCATCGAGCAATGCAAAATTGGTTAATGCAATGACTACAACGGAGATCAAGGCGAGTGTCGCACCGAGTACTGCTACAACATCTTCGTAGAATACGAGACGGGTTGGTGGCGCAGCACGGCCTACATTTTTGATGGCAGCAGGGACCAAGGCAAATCCGGCGGCTTTGGGTGCGCGTGCTTCTTTTAGAATTTCCTTCATGGCTTTGATCAGGATGGCCCCGTCAATAACAATGTTCAGAACAAGCACTCCGATGTTAATCCAGAGACCGCCGGTATGACCAACAGGATGCTGGAGCAGGTGAATCCCCTCATGAATGGTCTCATAGGCCATAATCGTCACGACAATAACGGCGATCATACAGAAAATGTTGATGACCCGTCCGAATCCGGTCGGGAAGCGGCGTGTAGGTTTTTTCTCGGACAACACACTTCCGACAAAGACAAACCCTTGGTTAATGGCATCAGCGAGTGAATGCATCGCCGAAGCGAACATGGCACCACTGCCACTGAATAGGAAGGCTCCCCCTTTGCACACAGCAAGAACAGCATTACCTGCCATCGCTACAGCGGAGGATGTGTTTCCTTTTTTGACGAGAGACATAAAGCTCTCAGACTTCGGTTGTTCAGCCACTTCGTGTGTTCCTCCCAGATCAATGTATTAGGTGTAGAAAAGGCAGTTTATCTATACAGCATGTGCATTTCCACTAAATGTTATTATAACCGCTTTGACATATCCCAGCATTATGCAAAAAAGGTCATATCATCATGTGCATCTCAGTACTCAATGGCATCCAATTCACGTAAATTCCGGTTGGACTGTTCCAACAGTTCCGTAAACGTCCCAGCGACATAATATACAAAATCCGGATCATGTACGTACATAATAATCTGCCCAACCGTTCCTTGCTCTGTCGGATCAAAGTCGAACATCAGATACAGCGAACCACCTCCAAGCATGCCAAACGTGATCCATTTCTTTTGAAAAAGGTAGGGTTTGATTCGGGGATCAAGCTCACGGATCTCTTCTTCGGTAAAATAATCATCCATGCGGTTCTCCACCAGCGTGGACTGCTCCTTTTGAATTTTTTCCAGGGATAACAGGTAAAATGGCTCGGATTCCCGTCCTTCCTCAAGGCTTGGATACAAGACGTGAAAGCCATAACCACTCCCATTTTTACGTTTATAAAACGCACGAAAATCAGCAGGTAATCGAATACCTTGTTCACGCTCGAATGCGTCGAGCTGCTCATCCGTCACGCCTTCAAACTCGCGGTATGCCTCCAAGAGCTCCCGGTTTTCCTCATCCTGTACCTTCTCCTCCAGCAACATATCCAGTTCTTCCATCAATTCATATATACGCTGTTCTGGCATCCAATTCCCTCCGTATGAGCTATTTAGATAATGTGGTGAGTGATATGCGAGCAAACTGTGCCTAATTTCACCTCATATTATAGTTATAATCCGGAAAAGCACACAAGAAACCGGAGTCCTTGCTTACATGCAACAATGGTCTCATTATTCAAAGGTGGTTGTTGCATATCAGCACACCTGTCTCCATTCCAATCGATTACGTACAATCATCATGAAAGTCACTCCTAACAACAAATAAGCGTGGGTTACAGGGGTAATCCCTGTAACCCACGCTTATTATTTATCTACTTTATAAATGAAACTAATCTTTTACACGAAAACGTAGAGGGCAGAAATAACCTGAAGAAGCGAAGTGTTCGCCTAAAAGATTTCTGCAAGAAAGCTACATCGGAAGCATAAGCTTATCACCAAATTTTCACCTTTATATAAAGTAAATAAAAAAATCTGGGGATAACAGCGATCGGAAGGTTGTTCTGTCATCGGAGTAGCGAGTGTAAATACTTTAGTTCGTTTTACATAGTCCTCTTTATTCAAACTTCCAACAGGACAAGCTCAGATTGCCATACTGATAGGCTTTAAACAGGAGCGATGCACGTTTGTTCTGATCTCCCGCACCCATGGCGAGTAACAGCGGTACAAAATGCTCCGGCGTAGGCACGGCGGCTTGAGCTGAAGGTGCCAGTTTATCATAGGAGAAGAGAGACTCCGTATCCCAGCTCACCAGCTTGTCATGCAGCCAGTTGTCGAACTCTGATGCCCATGGGTCAACGCCGTTACTTTCCCAGTTCAATCGACGTAGATTGTGGACGGTTCCTCCGCTGCCAATGACCAGAATGTCTTGCTCACGCAAGGAAGCGAGCGCTTGTCCGACCTGATATTGCTGCTCACCTGTCAGATAGCGATTCACGGACAAGGCAACTACGGGAATATCCGCATCCGGATAGAGCAGGCGTAGAACAACCCAAGCGCCATGATCCAGGCCACGGACGTCATCGGTCTGTACTGGAACCCCTGCTTCTGCAAATAAACGCTCCACCTCGGCTGTGGTCTCTGCCTGTCCTTGAGCCGGGTACTTGATCTGATACAGCTCGGGCTGGAAACCGCCGAAATCGTAGATGGTCTCGTAGTTGGCTACCGAGGATACAAGCTGAGTTGTGGATTCCCAGTGAGCAGAGAACAATACGATTGCTTTGGGTTTTGGCAGTTCCTGTCCAAGTTTTTGCAAAAATTCGGTGTACGCATTCTCCTCCAGTGCCAGTGATGGGGCACCGTGAGCAATAAACAGAGATGGCATCATTATGAATTCAGTCCTTTCGGGTCTTCGGTAGTCAGATTTGCATCCGTCCGAAGCCAGTGTTGAAATTCTTGATATAGATCGGGGGTCACCTGGTGTCCACCGTTGTAAGGTACATATGTGACGTGATTGGTGTGTTGACGGAAGAAATTGGCGTTATCTTCGCCCAGTTGTAACGGGAATAGATGATCTTGATCTCCATGCGAGATGAACACAGACAGCTCCGAATCGGGTTGCAGCTTGTACTCGTCTTTCACAAATTGCGGGATATACCCACTCATCGCTACAATGCCTTTAATCGCATCTCCCATCACCAGCGATAAAGTCATCGCCATAATTGCGCCCTGGCTGAATCCGGCGATATAACGCCGCGTGGGATCAATAGCATATTTGGCGGACAGATCAACAATCAACTGTTGCAGTCCCTGAACGGAGGCATCATACAATTCACGGATGGGGTTGCCAATGCTTTTAATCTGAAAATAAGCATAACCATTACCCTGAACGATAGGTCCACGGATGGCGACGATAATAAAATCAGACTGCATAGGCTCCATCAAACGAAGCATATCTTGCTCATCTGATCCCATACCATGTAAGGCGAAGATTACAGGATAACGTTGATCTGCATTGTAATGGGACGGTAATCGGACTTCATGTATATAAGGAGAATTCATTGAAAACACCACCTGAAGAGGAATGAGTTAAATATATCGTTCTGACAATAAAGTTCACCAATATGAAATAAATATTCTTATTTATGAACAAAATTTATCATGGTTTCATTGTAGGGTCAATACTTTTTTTGTATGATGAATATATGTTGTTTATAAAAAATCTTGAATGGTTCTACAATAAATGCCGCTGCGCATGGTTCATATCTTATTCCCGAGGACGTGATCAGGATGTTAAAGAGTATCGTGCCTATTTTGAGAATATTTGATGAAAATAAAGCTAGAGAGTTTTACCTTGAATACCTGGGTTTCCAATTGGATTGGGAACATCGATTTGAGCAAGAAATGCCCTTATATATGCAGGTTTCGCTCGATTCCATCGTGATTCATCTCTCCGAACATCATGGAGATTGTACACCTGGAGCTGCCTTGCGCGTGGAAACAGATAACTTGGATACATTCCATGGTGCACTTCGTCAGAAAGAGTACAAACATGCGAGACCCGGTATAGAGGAGAGGCCTTGGCAATCAAGAGAAATGACCGTGACGGATCCGTTCGGAAACCGGATTATATTTGTTGAGGCAAGCGCCGAATAGATAACTTGAAGAAGGGACGCGTACGACTGGTGTCATATATAGACAATAGAAGGGGAGGGACGCGATATGGATATTGGCTTGGCTATTCGTACGATCCGCAAACAGAAACAGATTACGATCATGCAGATGTGTGAGGGAACAGGTTTGTCCAAAGGTTTTATCAGCAACGTAGAAAATAACAAAACGTCACCTTCCATTGCTACGCTTGAAAGTATTGCGGATTATCTGGAAGTGCCACTTCCTTATTTGCTGCTGACACCGGAGCAACGGATGAATGTGGTACGCAAGAACGAGCGCAAGGAGACGACAGCCGGAAGCGGACAGATCAAAGTACAGCAGCTTACAGCCAAAGGTGCAATGCGTATGTCCATTGTGGAGTTACCGCCAGGTGCTTCGACCGGGGTTAGCAAACATGCTGGGGAGGAAAGCCATCTGGTGTTGCAGGGCAAGATTCGTGCGGAGCAATGCGAAGATGTGGAAGTTCTTGAAGTGGGTGATTCGTTTACCTGGAATGCAATCGTGCCCCATGAAGTGACCAATATCGGTGAGGAGCCTGCGGTGGTGCTCATTGCGGTGTCCAAAGAATTGGGTCTGGATCATTTGTAAAATACAAAAAGGACGGCTCCCAAGTCATGAACATGCGAGCCTGCATACATGTACAATGGGAAACGTCCTTTTATATTTCTAACGAACTGAGTGAGCTCTATTAGATGATTTTAAGTAGGTGCAGAGATGTAACGAACCTCATACGCTTTATTTCACTGCTGTGTGTGTATTTTGGCTACATTCCACAGAATTCTGGCGAAATAACGTTGCTGAGATTCGTTACGTTTCTCATTTCCTGCATATGACAACAATAGGGTGCGAGAAGTTCGTTAGAAAAGACAGAGGGAGACTCTGCCTATTGCGGATTAGTCGTCCAGATGCCTGCTGCTTTGACAAAGACACGGTCGGACAGCTTGAGCGTTGCAAGTGCAAGTTCAGCTACATCTTCCGCTTGCATCATGCGATCTTCGTCGCCAATTTTCAGTCCGGCATTGGTCGCAAGCTCCGTATTAACGGTGCTTGGAGTCAGTGCTGTTACACGAATGTTGGACTTGCGCACTTCCTGCATCAGAGATTCGGTCATGCCAAGCAATGCAAACTTGGACGCACAGTATGCCGAACCTGTAGCGAATCCGCGTTCACCTGCAGTGGAAGCAATATTGATAATGCTGCCGCTACTTTGCTTGATCATGCTCGGAAGGACAGCGCGTGTAACGTAATATGTACCCATAACGTTAACATGCAGGATGCGCTCCCACTCTTCCGGCTCCATCTCCATGAACGTTCCGAACTTTCCGATCCCCGCATTATTGATAAGGATATCCACCGCACCGAGTTCCATCTCGATGGCTGCTACAGCGGCTTCGGCCTGCGTGCGATCCGAGATATCTGCTACAGCACTGGTTACTTTCACACCGTATTCTTGACTCAGAGACTGTTGCAGAGCCTGAAGATCGGAAGCGGTACGTGCAATAAGGCCGAGGTGCACTCCTTCTTTGGCAAGAGCTTCAGCGATGGCACGGCCGATACCTTTTCCGGCACCTGTGATGATCGCTGTTTTATTTTTAAGTTCCATGTGGGTAATTCCTCCTTAGAAATGGACTAGCATTCAATTATACTATTATTACCCACAGTTCGGAAATTGGCTTCATCACTATTTGGTAATCTCGATGCTGCCAGAAGAAGTACGGGCCTTGATCACTTCCCGGCTCACCATTGGCGATTCAGGTACATCGACAGTTCCGGAAGTAGCCTTAGCGTCGTAGATTCCGTCAAAATCAGGTGCAGCTTGAATGAAAATATCGCCTGATGTTCCAGAAGCATTAATTGGGGCGGAATGGGACTGTTCAATATGAATGCTACCCGAAGTGAATTGAACATCGGCCGCACCATTCAATTCAGTGATCTCAATATCTCCTGATTGAATCTTACTGTTTACTTGACCGGCAATCTGATCTGCCGTGAAACTTCCGGATGTCTGTTTCACGGTCATGTCTCCATTAATCATGGAAGCGTTAATGTCGCCAGAAGTTAGAGCCAACTCAATATTGGGTACCTTGATGTTTGCCAGACGTATGGAACCTGAGGTGTTATTCAGCTCAAGCTGATTGGCACGCAGATCCGTTAGATCCCAGTCACTTGAAGAGGAGTCCAGCTTAACCTCATTTAATTGGTGTTCTTCAGGCAGGGCAACGGTTATTGTGGAGTCTTGATCATTCCAGTACAAGGTGAAAAATTGCAATCGTTCACGTTCTGTCTGTGCCAGTTGGAATGTGCCGTTGGATATGGTGGCCTGTTCGAAGCTTTTGACAACGGTAGGGTCCCATTTACCATCCACTTCGATATAACCATTCGAATCCGGGCTTACAACAAATTCAATATCTGCACTGAAATTAGCATTCATGATAATGTTCTGTAATTCATCTTCTTTGAAATCCCATCGTTTGGAATAATGCTCCCGTTCATCCCCGAACTGAACGCCATAGATGGATGTCCCAAGTAAACCTATTCCGATACATATCACGGCAAGCGCAAGCCATTTTTTGGTACTCATGCGGAAACATCTCCTTTCATCGTGTTTTTATTCCATCTAATATATTGAAGAGTGACGATTTTGAAGGCTCTAAAGACATACTTCGATGCGATGGCAAACAAAATGCCGACACCGAAAGCGCCAATCGCAACGAAGATCTCTGCTTTATCGAGTTGGCTTAGGAATACGAAATCCACAACCGCTGCCACAGGAGCCAATACCAGCAAGGATAGGCTGGCAATAACAAGCCATACCGACCACATCATGAGACCAAGAGGAATGCCAAGAATCAGATTCAGGAATAACAGGCCGATGGCTGTGAAAAAGTTGCGAGTGGCTCTGGTGCTGTTTCTAGGTGACCGCATTTCGCGATACGTCGGTGCATAGAACGCATCTGAACCCGGTGTATGAATGTCATAACGATCACCAAGTGCTTCCTTGGCGATCTCTTCCGGGTGTCCCAGTTCCCGAGCGATCTCTTCTTCCAGCCTGCCTTCTCGTAGTCCAAGCTCGAAATGTTGATCATAGTCTGCGAGCAATTCGGCCCGTTCCTGCTGTTCCATCGGCCGTAGATGAATTTCCATGGCTTTCATAAATTGTTGTCTATTCATTGGGGATTCCTTCCTCAATCAGATTTGCGACATTGCGCACAAATTCATTCCATTCTGTCGTCAGTGCCGTCATGTAGTCGCGACCTGTATCGGATAGTCGGTAATACTTGCGCGGCGGGCCTTCAGTTGATTCTTGCAGATAGGTGGTGCAGTAACCGTCATTCACAAGCCGGCGAAGCAAGGGATACAGTGCACCTTCAGCAACTTCGATATGTTTGGAGACCGCCTGAGCCAGTTCGTAGCCATACCGATCCTGGCGGTTAATTAATACCAGGACGCACAGCTCCAATACTCCTTTTTTGAACTGGATGTTCACATTCACACAGGTTCCTCCTTAGTAGCTTCATTTATCGCTAGTGTATATTGTTCAGTAGTGGTGAATTTATCATAGCACCCAGTACTGTTTAATGCAAGGTAGTGACTTTAAAATAGTTCCGTATCACGATTGATCGATAATAAGTTCGTTTAATACTGATGCTTAGCTGAAGCTGTCTGTTTAGCTATAATTCAGCATACGCAAAAACCGGATCGGTTACTTCCGTCTGGAGGCGGATTCCGATCCGGTCTGTGAGATGAACTTTTGTTTCTTTGGTTTACAGGTTAATCGCTAAATGTCGGTTATTCTTGTGCATCCAGAACTTTAAGGTCTTCCACAGCAGGGCCCTCAATGACATGGCCTGCATAATCGAAGCGGGAACCATGGCATGGGCAATCCCACGAACGTTCCCCCTCGTTCCATTCGACTTCGCAACCTAGATGGGTGCAGGTGGTATCCACCAGAAACAGCTTGCCACTGGTGTCCTTGTAGGCGCCAGCACGTTTGCCATTATGACGAACGACGGCTCCTTCGTCTTCACCAATATCGCTAACCTTTTTGTGCACAATGCCTACTTTACCGGAGATTAATTCTTTGGCTACATTCACATTTTCCACAATAAAGTGTTTCATACCAGGATCGGCCTTGAATCTTGCCGGATCGAATATGGCAGCATGAGGGTTGTCACGTCCGGTGATGCGATCTGCGAGAATATGACCGGCCATGGTACCCGTTGTCATTCCCCATTTGGCAAATCCGGTCGCCACATATACACGTTCATGTCTTCCGGTAATCGGTCCAATGTAAGGCACCTTGTCAATGGAGATCAGATCCTGGGCTGACCAACGAAAAGGGATGTTGCGAATGCCAAATGTCTCCGCTGCGAACTGCTCCAGGCGTTCATAATGACCGAAGGTGCAGATACCTTGTCCGGTTTTATGATTTTCGCCGCCAAAGAGGATAAGTTCCTTGCCGTCATGTAAGACGGTACGCAAGGAGCGGTACGGTGTATCGTCCGAGATGTACATGCCGCCCGCATAGGGTTTCTCCGGTTCGACTAATACAGCGTAGGATCGTTCGGCGTGTAATCGTGTGAAATAAAATCCGGGATCATAGACGGGAAAATGAGAGGCCACGACAATATGTTCCGCTGTTACGGATGGGCCATCTCCATAAGTTCTGACATGTAGTGAAGCATCCTCCTCCACATCGGTTACGGTGGTGTGCTCATAGATACGAACCCCTTGTTTCACAGCGGAATCGAGCAAGTAGTGCAGGTAGGCCAGCGGATCAAAGCGTGCCTGACCCGGCATGCGGATACCTGCCCTTGCGGGAACTGGAATAGGGAGTGGGTCTACCCACTCACCAGGGATATTGAGTTTGCCATAGGCGGTCAGCTCGATCTCCAGTTTTTTGATGTTTTCTTCCGATTGAATGTAGACGTAGGCATCTTCCTCTGCCCACTGGCAATTAATCTGTTTTTCCTTCACCAAATTGCGCATCCACTTCGCGGCATCGGCATTGCCTTCATAGTACATCCGAGCCTGTTCCTGTCCGAAGTGATGCATAATTTCATCAAATATGACGCCGTGCTGTGCAGATACCTTGGCAGTGGTATGACCGGTCGTGCCATCCAATACTTTTCCAGCTTCCAGCACGACTACACGCATACCCGTCTGCGCGAGCAGATAGGCTGTAGTGATCCCGGCAATACCGGCACCAATAATCGCTAAATCCGCGGTGATATCTTCGGTCAGTTTTGGATAGGCATCGAATTGATGCGTAGCACGCCACAGCGATTCGGGGACCGGGGGCAGACCCGTCTTGGGCTGCTGATTGTCGCTCATTTTTTTTCCTCCTTGATTATCTTCAATCTATCGCATGGAATGTTATTCAGCGCACATCGTTGTACTCTTATTCATGATTGCCAGACTATGCCAGGAAAAAACGGTGTTGTTCAGATTTTGCAGGGGGGATGTTCACAATTTCCTGCACAGAACCTCTATTTTTTTTGTTAAACATGCTATATGATAGGATTACCGAAATCGTTTTAGGTTTTGAAAAGGAGATCAAGTTTTACACCTGTAAACGTTTATTATAAAAGGATTAATTGATCCATCGGAAGAAAAATTTTATCCGAATTAACCCTCGTTTTTTCTTGAGATATGTATTCGCTATCATTTTAATTTACTACCGATAACCAAAGGAGATTCGATATGACGACCAACCAAACGAAATATCCGTTTCAAGATACAGCACTAGAATTAGACACCCGGGTGAAGGACCTTGTATCCCGCTTGAAGGAAGATGAAAAAATTGAATCCATGCTGCAATATCAGCCGGCAGTAGACCGCCTGGGTGTGCCTGCATATAAACATGGAACAGAAGCGGCACACGGCTTGGCCTGGCTTGGAGAAGCAACATCCTTCCCACAACCGGTGGGGCTTGCATGCACATGGGATGCGGATCTGATGAAAGAGATTGGCTCCGTGCTCGGAGACGAGGCGCGTGTATTTTATAAACGAAATCCGGCAGTGAACGGTCTTACGCTGTGGGCACCTACAGTGGATATGGAACGTGACCCGCGCTGGGGAAGGAATGAAGAGGCGTATGGTGAAGACCCGGAACTGACAGCCGAGCTGACAACAGCATTGGTCAAAGGAATTCAGGGCGACCATCCAAAGTATTACAAAGCGGTCGCTACCTTGAAGCATTTCCTCGCCAATAATAACGAAGTGGATCGCGGAAGTGGTTCGTCCAGCATTGATCCGCGCAATATGCGTGAATATTATCTGAAAGCGTTCGAGAAGCCGTTCAAAGAAGGCGGCGCACAGTCGATGATGACGGCGTACAACTCCATTAATGGTACACCAGCGTTGTTGCATCCTTTTGTGAACGAGATTGTCAAAGGTGAATGGGGCATGGATGGTTTCATTGTCAGTGATGCAGGCGATGTAATGGGCATCAAGAACGATCATAAATACTATGATTCCCACACACCAGGTACGGTAGAATCTGTGAAGGCAGGAATTGATAGCATCACCGATGATGCTGAGCTGTCCAAACAGGCACTACGTGAAGGATTGGCACAAGGCACACTCACGATGGATGACATCGACAAAGCGTTGTTTAATACGTTCCGTGTGCGTTTCCGTCTGGGCGAGTTCGATCCGGAAGAAGGCAACCCGTACGCTGCTATTGGTGAAGAGTCCATGATGACAGAGAAAGCAAAAGAACTGTCGCTCAGAGCCGCAAGAGAACAAGTGGTGTTGCTCAAAAACGACAAATACACGCTCCCGCTGGACAAAACAAGAGCTGGTAAAGTGGCTGTGATTGGTCAATTGGGCGGAACCGTCTATCGTGACTGGTATGCAGGCACCATGCCGTATAACGTATCCCCACTTGAGGCGATCCGTGGCAAAGTAGGCAGCGACAAAGTGGCGTTCAAGGATGGTAATGATCGCATTACGTTAACTTCCGTAGCCAATGGGAAGAAGATTGGACTGGCGGAAGGTGAGAAATCACCTGTCATTGCTTCGGGAGAAGCGGAGACATTTATGGTTTCCGACTGGGGCTTCGGAAGTTATACCTTGCAGGCGGAAAGCAACGGCAAATATCTGACCACAGATGAAGAGACCGTAACGGCTTCCGCTGATGAAGTATACGGCTGGTTCGTGAAGGAAGTATTCCACTTGTTGCCACAACAGGACGGAAGTGTAGGTCTGACCACTTGGAATGGCAAAACGGTGACTGCACCTAATGGTGGAAACGATGCATTCGTAGTGTCCGAAGAACTGAAGTCTTTCGGTGCTACAGAGACATTCAAGCAGGATATCATTGTAAATGGACTTGAGGAAGCGGTAGCAGCTGCCAAGGCTGCGGAAACGGCAATTGTCTTTGTTGGTAATAATCCGCTTGTAAATGGTAAAGAAGAAATTGACCGTCCAAGTCTGGATCTGGCTGAATCGCAGCAACGTCTGGTTGAGGCGGTCTATGCCGCGAACCCGAACACGGTTGTGGTCATCGTGGGTAGTTATCCGTTCACATCGAATTGGGTTCAGGAGAACATCCCGGCGGTATTGTATACTTCGCACGCAGGACAGGAACTGGGTAACGCAGTGGCTGACGTTTTGTATGGCGACTATGCGCCAGCAGGCCGTTTGAACATGACATGGGTACAATCGGCAGATCAACTGACCGACATCAAAGATTACGATATCATTCAATCCGGTCGCACGTATCAATATTTTGAAGGTAATGTATTGTATCCGTTTGGACATGGTCTGACGTATGCAACGTTTAAATACAGCAATTTGCAACTTAGCCCAACTCAAGTGGGTACAGAGGGCAACGTTACGGTAACTGTGGATGTGACTAATACCGGTTCAATGGCTAGCGACGAGGTTGTACAGTTGTATGTTCGTGCAGGCAAATCCCGGGTGAAACGTCCACTCAAAACGTTAAAAGGATTCCGTCGTCTTCATATCGAAGCGGGAGCTACAGCGAAAGTCAGCTTCACCTTGCCTGTTCAGGAACTGGCAATCTGGGATGTAACTCGTGATCGGTATGTCGTGGAAAGTGGAACTTACTCCATCATGGTTGCCAAGTCATCCTCTGATGTCCAACTGGTTGCAGACCTGACGGTAGAAGGAGAGACGATCCCTGCCCGTAATCTGGGTGTGGCTACTCGTGCCGAGAATTATGATGCTTACCTGGGTGTTGACCTGGATGAGAGCAAAGAGGGCGGAAGTGCTGTCCGTGTAGTTGGTGAGCAAGGATGGATTGCCTTTAAGGATGCCGATCTGGGTAGTGGGGCAGCAGCAATTGAAGCTCGTGTATCCGCAGAAAAAGCAGGCGCTGTGTTGGAAGTTCGACTCGGTTCACCAGACGGTACGCTCGCAGGTCGTGTGGAACTGGCACAAGGTGAAGCCCAGCAGTGGTCTACCGTGAAGGCGGAACTCACAGGTGCATCAGGTGCGCAGGATGTATACATTGTGCTGTCAGCAGGTGTGCGCATCAGTCACTTCGAGATCCGTTAGTCAAATAGCTCATGACAAGGGGCTGTCTCAAAAGCCCTTAAAAGCGTATCGGCAAAAAGAAATAACACTCGTAGGTTCAAAAAAGGACAAAGCAGAGGTTTATCTTGCTTTGTCCTTTTTGCGTTTTTCCGTCATTGCGGCTTTTTTAAGCAGATTGTGGGCAAGGCAAAGCCACCCGACCTCCAGACTTACTTTTTGCAAGCCACGAAGCAGGAATCTTCGGAATCCCCGGTTGTTTTTGATTTGTCCAAACACACTCTCTGGCTCCGTCATGCGCTGAACAGAAAGAGTGTATCCTTCCTCGCTCCGCAGTCGTTCTCGCATCTCGTTTTTTTGCCGCATATAGGTCAGACTGATCGCGATCTCCCGATTGCCTTTGGCTTTGGTGCATGTTGCTTTCAGAGGACATGCACTACAATCTTCACTTCGATAATGGCGGGTACGAATCGTGTAACCACTTTCCGTAATCGTCTCGCTTTCGTACCGAAAACGTAATATCTTCCCAGCCGCACAGGTCCATGTATCTTCCGTTTCGTTGTAGCTCCAGTTATCCACTTTGTTAATCGCTTGCTGAAAGGCCCTCGTTTTCTCCTTGTGGTACGTCCCATATTTGACGATCGCTTGGATGTTTTTCTCTTCGAAATAGCTGTAATTTTCTTCGCTTCCATATCCTGCATCCGCAATGACGGTCTTCGGTCTTTTGCCGAGCGTTTCTTCCAAATGATCGAGATGGGGCTTCAGACATTTCGTGTCTGTGGGTCGCTGGTGCACCGTGTAACCCAAAACAAACTGGTTTTCCGTTCCAATCTGCACATTGTACCCAGGCTTCAATTGACCATTTCGCATATGATCTTCTTTCATTCGCATGAACGTTGCGTCCGGATCGGTTTTGCTATAGCTATTCCGCTCCCCTGCGGTTTGGATTTGGTACTCATACTTTTGCAGCCGCGGTAGCAAGTCTTTGCGTAACTGGCGTACGGCTTTCTTTACGATTTTGTTTTTCGGTTTTTCTTGTAAAGATTTCTCCAGTTGCTGAACCGCTTTCTCCAACTTTTCTGCCGTGAGTGCGGAAGCTTCCCCGAGCTCAGGGAGGTCTGTACCCGAGTGGAGTGCATCTTCTTCACTTTCGGCCGCTTCGATGGCTTGGAACAGGGTATGTACTTTTTCTTGCAGTTTGGCCTGGTACTTGACGACAGCCTTTTTCCAGACGAAGGTGTACCGATTCGCATTCGCTTCAAGCTTGGTTCCGTCCAGAAAGTAGTGTTCCAAGGATACGTATTGCTCCTGAACAAGCAACTCCAGCACATGGGTAAACACCGTTTCCAGTACGTCTTTCATCCGCTCGGAACGGAAGCGATTGATGGTACGGAAATCCGGTTGTTGCCGCCCAGCGAGCCACATGAACATGATGTTTTCCCGAGCGGCCTTGGCGATTTTCCGGGAAGAATAGATGCGCTGAGTGTAGGCGTAGATGATGATTTTGGTGAGCATTTTGGGATGATAGCTATGGCGGCCTCCGCCAGGATACGCCGAGTAGAAAATGGAATCGCTCAGGCGATTGACTGCGTCATTTACAACACGAACGAGGTGATTTTCGGGGATATCTGTCTCCAAATCCATTGGCAAGAAAAGTTGATCCATGGTATATTGAATGTACAAAAGAAGCCCTCCTTAGAAATGGTTGCTCGACACTTTCATTTTACCAAGGAAAGGCTTCTTTTTGTTTTACAATTTGGAAAACAGGTCTGTCCCTAGCCATTTTTATGACTTATGAGACAGCCCCTTTGTTTGTTGTTTACTATGAGCCGTGCTTGTATTGTCCATTAAACGTATTTTTATTTACCGTCAAACGTAATCATTTTTTGCACAAATTGCTTCAATTGTTTGTTGGTTTCATTCAGTTGCTCAATTGTGCTCATAAAATTGTTCACGAGTTCAGCCTGCTCTTGGGAGCTTGCAGTGATCTCACCAAGTTCATTCTCCATGCCTTGAATGGATTGCCGAACCGAGAGAAGAGAATCTTCAATACGGGCCGTTGCTTCTTTGGTATCCACAGACAGTTTGCGAATTTCTTTGGCTACTACGCCGAAACCTGCACCTGCTTCACCTACACGAGCCGCTTCAATGGCTGCATTCAAGCCGAGCAGATTGGTTTGTTCGGAGATTTCACGAATGAAACTGGCGACCTGAGTGACATTGCCTGATTTCTGTACGGCTTGTTTGGAATTGTTCCGGATCTCTTCGGTTGTGGCACTGAGTTCCTCGGAGTGTGCAGCTACATGCTGTACACTGTCAATTAACTGGTTGGTCAGATTTTCGGTAGCATCCATGAGCTGTTGCAGCTGGTCCTGGTCATCCATACTGTAGAGCAGATTAAACAGGGCGATGACTTCACCTTGTTCATTTTTAATGGGAATAAAAGCCACGTCAAAAGGAACACCGAATAAATCTTTAGGGTAGTGATCGAATCGTTTGACTGTACCGCCGTTGAGATCAGCAAAATTTCGATTCCCATCCAATAGAGGGTCGCCGGGTTGATAATTCAGTTGCTTTAGCGATTCCCCTGCTGAGAAATATAGGAATTTCTCATGATCAATAACGGAGAGGGTTACATCCTGACGAATCGTATCTCGAAAGAAAGGCATACATGTAATTAATGCTTGAACAATATCCATATAAAAGATGATTCCTCCCTGGTTACCTTATGTAAACGGTTAAATTTTAAATGCTAATTTAATAACTACCTATATTATATATCGTCATGCAATAGAGAAGAAAATAGAGAGAATGGATAAAACCTATTTCTTAAAGAAGACCGCTATACGCCAACAAGACACGAGTCCGCTGGGGACCCGTGCCTTGTTAGTTGGTGAGGGGAATACAACCAATGTTTACAGCATACTGAGCTGCATTTTAACGATGGTTCGAGTGGCTAGTGTTGCACTGACATCAATCAAACGCTGATTCCGGCTGCCGCGGAAGGGAAGGGAGACATCACGCTCCGCTTCAACGTATCGACCGTCAATAATCACATCGCACAACCGGGCAAGCTCCGCTCTCGCAGGGTCGGTAATCAGTTCTTCATATTCGAATCCCGTGTAGGCCCATACCGTCAGATCAGGACGTGCAGCGCGGAGCTGCTGGACCCAAGACGTACATTCTGCTGCCGAGAAAAAGGGATCACCACCACACAACGTAACGCCATCCAGCAACGGATGGGTCGTCACTTCATGCAGAATCTGCTGCTGCCGCTCCTCTGTAAAGGGCTCACCCGCTCGAAAGCTCCATGAATCCGGACTGAAGCAGCCCGGACAGGCGTGACGACATCCGCTGATGAACAACACAGCACGCAGGCCTGTCCCTTCATTCACCGATTCCGGGATGTAACCATATAGATTCACCGATGCTTCACCCGATCCCGTACTTCGGCCTGCTTCGCAGCATTGAAGCGTACTTTGTAATCTCCGGTCAGATAGCCAGTTACGCGGCGTAACCGCTGGAAGTGTACATGATTCTCGTGGGCTTCACAGCCTGGGCATACATCCCCAATGACGCCTTCATAACCACATGCAGGGCAGCGATCAATCGGATGATTAATGGAGAAATAACCGATATCCTGCGCCAGTGCATACTGTACAATTCGCAGGAAAGCTGCGGTGTTGGCCCGAACGTTTCCGTCAAGCTCCACATAGGAGATTGCACCCGCATTACATAACGTGTGGAAAGGAGCCTCCAGTTCAATCTTCCGATATGCTGGAAGCGTGTGGTATACCGGGATATGGAATGAGTTCGTATAATACTCACGATCATTAACCCCGGCAATGAGGCCGTATCGTTCCCTGTCAATCTTCGTGAATTTGCCGGACAACCCTTCAGCAGGTGTGGCAAACAGTGTGATATTCAAGTTATGCTGCTCACTCATCCGATCACAGAACTCTCTCATGGTCCGAATAATGTTGAGCGCTTCGCGGTGTACATGAGGGTCCTGCCCATGATGGCGCCCATAGAGAGCTGTCATACATTCCGCGAGACCGATAAAACCAAGAGATAATGTTCCATGCTTTAAAAGCTCGGCAACCGGCTCGTTCGGGCCAAGCTGTTCTCCACCTTCCCATACACCCTCCCGCATCATGAAGTCCGATGCCTTGGCAGGCTGCAATGTCTGGATTCGGTAGCGGTGCAGCAGGCCGGAAGCGGCATTATGCATAACCGACTCCAAAGCAGTATAGAATCCGGCCCGGTCAGCGACAGCTCTGGCACCTTGGCAGATGCCAAACCGGATGCCGAGCTTAACGAGGTTAATGGTGTTGAAGGACAGGTTACCTTTACCACTTTGACGATTGCGACCAAATCGGTCAGCCAGTGTACGTGTGCGG
This sequence comes from Paenibacillus xylanexedens, assembly GCF_001908275.1. Lineage (NCBI taxonomy): Bacteria > Bacillati > Bacillota > Bacilli > Caryophanales > Paenibacillaceae > Paenibacillus > Paenibacillus xylanexedens. The sequence goes on along the minus strand of NZ_CP018620.1, from coordinate 223,031 downwards.
CATCCCATAGTTGCGATGATTGTATCCGGATCTTCCGGATGATAGAAAGGCAGATTGAAAGAGGCATCCACATTGACAAAGTTAGGATACATCCGCCGGGATGAACAGGTGACTGCGAGCCGGAACAGATCATAGTTCGGCTCTCCTTGAGCCTGATTGATCCCCTGTTTACATTGGAAAATATGTTGAGGGAACACGGGAGTCTCCCCGTTGCCCAGGCCACGAATGGTTGCTTCCAGCAACGAGCGTGATACCAACCGTCCTTCCGCAGAAGTACATAATCCATAGTTCAGTGAAGTGAATGGAATCTGACCACCTGCCCGGCTGCTCATTGTATTCAAGTTATGAATCAGTGATTCAGCAGCTTGTCCTGTCTCCAGCTCAGTCTCTTCATAGGCGAAGGCATATGCGCGCGGGCACTGATTTTTCGCTTCGATGCTGTCCAGATAAAGCTGTTCATCCTCAAGCAGGGCATGCTCACCAAAGAGGCGTTGCCCTTTGCGGTAATGTTTGCGGAACGATCGTTGTACATAAGGGGCCAAATCCCAGTCAATCTTATTGGCCGATACACCGCCATATTGACTGTTCTGCTGGGATTGGAAGATGATCGCAACCAAGGCCATTGCAGACATGATCGTCTGAGGTGTGCGAACCGATCCGTTGCCTGTATTGAAACCCGCAGCAAGAAGACGGTCAAACGGGATAAAGATGCAGTTGGTTGTTCCAAGCGCATACTGATCCAGATCGTGTACATACAGATCCCCGTTCTCCACAGCTTGGGCAAGCTCTTCCGGCAACACATGACGCAGAGCATGCCACTTGGCGGTCTCCGAACCGAGCCTGCTCATCTTACCACTGAAGGAATCCCCGTTCAGATTCGCATTTTCCCTCAGCGTATCGGCGTCTTCTGCGCCAATAATTCGTCTTCCCAGGTCGGATAATGGATCGGATGCCGGTGGGGTGGCATACTCAAGCATGTTCATGTAAGGTTCCTCCTAAAATGATTTTGGTTATCATTCAATTCACGTTAGATACTATATGTAGATTCGTATTATCCATTTATAAACTATATGTGGTTTTTTGGGTGTGATAATGATCACACAGCTTACTGAACAAAATGGACTTTCCTTTAATTGCTGCGGATAAAGGTTCCCAAAGTCTGAGCGGAAGCGTATAATTTCTAGTTATTCTGCAAGTATAATATCCGAAGTCGGACAAGACGGACTTTAATCAAGCTGAAAAGGCGAGTTGCAATGAATTCGCGGTCGTTAAACCATCCGTTTAAGACCTGCTTTTGTCCGCAAATGGGCAATAGGCAGGGAGTATGATTCTCTTATACTTCTACGGTGTTAATCATATAAGTATAGATTGTGACAGCTATTCGGATTTTTGATGACCCCTGTACGTGATTAAACATTCTGAAATACAGATTTGAAAGTGCAGCTAAGATAAGAGGGGTGAATCATGGGGACGGCAGAAGGCATTACAAGAGGCTTCTATGAAGATATAAAGGAAGCTGCGGCCCATATCGTAGACGTATTAAGCGGTATATTGAAGGTCAATACCATCTTTGTTGCCACGAATGACGGGGTGACCAATGTCATTTTGGAGGCCTTTAATCGTACGGAAGAGTTAGTTGTTAAAGGCAGTGCACTTCCATTTACGGATTCATATTGCAGCCTGGTATTAAGAGACAACGGTAACGTGCTTACGATCCCGGATACATGTGAACATCCGATGACACGATCCATGGGCGTTACGAGCGGACTTGGCAATCGCTTCTTCGTGGGCGTGCCTATTATGAGAAGATCGGGCGAAACATTTGGTACCATCTGTCTGATGGATGATCCTGGTTATGTAATCAGCGAAACAGATATGAAGACACTGAAGGCAATGGCTGTATTCCTGGGTTATGTTGTTGATCTGGAAAGCACATTGCATGTTCAGGAGCTGAAATTGAGTGATTCGGAACAAATGCAAGAACAGCTCCAGGCAGAGAAAGAACGTGCCGAATCTGAGGCCATGACCAAAACACAGATGTTGAAATTGATGAATCACGAGATTCGCAATCCCTTGAACGGTATTTTGGGACTGACAGATCTGATACGCACACCAGATATGCCCGAGGAGCAGTCCGAATATGTGAATATGATTGAGACAAGCGGCAATATTCTGCTTTCCTTGCTGAATAATATGATGAATTTCAATATTAATGAAGCAGGTAAAACGGTTATACATGATGATCCGTTTGATCTGGTAGGTACCATTGAGAATACCGTGTATCTCTATACCGGGATTGCGACGGGCAAGAACATTGAGCTGGGATTAAATCTTGAACTGAATGTATCTCAAGTGTTCGTTGGTGATGAAGTCAAGATTGGACAGTTGCTTGCACACGTCATTCAGTATGCTCTCGATTCAACGCGTGAAGGTTCGGTTCTGATCACAGCAGTAGTGAACGGAGAAGAATTGGAGGAGACCGGTACACTTCTGCTCAAGGTGAAGTACACGGGTCAGATGTTATCGGACAAGAAGACACAAACCTTTAACAGCCAAGATGAAAATTTGAATATCCAAAAACTGATTGGAAGCAATCTGGGTTTAGCTGTAAGCCAGAATCTTGCCATTCTCATGCATGGCCGTATTCAGGTGAGCAGTGTGAAGGAAAATGAGACGGAATTCAACATCTCCCTTCCGTTGCGCAGATACTGGGAGTTACCTCAACTCGCAAGTGTTCAGCAGCGGTTAAAAGGGAAAAAGGTGTTGCTTGCCAAGGACCCTGACATTTTGCAAGGCGTCTCTTCCCTGATGCGTAGGTGGGAGATGGATGTACACATGACCTCAGGTCTGACAGTAGCGCATGATTGGATTAAGGAAGGATTCATGCCGGATGTAGCCGTGGTGGATATGGGGTTACTGGAAGGCGGTGCGGTCGATTTTGTACATGAACTGAAACAGCGACTGCAGAATTTGCCCGTCATTGTTCTTGTTCCTTATGGTATGCACATTGAATTGCATGAAGCAGAAGCCTTTGATGCTGTTCTGACCAAGCCGGTCAGACAGGCTGATCTGTTGAATGCATTGAGCATTACTTTGCCTTAAATCATGATCATAGATAAATCTTTATTCGGCGCACCTTATAGGTGCGCTTCTTTTCATTTTCCATTTTCTGAGCCAAAGCCCTTTTATTCCGAGCTGGTTACGTTACAATAGAAAGTGAACTTCATCTTTATAACCGACAGAGGAGGATGTACATTGGATTATCGCAGATTAGGTGGAAGCGGACTGAAAGTAAGCGAGATCAGCCTGGGAAGCTGGCTGACGTACGGAGGGTATGTGGAACGTGAGAATGCGGTGAAATCAATTGAAACTGCATTTGATGAAGGCATTAACTTTTTTGATACAGCGAATGTATACGAACGGGGTGCAGCAGAAGAACTGCTTGGGCAGACGCTCAAAGCATATTCCCGTGATTCTTATGTACTTGCAACCAAAGTATTTGGCAAAATGGGTGATGGTCCGAATGACCAGGGGTTGTCTCGCAAACATATCAAGGAGCAATGTGAAGCCAGCTTGAAGCGCCTGGGCGTTGAATATGTGGATATCTATTACTGCCATCGTTATCATACCGAAACACCAATTGAAGAAACACTCCGCGCGCTCGATGATCTGGTACGCCAAGGCAAGGTGTTATATGTAGGTGTCAGCCAGTGGACAGCGGCTCAGATGGAAGCTGCGTTGGGTACAGCAGATCGTCTGCTTCTGGATCGTATCGTGGTCAATCAGCCGGTGTACAACATGTTTGACCGTTATATCGAAAATGAGATTATCCCGCTCGGCGAGCGTAAAGGCATCGGACAAGTCGTATATTCCCCGCTTGCTCAAGGTCTATTGACCGGGAAATATACGTCCGTTTCCGATATCCCAGAGAATAGCCGTGCTGCCAAGCTAGGATGGGACGAAGGAAAGATCAATGCGGATCGTATCGGGAAAGTTCGTCAACTGATTGAAGTGGCGGACAAGCTGGATCTGAAGGTTGGTCAACTGGCCCTTGCCTGGATTCTGCGCCAGAACAATGTATCCAGTGCACTTGTAGGGGCGAGTCGTCCCGAGCAGGTAAAAGAGAACGCGGCTGCATCTGGCGTGAAGCTGGATGCTGCCATTGTCGAGGAGATTGAGAGCATCCTTGCTTAATCTCCTGTCAGCACACAAGCTGAGATGATATGTAATGATCCATAAAGCAAGGGATGTCCTGTGCGCCTGAATGGGCGAACGAGACATCCCTTTTTTTGGAGAACGTTGAGAGGTTAGGTTATTGAAAGGTTAGATCTTACTTTAAAGTGTAAGAGGCAAGGAACGAAAAGTTAAGGCGCACACACGATTACGCCCTGTATTCTTGGCTTCATATAAAGCACGGTCGGCCTGTTCGAAGAAATCATCATCGTCATGATCATCACAATGATCGGGATATACGGCTACACCAATGGAGATGGTTAGACGTGTCGTGTGCCCGTCGGGCAGAGCAAAATGGTATTTCTCTACAGCCTGCCGTATAGATTCGGCGGTAGCTACGGCCTGACGGTGTCCACAGTCGAGCAAGAGAATGGCGAATTCTTCCCCACCGTTTCGTGACACGATATCAGCAGAACGTGCATGCTCAACGAGCAGTTGTCCAAGTTGCTTCAGGACCGCATCGCCAGCGGAATGACCATAGGTGTCGTTTACCTTTTTGAATCGGTCAATATCAATGGCAAGCAAGGAAAGCTTCTGTTGGTAATCCCGCGCACGCTGGAGTTCCAGTTGAAGTGATTTTTCGAACTGTCGTCGATTGCTCAGGTTGGTAAGATGATCGGTAGATGCTCTTTTTTCCAATAGAAATAACATTTCATTGGATTTATTAATGAATTCTGCGATGAAATAGATAAATAATCCACCGGCAAAGGAAATGGCCATTTGTAACGGATATATCTTCATTAATGAATTCATGCTGTCCGTATTCAACATAAGGATGATAAAGATTAATGTCATGCCAAGCAGATTCATTGTAATTATTTTGGTCAGTCTGGACCAGGGAGCATAGGCGAAGTATACACCGGACAGTCCGATCAGAGTCATGACAAATCCTGCATCTATGGCAGAGGATGATATGCCGAACATCAAAATACGAAGGACCGAGATCAAGAGTCCCGTAACGACCGAAGCCAATCCTCCCATATATACCGCTGCGGTAACGATGGCCAGATGCCGTAGATCTACAATCGTAGTTTCGTTCAGAGGGAATGAATAGTTCATGAGTACTGTGCCATATATACCGAACAATAAGCCGCCGATCAACTGAACACGTAACGAGGGAAAAGGCAATCGGATACTATAGAACTTTGCGATGATCCCGGACACATACATAAACGTAATCATGACACAGATATTAATGAAAAAAGTGCTAAACAACCGACATTCCCCCTTTTTACGCACATCCCTATATTTTATCTGAAAAGTGGTGCTGTAGCGAACCATATTATCCCAAATTTATGAGGTGATTGCTGGGAAAGATGTTTTATTTGCATATACAGGATGTTAGAGTGATATTGACTTCAATATGCAATGAGATTTATACTTAATCTAAATCAAAATATATTCCTTCTTTTTGGGAAGACCATCATAAGTAGAAGATCAGTGTCTGATTTCATATAAAATGGATCAATAATAAAGGAGAAATGGTTGTGAGAACTTTAAATCTGACGATACAACGGCAAGCGGTCTATGATGTGGTGCGCCATTCAGAGGATCACCCGACAGCTGCTGATGTTATGAATCGACTCGTGGAACAAGGATATAATCTTGCTTATGGTACGGTGTATAATTCTCTTCGTTATCTGACGGACAAAGAATTGATACGGGAACTTAAACTCGGAGAGACAGCAAGCCGGTACGATGCCCGTATGGATGATCATCAGCACATTATGTGTGAAGTGTGTGGCAAAGTGGACGAGGTGATGACAGAGGTTCCTCCACAATGGATGAAACAGGTAGCTGAAGAAACCGGATATGCAATTGATCATGCTCATGTGGTCTTTGGAGGTGTCTGCGGGGAATGCAGAAACAAACGGATCAAGTAAAAATAAAACTGCCTGGCCGCCGTTTACCCCTAAGAGTTAAACCAGCCTTGTCTGACTCAACACCCCTTGTGGACAATTGTCCTGTTACACGGCGTGTTATTCTGATCAGCCCGATGCCGGGGCAGGTTCATGAACTGGTAAAGGCCTTAACGGATAGCTGCTTTGATGTACTGGTCTTCCATCGCTGGGAACCGGATCTGCATGAGCGTCTTGTCTTTGATCTGTTGATCTATGATCTGTCTGTGGCCGGAACTATCGATGCATTTGCCGGCATTAGCAGCCGATTGAATCGTGAGGCTGAGCATACAACCCCTTGTCTGTATCTGGTCGGTGAGAAGATGATTGGCAGTGCAAGTGGACCGATGCTTCAGGAGGAGTTGCTGGTGTGGCCTGCACGCCCGCAGGAAGCACTTTACCGAGTGCAGCGCATGATTGGCAACAGCCCTGCTCTGCCCAACCGTGGTTTTTTGCCTGAGGAAGGGCACCGTATCGGATTTAAAGATCTGTGGCTCGACCGTGAACGGATGAGTGTACAGCGCGATAATAACCGGATTCATCTAACCAAGACCGAATATGATCTGTTACTCAAGCTGATTGATGCCAAAGGTGCAGTCATTTCCCGTGAGGAAATGCTCAGCGATATCTGGGAGACGGACTTTACAGGTGGAAGTAATGTGGTCGATGTTCATATCAAAAGCTTGCGCAAAAAATTGGGCGATAATGCGTCTTCGCCGCAATATATTGTAACAGTAAGAGGAGTGGGCTACCGCCTGGCGGATTAGTCCGCTTTTTTTTTTTTTTTGCCCAAATTTTATCTTTCACTTCATGCTTTTTCGGGTACTACCTAATAGATAGGCAGATCAGAGTCATTCCCTAAAACATGTTCATAGTTCATTCATGAATGTTGAAGAACCTCATCTTAATCTCATGTGAACCTCATGCAAGAGCAGAGTGGGACATGTTAGAATCAATTTAACAGTTAGATCAAGTCTAAATGTATATTTAAACCGAAGCCGAATATGATTTTAATAGTAGATATATAACAGCCGTGAGACCCATTAGAGGAGGACGACATGATGACAGAACGTATGACAACCAATCAGGGAGCACCTGTAGGTGACAACCAGAATTCCCGCACAGCAGGCAGAAGAGGGCCGACACTGCTCGAAGACTACCATCTCATTGAGAAAATAGCCCACTTTGACCGTGAACGTATTCCAGAACGGGTGGTTCATGCAAGAGGAGCAGGTGCACATGGCGTATTCACGCTAGAGCAGAGTATGAAGGAGTATACAACAGCCGACTTCCTGCAAGATCCGGGGACGGAGACGGATGTGCTGGTTCGTTTTTCAACCGTTATTCATGGTACGGGATCACCAGAGACTGCAAGAGATCCACGTGGATTTTCCGTCAAATTTTACACACGGGAAGGCAACTATGATATTGTCGGTAATCATCTGCCCGTTTTCTTCATTCGTGATGCGTTGAAGTTCCCTGATATGGTGCATTCCTTGAAGCCGGCTCCGGATACAAATATTCAGGAACCTGCCCGATATTGGGACTTTATGACCCTCTCACCGGAATCAACACATATGATGACCTGGTTGTTCTCTGATCTGGGCACACCAGCAAGTTATCGGGAGATGGATGGTTTCAGCGTACATGCTTTCAAATGGATTAATGCACAGGGACAGGTCCACTATGTGAAATACAAATGGGAGTCTGCACAAGGCGTGCGAGGCTTCTCTCGTCAGGAAGCTGCTGAGGTACAAGGACAGGACTTTAATCATGCTACCCGGGACCTGCATGAACATATCAAGAACGGGCAATACCCGCAGTGGAAGTTACAGGTACAGCTCTTGAAGCCGGAGCAAATGGATGATTTTGCTTTTGATCCTCTCGATCCAACCAAAACATGGCCTGAAGATGTATTGCCGTTCCATACGGTGGGCACCATGACCCTGAATCGGAATCCGCAAAACTTCTTTGCTGAAGTGGAGCAGGCGGCCTTTTCTCCTAGTGCGCTTGTACCCGGAATTGAGCCTTCCGAAGACAAATTGTTGCAAGGACGCCTATTCTCCTATCCAGATACACAGCGTCACCGGCTTGGACCGAACTATTTGCAAATTCCGGTGAATTGCCCGTACGCACCCGTTCGTAATCATCAGCGTGATGGACTCATGAATGTGAATCAGGACCCATCTCCGGTGAACTATGAACCCAACAGTTCCGGAAACAGCCCGCAAGAAGATCCGGCATACCGGGACAGTCAGGTTCCGTTGCAAGGGCATGTTACACGCGAGAAAATCGAGAAGACGGATGATTATACGCAGTCAGGGGAGCTGTTCCGTTCATTTACTCCTGTAGAGCAGCAGCACTTGCTTGATAATCTGATCAATGACCTTAAGGGCGTATCTGTTGATATTCAAATGCGCGCCCTGTGCCACTTCTTCCGAGCGGATGGACAGCTTGGCGGACGTTTGGCTCATGGACTCGGCGTGGATATTTCTGCACATATGCCGTCACAGGATGGAAAATAAAGTACAGTTTGACCATGTTCTACAACATCATACGGACTGATATTCGTTGAAGACCGGGCAGAACCGCGAACGTGCGGAACTCCCGGTCTTTGGCCTTTTTTACTGAAATGGAAAACAAATTTACAAATCATTTACATAAAATAGCTGACATAGAGGTTGACTTCTCATTTGATGGCACTACAATGGGTAGTGTGAGGGGTGTCAGAAAATGAGAATACACAATTTCAAAGTGGGTGAGCGTGGGCTCAACCGATTTTTCGGTCCGCTGGAAGCCAAGATTATGGACATTTTATGGGCTCATCCTGGCAGTAGCATCCGTGAAGTGCAGACCGCACTTGAACAAGACAAAGACGTCAATTTTAATACAGTCATGACCGTGATGAACCGGCTCGTAGACAAGGGACTTCTCGGAAAGTCACAAAAGGGCAGAACATCTTTGTACCAACCGGTACAGAGCAAGGAGGAGTTTATGAACGACCAATCCAAGGAACTGTCACATGAGTTGGTGGATGAATTCGGAGCTTTGGCATTGAATCATATGCTGGATGCGCTGGACGAAGCAGATGCGGGTCTGATTGAACGCTTGGAACAGAAGATCAAACAATGGAAAAAGGATAGCGATTAAGATGTGGAAGACCCGCTCGAAACTTTTGTTTACCGTCGGGTTTGGCATTCCGTTACTCGTGTTCATGCAGATGTTCATGTACGCGATGTACAAAATTTTTGGCTGGGATATCCCGTTTAACCTGCTCTGGCTCTGCAATCATTGGATGAGTCGACTGGGTTGGTTATCCGTTGGACATTTCCTGCTGGCACTGGTATTGCTGACCTTTGCAGGAACAGGCTGGTTGCTAACGGTTCGTATGATGAAAACCAGAGCAGCCGTACGTAAGCTTCGCTCCATGGAAGTGCGTGCATTGTCTCGCGAACTGGAATCCAAGTATCACCATCTCGGACAGCCGGGATTCATTGTGGTGGACAAGCATTCTCCGGTTGCATTTACAATTGGTTTATGGAGGCCTTGTATCGTACTCTCCACGGGGCTTCTGACGATGCTGGATGCAGAAGAGGAGACTGCAGTTGTGTATCACGAAGTCCATCATCTGTGGCACCGTGACCCACTGAAGACGACACTGTTATCGGTATTTGCAATCATGATGCCGTATATTCCCGTATTGAAGCATACTTCGAAACATTACAATATCGTTAGAGAAATTTTGGCAGACAATGAGGCCATTGAGCGTACAGGTAATGTGGCAGGCATTGGCAGTGCTTTGCTCAAGCTGCTCCGTGCTTGTCCTGAACCTTGGGGGGCCAAAGAACTGACCGTTCAATCCTCATTTGCGGATACGTCGGTGAATGTCCGAATTTCACGTCTGCTGGACCCGGAACAGGACGTGACACTGAGGTTGCCACGTTATGCTGTTCTGATGTCGGCTACTGTTTTCCTGTTGCTGTCTATCTTGTTTGTTTGGTCCATCGGATAGATTAATTGGGCTAAATGTGAAGTCGAATATAATGAGGAAGGAAGATGAACATGAATAATAAAAGTGTAGAGATTGGATTATTTTTCTCAAGGATTATGATTGGTTTGATCTTTGTATTGCACGGCTGGAGTAAATTCGAAGGTGGAATCAGCGGTACGGTAGGTTTTTTCGAAAGCATTGGTATTCCCGGATTTCTTGCATCCGTTGTAGCCATCATTGAGTTGGTAGGTGGTGCAGCGATGATTCTGGGTCTGGGAACACGTGTGTTTGCTGCCCTGTTTGCCATCGTGATGGTTGGCGTTCTGTTTACAGCCAAAGTGGGTGAGCCGTTCCTGAGTGGTACCGAGTTAGATTACCTGCTACTTGCGGGTTCCCTGACACTGCTCTTCACAGGAAGCCGCCTCCTGGCCGTGGATTATCTGTTCTCCAGACAGGGGAACGCTCGCCAGAATGTGAGTGCTTGATTTAACTAACGATTGCTAAAAATAATGAAGTGCAGGATTAGTCCTGTAATGAGGTTCTTTATTGGCCAGGCCGGTTCGGGAATTGATTTGCGAACCGGGCTGATCAGTAGAGAACTTTTTTCGTTTGGACGACATGCCTATGGTTTGTTACAATGAGAATAAGTATGCTACTAAGAAAAAATAAGGAGGATGCATTTTATGATTAACGTCATTCCATCCGATGCCCGCTCCAGCTTCGATCGAGGCTGGCTCCGTGGTAGTCACAGCTTTTCTTTCGGAGAATACCAAGACCCGGAGAATACGGCGTTTGGACCGATGCGGGTAGCGAACGACGATGTGATTGCGCCTGGTCGCGGTTTTGGAGCTCACCCGCATAGTGATATGGAGATTGTATCGATCGTACTGAACGGCAAGTTGCGACATGAAGATAATCTGGGCAATGTAGCCGTTACAGGCTTTGGTGGTATCCAGCGGATGTCAGCAGGCAGTGGCATGATTCATACCGAACATAATGCATCCGATACCGAAGAAGTACGTTTGCTTCAGCTCTGGTTCATGCCACAGACAAGAGGGTTGGAGCCCTCCTATGAGACGACATCATTTGATCCAGCGGCATTGGCAGGAGCACTCGTGCCGATTGTATCCCCAGATGGGGGACCAAGAGTTGCGACCATTCATCAGGATATGACGATCTACCTTGGCCGATTAGCCAAAGACGAAACGTTAACCTTTAATCAGGATGCAGGCCGCCGAATGTACATTTTCTCCATCGAAGGCAAGCTGGGATTGGATGGAGAGTACCTGTTGAACGAAGGCGACACGGCTCGTGTGGAACAGCGGGATTCAATCGAACTGCAAGGAAACGAAGATACGTTCTATATGATTATTGATTTGCCGTAGATGGCTGATGAAATGAACTCCAAGATGAAGGAGGATATACACGTATGGCGCAACAGGAATGGTTTATGGTTAAACATGCGGTGACCGGACGAGGATTAGCTAATAGCAAAACAGATTCCCTGTCCTATCGGTTCCAACAGGAGGGTACAAGTTTCATATTTACCGTTACGGGTCTGGACGAGCAGATTGTGGAACAGATTATGGAGCTTAGACAGGAACTGAATGTATTTCGATTCGTCCAACGCAAGGATCAGCCCCTTTTGAAACACTGGTACTACGTAGATGGTGAACGGGTAGTATACGACAGGGAGAGCCACACGCTAAGCATCTATGCGAAGTCGGAGATTCGTTATGTGCCTGAAGATTATTTTGCGGATTAACTAAAAAATAGGTTGAACAGGATTTGGAATATTCAGGAAGGTCTCTGTTAAATACAGAGGCCTTTTTGCTGTCTGAACTCAGAGAATTTAATCGTAATTTTGCAAAAAAGACCACATAATTTCCAGCTGTCTGGCACAAGCTACCTTGTATAAAAACAAGAACGGAGGGGCGGCATATGGCGGACAAAACATCTGGGAAAGACAAGTCCCGACAACCCGAACGAGCTCCAGAAGAAAAAAAACATATCCCTCTGGGATTGCCGTCCCCACCTTTTATTCGGCAACCCATCAGCACAATACATGAAACTCAGATTAAAGCAGTGAAAGAGATCTTCTCCGATTGTTCTGATGTGGTTTTCCGCAACGTCATGATTACGCCGGAAGTCAAAGGACTTCTGGTTTATATTGAAGGCATTGTTAACTCGGCTGATATCCAGGAGCATATGCTGCGTCCGATTATTCGAGGTCTGGTGCAGCAGCGCACAGATGAACCTGATGTTCCACTGGATGATACAACCGTTGAGCTGACGCAGGTGAAGCGGGTTAAAACCTGGGCTGCTGCGACAGAAGGGGTACTGGCATCTTCCGCACTTCTGGTGGTCGATGGAAGAGATGAAGCTTGGATGTTCAACGTTAAAGGCGGCGTCAGACGTGGGGTGGAGGAGCCACAAACGGAGTCTGTGATTCGGGGACCACGGGAAGGATTCACCGAAACACTCCGTGTCAATACAGCTTTATTGCGATTCAAGCTCAAAACCCCCTCTCTCAAGATGGTGAGTATGACCCTCGGCACAGAAACCAAGACAGATATCGTTCTGACTTATATGGAGGATATTGCTGATCCGAAGTTGATCCGGGATGTGAAGAAACGCCTGGAAAAAATCAAAATCGATGGCATTCTGGAGTCAGGTTATATCGAGGAACTGATTGAAGACCACCCGTATTCTCCATTCCCGCAGATGCACTATTCCGAGCGTCCGGATACGGTGGCGGGCAATCTGCTGGAAGGGCGGTTTGCCATTATGGTAGACGGTACTCCCTTTGCGCTGATTGCTCCAGTCACGATGTGGCAGATGCTGCAGGCCAGTGAGGACTACTATGAACGATTCTTCATCAGTAATCTGGTGCGCTGGATTCGCTTTTTATTCGTAGCCATTGCTCTATTTCTACCAGCGCTATACATCTCGATAACGACATTTCATCAGGATATGTTACCTACCACGCTGATTCTGAGTATTGCCGGTGCACGGGAAGCGATCCCTTTTCCGGCTTTGGTGGAAGCCCTCATCATGGAGTTATCGTTCGAAGCCCTCCGTGAAGCGGGGGTCAGGTTACCGAAAACGGTAGGTCAGGCAGTTAGTATTCTCGGTGCGCTCGTGATCGGGCAGGCCGCAGTTCAGGCAGGGATTGTGTCCGCACCAATGGTTATTATCGTATCCATGACAGGTATAGCTTCCTTTACAATTCCGCGTTTTAACTTTGCGATCACCGTACGCCTATTGCGATTTCCGATCATGTTACTGGCGGGCATGCTCGGACTATACGGGATTGTAATCGGTTTGGTCCTGATTTCGGTGCATCTGACACAGATGACTTCGTTCGGGGTGCCTTACCTCTCCGGTCTTAGCCCGTACAGTAAAACAGATACCAAAGATATTCTCATTCGTGTGCCGTGGTGGAAAATGATCCATCGTCCTTCTACGGTTCAGGATAACCAGAAACGGATGAATGACAAGATCAATGGTTCGCCTGAAGCTGAGGAAGGATGGTGAACACATGTTTCTTATTCGTAAATTCCGCGCTGTGTTGATGTTACTGCTGTGTACCCTTTTCATAGCAGGATGCTGGGATCGTAAGGAGATTAATGATATTGCCTTTGTAATTGGAATTGCCATTGATAAGGAAGGGGAGAACTACAGATCCAGTCTGCAGATTGCGCTTCCCGGTCAATCCGGTTCTTCTGGCAGTACGGGAGGCGGCGGAGGTACAAGCGGGGACAAATCATGGTTCATGTTGTCCAACACGGCGAAGACGCTACGGGGGACTACACTTGAGGGCCAAAAAGCGCTATCTCGCAAGATTTATTATGCGCACCGCCGTACCATGCTCATTGGGGAAGATCTTGCCCGGGACGGCGTTGCCTCCATGCTCGATTTGTTTACACGTTACCCGCTTAACCGATTCTCAGCATTGCCAGTCGTCACAAAAGGTGAGGCATACGCCGTGATGGATACGGATGCACCTATAGAAAAATTCCCATCCGAGATGGTGAGAGAGCTGTGCTTTCTAAATATGCGTAATCCACGTTCACTCAAAACGTTTATAGATGCCATTCTTAGTGATGGTGTAGATCCGTTCCTGCCGGTTGCTTCGAAAGTGGAAAATGTCCCAAAAGATTGGAAGGATGCCAAAACAAATATCAAGCTGGATGGATTGGCTGTGTTCAAGAAAGACAAGCTGGTTGGCATGATTGACAAGGCTCCCGCCGATGCCCTGATCCTCGCTATGGGGGAAGCCAATGCGCCGGAAGTTATGGTCAAGGCTCCGCGAGGAGAAGGAGATATATTCATCAAGCTGAATGAGAACAATTCTTCGTTGCACCCCAGTGTCAAGAATGACAAGGTTACTGTGACCGTTCAATTGTACGCCAAAGGCGTGGTTGTAGATAACGAATCAAATTACGGTGATTTGCGTGAAAAAGAGATTTTAAAATTAAATGACGCGATCCACAAAAAAATAAAAGAGGATATCGTTGAAGGGGTTCGATTAATACAGCGAAAATATCATGCAGATATTCTCGGGATTGGTCGGTCGATCCATCAACACTTGCCTAAAGAGTGGGACAAAATGAAGGATCGATGGGATGACATCTATCCTGATGTTGAGGTGAACGTTATCCCCCACGTCATTATTGAAAATGTAGGGGTAGTCAATAAACCGATCGGTGTCGTTGAGGAGGATATCGTACATGATTAAACCACTTTTGTTCACCTATCTGGGGATGGTCATCGTTGTAATTGTGATGGACTTCAGACATCTGAAGCAGGCGGCGGTCATTAATCGCTGGTTATCCTATGGCCTCATTGCATTAGGGACAGGCCTATGGCTCTATGTAACCCATTTAAGTAAAACCTTTTTTGTAGCGGTATGGATCAGCCATGTCATCCAGCGATTCTTGCCGCTACCATAGATACGGGCTAGAAATGGTGCGGAGTACAGTTTGAATGATGGAAAGGAGGTATTGTATGAATCAAAGTGTGACTTCTCGACAGATTGTACTACTCGTGCTGCTACTCAGTATTACGGGCACGTTGATTCAACCCCATGCACAGGCCATTTTTTATGCGGAACAGCACGCTTATCTCTCGTATGTGCCAGTTATTTTCGTGATGATTATATCCATGTGGATGGTAAGTCGGATTCAGCGGAGATTTCCGAATCAGGATCTGTTTGAGGCCCTTGCTGACCGGTTCCCCTTTATGGGAAGGCTCGCAGGCGTGATGTACATTTTGTTTTTTTTCTTCATATTCGCAAGAGATATCCGATTAATTGGTGACTATGTAAGTATAACCTTGCTAGAGACAACGCCGATATCCATTGTGGTATTGTCACTCATGATTATGGCGGTATTTATCGTCAGAGGCGGGCTTGGTTCGTTGATCGGAATGTCAGAACTATATGTTACCCTGTTCCTGTTGAACTCTATCATTGTGCCTTTCATGCTTATTCAGCAGTTGAATATGGATAATCTGATGCCCTATTTTCATGTCGATACGGCAGGTGTAGGCAAAGGGAGTTGGTACATATTTTCTTTTTATGGGGAGATGATCGCCTTACCTTTTGTCGTTAAGGGCAGTGATTTTCGCTTCAAGCCTGTGTTATGGGGCATCATTATCTCGGGATTGGTGATGATGCTGATTATGGTGGAAACCATCACGTCGATTGGTGTGCCCATTGCCTCCAGACTAGTATACCCTTCGTATGAACTCGCAAGGCAGTTGCAAATTAGTGATTTTCTGGACCGGTTTGACCTGGCGCTTGCAGCGGCAACCTTGCCTACCATGATTACCAAAATTGCATTTGATCTGTACTTTGTCTGTTGGGGACTGAAGCGAATGATTCCGAAAGTTTCGGGAAAGGTCATGACAGGTCCGGTTGCATTGTTAGGCTTTGTTTGTGCATTCTGGTTTTTCAGAAACGCCATTCAGCTTTATCGATTTACCCGGGAATGGACATGGATCGCCATTGTATTTGAAGTGATGTTCCCTATTGTGCTGTTTCTTTTCCTTCGTCCTCGCAAAAAGGATAAAAAAGAATCTACCCAACAGAGATCGGGAGACCAGTCAAAGAAAGAGAAACCTGAGCCGGAACAAAAATCGGCTGATTTGGAGAAGGACGGAGAGAAAAGACGGAAAGATTCTCATGGCGGAGAACTCCAGCCTTCCTGATGCATTCCATCAAAAATCCTTATAGATGAACGGGCAAAAAGAGGGAAAGCACAGTTTCCCTTCACAGAAGTACCCTGTATACTGTAGTCAGACTGATGAACATTCGGCTGAACTAACGGGGGGAACATGAATGGCTCAACATTTGGCAGGTGTGCGTGTAGCATTGACAGGACCACGAAAATCGAAAGAAATGTCCATACTGGTTGAAAAAATGGGTGGAATCCCGCTTGTGCGACCGGCACAGGGGACCGTATTCCTGGATGATCGGAGTATCAGAGATGGGCTGGTATCCTGGATCTCAGACCCGCCAGACTGGACGGTTTTAACTACGGGTATGGGATTGGATGCATTGTTTGAAATGGCTGAGGATATGGAAGTGGCAGGCCAATTGTTGGATGTATTATCGGAATCCTCAATTGCGGCAAGGGGATACAAGACAGTGAATGCGCTCAAAAAGCGCAAGTTAACACCGCTGGTACGAGATGATGACGGTAGCACGGACGGGCTTATTCGAGAATTCGCCCCACATGATCTCGCAGGGAAAAAGGTTATGTTGCAGCTTCATGGGGAGACAGCTCCCAAACTCGTTGCATGGTTGGAAGAACAAGGTGCAATCGTCAGACAAGTGCTTCCTTACCGCCATGTACCGCCAGAAGAGGAAGAACTGGAACAGTTATTGAATGAAATTCTAAATTTCGAAGTAGATGCTGTTGCGTTCACAAGTGGGCCGCAGGTTAGATTTCTGACGCAATATGCGGCCTCCCAGGACAAGCTTGAGCCGATGCTTGCAGCCTTCAGACAAGGTGTAATTCCTGCGTCTGTAGGTAAAGTTACCGCAAACTCCATGCGTGAAGAAGGCATTGAGGCACTGGTCATTCCGGAGGAAGAGAAGATGGGAGCACTCATCGTTGAGCTTGGACGTTACTTTGCAGCAGGGCATGCGGCCAAGATTAGAGATTAGTGGCCTGCTTTTAGATCAGTTCGACAAAAGCTTTTGGCGTCGCTTCATGAATAAAGAGTGTGCATTAATCTTAACCGCATCGCTATATGATGCGGTTTTGTTTAGATTATAGAATTTATACGTTATAACTAAAACACGAATGTACATCCTTGATAGTGCTTCGATCAGAAGCTTTTCTTATCTAGAAGTAAAGGTGGATATGACGATGACCATTGCAGATCGTAACGCCAGACCCCGACTTATCATTGCAGGCACCGGAAGTGGTGCAGGAAAAACGACAGTAACCTTGGGGCTAATGAGAGCACTTGCTCAGCGTGGCTTGAGTGTACAAGGGTTCAAATGTGGCCCGGACTATATTGATCCGACATACCATACCGCCGTCACGGGCAGACCGTCACGTAATCTGGATGCATGGATGACATCGCCTGAATACGTGAGAGATACGTTCGAGAAGGCATCGGCGGGACATGATATTTCCATTATTGAAGGCGTTATGGGTCTCTACGATGGCAAAGATCCGCTCAGCAATACAGGCTCAACTGCAGAGATTGCTCTGGTCACGCAGACCCCTGTGATTCTGGTTGTGGACGTACGCAGCATGGCTCGCAGTGCGGCCGCGATTGTCCTGGGTTTTCAACAGCTGGAGCCTGAATTAAATATTGCCGGAGTGATCGTCAACCGGTGTGGAAGTGCGGGTCATTATACGATTGTGAAAAAAGCCATTGAGCAGATGTGCGGCATTCCGGTGGTTGGCTGGCTGAAGCGTGACGAGGACATGTCCATTCCGGAGAGACATTTGGGGCTGGTACCTGCCATTGAGCGTGGTGAACTGGAGCCGTTATTTCAGAGGGCTGCCGATGTGCTGATGGAAGGCACCGATCTGGATCTTCTTCTGGCTCTGGCGGCAAGCGCCCCGCCTTTGAATGCAGAAGAAGTGAGTCCTGCGGCTACTGCCCACGCTGATCCTGCTAATGCTGAATTAGGCCAAAGTTACGAGTCACTTTCCAACTCAGTGATCCACGTTAATAATCGACATGTATCATATGCGATGCAGCCTGTCATTGCCGTTGCGCGCGATGCGGCATTTAATTTCTATTATCCTGATAATCTGGAATTGCTCGAAGTAGCCGGGGCTCAATTACAATACTTCAGTCCGCTCGCTGGTGAAGGTATTCCAACAGATGTAGATAGCGTCTATTTGGGCGGCGGGTTTCCAGAGGAATTTGCAGCAGAGATTGCCGGTAACCAAAAGTTCTTGGAAGGACTTCGACGGGCAGCACAATCCAACATGCCTTTATTTGCCGAGTGTGGTGGTTACATGGTGCTTGGAGAAACGTTGACCGACCGAGAGGGAGTTACTTTCGACATGGCGGGCATTATCCCCGCACAGGTGCAGATGCAGAAGAAGCGCGCTGCGCTTGGCTACCGTGAAGCAAGTAGCGTTCGGGATTCCTTTTTGCTGAAAAAGGGTGAAGTACTTAGGGGTCATGAATTTCATTATTCGACAATGACCTATCGTGATGAAGAAACGATCCCTTATGCGTATGAGACCAAGGGGTTAAGTGGCTTGAAGCAAGAGGGATATGCCGCAGGCAACATCGTGGCGGGGTATACGCACGTTCATCTGGGCTCTTATCCGGCAGCCGCTCGAAGATGGGTGGAACATTGTTCAGCCTATCGGCAGGAGCGATATATACAGAGATAATAGCAGCTATTTATAGCTTGAATAGATAGCTGAATTCAATAAGCAAAATGGCTCTAATCTCACTTTTACCTCCTGAGTCTTTGGTCGTGAAGTTGGCGATCCCATTCTGAATTAAAGGTTTTCAGATGAATATGTGGAATGAATAAAAGACAGAATCATTATGCGAGGGAGGGACATCATGATGAGAACCGTATGTGTAACGGGAGCTGCCCGAGGATTGGGATTGGCTTTGACGGCACAGATGCTGAAGAGAGGGTACCTTGTGTATGCGGCCGGTCTGGACGTGGAAGATTCCGAGGGAATTCGTATGCTTGCAGAAGGATATCCTGACCATCTGCGCGCCATCGAACTGGATATCGCGGACGACCTGTCGGTAGCTCTGTTCACGGAGACATTGAAGCTGGATACGAATCATTTGGATATGCTGATCAATAATGCGGCTATACTAGGAAGTATTACGGATCATATCCGCGGGCCGTTGAATATGGCGGAGATGGCTGAAGTATTTAATGTGAACACCTTAGGTACACTGCGTGTGACTCATTCCCTGTTACCCCTCCTTCTTCAAGGACAGGTCAAGCTGATTGTTGATATCTCTTCCGAGGCTGGAAGTATAGAACAATGCAGTCGGGATGGGTGGTATGCCTATTGTATGTCCAAAGCTGCTTTGAACATGCAGGCCCGTCTTGTGCACAATGGTCTGAAGGATGAAGGCGGACAAGTGATGCTTGTGCATCCCGGTTGGGTACAGAGTTATATGAGGGGCGAATTGGATGTTGCTGCGGATCTCACGCCCGAGCAATCTGCACAGCATATTGCTGTACTTATCGACCGCCATGAACAGTTTAAAGGAGATCAGCCCGCATATGTGGACTACAAGGGAGAGAAGCTCCCCTGGTAGTTGATTGATACAGTGAGGTGAACAAGAAAGGAGATTGATTGAATGGATCATCGTAAAAAAGCATTACTACTTGGCGATTATACACATCCGGATTGGCACCCGCTTCAGGGGGTGGATGCGGAGATTAGCCGAATTTTCCATGATACTATGACTGTGCAGTGCAGTGAGAATCGGAATATGCTGCTGCAAGAAAATATAACCGGGTTTGATGTATGTATCTCATACATGGACGATTGGAAGGGTAAAGTCTCTCCACAGCAGACAGCAGGTTTGTTGTCCTATGTAAGTAATGGAGGTGGACTGGTCATTATACATAACGGCATTTCGCTCCAAAATCGTTATGAGCTCAAACAGATGATCGGTGCCAAGTTCCTGCATCATCCGGCGTATGCACCGCTTGAATTCACTGTAACGGCGGAAAGCCATCCCGTGACGGAGGGCATTTCGAATTTCACAATGGAAGAAGAGCCGTATCAGTTCGAATTTGGTTCTTTTGCCGAAACGAAAATATTGCTGGAATATCAATCCGAAGATGGACCAAAGCCTGCGGTTTGGGCTCATCGATATGGTGTTGGACGTATTGTTTATCTGATGCCGGGTCACCATGTACCGTCTTTTGCACACGAAACGTACCGCAAGTTACTGCTGCAAGCAGGCAAATGGGCTGCACGTTACGTCTGATCGGACTGACATTTTTGCATGCGGAGTGTAAGGGGTATAATATAGAGATCAACGAAGAGGAGGATGACAAAAATGAGCGATTTGTTCAAAAAGGCGATCTCGTTAGGGCTTGGTCTTACTGTCGTAAGCAAAGAAAAAATTGAGAAAACCGTGGATGATTTGGTCAAACGCGGGGAACTTGCACCCGGTGAATCCAAAGCTTTGGTTGAACGCCTGCTGGAACGGGGCGATGAAGAGCAAGGCCAGTTCAAGAGAGTGATTCAAGAACAGGTCAAGCGTGTGCTTCAGGAAGCTGGTGTGGCATCCGAAAGTGATGTAACCAGTCTGGAACAGCGCGTTGCCGTTCTGGAGAAAAAACTTGCCGAACTGGGCCACTCACTACAGCTTCAACCTGATGAATCCCCAGCTCCACTTGAAGTTCCTCCTCCTCTCAAAGGAAACGAGATCGAGTAGATGGCAGTGCGAATCAAACATGTCGGCAGATACCGTGAAATTGCCATGGCGCTAGTGCGTCATGGCTTCGGTTATATGGTCGAGGAGCTGGGTTTGTTCCAGCTGCTGGCTCTGCCCAGACGGTGGATGTCGCGTGAAGCACACACCACCAAAACGCTGAGTGAACGCATCAGGCTTGTGCTGCAGGAGCTGGGGCCAGCTTTCGTCAAGCTGGGGCAACTCGCAAGCACAAGGGCAGATCTGTTGCCTGAGTCTGTCATTCGTGAGTTGGTGAAGTTGCAGGATCAGGTCCCGCCGTTCTCTTCCGAGACGGCACGGGGTATTTTGGAACAGGAATTGGATACACCGCTGGAGGAGATCTTTTCCCGGTTCGAGGATACCCCTGTAGCTGCGGCCAGCATTGGACAGGTGCATCTGGGCAAACTTCAAAGCGGTGAATCGGTAGCCATCAAGATTCAGCGTCCCGGTATATCGCGTATTGTGCAGCGTGACCTGGATATCTTGCGTGAACTGACAGCCATGGCCGAGAAGCGCTGGGACTGGGTGAAGCAATATCAGATTCCGCAAATGGTCGAAGAATATGCTCAGGCACTGATGGCTGAGCTGGATTATACGGTCGAAGGCCGAAATACGGAAAAGATTGCACAGCAATACCAACAGGACAACAAGGTGAAAATCCCCACAATTTACTGGGATCAGACTTCATCACGCGTACTCACTATGGAATATATCGAAGGTATCAAACTTAATGATCGTGAAGAACTGGTCAGACGCGGCCATGATCTGAACAACATTGCCGAGCGGCTGGTGGATTCATTATTAAATCAGATTTTTATTCAGGGTTTCTTTCACGCTGACCCACATCCGGGCAATCTGATGGTATTGAAGGATGGACGTCTTGCTTTTATAGACTTCGGTATGGTGGGCAGTCTGAGCGACGAGATGAAACAGCAACTGGCTTCGCTTATTATTGGATTAATGCGCAAAGATACGGACAGTATGATCCGGGCAATTGAGAAATTGGGCATGATGCCTGATGACATGGATCTGCGTGGGCTTCATGTGGATTTGGACAAGTTGCGTAGCAAATATTACGATATTCCCTTTTCCAAGATCAGTGTGGGTCAGGCATTGAATGACTTGTTCGGCGTAGCCCAGAGGCACCGAGTTGTGATGCCTGCCGATATTCTGCTGCTCGGTAAGTCGTTGCTTACGATGGAAGGTGTAATTGAACATCTCGATCCTTCCCTGAGCATTGTAGATATGGCCGAGCCTTTTGGGCGGAAGCTGATCAAGGAACGTTTTAGCGCTGGAAGAATCAAGAATCGCTTGTTCCGCAGTGCGGCCGATATGGCCGAGAGTGTCATTGGTCTGCCAGGGCAGTTAAGGCAATTATCATCCATTATTAGCAAAGGCAAGCTGAGGCTGGAGATTAGTGTCCCTGAACTGGATGCACTCATGCGCAGAATGGACCAGATCAGCAATCGGCTGTCTTTCAGTATTGTGTTACTTGCCTTCTGTATCATTATGGTGGGCTTGATTATCGGTTCGTCGATCAGTCATCAGTCCACGATGCTGTGGGATATTCCGGTCATTGAGATTGGTTTCCTGGTGGCGATTTTGATGGTGGCTTTCCTGCTCTATTCGATATTCAAATCGGGAAGGTTCTAGCAACAGCATTACATCACAAGAATACCCGTAAAGAGACTTTCTTCAAAGGATCTTTGCGGGTTACTTTTTGTGAATAGAGAATTGGTGAGTAAATTATAGAAAGATTAAGATAATAGAAGAAAAGGTTCTGTTTTTTCGCCTTAACTGTATTAGTACATATCCGGTCCTGTGACTATAATAATAGGTCAGTACATTAACGGACCCGGTTTTTCTGAGAGGGGAAAACCTATTGGCATCAGGATCAGCTCCTGATGTGGCACGAGTAAAACAACTGAAGACAGTAATGGAACATCAGCGGTATACACTGGAACGGAAAAGACGTGAGCGCTCATTAACCCGTCAAGATTACACAGATTGATAATGATGCAGCTCAGGCAAGGGCATATGAATGATGCGGAGAGGAATCCGTTGTTTTGTGCTTTCCTGGGTAGTTGGTTAGTGTGAACGGCTTCCGTTACTCTTCAGTAGGATTGTCCATTATAAGGAATACACGTAGGAGGAACGGCAAAGAACATATGAATACTTTAAAACAACAATGGTTTGGCAACATTCGCGGAGACGTGCTGGCAGGCATTACGGTAGCGCTGGCGTTAATTCCGGAAGCCATTGCTTTCTCCATCATTGCCGGTGTCGATCCGATGGTCGGATTGTACGCTTCGATTACGATTGCGATTGTGATCTCGATTGCTGGTGGAAGACCAGGTATGATCTCGGCGGCAACCGGTGCCATGGCGGTACTGATGGTTGGACTCGTCAAGGATTATGGCGTGGAATATCTTTTTGCAGCGACGATATTGACGGGCATTATCCAGTTTCTACTGGGCATATTTAAGGTTGGACGGTTTATTACGTTTGTGCCTCATTCGGTACTGACCGGATTCGTGAATGCACTGGCTATACTGATCTTTATGGCGCAGTTAACCCACTTCACAGGAGCAAACTGGATCATGTATGCGATGGTAGCGGGCACGCTGGCGATCGTTTATATTTTGCCACGGTTTTTCAAAGGCGTTCCAGCTCCACTGATTGCAATCATCGTGATGACGATTATTACCTTGGTGTTTCATCTCGACGTAAGAACAGTCGGTGACATGGGAAATATAACGAGTACTCTGCCGATGTTCCATTTGCCGAATATTTCATGGACTTGGGATACACTGATGATTCTGCTCCCATATTCATTCACCATGGCACTGGTTGGATTGCTGGAATCTCTGCTGACGGCAACCATCGTGGATGAGATGACCGAGACCAAGAGCAGCAAGAACCGTGAAGTGCGTGGTCAGGGGATCGCAAATTTCGTGAACGGCTTGTTTGGCGGTATGGGCGGCTGTGCGATGATCGGGCAGTCGGTCATTAATGTGAAGTCTGGCGGACGTGGAAGATTATCGACGTTTACTGCGGGTGCGTTTCTCGCGATCCTGTTGCTGCTGTTTAGCGGTGTGGTGAAACAGGTGCCGATGGGTGCGCTCGTCGGTGTAATGTTTATGGTGTGTATCGGAACATTCGACTGGAGCTCCATCAAAAATATTGCTCGCGTACCGCGGGCGGAAGCCTTTGTCATGATCGTGACGGTGGCGATTGTGGTCTATACCCACGATCTGTCGATCGGGGTCATGGTCGGCGTTGTGCTCAGTGTGCTGCATTTTGGCTGGAAACAGACCAAGATCCACGTACAGGCGAGTCAGGAACAAGGGCAGAAGGTGTACCGGGTTCACGGACCATTCTTCTTTGGTTCTTCGTCCCGATTCGTGGATGAGTTCGATGCAGAGGCCGATCCGAAGGAAATCACGATTGATTTCGGAGGGTCACATATCTGGGATAACACTGCGGTTGTGGCTATTGGCAAAGTGAAGTTCAAATACGCAAAGCTTGGCAAAACCGTGCACCTGCGCGGGTTGAATGAGGAGAGCACTCGCATTCTTGAACGGAGTGGATTTGCCACAGCTGGAGGGCACCGTTTGTAACTTGTTCGGACGAAGGTTGTTGTCCAAAGGTGCAATGTCTAAACGTAGTTACGCAGACAAGGTGAAAAATGAACGGTTCACTAAATCTGGAATTAAGGATCTAAAACAAGCAATGAAGTTATCAAGGGCTACTGTCCTAAAATAATGGTGAGCAGACATGTGACAGCCCTATGTAGTAGATAACATAAAAAGATACTTTTTATCAGCGGCGCACGTTTTCCCAATGTAAGTTCGGGGAGAGGGCGTCGTTGTTTTTTTTATTAGAGTGTGTGGTGTGTACAGTGAAGAAGAGAACAGAAAAAGAACGAAGAAGTAGAAGTAGTAGTAGTAGTTCTAATGGTGGTAGTGGTAGTTCTAGTAGAAGTTGTAGTTGTAGTAAAAGTTGTAATTGGAGTAAAAGTAAGAGTATAGGTAGTGTTGATTGTTGCTGTTGCTGTTGCTGTTGTTGTTGTTGTTGTTGTTGTTGTTCCTGGTTCTAGTTTCTGTAGTAGATGTTCTGGTTCTAGTAGCTGTGTTATTGCTGTAACTGATGTTATTGTTCTTGAGCTTGTGTCCTTCCCTATGTGTAAATTCTAACGAACCTGGCAAGTCTTATATGGGGTTATTTCATGTTTTCGTTATTTTAACGAATCTCAGACATCTTATTTTGCTGATTACACCTACACTGATGCAGTTTCGCGGGTATTTCCGAGTAATAAGGTGACTGGAGTTCGTTAGAAAATCCAAACGGCTCTAATTGGCGTAATAGGGTGTCCTGGATTCGTTAGGATTAGTGGTACATAGGAGGTTTCATCGTAAGAGCTATTTTCGAACCGCGAGAAATCTTGAATCTTGATCTTAATGTACAGAGTTATGTAAGGTACCTTTCAATTCCTGAAACTTTCGCAAAATCGCTTCCTTTTGATCATTTTTTAGGATATCCTTCATAACAATTTATAGAATCATAGCAGCTATTTCAATCTCAACGATGTCACTAAACTATCTTGGGTTATGAACATAACGATCCATTACATCTTTCTCAAGGAGCACTATTAGACAGTGCAACCCGTTATAACCTCCGGCTGACCACGTGCAGTTCAATCCTCAATCCTCAATCCCATTCTACAGAGTCAGAGTCATACTTCGAGCTAGCGCTTTAGCTTACTCCACTCATCATCATTCTCAGAGGGGCTCCTATAGTTACTCTCAAAACCAACCTCAAACTCACTTGGTCGATACAAGTTAAGCTGATCTTGGGATTTTGTGCTACAAGTTGGGGGTGTAACGCTGTATCCCCTTTTGTTTTGCTTGACTAACGTGTAAACTACAGGGTATGGAGAAGAAGAGCAACGAGTGGATTGCTTTTTAAAAAATTCATTTCATAATCATGATTGATATAAGGAAAACTAGTCTTGATGGCAGATACTGATACTGAGTCATTATGAAATGGACTTATCTAAATGAATATACAGAGGTGTAACGATTGGCAAACTTTGAACAACTGGGCATTCGCCCGGAATGGTGCGAGATCCTGAAACATCAGGGCATCGCCGTGCCGACTCCGGTACAGGAGCGTTCGATTCCGGTACTGCTGGGTGGACGCGATATTATCGCTGAGGCACAGACAGGAACAGGGAAAACGCTGGCATTTTTGCTACCGATTATTCAGAAAATTAACGTATCCGACCGTTCGCCACAAGCGCTGATTATCGCGCCTACGCGTGAGCTTGCGCTGCAAATTACGGAAGAAGCGAAAAAGCTCACGGCAAACGACGATAAACTGCACGTGCTTGCCGTATACGGCGGGCAGGATGTGGACAAGCAACTGCGTAAATTGCAGAACGGTACCCAGATCGTTATTGGTACACCGGGTCGTCTGCTGGATCACCTGCGCCGTGGCACGCTGAAGCTGGATAATGTGAAAAAACTGGTGTTGGATGAAGCCGACCAAATGCTGCACATGGGCTTTCTGGACGATGTGGAGACGATTCTTAGCGAGCTACCACACAAACGTCAGACAATGCTGTTCTCAGCAACGATGCCTAAGGGCATTCGTAACCTGGCGAAGACCTACATGAAAGATCCGGAAGATGTGAAGGTATCTTCTCAATCTGTTATTCCGATCAAACAAATTCGCCAGCAAGTGCTGGAATGCACGGATCGTGGTAAATTAGAAGCGCTTCGCGGCATGATTGATACGTATCGCCCATACTTGGCGATTATTTTCTGCCGGACCAAGCGTCGTGCATCCAAGCTGAACCAAGATCTGCGTGAAGCAGGTTATGCAAGTGATGAACTTCATGGAGATCTGTCCCAATCCAAGCGTGAGAACGTAATGAAAGCGTTCCGCGATGCCAAACTGCAAGTGCTGGTTGCTACAGATGTAGCTGCACGTGGACTTGATGTTGAAGGTGTCACGCATGTATTTAACTACGATATGCCGCATGATGCGGAAAGTTATATCCACCGGATTGGTCGTACAGGCCGTGCAGGCGGTACAGGTCTTGCTGTAACGTTTGCAACAGAGCACGACAGACCGGAACTTGCACGTATTGAACAAGGGATCGACCAGAAGCTGTCCCGTATCCAGTGGACAAGCGAAGGTCCAATTGCTTCAACTGGAGCAGCTAGACGTTCCATCAACAGTCAAGGGGATGACGAACGTTCAGGCGGACGCTCTTCCGGAACTGGTAGTGCCCGTCGCGGTGCAGGCCGTAACGATCGCAGAGATGGCGGACGTGGGGGGCGTGGTTCCCGCGGTGGCGAAGGTGGCCGCAGTGAAGGCGGACGCAGTGGTGGTCGTAGCGGTGGCCGCAGCAGCGACAGCAGTCGCGGAGCAGCAGGTCAAGGTGGACGCGGTGCGGGTCGCAGTGGCGACGAGCGCAGCGCAGGTCGTGGTTCCGCGCGCAGCAGCGACAGCAGTCGTGGTGCAGCGGGTCAAGGCGGACGCGGTGCAGCTAGCAGCGGCTGGGCTGGCCGTAGTGCCGACAAGCGCACCTCCGGGCGCAGCAGCGAAGGCTCTCGCCGTCCGGAATCCGCAGGACGCGGACCGGCGAAGGGTGACCGTCGCGATTCTCGTCGCGGACGGTAAAGCCTTGGCGCAAGCGGCGATGCAGCCGCAATTGCGCAGGCAACATGCCATGCCACAGGGTTTGGCATGGCACATATGAGAGGGTTCGGGTACAGATGTACCGAACCTTCAGATCAAGGGTCGCGACGGAACCACGTCGCGGCCCTTTTTTCACCAGTACAGATGATCAATTCCGCTTATTCTTTTTGTCATCTGCGAGTGTCCGTTGGCGCGCCTGCTTGATCCATGGAAGATGCCATTTAGGTATTCACCATCTAGTTTTTCTTTTTTTTCGTGTACTGCGTATAGCATTTGGCAGACTGCCATAAAATTCAAAACACCTCATCCTAGACCTAAGGATGGGGTGTTTTTGGATTAATTCTTATATCATTAGAAGCATAACCTTCGATCTGTGGTGCTGACGCGCATGCAGGGGTGGACAAAATTGCATTCGTCTATATACAGGGAGTGAGTTTGCACTAAACTACGTTTTTCTTTCTCAAAATATTATCCCTACAGCTGAACATCTGCGTATTGATCCCGATATTTCTCGTTATACACCCGGCCTACCGACTCTGCCAGACCCCCGCGTGCCTTGCTTGGATAGCGTTCAATCGTGTGATAGAGCCGCATGAAGCGATCCTTGGGCATAAAGCGGGCGTAGCGGGTAATAAGACTAGGGAATAACTCAATATATTTGCTCTTGCGCACGGCAGCAGCAGCTACGGCTGTAAGTATCTGAATTCCATTGTGGAGCTGTAAAATGTTCACTTCATAGGTCGCGATATAACGAATCGCATCTTCCCGGATCAAATCCGGCTTAAGCCGAGCAATCTCACCGATATATTCAGCGAGCAGCCGTTCAAAGCTGCGTAACAGCAAGGGCTTGAGCTGCAGATCCATATCACTGCGCAGGACAAAGGATTGTAACAGCGCAAGCTGTTGCAGTCGAATCCGGTCATTGTAAACGAGTGAGCCGATCTCGCGGAGCATCTCATAGGCAAGTGCTTCATCCTGCTTTCGTGCTTCGGCGACCAGAGCCCAGTTGCGGTTAATACCCTGGCGGATGATTTCCTCATCCTGTTGCAACGTGCGCTTCAACTCGCGCTGCTGCTCTACCTCGAACGAACGTTTCTGCATGAAGATCAGTAAGGCCAGAAGCAGCAGGGAAACGCTGGCTGCCGCCATGGTCTGATCAATGGTTTCACCAAAATAGGTGGCAGCTGCACCGAACAATATCGTAATGAACAGGTCGCGTGCAATTCGACGTTTCACACGGGAAGTTGCCTTCGCTTGAACGGAATTGAGGGTACCCCGGCCACAGGCCGTGCACTCATCTTCCCATAGGCAGGTATACTGTCCACAACGTGAGCAGACTTGCAACTTTTCATAGGCATATGTCGTTCGTTGAAATGGTCTTATGGATACAACTAGTTTAGTACTCATGCTTAATCACGCTCACCATTCAGAATAGTGTAGAGGGTACGATCCGTGTCTTCGCGGGAAATTGGTTTCCTCCGATGAAGCTGGAGTGCAAAACCCTTTATAATGACAAAAAGAAACAATATGGCGAGGCATCCGTATGTAACCATAATCCGTTCCCTTCTATGGCTTGGTGAACAAGCGTTGTTATATTGCAGTTTGCTGGCAATAACTATATCATATTTCCATAGTTGGTACTTTTGTGCCAGTTCAAGGCATGAAATCGTCGATTTTTGTCAGTCATTACAAAACTGTAACTCAAGATAGGGGTGCTTTTCAGAATTTGTTAGTAGACTGTTAAGATTTCCTTAAGGCTTGACGCCTATAATAAACTATTCCCATTTTAATCTCAAACGTGAAGGAGTACACCCAATGCTGCGGACACGCAAAATACGCTGGCTCAGCGGAACGATGGTTCTGCTGGCAATTCTAACGCTACTGCTACCTCAAGCGTTGCTGCCACAAGCTGCAGCGGCTCAGGCACAGACGAGCGGAATCGATGCGGTACTTGTAGCCGATGTAAGTAACTCAATGAATACAAGTGACCGTGACAAGATCAGTAATGAAGCCATGAAAATGTTTATTGATATGCTGCCAGTCCAGGGGGACAAGGTAGGGATTGTCGCTTATACCGATCAGGTGGAGCGGGAAAAGGCTATGCTGGAGATTCAGTCCGATGCGGACAAGAGCAGCCTGAAAGATTTTATTGATCAGCTCGGCCGGGGGCCATATACCGATGTCTCTGTTGGTGTCGCCGAAGCCGTGAACATACTGAATCATGGTGCAGACCCATCCCACTCGCCGATGATCGTGCTGCTGGCGGATGGTAACAATGACTTTAACAAAACCAAAGGCCGTACACAGGCACAATCCGACGCTGATCTGGCAAAAGCCGTGAAGGAAGCACAGGATCAGGGCATTCCGGTGTATACGATTGGACTGAACGCGGATGGCAAGCTGAACAAGAATGCACTCGCAGATCTGGCCCAGCAGACCGGAGGCAAGTCATTCATTACCGATACACCGGATGATCTGCCACAGATTTTGAGTGAGATCTTCGCCGATCATGCCAAACTGAATGTGGTGAAGCTGCCCTCTGTAACGGGAAACGGCAGTTATCAGGAAGTTACCGTGAACGTGCCGAATGACAGTGTACTGGAAGCGAACATCTCGATCATGTCCTCGAAGCTGGTGGAAGTGCAATTGACGGACCCTTCCGGACAAGCCGTGGATCTGAACTCGGATGCAGCTAAGCTCTCGACGTCGAAGAGTTATTCACTCGTTAAGCTGTTGAAACCCCAAGAAGGAGACTGGAAACTTCGGGTAAAAGGGGCTCCGAAAGACAGCATCGATATCAACCTGTTGTTCAACTATGATCTTCAGCTCGTTGTGGACCCAATTAAGACCAAGTCCTATACCAAAGGGGACAAGGTTGATCTTGCAGCCAAACTGGAGAATGGCGGTCAGCCGCTTCAGGATAATGATCTGTATACAGATATGAAGGCCACGCTGGTTGTGAAAGATGTAGATACAGGTAAAAGCGAGGAACAACCGCTGGAAAACACAGGTTCTGGTTTTGCCGGAACGTTTGAAGTACCAGACAATCATAACTATGAATTACTCATCCGTGCGGAAGAAGACAGCTTCTACCGTGAAAGTGAGCCAATCACGATCAACGCGAGCGGAGCAGCCGGAAGTGGAACTCAACCGACAACGTCAGGCGGTGAACAGGACAAGCCGTTTCCTTGGTTACCTGTCATTCTGGGTGTTATAGCTCTGATTGTGGTCGGTGTTGGTGCCTGGTTCCTGATGGGCTGGCTGAAACGCAAAAACCGCGGATTTGTAGGTCAGATGGTTGTGGAGATTCGTGATGAGAACACGGGAGACAAGTCATATCCACAATATAAAAAGCTGGTATCCTTCCGCGGTAGATTTCATCTGCATCAGTTGTTGCAACTGGACCCTGAGCTGAAGGAAACCGAAAAATATGTATTTACGCCCAGCAATGGGGATCGAATTATAATCCGTAACACCGCAGGCGGTACGTTGGAGAAATCCGGTCGTGCAGTCGATGCAAGCTCAGGCGTTGAACTGAAGAACGGTGACCGACTGAGCATCCCGCTGCAACAGGCGGACAAAACGATTTTGATCGAGTATTTGGTGTGAAGGATTATAGCTAAATGAATGTAAGCTATATAAGTTGAACTAATCCATTTACACGAGAACGCAGAGGACAGAAAAAAGCTGGAGAAGCGAAAGCGTTCGCCTAAAAGCTTTCTGAAAGAAAGCTGCATCGGAAGCATACGCTATCCCCAGATTTTCACCGTTGAAAAAGAGAATCAAAAAATCTGGGGATAACAGCGATCGGAAGGTTGTTCTGTCATCGGAGTGGCAAGTGTAAATATTCTTTAGTTTGAATTATATAGATTGAAGCATACGTGCGTTAATCTAAGGAGGACATGGAATGAAACCGATTGTTAGAGAACATATTCAGCAACTTGATGTATCACTTGGCGGAGGTATTGTCAGTGAGAAGATCAGAGTTGATACAATTGATAACCCCATTTTGATTATTGGTCTGGGAGGAACGGGAATTGACGCACTGCTGCGTCTCAAATATCAGATCAACCGTCGTTTCAAGCTGCCACAAGACCCAGTATCCAAGAAAAAAATGGACAAGCCGGACAATGTGGAGTTTCTGGCTTTTGAGACAAACGAACAGGATCGTGCCAAAAAGTATAAAGGGATCGGACTTGATCCGATTAATGAATTCGTATTGCTGTCCAATGCCGAGATTGGCGGACTTCTACAGAACCGCAGCGTGCTGGAGCCGTACATTACGGACTGGCTGTCTCCTGAACTGAGCATCACGGACGGTATGAACGGCGCCGCAGGTGTACGTCAGGCTGGACGTCTGCTCCTGTTCACCAAGATTAATCAGGTCGTACAGGCCATCGATAAAAAGATCAAAACCTTATCCGTAGGTACCAACAAAAAACTGATGGTGTTCCTGCTGACAGGTCTGTCCGGCGGTACAGGCAGCGGCTGTTTCCTCGATATTTCCTATATCGTGCGCGGCATTATCGAACGGGATCACGGCTCTGCCGGGATTGACCGCGTCAATACGCTTGGATACCTGTTCACGCCAGACGTGAACCTGTCCAACAAAAGCTTAAGCGAACACACTCGCGAATACATTCGCAAGAATGGATATGCTGCGCTCAAAGAGCTGGATTATTGGATGAACGTGGATAGCCGCGGTGAGCGATTTACACAGAAGTACGGCAATATTTTAACCGTTAACTCACCACTGCCGCCATTTAACCTGTGTCATCTAATCTCTGCTACGAATACCGAAGGCAAATTGCTGGAGAACGCCTACGATTACTGCATGAACGTCACGGCCGAGAACATTACCAACTTCATGGCAAGTGAGGAGAAGCAGTCAGGTGAGGAGTTTGCGATCCATGACTATATCAGCAACATTCGCACCAACATTGCACAGATGAACAAGGTTTACCCGGCGAACTATGATTACAACATCATCGGTGCATCTTCGGCTGTCCTGCCGATTGAAGAGATGACCACTTATCTGGCGTATCGCATGTTCGATAAAATGAACACCATGTTCTCCAAGGCACCAAACCAGGAGGATACCGAGAAGTTTGCCCGCAAGCTGGGTATTGATCTCGAAAGTGTGGTCAAGTCCTTTGAAGCGCGCGTACCAGAGCCACTGCCTGGGTATCAGAACAGCGAGCGTTTATCCTATGGCAACGTGGTGAAATCACAGGTTGTGAATATGGATACCGAGCTGGAGCAGAACTTCCTGGCTCGTGCTCGTGAAGAATATATCAAGGCGAAGAAACAACTGCCTGGTGAGATTGCGGGTCAGTTCACCGAACAGATCCGGCGTATGTTTTTGCATCCCGAACAAGGTCCGTTCTATGTCTCCCGTCTGATTTATACGGAAAAAGGTTTCTGTGTACTGAAGATGATTCAGTCGTACATCGAAACGCTGCGTGAGAATGCCTTCCGCATTCCTCGTGATATTGAAGCAGCTCAGGAGCAGTCCGAAGAGAAACTGGGCGATGCGAAGAGTGCTTTTGTCTCCAAAGAGAAGAAAAAGAATGCTTATATTGAAGCAAAAATTCATGAGTACTGGCTGCACGCCGACGTGGAACGCAACGATCAGATGATCGAGTTCTATGAAGATCTGTATGAGTTGCTGAACCAGGAAAACAGCCGCATTTATAACGTATTTACCGAAACGCTGAATGCCCTTAGCTCGATATTCACGAAGAACGGTGACCTGCTGACACGTGGCGAAGAACAAGCCGATCACAAAGGCAACAAAACATATTACTGGAACGTTGTAAGTGTACCGGATATCGTCAGTGTGGTGGACGGGCTGTTGGATAAGCGTGATACAGATGATCTGATCCGTGACTTCTCTCGTGAATTGCTGGAAAACTCCAGCCAATGGGTGAAAGAAAACGAGATTGATATCGTCAGCTCCATCTCCGACTTCCTGAGTGAGAAATTCGGTGATCTGATTACCCGTTCCATGGAAGATTTCCTGGTGATCAAATACGGTCAGGATGAGTCAGTCGAGAAATTCGTGGAACGTTTCATTGCTGGCAAGTTGGATGATGAAGCCGTTCCGGTGTTCAATCTGAGCAACAGTACAGGCAGTCTGCATTTCCCTTCATGGGGATTTGTATCGGTGCCGGCACAGGCGCCAGGCATCCTGAAAGGGATTCGCAATTATCAGAACAATGCGGTAGGCAAATCTCATTTTACCGTTAAGGAAAGTGAAGTGCGTAACCGGATATTCTGGCTGAATACCCGCAACGGGGTACCACTCTTTGTGTATACTCCGCTCAAGGTATATGAGGAAAGTTATGAACGTACCATTTTGGACAAAGAAGGCATTGGTCGTCACTTGGTGCAAACGGAGAAAAATAACTGGACCTATCTGCCGTCTCCGATTCCAGAGAAATCATGGGGAGATGTGTATGAGAACGCCCGCGTGAAGCAGTATAACGCCCGTGTGCGTAACGAATTTGAGCAGGCGCTTGGATACAACATTGTGACAGCCAAATCCATTGATGAGAATACTAGCAATCGGTATGCGATTGTGACGACAGAAGCGTTTGATTTGTCCGCCAAACTGGGAGCCTACGATATGCGTCTCACGTCTACCACGCCGAACCTCGGCGAAGTGAAGCGGGCGGTGATCGAGCTAAAACGTCTGCAATCCGAAGGGTTGCCACGTGTGGGCGTTAAGGATATTTTCGGCAGTATTAATGAAGATATGGCCAAAGAAAACCTGGTACGCTCTCCGCAGCTGATCGCACGTGTACGTGAGGAATTGGCAAAGATGAATGCCATCTCCGCCAAAGTTGCGGAACTCGAAGGCATTCTTGCCCAGTACCAGGACGAAGAGCAATGGTATGACCGCTTCATCGAAGCGTTATATACTGACACCATCGTCAAAAAAGGTGCGCTCTACGTCTATGACCGTGACCCGGAAGAAGACGCATGGGAGCCGTTCGCTAACCTGATGAAGAGCCGTAACTTTGCCGAGTATGAAGTGTTTGGCAACTTCCGCGGTCTGGCAGAGAAGGATCGCATTACATTGCTGCGCAAAGCCTCCCGCCGCGATAACGATCTTACAGCTTCTGAGGATATCACCCCACTGCTGACAAAGCTGGATGATCTGGCTGCGCTGTTCATGGAATCGCGCGATCGTCTCGAATAC
The DNA here is from genome assembly GCF_001908275.1 of Paenibacillus xylanexedens. Classification (NCBI taxonomy): domain Bacteria; kingdom Bacillati; phylum Bacillota; class Bacilli; order Caryophanales; family Paenibacillaceae; genus Paenibacillus; species Paenibacillus xylanexedens. The sequence continues at coordinate 188,065 of NZ_CP018620.1, read as the reverse complement.
GAGCGGGTAGAACTGGCTAACGGAGAAGACATCTATCAGTTCTACAGAACGATGTCGTCCAAGCTGAACGACATTCGCAGAAGGCTGAAATAAGATGGTGACCGGGATGGAGTTCAATTCGAACAATACCCTGAAGCGTGATCTGGAGAAGTATGCAGCACAGTATGCAATAGAGCAGGAGCGTCAAGGCAGCCTGGGTGATGGACGCAGCAGTATCCATTACCCGGCTTTGTTCCTTTTCGTGGGTGATCTGGTTGCACCTGCAGTGTCTGCTGTGCAGGAGATCAATCGGCTGAAATGGGATAACGGAGACGGTGTGGTCTACGTTCAGATTGGTACAGAAGATCAGAAAGAGCATCCGGGTGAAAAGAGGAATATTGGCTCGTCCGATGATGGGCAGGTGACTTGTCACCGCTTGCCTCTGTCCGCTGGGCAGACGGAGCGACCGTCCAAAACACGGCGCAAGGATGTACACCGCAGTTTCCACGAATCGGATCAGGCGCTCTTTGACCTGAATCGTACGCTTCGTCGGGTCAGTAACCGAATTGCCGAATATGGACGGTTATACTCGTCATTTGATCGGATTTACGTTACGGTGGTAACCAGAGCGGATGATCCGTTGAATGTATTGTTGCCAGAGCTCACCAAGCTGACGGAGACCATTTTGTCCCAAGCCTTCAAGTCGGTGCAGACGGATCTGCATGTGTTGGTCAGCGAGATGGAACAGGTGGATTCCTTCGGATATGCCAGCGCAGCAGGCCTCGCTTTTCTGCGGGAACTGGATTATATGCAGTCGCTGGACTACACGTTCAGCGGTAAACTGCTGGTCACGGAGGATGGGATCTCCATTCCCGTTGCACATCCCGCTTCGCCGTTGTTTGATCTGGTATATCTGTTGTCCGACAAAAATGAGCGTGGAACCGGCGTTCCCGGTGGCTGGATCGAAAATGCCGAGATCATCTGCCGCATCTGCCTGCTGAAGAACAGGAAGCAGGATGTGGATCACTCGGGTAGCGTTTCAAGCACGGGAGCGAACACGTACAACAATACATCTTTTAAAAACAATATTCGTACTACCTCTGATCAGCATGGTTATGCCAGCGCGGGTTTTGCCGAGATCAGGCGGCCAAACAAGCCGATTGCACTGGCGGTGTTATATCACATGTATCGGTATCTGCTCGCACGCATGCGGCAGGAGCCGGACTGGAGCATTAAGGACAAGCTCGCTTTCTTTGGACTGGACGCGGCCTCGGTGGAACGCAAAGTCGAAGGCCTGCTGCCCGATGAAGATCTGGTTAGTGGCATGAGTGGCATCATGACGCATAACGTTAGTTTCTCCGATCTGAAGCCGCTCTCCCTACGTGAAGCGGAGAGAGCGTTGTTTGGACAAGGAGCTGAAGCGTACTTCCGCGATAACGTTGTCCGTCTTGTCGAAGAGCGTGTGCGCGAGCGCAGCTCTAGCGGTTCCCTGCGCCGTCAGGCTGAACATTCCCGCGCGGAGCATCCAGAGGTTGGTTACTTCCAGTGGGCGGCTTGGAGTGACAGTGAGCCTGGTAGTGTACGTGAAGCGCTGCTCGGATTGATTCGGGATAAATCGATGCAGCTTGAATCGGCACGTGCTCTGCTGGAGCAACGTCAGCAAGAGCGAGTGGAAGATCAGTCCTTCAAACGAGCGTTGTTCCGTGATAAACAGAATGTGCGCAATCTGATTGACTGCATGCTGGAGCGAGTGTATGTACCAAAGGTAGAATTACTGCGACTGGAAAATGAATTACATCTACTGCGTATCTACGATACGGAGATGGAAGAACTTCATCGTTTTAGTCGTCACGTCACAGCAGTACTTGAAGCGCTGGAACGCACACTGCGAGAGACAGCTGCCCAAAGTATCGCTGCTGCCGATGAATACATCGGCCAGAACGTGATGGAGTACTACGGCAAAGTGACGGAAGAGCTAATCATCGACCTGGAAGCCAAACGCGGACGGGATGTATGGTTTGAGGACCGTTACATGGGAGACATGAACCGACTCGCCACAGAAGGTGATGATCGTCTGCTGAAACGTCTGATGGAGGTATGTCACTCGTTGCTGCTTACAGCCGAGCCGTTGCGATTGCCATTTGAAGAAGAGCTGTTGCAGCGGGCCAATGTAACGATTGCCTACGGAGACAAAGACGTATTGACCCGGGATGATCTGTTCCGCAGGTTGTACCACACGCTGGAGGATCAGGCGGTTGTTCGGGTACGGGTATTCGATTATACGCAGGAACATCGGTATGAAGAGAAGTATTTCTTTGGTGATCATCATAGTGCTTTCATGGACTATGCGGCACATGCCGAAGAGACGTCACGCATCTACAAACTGGGTGTGGTGTACGAAGAACGCAGCAGTGGTGTGGAGAAGCTGAATCTGATGGGCGGTTTCCATCTGGAGGATCTCATGGTGTATCGGAACGGCAAGGTATATTATCACTCGTACACGGAGAATGGCTATGAACTTCACCCCGCAGGTCTGGTGGAGAAGTTGTCACCCATTCGTTAAGACGTCTGACGGTGTCTTGACACCCAGCACCAATCTTGTATTAACTCAGCCTGCTTAGGGCTGGTATGGAAAGGATGCATGTGGACATGCAGCGAAAAATCAATCTTCTCCTGGTCCTGTTCAGCCTGATTGGCGGGGCAGTGGGCTTTGCGGCAGGAGAAATCATGCTGCGTCAATGGCTTGGGGAAATGCCTCGTCTTTTGCTGATGGGATTATACTTTGGCGTACTGGCGCTGAGCGTTGGATTGTTCTGTTTGATCGCAGAGATGATCTCACCCAAGCTGAATGGCGCTTCATGGAAGCTCCGGTATCTGGGACTGTCGTGGAAATTGCTTGTTCCGGCAACATTGGCTCTGTTATTTGTTGTTGGACTCGCCCTGCAATTGTTGTATCAGATCAATCCGGGCGGTGTGAAGCAAGTGAAAGACATCGTACTAATGATCGACAACTCGGGCAGCATGAATGATACAGATCCGGATAACGGACGTTTTGAAGCCGCCAAGACACTAATCAGCCAAATGGAGAGTGACAAACAGGTAGCTGTCATTACGTTTGATGACCAACCGCAGTTGTTACAGCCGTTTATTGCGCTGGATAGTGAAGCGGCCAAGAATGAGGTTTATAGCAAAATCGATGGCATTGTCACGACTTCGGGCGGCACCAATTTTGATGCCGTGCTGCGGGAAGGCATGGAGCAGATTCAGGGCAAACAGGACCCGAAACGCGGTACCGTCGTCATCTTGTTATCCGATGGCTTCAGTGAAGCGGACACGACCGATATTTTGTCCCAATATAACAACGAACAGATCTCTATTAATACAGTCGGCCTAAGCCTGGTGGACCCATCAGGTACGGATCTGCTGCGTAATATTGCTCAGCAAACGGGCGGCATGTACTATGATGTACCAGATTCCGGTGGTCTGAATCTGGCATTCCAGCAGATCTACGATACGATTGATGAACGGACGCTGGTAACGGAGCGTACAGGCATGATGGAGCACAGCGTTTATCTGGCGATTTGCCGTGTAGCAGCAGTATTACTGATTGGCGTGGCGCTGGGTGTGTCACTCGGACTCGTGTTTGATAACCGTCATCTCGCGCTCAGCTTTGGTATAGGCGGTGCGGTGTCGGGTCTACTGGCAGGGCTTCTGCTGGAGTGGGGACTCGACGGTTCGAACGTGGGGGATACATTCGTACGTCTTGGTGCGATGCTCATTTTGTCTGGCGTATTGACCCTCTTCTCCTGGATTGTTCCGATTAAGGAGAACACGCCGCGGAAGAGCAGGGGTCGTCGTGAAGCTGGCGGCGGAACTTCTTCTGCCGAAGGGTTTGGTCAGAGACCAAGAGATACACGCAGCAAAGGATTCTAACGTCGGGAGGTCAATGGAAATGCGGTTTACGGATGCAGACCCTTCGACACCCTTGATTCGAAAACTGACACTTGCGGTGGACGAAGGGCGTTGTACACTTCGCTGGCTCTGGCCGGAACGGGTAGAAGCTGTGTATGTGGAACGGCTGGAGCTGGATATGATGAGCGATGATCGTACCGGGGAAGAGCCTGCACAGGGCAAGCTGAAGCTGTACACGAGAGAGGAATATAAGGCGAGCAATGGTTACACGGATCGGATCACAGGTTTTGGTGCCATCAAGTACACCGTGTATGTGTGTCAGATGGAGGAAGAGGGACCTGTACTGATCCGTCAACGAGACGAGGACAACATGGTGATTGCAAGCGCAGGGAAGGCGGATATCCGCTTTTCCATTCGCTACAAGAGCGGTTTTTTTCAGAAACGAAAAAGTGTATTGATCACCGTCACAGCGGAAGTAGCTGTTCCAAAGGAAGCCCTCTGTTATGTTCGCAAACAGGGCGGGGTTCCGTTGAATAAGGAGGATGGTACGGTGTATCCTTTTGTGAGTGATTTTGCTCCCGGAAGAAATGAGATGCCGCCCGTTGAAGTTGCCAAGGATGATTATGTGCGATTATTCTTCACGGACGGACCGAAATATGGAGCCGCCTATCGGCTTATATCAGACTAGATAGTTGGACTAGCGATTGGAAGGTTACTCTGTCATCGTAGTGCAAGTGTAAATCACCTTAGTCTGACTGATCAGGGGAGGGGAGTGGCTATGAGCTTTTTTAGTCGGTTTTTGAAGAGACAACAGCCGGAGGAACGTCCGCTGTTTTACGATATTGTATGCCCTTATTGTTTCAGCAAGTTTTCACCGGAAGAGGTGGTGTTCCGCGCCGCCCATCACCGCGATGATGATGAGGACTACGCACTCGGGGAAGATGCGAAGTTGAATCGGTATCGCGAAAGGTTCGGACTCGACACGGTATTTGATATGGAGGCGGTATTGGCACCCCATGATGTACCGGAGGAACACCGTATTTATTCCGATAACATCGTGATGGGGCTGAACGATCGGTATGGTGTCGTTACGCGTCGCCGGTTGTGTCCGCAATGTCATAACGAGCTACCTGTTACGGCAGGTAAAGCACCGAGCAACATCATTTCCATTATTGGTGCGTCCCAGGTGGGTAAATCCGTCTACATGACTTCATTAATTCATACATTGCAGCATTATACAGCGGATCATTTTGACGCGGCTTGCATGCCACTGAATGCGGAGATCAGCCGCCGGTTCCGTGCGGATTATGAAGAACCGTTGTTCGAACGGGGCGACCTGCTGGATTCCACGCAGAAGGAAAAGTTGCAGGAGCCGTTTATCTTCCAGTTTGTGTTCAAGGACGAAGATAAAGCGCCGCTGACACTGGTGTTCTTTGACGTTGCGGGTGAAGGTATGGTGGAGCAGGATTATCTCGGACTTCATGGGCAGCACATCAAGAACTCGGCAGGAATTCTGTTTATGGTGGACCCGCTTCAGATTCGTTCGATTCGGGACAAAATCCGCATTAACCTCGGCAATGAGCCGGGAGAGTGGACACCACGATACGATGAACCACGTGACGTGGTACTGACGATGTTTGGAGATTTTATCGCATACCAGGACAAAGCCAAAACGAATATTCCAACGGCCGTTGTGCTCACCAAAAGCGACATGCTGCATTCCCTCAAGGATGAAGAGGGGGATTATATCAAATCCAACAGTAATGTCTTCCGCAACATGGTGCACCGCGATTGGTTCGACTTAACCGAGTTCGAGAATATCGACGGGGAGATCCGGCGTTTTATCGAGAAGGTGGATCGTCCGTTCAAGGGCACGATGGATGTGTACTTCAAGGATACAGCCTATTTCGCAGTCTCTGCGCTGGGTAGCAATCCGGTGGATATGAAATTGCAGGGTGTGGTTAGTCCGATTCGCGTGGATGAACCCTTCCTGTGGCTCCTGTACAAGCTGAAGTACATTGAGGGGAGAGTGGGATGATGCGTTCTTCCGTAACCCCGCCCATTGAACAACAGCTGTATACCCGAGAGCGGCGCGGGGTGTTTCGCACAACGGAGGGGTTTGATACGGTTGCGGCATCGCCGGGACTGGACCCTTCTTTTATCAAAAAAGTGCTTCACCCCTACTGTGTCTATGACGCTCCAGCGGAGCTAACAGGCCGTAGCGAGAAGGACGAGACGAAGTTTCCGGCTTCCATTCACCTGTTTCATCTGGAGAGTGGAGAGACGATTCTTGGGCAAAATGTGTACCAGTCTGCGGATTTCACCGGGCTGCGCAGTGCCTTTTTTGCACATAATTACGTCTTGTCTCCCGAACGTTCGGAAGAACAGATGAAACAAGGCGGCTGGCTGGATGCCGTGTTCGCCACGTCCTATGACATCGAACAAGGTACAGTTCTGCCGGCGCTTGCTGAATTGCCTATATCACCTAGGAGCGGACAGGGTGGGGCGACCGATGCTGGCGTAGGATCACCAACCCAAGTGCTGAGCGCTTTGAAAATGAACGAAGTGCTGTTCAAGCGCCTGCTCTATGCGGTAATGCAGTCTGTAGCGACACGCAGAAAAGTATACATTGCTTTGGACCTTCCCGCAGAGGAAGTGACCGCAGGGGCCAAAGGATTGTTATGTTTGCTGTACACGGCTTTACCCTACGCATTCCGGCGGCAGCTGGGATTCATGACGTTTGCCAAGGAGCCACAGGCCAAGAAGGGCATTCACGTCCAGTTTGTAGAGCGAGGAACGTTACGTCCGAAAGACCGTAATACGGAGAAGGATTTCACCTTTGATCTCGTATCCGGCAGAGTGACACATGCGGATGCATCTGTGGCGAAGTTACCTTATGCGGAGTTCGCCTGGGCCTTATTACAGGAACCTGGTGCGGCGGATGCGTTCTATACGTTTGCTGATGAGATGTTGTCTGGCATGGAACCTGGGCGGGAACTTTCCATTGAAGCCTATGGCGAACTTGCGGTGTTCTATGGTCTTGAACAAGGCATGGAAGACCTCTATCTGGATAACAAAAGTCACGTCCTGAGTGGCTTGCTGACCTATTTGAAGCCGGATGGTGGATTACAGCAACGTTCCCGTCTGAACGAGCTGTTCCTGACCTTGCTCAGCAGGGAACTGGACAGCGTGAAGCGTGAGAACGTACCCGAAGAAGACGTCGCAGCTCGCATTGGCGAATATTTCAGTGTTGCCGCGCCCGTGGTGCAATCCCGGATTGTGGACTATTTCATCTACGGTGTGAATAATGCTCGCGTCCAGAAGCGTATGCGTGCTGTGCAGGAATTGTATGCGGTGCTGGATCGGGATCCGCAGCTGAATCGGGCTTTCTTTGATAAAGTGCTGGCCAATGAATCTCTTACCAAGCTGTTGTTCGAGCCTTATCTGGACAATCAGCTGAAACGCACGGAATCGGCAGCGAACGTTGTGGAAGTGATAAGAAGATGGGTTACGTCCCATCCATCTGCGATCCACTACAGCTTCTTGCAGGAGCGCACAGCCAATGAGCTGCGTGAACGGTTATGTTCTGCGCCTAATCCGGTACAGTCTGCGAATGAAGCCCTCCAGCGTGTTAACATACTGGATCGGGTATCCGCTGATATCACCTATGATACAGGCATTACGGCACGAATTGGTCAATCTGGAGCTACAGCCCGCCCTAATCGCAAAGGGGGATCTCCGTCTGCCAGTCAAGATCCGGCATATCAGGAGGAGTTAACCCGCCTTGCAGACAAGCTTGCTTATGTCATTAACCTGTTTATGATTCAGGATCTGGATCTGGAACGGGTTAACCGTGAACAGCTATTAAGCATTGATATTTTGCAGCATGGTAATGAGGTTCGGGATTGGGCTGCACGTCAGGGCTCTGATGTATCTGCTCGAACGAACATGATGCTGGCTGCGAGAGTGTGGCTTAGTGTCGAGGGGAATGAAGAAGAGGCATTGGAGGCACTTTCCCTGGCAGAACGCAATGAACTTCAACGCTGGACGCGTCGCTGGCTTGCCGGAGAGCTGCAGGCTCATCCGGGGATTGCGGCATATGAAGCTTTGCCGATGGCTTTTTATCGGGGGGGAAGCGGTAGCAATCGGTTGGATTATCCTGGGCTGATTGAATTCATCCGTACCAATGCAAGTCGTGCTGAAGGGTTGTATCCATTCTTCGAATGGTCAGGAGATCATCGAATGTTTGTCCGGGGTTCCAATGCGCATAAAGGATATGCGGATGCCATCGTGACTTATTTCAAAGCCCATGACCGTGAAGCTTTCAAGTCGAAGTCAGCGTTCAAACCGTATTACGTGAGAGCCAGCAAGACAATGAAGCCGGTCTATGACCGTGCGAAGACGGAATTGTCCTCTCCACTGGTGCGGATGCTAACGGGTAAAAGGAAAAATCTGTTCGGATTAATCCTCTTGATCCTGGTTCTGGGTATTGCTGGCGGTACATATGCATGGATGAAAGACTCTGTGGAGCCGCCAGCGGCATCCCCTCCATCTACCCAGGAGCCTGTCATACCGGCTGAACCTGAGGTGCAGCTCGCGGAGCAGATTGCTTATATGATTCCTGCGAGTGACCAGGAGGGTACGGAATTACCTGCTCAACTGGTGATCCGTTTCAGGAATGATACGGGAAGCACTGAGTTTGGGCAAGGCAAACTTCAATTGACGATGAAGGATGATAGCACTCAGGAGTTGGATACTACAGGCAAGTGGGAGAGTTTTAATCGGAATGAGGAGCCAGATAACCAAGTTCCTTCCGATAGTAGTTCAGGAAGTACTTCCGAAGGGAGCACGGATGGCTCATCAGCGGGAAACGCGGGGAACACAGAGCAGACGGAGGATGGCGATCAGCAGGCCGATCCTTCAACATCGGGTGATTCCACTTCGGATCCTGCTACCGATACAACAACGGATACAGGGACGAATGCATCGTCTAATGCTGCGAGTGGAGAGACGGATCAAGTTACGGATGCAGATCAAGCTACAGGTTCGACATCACCTGACACATCTGTGTCCAATGAAGAGGATGCAAACACTCCCGCACAGATGTCTATTGGAGAGGTAGATCGTCTCTATCCGTATGGATTGCAGATCGATCTTCCAGCGAATATGGATGCGGAGAGCATTGTCAGTGTGAAGAGTACGCAGGGCAATATGACAGTGATCCAATTGATGCCGCAGCCTAATTAAGCTGTAAATCATATTATTTGAGCGTGTTGCATAGATTCATTAAGTGTCTTTTGATCCAATAATGAAAATGCTGACTTCATACCTTATTAAACGAGCGTATGTGAGATGACCTTGAACTTGAATTTCAAGGTCATCTTTTTTTATTTGATATGGCGGATACAGCCATTGCATGAAAAAAACTCACACATTCACAATTCGGACACAAAATTTGCGATTTAAGAGTTTGAAAGACAGTCAGAAGTGATAAAGTGCGCGGAATGAATGAGAAAAGATCTCATGTGTACTTGGGAAAAGAGAGGAATTTCTGCTACAGAAAGAGCAAATAAAGCACGAAAAGAGGAGAAAATTTGGTTTTTTATGTTGACAAATGATAATGATTATCAGTATCTTTAGTGTAGAAGATATTTGCGTCGGAAATCACAGAATTACAATTTCGTTTTTGTTGTCATAGCCGGATTACATAACCGGGATAAATGAGAGAGGGATGATCGCATGTTTCGTCTGGAGACGACCAAGCTGGATATCGCTTATGAGGAAAGACTAATTGTAGAGGATCTGAATATTCAGATTCCCCAAGGAAAAATTACAGCACTTGTTGGAGCCAATGGTTCAGGGAAGTCAACCATCCTGAAAACGATGGCACGTATTATGGCTCCAAAAGCAGGTAATGTATTGCTCGACGGGAAGTCCATCCATAAACAGTCCACGCGTGAAGTTGCCAAGCAACTTGCGATTTTGCCACAGAATCCAACAGCCCCTGAAGGTCTTACCGTTACTGAACTGGTATCGTATGGTCGCTTTCCTTATCAAAAAGGATTTGGCTCCATGCGTGCGGAAGATAAACGTATGATTGAATGGGCTATTGAAGTGACAGCCATGACTGAATTCCATGATCGTCCGATTGATCAATTGTCCGGTGGACAGCGTCAACGTGCATGGATTGCCATGGCACTTGCCCAAGAAACAGATATCCTTTTCCTGGACGAGCCGACTACGTTCCTGGATATGGCTCACCAGCTCGAAGTATTGCAATTACTGGAGCAACTGAATGCCACAGCCAACCGTACTATTGTTATGGTTGTGCATGACTTGAATCATGCTTCCCGCTACGCACATCACATGATTGGTATCAAAAAAGGTAAAGCCATCGCTCATGGTTCACCTGTAGAAGTTATGAATTCGGATGTACTTCGTGAAGTATTCAACATTGAAGCAGATATCGTGATCGATCCGCGTTCCGGTGTACCGCTCTGCTTGCCTTACGCTCTTGCAGGCGAACGCCAGCAATCGAAGACGCCAGAGCAGCTGGTTATGAACAGTGCGATGGTTCATGCTGGAGGACGGACAGAACCACGTGTTCAAGCGACAGGAAGTTAATACATTGGGCCATATGTGGTCCTTACATTATAGAATGAAGCCGCTGTGCGCTATTGCACGCGGCTCTTTTGCATTCATGGGGAATTTGCAACTCATGGGAGTAAAGGGGACGGGTAGACCCGGGATTTGGTAATCACATCGGATCAGGTCTATAATAATAAGACAGGCTGTGGGTCCATTGGTTATGCCAACGTGCTCGCAACAGCCCAAACCAACATATGTCATGGGAGGAATCAGTCATGTCCGTATATTCATATCAGGCGGTAACCACCGCGAACCAAGAAGTCTCACTGGATCTGTATCAAGGTAAAGTATTGGTCATTGCCAATACAGCCAGCAAGTGTGGGCTGACCCCGCAATACGGTGAATTGCAAAAGCTTTATGATCGTTATCGTGATCAAGGCTTGGTTGTACTGGGTTTCCCTTGTAACCAGTTTGGAGGGCAGGAGCCAGGTACAAGTGAGGAAGCGGAATCATTTTGCCAGATTAACTATGGTGTGAATTTCCCGGTGTTTGCCAAGGTAGATGTGAATGGTGAGGACACTCATCCTCTATTCCAATACCTGAAGGAGCAACAACCTGGCGTAGGTGAAACAAGCGACATCCAATGGAACTTCACCAAGTTCCTTGTTAACCGCGAAGGTGAAGTGGTAGGTCGTGTTGAACCGAAAGAATCTCCGGAGACAATGATTGCAGATATCGAGAAATTGCTCGGTTAATACATGAACGTTTGAGAAGCCTGTCCTTGCATGTGCAAGGATAGGCTTCTTTGATTATTTTATATACGCAGATTTATTCTCTTCACAGGTAGGAGTTGGCTCCATGAGATCAACCCTGTAATGAAAAGTGAAGCCATTTAATTTTTGTAAAAGTCAAACAAGAATGCAGAAGACGCCTCTAACTTTATACGTCCATACTGTGTCCATACAGGGAACGCGGAAGCCTTTGCATAGCATAAATCGACCCGAATCCGGGGACAATGAAATCAATACAATGAAGGGAAGAAAGGCTTAAATACAGGGAAATGACCTCCTTCGACAAACTTTTTTTGCTCAACCTATTGCAATGTGAAAAATATCACATTATAATGAGTGTATAAAGTGAAATAAATCACATACACAATTTCGAACAAGAAGTGAAATGTTTCACAACCATAACAACCTTATATTCAAACTCATTTATATATTTCGAGGAGGAACTTTTAATGAAAATCGCAGTTATCGGATGTACACACGCAGGGACCGCAGCCATCGTAAATACCGCCAAATTGTACCCGGATGCTACCATCACGGTGTATGAGCGCAATGACAATATCTCCTTCCTATCTTGTGGCATTGCGCTCTACGTAGGTGGGGTTGTGAAAGACCCTGACGGTTTGTTCTATTCTTCGCCTAATCAATTGGCAGAGCTTGGTGTTGAGACCAAGATGCTTCATGAAGTTACAGCAGTCGATGCCAAGGGTCATACCCTTCAGGCTAAAAACCTGCAAACCGGGGAAGAATTTGAAGATACGTTTGACAAACTGATCGTGACAACGGGTTCATGGCCTGTCGTTCCGAAGCTTGAAGGCATTGAGATGGACAACATTTTACTTTGCAAAAACTACAATCACTCCAACACGATTATTGAAAAAGCCAAAGATGCCAAACGTGTTACTGTTGTAGGTGCAGGGTATATCGGCGTTGAACTGGTGGAAGCCTTCCAAATGAACGGCAAGGAAGTTACCCTGATCGACAGTGTGGACCGAATTTTGAACAAATACCTGGATCCTGAGTTCACGGATGCGATTGAAGATACGTTGACTGGACGCGGCATTAAGCTGGCTCTTGGTCAAACGGTACAGAAGTTTACTGGTGAAAATGGCAAAGTGACTAAAGTGATCACGTCCAAAGGGGAGTTTGAAACCGATCTGGTTATTCTGTGCATTGGTTTCCGTCCAAATACTGAACTGCTCAAAGGTCAAGTGGATATGCTGCCAAACGGCGCAATCATCGTGGATAAATATATGCAAACGAGTCAAAAAGACGTCTTCGCTGCGGGTGACAGCTGTGCTATTCATTACAACCCAACAGGCAAAGCATCTTACATTCCACTGGCAACCAACGCCGTGCGGATGGGTACACTTGTAGCCCGTAACCTGGTTCGTCCTACGACACCGTATATGGGTACGCAGGGAACATCGGGTATCAAAATTTATGAGCAAAATATCGCGGGTACCGGGATGACTGAGATGTCTGCTGCTGACGAAGGCCTGATTGTTGAATCCGTGGTACTGGAAGACAGCTATCGTCCGGAGTTCATGCCAACGGCTGAGAAACTGTTGCTCAAAGTAGTATATGAGCAGGCTACTCGTCGAATCGTCGGAGCACAGGTGATGTCTCAGGTTGATCTGACTCAATCGATTAATACGATCTCGGTCTGCATCCAAAATAACATGACCGTAGATGAGCTGGCCTTCATCGACTTCTTCTTCCAACCACATTACAACAAACCATGGAACTTCCTGAACACGGCTGGTCTGCAAGCACTGCCTCCAATAGAAGTAAAAGCACCAGCAATGGTGTAATGAAGCAGAATAGATGGTTGAACAGAGAGCATGATATATAACAGGTCAAGAGAATGGATTACGAATCAAAAAAGATGATAATAAAGACGTGAAGAAGACTGGCGAATATATCGTCAGTCTTCTTCTTTTGTGTGTGGACTGTTGCTGTGCGTATTGCAGCTAGAGTAACTAAATAATATGAAAGTGTACATACCGCATAAGTTGGCAAAATAAATAAGATCGGCCCACTCTTATGAAGTGGGCCGATCTTCGAGCTAGCTCATAAATTTTAGATTAAATCGGATTTGCTCAATAGACGCTGAATCAAAGTCGCTACTTCTGCACGCGTAACATTGGCTTTTGCTGCAAGGGTACCATCACTACGTCCGCTGATGAGGCCTGCCTTGGCTGTCAGTGCAATGTTATCCTTCGCCCAGTTGCCGATATTAGCGCTATCCTTAAATGCGGAGAGAATCTCGTTAGCATCCAGATTAGCGTACTGGTCTGCAAGACCTGTCAACTTCATCGCTCTCGTGATTAATGTCATGGCCTGTTCCCGTGTAATTGTGTCATTTGGACGGAACGTACCATCCTCGAAACCGTTAATCAATTTGTAGGAAGCCGCAGTCTGAACTGCACTGGAATACCAATCCTTCGTAGTGACATCCCGGAATGGTTGTGGACCTTCACCCAGTTTGAGACCCAATCCACGTACGAGGATGGCTGCAAACTCAGCCCGTGTAATCGCTTTGTCTGGATTGAAGGTGGTATCGTTGACACCCTGAATGACCATCCGGGAACCCATATCGTTCACCGCATCTTTTGCCCAGTGTTTCTCCACATCCGCAAATGTCAGCGGGTTCCATACAATTCCGTACGTGCTGTTTGTCAAACTGTTAATCTCTGCATAAAATGTCCCTTGCTCCAAAACAACCTTGGTTGGTACATGTCGTACTGTACCGTCGGGCTCTATGACAATCCCGGTTGTGATTTTATTCGGATCGATATCGGCAGACAATGCAATTCTGCGTTCAACGTATGCGTTGAACTTCGTGATTTCAGTTGTTTGGCCGTTGTATTCACCAGATACGGTGAAATCAACAGGTGAAGCTATCAGTGTAAAATCACCTTGAGCTGCTGCATTCACTGCAACCTGATTCATGTTATCCGAAGAATTGGATATCGTAATACGAACCACGATATCTTCCAGTTTAAGATCGTTACCGAGACTTTTTGCAACAGCATCAATGTTAATCTCTGAAGCGGGGAGCGTATAACTCGCCTGATCTGTCTGGAGAACAAGCGTTGCCGACAGACGTTCCATACTTTTCACCGACTGACCGTTTAACTCGCCAATGATGACATTGGAGGATGATTTGACCGGAATGGTGACGATCGCCCGAGGGCCTTCAGCATCCAGCTTCGCCTGCAACCTCGCCGGATCCACGATTAGTACCGTGGTTTTAACACCACTTGCTTCCGTTGTTTTCATCTTCCCTGCATTTTCAGTTTTGCCGTTGACGATTATGATGACATCTTCGTTGCTTGCATTGTTAGTACTGTTGTTACCGTTATTTGTGTTCGGATTCGTGGTGCTGCTTCCCCCAGAAGGTGGAGAGACGACGGGAACATCAGGATTATAGGTCCCTGGTGCAGGCTCATTCGTTACTACAGATGAAGTCCATCCGAATTTTACAATCTTGCCTTCGACATCCACCTCAGCAATAGCGATTTTATCTCCGTTTGCTGCGTTGATTAAACCATTGTTCGGCCAGTTTTCGTAGCCTGTAGCTACATCACCAATAGATGGAATGTTGATATTTCCGTTACCTAAATTTTTGTAAACGAAGCGGTGTCCGTTAACCTGAATTGCAGGGGTTACTGTAATGAGTGTTTTGCCGTTATTTGTTGACCCGCTAGGGTCAACAGCGACCACGATCAGGTCAGTTGCAAGATTCGCTGTGAACTGAAGTGTTTTCTCCATTCCGGCTGGAACTGAACCACTCGCTGCCACACGCACCTTAACTGTATGTTCACCGCTGAGGTCAGGGGCGTTACTTCCGTTAAACAAGATATAGGCTCCATTGTCGATTTGATATTCCATGCAAGTGTCCAAACCGATAATGGTGTTGTTCTGGTCATCCGCAGTGACATTCGGTGCAACAGGGATCGATGCACTGGAACCTACAGTTACTGGTGTTTCTGATGATGCAAACGTAGAGGAGGTTGCTTTGGTACGCACATAATACGTACTTGGCTCCAATCCTGTAACGGTTGTGTTAGCGATAGCTGTCCATGAGCCGTTGATGTCTTTTTTGTATTCCATCTGATCGGTTACATTCGTAAGGGTTCCATCATGAGCACCGCTAAATGTTTCATCGGTCTTGCCGATGTCTGTTGGAGCCGCAGGACGCGATGGAATCAACAATGTTTGAGCTGAGCTATCCGTTGTTGTGATGCCGTTACCTGTTTTCACAATGGACAACGTAGTTCCGATCCAACCGTTGTCTATGGTGATATATCCTGAACCATCTGTAATAACGTTCGCTCCGTTGATAGAGTATGCTGTATTAGGCACAAGCCCAGTCAATTGCTCTTCCACATAATTAATTACAGCGGCTGGTGTTGCTTCTGGTGTTGCAGATGCCGAATCAATGGTCACTGGTGTTTCCAGTGATGCAAACGCAGCAGAGGTTGCTTTGGTACGCACATAATAACGATCTGGTGAGAGATCCGTAATTGTAGTGTTATCAATAGCTGTCCATGAGCCATTGACGTCTTTTTTGTACTCCATCTGATCTGTGACATTGGTGATCGTTCCATCACTCGCTCCATCAAAGGTTTCATCGGTCTTGTCGATTCCCGATGGAGTCGCAGGACGCGATGGAATGATCAATGTTTGAGCGGAACTATCCGTTGTTGTGATGCCGTTACCTGTTTTCACAATGGACAACGTAGTTCCGATCCAACCGTTGTCTATGGTGATATATCCTGAACCATCTGTAATAACGTTCGCTCCGTTGATAGAGTATGCTGTATTAGGCACAAGCCCAGTCAATTGCTCTTCCACATAATTAATTACAGCGGCTGGTGTTGCTTCTGGTGTTGCAGATGCCGAATCAATGGTCACCGGCGTTTCCAGTGATGCAAATGAAGAGGAGGTTGCTTTGGTACGCACATAATACGTACTTGGCTCCAATCCTGTAACAGTTGTGTTAGCGATAGTTGTCCATGCGCCGTTGATGTCTTTTTTGTATTCCATCTGATCTGTGACATTGGTAATCGTTCCATCCTGAGCGCCAATGGATGTTTCATCGGTCTTGCCAATGCCAGTTGGAGTTGCAGGACGAGATGGGATGACCAATGTTTGAGCTGAACTATCTGTAGTTGTTGTGCCGTTGCCTGTTTTCACGATAGACAACGTAGTTCCGATCCAACTGTTGTCGATAGCGATATGCCCTGAACCATCCGCGGAAGCATTCACTCCATTGATAGAATATGCAGCATTAGGAATAAATCCTGTCAATTGCTCATCTACATAGCCGATTTCAGCGGCTGGTGTCGATTCAGGTGTAGCTGTACGGTTCACCGTTACTGCATAATATTTCACAGTTGTGTTATCGGCCGCCGTCACCTTAATGTATGCAGTGGTACCTCCACCTGCGGTGAGCGGGATCGTTGAGTTGCCTGTAACTGCACCTGTGGTATAGTCACTGTTGCTGAATAACTCAATCTTGGCTTGATTGTCTGCAAGTACAAGATTGGCAAGTCCCAGTGTTGAGGTCGTGTCAGATACGTTAACTGTCCAGCTAACAGCTGTTCCAGATGTTGTTCCATCTCCGCCTCCTGGAGCACTGTCAGTCTGTCCAAGTACATTGGTTAGACCCGCGTTGTTGCTGCTCGGTGCAGCATCTCCGAGTACAATCCGTGCGTTGTCATTACCTGCAATATAGAACTTTCCGTCATGATAATAAACGGTGTTTAGCCCCTCGCCGCTTATACCTAATGTGTTCTCATCGTAAGAGGTCCAGTTTACTAGGTCAGAAGAAGAATACATCATGTACTTAAAGGTAGTTCCTTCTAAAATCCCTGTAGCTACATAGATGCCATCACCGTATGCAATTGATTTTAAGTAAACTGAATTGACATTATCAAGATTAGTTTTGGTCCAGTTCGTGCTGGCGTTCAGGACACCAGTCGTTTCCAGCACAATAGGTAACGAATAATCATCGGAGCCAACAATCACATATTTTCCATTCACATAGGTAATATCGTTTATCATGTAATAATTATTGAAAATCTCATTATCTGAGTCGATTATTTGATTCCAGTTCAATCCGTTCGTATCCGACTTCCAAATTACTCCGTAACCTGTAGCGATATATTCACCGTTTACATACTTCACATTATATATATCCCTGTCTGGCAGTTCGATATTTGTGCCCTTTGTCCAAGATAATCCGTCAATGGAGTTGAGCGTATCACCTGTATCAGTTACTGCAACAAAACCTCCACTTGCACCATAGGTCAGCGCTACCACTTTACCTGTTACACCTGCGGGAAGATCACTGAGTGTCCAATATTCACCATCGGTGGATACCCCGATTTTTTTACCCATGGCAACAAAAGTGTTATTCCCGTAAGCGACTTTGGAAAAGGCCTCCTTGGGCAGTAACTGGCTGGTTGTATTTAAATGCTCCCAGTCACTCGCGGAATGCAGTATAATGCTATCGGTTGCACTTGAGCCGGAAACGCCTACAATTACCCATGTGTTGCCATTGTAAGCTACACTCTGCAGATTAGCTGCGATCTTTTCCCATTCGGATTTGTCGGCAGTAACAACAAGGCTATTCGGAGCGGAGGTGACAAGGACCATACCCGTTCCATTTGAAGCTACAGATTGGATGGTCATATTGGTTACTGTAGGCTCCGAAGTCCAATTGACGCCGTTATCCGTGGATGAGTCCAGTTTACCTGCCTGGCCGAAACGATAAAGTGTCGCGCCATCTTGCAGTATGCCGAATATACCGTTATAGGAGGCGTCGGCTGTAAACGTTATTCCGTCACTACTGGAGTAGCCATTTGTTTGGCTTTCAAGCATGTGAAGCCTACCATTGTAGACAGCGAACTCTCCCAAACCATAGTTGCCTATGAACCCGTTCGTCCAGCTTGTCCCGTTACTGGAGTAAGCATATCCGCCTAACACGTTACCACCAACAACATATCTGCCAGAGATATAGGCCATGTCCGTCAAATTAAAGGAGGTGCTTATTGTGGTATTTGTCGGCCAAATTCTAGGCAGGGTACTCCATAATGTCCATGTCATCCCATCCGAGGATGAATAGATAATACCGATATCATCATTACGGTTAGTCGTAGGATGTTTACCGCCAACGGCATAAAACTGGTCGTTGATATAAACTACCTTTTGTAAAGTATTTCCGTCAATTACAGATGATTTATCAACCCATGTCTCGCCATCAGACGATACAATCAATCTGGCTTTCAGACGGGTATTGTTTTCCGTTCCAACTGCAACATATATATTGTTTTCATAAACGAGGCTATTCCAAGTTGTTTTTTCGTTAGACACGCCAATATTGACTACAGTCCAATTTAATCCATCTGTAGATTGTACAATGCGTCCCTTTCCACCCACTGCGGTATACTTCCCGTTAGCATAAACGACGTTTACCAGATTACGATCGACGTTGTTATTAAACGCGGATAAAATGTTCACATTTCCGTTAGTGGAAGCATGAGCTTGGGGAAGAAGGACATTGGGGAGA
This sequence comes from Paenibacillus xylanexedens, assembly GCF_001908275.1. Taxonomy (NCBI): domain Bacteria; kingdom Bacillati; phylum Bacillota; class Bacilli; order Caryophanales; family Paenibacillaceae; genus Paenibacillus; species Paenibacillus xylanexedens. The sequence continues at coordinate 169,216 of NZ_CP018620.1, read as the reverse complement.
ACCAGAGTGAATATCAAAGCATACATCATAACTGTTCTCCAGCGTAAAGATTGTTTGAACATGTTTAAACCTCCTAGTGTCCGTAGATTTGCTATGAAATGACCTACAGAACATCATTTTGATGACGTACACAACATGGAACTGTTCCTGACCCAAATCCATCCCTGCCCAACAGATGTACATTCAATATGTGTGCCTATTATACAAATTGATTCTGAACAATTTCTGAACAATTTCCTTCATATATATAAGTCTTCATACCAGTCGCATTTAAACGAAAATAACGCCTCTTAAATGCATCTTTATAATCAACATTGTGATAATTTGCACAAAGTTTCATGCAGTACCGAGATACAATTAGGATATGGTATTCAACGCATAACTAATGAATTTCAGATGGTTTTATCCAATGATAAACAATGAAGGAGAGGATGAATGATATGGCAGCAAAAACACCTCTTGAGGTTGCACAATATACGGCGCAAACAGGCATGAAGAAGGCTCAATATCCGGTGTCTTCTGTACTGGTGCTCAGTTTTCTGGCAGGGGCTTTTATTGCGCTGGGTTTTCTACTGGATATTCGGGTGATTGCATCTGCTCCTGCTGAGTGGGGAAGTCTGGTTAATCTGATTGGTGCAGCAGTGTTCCCGGTGGGACTAATCTTGGTGCTCATCGGTGGTGGCGAGTTGCTGACAGGTAACATGATGGCAGTTCCACTCGCGACGATTGCTCGAAAGTTATCCGTAGGTAACATGTTGAAAAATCTAACCTTAGTGACGATTGGTAACTTTGTTGGAGCTTTGTTTGTCGCATACGCGTTTGGACATGTGCTTGGTCTGACTGGAGAGGGTGTATATCTGTCTAAAGTGGTGGATATGGCTGGGCACAAGCTGCATGACGGCTTCCTGCAGGCTTTTATCTCCGGCATTGGCTGTAACTGGCTGGTCGCGCTGGCCGTGTGGCTATCTTATGCATCGGATACGATGAGTGGCAAGGTACTGGGTATTTGGTTCCCAACGATGGCGTTTGTGGCTATTGGATTCCAGCACGTTGTAGCCAATATGTTTCTCATCCCGGCGGCAATCTTTGAAGGACATTATTCGTGGGGTCAATATGTGATGAATTTCATTCCGGTATGGCTCGGGAATCTGACTGGTGGTGCTCTGTTTGTAGCTGCAGCCTATTGGGTGGTGTACCTGCGCCAAGCTGAGCCAAAAGTGAAGCCGGAGATAGCAACGTCGATCGAAGCTGTGGAGACAGAGGCTAGAGTGATGTTGAGCAAACAAGCATAGCGGGCACAGCGTAGCATGTGTGCACGTATTATAGAAGAGAAGACGATTCTGATCTTGCTCGGTTCATGGTGAATATGCTGTGATGGAGCAGGGCGGGATCGTTTTTTTGTATGAGGTCCTTGTTGGAGTTTAACGCAAAATAAATTCGCCATGACAAGGTTCGGGGGAACGAAACCTGTTCATGGCGAATTTCGGGAGTGGTCCATGATATGGCATGAGGAGGAAGTGGGGAAACACTAGCCTAATGCCTTATTTTTAATTTACCCCTGAATTCTGAAGTTGAATCAAACTCAAAAACATTTTTTGAAAATAATTTAAAGCCGCCATAGCGGCGAATATGAAGCAAAAAACATACTGTTCTCTTTACGCGATAACCTCGAAGAAGATATGATATAGGGATAGCTTTTATAGAGGGGAGCCTTACGATGATCGATCAGGAGAATGGTGTATTTGCGGCGGTGTGCCCGCTCGACTGTCCGGACACTTGTGGTCTGTTATTACATAAAGAGAACGGCAAAATTGTGAAGGTGGCAGGCAATCCGGATCATCCCATAACCAAGGGTGCCATTTGTAATAAAGTCAGAAATATGACCGAGCGGGTGTATCACCCCGAGCGTCTACAATTTCCGATGAAACGTGTAGGAGCCAAAGGCGAAGGCAAGTTCGAACGAATCAGTTGGGATGAAGCGATTCGCGAGATTACGACCAAATTCACTGCATTGTCCGAAACCTACGGCCCGGAGAGCATCCTGCCCTACAGCTTTTACGGTAACATGGGTATTCTCGGCGTAGACGGCATGGATCGGCGTTTCTTCAATGCGCTTGGTGCGAGTGTACTGGAGCAGACAATCTGTAACTCTGCTGGAAATACCGGCTGGAAATATACGATGGGCGCCAACCGGGGAACGGTGCCGGAAGATACGGAGCATGCGGATCTCATCCTGGTATGGGGTGGCAATATCGTCAGTACCAATATGCATCAGGTCGTTTTGGCGGAGAAAGCCCGTAAAAAAGGCGCCAAGATCGTCGTCATCGACGTTCATCGCAATCGTACCGCACAGTGGGGCGACTGGTTTATTCCGCTGTATCCGGGCACGGACAGTGCACTGGCGCTAGGATTAATGCATGTGCTGTTCGAACGGGGACTAACGGATGAAGCGTTTATGCAAAAGTATACGGTAGGTCATGAGGCACTACGTGATCATGTCCGCAGTTACACCCCTGAACGTGTTGCACGCATTACGGGCGTGCCGGAGGAAACCATTGTGGAGCTGGCCGAACTATATGGCAACGCACAGGCAGCCCATATTCACATCGGCAATGGTCTCCAGCACCATGATAATGGGGGGATGAACGTGCGTAGCGTTGCATGTCTGCCTGCCATTACAGGGCAATGGCTGAAGCAAGGCGGCGGTGCCGTTCGCACCAACAGCTACGCGAGCACGAATAGCGATGCGCTGGAACGTCCGGAGCTGCGGCAGAATCCAGAGCCGCGAGTAGTGAACATGAACCGGATTGGTGAAGTATTGCTGGAAGCAGAGCAGCCGATCCGGGCGATGATGGTTTACTGCAGCAATCCACTGGTGGTGGCACCGGATACCGAGCGGGTGGAGCGAGGTTTTGCACGGGAAGATTTATTCACGGTTGTGCATGATCTGTTCATGACGGATACCGCGAAATATGCAGATATCGTATTGCCAGCCACATCTTCATTTGAAGCGACGGACCTGTACGCCTCTTATTGGCATCAGTACGTTCATCTGCAAGAGCCGGTAATTGCACCGATCGGGGAGAGCAAGAGCAATGTGGAACTGTTCTCACTGCTTGGGCAGGCTATGGGGTACGATCCTGCAATCTTCGGAGAAACACCGGAACAGATGATTGAGGACGCACTTCAGGGCACAGGCAACCCCTACATGAATGGAGTCACGTTGGAGGGACTGAAGGAACATCGATTCCTGAAGCTGGATATGACGCCACATGCTGCATATCTGGATCAGCTGCCCACACCTTCAGGCAAAATCGAATTGTATTCCGAGACGATGGAACAGCGAGGGCTTCCGCCGCTCCCTACCTATAGTGCTCTGGTTGAAGGATACGATGGGGAGCATCCGGCTGGACCTGCCGATACGTATCCATTGATGTTCCTGTCGCCGCCAAACCATAATTTCCTGAACTCCACCTTTGGCAATTCAGCCAAACATCAACGTTTGGAAAAGATGCCTTTATTGCAGATACACCCCGAGGATGCCATCCGTAGAAACGTGGAGGATGGCGATGCAGTGGTCGTATGGAATGAACGCGGGCGCATCGAACTTACTGCCAAGGTGAGTGAAGCCATGTTGCCGGGAACCGTCATCAGCCAAGGCTTATGGTGGGATGGTGACGGCAAGAAGCAGCGGGCGAATTCACTGACGTCCAATCGGTTGTCGGACATGGGGAACGGGGCCACCTTCTTCTCGGCCACTGTTGAAGTGAAGCGTCAATGAGTGTGCTTGCAGCATGATTTTTTTGAGGTAAGATGAACAAAGGCTAGAATTTGAGCAGGATTATAGTGCAATAGATGTAACACTTCATAAAACCTTCGCTCTGGCTGGTTATGGTTATGCCGTCAGGGCAAAGGTCTATTTTTTATGGCTATTTGTATGTGCAGAGGTACTAAGGAGAATGAATTAACGATGATGAGATGGCTGGATAACTATCCAAAAGAAGTGAGAATATTTTTATTAGCAAGTCTGGTTAACGCAACAGGCAGTGCCTTGATGTGGCCGCTGACCACCATGTATGTGTTTGATGAACTTGGACGAACGATGGCAAATGCGGGTTTTGTGATCCTCATTCAGTCCCTGGGTGGCATCTTTGGACAATTGCTTGGAGGTTCATTGTACCATCGGGTGGGCGTGAAGAAGCTGATCATTGGTTCACTGGCGCTTAATGCGTTAGGTTTGTTTGCGTTGCCGTGGATTAGCGCGTATTGGGTCGTATTTATATGTGCGATGGGCTGGATTGGTCTGTTTAGTTCATTGTCGCTGCCAGCGATTCAGGCCTTTATTGGCTTCCGGTTTGCGGAGCGACGCGGTGAATTATTCAATATTATCTATGTGGCGAACAATATCGGGGTAGCGATTGGTACGGCGCTGAGTGGTTTTCTGGCTGACTTTTCCTATCATCTCAGCTTTGTACTGAACGGAGTGACCTCAGCCGGGTTTGCAATTTTCTTCTGGTATTATCTGTCACGGGTTGAACCGGATCAGGGGGAAGTACATCTGACCAAACGGAAAACCGTCCCCGATGGGCCGGGCGTCTGGGCATTGCTGGGTAATACCCGATTATATCTGTTCATGAGCTTGGGCGTGCTCTTCCTGTTATTTGGAAACTCCATCTGGAACACAGGTGTGTCCCCGTATATCATCTCTGAGGGTATGGAAAAAAGAATGTATGGTCTGCTCTGGACCCTGAACGGGGTGCTGATCTTTGTAGGCCAACCTTTTACCAGCTGGGTGAAACGGACCATGGCCCGTACCTCCACGGCTCAGATGACGGCGAGTGCAGTATTCTATGGCATGGCCTACATTGTGATGATTACCATGTACAGCTATCCGGGCATGGTGCTAGCAATGGTACTTGCGACGTTTGGAGAGATGTTGATCTCCCCTGCAACACCTGCGTTTATCTCGGAGCATGCGGGCAGGGCGGCGCCTTTTTACATCGGGATATCGGGTGGGATCGGTGCGGTTGGACGGGTTATCGGCCCCTATGCGATGGGGGTCATGTATGACAAACAGGGACTTATTCCGGTAGCGTGGCTGGCAACAGGCACAGCGGCGATTGCGGTACTTGGTTTTGTACTGCATGCGGTGTTGAACCGCAATCGTGAAGTGAAGGAGTATGGAATGGATACGTAATGTTGTACCGGAATTACTCCGTCCGTACCCATACCCTGATGATATTGTAAAATGAAGTGAGGGGCTAACCTTCACCCCAGTAGCGGGGTGAGGGTTGTTTTGTCTTTACAGAGACTAACTCCAATAGCTTGCCAGCGAATGATTTTCCCGATGAGATGAGCCAGGAATGTTCAGAAATCAGACTTGTTAGAGTGCATTCCCATGTCAATCAACGACCTCCCCTCTATTTGTGCATAATGCCCATATAATAGAATGGAACTGGTTAAAGGCAGGAGGATGCATACGATGTACAAGGTTTTGCTGGTTGATGATGAATTTATGATCTCGGACGGGATCTCCAGTGTGGTGAACTGGTCCCGATTAGGAACAGAACTGATCGGCATTGCTCAAGATGGATTGGAAGCGCTTGCTTTAATCGAGCGGCAACGCCCGGATATCATCATCTCGGACATCCGCATGCCGGGAATGGATGGGTTACAGCTGGTTGAAGCTGTGGCAGAGAAGTATCAGCATATCTCGTTTATCATGCTCACGGGTTTTACGGAGTTTGAATATGCGAAGACCGCCATGCAGTATGGGGTGAAGCACTATTTGCTCAAGCCCTGCAGTGAAGAGCATCTTGTACAGGCTATTAGTGAATTGGTCAGTGAGAAGCGGGAGTTGACCGATCAGGAGCGTTTTGTGCAGTCGATCCAATATAACCTGGAGCGTGTACTGCCGCATGCCAAGGAATACTTTCTGAAAGAGCTAGTCACGAACAGAACATACGGGGTCAAGGAATGGAAGTATTTCGAGGAATTATTCGATGTACAGTTTCAGGATCAACGTGTGCGGTTGCTGCTGGTAGAGATTGAGGGGGATCATGAGTATTTGCACTTGTTCGCGGTGAAGAACATTGCTGAGGATATTTTTCACAATCCCATCTTAAGTGCCACGGTTGGAAGGCATGTGCTACTAATCATGGAGGACAAATTGTCTGAAACGCAGTTGTTCCATAATATCGATGAGATTCGCGCCACATTTACCCGATATTACCATGATGATCTCACCATTGCGCTGAGCGAGCCAGGAGACCTTTCGCAGGCACGCCATTTGTACATACAGACGCTGGTGTATCTCAATTACCGCTTTTACCTCGGTGAGGGCAGTCTTATTATGGAGCGGGATATTTACTCTCCCGGAGAACGCATTCTTCCTGAATTCGAATACGATCCGGAGCGGATGGTTACTGCAATCAAGGCGGGACACTGGCAGGAAGTGGGATCAGCGCTGAACCGGATGTTTCAGATGCTTGCCAGCTTGCGATACGATATATCCCAAACGAAGTCCTATCTTATTCAGATGTTTATGGAGATGATTCGACTCAGTGGCTCTGCCGAGATGAAAAGGTATATGGACCAGTTGCCAGGCATGATTGAATCCAGCACCCTGCATTCTTTTCAACAGTTTCTGTTTGCTGTCGCTAAGGAAATCACCTTGCGCCGCTATGATCAACATCGCTCCAGACAATCGCAGATGGTAGGTAGTGTGAAAAAGCTGGTAGAGAAGCGCTACAGGGACGAGACACTGACACTCCAGTCCATCGCCGGGGAAATATACATGAATCCAGACTACATCGGCAAAATGTTCAAAAAAGAAACCGGTGAGAAATTTACGAACTATGTGTTAAGCTACCGCATCCGTAAAGCGTTGGAGCTTCTGGAGCAGGACGGGAACTATACCGTATCCTCTCTTGCCGAACAGACAGGATTTGGCGCCAACTGGCCGTATTTCAGCAAAATGTTCAAAAAATACACGGGATTCTCCCCTTCCGAGTATAAAAAAGTACCCTAGGACAGCGTCGCTGTGGCTTTTACATAGCTAATCTTTATATCCGATCTACATCTAATCTGTGATCGGGCCCTGTATGCCATTCATCGGCAGCAGGGTCTTTTTTTGTCGGACGGAACTCGGTTTTGAACATCCATTTATCGGAAATGAGCATGGGAAGAAAAGTCGCTCGCTTCTATCATTAGAAGTGTCATGTTAGTGAATGAACATCGAGAGTGGAGGTTGAGTGGATGGAGCTGAATCGAAGCCGGGGGATCGAACCTGGGCGTTTGAAGCCAGCTGGCAAATGGAGTTCGGTGAAAAAGGAACTTGTCCGCAACAGATACGTTTATCTGATGCTCGTTCCTGTGGTAGCCTACTATCTGATTTTCAGCTATGGGCCAATGTACGGGCTACTGATGGCATTTCAGGAATCCTACAACCCGATTAAAGGAATCTTGGCAGGCGAATGGGTCGGATTTGACAACTTCACCATGTTTTTTGAAAGTTATTATTTCTGGCGACTGATTAAGAACACACTGATTTTGAGTTTTTACAGTATTGTGTTTGGTTTCCCGGCTCCGATTCTACTAGCACTGCTGCTGAATGAAGTCCGGAAGAAGTGGTTCAGAGGTGCAGTACAGACCATCAGTTATATGCCGCATTTTATTTCGGTTGTCGTTGTGGTTGGAATGTTGAAAACGTTCTCATCTCTGGACGGTGGGTTATTTAACGTCATTCGTGACTTTTTTGATCTGCAGCCAATTATGTTTTTGGCGGAAAAGGATATGTTCCGTCCGATGTACATCCTTTCCAACATATGGCAGGGCGCAGGCTGGGCCTCGATTATCTTTTTGGCAGCACTAAGTGGTATTGATCCTCAGTTGTATGAAGCTTCCAAAATTGACGGCGCAGGCCGCTGGAGACAGCTGTTACATATTACACTGCCGGGCATCATGCCAACGATTGTGATCATGTTAATTCTGCGTATGGGGGCGGTCATGAACGCGGATTTTCAGAAAATATTGCTGATGCAAACGGCACCGACCTATGAGACATCGGATGTCATATCCACCTTTGTTTATCGATCCGGTATTTTGGAGGGGAACTATACGTATTCAACCGCCATCGGACTATTTAACGGCGTCATTAATTTCGCGCTGCTCATTATCGCAAATGCGATCAGCAGAAAGCTTAACTCAACCAGTCTATGGTAATCGGAAGGTGAAGCGATGAAACAATCTATAGGGGAACGACTTTTTGATGTATTTAATTCACTGCTGCTCTTGTTGATCATGGTTTTATGCTTGTACCCGATGCTGTACGTGTTCAATTCTTCAATCAGCGACCCGGACCAGATGTTGCGTTCCCGTTCACTGATGCTCATTCCTGAAGGTTTTCAGCTGGGAGCGTACAAGTCGGTATTTCAGGATACTCGCATCTATACGGGCTACATGAACACCTTGTTCTATGTTGTGGTGGGTACTGCCATCAATCTGCTCATGACTTCGCTGGCAGCCTATGGGTTATCACGTGGTGATCTGATGGGCAGAAAAACGCTGATGAAATTAATTACGTTCACGATGTTCTTCGGCGGGGGCATGATTCCGACGTTTCTGCTGATTCAGAATCTGGGCATGGTGGATACCCGTTTTGCGCTTATTATTCCGGGTGCCATCAGCACATTCTATTTCCTTATTATGAAAACAAACTTTGAGGGCATTCCGATCAGTCTGATCGAATCTGCGAAGCTTGATGGTGCCAATGACTTTCTGATTTTGTTCCGAATTGTACTGCCTTTGTCAAAGCCAATCCTGGCGGTCATGATGCTGTATTATGCGGTTGACCATTGGAATGATTATGTCGGACCGATGCTCTATCTACGCAGTCAGGAGTTATATCCGATCCAGATTATTATGCGTGATATTCTGATCAGCAGCAGTACAGAGGCCATGGGCGCTGGCGCCGATACCGGCTTTGCCATTGGGGAGAACATCAAATATGCAACCATCATTATCTCCACGCTGCCGATTATGCTAGTATATCCGTTCATCCAACGTTATTTTGTTCAGGGCGCTCTAATCGGTGCTGTGAAACAATAAAAAATGTATCCTATGGAGGCGAATTACGTGAAAAAAAGAATGGGGTCCATCCTGTTGTCATCGCTACTTACCATGTCTTTACTGGCGGGCTGTACGGGGGATAATGAACCAGGTAACGCAGAGCCAGCAGAAGGAACAGAACCTGCGGTTCAGGCATTAACCGAGATTCCGCTACCGATTACAAGTGAGCCATTTACCATTGATTACTGGCGCGCCAATGATGCCAAACTGACAGCTTCCTTGAACAATTTTGGCGATATGGCGGCTTATAAGGAAAAGGAGAAGCTAACAGGCATCAAAGTGAAGTTCACACATCCTCCGCTTGGACAACAACGTGACCAGTTCAATCTGTTGATCTCCACGAAAGAACTACCGGATGTCATTTATTATAACTGGGCGGATGCCGTTGGCGGACCGGAAAAAATGATCAAGGATGGTCGAATCATTCGATTGAACGAACTGATCGACAGTTATGCACCGAACATAAAGCGGATTATTGAATCCGATCCGGATGTGAAAAAACAGATTGCACTCGATGATGGCACAATCTATATGTTCCCGCTGCTGAAGCTGGATGCATTGAAGCTGAATGCCACTTCCGGTTTAATTATGCGCCAGGACTGGCTTGATAAACTAAATCTCAAAGTACCTACCAACATTGATGAGTGGTATACGGTGCTTAAGGCATTTAAGGAACAGGACCCTAACGGCAACGGCAAGCCAGATGAGCTACCATTCACCGGAAACTGGGGACCGGGCAACCTGACCAAGCTCCATGATTTTGCCGCGGCATTTGGTGTCATTGGTGGTTTCCAGATGAATGGAGACAAGGTGGAGTTTGGACCGATTCAGCCGGGCTACCGTGATTTCTTGGAGACCATGGCCAAGTGGTACAAAGAAGGGCTGATTGATCCCGAGATCATGACCAATGACGGTAAAGCTTTCGATTACAAGGTCACCAGCAATCTGGCAGGCGCATATCAGGGCGGTGTGTTCAGCGGCATGGGGAAATATTTCAATCTGATGAGAGATACGGATCCGAATTTTAACGTGACGGGTGTACCATGGCCTGTATCTCCGGATGGAACTTCGTATGCGACATTTAATCTGGACGCTAAAGTGTTGTCTTATGGTGAGGCTATTACGGCTTCCGCAGACGAAGACAAATTGAAATACATTGTACAGTGGATGGACTACAACTATAGCGAAGAGGGTAGTGATCTGTTCAACTTTGGTATCGAAAATGACAGCTATGTTCGTGACGGGGAAGGTGTCAAATTCACAGATACCATCATTGATAATCCGAACGGTCTGACGTATGACCAGGCACTGGCTTCCTATGCCCTATCCATTATGGACGGTCCGATCAATCAGGATAGTCGTTATCTGGATGCCTTATTATTTGACGACGGACAGCGTGCGGCGAATGCGGAATGGATGAAAGCAAGCTCAGCATTAACGCTTCCTCCAATTCGTTTGTCAACAGATGAGGTGACCACAAGTACATCCATCATGAGTCAGGTGAATACGTATTTGAATGAGACGATGACTGCCATTATTAGCGGACAGAAGCCGATCACCGAATTTGACAAGATGGCCGAAACAATCAAGAGCATGGACATTGACCGGGCGATTGAGGTTCATCAGGCGGCTTATGATCGATATCAGTCCAAATAATACGTGAGAAATCGAGCGCTAAAACTTTGGGAAAACCTTCCTGCATGTGATATACCTAGTAGTATCACGTGGTTCAAAGGAGCGCTTTGGTCATGACAGCCTACCGAAAACTGAGCATCAAAATGAAAATGTTTCTGATGATTATGTTCATGATGGCGTTTATCATCATCCTTGCGTTTGGGTCCTTGTATTATACGTACTCGGTGTATGACAAACAGCTGTTTGATAAGTCGTCCCGACTGCTGAATCTTTCTTCGTCTACAGTGGATGTTGAACTTCAAAAGTTGGAAGCGTTATCATTGAACATGATCTCCGATACGCAGATTCAAAGAGCCTTGAAGTCGTTGTTGGATGACGATAACGCATATTCAAGCTTTATTGAACGAAAAAAGATCACGGATCGGCTATGGGAGCATATTAGTGGGGCTGCACGATATGTGCAGTCCGTTCATCTGATTGATTCCAGGGGAAGAGTCAATAAATATGGTGAGACACTAACCGTATCTCAGGAAAAATATGATCGGATGATTGCGGCTGCGGAGCAGGCCAATGGTGCAGTTCGCTGGTTATACCCGGATGACGATGACCCGATGCTGGTTATGGTGCGTCAAGTGCGAGCCTATGAACCGATGACCCTGGAACCGGTAGGCATACTGTTTCTGCGTATTAATATCGAGCGACTTGTCGAGGAGTATGCGGGCATCGATAGCCAGGACAGTGACATTATTTTAAAAGCAGGCAGTGATGTGGTGTATCCTTATCGCCAGCTTCCAGAAGCGGTGTCCGCCGGACTGAATCCACTTCCAGGCAGTGGGGGATATGAGATCAAAAATCTGGATGGGAGGGAGATATTTCTTTCCCAGAAGAAATCCGCATACACCGACTGGGTGTATTATAATATGGCCTCTTATGATGAAATTTTTGAACGTATTATATGGTTGAAAAATATACTGATCGTCGTTTATCTTATCGCCATTCTGGTTGTTCTCGCGCTTGGTATGGTGTTCGCACGAAGTCTGACAAGGCCGATCAGGCAGCTCATCAGTCAGATGAAGGAGGTTCAGTATGGGGATCTGGAGAATATAGACGCCAATCTGTCCATTCCAACGCACCAGCACATGGATGAACTGGGGTTACTACAACGTACGTATCGACTGATGATTACACATATTAATACATTGATCAAAGAAAATTATGCAAGCCAGTTGGTCATTAAAGAAACGGAGTTCAAGGCGCTACAGGCGCAGATCAATCCTCACTTTCTGTATAATGCGCTGGATTCGATCCATTGGCTCGCCAAAAAGAACAGGCAGGAGCAAATCTCCAGTATGGTGCTGTCACTTGGGTATTTGCTGCGTTCCTCCATCAGCTTCAAACAAAATATTATTACCATTGCCGAAGAACTGGAGATCGTCAATCATTACATCACCATTCAGACCTACCGTTTCCGGCAACGGCTGGATTTCCGTATGGATGTGCCTGCTTCTTATCTGGGGTGTGCCATTCCCAAGTTGACCCTACAGCCCCTGTTGGAGAATGCCATTCAATACGGTTTGGAACCACAGGTTGGATCATGTCTGATTCGAGTGTATGCCGAGATATCCGGTGGCAAGCTGGCCCTTATCGTGGAGGATCACGGTCCCGGCATGGAACCCGAATATGTGGAACAGGTGCTGCGCGGTGAAGTGAAAACCAGAGGCACAGGTATTGGTCTACTGAATATCAGGGAGCGGGTGCATCTGGCTTTTGGCGAAGAATATGATGTTCTGCTGGAAAGCAAGCCGGGGCATGGAACGAGAGTAACGGTGCTGCTGCCACTCCCATCACTAGGTAAGGAGGAGAAGCTATGGGAAGATGGATGCGAATGATAGGCATGCTCTGCCTTATGCTGACTCTTCCTGGCTGCGTGAACCAGTTGGATCAAAGGCCAGGCATGATTGTGGAAGAAGAGCCGATAACGCTGCGCATCGCTTGGTGGGGTGGGGAGTTCCGCAACAATGCAACGATAGCCGTTATCGACCTGTATGAGAAGTTGAATCCACATGTGAACATTGAATACGAATATAGCAGTTTCAATGAATACTGGAGAAAACTTGCCCCACATGCAGCAGGCAATGCGTTGCCCGACATTATCCAGATGGACATCTCCTATCTGTCCCAGTACAGTTCGCTGCAACTGTTGGAAGACATGACGCCGTACATGCAAAGCGGGCTGATTGACACGACAGATATTGAGAAGGAACAGCTGGAGAGTGGTAGCCTGAATGGAAAAACCTATGGTCTCAGTTTAGGGGTTAACGCCATGCTCAGTATCTATGATCCGGAAGTATTAAAGGCCAATGATATTGAATTGCCAACGGATACGTGGACATGGGCGGATTTTGACCGGATGGGCGAGCAATTGCTCGGGAAAGGCATTTATCTGGGAACCTATTTCACGCCGGAACAGTTTTTCGCGTATTACTTGAGACAGTATGGTTCCAAGTTATACGCCGAGGATGGCAAGAGGCTGGGGTATGAGGATGATGGGCTATTTATTGAATACTTTGGCAGGATGCAGCAGCTCGCAGAGAAGAAGCTTATTTTTGCACCGGATATCTGGACATCAGACATTGGCCAACCCGATAACGACCCGTTTTATCTGGGAGAGGCTTTGTTTAGCTGGGGGTATTCCAACCAATTTATCAGCACCGCTCAGCGTTATGGCAAACCCTTAACCATCTCCCCAATGCCTGGGCCAAACAGCCAGGATGGATTGTTCTTGAAGCCAGGTATGTTTTTCTCCATGGCGGGTAATTCCAGACATAAGGAGGAGGCGGCCAAGTTTATCAGCTTTTTTGTGAATGATTTGGATGCCAATCTGCTGCTCAAAGGGGAGCGGGGTGTGCCCGTCTCATCCAGTGTCAAAGAGCGGATGAAGCTGGTGGTTGAACCGGAGCTGGCGCAGGTGTTTGATTATATTGATTGGGTTGCGGATAACAGCACTCAGATGGACCCGCCTGATCCCGTAGGTGCGCCAGAGGTCACTGCGGTATTACGTGAGTTGTATGATCTGCTGCTGTTTGGCAAAATTACGCCTGAGCAGGCGGCGGTGGAATTTCGTGAACGGGCGAATGCCATTCTGGGTGGGAAGTTATAAGAATGGACTAGATCATATATGTATTTAATGGGCTTGGGGCTGTTGTCGTTCACAAGCTCAACCTTCATTCTACTCGGGTGAGGGTTTTTGTTATAGAATGGTGTATATTTCCTCTAGTATAATAAAAATGGGTAGTCGTCTATCTGTAGATCAGATAGATTCTATCCATATATTATTGGATGAGGAGTGTCAGGACATGTCCATACATCAGATAGGTCACAAGGTGTCTTTTGCTGATATCAAAACGAAGTTGCCTCAGGAAAGTTGGATGTACACTCAGAATGAAGCGCACAACGGTGAATTTGAAGCCGAGGAAGTATGGTTACATTCTGGTGACCTTCATATCAGTGAACTGTTGTTGGATGAAGGACCTTTTTTGATCTTGGTTGAAGGAAATCTGACAGTGGATCGTTATATTGGAAATACAAGTTCCGACGCGGCCAGTTCAAATCTGGTTGTACTTGGGAATCTCATAACGCCCTATATGATCGTGGGTGGGCAGGAAATATATATTACAGGTAATCTCTATGTGGAGGATATGTTCTGGGGGGATTATAACCATGGAGAATTGACAGTGAGAGGGAATGTAGAAGGTGGATTGCTGGTAAGTACCGAGCAATATATGATTCAGGTTCAAGGACAGCGTAATGTGAAGCGTCAGCTTGAAGAATGGGAGGATCTCGGACCATGGCGGGGCTTTGACATGTTGGCGTTATTGGTTCCTGAATGTGTGATTGATGAAGATACAGAGCCGTTTCCTTGGCGAGAAGAAATGTTAAAGAGGCTGCAGCAAGGACGACCTGTAATCAACCGAAAGTACATTCATGCTGATGAATCAGAGCCAGATGTGCCGGATTGGTTCGAAGATCATCGTATTACCGCTGAGAACATAGAGCGTCTTACTCATCCATCTTTGTTGCCTGTAAGAGAGGAGGATGAGTTACTCAACAGCTATGAATTTTGGTTGAACGAGCAATTTTGCCGAGTATCGGTCTATGGAGATGAGCATACGGAGGGGTATTTCCGTAGTCTTTATTTTCAGGATGACCATAACTGTGCATTGTTGCTTAAGATGGAGCCATCAGATCAAGGTTCCAACTCTCCTGATAAATATATCCTACAACCGGGTAAACCTGTCTGGATGATCTCAGGTGCATATCGTTATCTTCATAATGAGAATTCGGAATGGAACGTATTTTCGGAGAACTCACCTGCTGATATTCAGCAGTTAAGCGAGCAAGGATGGAGCACCTTGTTGCAGTCTGTATCGAATTATCAGTATGCCCGTTCCTTAATTTCGCATCAACTGATCCGTGATTTATTAGCTTTGCCGATCGTGGAGCCATATGACGATTATTATGATGACGACCGGCATGGGCTGTGGATTGGAGACTTGTATTATGCATTTCGACAAGCAGGTCAGCTGAGTGATGGTGTTCCCCAGCCAGCTATGCTACGTATTGGAAGAGAGTATAAGGATACTCAAGGGGAGACGCAGGTGGAGAAATACTATTATACCCTGCACCAACATGAGGACGGCACGGAAAGTGTGTTGATCGAATACTCGGCTCAGAAGGACGCGGATGAGGAAGAAGAACCGGTGTTGCTTGAACTTCATTATATAGGCGGCTCTCAATTACTACATGCCGTTCAATTGCTCGAACGTGGATGCCAAGTGCTCATTCAAGCAAATGAGGATTTACTGAATGGGGAGCTGCCGTACGCTGCTGAATCATTTGCGAAGCGATTCTGGAAATCAAAAGGATACCTGAAATGAATAAAACAACCTTCACCTCTAGTTCTGAGGGAAGGTTGTTTTGTCGTTGTATTTACCCAAACTGGGCTTGATGTAGTCGGCTGTACGAGCCCTTACGTGCGAGCAGTTCTTCATGGCTTCCTTGTTCAGCGACACTGCCGTTCTCCACCACCACGATACGATCGGCGTGTCTAATGGTCGCCAGTCGATGGGCAATCACCAATGTCGTACGGCCTTGAGCCAGCTCGGACAAGGCCAGTTGAATGGCAGCTTCCGTTTCGGTATCGAGTGCGGAGGTAGCTTCATCCAGAATAAGGATTGGCGGGTTTTTCAGGATCATTCTTGCGATGGACAAACGTTGCTTCTGTCCGCCGGACAATTTCACGCCACGTTCACCAATCATGGTATCGAGTCCATCTGGCTGGGATTGTACCAGCTCTTCCAGTTGGGCCCGGCGAATGGCTTGCCAGATTTCTTCATCGGAAGCATTCAGTTTGCCGTATGCAATATTTTCACGAATCGTTCCGTCAAACAGGAAAATATCCTGCTGCACAATCCCGATATGGGAGCGCAGTGATTCCAGCGTCATGTCCTTCACCGGAATGCCATCGATGGAGATATGTCCCGCATTCACATCGTAGAAACGTGGGATCAGGCTGCATAACGTCGTTTTTCCTCCGCCCGAAGGTCCAACCAGAGCAACCGTCTGGCCTGCCTGAATATCCAGATTGACCTGAGACAGCGTAGGTTTGTGTTCTCCATAAGAAAAGGTAACGTTATGGAAGGTAATATCGCCTTTGACATTCGTAATCGGTTTCGCCTGAGGAGTATCTTCTACATCCGGTACAGCCTCAAGCAACTCCAGGTAACGTCTGAATCCGGCGATGCCTTTGGGATACGTCTCGATGACGGAGTTAATCTTCTCAATCGGTCCGAGGAAGACATTGGACAGCATTACAAAAGCGATGAACTCCCCGTAAGTCATACTGCCTTGAATAACAAACCAGGTTCCGCACACCAACACAAACAGCGATACAAATTTCATCAGGATAAAACTTAGTGAAGAGTTCCAGGCCATAATACGGTAGGTGATCAATTTGGTGAGTCTGAAACGTTCGTTGTTCTCAACGAAACGTCCTACTTCATGTTTTTCATTGGCAAAAGCTTGTACCACACGGATGCCGCTCACATTGTTCTCAACCCGTGCATTATAATCGGCGATATCCGCAAACATGCGCTTGAACGCCTTGGACATTTTGCGACTGAAATACAGCGACAGGTAGATCATCAGCGGCACGATGATGAACGTCATCACCGCAAGCTGCCAGTTGATCCCCAGCATAATCCCGAAAGCTCCGGCGAGTGTCATGAGGGCAATGAACAGGTCCTCGGGTCCGTGATGCGCAATCTCACCAATATCCATCAGATCGTTGGTCATGCGGGAGACCAGATGCCCGGTCTTATTGTTATCGAAGAAGCGGAAGGACTGCTTCTGAACACGCTGGAACAGTTCACGCCGCATATCGGATTCGATGTTAATGCCGAGCTTGTGGCCCCAATAGGTCACTGCATAATGGAAAAAGGAACTGAGCAGGTAGATGCCGAGCAACCCGACACACGCTGCTAAGATCATGGACCAATTGCCAGCCGGAAGCAGTTGATCGACCACCCGGTTAACGGCGAGTGGAAAGGCCAGCTCCAGCAGAGCGGCAGCGATGGCACAGGAGAAGTCCAAGATAAAGAGTCTTTTGTAAGGACGATAATAAGACATAAAACGGCGAAGCATATGTAAGTCCTCCTCGATATGACACAAATGCCCGAGCAGGATAATTAGCCTGTCCGGACACCTGTATTTATGTTTATGTTATTTACGGTTTTGCTCGGCACGTTCTACGATCATATCGGCGAATTCCTCAGCCTGACCTTGAATCGCAATCGGGTCGAAGTACCAGTAACGGTCTTCCAACAATTCGTACACCTGATTGTTTTTCACAGCCGGCAGGGATTGCCAGATGGAGTCACCTTGGTAATTTTTAGTGTTCTCTCCAACGGTTAAGAAGATATGATCCCCTGCATAATCACCAACAACTTCACGCGAAATTTCTTTCCATTGGGTATCACCCATCAGTTCTTTTTTGGTGATTTCGAGTGGGGCAAGTTGCAAAGCACTGTATACCGCTTGTCCTCCTCGACCAAAATTGTCTCCATATCCATAATAACTCTTGTCGGATACTTCAAGGATGGAGAAGGTTTCCTCTGGTTTGATGACTGTTTTCACCTTGGCACGAGCGGCTTCAATCCGTTCATCGTACGTTTTCAGCCATGCTTCGGCTTCTTCGGATTTGTTCATCAGCTCCCCGAATCCTCGGATTTCATCATGTACATTGGTGAATGTACCATATGGAATGACCACGGTCGGTGCGATTTTTTGATAACTCTCAATTTCGCTGGCCTGATCGGAGTAGGTAATGATCAGATCCGGGTTCAAGGCAATAACCTTCTCCATGGTTACCGCCGCCCGATCACCAATACTCTCTATGCCCGCCACCTGATCGGCATAGAACGGGTTTTCCAAATAATATTGAACAGCCCCAACGGGTTTCACACCCAGTGCGAGCAGATCACTTACGTACATATCTGTAACGATCCGTTTCGGTTCAGCCGGAATTTCGACATCCCCGCTTAATGACTTGTAGATTCGTGTAGCATTCGAATTGTCCGAACCGGACGCCGTGTCTGTGTTCGTCTCGGAAGAGGCTGTTGTTGTTTCGGTTCCCGCTGCCGATGTCTGTTCAGTGGCAGTCGAGCCTGTTCCGCTGCTACATGCAGCCAGAATCATAAGGATGGCGAGCATAAGCAGCAAGCCGGAAAAGCGTTTTTTTACAGCAAACATATTCTTGTTCCCCCTGTGTATAATCAATAATGATTATTATTCTCATTAATAACATAGAGGAAGATGTGATATTTGTACATGGACAACTATGATCACTACAGCATGGACAATTATGATGTCAGGTGACGCATAATATGCTGCAACTGCTCCATAACGGACAGGGGATCAAATCCATAGAACATGTCGGCATCAATCTCGTATACGCGTCCTTCACGAACGGCAGAGAGGGTGCCCCAGGATTCCTGATTCAGCAAATTATCCAGCATTTCTCGTTCGGTAGGTTCCTCAGGGAAGGCGACAAACATGTGATCTGCGGCATACAAGTGAATCTCGGACAACGGAACATGAACGTACCCCGTAAGTAACTGCCCATCCTGCTCCATACGTGACGGCGGAGTGAAGCCCAGCGATTGATACAGCACATGAGAAGCTCTGCCCCAGCCATGACCATAGATATAAGCCCCTTCATCTCCAATCATAAACATGCAAACGGCGGCCCCTCGTGTTCCTTCCATCTGTTGGTCCAACGTATGATTGGCTTCTTGCTCAAGTTGATGATATTGATCTAACAACGCTTGTGCATTGGACTCAAGCCCTGTAATTCGACCCAAAAGAAGAAGCTGCTCCTGCCAATCGAGTTCCTCAAAAGGCATCAGAATGGTCGGTGCGATCAGACGTAGTTCATCGGAAGCGGGATGCGGTGCATACCCGATAATGACATCAGGCTGAGCGTGTGCAATCAGATCCGTATGTTTAACCAGCTCATATTCGGAATGTTGCTCAAATTGCTCATGACCATCATGATCATGCGCACACATTTTTTCTTCCATCCAGCTTGCTACGGCGCCCATATGGGGAGTGTGGCCCAATGCCAGAAGTGAGGCCGTATAGTTGTAAGTCAAAGATACAATCTTTTTGGGCATTTTCCGGTAGTGTGTTGGTGCTGATCCAACCAACTGTTTGAATTTGCGGCTCAGATAGAAGGTGTCCCTGTAGCCTGTCAGTTGTGCAATCTCCTGTAGCGTAGGGTTCGCGGATAACAGATGTTCCTGAGCCATCCTGATTCTGAGACGAGTTACATATTCAACAAAAGTAAGACCTGTATGTTTCTTGAACTCCCTTGAAAAATGCTCAGGGCTCACATTTGCGTCCCGTGCCAATTGTTCGCGGGTTAACGGATGGGTATACATCTGATGGATATGTCTAAGCACGGCATCGAGCCAGGAGTGATCTTCATGAGCAGAATGAGCCGCATGATCCCGCAAAATATCCAGTAACTCATAGAAAAGCATATGTGGCCTGAAGGGGCTGGAATCACGGCCTGCCGTACTGGCTTGAACCAGCTCTACTGCCCTGTCGGTGAGAGTGCGACTCGCAATGGGAACTGGTATCCCGAACGGCCAGAACAGCTGTTCATTTTCAGTGGAATCAAAAGCAATAGCAATGCCCTGTACTGGCGACAGGGAGCCGCGCTTGTTCTCGTGCTGAAGCAGGCTTCCAGCTTGCCGAACCACTGCACAGCCTGCATTTAATGTCAGTTTACCCTCTGCACTGATCAGCCTGGCTTGGCCAGCAGTAATGACGTATAACACATGAAGAGTGCTCCACATCTCATCTATGCGGGAGAATGCCTCGCGGTCGTGAAGCTGCACCAGATGGCACAGCTTGAAGTGGGCAACAGGTACGGACTGAATCTTCTGCAAGGAAATGGGACGGGACAGCGATTTTTTATGATAAATAGGCTTGGAAATATTCATTAGATAACTGTCTCCTTACATAAGTCAGCAGGGGCATTATTCCTCTCATGCCCCTGGTGTACTGGCGTAATTCTCGGATCTCGACTATTATGCAGTATATACTATAAACGGAGTGACGTGGATGGACAGATTGAACAAATCAACTTTTTATATGAAAAATAGATAAAGTGGTTGAAATCGCTATCAACACCGACTATAATGAAAATGTCGAAACGTTTCAATCTGGCGTTTACTGCCAGTTTCATTGTATCAGGCACGAACTGTTTATAGAGCGCCAGATTGAAAGACGTGTCATGACCATCACTAATGGTATGGATTGGAACGGGACGCATTCAACCGTGGCCCCATAAGGATGGGAACGAGGATTTTTTTTGAGAACACCTCGAAACGTTTCGATTGACATCCATCGCTATGATATGTATAAAGATTAATAAACGATAATGAAGGATTTAGTGGTTGTTCTAACCATGTACCGTATAAAATGTGGGTAACCTTGAATTTGTTTTATATAAATTGAACTAACATTTACACAAAACGGAGAGGGCAGAAAGAACCTGTAGAAGCAAGGCGTTCGCCTTTATCCCCGGATTTTCACCCTTATAAAAGGGAAACAAAAAATCTGGGGATAACAGCGATCGGAAGGTTGTTCTGTCATCGGAGTGGTCAGTGTAAATATTCTGGAGTTCAATTTATATATAGTTTAGAAGGAGCGAACGTGGAATGGCAACGATTAAGGATGTGGCAAAGCTGGCAGGTGTAGCACTCTCGACTGCTTCCTATGCGCTGAGCGGGGATAGCAAGGTTAGTGCCAAGACCAAGGCTAAAGTGCTTGAGGCAGCACGAGAACTGAATTACCGCAAGAACGGCTTTGCCATGGACCTGAAGCGGAGCCGGACAAACACGATCGCTTTGATCCTGACCGATCTGTCGGGCCCGTATTACTCGGAGTTGATCCGTAGTGTACAGGATGTAGCCCTCGCGAACGGGTATGACCTGATTGCTTGCAGCTCCATGGGTGGACGGGACTCAACGGCAGTGCGATTTTTGCGTGAAAAAAGAGTAGATGGAGCCATCATTCTGGCGCATAACATCCATGATGATATTCTGGTGGAATCTGCCGGTCATCGTTTTCCGATCATTGTGATGGATCGTCAGCTGTCGAGTGACCATCTGGTCAACGTGCTGGTGGATGGAGAGCAGGGGGGTTACCTTGCTACCCGCCACCTGATTCAGGCAGGACATCAGAAGATTGCATATATCAGTGGCCCATCCAACTCGTATGACAACGCGCTCCGTTACCAAGGGTATCTGCGAGCGATGCGGGAAGCGGGACTTGAAGAAAAGTCCAAATGGCGTCTGAACGGTAACTTTGTGCGTGAGGGCGGATACAGTGCAACCAAAATGATGATCATGCAGGGCGATCTTCCCTCAGCGATATTTTACGGTAACGATGAGATGGCGATTGGTGGCCTGAAAGCATTGGAAGAGCGTGGTGTATCGGTTCCGAATGATATTTCCGTGATCGGTTTTGACGATATTCAGTTGTCGGAATATGTGCGTCCACCACTGACAACGATACGCCAGCCGAAGCATGAAGCCGGGTCGCTCGCCGGACATCTGTTATTCCAGATGCTCAATGGCGAAGCGGTTGACCCTTCATATACGTTAACGATTAATATGATCGAGCGTAGCTCTGTACGTTCGGTTTAGACCAAGTATGAACAACAAAGAACTGCCTGCATGCTGAAGTAAAAGTTTAATGATGGGGTTATCGTCCGGACGGGCTGTAAAAGGCTGGTTTGAAGAGGCCCCTATTCTTTTTCAGATTTATCGAAACGTTTCGATTTTAACTAATTCAAGGAGTGAACCTTATGACAACGATTATTAATGAACCGATCCGGTTAAGTGCCGGAGAGTTATCCTTTACCTTTTTGAACAGTGGCGATCTGTACCAGGCTACATCCGGTACAACGATGTTAAACCAGTTGCTCAGCAACCAGATTGATGGATCTTTGAACAACCTGTACCTGCGTGTACATGAGGGAGAGAATATCAGCTCGTTCCCGTTGCTCGGTGTACGTTCGAACAGCAAGGTGATTACAAGCAAGGCACAATCCAGCAACCAGTTGATCTGGGAGGGCACAGTCCAGCTGGAAGGTAGCGAAAAAGGCATTGGCTATCAGGTCGTATTTACGGCTACACCGCAAGGTGTATGGTTCTGGGATGTGAAGCTCACAGGACAACAACATAACGTAGATGTGGTATACGGACAGGATGTTGGGCTTGCAGATCCAGGTGCGGTACGCAGTAATGAAGCTTATCTGTCACAATACATTGACCATACGGTGTTTGAAGATGAAGCGAAAGGTTATGTCGTTTGTTCCCGTCAAAACCAGCCTCAGGGCGGTGCATTTCCATATATGCAACAAGGTTCCCTGACCAAAGCAGTCGGTTACTCCACAGATGGATTCCAATTCTTCGGTCTGTCATACAAGGAAACGAATCAACCGGAGAGCTTGAATCGCCAGACGCTGGCGAATGAGACGTATCAGTATGAATTTGCCTATACGGCATTGCAATCCGAACTGTTGAATCTGAACGGAGAAGCTCAGGTGGTCTTCTATGGACTGGCGAAGCCTAATCATGCCGAAGGAATCTCTGCACTGGAGTTCGGAGATGAAGTTACCGCAGCATGGAATGAAGTACAGGCTCTGACTGTAGAAAATGGTGACACGTTGGAACAGGTAAAACTGTCCTCCTTCCTGGGTGAACCGCTGGTTACGCTTGATCTGACGCAAGATGAGATTCATGATCTGTTCCCTGATCGTCATCAGGAAGAGCATAGCGGTGAGGAACTGTTATCCTTCTTCACAGGCAGCTATGAGCATATCGTTCTGAAAGCAAAAGAATTGCTCGTAGAGCGTCCGCACGGTCACATTCTGATGAGTGGTGGCAACGTGCAACTTGGGGCACAGGTTATTACGACGACATCGTATATGTACGGTATTTTCAACTCACAGCTCGTTATTGGTAACACCAATTTTAATAAAATGATCAGTAATGCCCGCAATGCATTGAATGTGCCGAAGACGGCTGGACAACGCATCTATGTGGAAATGGACGGACAATATCGTCTGTTGACGATGCCTTCCCTGTTCGAGATTGGCTTCAACTATGTACGTTGGATCTACAAAACCGAATCCGATACGATCATCGTGACGAACTATACAGGGGCACACACCACTGAAGTGAGCATGAACGTACGCTCCACAAGTGGCACGGCATACCGTTACCTGGTAACAAACCAGATTACGATGAATGTGAATGAGTACGAATATTCGCTGCATATGACGCAGGATGGCGATACTTTGATCTTCAAGGCTGATCCACAAGCGATTAGTGCAGGAACGTACCCAGATCTGCAATACCGCATGTCGGTGGATGGCGCAGCTGTGAATGTAGGGGACGAAACGTTGCTGGCAAGTGGTATCCGCAGTGGTTCGGCATCACTAGTTACGCTTAGTCTGGAAGCAAGTGCTGAATGGACGCTGAAGGTACAAGGGGTATTGGAAGGCCAAGCGGACAGCGGAGTGGTAGCAGGTTCAAGCCTGACATTTGAAGAGGAAGTGCAGGCATACCGCGAGTTCTTCGCAGGTGTGATGAACGGGTTCCGTTTGTCCCGTGGCGAAGGTCAGAGTGCAGAGGATCTGTTCAAAGTAAATGCGCTGGCTTGGTGGTACACCCACAATATGCTGGTTCACTACTCTGTGCCTCACGGTTTGGAGCAGTATGGCGGTGCGGCTTGGGGTACACGGGATGTGTGCCAAGGCCCGGTGGAGTACTTTATGGCAACGCAAAAATATGAGCAAGTTCGCGATATCATCAAAATGGTTTATACCCACCAATATGAAGATGATGGCAACTGGCCGCAATGGTTCATGTTTGATAAATACTTTGCAATTCAACAGGAAGAAAGTCATGGCGATATCATCGTATGGCCTTTGAAAGTATTGGCGGACTACCTGACAGCGACTCGCGACTATGCGATTCTGGATGAGAAAGTACCTTATACCGTCAAGCATAGCTTCGGGTTCACGGGAGAGACGGCAACTGTACTGGATCACGCGAAAAAAGAGATCGAATATATCCGTTCGCACTTCCTGCACGATACGTTCCTGTCTTCCTACGGAGATGGCGACTGGGATGATACGCTCCAACCAGCCAATGCACAGCTGAAGCAATACATGGTGAGCAGTTGGACTGTGGCATTGACGTATCAGTCCGTGAACGTGCTCTCGCAAGCGCTGAAATTCAAGGATGCGGACTTTGCACAGGAGCTTGACGTGCTGGCTCAAGGTATTCGTGAGGACTTTAACCGTTACATGCTGGGCACAGATGTGATTCCAGGCTTTGTATACATGGAAGAAGCAGACCAAGCGAAGCTGATGCTTCACCCAACGGACACAGAGACAGGCATTCAATATCGTCTGTTACCAATGACGCGCAGCATGATCGGTGAGTTGCTGAATGCGGAGCAAGCAGAATCGCATTATGCATTGATCCGTGAGCAGTTCCTGTGCCCAGATGGCGTGCGTCTGATGAATCGTCCGGCTCAATATGCTGGTGGTGTAAGCACACACTTCAAGCGTGCAGAGCAAGCGTCTAACTTCGGACGTGAGATTGGTTTGCAATATGTACACGCCCATATCCGTTACGTGGAAGCGATGGCGAAGCTCGGCAAGACAGATCAGGTGTGGAATGGTCTTGCGATGATCAACCCGGTTGGTATCGGCGAGGTTGTGCCTAACGCGGAGATTCGTCAAGCGAACTCGTACTTCAGTAGTTCGGACGGCAAGTTCAATACACGTTACGAGGCACAGGAGCATTTTGACCAGCTTCGTAAAGGGACTGTACAGGTGAAAGGCGGATGGAGAATCTATTCCAGCGGCCCTGGAATCTACATGAACCAGCTGATCTCCAACGCGCTTGGCATTCGTCAAGAGGGCGGCGATCTGGTCATTGACCCGGTGTTGCCAGCCGAGCTGAACGGCATGCAATTCGAATTTGAGTATGCTGGTGAGCCCGTAACGTTCATCTATCACTTGAACGAAGGTGCTGTGAGCCGTATAGCGGTGAACGGTAAGGATATTCGTACTGAGCGTACAGCGAACCGTTACCGTCAGGGCGGAGTAAGCATCTCACTGGATGAGTTCAGACAAGCACGCAGTGCAACTGAGCGTACGGTTGTTGATATTTATATGTAATTTCATAGCATGATGTATACCAAGGTCATCCTCCTTTAATCAAGGCGGGATGGCCTTTTTGGCATATGCTCATAATCCACTAGCGCAGTGGAACTGCCAACAACGTATGCAACAGCTCATTATGCCGCACATGCTTGGTTACGTAGCCCTGTTGCTCCAGCCAGCTGCATAGCTCACTCAGCAGAGGGAAGTGACGCTCGCACAGGGCGCGCAGCTGTTCCTCGTGTCCTGTGGTTTCTGCCTGTCGAATATAGGAATCACGGTGAGTCGCATCAACAAACATCAGATCCGTTAGACCGATACGTCCACGCGAGGTTAATACCCGCTGCATCTCCTGTAAAGCCAATAGTTGCTGATCTGGACTTAGATGATGGAAAGCAAAGCTGGATACAACAAAGTCGAAGGAATGATCAACAAAAGGCAGCGCCAGAAAATTACCAAGGTTCACATGCATCTCAGGATATTTGGTACGACATCTGCGCAGCATCTCCCGGGATTGGTCGATTGCAGTCATGTCTGCGCCGTGCTGTAGCAGTTTCCCAGCCAGATTACCTGTGCCTGTACCAATATCGAGTCCTTTCTCACCAAGGGAGGGAGAGATCCAATGAGCTGTCTGTTCGAGCGCTTCGTCATAGTTGTGATACAGATAAAAGGAAGACTGTACCGTATCATTGGAATCGCTCGGCGTGGAATGATCTGTATCCTGGTATGGATGTGCAACTTCATTCTCATCGCTTATAGGCGAGGTGTTGTCTGAATGGTGATTGTTCTCTGAATTGGGGTGTTCAGTAATGAGTCTGCTTTCTGCCTGCACTCGCTGATCGTGGATGGCTGCCTGCGTGTCATAATTCCACCGATCATGCCAGTTCTGCCGTGCTTCACGCAGGCGACGGGCACTGTCCGCGAGATCGTGCAGATGGCTGACATCCAACGGACCATCCTGACGATTCAGGTCAATCATGCGCTGGGTTGTATCCATCATACGTTTGAGCTCAATCCACTGGGCATACATGACGGCCTGTTGCAGTTCCAGATATTCTTCCAGCCGCTGCTGATTCCCTTGATCAATCTCTCCTATCGCATGTGTAATATCTTGTAGCGACATGCCAATCTCACGCAGTGCAGCAATGGTTTGAAGCCGCCAGATATCATTCTCCGTATAGGTACGATACCCATTACTGGACTGTTTGGCGGGCAGAATTAATCCTTTTTCTTCATAAAAACGAATGGCTCTCGCCGATATACCAAGCCTGCTTGCTGCCTCTTTGATATTCATCATGTATCCCCTCCTTATCGAACCAGTATAAACCATGACGTTACGGCAAGGTTAAGCGTTTATTTCATTTTTCGAAAAGGTTCAATACCGAGCGGAATTTTAGTCAAAGGTGTGGCTATGCTACAATAAAAGAACAAAAAACTTAAATAGTGAAGTAAACGAACAATGTCTTCCTATTCCTAAGTTTCTCAACGTTCTTGACTCTCTTAACTTTCCCGACGTTGTAACGTACAGCGTTGTCGACTATAGCACGAAAGGTTGAATCATTATGCTTACCAGCCATACATTTACGATTCGTCCATCCGAGATTAAAGATGCAGCCCAGCTAATGGAGTTGGATGCCCTGGTATGGGACAAATACACCTCTCCTGCGCCGATGCATTGGCGCTCCAGACAACAATATCTGCAGCATTGTCCGCCAGGCAGTCAATTGATTGCGGTGCAGGGAGAGCGGGTATGTGGTTATGTGGGCTTTAATCCAGCCACAGGTATGCCGGTCAACCGTCATGTCTACGAGATTCATATTGCAGTTCATCCTCATGATCGGCGTTGTGGCATTGCCACAGCGTTGATGGATGCCATCAAGCAGCATGCGGCCCAACAAGGCGTTCGTAAACTCAGGCTGCGCGTACTTTCCAGTAATCCGGGAGCGATTAAGTTTTATACACAGTGTGGATTTGTGACGGAAGGCAGGCTGGTGTCCGAGTTTTATATCGGAGGCAAGTATGTGGATGATATTCTTATGGGTTATTTTATCCAGACCAAATAGAGATGTAGCTGAGGAGGAGGAACAACGATGGATATGGGACTTCGGGGTAAAAAAGCACTGGTGCTGGCTTCCAGTCGCGGGCTGGGCAAAGCGGTAGCCGCTCAATTGACAGCAGAAGGTGCTGACGTCATGCTCGCCAGCCGAAGCGAAGAAAAGCTCGCAGCAGTGAAGCAGGAGCTTCTGGCGCTTGGTGGTGGTGGACGTGTAGAATATTGTGCAACCGATGTGACACGCAAGGAAGACATTGAGGCTCTGATTCACAAGACAGCAGAAATGTTTGGACAGATTGATATTCTGGTGAACAACTCGGGTGGCCCGCCATCGGGTTCATTTGAGTCACTGACGGATGAAGATTGGGAACGTGCATTTGAATTAAATGTACTCAGTTATGTAAGGCTGATTCGCGGTGCTCTTCCTTATATGAAAGAAAGTGGAGGACACATTGTCAATATCGCTTCAACTTCGGTGAAACAGCCGATTCCGGGTCTGGTGCTGTCCAACACGTTCCGTACCGGCGTGTTTGGATTGGCGAAGACGTTATCCCAAGAGCTGGCTCCATACGGAATTTTGATCAACACGGTGGCGCCGGGACGTATTGCAACAGACCGTATACGTGAGCTGGATGCAGCACGGGCTGAGCAGAATGGAATCAGTGAGGAAGAGGTATCTGACCAATTCCGTAAAGAGATTCCACTGGGCCGTTATGGTCAACCAGAGGAGTTTGCCAAAGCGGTTGTATTCCTGTTATCCGGAGCCAATACGTACATTACCGGAACCTCATTGATCGTGGATGGTGGTATGGTCCGAGCACTATAAAAGTCATTGAATACAATAAAATACCCTCTGTCACCACAATACGTGGAGATCGAGGGTATTCGTGTTGATCCATTATGTTGGGAGAGATCACTCCGATTTATTATGTAGGCGAATTAGCGCAAGAGTTCCCATTCATGCTGAAGCATGCCGTACACCGCATGGTTCACGTAACCTTTAGGCAGTTTCTCTGCCTGACGAATGACACCCTCGAGAACAAATCCGAGTCTTTCAGGGATAGCGCGACTCCGTTTGTTATTTGTTGCCGAGCGAATCTCGACGCGATTCAGATCGAGGGTCACCAGAGCATAATCAACCAGAACGCGACAAGCGCTTGTCATCAAGCCCTGACCCTCAAAACCTTTGCCAAGCCAATATCCGATGCTTACCGAGCGATTGGTCCAGTTAATCTCGTGGAATCCAATAACGCCGGCGAGATCCCCTTTTGACCATACTCCGGCGGTGAATCCGCCATTCTCGGCACCTTGTTTTAACGCGTTGGTAATGAAGTTCGAGGTGTGTTCCACTTCTGTCACATGATCCACCCATGGCAACCAATGTCTCAGTTGATCCCGCGAGCGATCCGTCAGTTCGAACAGCGGTTTGGTATGTTCCATGGCCAGTGGCCGGAGTTCGGTATATTCATCCAATGAATAGGTAAACATGAATGCAACCTTCTTTCTTTATTAGTATGGGTTTGTTTGTAGTGGATTAACGGGAAGTCTTGGGTAACTTTTGCTCCAGTGCAAACAGGTCTTCTTCCATTGAGGCCATGCGTTGATTGACCGTTGTTCGTGCGTCACGGAGTGCCTGATTATATATGTAGGGAGCGAGCTGTGTCATGAACAGGTCGAGGACACCCCAAGCGGCCAGATCACCCAGTTCTTCGCCACGTTCCTCTTCGAAATACGACTGGATGGTGCGAATGGCTTCATCCTGCTGTTCTTTGGTCAGTTTAAGCGAGTTCGTTGGAATGGGAAACCCTCCCTTTAATTTGTTTTTAGGGGTTGTTCAAAAAGTCCGCTTTTGATTACGAATAATGCCTTACGGCATCATCAGCATCGAAGTTGAAATTCAGCCGAAATGTCCGTTGCTCACGTAGTTTTCCTACGCTCCGCTACTCCATTTCTATCTTCATTCCATCTTCTCGGTACTGAAAACCAGACTTTTTGAACACGTACTTTTACTATCATGCTACATGATTCGAGCGAACCCGTCAAAATGGTTTAGGGCCTATTTATGCACGGCTAATCCTGACTTTGGTGCCGTTCTTTATTGAACTCCTCCCCCGTTAAAGGTATATTTAAATGAAACGCGTACGAAACTTTCCAAGAAAATAGATTTTTTCAGGAAATGACTTCGTTATTAAGGAATTATAGCCGGAATTGCTGCAATTCCCTAAGGCTCCAATCCATTCATGAAAGGTTTGATACCTGTGGACAATCGTACAACCCCACCTAACTTTATCAAAAATATTATTACCGAAGATCTCCGGTCTGGGAAAGTCCAGGAAGTTATTACCCGTTTTCCTCCGGAACCGAACGGTTA
Source organism: Paenibacillus xylanexedens (assembly GCF_001908275.1). Lineage (NCBI taxonomy): Bacteria > Bacillati > Bacillota > Bacilli > Caryophanales > Paenibacillaceae > Paenibacillus > Paenibacillus xylanexedens. The sequence goes on along the minus strand of NZ_CP018620.1, from coordinate 139,216 downwards.
TCTGCATATCGGCCATGCCAAGGCGATCTGGATTAACTTTACGCTGGGCGGCGAATTTGGCGGCAAAACGAATCTGCGCTTTGATGACACGAATCCGGTCAAGGAAGATGTAGAGTACGTTCAATCGATTCAGGAAGACGTGAAATGGCTCGGATACGAGTGGAACGAGAAACGTTTTGCCTCGGATTATTTTGACGAGATGTACAACCGTGCTGTCTTGTTGATTAAAAAAGGTAAAGCCTACATCGACGACCAAAGCGCCGACGAAATCCGTGAAATGCGCGGAACGCTGACGGAGCCGGGTAAGAACAGCCCGTACCGTGATCGTTCGGTGGAAGAGAATCTCGACCTGTTCACACGTATGCGTGCAGGCGAATTCAAGAACGGGGAGAAAGTGCTGCGTGCCAAGATCGATATGTCTGCACCGAATATCAACCTGCGCGATCCGGTTATTTACCGGATTTCTCATGCACATCATCATAACACGGGCGACAAATGGTGTATCTATCCAATGTACGCTTTTGCTCACCCGCTTGAAGATGCAATTGAAGGTGTAACGCATTCCCTCTGTTCCTTGGAGTTTGAGGATCAACGTCCATTCTACGATTGGGTTATTGCAGAGTGTGAGATGGAGAACCAACCGCATCAATATGAATTTGGTCGCCTGAATCTGTCCCAGATGGTAACAAGCAAGCGGAAGCTGAAACTGCTCGTAGATGAAGGACATGTGGATGGATGGGATGATCCGCGCATGCCAACGATTTCAGGTCTGCGCCGCCGGGGTTATACACCGGAAGCTATTCGTGATTTTGTATATGAGACAGGCATTTCCAAAAACTATGGAGTTATCGACCTGCAAACGTTGGAGCACTTTGTACGTGAAGACTTGAAACTGAAAGCTCCGCGTACGATGGCTGTCCTGCACCCGCTCAAAGTGGTCATCACCAACTATCCTGAAGGACAAGTAGAATGGCTTGAAGCAGAGAACAATGTGGAGAACCCGGAGATGGGTAATCGCCAAATTCCGTTCTCCCGTGAGATTTATATTGAACAAGACGATTTCATGGAGAATCCGCCGAACAAATACTTCCGTTTGTTCCCTGGCAACGAAGTTCGTCTGAAACATGCATACTTCATCAAATGTAACGATGTGATCAAGGATGCGGAAGGCAATGTGACTGAGATTCATTGTACCTATGATGTGGAGACAAAGAGCGGCAGTGGCTTCACTGGCCGTAAAGTCAAAGGAACAATCCACTGGGTAGAGGCGACTCAAGCGGTACCTGCTGAATTCCGTCTTTATGAGCCGTTGATCCTGGATGAAGCACCGGAAGCAGAGGTGGAAGTGGCAGTAGCTGGGGCTGAAGCTGAGGTTGTGGAAGAGCAACCGGAGAAAACGTTCCTGGATCAATTGAACCCGAACTCCCTTGAGATTGTTAATGGGTATGTGGAGCAAGAGATGAAGGAAGCGAACGCTCAGGATAAATTCCAATTCTTCCGTCATGGTTACTTTAGTGTAGATCCAAAACACTCCGAGCCAGGACGTCCGGTATTTAACCGGGTCGTATCCCTGAAAAGCTCATTCCAACTGCCGAAGGCATAAGGCCGCTGGAAGAAATTTATGGCCTGTTCATCAGAGTGCTGGTAAGCAGCCAAGTTATAAGTTAAAGGGAGGGCATCTTTCGTCATGATCATGGCGAAGGATGCCCTTTTGTTTTTCTTGATCTAGCCAGGCCCAGTTTTAGACTTAGTAATACAATTTCGCATGAACATGAACATGAACATGAACATGAACATGAGCTGAGGTCTTAGATGTGCGTATGAGGCAAGAATCTAACGAACCGAAGACACGTTATTCAAGTGTATTTGGACATTCCAGCAACGTAATGAATCGTAGACACCTTATTTCCTCATTTGGCTTGTCTTTTTGGGTTTTTAGCGTCTTTGATGCGAAATAAGGTGGCTGAGGTTCTTTAGCTTTAGAATTAAGTGAAATTGCTGCAAATAAGGCGTCTAAGGTTCGTTTGGAGCAACAAACCTTAGACGCCTTTTCTCTTTACTGCACCTATGCTTAATCTTTTGTCTGAATGTTTGAACGTTTTATTTACACTATAACGGAGAGGACAGAAGAAAGCTGGAGAAGCGGAGCGGTCGCCTTTATCACCAGATTTTTACCCTTTGAAAAGGGAATCAAAAAAATCCGGGGATAACAGCGATCGAAAGATTCTTCTGTCCTCGTAGTGTTCCAGTGGAAATCCTTCAACTTTTTCAAACAAAAGATTATCTGTCCTCATCCATATTACCCATCTCCGTCAATACAACTGGCTGATAGCCGTTACGTCGATTCGATAACCACATGATGCTAAATCCGACAGCGCCGATGAGCGAGAAGAATACGCCAATGCTATACATGATTTCTGCACCGAAGCTCTGGAACAACCAGCCGCCGAACAGACCGGCAATGACGCCGGAGAGACCGCCCCAGGCCATTGTGTAGACCGCTTGACCGGAGGAACGATAAGGTCTTGGAATGAACAGCATGGTCAGTTGCGTACCCACATAGAAGTACCCACCAAACGTAATGGAGTGCATCAATTGAATGAATACAATCTCCAGTGGGTTGTTAGCCAGTGCCATGAGCTGCCAGCGAAGTGCAAACAGCACACTGATCAGAATGAGAGATGCCAGGAGCATGCTCATTTTGCGTTTGAGTAAGCGATCGAGCAGCAGGAATACGCCGACTTCGAGAATGGATGAGGTGAAGATGGCCCAGCCGACCATCTGTTTGTCACCACCCATTTCTACTATGTATAGTGACATAAACGTACTGTTCATGGCATTAGGCACCGATACGAGTACACCCAGGCCGATAAATGCCATAAAATACGGATTGAACATGACTTTGCCAAACCGCCGAAAAGTAACCACCGGTGTATCCGAAGCGATCGGCTGTCTGGGTAGAAATACGGATAATACAAAGGCGGTGGCAATCATGCACGCAAATATAATGGATACACTGCCGATGCCAAAACGGTCAATGAGCGGTCCGGCTGCGACGGCAGTCAGCGCCCAACCGAGTGAACCCCAGAGCCGGAATGATCCAAATTTCTGGGTTGTACCATCGATATATCCGAGAATCAGGCTATTAGTTTGAGCAAATAATGGACTTTGAAAAAAATAAAAGAAAATCATGGCTACATAGATCCATGTATACGTGGGCGCATAGAACACACCCTGGGCGAGCACAAATGTGCCTCCCATCATAATCATCAGAATGATGCGAATGTTGCGAGATTTATCGCTCCAGAAACCCCAGAACGGGTTGGCAAACAAGGATACAAAGGGTCCAATCGCCATCAGACTGCCAATCTCCAGTTTGGTCATACCAATCTCTTGCAGATACAACTGCAGGAATCCGGCAAAGATCGAGATGGCTCCATATATGAAAAAGTTATATAGTTTCAGAGAAACCAATGAGGGATTGCCTCTTGAAGGTGCAGGTCTGTCCAATTAAGCCATTCCTTTCAAATGCATATTGTTCAATGTATCATTTGTTGAAAGGGGATTCAATGCATAGCGAACGTTTTGAAATTGATGCAGTCAAACACATATCGTGATCTGAGGGAGGATACCAACATGAACACGCGTGAATGGACAGGCATCATATTGGCAGGAGGGTTATCCAGTCGCATGGGAACCAACAAGGCCATGCTGGAACTGAACGGTTCCGTTGTCCTGCAACAAGTCACAAATGCCATGAGACCCGCAGTATCCCGTATCATCGTGGCTGCCGGACCCAATGTGACAACCTACGGTGCAATGGGCTACGATTGCGTTCAGGATCACTATCCGGGGAAGGGGCCACTCGCGGGTCTTCACGCGGCCCTGGAAGCTTCCGATACAGACTGGAATCTGGTATGCGCCTGCGATATGCCGCTCCTGCAAACGTCTTTCTTTGATGGAATAAAAAAACTGGTCGAATCGCATGACTCTTATTCTGCTATCGTGCCGCGCGTGTATGGACGTGTCCATCCACTTGCAGGGGCTTACCACAGACGAGTGCTCCCTGATCTCGAGCAGCGTCTGATACAGGATCATCTTCGGGTCATGCGATGGCTTGAAGAGATCGGTTGCTGTTATGTCGAAACGGAAGAGCTTGAGAGAGCGGGCGTTCATCAAGTAGCGATGCAAATGAGTAATATGAACACGCCGGAAGAGTACGAACGTATCCGTAATCAAGATTCTGGACTCGATTCCGATCTGTAGGATACAGGATCACTTGATGCATCTGCATGATGATTGCGATATTGCAGCGGGCTTTGGCCTGTCCAACGTTTGAATTGTCTGCTGAAATGGGACAGATGGGTGTAACCGAGCTTCCACGCAATTTCCCCGAGCGACAGCTCTGGCTGTTCGATCAGGACTTTGGCCTCCTGCAACTTTAGGCTGGACAGGTAAGCCCTGGGGGAACGCCCGTACACCTTGCGAAAGACCTGTAGACCATATCCCGGGCTGATGCCAAACGAGGATATAATTTGCTCTACTTTGACCGTGGATACACTGCTTTCCTTGGTTCGAAGCTGGGCATGGAATGCCTGCTTGATCGCCTCCGCTATAGCTCCCGCATAATGCATGGCTGTTGGCGCTGGTGCATGTGAAGCAGCAACGGAAGTGGTGAACTCCGGTTCATTGTCAGCAGCTTGGGACAACAGGGCGAACAGTTCAAACATGCGGGTCTGCATGATCATTTTATCAGTGGACGTGTAGGCTTCAGATACGTTAATCATCCCCATCCAGCTCTCCAGCACAACGCGTATTTTCCTATTATCAGCCGTACCTGCTGCGTAGATTCGGCTGTGCTGTGACATCAGCTTCAGGGTGAAGACCGGATCATCCACATTAAAATGAGCGCTAAAATAAGTCATGCCTTCCGTGGATACACATTGATTTGTATGTTTGAACCCGGGAGGAATGAGAAGAATGGAACCTTCCTCCACGGTATAGGTATAACCATGAATCACACTCTCCTGCGTACCTTCGATGATCAACATAATCTCAAAGCCCGGATGTGATTCCTCGGGCATCGCCCATCCATAGGGTACTTGTTGGCTGTGCGCACCATAGAATTTGATGTTACAGTCGATAATAGGCAGCCAGTGGGCCAACGTATGGTGAGGCATTTCTCGGAGCTGTGATCGGATATCCATCATATTCACCTCGGAAAAGGGTAAAAACAACTTGCCTTATACAATCGGCACCCGTAGTATACTTCATTATAATCAGTTTAACGCAAGCATGGATAATCCATGGAATACATCAGCGTTTGAAGTGGTTGCTGAACAATCCAAGTTCTTCAACCGACATTAATGTAAACGCTACCATTATGGATTGGAATATGTCAACTCTTGCACACGTCAAGATCATTATATTTTCCACCTAAAAAGGAGATTAAATCATGGACAAATTATTATATGGCGTAGCTTACTATGATGAATATATGCCTTACGAAAGATTGGACAAGGACATTCAGATGATGAAGGATGCAGGGATCAACGTGGTCCGTATTGCAGAATCAACCTGGAGTACCCATGAACCGCAGAATGGCGTATTTGACTTCTCTTCCGTGGATCGTGTGCTCAATGCCATGCATGAGGCGGGGATTCAGGTCATCGTTGGCACACCAACGTATGCTGTTCCAACATGGATGGTCAAGGAACATCCGGACGTGCTAGCTACCACTTCAAAGGGACCTGGAAAATACGGCGCAAGACAAATCATGGATATTACACATCCAACCTATCTATTCTATGCCGAGCGGATCATCCGCAAGCTGATCTCTCGGGTAAGCACACATCCAGCGGTAATCGGTTATCAGACAGATAACGAGACGAAGCATTACAATACGGCCGGAGATAATGTACAACTGCAATTCGTCAAATACATGCGGAATAAGTTCAGCTCCCTGGATGAACTCAACAAGGAATTTGGCCTCGACTATTGGAGTAATCGAATCAATAGCTGGGAAGACTTCCCGTCTGTTGTAGGAACGATCAACGGTAGTCTAGGAGCTGAGTTTGCCAAGTTCCAGCGGCAGCTGGTAACCAACTTTTTGGCTTGGCAAGTGGGGATCGTGAATGAATACAAACAGGACGGACAGTTTGTTACCCAGAATTTTGACTTTGATTGGCGTGGATATTCCTACGGCATTCAAGGGGATGTGGACCATTTTGCCGCATCGAAACCTTTTGACATCACCAGTGTGGACATCTACCATCCTTCCCAGGATGATCTGACCGGCATTGAGATTTCATTCGGCGGGGATGTGGCGCGTTCGACCAAACAATCGAATTATCTGGTACTGGAGACCGAAGCGCAGGCTTTCTGGCATTGGGTTCCCTATCCGGGACAGCTGCGTTTGCAAGCATTCAGTCATCTGGCATCAGGAGCGAACATGGTCGCTTACTGGCACTGGCACTCGTTGCACAATTCGTTTGAGACGTACTGGAAAGGATTGCTCAGTCATGAATTTGAACCGAATCCGGTGTACAACGAAGCGAAGACCATTGGCAGGGATTTTGCAAGACTGAGTCCTAAGCTTGTGAATCTGAAGAAAAAGAATCGGGTAGCTGTGCTGTTCAGCAATGAGGCGCTCACATCCATCAAGTGGTTTGGTTTTAACTTCACCAGTGACAAGAACTACAATGACGTGGTGCGTTGGATGTACGATGAATTGTATAAAATGAACATTGGCTGTGACCTCATCGACCCATCGGTTGAGAGTTATGCGGAGTATGACGTGCTCGTTGTACCTGCTCTGTATGCTGCTTCGGATGCATTGCTGGAAAAATTGAATCAATTCGTACAGGATGGCGGACATATCGTCTATTCGTTCAAAAGCGGATTCACAAATGAGCATATCAAGGTACGCTCTACCCGCCAGCCCGGCCTGATTAGTGAGGCATGCGGGATCAGTTATAACCTTTTTGTAGAGCCAAAACATGTCTCGCTGCGGGATGATCCATTTGGAGTTGGTGAAGAACAGAACAAGATTCATACCTGGATGGAGTTAATTACGCCGACAACGGCTGAAGTACTCGCTTGGTATGATCATCCACATTGGGGTGAATATGCGGCAATTACCCAGAATGCCTATGGAAAAGGCAAAGCAACCTATGTTGGCTGTTACACCAGTTCTGCGGTGATCCGTAAGGTGTTGGAACGTGTCATGAAAGAAGTGGGCGTATGGGGAGCTGATCAGGAGCTGGCTTTTCCTATTATTGTGAAGACAGGTGTGAACGATCAAGGGAACACGATCCGCTACTATTTCAATTATGCGGATGAGGCAACATCCTTCGTGAATGCTTATGGGGAAGGGACTGAACTTCTGGCAGGAACTCCGATTGCTGCGGGAGAGAAGATCGAATTGGAGCCATGGGGAATACGGATTATCGAACAATAATAGGAAATAATAAATATAGGTATATAAGTTGAATTCAACATGTACACGTTAACGGAGAGGCAGAAATAACCTGAGGAAGCGGAGCTAAAAGCTTTCTGAAAGAAAGCTGCATCGGAAGCATACACCTCGCCTTTATCAACGGATTTTCCCCTTCGAAAAGGGAATCAAAAAAATCCGGTGATAACAGCGATCAGAAGGTTGTTCTGACCACGTAGTGATCTCGTGTAACCATTCATTCTATTGTATAACGTGATATTTTAACATTTCCAAACGAATATAAAGACCAAAGCGCCCTCAGCTTCCATGCTGGGGCGTTTGTCTATTTTAGCTCAGGAGTGGATGCGCTGTGTTTACCGAATGTTATCGGAAGCTGATAGATCCTTTCAAACGCAGCATTCGCAATAAATTGATTCTTACCATGACGCTGCTGGCCGTTCTGCCCGTCATTGCCATGACCGCTATGGCTGCTGAGAATACCCGCTCTTCCATGGAAGAGGAGATTATGGAGACCAACCGAGCCAATATGAACTGGGCCTCCATCTATCTGGGTGAACAGTTCGCGCGCATGAACAACATTATCTATTCGATTCAGATCAGTGACGAATTGCATCAATATCTGGCGTTGAACGAGGAAGCGCCGGCGGCCAGTCGATTCGATGAACAGAAGGCCATGTTCAATATGCTGAACAGTGTATACTATTCTGCTGGCAATTATGTATTTGGCGTTGAACTGTACCTGAAGGAATTGGACACCTTGTTCACCTTCAACTCCATGGATTCTCGCATCAAAGCGGTATCGGAAATACCGGAAGGATATCATGAGCTTTTTGCACAACATAAAGATTTTACGATTATCAATGATCCGGACGATCCGCAAAAGTTTCACATGACCCGCAGCATGAACCGCTTCGAGGATCAGGCACAGATCGGGGCCATCAGTCTGGAGGTCAAGTGGGCTGAGTTCAACCAGACCCTGGAGCTGCTGGATAGCCGGGGTGACTATGCGGTATACATTGCTGACAGCACGGGCAGTCCGGTCTATCAGCCAAACCAAGATATTCAGCCTTCAGCGGAAGCACTGGAGAAATTGGCAGGCACAAAAGAAAGTTCGGGGTTTATCCGTACAGCCAAGGAGTACGTATTCTTTCATTCCATTGAGCCGTCAGGACTGCGTGTGATCAAGATTGTACCTGCCCATGTTGTTAACGAAAGCGCCTTGGAAACGATGAAATACGGATTGGTTGTGGGTGGCCTGGCCACTGTCATATCTGTGGGACTAGCTGCGCTGGTGGCCTGGCGCACATCAAAGCCCATTGTCCGACTGGCAAATTCCATGAAGGGTATTCAACTGATCAAGGACAGGGAAGTGGTGCGAAGTGGCCGGGTAGATGAGATTGGTCTGCTGGAGAAAAATCTGCACGGCATGGCTAGTCGTATTCGGGAACATATTCGCGACAACTACCTGATGAATCTGGAGAAGCAGACGGCCGAGCTCAAAGCACTGCAATCCCAGATCCATCCGCATTTCCTGCAAAATACGTTGCAGATGATTGGCGGCATGGTCTACTCGCAAAAACCGGCAGACAGTTACAAGGTCATTCGAGCCTTAAGCGAGATGTTTCGTTATATTGTGCGAGCGCCGGATGGACTGGTGCCCCTGCAGTCTGAACTCGATCAGTTGGAGCATTATATGCTGATTCAGAAGCAACGTTTTGCCGGCAGGCTTGAATATACACTGGAGATTACCGGAGAACTTCGGGCGTGTTATATCCCCAAGTTGTCTTTGCAACCCATTGTGGAGAATGCATTTTTGCATGGTCTGGAGAAGAAACAGGGCGAATGGAAGCTGGGCATTGAGGTTGTCTGTGAACCTTCAGATGTAACCATTCGAATTTGTGATAACGGCGTGGGTATGGATGCTGAGAAACTAACGGAGATGCAGTCCAGACTGGAGCGGCTTACCCGGCAGGCTGATCGGGTGTGGAGTTCAGGTACAAGTATTGGACTGGTCAATGCGGCCTCACGAATGGTAATGCATTTTGGACCTGAATATGGGATGAGCATAGAAAGTGAATACGGACAGGGGACAAGCGTTACGGTACGAAACCCCTGCAATACAGGAGGCGAAGCCTTGTGAACAAGGAACTGTACAGAGTGCTGTTGGTGGATGATGAACCGTGGAACCGGGATATTTTGCGCAACCTGGGAGATTGGAATGAACTCGGCATGACCGTTGCAGGTGAGGCAGAGGATGGTGAGCAGGCCATACAACTGGTCAAGCAGCATCAGCCTCACATTATCATTACGGACATGCGCATGCCCGGTACAGACGGTGTGGAACTGTTACAGACGCTGAGCGGACAGTACCCACAGATCAAGGTGATCGTGGTGAGCGGATATGACGACTTCAATTATGCAAAACATGCGATCCGCCATCGGGCTGCAGATTATCTGCTCAAACCGGTGAATCCGGATGAACTGAATGGTGTACTTGCTAAATGTGCAAAAGAGTTGGAAAAGGTTGAATCAGCACCTGAATCGTGGGAATCGTACCCATCTTCGTTCGCAGGTGAGTTCTCCCTGTTTCAGCAGCAGGCCCGCCTGCGGTTTAATGACCTGAACGGTCAGAGTCTGCGTGAGTGGTTCCAGCAATTACAGCAGAAGCTGGAACAATGCGAGATTAACAGACCTCGGCAGCTTGGCAGGGTGGCTCATGAATTACAGGCTTTGTTAGATGAACTGTGCGTCTCCAATGGCTTGTACGAGCGGCCCGAAGCAACGGCGCTACCTCCTGCGGCTGCACTGGCTTCCATCGAATCCACGATCGCATGGATTTCGACTCCGTACTATCAGGCTTTGGAGCAGCTCATTGCGCAGCGTAAGTTCAAGAATAAGCTGAACCTGAATGAGGTGAAGCAATACATTGAGCAGCACTGTATGGAGATGATTACGCTGGAGCAGCTCGCTCAGATCTTTTTTGTCAGCAAGGAATATCTCAGCAAGGTATTCAAGAAAGAGTATGAGGTGAATGTGACCGACTATGTTGTCCAGTTACGTATGACGAGAGCGAAAGAATGGGTGATGGATGAACAGATTCCGTTCAAGCATGTTGCCGAGATGGCGGGTTATGAAGATGTGTCCTACTTCTATCGAGTGTTCAAGAAGCATTTCGGAGTTTCACCTGGGGAGATGCGGAAGGGACAGGCTCGTATATCAGGTAAATCAGGCAGTAGTACGGAATGAGACGTTCGAGAGAGCATTTGCGGCAGGATTAAGGTTTAAAATAATCCAATACACAAGTCTAATTTTGTCCAATGAAGCGCTTTCATTTTCTGATATATAATGATCCTATGAAAGACAAACCAGTTACACACCGGGAGGTCATAAGAGATGAAAGTATGGAAAAGCGTAGCAAGTACAGTACTGGTCAGTGTTCTGCTCGCAGGTTGCGGTTCCAATGCAGGAACGGACAATGGGCAGGAGGAATTGGCATCAGGCAGCACGGTATCACTCAAAGTGTTCGTTGCACAACCTCGGCTGAAAGAACATTACGATAAATATATAGAACAGTTCAAAGCCAAGGAGAAAGCAGAGAAAAACATTGAGGTGAACGTGCAACTGGAGATGCCGCCAGCGGACAATGCACCTCAGATTCTGAAGACTCGCCTCGCCTCCAATGATGCACCGGATGTGTTCGCCCTGCATGCAGTCAATGAGATTCCACCATTCAGCAAAGCTGGTTATCTGGAAGACCTGTCGGGCCAACCTTTTGTCGATAAGCTGCTGGATTCGGTTAAACCTTCCATAACGAATGCGGAGGGTAAAATCGTAGCTATTCCATTGGAAACAGTATCATGGGGCTATTTGTACAATAAAGATATTTTTGAAGAGCAAGGGCTGGAAGTGCCAACGACGTTAACAGAAATGAAAGCGGTCGTGGAGAAACTCAAAGCAGCCAACATTACACCGTTTGAACTATCCTACAAAGAAGCCTGGATTCCGCAATTATTTCTGCCACTTACCGTGGGTGCATTAACTCAGTCTGAGCACAAAGACTTCGTGGAGAAGATGAATCAGGATCAGGGCTCCTTCTCCGATATGAAAGCATTGTTTGATATCTTTGATCTCGTCAATGCCAATGGAACGGACAAAGCGCTGGAAGTGGGCGGAGATGATGGTTCAGCAGCCTTCGCATCAGGAAGCGCCGCGATGTGGATTCAAGGACCATGGTTTGCCGAAACCATCCTGAAGTCCAACCCGGACTTGAACTTTGGTGTAGCACCAATGCCGATCAATGACAATCCGGATGATACCAAAATCAATCTGAGCACCTCCACTTCACTGGCAGTATCGTCATCTAGCAAAAACAAAGAAGTGGCACTCGATTTCGTGAACTACATTCTCGATGACAAGGATTCAAGTGCATTCTTCGAAGCACTCAAGTTCAATCCGATTGCCAAGATCCATGACTTCAAGAGCTTCCCGTGGGTAGACGATGCCCAGAAATATGTGAGTGAAGGTAAAGCTTATGAGGACCCATCCCTCCCTCAAGCGGTGAAAGACGAGTCAGGCAAAGCGTTGCAAGGCTACTACTCTGGGCAATTAAATCAACAGCAGGTTATCGATGCGCTCGACAAGGCGTGGAAATCCTACAACAAAGTCAACAAGTAAGGAGCTGTGAGGAATGGAGTATCCGCTTTTGTTGGCAAATCTCAACGGTCTGAGAGTTTTGTCAACAAATGAGCGGTACTTTGTTTCGTCGCAGTCTCCAAGCAGATGATACGGCAGGCAGAACGTTCTTCGTTCCCTCGTTTACAATCATCCGCTTCGAGTGAAAAGGGGGAGAACCAATGGCTACGAATGTGTTCAAGAAGTATCTGTCACTGCTCGCGTTCACTGCGCCTGCCTTTGTCATCTATGCGATTTTCCTGCTGTATCCCACGTTCAGTGGCATGTTCTATAGTCTGACGGATTGGAACGGACTCAATCAGGATTACAGCTTTATCGGTCTGGGCAACTTTGTGGAATTGTTCAAAGAAGATCCCGACTTTCTGAATTCCCTGTGGTTCACGATGAAATATGTAATATTTATGCTGATTCTGCAAAATGGAATTGCCTTGTTACTCGCCGTGTTGATTGAGTCACGGACGCGTAGCAAAGGGCTTTTCCGGACGCTGTTCTTCATGCCTAACATGATCAGTACAATCATCAGTGCTTTCATGTGGACATTCATCTTCTCTCAGGTGCTGCCACAGCTCGCAGAGAAACTGGCTTTCTCGTTCCTCGACCAGCAATGGCTGGGTGATCCGAAGTTTTCATTTTACTCCATTCTGATCGTATCGCTCTGGAACGGTGTAGGGTATATGATGATCATCTATCTGGCTGCTCTCCAGGGTGTACCGAAAAGTCTCAAAGAAGCGGCTGTTATTGATGGGGCCAACGCATTCCAGGTACTGCGCAATGTGGTGTTGCCAATGATTACTCATGCCGTGACCATCTGTTTCTTCCTGACGCTGAACGGAGCATTCAAAGTGTTTGAAGTGGTGTATGGACTGACTGGTGGTGGACCGGGCCGGGCCACGCAGGTGATCACGATGAATATCTATGAAGAAGCGTTCTCCAACAACTTCAGATATGGCTATGCGAGTGCCAAATCGGTTGTGCTGTTCATCATCGTACTCATCTTTACACTCATCCAGATCACCGTCATGAAGAAGAAAGAGGTGGAAGCATGAGGATGCAACGACTGAACAGTTATCTGATTCGACTGCTGCTGATTCTGGGCTCTCTCGTCGCTATGCTGCCGATCTACATGGCCGTGGTGAACTCTTTCAAAACACAAGGTGAGATGTTCCAATCCTTTATCGCGCTGCCAACAACGTTGCACTGGGAGAATTATTCGGACGCGTTTAACAAAATCAATCTGTTGGGCAGTTCGATGAACTCGGCGATTGTATCCTTTCTGGGGATCGGGGGAATCGTCTTCTGTGCCTCACTTGCGGGATACAAGTTGTCACGTACCTCAGGCCGCTTGAGCAACCTGATCTTCTTCCTGTTTGTTGCATCCATGCTGGTACCGTTCCACTCAATCATGATTCCGCTGACACGGGTAGCCAAAGGCATGGGGGTGCAAGGAAGCACGTACGGATTGGCCCTGATCTATATCGGGCTTGGTGTGAACATGGCAATCTTCCTCTATCACGGGTTTGTGAAGTCCATTCCGCGTGAATTGGAGGAGTCGGCTCAGATTGACGGATGTAATGAGTTCCAGACGTTCTTCCAGATTATCTTCCCGCTGCTGCTTCCGATCACAGTCACCATCGCAATTCTGGACTTCCTGTGGATCTGGAATGACTTCTTGCTGCCACTGCTCATGTTGACCGATGTGAATCGTTATACGCTGATTCTGTCCACGAACATGCTGTTTGGTGAATATAACAAGGAATGGCCGTTGATTCTGTCCTCCCTGGTACTGACTGCGATTCCAGTTATTCTGATCTATGCGTTCTTCCAGAAGTTTATCATGGAGGGGATTGCGGAGGGTGCGGTCAAAGGGTAAAACATTCAAAGGTATCCCGCAGCGCAGCTGGTATTTGCCCGTACTGGTATTCGGACAAACTTACGAAACTTACGCGAATAGCCTTGATCTGAAGGACATGGTCCTTCCAGGTCAAGGCTGTTTTTTTGTGGTGAAATCAGGAAACAGTATTCGTCGAAGTCAGGAGCTAGAGTCTATAAGTCTGTGGACGGCCTCTGCCAGGCATTGTAGTCCACGTTCCATCTCATCAGGGGAAGCATAGGCGTAAGACAGCCGAATGTGACTTGCGTCCAAGCGGTCATACAGATAGCCCGGGTGGATTAGTACATTTTGCTCCAGACAGGTATGGAACAATTGGCGGATAGAGAGAGGGGATACGGTGAATTGCAGCCAGATGTAAAATCCACCAGCGGGTATTTCCCACTCCGCAATACCATGAAAGTGACGTTGAAGCAGCTCCAGCATGGTATCTCTGCGTCTGCGTAGTTCAGGGCGAAGGCGTTCCATATGTCCAGCGTGATGTCCTTCTGCGAACCACAGGGCAGAAGCTTCTTGGGCGAGTGAACTGGTACCATAATCGGTCTGCATCTTGATATCGGCGAGACGGCGAATGACCGGCTCTGGCCCAACCAGCCATCCGAGGCGCAGTCCAGGACTGACTGCCTTTGACAGGGTGCCCATATGCAGCACCCGTCCTTCCTGGTCACGCGCCTTCAGCGATGACGGAGGAGGTTTATCCAACCACAGATCACTGTAAGCGGCATCCTCCAGTATGGAGATGCCTAATGTTCGAGCGGTGTACATGAGTTCTTCCCGGCGGTGATCACTCATGACAGAGCCAGTGGGATTGTGAAAGCTCGGGATCGTATAGAGAAGCGAGATGTGATCTTGATCTTTGACATGCTGCGCCGCGTCCTCCAGACGTGCAATGTGTACGCCTTCGTTATCCATCGGGATACCACTCATTTTCAACCCTGCTGACTGAAAGGCGTGAATCGAATAGAGATACGACGGTTTTTCCAGCAGAACCGCTGATCCGCGAGGGAGCAGTCCGACCGAAATCAAATGCAGTGCCTGAAGAGAACCCGATACGATCAGTATGGAATCTGGAGAGGCTTGAATGCCAGTAGCCTGCAAATGGACGGACAAAGCCTCACGAAGCTCCAGGCTTCCTTGAGGTTCCAGGTAGTTGAGTGTACGAGAACGCTGGGACAGGGAGTGTAGAATATCGCTAAAAGCATCCTGAGGCATCAGCTCCGGGGCAAGCTCCCCTGTACCGAGCCGTATGATGCCAGGCCTGAATTCAGCCTGATTAATCTGCTGGATCTCGGGCAGGTTGGGATAATACCAGCCCTCCTCAATGGCTTCATTCCAGTTGGGCGTCGCTCCATGAGCTATGCCATGCCAACCGGAGCCGGAAATATAAGTTCCCCCGCCATGTCTGCCTTCAATCAGACCAGCGGCGGCCAGATTATCAAGGGCAGTGACCAATGTACTGCGGTTTACGCCCATGGACTCAGCCCATATTCGCTGTGAGGGGAGACGATATCCTGCTGACCATTCGCCCGTTGTGATTTTCTGCCGAACATAGGCTTCAATCTGGCGATACAAGGGCAAGTCGAGAGAGGGATTCGGCTTCCACCCCATGTTTAGCCGAGAATCAGAACGTTCCATAACTGGCAGAGTCACCTCCGTTTATCTTTGTAACAAACACTATATCATTTGGTTGGGTCTGATGCCATCCAAGTGGTTGGTTACGTAGGCCATCATCTGTCCTACTATGGAGGACAGAGATAAGGGGGAAGAACAATGGAGGTTGTTATTCATGCAGTGGTTCTGGCGTTTGGCCTGATCTTGCCACTGGGTGTGCAGAATGTATTTATTTTTAACCAAGGCATGAGACAAAGACGTTACATTGATGCTCTGCCTGTTGTAATAACGGCAGGGGTCAGTGATACGCTGTTGATCGGGGCAGCCGTTGGAGGGGTGTCGCTCATTTTGCTGCAATGGCCATTGCTAGCGAATGTGATGTATGCAGTAGGAAGCTTGTTTCTGCTATATATGGCATGGAGTATTTGGAGGTCGTCCGAATCTGTGGAAGGTTCGCAAACGGTAATGTCAGCAGGGCGACAGATTGCGTTTGCCGCATCGGTATCTTTACTCAATCCTCATGCTCTGCTGGATATGGTTGCCGTGATTGGCACCAGTTCACTTCAGTATGAAGGGGTGGAGCGCATTTATTTTGCCCTAACAGCCGCGGCTGTATCGTGGATATGGTTCTTGGGACTTGCAGGCGCAGGCAGGGTGATTGGCAGAACGGATCGAACTGGACGCATCAGTCTGGTGTTTAATCGGTTCTCCGCTGTGGTCATGGTTGGGCTTGCGTGTATGATGCTGTGGAAGCTCATCTATTCATAGAAGGACCGTGATGCGGCTGGCACAACTTGTTAAAATAAAAAAACTCCCCGTGACGTTAATCGCACGGAGAGTTCAATGTGGATGCTGAATTTGGTAATCAGCATAGCCTGTTGAATTAGTTATTGAGTAGGAATATGTAGTGCTCGATAATGCATCGGTATTGCGTCTCTTATATATGGTTAGTCATTTGAGTTAAGCTCATCGTAATCGGATCTATTCCGCCTTCAGCAACATGGATTCAATAAACACTTTCAGATCACGGCTTACACTGTTCAACTGATCAATGACCTCGCTGAACTCGGTTACCAGCACCGCTTGTTGATTGCTAGACTGTGAGATGGATGTGATCTCCTGCTCCATCTGCTGAATGGAATGCTGAACATCCTTCAAGGAACGTTCGATATTCACCGTAGCTTCTTTGGTACCTGTAGAAAGTTTACGCACTTCAGATGCAACGACGCTGAATCCGGCGCCTGCTTCACCTGCTCGGGCCGCTTCGATGGCTGCATTCAGGCCGAGCAGATTGGTCTGTTCTGAGATTTCACGGATGAATGCGGCGACTTTGTTCACTTCGCCTGAGTTCTGCACAGCCATGCGGGTATTATCCAAAATCTGCGTGGAAGATGCCGTCAATTGCTCGGATTGGGCGGCTACCGTCTGCACCATATCTGTTAATTTTCCGCTGATACCGCCGATCAATTCAGTGAAGTACTCCAGTTTTTCCTCGTTCTGAAGAGAGAAACCAATGGCAAGTGTGCCCACGATATTTCCTTGTTCATCCCGAAGTGGGGTGGCCGCCGAGTTGATTGATGTGCCATAGAATTTCGCATCAATACGGTTCGCTGAAGTTTCCCCATGTATAAGTGCCCGGCGTAGTGTAGGGTCATCGAGGGAAACGGGGTCTCCAGCCTTGATGCCCAGATCGAGTTCGTTGCTGGGAACATAATACCAGAACTTCTCCGTGTCGGTTACCGCAATCATGATATCGTGTTCTTTCAGCATAATTTTAAAATATGGACTTGCTGCAACGAGTGCTTCAACGATGTTCAATAAGGTTCAGCTCCTATAATGTATATGTATCATCTAGATGTATTGTATACATCGTCAGAATGAGGTTGATCTTGAAGACCCAACAAGGGCATAACGTATATTAATTAAATTTTCAACAATTGAAACAGGGGAATTGGAGTTTTTCAGAAATTTATGAAAATATAACGAAAAAGCAGACAAGAACATCATGTTCTTGTCTGCTTGGGGTATTCGCCTATTCCTTGTGACACGCTCCACTTCACGTTATGAATGCTGATTCACGTAAGGGGTCACTGCGCCAGCGTTACCTCTTCCGTTGTGTGAAGAGGTCATCCTGACGGTACAGATATATATCCATATGCAGGAATACGCGGTTGAGTTATATTGCGTACTGTTGTTATCCGCCAATCTGGGACATGCGGCGTACCGTCGGCGTGTGCGATTGCATTTTTTGTTCCAAAGCCAGAGCCATCTCATGATTCTTTGGTTTCGTACCCAGCGCTTTGAGGAAAAGTGCCGCCATGGCATGCGGATCATCCACGAAGCGGCGAACATTATACTCATCGGACCAGTAGAGGCAGGCTTTGATATGTCCGTCAGCGGTCAACCGAAGTCGGTTGCAGTTGTCACAGAAGTGATCGCTCACGGGATGAATCAATCCAAATGTGCCTTCGGAGCCCGCAATTTTCATATTGCGTGATGGGCCATTGCCCGCAGGGCCTGTTGTATTTTCTACCGTCCAGCCTGCTTCAGCACATACATCAGTCACGGCTTCCAGCGGCAAATAAGATTTGCGCCATGAATCCGAAGCCTGTCCAATCGGCATATATTCAATAAAACGCACATGAAGAGGTTGATCAATCGTCATAGCAATAAAATCCTTGATCTCATCATCGTTGATACCCTTCATCAGCACAACATTCAGCTTGATCGGAGCAAGGCCAGCAGCTGTTGCAGCTTCAATGCCTTTCAGCACCTTGTTCACATCTCCACCGCGGGTAATCATGGAGAAGCGATCAGCGCGCAGGGAATCCAGACTGATGTTAATCCGGTTTAACCCAGCATCTTTCAACGCCTGAGCTTGTTTGTCCAGTAGAAGAGCATTGGTAGTCAGGGCAATATCGTCAATCCCGTCAATTGCGGAGATCATGCTGACGAGCTTGTGCAGATCCTTCCGTACCAACGGTTCGCCCCCGGTGAGTCGGACTTTGCGCATGCCCATCGGAGCAAGCACCTTCAGCACCTGTGCGATCTCTTCGTAGCTCATAATCTCATCATGTGGAGCAAACTCCATACCCTCTGCGGGCATGCAATACACACAGCGTAAATTACAGCGGTCCGTAACAGAAATACGGATGTAGTCATGTATCCGGCCAAATGAATCCTGAAGCAGTTCCATGCAGACCACCCTTTCATCGGTTCAGATTGGAAATCTTCTATTATAAATGATACGACAATTTCAAAAGGAACAGTTGCATCAAATTTTAGCTATTTCTCCAATCCGCGTCAACGATGACGTCAGATGACAGCATTTTTGGCGGGGTGATTCAGATGGAATTGTCCCACGAGTTGTTGCAGAAAGACCGTAATGGCTTCCACATTATGCGAAGAATGCTGAACCTGCAACATATCACGGATCAGCTCCATCATCTCTGCTTCTACCTCAGCAGATGTCGCCCGATTTTGATGGCTGATTGCAGCAATATTCTCCATCAGCATGACCACTTGATCCACGACTTGTGTGCGTTCAGGTTCTTCAGCGGTAGCATTTTGCAGAAGTTGCGAAGCGGCCTGAACCAGTGTTGTTCCTTCAGCCAGTACCTGATCACCCTCTGTGATTAATTGAGATGCCGCTCCTGCTGCCGTTGAGATTCGGTCCAGAATCTGATGAATATTTTCAGTTGAAGAGCGGGATAACTCGGCTAGCTTGCGGATTTCCCCTGCCACGACCGAGAACCCTTGGCCATGTTCGCCTACGCGTGCGGCTTCAATTGTAGCATTCAGAGCCAGCAGGTTGGTCTGAGCTGAAATTTCATCAATGACAGCCAGTGCACGGTAAATCTCTTTCATGGTATCCATGAAGGACAGGATGGTACGGTTAGTATCGGATACCGCTCCTGAGATTTGGGTCATTTTGTCGCCGATTCGTTCCACTTCCTGCTGGGCCACGCTGATCTGTTCGGTAGCAGAGGTCTCCAGTTGTTGCAGCGTTATGCGCATGTGATCAGCAGCGATCTTGGCCTGGTCAAGATCTTCCAGTTGGGTACGAATGGCCTGAATCATCGAACCAAGCTTGTGGTTCACACGTTCAGTCGTGCCTTGGGTTGTCTCTGTTGAGGTTCGCATCTGATACTGGTTGTCCATAACGTCTACCGTGGCAAGTTGTACCTTCAGCATAATGCCTTCGAGAGAATCAATCATGTTGTTGATCCACTTCGCCAGTTCACCTGATTCATCTTGGGCAAAAGCAGACGTGTTCAGGCGCTGGGTCAGATCACCCCTGCCTTCGGCGTTAATTCGAATAAATCGGCTGATGCGACGCAAGTCTTCATGAACTCGTTGATATTGGCTACGATGCAGCTGTAATGCAGTGAAGAATCCAAATAACACGTTAAAAGCGGCCATTGCTGTCGCGCTCCAACCACTACCAGTGAAGGCATAGACAAGAGCTGCTCCTGCAACGCCTGACAAAAGCGTGAAGAGACTGTGTTGCTTGAACTGGCGCCAGCCGATGCTTCGTATCCGATACACTTCCTCCAGATCCCCTTCACACATCATGCCCCAGCGATCAGGACAGTGTGGCAGCTGGAAGGTGATACCTTTGCCGATCACAGAAATATGGCGATAATCCGAGTAGCCGGGAAAGGCTACAAACAGATTGGAACCATTCTGAATGGTGTTTGCTACTCCGGGGTGTAGTTCTCCGGTCGACGGATCAGTGAACATGAGTTCCAGTTCGGTATGCTCCTTGACGGAAACGATACCCCATTCGGTGGTGACGCCATCTTTGAGATTTTCTCCATGTGTAAAGGTACGGTCTTCGAATCGACTTCGGGATAAGGCGGTGCCGGGTTGCAGATGGGGCCGTAATATCGACTCAGCCATAAAGAGGTAATTGTCACCGGAATCGGGATAGATATGACCTGATTCTCGTTGGATCAGGTCACCGAGTACATCCCCGGGAACACGGCTGCATAATGAACCGACATATCGACCTTCCTGCAGGATTGGGGAGATAAACAGCAAGGTGACATCATCGTGAAAAGCGGACGAGCGTGGACCAATATCCAACGTCAGTGGATCGGAATATGGGCCATACAAACACTTTTTCCCATGAATATCTGCTCGGGAGTACTTCAATCCTGGTCCAATCAAAGCTTCGTAATCTTCATAGATCTGTCCAATATGTTTCTTATATGTAGAGAGTACCACCTGATTCTGTTCGTTCAGCATGAATAGCTCCGTACTGTCTACGGCTCGAATATAACTGGATTGAAACCATGCATCTAGTTTGCTTAGTTGCTGTGAACCTTGTAATACATCCTGTAATTGGACCGACTGTATCTGTTGAAGCAAACGATCCAGGTGATTCCATTGTTCATCTGCCCAGTCCATCATAAGCTGCCGTCTCGTTTCGGCAATCCCCTCAAAAATCTGTTCCACATCTTCCTTTATATGTGCGTTCAACCGATACGATCGCCACAGCGGCAATCCTTTTCTCCATCCCAGCCAATCAAACATCATGACCACCCCGATTTCTGGATTTGAAAGCTTCGTTCTACTGATCCTTGGATAGACCTATATATGTGATTTTCAAAGTGATATGTGACAGAGGAATCCAACCTGCGTGGTGATTAATCCGAATAGTGATACCGCCTTCATCATTCAGGAGCGTTGACTCACGTGGAGGTGGAAGTCCTTGTACGTCTATTCAATCTTTATACAAGAAAATGAGCAAAAATACGAGGGCATATGTCATATTTTCCGAATATTTAATCAATAAATACAAATGATCGTGCGCTTGTTGTTAGGTGAAATGTATGTTAGCTATCTATGAAGAAAACTCACATATATGTATCTGAGAATCCATTTCATTTTACATTGTGTAACATGAACAGGCCCATACTCAAAACACACTGTATAATGTAATCCCCGCCCAAAGCGATATAGTATTATCTAACAAGCAAAACCTGTTACGTTTGTGTATATAAACCTCCCATTCAGCCTTGGTGTGCAATGAAAACAACTTCCCACAAAGGAGAATGCCCATGTCCTCCATATCCTCAGCGACAGTCCCCGAAGCCTGCCATATTGATGTAGATCATGTGTCCGTTGTTTTTGGTACAGGTACACAACAAGTGACTGCCTTGTCGGATGTTACATTCCAGATCCAGTCCAATGAGTTTGTCTCCCTGCTGGGCCCTTCCGGCTGTGGCAAGTCGACCTTGCTCCGGCTGGTAGGTGATTTGCTTCAGCCCACCTCAGGCACCGTACGCATTGCAGGTCAGGAGCCTGAGCGGGCTCGACTACAGCGACAGTTCGGCATTGTCTTTCAGACACCCGCCTTGTTCGATTGGCGCACCGTTCGTCACAATGTGGAATTGCCTTTGGAGCTGCTCGGCACCCGCCGTAAGGAGTGCCGCCGCATTAGCGGTGAACTGCTTGAAATGGTAGGGTTAACCCGCTTCGCAGACCATTATCCATGGCAACTCAGTGGAGGAATGCAGCAACGTGTATCCATTGCACGTGCGCTTGCGCTTGATCCGCCATTGCTGCTCATGGATGAACCCTTTTCCGCCTTGGACGAATTCACCAAAGAAAAACTTCAATTGGAGCTGCTTGAGATCAAGCGCTCAACAGGCAAGACCTTCCTCTTTGTCACACACAGCATCCCCGAAGCCGTATTTCTGTCCGACCGGATCATCGTGCTCTCGGCACATCCGGGGCAAGTACATTCCATTCATTCCGTCAATCTGCCTTCCGAACGTCATAGTGAACTGAGAGAAACGGAAGCCTTCTACCACATGATCACAACCATTCGCAATTGCTTCTACGAGGAGCGTGATGAATCTCATGTCTCTGCGGTTCTTTAAGCCAGGATATCGATCCTGGGTCGTCATCTGGATTATGGCCGTATTGGTACTGTGGGAAGCAGCCGCCTGGATGCTCCAATTGTTCCTGTCACCCCAGCAGGCGGCGTCTCGCCTTCCTTATCTGCATGATGTCCTTGTAGCCTTGTTTCGTTACTCGGGTACGCTGGCAGAGCAGGGGGCTGTCACGTTTGGCAATGCCGCCATTGGTTTTGCAGGGGGAACGTTGCTTGGTCTGGGTCTGGCTCTACTCATGAGTGGGGCTATCTGGCTGGAGCGCACGTTATCGCCATATGTTGTCTCCTCACAGATGGTTCCGGTTATTGGTCTCGCACCAATCGTGTACGGCATCATTCACAACGCGGAGTGGGCGCGGATTGTTATGGCGGCGTATGTTACTTTCTTCCCGATCATCATCCATACATTAAAAGGATTGAAAAGTGCAGCACCAGAGCATCTGGAACTTATGCGTTCCTGTGGAGCTTCACTGACTGCACGATATATCAAATGTCTGCTACCCTCAGCACTGCCGGGACTATTTTCTGGTATGAAAATAGCCGCTCCGCTGGCGGTGACCTCCTCCATCGTTGTGGAATTGATGGGCGCCCCCGACGGGCTCGGCGTCCTGATGGTCAGTTCGTTATATTACGGCCATGCCCAAGTTGGCATGTTCTGGGCCACCATCATGCTTAGCATTGGCATTGGCCTGATCTCGTATCTGGCCATCAGTCTGGCTGAACGTTGGCTAACCCCTTGGCAGCCTGAATTCAGGGCCAAAGGAGGCGATGCCACATGAGTGAAGGTAGAGTTTTGCAACGGAAGCGTGATGAAGGTGTGGCTATTGCTACTGTAACTGGCGCGGCTACGCCCCTCTCTGGTTCACAGATGACGACTGTTCCAGGTTCGGAAATTCATGGACAACAGGGACAAGCCGAAAAGGTCAGATCAGGCCCTGGCGTTCGCGGACGATCGGTTGCACTGAGTATGCTTCCTTGGGGTGCGGGTGGGTTGTTTCTCACCCTCTGGCAGCTCAGGTTGTTTCATTGGATATTCTCGCTGGAAAGCTACCAACTGCCCGTGCCTTCCGCGATTGCGGTATCCATTCAGGAAAATGCCAATATGCTCTTTCGATATGCGATGTACAGCGGAACCGAAATGCTGGGTGGCTTCCTGCTCGGCTCCCTGTTGGGTGCTCTGGCGGCAGCGGGCGCATCATTCTTCCCAACAAGCGGTAGGGCGGCGGTTACGGTTTTGTCTGCACTGAACGCCGTTCCGATCGTGGCTCTTGCCCCGATTATGAACAATTGGTTCGGAGACGGGATCTGGTCGCGTATTGCAGTCGTCACGGTGATTACGATGGCAGCGATGGCTGTTAGCCTGTTCAAAGGACTGACTTCCATTCAGCCGCAGTACAGTGATCTGCTGAGTGGCCTTGCCGCGAGCAGGATGCAGTTTTTTTGGAAGCTGAGACTGCCTCATGCCCTGCCTTCCCTCTTTGCCGGTCTGAAGATCAACATGTCGACCAGTATTATCGGGGCCATTGTGGGTGAATTTTTCATCGCCTCCCAAGGGCTGGGGTACTTGCTCTCGGATCAGATTCGACTGGCGAACATGCCTTTGGCCTGGTCCTGCATTGTCATCGCAGCCGCGCTCGGCATTGTGTTGTATGAAGCAGTTGTCCTGGCAGAAAAACGACTCATTCCGTGGAATCGTGCACGCACAGATCACTAACATACATCAGGGTATCAACCATCCATAGATCGTAATACCTGATAGAGGTTGTTCAAAAAGTCCACGGTACTGAAAAGCAGACTTTTTGAACACGGACTGATGCTTGATAAATCGTATATAAACAGGGGGTTGTTCTGTACATGTACAAAACGTTGAAGCCGGGTTTGCTGGTATTGGTCCTGTTGGTTGTTACGATGTTGGGCGCATGTTCTACGAAGTCCGAGCCGGCGGCTGAGCCTGTTGCTGCGAGTTCAGGAGGGGCGGGCGAAGCAGATCAACCCTTAACCAAAGTGAAAATTCAACTGAAATGGGTGCCGCAGGCGCAATTTGCCGGGATTTATGCAGCGAAGGAGAAAGGTTTTTTTGCAGATGAAGGCATTGATGCCGAGATTATTCCAGGTGGGCCGGATATCGTGATTGAGCAGCAGGTAGTCAATGGTGCGGCCGATGTGGGGATCACGGGTGTAGACAGTTTGCTGGTCAGCCGGGATAACGGTCTGCCGCTTGTCTCGCTTGCCCAGATCTCACAGAAGAGCAGTTATCGCTTGATTGCCAAGAAGTCCCTAGGTATTACTGATCCCGCTGAGATGAAAGGTAAGAAGGTCAGTACCTGGTTTGGCAGTCAGCAGTTTCAGGTGCTCGCGTTCATGGAGAAGAATGGCCTGGATCCGAAGAAGGATATTGAACTGGTGAAGCAGGGGTTCACGATGGATCAGTTTTTCAACGATCAGGTAGATGTGGCGACGGCAACGATCTATAACGAATATCACGTGGTGCTGGAAAGTGGAATGAAAGAATCCGATCTGGATGTGTTCAACATTGAAGATGCCGGTGTTGGCATGCTGGAGGACACTCTGATTGCCAAAAAGGATTGGGTAGACAGCAACCGTGAGCTTGCGGTCAAAGTGACCCGTGCCATTTTGAAAGGCTGGAACTACGCCATTGATCAACAGGATGAGACGGTGGATATCGTGATGAGTAATGTGACGGATGGCAGTACGACTCGTGAGCATCAGGTCACGATGCTGGAAGAGATTGCGAAGCTGATTCGCCCGGAAGGATTTACGGAGCAGCAGGTCGGTAGCTTTGTGGATGAGTCATTTACCCGGACTGCGGATATTGCACTGAATTATGGTTTGATCAAAAAAGCGGCCAACCTGGATGAAGCGCTGGAGAAAAGCATCTATGAAGAAGCGGTGAAATAAGCGTGGACGAACATTTACACGAGAACGAAGAGTGCAGAACCAATCTGAGGAAGCGAAGCGTGCGCCTTTATCCCCGGATTTTTCCTTAAGGAAAAATGAATCTAGAAAATCTGGGGATAACAGCGATCGGAAGATGGTACTGCAATCGGAGTGGGCATGTGTAAAGCATATTGGATCAGCTTATAGAAGGAGGATGACGAATGAGTTCTGTAGATCAGCAGCCTCAGCCGCTTGGCAGTACGAAGGAAGAATGGCTGGAGAAGGATCGCAAATACGTATGGCATCACATCTCGCCTCATAACGATCATCCGATGATTGCAGTGAGTGGGGAGGGCAGTTGGATCACCGATCAGGATGGTACGCGTTATCTGGATGCGATGTCTGGACTGTGGTGTGTGAATGTGGGGCACGGCCGTGAGGAGATTGCGCGGAATGCCTACGAACAGATGAAAGCACTCGCTTATGTACCGATGACGCAGAGTCACGAACCGGCAATTTTGCTGGCGGAGAAGCTGAATGAATGGCTTGAGGGGGAGTATCGAATATTCTTCTCCAACTCAGGTTCAGATGCGAATGAGGTGGCTTTCAAAATAGCCCGTCAGTATCACCATCAGAATGGTGAACCTACTCGTCACAAATTCATCTCCCGTCACCGTGCCTATCACGGTAACTCCATGGGCGCGCTGGGCGCCACTGGGCAAGCTGCCCGCAAGATCAAATACGAGCCACTCGGCGTAGGTTTCTCTCATGTTCCACCACCGTATTGTTACCGCTGTCCGTTTGGACGAAAAAAGGATGGATGCGGACTCGAATGTGCAACCATCTATGAAGAGGTGATTCGTTGGGAAGGTCCTGAGACGGTTGCCGCAGTAATTATGGAGCCGGTGATCACAGGGGGCGGCATGATTGTACCCCCACCGGATTATATGCGTACCGTGCAAGAGATCTGTCAGCGCTATGGCGTGCTGCTCATTGTAGATGAGGTAATCTGCGGTTTTGGCCGATCTGGGCAGAAGTTTGGTCATCAGAACTATGGCGTACAGCCAGATATTGTGACGATGGCAAAAGGCATGACCAGTGCGTATTCGCCGCTATCAGCAACGGCGGTGCGAGCCGATCTGTACGACACGTTCCGGGAACCCGGACCGGATGCCCACTTTCGCCATGTGAATACATTTGGCGGGAATCCGGTATCCTGCCGGGTGGCACTGGCGAATCTGGAGATTCTGGAACGAGAGAATCTGGTCAGCCGGGCGGAAGAACTGGGATACCTGCTTCGTGAGAAGCTGGAACCTTTGCTGGAGCTGTCCATTGTGGGGGATATCCGTTCATTCGGATTCGCCTTTGGCATTGAATTGATTGAAGCAGATGGTTCTCCTGCGGAGGCGGATAAAGTAATGAAGGTACTCGCCAGCTGTAAAAGGGACGGCATTCTGATTGGCAAGAACGGCGATACCGTGCCGGGGTTTGCAAACATTTTGACGATCTCCCCACCTTTTGTCACCACCGAGGATGAGTTGGATCTGATCGCTGGAAGTTTGCTCGTTGCACTCCGTAGTCTGGACGCAGGTTAGTTGCCATACACAGGTACGACAGACGTTTACGGTTTAGCAAACGAGCTGGAAATTTTCATATCATTACGCGATAAATAAGCGCAAGGAGGCGAGGGAGGATGCAGACCACAACAGGCAAAGTCATTAATCAGCTTCGGCTGAATGAGCGAATTGAGCAGTTGTCACAGATTGGCCGAATCGCGGAGACGGGTGTCTGCCGACTTGCCCTGACCCCGGAAGATATGGATGGCATCATACAGGTTCGTCTCTGGATGGAAAAGGCCGGTCTGACGACTCGACTTGATGCCTTCGGCAATCTGATTGGTCGTCTCGAAGGTGCGGATCAGGCGCTGCCGATCCTCATGATTGGTTCCCATATCGACTCTCAGCCTTACGGCGGTCGATATGATGGAGCAATTGGTGTGCTCGGTGCACTCGAAGCGGTCCAATGCCTGATCGAAAATGGCATTCAGCCCCGTATGCCGATTGAGGTGATTGCCTTTTGCGATGAAGAGGGTTCCCGTTTTAACAAAGGCCTGTTTGGCTCACGTGGCATAACCGGTAACTTGGAAGAGGGTGAACTGGAGCGGCAGGATAAAAACGGAGTGACCCGCCGGGAGGCGCTGGAAGCCTTCGGCTGTTCTCCTTCGGATTTTGAAGAAGCGATCTATCCGCCAGGTTCAATAGGCAGTTATCTGGAGCTGCACATTGAGCAGGGGCCGGTGCTGGAAGCGATGAATGCACCAGTAGGTCTGGTGACGGGCATCTCGGGTCCGTTGTGGCTTACGGTGACGATGAAAGGCATGGCGGGTCATGCCGGCTCCGTTCCGATGGGGATGAGGCATGATGCTTTGGTAGGCAGCGCCAAAGTCATTGCGGCTTTTGACGATATGGTGAGAGAAGACCCGGAAGCTCCAACCGTAGGTACGGTGGGTAGTCTGAGGGTGTTTCCAGACTCGCGTAACATCATCCCGGAGGAAGTCAGCTTCACCGTTGATTTGCGAGATATGGAGATGGAGCGCAGGAACCAGCTTGAAGCCCGATTGATGAACATTTTGGATGATGTGAGTTTCCGATATGGTCTAACCTACTCGCTGACAGAGGATACGAATAGTGAGCCGCGGTATTGTGCAGAGCCAATCAAGTCGGTGATTCGTTCATCTGCGGAAGAGATCGGGGTTACTTTGCCAGAACTGATGAGTGGTCCGTTCCATGATGCATTGGCCCTTTCGCTTGTGTGTGATTATGGCATGATCTTTGTCCGCAGCAAAGACGGCATCAGTCATCATCCCAGCGAATATTCCTCCCCGGAGGATATTGGACTCGGAACGGAAGTATTGTATCGCACCATTCGGAGGATGTGCAGTGGAATGAACCAACCAATCATTTTACCCGAGGAGGCGTTGTGACGTTATGGGCAAAATCAGCATCGGATTAATCCAGGCTTCTCATGAGATTGAAGGTTCGGCTCCCGTTGAAGTGCACAAAGAAGCTGCGGTTCAGAAGCACATTGCGCTGGTCCGTGAAGCTGCTGCAAGAGGCGCCAAGATCATCGGGTTGCAGGAAGTATTCTATGGCCCGTACTTTTGCACAGAGCAGAATCCCAAATGGTATGCATCCGCTGAACCGGTGCCGGAAGGGCCAACGACCAGACGTTTTCAGGAACTGGCGAAGGAGCTTGCGGTGGTGATTATTTTACCTGTGTATGAGGTGGAGGGCATTGCTTCGTATTACAATACGGCAGCCGTCATTGATGCGGATGGTTCATATCTGGGCAAATATCGCAAACATCATATTCCGCATGTGGAGGCGGGTGAGGGCACAAATGGGTTCTGGGAAAAGTATTATTTCAAACCAGGTAACCTCGGGTTTCCGGTATTTGATACGGCCTACGCCAGAGTCGGCGTGTACATCTGTTATGATCGTCATTTTCCGGAAGGGGCACGATTGCTTGGACTGGCGGGGGCTGAAATAGTGTTCAATCCGTCCGCTACGGTTGCGGGTACATCGGAATATCTGTGGAAACTGGAACAGCCTGCTCACGCGGTAGCTAACGGCTATTATGTTGCAGCTATTAACCGGGTTGGCGTGGAAGCGCCGTGGAATATGGGTGAATTTTATGGACAGTCGTACTTGGTGGACCCGCGAGGCAGAATGGTAGCGATCGGCAGCAGAGATCAGGATGAGGTTGTTATTGGCGAGATGGATACGGAGATGATTCGTGAGGTGCGTAATGTGTGGCAGTTCTACCGCGATCGCAGGCCGGAAACGTACGAACATCTGGTTAGTCTGTAAAAGTAGCTGGAAGCTGCGCGGATCAAACTTCAGGAGGTGCATGACATTGATGAACAGCTCAGGAACAACGTTATCCGATTATGGATGGGAGAGTCGGTTTGCCGAGATGAAACCCGCCATGACAGGCAAGGAAGCGATGGAGGAATCAAACCGCTGTCTGTACTGTTACGATGCACCTTGTATCAAAGCCTGTCCAACCGACATCAACATTCCTTCTTTTATTAGCAAAATATCAACAGGGCACCTGAAAGGTTCGGCCCGCACCATCATGGATGCGAATCCGGTTGGAGCCAGCTGCGCACGTGTCTGTCCCACAGGGGAATTGTGTGAAGGTGCATGTGTGCTAAACGAATCGTCAAAGCCGATTCGGATTGGTGACTTGCAGCGTTATGCCACCGACTGGGCGCGGGCGAAGAATGAGACGTTATTCCAGGCAGCCCCTGCTAATGGGAGAACCGTTGCTGTTGTGGGAGCGGGGCCAGCCGGACTGTCGGCGGCACGTGAACTGGGGCGTGCAGGTTACGAGGTGACGATCTACGAGGCCAAACCCAAAGGCGGCGGGCTGAATACGTACGGCATCGTATCCTTCCGTTTGCCCGAATCGGTTGCGCTATGGGAAGTGGAGCAGGTGGAGGCGCTTGGTGTACAGATCCGTTATGGGGTGCGCATTGGTGTAGATATGCCCGCTACGCAGTTGCTTGAGCAGCATGAAGCGGTCATTCTGGCCTGTGGCATGGGTGCTGTACCTATGCTGGGCATTGAAGGGGAGACATTGGAAGGTGTCTACGATGCGATTGAACTGGTGGAGTCTACCAAGCAGGGTGTTCCACCCGCGCTGAATGGTCTGAAGGTCGCCGTTATTGGCGCGGGTAATACGGCGGTAGATGCAGCAACCTGTTCGGTACGTCTTGGTGCCGAGCGGGTGCAGATGTTATATCGGCGTGGGGAAAGCCAGATGACGGCGTATGCGTTTGAATATACTTTTGCCAAGCAGGAGGGTGTGGAGTTCCGCTGGTTTACCATGCCGCAGCGTATCATTGGAGACGAGAACGGTCGGGTTCAGGCTGTGGAATGCGTGAAAATGGAGTTGATTACTCCGCCTGGTGGTGGGCGTGCGTTGCCCGTGCCTGTGGAGGGATCGGAGTTCATGATTGAATGTGATACGGTCATCCGGGCGATTGGACAGCATCGTTTATTACCATTAATCGAAACATTTGGGCTTCGTCACCACTGGGGTGTCGTTGAGATCGAGCCGCATACGTACCGTACCTCACACCCTCAGATCTATGCGGCAGGAGATGTTATTTTTGGTCAGGGCCAGGGTGAGGCGATGGTTGTCTCGGCTGCACAGCAAGGTAAGCTGGCTGCCGCCGCAGTCATGAAGGCATTGCCTGGACAGGTGGAAGAGACTGCGTGAGCAGCGAGGAAGACAAGGGGAAGTGGAGAGTACAAGGAAAGCGTGGAAGGAGAGGCGTAAGGGACTGCTAGAGTGTTGAAGGTGTAGATCCGAGCGAGAGGTCTGGTGTGGTGTCCCTGACACGCTAACGAACCCTACACACCTTATAGTGGCAATTATGGAGGATTGGAAAATCTAACGAATCTCACACGTCTTATTTTGATAAAAATCGTTGAAATGAAGCCGAAATGAGCTGATACAGCAAAATAAGGCTGCTACGATTCGTAAGATTTTGAATTCACCGCATAGGGACGGAATAAGAGGTCTACGGTTCGTTAGAATTTAGGTGTTATCCAGAAACACCATTACTACGCAGAGATCCTGAGCATGACCAAATATTCCAGTGTAACTATATAAGTTGAACTAATCATTTACACGATAACGGAGAGGACAGAAAAAACCTGAAAAAGCAAAGCGTTCGCCTTTATCCCCGGATTTTCCCTTTCGGAAAAGGGAATCAAAAAAATCTGGGGATAACAGCGATTGGAAGGTTATTCTGTCATCGTAGTGTCAGTGTAAATAATCTTTAGTTCAACTTATATAGTAAGTTCAAACAACACCAAGGAGGGATCGTTATGGCTGACTTATCCATTAATCTGGCAGGTATTCGATCACCCAATCCATTCTGGCTGGCTTCTGCACCACCGACCAATACGGGGTATCAGGTTCAGCGTGCGTTCGAGGCGGGCTGGGGTGGCGCGGTGTGGAAGACGCTGGGTGAGCCAATTATCAATACATCCTCCCGTTTCGCTGCGGTCCATTTTGGTGGGCAACGGGTGGCGGGGTTTAACAATATAGAATTGATATCGGACCGTCCGCTGGAAGTAAATCTGCGGGAGATTGCCGAGACCAAGAAACGATTCCCGGATCGCGCGGTTGTCGCTTCACTGATGGTGGAACCTACGCGGGAGAAGTGGCATGAGATTGTGAAAAAGGTGGAAGCCGTCGGCGTCGATGGCCTAGAGCTGAACTTTGGCTGCCCGCATGGCATGGCCGAACGAGGTATGGGAGCTGCCTCTGGTCAGCAGCCGGACCTGGTTGAACTCCAGACGATGTGGGTGAAGGAAGTGGCGACTACACCGGTGATTGTGAAGCTCACGCCAAATATCACGGATATTACGGCGACAGCCCGGGCAGCTGTACGAGGTGGCGCGGATGCGATCTCCCTGATCAATACGATTAACTCCCTGGCAGGTGTGGATCTGGATTCGTGGAACACCGTGCCCCATGTGAGCGGCAAAGGAGCGCATGGTGGATACTGTGGCCCAGCGGTGAAGCCAATTGCACTGAATATGGTTGCCGAGTGTGCGCGTAATCCGGAGGTGGGTGTGCCGATCTCGGGTATTGGTGGAATCTCGGACTGGCGGGATACCGCAGAGTTTCTGCTCATGGGTGCTACAGGGGTTCAGATATGTACCGCAGCGATGCATCATGGATTCCGTATTGTGGAGGACATGATTGATGGGCTGAACGATTATTTGGACGAAAAGGGTCTGAGCAGCGTTGCAGAACTGGTAGGTCAGACGGTTCCGCGTTACTCGGATTGGGGCAATCTCGATCTGAACTACAAAGTGGTCGCCCGCATCAACCGCGATGTCTGCATCAATTGCAACAAATGCCATATTGCTTGTGAGGACACCTCGCATCAGTGTATTGATATGTTGACCGACCCGTCCGGCTCCTATCTGGAAGTGGTCGAAGAGGACTGTGTTGGCTGTAATCTGTGTTCGATTGTTTGCCCGGTGGATGGGGCGATTGATATGGTTGAACTTGTGCCAGAGCAGGAACCTGTAACCTGGAATGAACGTCAGTCTGCGATTGCGATGCTGCAATCCGTTAGAGATCAGTCAACCAAGGAGGCGATATCATGAGTACCCGCAAATTGATTCGTAATGGTGTGTTGGTCACAGCGTCGGATACCTTTGAAGCAGATATTTTGATCGAAAAGGGTAAAATCACACAGATTGGCATCGGACTGGTGCCAGACGAACGAATGGAGGTTGTAGATGCAGCGGGCTGTTACGTCATTCCGGGCGGGATCGACCCGCATACGCATCTGGATATGCCCTTCGGTGGGACGGTAACGGCGGATGATTTTGCGACGGGAACGGTAGCAGCAGCCTTTGGCGGTACAACCGCGATCATTGATTTCTGTCTGACACAAAAAGGCCGTCCATTAATCGAATCCCTCCAGGAGTGGCATGCCAAAGCCGAGGGTAAAGCCGCCATCGACTACGGTTTCCATCTCATGATTGGCGAGATGAATGATCAGGTGCTGGAAGAGCTGCCGCAGATCATTGAAGAAGAGGGTGTGTCATCCTTCAAGGTGTTCATGGCGTATAAAAACCAGTTTCAGGCGGATGACGGGATTCTCTTCCAGACGTTGCAAAAGGCAAAAGAGTACGGCGCACTCGTCATGGTTCATGCCGAGAACGGGGATGTCATTGACCTGCTGGTTCGACAGGCGCTCGCCGAAGGGCGCACGGAACCAATTCATCATGCCTTAACACGCCCATCCATGCTGGAGGGAGAAGCGACAGGCCGGGCGGCCCGTCTGGCTGCACTTGCGGATTCACAGTTGTATGTGGTGCACGTGACCTGTGCGGAAGCAGTGGAGCAGATCGCGCGTATGCGTGAAATGGGATACCGAATCTGGGGGGAGACCTGTCCTCAGTATTTGACGTTGGATCAGTCGATCATGGATCAGCCGGACTTTGAGGGTGCAAAGTATGTTTGGTCACCACCACTCCGGGAAGTAGCGCATCAGGAAGTACTGTGGAATGCATTGAAAAGTGGTCAGCTGCAGACGATTGGCTCCGATCATTGCTCGTTTAATTTCAAAGGGCAGAAGGACTTGGGCAAGGATGATTTTAGCAAAATTCCGAACGGAGGGCCGGTCATCGAAGATCGCCTAAGCATTCTGTATTCGGAAGGTGTAGTCAAGGGGCGGATCACGCTCAATCAGTGGGTCGATCTATGTTCGACAAGAGCGAGCAAGTTATTTGGATTATTCCCGCAGAAAGGGACTCTGGCTGTAGGGACAGATGCGGATATCGTTATTTTTGACCCATCAGTAAACAGGGTGATCTCGGCAGATACGCATCATATGAACGTGGATTACAGTGCATTTGAAGGTATGCAGGTACAGGGATGTCCGATGACGGTGTTGTGCCGCGGGGAGTATGTCATTCGAGATCGGCAGTATGCCGGAACAGCAGGGGCAGGCCAATATGTGAAGCGCAACAAGTATGATGCAGGCGCACCTATACCGATGAAACAGCCTGTGACGGCAGTGAATGGAGGGAGAAGCTGATGTCGGATCATGATGTGTTTGAGGCCGAGAGGATCGCCATAGAGCGAATGGTTGCACAGGGTTATCGGATCTATGCGGTACGGGAACATCTGGAGGGTGCTCACGTCATATGGGGGCACCCGGATCTTCCCGAAGAGAAACAAGAGCAATACGTGGGCACGGCGTCTGGACGGAAGTGGTTCAGTCACATCCTGATTCGCCAGCTTCAGGAACAACGGGGAGCGTAGACCATGCTGAAGCTTTTCATGCGATCGGGCCGTGTACGTACTCATAGGCATAGAGTGCAAGTTCGATCGCTACCCGCTTCTCTGGGAGGATATAGTCTTCTCCCAAAAGGACTTCGATTTTGTCCAACCGGTGATACAGCGTCTGTCTGACGATATATAGAGCGGTGGCCGTCTCTTGCTTGGAGCAGCACAGGACCAAATATTGCTTGAGGGTCCGCAGCAACTGACCTCCTTTCTCGACATCGTAACGAATGAGCGGCCCCAGGTATTCTTCGATAAAATCATCTAGATTACCACTCTGCTTCATACTGGCAATGATGCGATAACAATGAAGATTACTGTAAAAGGGCTGCTGCATCTCGCCGATGTCCTTCTGGATTCGCAGTGTCTCCTTCGCGGATTCCAGACTATCCTTGAGACGGGAGAGGTCTGTGCAGTTATGACCGATACCGATCAGGCCTGAGAAGAGGCAGTGGGTCTGTTCCTGTTCGTGCTGCTGCAGCTGTTCGATGCAGCGCCAGAGACTGCTTTTGCGCTGAGATCCAGGTAGTGGGTCGAGAATGATAAGAATGATCTGGTGATTTAGAACGGTGCTGTAGAGGGTGAAATTCTCCCGAGCGAACACGGAACGGGCTACGATGTTACGTTGGATCAATAATTTCTGAAGTCTGAGGCTGTCTGTGTATGCAGGGTTACTGTCGAATAAGATAATCGTGGCTTTGCTCGTTGCGAGAAGGGGATTAACGGTGGATACATATTCATGGATTTCCTTCGTGGAGTGATGTCCGTTAAGCCAGTCAATGACCCACATATCTTCTTTGTAGCGACGTTTCTCTTCCATGTATTTGGTTCGCATCCAGTCCTGGGCAATCGCGGCCGCGCAACGTTCCAGTGCCTGAATGATGAATTCATCTGAGGGTTTGATCGGTATATTTGAATCGTGATCCGGCAGTTTTTGGTGCATGAGTACAAGATCCGCAAAGGTGTAGTCTAACGCCCGAACAGGCATGCTGAACGCATGTAATGTGTTATCCGACAGCCGCATTAAATTCGGAATATCCTCTCCCGCCAAATGTCCCCGCTGCAAAAACCAATCCTGCCGACGAGTCTCCAGCTGCTCTGGAGGGCAGTAGGGAGCGGCACTTGCTTCCCCTTCAAGTGGATATAACGCCACGGCACATCCGGTTGTTCGTGACAATAATCGAAGCAGAGGTTGTACACCATCTCCATTCAGAAGAAGTTGGTTAAATGAGGTGGTGAGACTATCGAGTTCGGCAATCATCCGCTGATGACTGCGAATCAGGGTGAAATGCAGATCTTGCGTAATATCAATATAACGGACTTGTTCGTGGAACCAGATCAACGGGAAATCCGCTGCGACTGCAATTTCCTTCATGGCACCAAGCTGCGACTTGGTGTGATTCCCCAGTTCCATGCAGAGACCGGCAGCCCCACGTGCAATTAACTGACGCAGAAAAGACAGACCTTGCTGCTCACCTTCCTGCCAGCCAATGCCTGTCGTCAGCACCAATTCCCCGCCATTGAGCAAGTCCCCTACTTCAGGAACCTCCATGATATGAACCCAGCGAACATACCGCTCCAGTGCGCGTTCACTAGCAAGGACTTCTGCCTTGCGAAACACGGGACGTTTTAACATGTCTCTGACTTGAATATGAAGCGTTGTCTCCCCCACACAACCACCATCCTTCCCCAATCACATGTGATCTATCTGGAGTCTGGAATCCGTCAACTTGCATAATTAATCCATATTATAAGTCGATTTACAGACGATGAGCTGAAATCTGACGTTCATTTGTTTCAAATGACAATCGAGACTATTCTTTTTGTGATTTTGATTAAAATGAAGGGTTTCTATGTCAGTCTATGTGACGTAATTTCGACTCAAATAAAAAAGCCCCTTAGCATCACATCGGAATTCAATCATTCCAATATGCGCTAAGGGGCGAGAAGCTAATATTATAGTCTACATTTAAGTTGTACTCGAACCGTTACATGAGTACAATCAACGACTTCTTAATCTTCGATTCTTTTCTTTTTAAATTTCATCAGGAACTCATACACAATCGGTACGATAACCAGCGTGAGCAGCGTGGAGCTGATCAGACCGCCGATTACAGTGATTCCGAGTCCTTTGGAGATGATACCCGCACTCTCTTCGAGACCCGTTACCAGCGGCAACAGGGCACCAATGGTCGCGAGAGCGGTCATCAGGATTGGACGCAGACGAGTTGCACCGGCTTCCAGCAAGGCTTCACGGGTAGGCATACCCTCTTTTTCCTTGTGAATAACACGGTCGATCAACACGATAGCGTTGGTGACCACGATACCGATGAGCATCAGTCCACCCATCATGGCGGAGACGTCGAGCGTACCACCAGCGATGAACAGACCTACCATAATACCAATGACCGTAAATGGCAGGGAGAACAGGATTGCGAATGGTGCCAATCCGCCGCCGAATGTAACAACGAGCACGAAGTATACAATGGCGATGGCCGCCAGCATGGCGAGACCCAGTTGAGTAAAGGTATCATTAATCTGTTCGGTTGTACCGCCGAACTTCACTTCAACGCCATCAGGCAGATCCAGCTTGTCGATCTCAGCCTGTAGGTTACTCGAAGCTTTCGTTACATCCGAAGCCAGGATGTTGGCTGTGACTTGTACAACAACTTTACCATCAATTTGCATGATGGAGTTCGGGGACGTACCTTCTTCCACTTTGGCAACATCTTTGATTGGTACTTCGATGCCAAGCGGTGAAGTGACGGTTTCATCCTCAATCTCTTTAATGCTACTGAATGTTTTGTTGTCTGTCTCTACATATACTTTGTACGTTTTGTTATCGATATCGACTTCCGTAAGCACAGGACGTTCCCGTGCCGGGCTCAGCGTCATCGCCAGTTGACCTGCAGTCAGGCCCAGGGAACTCAATTTCTCCTGATCCGCCACGAGCGTATACTGCCCGTAGGTGTCAGCAAGTGTTGTATCTGCTTTTTCAAAATTATCCTTATCCGCTTCAACCAGTTTCAGAATTTCATCCGATACAGGTTTAAGTTGCTCTACATTATCGCCATAGATGGAGAGGCTCAGGCCGCTACCACCCAGACCGCCGGACATGTCGAGCTCATTCCAGGTACCTACGGTAACTTCTTTCTTCAGACCTTCTACAAGCTGTTCTTTCACTTGAGTAAAGTCTTTCGTATCTTCGTTATATTCGATATAGAATAGAGCCGAGTTTCCGCCACCGCCACCCATACTGCTCAGTGGGTTCGTGCCGCCGATGGAATATTGCATTTTCTCCAGACCTGGTTGTTCCAGCAACCACTTCTCGGCAACAAGTGCTTCTTTTTCGACATCTTCACGCAAAGCTCCGGTTTGTGGGCTGTACGTAATAGTCACGTATTTATCCTGTTGTTCTGGCAAGAAGCTTGCACCGATGAACGGGTACAGGAACAAACTGCCGACCAGCAGGATCACTGCAATACTGACTGTGATGAGTTTGTGTGAAAGGGTCCAGTTCAGCAGGCGTTTGTAACCTTCCGCCATTTTGCCTGGTTTTTCTTCGTGATTCTGTTTGTTCTTCAACCCTCCACGGAACAGGGTGTGCGCAAGCATCGGCACAATGGTAATGGCAACGATCAGGGATGCCAGCAAAGCGAATACCATGGTCAGTGCAAATGGCGTGAATAACTCACCGACCATACCGCTTACCAATGCCAGTGGCAGGAATACAGCAATCGTTACGATGGTGGAAGAAAGAATTGGAATGAACATCTCGCGCGTTGCTTCACGAACCAGTTCACGGCCTTTCAGTTTCTCACCTTTGAGTGTTAATCTGCGGTAGATGTTCTCGATAACAACGATGGAGTCATCGACAACCCGTCCGATGGCAACTGTCATCGCACCCAGCGTCATCATGTTCAAAGTAATATCCATCATATTGAGAGCAGTCAATGCCATGAGCAAGGAGAGCGGGATCGAGATAATGGAGATAATGGTTGAACGAATATTACGCAGGAAGAGCAGGATGATCAGGATGGCAAACAAGGCGCCAAAAACGGCTTTGCCCAACATCGTGTTCACCGAGTCCTGAATCGGCTTACCTTGGTCAAGCAATACAGTCAAATCAGCATTTTTGAACTGCGATTGCAACTCTTCCGCTTTATCTTTGACTGCGTTAACGACATCAACCGTGTTGGCATCGTTGGATTTTACAATGGAAATACCAATCGATTCCTTGCCGTCTGTCCGGGAAATGGATTCCGCTTGACCGATGACTTCGATCTTGGCAATTTCACTTAATTTCACTGTCGGGATACCAGCTGCGTTGGCAGCACCTGAAGGGCTACCCACACTGGCATTACCACCAGCGGCTTGGTCCGTTCCTTGTGAAGCACTTGGAGCGGTACCTTGACCTGCTTCACCAGTTGGTGCTCCAGAGCCTTGTGGGGATGCGTTTGAACCATTGCCTGTGGAAGCACCGGCACCGCCGGGTACAACTGGAATGGCAAGGTTTTTCAGATCATCGATGTCGATGATGTTTCCATCTACAACAACGGCTTTCTGGGATTTATCCAGTTCAAACAGTCCAAGGGGCACACGAATGGATGAACCTTGAACGATGCCGTTTACCGTATCTTCCGTTAGGCCCAGCTCGGCCATTGTGGCTTGGTCAAACTTCAATTGAACTTCTTTCACATATTGACCGGACACCTGAACCTGAGCTACACCGTCAATGTCTTCGAGTGCAGGCTGAATATCCGATTCAACCAGTCGTGTCAATTGTTCCAGGTCACCGCCGTCCTTGTCGGACAGGCTCAGAGATACAACCGGGAAAGAGTTAATGCTGAACTTGGAAATGGTCGGCTTCTGCACACTGTCAGGCAGTTGAACTTCATTCAGTGCCTCACGAACGGTTGCAGTTGCGTTGGTCAGATCTGTTCCATAATCAAATTCGAGTGTGATCGATGCTGCGTTCTCCATGGAAGTGGAAGTAACTGTCTTCACGCCATCTACATTACGTAGTTTTACTTCCAGCGGCTTCGTGACATCTTCAACAATTCCCTCCGGTGCAGCCCCCGGATCAATGGCAGTGACATTCAGAAACGGTACGTTGATGTTCGGGATTGTCTCTTGTTTCATCGTCAATCCGCTGTACAAACCTGCGAAAGAGATGATAATCGTCAGAATCCAAATCGCAAACTTGTTGTTCAGTGAAAAATTAATAATACCTTTCATACGATGGTTTCTTCTCCTCTCTGTTTCTCCTGTTTATGTGTGTGACGAGTCAGCCTGGATGAACCGGCTATACATGGCATCCAGAATATGCTGAAGCTCGGAGTGCAAAGGTTTAATGGCAGTTACGTTCTCCAGATTGTGCATCATACCCAGAATAATGGCACGCCGCGGCGTGAATTCCATCATCTCCTGCCGGAGAATGGCAATGGTCTCAAGTACATCATTCTTCGGTTGCCCAGCAGGCAATTCGGAGGCAGCAATATCCTGCATTTGCTTGATAATATGAATAGGATGCCGCATCACCGTGGAATCCGGATGGGGTTCGGTAATCCAGGCAGGCCAGTCCTCCAAAGGAATCAAAGGCAAAGGTCGCTGCTTAAGGAATCCGTGCGCTGCATAGTCCATCATTTGCAGTAAATTTGTTGCCATTTTGGTAACAGTAAGGGACGGCATCTCTGTAAACCAGATCTTGACGTAGGAAAGGAATAGCCCCTGTGTCAGCAAAATAAGGTCAATCGTATAAGGTTCAATCTCCGATCCGTACTGCTCCTCCAGCTTATCCTTAAACCAATGTAAGGTACGGACTTCCAGATCTCTTTGCAGCGGATGGCATTGTTCCTTGCGTTGCTGTTCATCATCCATCATCATGCTGCGCATCTGTACTCGCAAAAATTCCTTGAGCTCGGCAACATGGATGAGCAGTGTCTCGATCTGCTTGTGCAGACGTTCACGCGAGGTAAGGCTGGTTTCATGCTCAATCTGTGTCATCTCGTCCATGAGCGTGTACATGCAGTACTCCAGAGTACTGGCTTCTAATTCCTCTTT
Source organism: Paenibacillus xylanexedens (assembly GCF_001908275.1). Taxonomy (NCBI): domain Bacteria; kingdom Bacillati; phylum Bacillota; class Bacilli; order Caryophanales; family Paenibacillaceae; genus Paenibacillus; species Paenibacillus xylanexedens. The sequence continues at coordinate 98,818 of NZ_CP018620.1, read as the reverse complement.
GGATTTGAACATGATGTAGAGACTGCCCTTGGACATCCCGCATAATTCTGCAATCTCTTGCATGGATGTTGCAGCACTGCCTTTGGATGAGAATAACTTGAGTGCTGTAGTAATGATGAGCTTTTTCTTCTCATTCATCTCATGTATAGGGTTCATTAACGATACATTCACCTCATCAGGGAACTTGTGAGTTCTTGAATTGACTTTAAGGTCAAAATAAGTATAAACGATCTGGTTAAAGGAATTCAAATGGGAGTAAATTGGAAAATGTATATGGGGAAAAGTGGCTGATCAAAGGGAAGGAGAGACGGCAAGTAACAAGGTGCAGCCTGTATGTACGATAGGGATAAGGTATCAAGAACGTTTAAGTTAGTTTCCTCCAGTGAAGGCGTACAAGGCGAGTATAATAATGGCGACTAGAGCGATGAGATAGAAAATGGCCATGCCGATCAGAAGGGTATACCCTGTATAAGAGCCCATGCGTGCCAATAACTTTTTCATGATTACGACATCCTTTCTTACGTGGCAGAGTATAGAGAGGTTTCCTATTTATATCATATCCCAAAAAGACGACTTCCTGATCGAAGTCGTCTAATTTATATTGCTGAATATATTAAATTTATAATGGAAGCTAAGAATTACACGATAACAGCGATCGGAAAGTGGTACTGCAATCGGAGTTTAAAGTGTATCTTCAGTTGTTCCATTATGTGATCAGTTTCAGACCAACGGCTGCCACCAAAATCATCGCGATAAACAGGATACGCTTCGCTTCTTTCCGTTCACCGAACAGGAACATGCCTGTTAACGTACTGCCGACCGTTCCGATCCCCGTCCACACGGCATACGCTGTGCCCATGGGAATGGACGTCATGGCATAGGACAACAGCGAGAAGCTGAACACAAACGACACCAGCATAAGTACGATGTATGGCCATCCTTTCTTGGTGGAAGCACCATTAATACCGATTACGCCGAAAATTTCACATATCCCTGCACCTACAATTGCCATCCAAGCCATTATACTGCACCTCCTTTGGCTTCTTGCTGATCCGTAACCAGCTTCAGTCCGATTACGCCGCAGAGCAGCAGCCCGATGAGCAATACTTTGGCCAAGCGGAACGGCTCACCGAACAGTACCATTTCCGTAAGGACGGTACCCGCCGTACCAATTCCCGTAAAGACGGCATACACCGTACCCACAGGCAGCCTTTTGGAAGCGGCAATGATCAGTCCAAAGCTGATCACGATGGCAATCCCTGTTAAAGTCCACTCCCAGGCATTCGAGGCATGTTTCAGCCCGCTTACCCAGACAATCTCAATAATTCCACCGATAAATACATATAACCAGTTGCGGTTCATGTTGTTAAATCTCCTTCCGGCACAACGCTGTGTGCCTCTTCGTTCAAATGATGAATGCCATGCCAAAAGACAGGCCAGGCTGCTTCCAACCGTCTCTTGTACCGACGGGAACTTCCATAGATAATCTCCACGGTAATACCGTCGAGGAACGTCATAAATGCAATGGCGGCTTGTTCCGCGGGTAGGGGCGGTATATCTTCATTACGCATTGCCCTTTGCAGCAGACGAGTCAGAGCACGTTCCATGCCATCGATAAACGGATACACCTGATCCATCACTTCGCTATACAGAGAAAGTGGTGGGTAAAAACAATTGCGCAACATCAAACGAGCCGAAGCATGGGCATTGTATTCTTGTTCGAACCAGATCAACAAGCCTTTCAGCCTCTGCTCCAATGGCAGATCCGCATGATCACGGAAATATTCCAGTGTGTGCCGTTTTACCTCGTGAAATGCAAAGGCCAGAGTGTGCAAAAACAAGTCATCCTTGCAGCTGAAATGTGCATATATGGACGGTTTTTTAATCCCGACTTCATCAGCAATAGCTCTCAGAGAAGCCCCCTCATAGCCATCTCTCGCAAAATGGAACAGGGCAGCATCCCGAATGGATTGTGCAGTCATTCAATCACCTTCCTAACGGTCGTTAGGTAATTATATTTTCACACTTCACATTGCCTGTCAAGATGAAAATATCCGCCTGCACAGTAGAGTACAGGCGGATATAACAGGTATGAATGTGGTTTTTGATCAAAAGGTCGTAAGACCCAGAATCAGTTGCAGCTTATATAGGATACCTTTCAAAAACGTAGTCTTCTCCTGAAACTCATCTAGGTTTAGCGTAAACTCCGCATCATCATTATTCCAAATACGCTCGAAATAATTCGCGATATCAAGCGTGAACTTATTGTCTGGAGGAGCAGCAATCCATAAATCATTCTCCAAATTGTAGTCATTCATGTTTCGGGGTGTGAAATTAGTTGAACCCCCGAGGACAATATGATCTCCGGTTGCTTTGGCAAGATAGATCATCTTGGTATGGTATTGCTCCTTGGTGGTGTTATACCAGCGGATCTGAATTTTACCGTCGGATTTATCATGCAATTCAGCAGCGACAGGACGGTTTGGAATGCCGATCTTTTCCTGACCAAAGGCATTTTCATTTGGATCCAGTACAAGCCGGATCTCGGTTCCTCGTTTTGCGGATTCCAGCAGGGCTTCCAATACTTTCGGAGAGGCCACATAGAACATGCCCATCCATAAGGTGTCACCTTTGCCAGCCTGATTGATCTCATGGAGTACAGCGTCATTCACTTTGCCTTCAGTTAAATAACGGATTCGCAAATCTCCCGTGTTTGAATCCGTGGAAGGAGCTGTGTAGGCAGGAACCTGGCCTCCGCCTGAGATGTCGAGAACAGCTTGCTCTGACTGAAGAATATCGCCAATGATTGGACCTGTTACTTCAAATGCAATATTTGAGTGGTAGGCACTCGCATCATGAATATTGCCAGAAGAGACAATCGCCTTCTTCTCACTAACAACAACTTTGCGATGATTGGCTTTCACATTGAGCAGCTTGAGATAAGAACGTACAGTTACATCTGGACCATCCGTCGCCATCAGGTTTTTGATCCAGCCATCTCCGGATTGGCCGAACCATTGGAAGAAGGTCCGCCAGACCGCAGAGTATACTGGAGTTGAATCACGCAAAGGGTCCACATCCGTGATGACCACATGAATGCCTGCTTGTTTCATTTGTTCCAGTAAAGGATTGGGTGCTGAGTTATAGTTGGTATTTACTTCATCTGTAATGAACCAGATATCCATATCAGGATGCTGATTTTTTTTGGCGACCAGAGCCTCGGTGAATTCAGTACTCACGGGAGGAAAGTTCTGTCCCTTGTGCTGATAATTATTGAACAGGAACATATCCACCAGGACAAACTGCTCTGCTTCCTCCACAATTTGCATCATGCGCTGGAAAATCTGCTGTTCGTGCTCCATCTGTCCGTCGGAGGAAGGATAAGTGAGGTCGTGCAGGAAATCGACTTGATCCACACGATACTCCGGACTTTCGTAGGAAATGCCCGCTGGTAATGGTTTGTAGGTTTGATAGAGCATGACGGCGATGAGCCATAGGACCAATAGGACGATTCCTGTTTGTATGTATGGAAATTTGCCGCGTGAAGACTTGCGGTCTGATGTATGGCGGCGTAATGAGACCAACGGTGGACTCCCCCTTCTGTACTTGCTGACTTCTATTACCACACGGATGATAACGTTGACGCAGGAGAACCCGCTAGCATAACGAATGTAGCGGTAAAATGCATATGGCAAAATTGGCAGGATGCAATCGACAGGTGTCTGAGCGTTGTGTATAATGAGTGTATTATTTTTGTAGAATGTTGGGGTTTTCATATGCCTGACAAGGACGGGGAACCAATGATATAACCTGTGAAATCTGGACATTTAGGAAAGAAAGTGGGTAATAAGGTGTATTCCATCAAACAAGTCGCTGCCATGCTCGGTATCCCGACGGTGACGCTCCGGGCTTGGGAGAATCGGTATAGTGCGGTCACCCCTGAGCGGACGGAATCGGGTTATCGAATGTATACCGAAGAGAATGTTGCGGATCTGCGCTGGTTGAAAGAACAGGTTGAGCTACATCAGACCAATATTTCGGAAGCGGTACGGATGCTGAAAGTAAACAAATTAAATCCGCCCGAAGCTATACCCACGCCGATCATGGCTCCGGTGCCTACGATGGAAGAAGCCTACGCACGCATGGCAGATCAGATCTATGATTCGCTCTACAACTTTCAGGGTGAACGTGCCAATGGTTTGATTGATTTTGGTTTCACCATGTATGGGTATGACTCGATGTTCTATCATGTGTTGGTGCCCATTCTGGTTCGGGTTGGAGATGCATGGGAGCAAGGCAGGGCTTCGGTGGCTCAGGAACACTTCATGACACAGCTGATATCACAGCGGTTTTATCAGTTTTTCCATCTGTTCCCGATCTATCCGCATCTGCCCAAAGTTCTGGCGTTGTGTCCGGAAGGGGAGCATCATCAGGTCGGGTTGCTGCTGTTCTCTCTCTTTATGCGCAAAAATGGAGCGGAAGTACTATATCTCGGTGCCAACACGCCAGAGGAAGGCATCTTCCCGATTATCCGGGAGCAGAAGATCAAGTTGGTCTGCCTGTCGATCACAAGTCCAGGACTTCTTGAAAAATGTGATCAACTTATAGAGCGAATTAAAAACGAGTTTCCACATATTCGCTTTGTACTTGGAGGTAAAGGCTATGAGCGTGCAGAGCATGCGCGTTATCCGCAATGGATTATGCCGGAGAGTTCTGCGGACTGGCAGTCATGGATGGAGCGTGAATATCTCTCCGATCGATCACCTGGTGCGCGGTTCGGACAGGCCAATAATTAAACATAATCTCAAATGATATGAATAGGTTAGTGTATAAAGGACATCCTTTGACGAAAGTGATCAAAGGGTGTTTTTTGTGTTTATAAATGGATTACCAGCTATTTTGACCAACGGGTCATTTTTTGGTTTACAAGGTCGTATAATATTTGTATTATATTTGTATAATGTTTTTGCTAGTTACCGCTTAAAGTGTTCTTGGGAGGTTTAATAATAGGTTAGGGGCTAGAGAACTATAGGAATTCCCTACATAGAAAGGTGAGTGGCATGATACCGAATCAACAACGCAAACGTGCAGCTGTCATTGGCGCAGGACCGGGTGGACTTGCAGCAGCGATGTTATTGTCCGGTCAGGGGTACGAGGTAGATGTGTATGAGAAACAGCCAGTCATCGGGGGGCGTTCTGCCAGATTGGAACTGGGTGAATATCGATTCGACCGCGGTGCTACATTTTTGATGATGCCACAGCTGATCGAAGAGATGTTCGATGTGGTGGGACGCAAATTATCCGATTATGTGGATATGAAAGAGCTAACCCCACTGTACGCACTGAACTTTGGTGACAAGGTGTTCACGCCTTCTCGTAATCGGGAAGATACAGCTGCACAGATTAAGGAATTGTTTCCGGGCAATGAGGACAATTACCTTCGGTTCATGCAAGAAGAAGAAGTGAAGTTTGGCAAAGTCATGCCTCTGCTCCGTCGTCCTTTTGGCAAGTTGACTGACTATCTGCGCAAGGATGCGGTAACAGCTCTACCTAAGCTTGATGTCCACAATACAGTCTATGGAATCTTGTCCCGCTATTTTACAGACGAGCGTCTGCGCTGGGCATTTACATTTCAATCCAAATATCTTGGAATGTCTGCCTGGGATTGTCCGGGCACATTTACCATACTATCGTTTATTGAGCATCACTACGGATTGTTCCACCCCATTGGCGGCGTGAATCGGATCTTCCAAGCCATGGCCGATGTCGTGGAAGAACACGGAGGACGCATACATACTTCCACCCCGGTGAAACAGGTCATCGTTCGCAACGGTCGTGCAGAAGGTGTGTTGCTTGAGAACGGTGAACGCATCGAAGCAGACCATGTGGTTGTGAACGCCGACTTTGCACATGCGGTGAACCATCTGTTTGAACCAGGCGTGCTTAAGAAATATACCCCGGAGAAAATGAAACGCAAAAAGTATTCCTGCTCTACAGCAATGCTGTATCTGGGCGTGGATGGTGATGTGGACCTGCCGCATCACTCGATCTATTTTCCCGAGGACTACCGGTTAAACGTCGACGAGATTACAAAGCACAAAATGCTGTCTGCCGATCCATCTCTATATATTCATAACCCTTCCAGACTTGATTCGACGCTGGCACCGGAAGGGAAATCTGCTTTATATGTTCTTATGCCTACGCCTAACCTTACCGCAGATATTGATTGGGAGGCAGAACGGGAGAATGTGCAGGAGGCCATGATGAAACGCATGGAAGGCATTCCTGAGTTGGCAGACATACGCAGCCGTATTGAAGAATGTATGCTGTTCACTCCACTCGATTGGGAGACTGAACTGGATGTGTATCGGGGAGCAACGTTTAATATGGCACATAATTTGGGTCAGATGATGTATCTGCGTCCCCATAACCAGTTTGAAGAGTTGAAAAGTGTATGGCTGGTAGGCGGCGGAACACATCCGGGCAGCGGGTTGCCCACGATCTTCGAATCGGCACGGATCAGTGTCAGACTGATTCAGGAAGAGGACGCACGCACACGTTCCAAGCCATCCTCGTACGTGAAGACGGCAGAAGCCGGAGGGCATTCATGAAGCGGGCCGCTATTGTAGGGGCAGGGATTGGTGGACTTACTTCTGCACTGTTATTGAACCGTCAGGGATGGGATGTCACCGTGTATGAACGGGGTTCTCGCGTTGGCGGACGCATTGGATATGAGCAGGAAGGTGAGTATCGGATCGATCAGGGGCCGACGATTGTGCTGCTGCCGGAGATGTTGCTTGGCATCATGGAGGAGGCAGGCGTAGATCGTTCGAAGATTGAGTTACTTCGCTGTGATCCGTTATACAGAGTGCATTACCACAGTGGTCGTGTCATGACCAAGATGACCTCACGTGAAGAGCAGACGGCGGAGATTGAGCGTTTGTTCCCGGGAGAGAGCCGGGGATTCACACGATTCATGCAAGATATGGACACGTTGTTCCCGGCAGGCCGGGCAGCGTTTCTGGAAAGGGCTTTTCCGCGCAAAAGGGATTTCTTCACCCCTTCGCTCATGTCACTCATGGGCAGATTGCGTGCCCACAAAAGTGTCCGGAAAGCGGTAGGCGATTATTTTGAGCACGAGGAATTGCTCGATGCATACTCTCTGCAAAGCTTATACATTGGTGGATCACCGTTTGGGACGCCAGGTATCTATTCCCTTTTACCTTACGCAGAGCATGAATATGGCATCTGGATGGTCAAAGGTGGATATGCAGCATTGCCGGCCATTCTGGAACAGGAACTGATATCACGTGGTGGACGTGTCGTGCTGAATTCGGAAGTGACTGGACTCAAGATTAAAAATGGTGTGTGTGAAGGTATAGAAACGGCAGCAGGCGCAGAAAATGTGGATGCAGTGATCTACAATGGCGATTTCCCCCATCTATCAGGTTTGCTTGGACAATCACCAGAGGTAGCACGTAAAAGAAAACCGTATCGTCCCTCTTCCGGATGTGTATTGCTCTATGTGGGCGTGGACAAAACCTGGGAAGATGCAACGACGCACCAGTTCTTCCTGCCACCGAGTCTTGAAGGCAGTCTGCAGGAAGTGTTCAATCAGCGACGTATTCCGGCAAAGTCCTCATTTTACGTATTTAATCCGGTCGCATTGGATGAAACTGCAGCACCTCAAGGACAGAGTGTATTATATTTCCTCATTCCCGTACCAGATGCCGAAGGTGTCGACTGGGATCAGGAGAGCGAAGCATTGGCAGAACGGGTACTGGAAGAAGCGGAGCAACGTGGATTCCCGGGACTTCGTGCAGCGATTAAGTGGAAAAAGGTGCGTACACCCGCTGACGCAGAGCGAGACGGGCTCTATGGGGGCGGTAGCTTTGGTATAGCACCTGTATTGTTCCAGTCCGGTGTATACCGACCGCAACCAAAACCATTTCCCAATATACAGGGATTATATGCCGCAGGAGCATCTGTACATCCAGGTGGCGGAGTGCCGATTGTAATGCAGAGTGCACGGATGGCCGCCAATCAACTCATGAAGGAGATGGGAACATGAATGAAGCGATTTTGAGCAGGTGTGAAGAGTTGATGCAAAAGGGTTCTTCCTCTTTTTATCAGGCCTTTAGAGGGCTGCCTAGTCCACGTCGGGAAGCGGTATATGTCATTTATGCCTTCTGCCGCATGATTGATGACAGTGTAGACGAGCCGGAACATTCGCCCTATACGATTCATGAAATCCATGATTTGTTTGATCAGTTGGACGACGCGGAAGGACATTTTATCTGGCCAGCACTGAGATGGTTGTTCAGCAGTTTCCCTCATCTGGATAAGGGACCATTCTTCCGTCAGATGGAAGGGCAGCTCACGGATCTTAAAGTGACACATTATACAACGATGCAGGAACTGGAGCATTATTGTTATCTGGTGGCCGGAACCGTAGGCGAGATGTTGTTGCCTGTATTGCGGGATGATAATGGCGCAGAAGTAGCCGTGAACGGGATTGCTTTGGGTAAAGGGATGCAGATCGTTAATATTATTCGGGATGTTGGTGAAGATCGGGCCAGAGTGCGCCGGTATGTTCCGCTGGAGATCATGGAGAAGCATGGTTACACCGAGCAGGACTTTGAAGACGGAGTCGTGGACGAACGTTTTATTGCCATTGTTCATGAACTAAAAGCTGCAGCATTGAACTGGTTCCGTATTGGCATGGATCGTCTGGATACGTACCCAACGGAAAGTGCATTTTCCATCGAGCTGGCAGCAGCCTTTTACTCCACCATTCTACACGCCGTTGAACGCAACGACTATGACGTATATACCAAGCGGGCATATGTTAGCGATGAATTGAAACTGGAGATGCTGGGTGCGATTGTGAAACGTTACCCGATGCTGGCCTATCAAGCCTCCCGAACGGCGGTATCCTGATGATCCAGTGGCTTTACTGGGCGTGGTATGTCATTGGAGCAACCTTGATGCTAACGATCGGCGTGCCTGACGTATTATCCTTTTCGAATGGTTTATTTCTAATCTTCTACGCATTGTATGTGCTGGATCTAATCTATCAAGGGCGTAATCGGACAGGTCTGTCCGACCAGTCAGTCATCTGGCTGAAACCTGGACTCTGGATATCCTCTGTGATCATCTGGCTTGGAGGTATGGGCGTAGAGTGGGTAGGAGTGCATACGCACTGGCCTTTTGGTGAGTATGCTTACTCAGACTTCTTTGGGATTCATATGTTCAGTGTACCAGTTACGCTGGGTTTCGCCTGGATCGCAGTGGTTGGTAACTCGGCGCTGTTAAGTGGTGGTGGTTCAACATGGACTGGCAAACTGCTTCGAGCAGTGAAGACCGGGTTCTGGGCAATTGTACTCGACCTAGTACTCGATCCTGTTGCGCATGCGAGAGGATTCTGGGAGTGGCAGGCTCCAGGTGGTTTCTACGGTGTTCCGTGGACCAATTACATAAGCTGGTTTATCATGGGTGCATTCCTGTCCCTCTTCCTTCCGGCCATGCCTAATGACCGTAGCTCATTGCTGCGTGCAAAATGGCTGTATCAGCTGTTTATTCTTCTGTTCGGCCTGCTTGCCCTAAAGGAAGGGATTACAGGCAGCTTTATCATCGCCATTGCTGGGGTGTTTCTTGCCGAAGGGAGCTGGCTCTATGATTCGCGCCGTAAAATCAAAACCGTTTAATTATATTTTTGCCTTATACAATCACTATTATCTGCTACGTCGGCGCTTCCGCTCCTTCACGCTCACAGGGTCACTGGACCCGCAGGTGGACATCAGGGACAACTCCCCGATTGATCCGACTCGTCCGGTGATCTACTTCATGAACCACAGTTCCTGGTGGGATGGTCTGCTGCTTTATCATGCGGCTAGGCAGACATCGCGAGGAGATCATTATGTGATGATGGAGGAGCAACAGCTTCAGCAATATGCTTTTTTTCGGAAATTGGGTGCGTATTCGATCAATAAGGAGAGTGCGTCCGGTATTCGGACCTCTCTACAGTACACCAGTGAATTATTGGATTCAGGTAAAAGGGTCTGGATTTTTCCCCAAGGAGAAATATTGCATCAGGAGGCCAGACCAATTCAGTTCCGTCCAGGCATCGGATTGTTGCTTCGTCGTTCTCCGAATGCCATTGCTGTACCGGTAACCTTGTGCCATGGGATGGTCCAGCATGATTTACCGGAAATATCGATGCAGGCGGGCCCGGCTGTGATGGAAGACTGGAAGGCGTTGAAGAGTGAAGAGATTGCCGCCAGACTCGGCCATGTGCTGGAACAGCAGTTAGACGATCATAGATCAGAGCTTATACGGATGGGGCAGGGAAGTTTGCCAAATGCGATTCCACTGATTCGTCATGTACGTTCGACAAGTGAAAAATACGATGCGGCACGAAAGCGGGTGAACCGTTAGCATGAATGCATCTGAAATCTTCTGGATTGTGCTTACCTGCATATTGGGCATACAGTTGCTGTTCGCTCTATGGAACGTCTCCTGTCTGCCCAAAGTGCGTTCATTCCGAGCAGACCGAATACAACCACCAGACCTGCTGGTCTCGGTGCTGATTCCAGCCAGAAATGAAAGACTACATATCGAAGGATGTCTGGAAAGTGTGCTCGCGAGCGATACATCAGGATTCCAGATGGAAGTATTGGTGCTGGATGATCGCTCTGAAGATGAGACAGCGGCCATGGTACAAGCGATTGCAGATCGCGATGCACGTGTGCGTTTGCTGCATGGCATTGATCTTCCCGAAGGCTGGATGGGGAAATCCCATGCGTGTCACAGGCTGGCTCAGGAGGCCGAGGGAGAATGGTATATGTTCGTGGATGCGGATGTGCGTCTGGAGCCAAGTGCCATTCGGCAGACTCTCGCGGCAGGATGTGAGCAGAGCGGGGGTCTGGTAACGGGTTTTCCTTATCAGGTAACAAAGACATGGATGGAAAAGCTTGTCGTACCGATGATGGTCTTCACCATCATCAGTCATCTGCCCATTTTTATGATACGCAGATCATCCAGTCCGATGTTTGTGGCCGCTACGGGGGCTTTTTTGCTGATTCATCGCTCCAGTTACGAAGCATCCGGCGGTCATGCTGCCATTCAGGCGCATCTGGTGGATGATATGAGTCTCGCCAAAGCAGTCAAGCGTGCAGGTCATCCGGTGATGCTGACCGACGTGCATGACGTAACGAATACCCGCATGTATCAGAACGGTGCAGAAGTATGGAACGGATATAAGAAAAACATGTACGAAGGTATGGGGCGCAAAGACGTGCTGCTGCTTGGCACGATGTTAATGTATACACTGATGTATATTGTGCCCCCGCTAGGCTTGATTTTTGGACTCCTTATGGGCAGTTCGATGTCCATTCTGTATGGACTGTTGGGAACATTATTAGGTGTGGCTGTGAAAAGAGTAGCGGATCATACTGGCGGACAACCGTGGTGGCTTGCCCTTCTGCAACCGGTCAGCATGGCCTGTGTCATTGCCATCGGACTTGCTTCCTGGCAGGCAGGCCGCTCCGGCAAGGGGTATGTATGGAAAGGTAGGCGGTACAGTTGAGAGGTAACGTCATTATTATCGGAGCAGGATTCGGAGGTCTGTCGTGTGCGATACGACTGGCTTCACAAGGTGTGCAGGTGACCATTCTGGAACGGCAGCAACACGTAGGTGGCAAGCTGCAGCAGATTGAGCGGGACGGGTATCATTTTGACCGTGGACCGAGCACGATCACGATGCCATCGACCTTTCGTTCAGTCTTCGACCATGCTGGAGTAGCAATGGAAGATTACGTACAGTTATATGAGTTAGAGCCGCGCACGCGTAATATATTTGCAGATGGCACAGTGGTAGATTTGTCAGGTAATCGCGGGTGGATGAAGGAGCAGATCGCTGCGTACAGTCCGGAGGATGCAGCTCGTTATGATGCGTTTATGGATGAATCTGCCGCGCTATATGCGGAAGCCAATCGTCATTTTCTGGGTAAGTTGCTGCTGTCTCCTTCTGACAAATACAATCTTCAGATGCTGCGCAGCCTGCTCCGCGTGAGGCCAACGGTGAAGCTGGATAAGTTGCTGCGCTCGTATTTCCAACATCCGCATACGCTGGCTATGTTCGGACGGTACGCGACCTATGTGGGCTCATCGCCGTATCAGTCTCCTTCCATTTTTGCCATGATGGGTCATGTGGAAGCAGAAGTGGGCATCTACGGGGTCAAAGGTGGAACCTATCAACTGATCGAAGGAATGACTCGGCTGGCACAGGAAAAAGGCGTACAAATTATTACAGGCACAGAAGTCCGGCAGTTTGTTGTCCGAGATGGTAAAGTGGCTGGCGTGGATACGGATCAAGGTTTCCGCGAAGCCGATCAGGTGGTTGCCAATGGCGATGTGCTTAGCGTGAATCGCTTGCTGCTCGCACCGGAACATCGGAAAGAGATGAGCGATGCCCGCATACGGAAATATGAGCCATCAATCTCGGGATTTGTGACACTTGCGGGTGTGCGAAGACAATATGATGCATTGCTGCACCATACGGTTTTCTTCCCGGAACGGTATGAACTGGAGTTTGACCATATTTTCCGTGACCGTAAAATGCCTGTCGATCCCACGATCTACATCTGTTACTCCGGTTATTCGGAAGCAGGCATGGCCCCGGCGGGAGCCAGTAATCTATTCATTCTGGTCAATGCCCCCTACTTGTCGGATTCATGGAATTGGGAGCAGCAGACGGAACGTTACGGTGCGTTTGTGCTGGAACAATTGGCAGGACGGGGAATCACCGGGTTGAACCAATCCGATGTGCTGATCCGGTACACACCGCGAGATATCGAACGGGATACCTTGGCGCATCAAGGGTCGATCTATGGCATCTCGTCCAACTCTGTGAAGCAGACCTTCATGCGACCGGGCAATCGAAGTAAAGATGTACAAGGACTCTGGTATGTGGGCGGAACAACGCATCCCGGCGGCGGAACCCCGATTGTGACATTGTCCGGACAGCTTGTTGGTGAGCAATTGGCATCGGAAATTTTGAGATAAGTTTGTTGTGCAGATGATGGAGTGAAATGTGTTCTGTTGATCCATGTGCGTGTGCATCGTCTCTGCTAACCAGCTTTGAAGGTGCGACGGATAATCCGTGCTTTTGAGTAGGTATAAAATAGTGGTGCTCCGAGATTTAAGTGAGACATTTGGTGTCGGGGCATCCTTTCAATAGATGGTTTGGAACGTTATACTGGATAGAGTTAAACTGCTGAGCTGCAATGCTTATAGGATTAATGTTTTTGTCTTTTGTAAAAGACGTATATACATAGAAGTAAGGAACGGGCAGGTTATCCTGTCGATCCGCACGATTCTCACATAGGAGGTCTCATCATGAATGAACAAGAGCGAGCCGGCGAACGGCTGCTTCCCGAAGTGGCTACGGGAGAACGGAAGCTAGAGCACGTGCGCCTCTGTCTTGAGGAGAATGTGGCAGGAGAAGGGGTAACCAGTGGTATGGAGCGGTATGCGTTTCGCCATCACCCACTGCCGGAGCTGGATTTTGAAGAGGTGCATCTGGAGACTTCGTTTATTGGCAAAAAAGTACGCACACCTTTGCTCATCAGTTCGATGACGGGTGGAAGCAAAACAACGGGCGCCATCAATGAGCGCCTCGCACGAGTAGCAAACGCCAGAGGCTGGGCGCTCGGCGTAGGTTCGATCCGGGCTGCCGTGGAACAGCCGGAACTGGCGAGTACCTTCGATGTCCGCCGTTGGGCACCGGACATCCCGGTCATTGCCAACCTGGGCGCGGTGCAGTTGAACTATGGTTTCACAACAGCTGATTTCCAGCGTGCCGTAGATATTGCGGGAGCGGACATGCTCGTGCTTCATCTGAACACGTTGCAGGAGGTTTTTCAGCCGGAAGGTAACACCAACTTTAGCGGATTATTTCAGCGGATTGAGAACTTGTGTCGTGAGTTAGACGTACCTGTTGGCGTAAAAGAAGTAGGTTTTGGCATCGATGGCGTGACGGCTCAACGCTTATATGAAGCGGGTGTCGCGTTCATAGATGTAGCCGGAGCAGGGGGCACAAGCTGGGTGCAGGTAGAGAAGTACCGCAACAATAACCCGGTACGCCGGGCAGCAGCTGAAGCTTTTGCCGACTGGGGCATTCCCACAGCAGAGTGTATTCAGGAAGTACGAGCGCTGAATCCTACTGGTGCCCTGATTGGCAGCGGTGGACTGTACACTGGCGTGGATGCGGCCAAAGCCCTCGCGCTCGGTGCGGATCTCGCTGGTTTTGGTCGATCTCTGCTCGAATCCGCAGTAGCTTCCGATGATGCGCTGAATGAGCGGTTGGAACAGGTCGAATTCGAGTTGCGTACCGTCATGTTCGGCATTGGTGCAGGGCGGATTGATGATTTGAAGCAGACGTCACGTCTGGTGGAGCGGCGTTAGGCCGGGGTTGAAATGAAGATGATATAAACTTCATTAGGAGTTATTTAACTATCTATTTTGAGTCTACTCATATTGCTTGCTATATAATCTGGAACAAAAATAGTGTAGAGGATACTTCATTAAGAAGTATCCTCTACACTATTTATAATATTAAAATTGTCGGGCACTGATATTCATATCCATTTTATGACCTGTTGAACTATAGATATAAACTTTGACGTTTGTTGTGCCTATGACACCTATTCTTGTTGTTTTTTGAGTCCCTTTCTTGATTGGAATATCAATTGGGGAAAGATTGCCCACAGTAAGTTTGGCATAAATAGTATCCGTACTATTGTTTTGAATCCAAACATCGGCATCTTCTCCATTGTCAGGAACCAATGTGAATGATTTTTCGTACGCATTGTAACTGCTGTAATTGAATGGTCTGATAAGCTGTACATCCATTGGATTGATAATCGAATCCTCAGTGTTCTCCATAGTGATCGGAGAAGTAGTAAGAGCATCTTGCACTCTATCCTCTAAATCAACAGCACTAGCTGGATGTACAGAAAGTAATATGGACAAAGCTACGCCTGCACCTAAAATTATGTTGAATAACAATGTAATTTCCTCCTTATTCAGTGTTATGTAATAATGTTTCAATTACTTACATAATCGTGTTGTCGAATTATTACATACATTCCTCTTTCACGGTGATATTCTCATTGGTTACAGTAACGTAGGAATTGCCGGACAAGTATTCCGTATAACCGCAAACCGTTTTGTTATAGGTTTTTCCGCGACTGTCCGTGAACACCAAGGAGACGACCCCCTCCCCGGAAAGTTTCAGCTGCGGGGCGAATTTCACGTTTGCTCCGCTGGGAATATCCTTATCAAATACGTAGGTGGAGCCACTCTCATTGTTGTTTAACGAGTTGTCGCCTTGGACTAGGCTAGCCTGAATATGGGTGAGGTCATAGTCGGACTGATTGTGGATCGTGATCCTTAAGTGGCGAAAGGGATCCATTGCATTCAGAAAGCTCATAAAAGCGACGATGGCGATTCCGAGTATGATAACAGACAAGATAATAATTTTCTTTTTGGAGAATCGGCGACGTGTGTTCAATATGATCCACTCCTTTCCTATGAGGTATAAACGATGAGAAGAGATCAAAAGTTTTGATTAAAATGGATAAATATGAAAATTGAAGTTCGAATCGTCAGAATAACTTCATGCGCTTAATAGGAGAAAAGGATACAATAAGATACTAGTAGTGCAAAAAGGGCTGCACAGAGATCATACATAATCAAGATCACTCGAAATAAGGAGGGGAAAAAGTTGAAACTTTCTCCAATGAATCAGGAAGATTATGCGAGTTTTCGCATTCGATCGATTAAGGATTTTGCACAGGAAAAAGTAGAAGTGGGCACCTGGGCTGAGGAAGAGGCACAGCAACTGGCGGAGGAATCTTATGAACGTTATCTGCCAGAAGGCTTGAACACACCCGGAGCGTATCTCTACAATCTGGTGCATCCTGTGGACGGCAATGTAGGGTATATCTGGTTTAATATCACGGATAATCGTCGCGGGAAAGATGCTTTTTTGCTGGATATTGTGGTTGAAGAAGCGCACCGTGGTAAGGGATACGGAACAGAGACGATGCAGGCGCTTGAACAGACGGCCTTGAGTCTTGGCGTGGATCGCATTGGTTTGCATGTGTTTGGACATAATGTGCGGGCGAGCAGCCTATATCGGAAGATGGGATATGAGGTAACGGATCTGACGATGTATAAGGAAATCAAAGGGTAAACCTAATAGCGGATAATCTAGGCCAAACTTAAGATCTGCGCAAAACGAATTATCCGCATTAACTGGGGATTTCGGGAAGCGGAAGGGACTCTGGTCGAATTGGCGAAGTTCCTTGATGCCTTGAGGTTTGTCATATATAATGTATAGGATTATCCATACCGAACAAGTAATCAATGAGGAGTTGTCATATACATGGCTTTGAAAGCTGGAATCGTGGGTCTGCCTAACGTTGGTAAATCTACATTGTTTAATGCAATTACACAAGCAGGTGCCGAATCGGCAAACTATCCGTTCTGTACAATTGACCCTAACGTGGGGATCGTTGAAGTACCCGATGAGCGTTTGGACAAACTGACAGAACTCGTTGTACCTAAGAAAACAGTACCAACGGCGTTTGAGTTTGTAGATATCGCTGGTCTTGTTCGCGGTGCGAGCAAAGGCGAAGGTCTCGGTAACAAGTTCCTTGCCCACATTCGTGAGGTAGATGCGATTGTACACGTGGTACGTTGCTTTATAGATGAGAACATTACACACGTCGATGGCAAAATTGACCCGGTAAGCGACATCCAGACAATCAATCTGGAGCTGATCCTGGCCGATATCGAGAGTGTTGAGAAGAAAATCGATCGCTCCAAGAAAAACATGAAGGGCGGCAACAAGACTGCCTCTCAAGAAGTAGAAGTATTGGAGAGAGTGAAGGCTGTTCTGTACGATGACAAGCCGGCACGCAGCATGGAACTTACGGATGATGAGCTTCTGATCGTGCGCGATCTGCACTTGCTTACCCTGAAGCCTGTTCTGTACGCAGCCAATGTAGCTGAGGACGAAATCGGCGACGTGGCGAACAATGCATACGTGCAAAAAGTAAGAGAATTCGCAGCTGCTGAGAACGCAGAAGTGGTGCCAATCAGTGCGAAGGTTGAAGAAGAAATCTCCGAGCTGGAA
Organism: Paenibacillus xylanexedens; assembly: GCF_001908275.1. NCBI lineage: Bacteria > Bacillati > Bacillota > Bacilli > Caryophanales > Paenibacillaceae > Paenibacillus > Paenibacillus xylanexedens. Next base: position 81,615 of record NZ_CP018620.1, on the reverse strand, counting down.
GGCGAAGATAAACAAATGTTCCTGGAAGAACTCGGTATCGAGGATTCCGGTCTGAACCTGTTGATCAAAGCGGCTTACAAATTGCTCGGTCTGTACACATACTTCACAGCAGGTGTACAGGAAGTTCGTGCGTGGACAATCCGCAAAGGTACCAAAGCGCCTGGCGCAGCGGGTGTCATTCACACTGACTTCGAACGTGGATTCATCCGTGCAGAAGTGGTTTCCTACGACGATCTGGTTGCAGCGGGTTCCATGAACGGTGCCAAAGAGCGTGGACAACTTCGTCTTGAGGGTAAAGAGTACGTTGTAAATGACGGCGACGTTATGCACTTCCGTTTCAACGTATAAGTTGTTACACCTTTATATGTAGATTCAATAACATGACCCTGCGACCTTCTCGTGAAGTTCGTGGGGTCTTTGACTTAGAGTTTTGCAGATGAGGAACAAGAAAAACCACCGGGATTAGGTTGGTTGCCTTGCAATCCGGTGGTTTTTCATTCGTTTGATTGAAATTCGCCGTGGTCGCCCACCGGCCTTTGTTAGAGAAGTCACGATGTTAGCGCATCGTGGCTTTTGTTTATTTTACATTTCGGAACAACATCGAACAACAATTTCATTTTGTATTTCGCAGCACCAAAAATTAGTTCATCCGCATGCGGAACAGTTACTATTCAGAACCATAAGAATATGCTATAATTAAGAGTCGTATACCACGTTAAAATTCGCGCTGTAACAGATGAGTTTAAGCGAGTTTCATACAGGGTACGCGATTTCTTGATTTCACTTTAAAAGTAAAGGATTTGATGACGTTGTAGCGATGTTATACGTCGATCATATAGGAATGTGAATACATGCTGCGGTCAGGGGATTCGGTGAGAATCCTGTGCGTTGTGGAATATAGATTATAGATGTTATGGATAATGAAACCGAAATAATTATTAAAAACGATATTTGCATGGACAAAATAATGTGTGAGGTGACTATACATGTTGGATAAATTACAGGCGTTAGCCGACCGTTATGACAAGTTGAGCGAGCTTTTGTGTGACCCGGATGTGGCAAGTGACAACAAAAAGTTGCGGGAATACTCCAAAGAACAATCCGATCTGCAACCAACTTATGAAGCGTACAATGAATACAAACAGGTAAGTCAGGATCTCGAAGCTGCAAAGGAAATGCAGGGGGAGAAACTGGATGATGAGATGCGCGAAATGGTCAAAATGGAAATTGACGAACTGAGCACTCGCCAGAAGGAATTGGACGAATTGATTCGTGTACTCATGCTGCCAAAAGATCCGAATGACGACAAAAACGTTATTGTTGAGATTCGCGGAGCAGCTGGTGGAGATGAGGCAGCGTTGTTTGCAGCAGATCTGTATCGGATGTACACACGTTATGCAGATGCACAAGGCTGGCGTGTAGAGCTGATGGACGTTAACACAAATGATCTCGGTGGATTCAAAGAGGTTGTTTTCCTGATCAACGGACGTGGGGCATACAGCAAAATGAAATACGAAAGTGGCGCACACCGTGTGCAGCGTATTCCAACAACTGAATCCGGCGGACGTATTCATACATCAACTTCAACGGTTGCGGTTATGCCTGAAGCCGAAGATTTTGATATTGAAATTCATGACAAAGACATCCGTGTGGATACGTTCTGTTCCAGTGGTGCCGGTGGACAATCGGTTAATACCACGAAATCCGCAGTACGGGTAACACACGTTCCAACGGGAATCGTGGCGACATGTCAGGATGGAAAATCACAGAACTCCAACAAGGAAAAAGCGTTGCAGGTTCTGCGTACACGTATTTTCGATATGAAACGTATGGAAGAGGAAGCGAAGATCTCTGTTGAGCGGAAAAGTAAAGTGGGAACGGGCGACCGTAGTGAGCGCATTCGTACGTACAACTTCCCGCAAAGCCGTGTGACGGATCACCGTATCGGTCTGACGATGCACAAACTGGATCAGATCATGAACGGGGAGATTGAAGATATCTTGTCTGCACTGACAATTGCTCAGCAGACCGAGTTGATGGATAGAGGAGAATAATCTGTGACCCGCGCGCAGTTTGTCATGACGCCGGAACAGAGCTGTCGGGAAGCCTTCGTGGAGGCTTCCTCTTTTTTGGAGAAGTGCGGCGTGTACGAGCCGCAAAACAATGCCCGGCTGCTGTTGAAACATGTACTCGGCGTTTATGGCGCCGCGTATTACATGATGCAGCCGGAGCCTTTTCCCAGCGAGCATCGCAGCCGCTGGGAGGACGCCGTCACGCGCAAGGCTGCGGGTGAGCCGGCGCAATACATTATCGGCAGCCAGGAATTCTATGGGCTGCCGTTCGAGGTCACGCCGGCCGTGCTGATTCCACGGCCGGAGACCGAGCTGTTGGTCGAGGCTGTGCTGCGCGAAGCCGACCGCGTGTTTCCCGACGGCGCTCCGCTCGCCGTCGATATCGGCACGGGCAGTGGCGCCATCGCGGTGACGATGGCTTCACTGCGCCCGCGCTGGCAGGTCGGCGCCGGGGATCTCTCGGCGGCTGCCCTGCAAGTGGCCGCGCGGAACGCGGCCGCGAACGGCGTACAGATCGACTTCCGTGAAGGCGATCTTCTGGCCCCGTTCGCCGGGGCACGGGTGGACATCCTGGTGTCCAACCCGCCCTACATCCCGGCGGCAGATATCGCCGGGTTACAGCAAGAGGTGCGCGATCATGAGCCGCGCATGGCATTGGACGGCGGTCCGGACGGGCTTGCACCGTACCGTATCATGCTGGAGCAGTTGGCGCTGTTGCCTGCGCCGCCGCAGATCATTGGTTTTGAGCTGGGCCAAGGGCAGGCTCGCGACATCGCAGCTCTGCTTGAATCGGCGGGACATTGGCCGGAAATTATCATTGTACCGGACCTTGCCGGAATCGAGCGGCATGTCCTGGGTGTTCGTACTTCGGAACAGGTGACGAAAATGTAAGGTTCCGCGGGTTTTCTTTTTGCCGTGAAATCCTCTACAATGAGATATACCGAAGATTTCTGAATGCTTGGGGGAACATAATTACATGCTGCACAAATTTAAAAAGATAGACTATTCTATTGTCTTTATACTCGTTATTCTGATGGGTATCAGTATTTTGTCGATTTACAGTACAACGTTTGGTCGTCCAAGATGGGAATCCTACCCTCAAAAGGCAGGGATTTTCTATATTATAGGTTTCATCGTATTCTTCGGAATGTCCATGATTAACTATAAAGTGATCATCAAAAACTATTTATATATCTACGGTGTGGGCTTACTGCTACTCGTTATCGTTAACTTTTTCGGTGTTACGTATTATGGAGCCCAAGGCTGGTTATCCATATTTGGCCTGAGTTTGCAACCTGCGGAATTATTTAAGCTGTGTTTAATCGTTTTCCTGTCTGCTCTGCTTGCGAGAAAGAAAAACAGACCCTTATTCTTCGGGCGTGATGTCATTCCGATCGCACTGTGCGTTTTGCCTCCTTTGTTGTTGGTTCTGCTTCAAAATGACTTGGGGAATGCTTTGAGTTATGTAGTCATTCTTGTCGGTCTGTTGTGGATTGGCAATGTGAAATTCAGCCATGCACTGATTGGTTTCGTGATTGCTGTTGCTGCTTTTATTGGTGGAACACAGGCCTATATTCATTATCATGATGAAGTTGCCAATTTCCTCAAAGATATTGGACGTGCTCACTGGGCTGAGCGGTTTGACCCTTGGCTCGTGCCAGAACAGACATCCAGAGATGTATTGTGGCAGACCTATAATGCCAAGTTAGCCATCGGTTCCGGAGGAATCAGTGGTAAGGGGTATCTCGAAGGTACGACAATCCAGTCCAATCGAGTACCGCTCGCATATGCGGATTCCATCTTTGTGCAGATTGGTGAAGAATTCGGTTTTGTTGGAGCATCGGTATTGTTACTGCTCTACTTTATTCTGATTCACAGGCTGGTGTTGATCGCACTGGAGTGCAAAGATCGGGCTGGGCCGTACCTGATTGTAGGTATTATTTCGATGCTGCTCTATCAGATTTTTGTTAATATTGGTCCGTTTATCGGTCTGATGCCATTAACAGGGATCACACTTCCATTTATCAGTTTCGGCGGTACCTCTCTTGTGCTCAACATGCTTAGTATGGGTGTTGTCATGAGTATTAAAGTTCATACGGAAGAAAATGAAGATATCCTGGGTTCGTCAGAACAACTCAGTATCACTGAGATGGTCATGAAGTTGTTCAGACGGAAGCCGTCGCAGCAAGAGCAATAACTCTCGTGAACAGAACGTAAGATATATGTGTATAAGCGTAAATAACGATATAACTATTAAACCCTGGAACAGACCAACCCAAGTTACATTGGGGTGGACGTTTTGGGGTTTTTAATGTTTTTACGGTGTAATTCAGGCAATTGAATAGTTCACTTTTTAACCTGAAGCCATCTAGATTTCCATTTTATTATCCAATTATATACAATGGTAATATTGAGTTCAATTGGAAATGATAGAATGCTAGATTTCAGGGGGATGGACGGCGTCATGTTGAGAATGCTGAAGAAGATGGACGGTGTGATTCTTTTTGTAATGCTGTTGCTCATGATTATTAGTGTATTTGCGATTTATAGCGGAACGCAGACAGATGCCAAATTGGCGAATCATCATGTCAAAACGATTTATTTTTATGTGGCCGGGTTCATTGCGGTGCTTGTGATCGGGCTTGTGAATTACAAGTTATACGTGAAATATGCGTTTTATTTGTATGGCTTGGGAATTATATTGCTGATCCTGGCTAATGTCCTGGGCAGTTCGATCAATAATGCTAACGGCTGGCTGAAGCTGGGCGAAAACTTTTCTTTTCAACCGGCAGAACTGTTCAAGATGATTCTGATTCTATTTCTCGCCCATTTGATCGTGAAGAGACAACGAGGCACACTGAAATTTTGGAGAGATATTGTGCCGATTGGCTGCTGGGCGTTTATTCCGTTTGCCCTTGTTATGGCTCAGAATGATTTGGGAAATGCGCTGGGGTATGTGGTGATTCTGGCTGCGGTATTCTGGATCGGAAATATGAGGCTGAAGCACGCATTGATTGCACTGGCGATTGTGGGAGTGGCGTTCTTTGGCTTTGTTAAAGCCTATACCTTCTACCATGATGAAGTATTTACTTTTCTTGAAAAGATAAAACGTGAGCATTGGGCAGAGCGTATTGATCCCTGGCTTGTACCGGAAAAGGCTACCTCAAAGGCTTCTTGGCATACGAAAAATGCAGGTTTAGCCATTGGTTCAGGGGGCATCATCGGCAAAGGTTATCTGCAAGGAACATCCGTTCAGAGTGGACGAGTCCCCTATACGTATTCTGATTCCATTTTTGTTGTGATCGCAGAGGAGTTTGGGTTTGTCGGTGCATCCGTACTGATTCTGTTGTACTTTATCCTGATCCACCGCATGGTGCTGATTGCTCTGGCATGCAGAGATCGCGCGGGACCCGTCATCATTGTAGGTATTATCGGAATGTTGTTGTATCAGGTGTTTGAGAACGTGGGGGCGTTCCTCGGACTGATGCCACTCACAGGTATTACGTTACCGTTCATCAGTTACGGCGGTACCTCTTTGCTTATTAATATGGCTTGTATTGGGGTGGTCATGAGCATTAAGTTGTACGGGCAAGAAGAGGAGGATGAACTTCTGATGGGGGAGCAGCAACCCCGGTTATCGGAACGTTTATGGAATATGCTCAAGAAAGAAAAAAGTGCTGTGTAACTGTTGAGTCGGTGTAGGTGAAAAGTAAAGCGGTGGGACGTATAACGTGATCGTTCGTAGGAATAAAGAGGTTGATTTGCCCTGTAACCAGGTGCGGATCAGCCTTTTTAACATGATGGGTGAGAAAGTGTGAATGAGAGATGAAAGAAGCAATGCATAGGTGTCTTCGAGCCAACTGTAGGCTGAGGCGCACCTGAAAGAGTTGGGAATAGAGTGTCGGCATGGTGTGGAGCTTCAGGTGCCAGCTGTTAGGAGTTAAGAGTTAGGTGGTGTTAGGAGCTAACGAACCACACACGTCTTATTCGGGGATTTGAAGTGTCTGGAGAAAACTAAGGAATCTGAGACACGTTATATCAGCATAAACAGCCTTTTGTAGCGTGTTGATCAGATAACTTTGGGGAATAACGTGCCTCATGTTCCTTACAATTTCAAAAGAAGACCTGAAGGGCAAATAAGACGTCCTCGGTTCCTTAGAGCATCGACTGGTCATTCGCGAGAGTTATTCGCCTAGGGTCGCCAGTACACTCTTCAAGGCTTCTTGGACGCTGTATTTTGTCATCGTATAACTTGCCTGGTTTTGAACAAACATTCTAGTAGTACGTGTTCAAAAAGTTGGGTTTTCAGTACCGAGAAGATGGGATGAGGCTTTTTGAACAACCTCTAGTAGATTTTTTACAAATGCTAGGTTTACTTCCGTCTCTACCGGGCATACTGATAGACATGAGAGAGTTGCAGGTAGCGTGATCAGAGAGCCGAGGGGGAGAACGGAATGAGCAGACGAATTGTAAAGCAAATTGGACTTATTATTGTATGTCTTATGATGATTATCATGATGTGGGAAGGTCAGAAAACGGATGCAGCTGTGGCGGCCACAGCAATTCCAGAACAATCGATTCGCTTGCGTATTCTAGCAAACTCGGATGCACCGGGAGATCAATTGGTGAAACGCGAGATTCGGGATGCTGTCGTTGCTCAGATGGGCGAGTGGGTAGCCGAACTGGAGAATCCGCAAAGTCTGGATGAAGCGCGCAAGGTTATTCGTGACCATTTGTCCGAGATTGAGAATAGAGTAGGAGAAGAGTTGGCCAGTCGCGGTTTAAATTATGAGTATCAGGTGGAGCTGGGTTCCGTTCCGTTCCCGACCAAGCTGTATGGGGGTACCGTCTATCCTGCCGGAGATTATGAAGCGGTTCGGATCACGCTGGGGGAAGGCAAAGGTCAGAACTGGTGGTGTGTGTTGTTCCCGCCGTTGTGCTTCATTGATGCAGGGACCGGGGATGCACTGGCGAAACCTTCAACCGTATCAGCCGCAGCGGCTGAACCAGGAGATGTAGAGGCATCTGTGCAGGGAGACACACCGGAAGCGAGATTCTTTCTGTGGGATATGGCTGTGAAACTATGGAGTTGGGTGACTGGTTTGTTCGCATAACAACGTATTTATAATACAGTAGAGGGCGACTTCGATTCAGGGAGCTGCCCTTTTAATATGAATTAGTGGTGAAATTCCGAGCGAAGTATGAAGGGCATCCGAGTTGGGACAGGTATGTTATAATTACTTATAGTGCGTGTTCAAAAAGTCTGGTTTTCAGTACCAAGAAGATGGAATGAAGCTAGAAATGGAGTAGCGGAGCGTAGGTAAACTATGTGAGCAACCAAAATGGTTCCTTCGGAAACATACTTCGTAAGCCTCCCGCTTATTTCGGCTGAATTTCATATTCGACGTTGATGATGCTGCTAGGCATCTATCGTAATCAAAAGCGTACTTTTTGAACAACCTCTTATATTGAATATGGATATGAACTAACCTACTTGAAGTTTAGGAATGATGATATATGAGCAGAGAAAACGAACCAGTGCAACACACCTCTGAGATGAGGGATGGTAGAGAAGAACGTGATATGAAAGCTCCGGGAGAGCTGGTCACCGAGATGTGGGATGTACGTGTCTTGGTGAGCGCTGAGAACGATCACGGATTGGGTAATATTGAATTATTGGATGTGAAAAAGGGGAGCGCCGATCAACAGGCGCTCGCCGACTTGCAGGCTGCCGCAGCCTGCATTCGTCAAGGTCAGACGGTGGCCTTTCCGACCGAGACGGTCTATGGCTTGGGTGCAGATGCACGTAGCACAGCAGCCGTGGAGGCTGTATTTGTCGCCAAAGGCCGACCTTCCGACAATCCACTGATTGTGCATATCGCGCACCGTGACCAGTTGGATGCGCTGGTCACGGAAGTGAATGAAACGGCGGAAGCGCTGATGGCGGCCTTCTGGCCGGGACCACTGACGCTGGTGCTGCCGGTTAGGCCGGGGGCGGTGTCCCCACGTGTCACCGCCGGTCTGGACACGGTGGCCGTGCGCATGCCGGACCATCCGGTGGCCTTGCAGTTGATCGCGGCGGCGGCATGCCCTGTGGCTGCGCCAAGCGCCAACCGCTCCGGGCGGCCAAGCCCGACACTCGCAGCCCATGTGCGCGAGGATCTGGATGGCCGCATCGGCGGCATTGTGGACGGCGGCCCCACCGGGGTGGGCGTCGAGTCCACGGTTGTGCAGGTCGGTGACGACGGTACCGTCACCATCCTGCGCCCTGGCGGCATTACGGCGGAACAACTGTCCGCCGTTGCCGCCCGTGTCGCCACGGACCCCGCGCTACTCGCGGAGGGGGCCGATGGCGTGGGCAGCCCGGCGCCGCGCTCGCCGGGCATGAAGTACACGCACTACGCACCCGCAGGGGCGCTGTGCGTGGTGGAGGGGCCGCCCGCAGCGGTGGCGGTCTGGATCAGCGCCGCCCTCGCAGAGGCGGCGCAGCGCGGAGAGCGCACCGCTGTGCTGGCGTTCGCCGAGCACGCGGAGCAGTACCGCGCTGATGCCGTGTTCTCGCTGGGTGACGCCAGCGAGCTGGAAGAAGCAGCGCGTCGGCTATATGCCGCGCTGCGCAGCTGCGATGAGCAAGGCGCCACATATATTGTGGCTGAAGCCTGCTCACGCGAAGGGCTGGGAGCAGCCGTCATGAATCGGCTGCTCAAGGCTGCGGGGAACCAACTCATACAAGTTGGCAACCAGCAACCCTCATAACCTCTCCTGATCATACAGTCAGGAGAGCTACGTACTGTTTTTCAAAACAATCAATAAACCACCATATCCACTTTCACGCCAATCTAGCTTTATGCACCATGGATATCGAGTAGATCCGTCGCCGTTTGCCTTTCATCGGTCATGTTTAGGTTCTTGTCCGCATATCGTGTACAAGAACCTTTACGTGACTTGGGGGTATGGGGATGTGGGATGTGTCTGCCCATGTAGGGCAGTTGGTAACCATTTTGATCATGGCTGTTGCGCTTGGCCTCGATGCGTTTTCACTCGGGATCGGAATTGGCATGAAGGGCATTCGGCTGCGGGATGTATTGCGAATCAGTACAGTAACGGCGTTATTTCATATCATCATGCCGCTCATCGGCATGTATATGGGCAAATACGTCAGCTCCCTGCTCGGTGACATTACGACGTATGCGGCAGGTGGATTGCTTGTTTTGCTGGGTGGTCATATGATTCTGAATGCATTCCGCGAAGGAGATACCAAGCTGGTGGACCACCGTTCCTTGCTCGGCGTTGTTTTGTTCTCCCTCAGCGTAAGTGTGGATTCATTCTCCGTTGGCGTTTCCTTAGGGATGTTTAGCAGTGATCTGATCTTAACTGTACTTGCTTTCGGTGTTTGTGGCGGGGTGATGTCGGTTATGGGTCTGCTATTAGGCCGTCGGGTGAGCCAGAATCTCGGGGATTACGGCGAAGCCATTGGTGGCGCAATCTTGCTTGCGTTTGGACTTTTGTTTATATTTTAGAATAAAACTTGAGATATCATATCATTCGCATCATATGTAAAATGGGGAGGCTAACACAATGAAACATATTTTATTCGTATGTACAGGAAATACGTGCCGCAGCCCCATGGCAGAGGGGCTTTTGCGAAAACTGGCATCGGAGCGTGGCATTCAGGTAGAGGTTCGCTCCGCAGGTGTGGCAGCAACGTCGGGTATGCCGATCTCCCGACATGCTGAAGCGGTTTTGAGAGATCATAACGTTGAAGGTCCACCTCATTCCACACAGCTTAGCTCTAACCTGGTAGGTTGGGCCGATCTGGTTCTTACATTAACACGGAGTCATAAGCAGCATGTCATGCAGGTTTTTCCCGATTCAGTCCACAAAACCTATACATTGAAAGAATATGTGGAGGATGATGAACAGGTATTAAGTGATGTTCAGGAGTTGGACAGCCTGTTTGCAACGCTTGAGATGAAACGTGCCCTTGGCCAAGAGATCCTGGCATCGGAGCGTGAGCGAGCCATTGAGATTAGACAACGAATTCCAAGTTTCGACATCTCCGATCCGTTTGGGGGAAGTCGTGATGATTACAATATAGCTGCAGCTGAGATTCGGACGGCATTGGACCGGCTTTTGGATAAGCTGGGATAATTCTGATCCTGCGAGGCAGGTTATACAAATAGGACACGTGATGTAAATTAACCGTTGATTTTAGTCGCGGGTTGTTTTATGATGAAGGGGAAAACAGGGATCCGGTGTAACTGGCGACGAAGTGGGCATAACCACGATGGAGCACCGGAACAAACGGCCGGTCGCCTGGGCAAAAGAGCAAGTCTGCGTTACCCGCAGACTGCTCTTTTTTTCGTCTTTCATCTGATTATTCGCTATAATAGTACCTGAGATGCCGTGCAAGAATACGAAGGACAGCCAAGAGACAGCGGGCATGATTTTATCGGGAGGCGATAATAGGATGACTATAGAGTTAGATTCGGAACAACCCGGATTGCAGGAACAGACCGCGTCTATTCTGCATGAACTGGCGCTTGCCGGACAGCTTGGGCCTGGACAGATCGTTGTGATCGGTACAAGCACAAGTGAAGTCGCAGGCGCTCGGATTGGTACGAGTGGTGCCATTGAAGTGGCGCAGCAGCTTCTTGCGGGTATACGCGAGGTGCAGGAGGAATTCGGTTTTGACACGGTATTCCAATGTTGTGAGCATCTGAACCGTGCGCTGGTAATGGAACGTTCTGTGCTTACTCGTCTTGGATTGACCGAGGTTGGTGCTATACCCGTGCCCAAGGCCGGAGGTTCAATGGCATCCGCAGCATATCGTTCGCTGACCGATCCATGTCTGGCTGAACATGTGCAGGCCCATGCGGGACTGGACATTGGGGAGACGATGATTGGGATGCATCTCCGGCATGTAGCCGTACCCTATCGTACAGCGCTCCGCTATGTTGGAGATGCTCGTGTAACCACAGCGTTGACCCGTCCGAAGTTGATTGGCGGCGAACGCGCGGTGTATCGTATGGAAGAACAACCAGATTCGACATTATGTGACTGATATCTTCAACCAATATAAAGCTAAATTAGACTTTACACGAAAACGGAGAGTGCAACACCAATCTGAAGAAGCGAAGCGTTCGCCTTTATCCCCGGATTTTCCCCTTATTATAAGGGATTTCAGAAAAATCCGGGGATAACAGCGATCGGAAGATGGTGATGCAATCGAAGTCAGGAGTGTAACCACTGTAGTTTCGCTTTATAACTTCACTTATAACTGGGAGGAATTTAATCATGGAACAATTGCGCAAGAATGACCCGGCAGTACTGGAAGCGATGAATCTTGAACTGAAACGTCAACAGAACAACATCGAACTGATCGCATCCGAGAACATCGTAAGTGAAGCAGTAATCGAAGCAATGGGATCTGTTCTGACCAACAAGTACGCTGAAGGATATCCAGGTAAACGTTACTATGGCGGTTGTGAGCATGTGGACATCGTTGAAGACATCGCGCGTGATCGTGCAAAAGAATTGTTCGGAGCAGAACACGTGAATGTTCAACCTCACTCCGGTGCACAAGCGAACATGGCAGTTTATCTTGCAGCGTTGAAACCTGGTGATACTGTACTTGGTATGAACCTTGCCCATGGTGGACACCTCACACACGGTAGCCCGGTTAACGCATCTGGTTTGCTGTACAACTTTGTAGCATACGGCGTACAGGAAGATACATTCCTGATTGATTATGATGAAGTACGCAAAGCGGCTTTCAAACACCGTCCTCGTCTGATCGTTGCAGGTGCAAGTGCATATCCGCGTACCATTGATTTTGAAAAGCTGGCTTCCATCGCCAATGATGTAGGCGCTTTGTTCATGGTGGACATGGCTCACATCGCAGGACTGGTTGCTGCTGGTTTGCATCCAAACCCGGTTCCACATGCGCATTTCGTTACAACAACTACACACAAAACGCTGCGTGGACCTCGTGGTGGTATGATTCTGTGCCGCAAAGCATGGGCAGCAGCGATTGATAAAGCCGTATTCCCTGGTTCCCAAGGTGGACCTCTGATGCACGTGATCGCTTCCAAAGCGGTAGCATTCGGTGAAGCTTTGCAACCATCTTTCAAAACGTATGCAGAGAATGTCGTGAAAAACGCACAGGTTCTGGCTGAAACACTGATCGCTGAAGGATTGAACATTGTATCCGGTGGTACAGATAACCACTTGATGCTGATCGACACACGCAGTGTGAACATCACAGGTAAGGAAGCTGAGCATGTGCTTGACTCCATCGGTATTACCGTGAACAAAAATGCAATTCCATTCGACCCTACAAGCCCGTTTGTAACGAGTGGTATTCGAATTGGTACACCTGCTGCAACTTCCCGTGGCATGAACGAAGAAGCTATGGTAGCGATCGGTAAGATCATCGCTAAAACGCTGAAAAATCCAAAAGATACGGCGAAGCTGGATGAAGCTCGTGCAGAAGTGACTGCACTGACAGACCAATTCCCGCTCTATACAGATCTTAAATACTAAAAAAACTTTGCTCATGCTGTTTGTATTTGAGTGTTCTTAATGTACACACGCAGACGGAGCAAACCGAAAGAACCTGAAGAAGCGTAGCGCTCGCCTTTATCACTGGATTTTACCCCTTATTAAAGTGGTTCAAAAAAATCCTGGGATAACAGCGATCGGAAGGTCATTCGGTTTGCGGAGCATCATCAGTGTTTACACGTTTTTGAACATACTCAACGACATAACAGCATGAGCAAAACAGGACCGGATGGATCATTTTCCGGTCCTGTTTTTTATAGGATTCGGTAATCTGTAATGATTGGGTGCCCTTTGATGGTGTAATTCGTTGTTGGTGATGATATAATATACAGGATTTATCGAGCCCATGAATGGTGGCTAGGTATATTTGGAAATGCTGAACATGAAGAACTTACCGGAGGGACAAATTAGATGGGAAAATTAGTAATATGTGATCACCCTTTGATTCAACACAAACTGACGTTTATACGCGACATGCGTACGAATACGAAAGATTTTCGTGAATTGGTGGATGAAGTAGCAACGTTGATGGCTTATGAGATTACAAGAGATGTTGAACTGGAAACGATTGATGTACAGACACCTGTAGCTGCAACACAAGGTAAAGTCATCTCTGGACGTATGCTCGGACTGGTGCCGATTCTGCGCGCAGGACTCGGAATGCTGGATGGCGTTGTGAAATTGTTGCCAGCAGCAAAAGTTGGACATGTTGGTCTGTTCCGTGACCCGGAAACACTGCAACCGGTAGAATACTACACCAAACTGCCTACAGACGTAACAGAGCGTCAATTGATTGTAATTGATCCGATGCTGGCAACTGGTGGTTCGGCAATTGCAGCTATTGACGTGCTCAAAAAACGTGGCTGTACCCAAATCAAAATGATGAATCTGGTTGCAGCACCGGAAGGCGTAAAAGCTGTGCAAGATGCACATCCCGATGTGGACATCTATGTAGCAGCATTGGACGACCGTCTGGATGATCATGGTTATATCGTTCCAGGGCTTGGAGATGCAGGAGACCGTCTATACGGCACTAAATAAGCATATTGCATGCGGAGTAGAAAAGGGGCTTTGCTCGAATGTCCAACAAAATTAAAGTCATGACGATCTTCGGGGTGCGTCCGGAAGCCATCAAGATGGCTCCGCTTATTTTGGAATTGCAGAAACACCCTGAGTCTATTGAATCTATTGTTTGCGTAACTGCGCAGCATCGCCAGATGTTGGATCAGGTACTTGAAGTTTTCGACATTCATCCCGATTATGATCTGGATGTAATGAAAGACCGTCAGACATTGAATGAAATTACAATTCGTGTGCTTGGCGGTCTGGAGCCAGTGTTAGCTGAAGCTAAGCCGGATATTGTACTGGTTCACGGGGATACATTAACTACCTTCGTAGCGAGCTATGCAGCATTCTTGCAACAGATTCAGGTAGGACATGTGGAAGCGGGGCTGCGGACGTGGAACAAGCTGTCTCCATATCCGGAAGAGATGAACCGTCAGCTGACGGGAGTACTGGCTGATCTACACTTTGCGCCTACGGATTGGTCTTCTTCCAATCTTGCCAAAGAAAATAAATCGGAGTCTAGTACGTACGTCACAGGCAACACGGTAACAGATGTGTTTCAATATACTGTACGGGAGGACTACACACACCCGGTACTTGATTGGGCCCAAGGCAAACGCCTTGTGCTGATGACAGCTCATCGCCGTGAATCTCAAGGCGAGCCTCACCGCAACATTTTCCAGGCCGTCAAACGGATTGCCGACGAATTCGAAGATATTGCCATCGTGTACCCGGTGCATCCAAGTCCTGCTGTGAAGGAGCCGGCTCACGCGATCTTGGGGAATCATCCCCGTATTCAATTAATTGATCCACTAGACGTGGTGGATTTGCATAACTTTTACCCGCACACTCACTTGATTTTGACCGATTCAGGCGGTTTGCAGGAAGAAGCACCTTCGTTTGGTGTGCCTGTGCTCGTATTGCGCGATACAACAGAACGCCCGGAAGGTATTGAAGCCGGAACGCTGGAATTGGTAGGTACCGAAGAGGAACGTGTGTATGAACGGACCAAAGCTCTGCTTACAGACAAAACCCTGTATGCAAGCATGAGCCAGGCTGCCAATCCATACGGTGATGGACATGCTTCGGAAAGAATTGTCAATGCGATTTTGCATCATTTCGGTGTAAATAGTGAGCGTCCGGAATCATTTCACAGAAAATTCAAAAAATAATACATTTTTTCTGACGGATTTATAAAGGGCAAGCATACAGTTAAACTGTACGGTTTACGCGGGTTTATGGGCTTTGAGGGTCTGTATTCCCGTCGTTTTCCCCTTTAAAACGCTAAAATCATTCAATTGACAAAGGCTCTCATCATTCAGTAAAATTAACTGGGATTGCAAGGGTGGCGTGGAAAATGGCCGATTCGAACAAACCAAATTCATCCCGTAACCATGACGATAATGTATGGAAAGCGATGGGACTCGTGACAGCTTTTGGGATCGAGATTGCCATTCTCGCTGTTGCCGGATATTACGCTGGCTCCTGGTTGGACAAGACCATCGGAGGTAACGGAATATGGATCGCCGTAAGCGTTCTCTTTTTTCTTGCGGCAGGCGGTGTAAGCATCTACTTTATCGCGAAAAAAATCATGGGGGAAAGTGATGAGTGAACTAACCAGATACCGCAGATCGATGACTGTTTTCGTCATGTACTTTCTTATGATTTGTTTTCTCGCAGCGGCCTTTATGCCACGTGTGGAGACAATTGCTTTGGGACTGGCCCTGGGTACAGGAGTTAGCTGGATCAATGCATTTTACCTGGGCTACAAAGTAAGGAAAATGTCTGATGATGCGGCAGAAGGTAACTTGAAGCGTGTCAACTTGGGATTTTTGACAAGAGCGGCATTCGCTGTGCTCGGTATATTCATATCGATGCGCTTTCCGCAGTACTTCAATACATATGCGGTTGCAGGCGGTCTCGTCATTGCACAATATTCCTTATTGATTATAGGGATTGTCTATTCCCGCAGAGCAGAATGATGTTAAGGGCTGCAGCTTTCAAGTCGAGAAAGGGGTGAGAAAAATATGCATGAAGCTCCAATTATTATGCTTGGCGGATTTCGACTGGATCTATCGGTTCTGTTGATGCTGGTAGTTACAGGTGCAATTGTTTTTATTTTTGCTGTACTGGCAACACGGAGATTATCCGTTGAAAATCCCGGCAAGCTGCAAAATTTTATGGAGTGGGCAGTAGAATTCGTCCGCAATCTGATTTCCAGCACAATGGATATGAAGAAAGGTAAACATTTTATCTCTCTCGCTCTTTCCATGATTATGTTCATTTTTGTAGGAAACATGCTCGGCCTTCCGCTCGTGGCTGTATCTGAGGTAACAGATGTTAATCAGGCACAGGTATTCGGTAAGCCGATTGTTACAGCGGTGGAGGCGTTTGAAAAAGCGCATGCCAAGGACCCTGAAGCACACCCACACGTTGAACTGGCCTGGTGGAAATCACCAACAGCCGACTTGTCTGTAACGATGGGACTAGCTCTTGTAGCGTTCCTTGTATCTCATGGACTTGGATTGTTCCGTAACACAAAAGGATATCTCCAGCATTACTTCAAGCCATTCGCCTTGTTCTTGCCAATCAACTTGATTGAGACGGCATCCAAGCTGTTGACACACGGTATGCGTCTATTCGCGAATATCTTCGCGGGTGAGGTACTGATCGCAACGATCCTGAAACTGACCACATTCAAAGTGTTTGGTGCTATTGCAGCGATTCCGCTACTTATGGTGTGGCAAGGCTTTAGTATCTTTATCGGCGCGATCCAGGCATTTGTGTTTGTTATCTTGATGATGGTGTACATTTCACAGAGCATCGAGACGCATGACGAGCATTAAGTTTCAAGCCCTACGAAGATTTCTTCACCAGGCTGAACAATAAAAAATTCGATTTATCATTTTAAGGAGGATATACAAATGGGAGCAATGGCATTAATCGCAGCAGCAATTGTTGCAGGACTGGGCGCGTTTGGCGCAGGTATTGGTAACGGTATGGTAATCAGCAAAACGGTGGAAGGTATTGCCCGTCAACCGGAAGCAAAATCCACTCTTCAAACAACAATGTTTATCGGTGTAGGTTTGATCGAGGTATTGCCGATCATCGGTGTGGTACTCGCGTTCATGTTCTACGGTATGGCTTAATCAAATTTTAAAGGTTTGGCGGGGAAGGCCATAGCCATCCGCGCCTTCTTTTTAGGTAATGTCCGTTCTAACGGATGACGTTTCAAGGATACCTCCAGGAAGGAGTGAACAGATTGAGTTTCATATGGGAAAATACGCTTCTTGCGATTGTTGCATTTGCAATTTTATATTGGCTGCTTAGCCGTTATGCCTTCGGGCCTTTGTTCTCCATTATGGAAAAACGTCGTGAACTCGTGATGACGCAGATGAATGAGGCTGCACAGACTCGGGAACAGGCCATTGCCTATGTGGAGGAACAAAAACAAGCTCTTGAACAAGCACGTCAAGATGCTTACGACATCATTGAACAGTCCAAACAAACAGGTGGCAAACAAGCTGAATCGATTTTGGCTGATGCAAAAGCTGAAGCTAATCGTCTGAAAGACGATGCAGTACGCGAAATCGAGAGCGAGAAGAACAAAGCAGTCGCAGCACTTCGCAGCGAACTGGGTACAGCTTCCGTTCAGATTGCATCCAAGTTGATCAAAAAAGAAGTTGAGAACGGTCCTGCACAAGAAGAGCTTGTGAACCAATACCTCAATGAGGTAGGAGGCCGACAATGAGCCGCGATACGATAGTTGCCAAGCGTTATGCGAAAGCATTGTTCGAAGTTGCTCTTCAGCAACAGCAGGTGCTTGAGGTTGAACAGGAACTGGTTGCAGTAGTCAGTGCATTGACCGGAGATGCAGATATCGAGAAGTTTATCGTATCCCCTAACATTTCTGATGAAGCAAAGCAGAACGTAATTCACTCAAGTCTTGATGGCAAGGTATCCGATTCAGTCCTTCGTACAGTCTTGTTGTTGATTGAGCGCGGACGCGTTGAATTGCTGGGAGACTTGCTGAATGATTATCGGAAGATCCAAGGTGAGTCGCTGGGCATCGCTGATGCGCGTGTCTACTCGACTTATGCGTTGAATGATGAAGAAAAAGAAGCGGTAGCCCGTGAATTCGGTGGCCGTGTGAATAAAAAGATTCGTATCGAGAACATTGTTGATCCGACTCTGCTGGGCGGATTGAAAGTCGCCATTGGCGATACGATCTATGACGGCAGCTTGGCTGGCAAGCTCGAACGTCTTGAGCAGTCTTTTAACAGACGAGTACAGTAGATTGGGGTGAGGACACTTGAGTATCAAACCAGAAGAAATCAGTACATTAATTAAGAGCCAAATCGAACAATACAAGACCGATATCGATGTAGTCGAAGTCGGAACGGTAATCGAGGTTGGTGATGGTATCGCTCGTGTTTACGGACTTGAGAACGTCATGTCCAACGAGTTGGTTGAATTCCCAAGCGGTGTTATGGGACTCGCCATGAACGTCGAAGAAAGCAATGTCGGTGTCGTTATCCTGGGACCTTACTACGATATTCGTGAAGGTGACCAAGTGAAACGTACTGGTCAAATCATGCAAGTGCCTGTAGGCGAAGCATTGATTGGACGCGTTGTGAACCCGCTCGGTATTCCTGTAGATGGCAAAGGGCCAATCGCTACAACGGAATTCCGTCCGGTTGAAGGTAAAGCACCAGGCGTAATGGATCGTAAATCGGTTCATGAGCCGATGCAAACAGGGATCAAAGCCATTGATGCAATGGTTCCAATCGGTCGTGGACAACGTGAGTTGATCATCGGTGACCGTCAAACAGGTAAAACATCCATCGCGATTGATGCGATCCTGAACCAAAAAGGTAGCGGCATGAAGTGTATCTATGTGGCTATTGGTCAGAAACAGTCTACGGTTGCTCAAGTTGTGGAAACTCTTCGTCGTAAAGGCGCAATGGAGTACACAATCGTTGTAACTGCAGCAGCTTCCGATCCATCACCACTCTTGTACATCGCACCGTATTCCGGTTGTTCGATGGGGGAGTACTTCATGTACAAAGGCGAGCACGTTCTGGTTATCTATGATGACTTGACCAAACAAGCCTCTGCATATCGTGAGCTTTCCTTGTTGCTTCGTCGTCCACCGGGCCGTGAGGCTTATCCGGGTGACGTCTTCTACCTGCACTCCCGTTTGCTGGAGCGTGCTGCGAAGCTGAATGATGAACTTGGTGGTGGTTCTTTAACCGCACTTCCGTTTATTGAAACACAAGCTTCCGACGTATCTGCATACATCCCAACGAACGTAATCTCCATCACGGACGGACAAATCTTCCTGGAAGCTGACTTGTTCAATGCTGGACAACGTCCGGCCATCAACGTAGGTATTTCCGTATCCCGTGTCGGTGGTTCTGCTCAGATCAAAGCGATGAAAAAGGTTGCAGGTTCCCTGCGTCTCGACCTCGCTCAATATCGTGAGCTTCAAGCGTTCTCCCAGTTTGGTTCCGATCTGGATAAAGCGACTCAGGCCCGCCTGAATCGTGGTGCGCGTATGATGGAAATCCTGAAGCAAGGTGTTAACCAGCCTCTGCCTGTAGAACAACAGGTTGTCAGCTTGTACACTGCGGTTAAAGGATTCCTGGATGAGATTCCAACAGGTGATGTTACTCGTTTCGAGCGTGAGTTCCTCGCGTTCATGGAGAGTAGCCATCCGGAGATTCTTGCATCCATCCGTGATACTAAAGAATTGACTGCAGACAACGAAAATGCACTGAAAGGTGCAATTGAGAAGTTCAGAAAGAGCTTTGCTGTCTCTGTCTAAATAAATGATTGCAGGTGCGGAGTTGTCTAACCGATTCCGCATGTCTGCATGTAATACTTTGACTCTGTCAAAAAAGATGATGCTTACGATGTAGTTTTGACTTTGTCAAAACTAGTGGTGATGCTTACGAAGTAACTTTGACTCTGTCAAAGTTTTGAGGTGGTGAAATCATGGCAAAAGGCATGCGCGAAATTAAGCGGCAAATTAAAAGCGTACAAAGCACCAAGCAGATCACCAAAGCAATGGAGATGGTAGCTGCTGCAAAACTGCGTAAAGCGCAGGAAAAAGCGGAAGCAGCCCGTCCTTATTCGGAGAAACTGAAAGAAGTTGTAGCTAGTATTGCATCAAGCACGCAAGGTATACAGCATCCGATGCTGGAGAGCCGTCCGGTCAAAAAGACAGCTTACCTGATCATTACATCGGACCGTGGTCTTGCAGGTGGATACAATGCGAACGTTTTGCGTCAGGTTAATCAGACGCTCAAAGAACGCCACAACTCCCAAGATGACTACGAATTGTTCGTCATTGGACGTAAAGGACGCGATTACTTCAGACGTCGTGAAATTGCGATGGCATCCACAACAACGGATCTGTCGGATTCGCCTTCATTTGCAGACATCAAATCCATCGCACACGAAGCTGTTCATGGGTTTGAACTGGCTGAATTTGATGAATTGTACATTTGTTATAACCGCTTTGTGAATGCGTTGACCCAGATTCCTACGGTAGAAAAACTTCTTCCGATGGAAACACCTGAGGTAACTGCTGCGGAAGGACCAACGGCAAGCTACGAATACGAGCCGTCTGCTGAAGCTGTACTGGAGGTTCTGCTTCCGCGTTACGCGGAAACGCTGATCTATGGTGCACTTCTGAACGGTAAGGCAAGTGAGCTCGGCGCGAAAATGACGGCAATGGGTAATGCAACCAAAAATGCATCCAAACTCATTAACGACTTGTCATTGACATACAACCGTGCCCGTCAAGCGGCGATTACGCAGGAGATTACGGAAATTGTGGCAGGTGCCAACGCAGCACAAGGCTAACCGTTTTTTTATTAATGAAGGCTTGCAGAGCAAAGATAAACGAACGGTACATTATTTTTGCAAAAGTAGCAGGCTTGTAGGAGGGGAACGTTAAGATGAACAAAGGACGCGTTGTGAGCATCATGGGTCCGGTTGTTGACGTCGAGTTTGATCGCGGCGGTCTGCCGGAAATCCTCAATGCCATTACGATCACTACAGTAAGTGAGAGCGGCGTTAGTGTAAACCTTACACTCGAAGCTTCGAAACATCTGGGTGACAACCGAGTACGTTGTATTGCGATGTCCTCCACGGATGGACTTGTTCGTGGTATGGAAGCTTTAGATACAGGAGCACCAATCTCTGTACCCGTCGGAGAAGCAACACTGGGTCGTGTATTTAACGTACTCGGCGAAGCAATTGATACTGGCGGTGCCGTAGCTGCTGAGCACAAGAACCCGATTCACCGTTCAGCACCTGCATTTGATGAACTGACTACCCAAGCAGAAATGCTGGAGACAGGAATCAAAGTTATCGACTTGCTTGCTCCTTACGCTAAAGGTGGTAAAATCGGTCTCTTCGGTGGTGCCGGTGTAGGTAAGACGGTAACCATTCAGGAATTGATCAACAACATCGCACAAGAGCACGGCGGTATCTCCGTATTTGCGGGTGTTGGTGAGCGTACACGTGAAGGTAATGACTTGTATCACGAGATGAGTGATTCCGGCGTTATCAACAAAACAGCAATGGTCTTCGGACAAATGAACGAGCCTCCAGGCGCACGTCTTCGTGTAGCCCTCACAGGTCTGACGATGGCGGAATACTTCCGTGATGAAGAAGGCCGTGACGTGTTGCTCTTTATCGATAATATCTTCCGTTTCACCCAAGCGGGTTCAGAAGTATCTGCCTTGCTTGGACGTATGCCTTCCGCGGTAGGTTACCAACCTACGCTGGCAACAGAAATGGGTCAACTGCAAGAACGTATCACATCAACGAAAAAAGGTTCTGTAACATCCATCCAGGCCATCTACGTGCCTGCGGATGACTACACTGACCCGGCTCCTGCAACGACGTTTGCCCACTTGGATGCAACGACGAACTTGGAGCGTAAAATTTCCGAGATGGGTATCTACCCTGCGGTAGATCCACTGGCTTCCAGCTCCCGGATCTTGTCCCCTGAAGTTGTAGGTGAAGAACACTACAGCGTAGCTCAAGGCGTTAAACGTATCTTGGCACGTTACAATGAATTGCAAGATATCATTGCAATCCTGGGTATGGACGAGCTGAGTGAAGAAGATAGAGCGCTTGTATACCGTGCTCGTAAAATCCAACGTTTCTTGTCCCAGCCTTTCCACGTTGCTGAAGCATTTAACGGTATTCCGGGTAAATACGTTCCAGTTAAAGAAACGGTGCGCAGCTTTAAAGAGATTCTCGAAGGTAAGTATGATGATCTTCCGGAAGCAGCTTTCCTCTTTGTTGGTACAATTGAAGAGGCAGTGGAGAAAGCCAAAACACTGGTTTAGTCTGAATCCAGGATTGTCCTTATGAAGCGGGCTATCCTTCGGATATTTCAGGAGGGATGGAATTGAGCACCTTTTTGTTGGAAATCGTAACACCCGAGCGTTTGGTCTATTCAGAACAGGTGAATAGCATTACGGCTCGTGGTATTGAAGGGGAACTGGGCATTCTGCCAGGTCATATTCCTATGGTTACACCTTTGCAGATTGCACCAATCTATATCCATAACGGAAAAGAAAATAAACGAGTTGCTATCGGTGGCGGATTTATCGAAGTTCGTAAAGATAAGGTTGTTGTACTCGCAGAGAGTGCTGAATTCCCGGAAAGCATTGATGTGGATCGTGCGCGTGCGGCGAAAGAGCGGGCAGAACGTCGGCTTGCAAGCCAAAGCAATCAGGACCACTTTGATCACCGTCGTGCAGAGATTGCGCTGCAAAAAGCGGTTAACCGGATTAATGTGTTCGGCAAATAAACGATTCTTGGAAGCCTGGCGGCTTAGTCTGCCGGGCTTTTTTGAGTTTGTTTGATAGAATTGTTTTATCGAATATATCAAAATGGTTGACCACAGATCCATCCTATCCCTTCAGTAAACAGAAGTATTTTAAGCAAAATATTCACCGATTATGAGGATTTGAATAGAATGTAGGACTAAAGTAGTGGGCGCATTTACCACTAAGAGAACCATTTTTTTCATGAGTATATTTAAATTATTTCCGAGGAAATGACAGAATCGATATCGAAATAGCGCTCTTTTATGTCGTTTTAGACACAAAATCCCGGCATTTTAAAATTAAAATATTTTAGAAGTGGAAATCAATGTAATTGACAATGTATGATGAAAGAGCCTATATTCCATAGAGTCAGCAGAAGCAGGAAGCTGCGTAGTAGATTCCATAGTCATGCACAGCCGCATTGTTGCTGCTCGGTGATTGGGCATCAGGAGATTCCTGCCTGGCAGGAGTAAATCTGACAGTACGCTCAGTATGTTGTGCTTAAGACATTCCGGTATACTAACAAGTTATGGGTGCCGGGCATATGATATGCTGATCGCTGCAACAAATGTGGAGGTAAAGAATATATGGATACTGATCTGACGAATCAGGTGAACCAGGCGCTAAGCACCAATGGCTTGGTCTCAATCATCGTCTCCCTGTTATGCATAGCGTTGTCTTGGTGGGCTTTAACAAATCTCAAACTGGATTTAATCATCAGGCAACCACGAGGTGCTCAGGGAAGACTGTTGCATTTGTTGCTCGCCATCATTTTGGGGCATGCCGTTGCTGGCTTTGTCATTGACTACTTGTCCTGGACTCAAATGTTGCGTAATTTGTTTTAATGTTGAGATGGTTGGTTAATCATCTGTTAGGTTCTTCAAGCTGCTCATTGTCGAATAACATCGATTAATTGTGTTAACAATTAGAGTATGAGTTGTCGGTAAAGAAATTAAGAAAAAAATGTGACGTAAAATTGGATGAATTTGAGATGTTTTATGTAAAAATGCTTGTATCGTACAATTCAACAATGTTATGATGGAAGTTAGGGAATTCACAATTGTTCACTTATTTTGTAGTTATAAACGGGATATCCGGCTCATGTCGGCTAATAACCATCCCACTCTGTCAGTTCTGATGCTCTGCTGGCTTGTAAAACACAGATTTTACATGCTGAATAGCAAGATGCACGGCACATGGTATCATTGATATGGATTATAAAAAACCAATTCTTTTCTGAACAGACATCTGTGGCAATATGCCAGAATATGTCGAAATTCCACACACAGCAACAGTCCTTTTTACACACAGTGGGGCTTACGTATTCCGGAATGAAGAAAAGGGAATAAAAGCGCGGAGGGAACCATGATGAGCAAATTTATCGTCCGCGGTGGCAAAAGGTTGACCGGAAGTGTCAAAGTTAGCGGCGCTAAAAATTCTGTTCTTCCGATCATCGCTGCCTCTCTCTTAGGGGAAGAAGGACAAAGCGTTATTATTGACGCGCCTCCTCTAGACGATGTGATGACGATTAACAAGGTGTTGGAATCGCTGGGAGCGGGAGTTACATACCGGGACGAAGTGATTACCGTAAATGCGGAGAAACTTACTTCCTGTGAAGCCCCGTATGAATGGGTAAGTAAAATGCGGGCGTCTTTCCTGGTCATGGGGCCTTTGTTGACTCGTATGGGTCATACAAGAATCTCACTTCCTGGTGGATGTGCCATCGGTACACGGCCTATTGATCAGCATTTGAAAGGTTTTGAAGCCATGGGCGCAGAGATCAGCTTGGGCCAAGGTTATATCGAAGCTCGTAGCCAAGGTCGGTTGCGTGGCGCGAAAATTTATCTGGATGTGGCTTCCGTAGGTGCCACTCAAAATATTATGATGGCTGCAACATTGGCCGAAGGTGTAACTGTTCTGGAGAACGCGGCGAAAGAACCTGAGATTGTGGATCTTGCCAACTTCCTGAATGGAATGGGTGCCATCGTACGTGGTGCTGGTACTGGAGTGATCCGCATTGAAGGTGTGGAGAAACTGACAGGTGTTACACACACCGTTATTCCGGATCGGGTAGAAGCTGGTACGTATATGGCTGCTGCTGCAATTTCTGGTGGTGACGTGTACATTGAAGGTGCAATCTCTGATCATTTAGGCTCCGTTATCGCGAAGCTTGAAGAGATGGGTGTTACAATCCAACCGGATGAGAATGGCGTGCGTGTAATCGCAGATCGCCCTCTTAAAGCTGTGGATGTAAAAACATTACCATACCCAGGATTCCCGACCGATATGCAATCCCAGATGATGGCACTCTTGCTTGCATCTGAAGGAACAAGTGTCGTGACAGAGACTGTTTTTGAAAACCGATTCATGCATGTGGATGAGTTCCAATTGATGAATGCGGAGATCAAAGTTGAAGGACGTTCGTCCATCATCACAGGTAATGCCAAACTGAAGGGTGCCAAAGTAACGGCTACCGATTTGCGTGCGGGTGCCGCACTCATTATTGCAGGTCTTGTTGCTGAAGGTACAACGGAAGTGGGCGGTGTTCATCACATCGACCGTGGCTATGTACATCTCGCTGAGAAGCTTAACGGACTTGGCGCTGACATCTATCGGATCTCGGTTGATGAGCCTAAGCTGGAAGCAACCAAAGCACCTAGTGAAAAAGTGGAGAAAGAAGTACCGATGTTTAAGGTGCAACCAACTTTGGCTTAACACTGGTTTGAATAGAAAAAATATGGTCCCTCTATTATGAGTCACACGGTTGTGTGGATTATGAATGCGATGGAACGTATATTGTAAAAAATGATAAAGCTAAGCCATCTGGCTTGGCTTTTTTTGTGTTTACTTTTAAGAAGATGACGAGATGTTTGATACCTGATTCTATTAATAGCTGGTCCTAACTTGTATAGCATAACATCGTATTCTGTACCGATTCTGAACCAAATGAAAGAGCGTACTTTATATAGGGTGTCGGATCCAGCTAAACATCGGTATTCAGCGACGGATCAACGTTTCTAAGATGTATATAGCAAAAGAAAACAAGAAATTGAACAGAACGAAAAGGGCCTCGTTTCTCTCAAATCAGGTTCTATCAGATCAAGCCAGCTCATAACCTAAACTATGGATTTGAACATCACGACCGGCACATGACCGGCCATAGATAACGGAGGGTTATATTCGAATGAAAGAAGCTCGTGTACAGGTAAAGGTACCCCTTGTCCCTCGTCCAGGTATGCAAGAGCCGGAGGGAAATACCGTTTCTGGAGTGGAAAAAGACAAGCCTGCACCATCGAACCCGAGGACTGTTCCATCACAGCCTGCAAGATTATCCAATCCAGGACGGGTGTCGACTGATGAGCTGAACCGACAGACAACCGAGCACATTCATATACCTGTTATTGAGCTGGACCAGTTCCGCCGTGTGAAGCGTCGCCGAATGCGGACATTTGGACGAAAACCCCGATGGGGACGCAATACGACGCGATGGCAACCTGCTGCCGCTGTATCTGCCTTATTGGCAATGGCGCTGCTGATTCCGGTAATTCTGGTGTGGCCACGGACAAGTGAATCACCAAAGCCGATCCCTGCTCCAACAGATTCAAGCAGTTCAAGAACCCGAGCTCCTGCGCCAGCCGTTCCTGTTACCTACCCTGAACCTAAAGTACGCGTATACCTGTCTGCAACGGGCACAACGATGAATCTGCCACTGGAAGACTATGTTACCGGGGTGGTGGCAGCTGAGATGCCTGCGGAATTCAGACTGGAGGCGTTAAAGGCGCAGGCAATAGCAGCTCGTACATTTATCGTGCGTAGGTTAGCTGCGAGTGATACAAGTGGTGTTCCATCGGGTGCGGCGGATGTGACGGATACGGTCAGCCATCAGGTGTTTATTCCGCCTGATCAGGTGAAAGCGGATTGGACGCGTCTAGGGAAGGCAAAGGAATGGGAGAAGCTGCAACAGGCTGTACGCGAAAGTCGAGATACAGTGATGACATATCAGGGCAAGGCAATCACCGCATCTTTTTTTTCCACAAGTAATGGGTATACCGAGAATGCTGAGGATGTATGGGGGAACGCCGTGCCGTATCTGCAAAGTGTAGACAGTCCGTGGGACAAAAACCTGGCACCAGGATTCAAGCAGACCGTCACCATGAAGCGTAATGATATTCTGCAGAAGTTAAACTTGGATGCTATTCCGGTTACCGCCCAGAAGGGTGGATCGTGGATGGAAGTATTGTCTACAACCAAAGGACATCGGATTAAGGAAATGCAGATCGCAGGTGAGACATTCAGCGGACCCGAAGTTCGTAAACTGCTTGGATTAAGATCCAGCCAGTTCAGTTGGAAGACCACAGGTGACGAAATCCAGATTACAACGTACGGTTACGGTCATGGGGTTGGCATGAGCCAATGGGGAGCAAACGGCATGGCGCAGGAGGGACACACGGCCACCCAAATTCTCAAACACTACTATACCGGCATTTCATTCGGACAGGCATCCAAGATGCTTGCATCGAAGTAGGAGAGATGAACACGGATGGATAAAGCGAGATAATTCGAATGGGTAGGAATACGTGCGAATCTATGCAAATGTATGGGGATGAGCAGTCTAGGTTTGGAACTCATCAGACTCCCCATATACCAGTCGCGCTAACGAATCTGACAGACCTTATTGGGCGTTATCAAGACGAATGGAAATTCTAACGAACCTCAGACACGTTATATCACGATATACCACCGAACTGATCCGATAATAGCGCCCAAAAGAGTAATTAGCGTGTCTAGGGTTCTTTAGAATTCCTAAGCAGGGATTTCCCCGCCAATAAGACCGTCTGAGTTCGTTAGAAATATTTTATTATTCTAATCACTAACAAAATGGTGGATACTGCCACTCACTACATGCTCATTCGCAATAAGCAAGCCGAACCAGAACCAAAACGTTGAAATCAAGTTTCCAAGCCCTAAGGTTAAAAAATTGATTTATGTTCCCTGTCTACCAAGCAACTTCTAACTATAATGTAACCATTCATGATCCAGTTTCTTTTAAATCAAGATGTTAGATGGAACATTCAGTATTGGCGCGCTTTGTCTATCTCTAATCTCACATCTCACTTTCAAAGAACCTGGGTGGTTTAAATCTGCATTATCCAGTCACATCCTATATCCTTTCTCTCACCGATAAATGCACTTCATAGAAAGATTGACCCCTACAGCCAATCCGGACCAGTCTACCAACACCCATTCCGGAGCTTTCGAGATTCGGCTATATATGCGAAGAGTGCTAGCCGTATGGGGAGCGCAGGGGACAGAAAAGAACTGTAGAAACAAAGTGTCCGCCTTTACTACCGGATTTCACCATTCCGGAGCTTTCGAGATTCGGCTATATATGCGAAGAGTGCTAGCCGTATGGGGAGCGCAGGGGACAGAAAAGAACTGTAGAAACAAAGTGTCCGCCTTTACTACCGGATTTCACCTTTGAAGAAGGTGATAGAAGAAATCTGGTAGTAACCAGCGGTCGAAAGGTTTTCTGGCCCCGAAGCGGCGCACGAACTAACACTCATCTCCAACATATATAGCACTCTCTGAAACCTCCGTGAAAATAATTAGAGTCGCGCGTGTATAAAAGAGTTGCACCCGGTAACACTTGTTACTGAGGTGATTAACATGAATGAACAAAACAAAAAAACAAACCAAGAAGAAACTCCTAAAACAACTCAAGGAGTACCGGCTAGCCAGCCCTCTTCATGGAAAAGAGCAATGTCCAAACGCTGGGTCTTCCCGGCAGCCTACATCGCAGCAGCAGGCATTATACTAACCTTAGTGTGGGTCTATCAGGGCACAGGCGACAAAACGCTAAACTCGGACCCTGCTAGCGGGGTAGTAGAAACAGGTGCATCGGCGGGTACAGAAGGAACAGTAGGCGGAGAAGAAGAAAGTGTGGAAGTTGTTGCAAAGTCGGAGAATTTTGTATGGCCGGTAGCGGTACCGTCCGAAATTTCGGTAGTGAAACCTTTCTATGATAGCGAAGCTTCAACCGAGGAACATGAAGCGGCAATGGTGCAGTACAATGATACATTCATCCCGAACACGGGTGTGGATCTGGCACGTGGGGATAACAAAACGTTTGAAGTCAAAGCAGCGCTTGCCGGTAAAGTTACCCGGGTTGAGCAAAATCCGCTCACAGGTCAAGTTGTGGAAATCACACACAGCGATAACCTGAAGACGGTATACCAAAGCTTGGCAGACGTCAAAGTGAAACAGGACGACGAAGTGAAACAGGGAGATGCGATTGCATCCGCTGGCGTGAATGAATTGGGTAAAACGCTTGGCAATCACCTTCACTTTGAAGTGTACGAAGACGGACAGCCAGTTAACCCGCAAGGATATCTTCCGGAAAAATAAATGAATTTTACCGCAGCAACATGACGGGCAGAGGGTTAAACCTCTGCTCTTTTTGTGCTTTTCAGAAAATAATGGGACCTTCGAAGCTTGTCACACCTCTAAACCGCGAATATATAGGCATGCTCCTCATATAATGTACCAAACTATCCACACAGTAGGGAGGCGGGAGCGTGCACGATTACATCAAGGAACGGACCATCAAAATTGGTCGCTGCATTGTTGAGACGAGGAATACGGTCCGTACCATAGCCAAAGAATTCGGCGTGTCAAAGAGTACTGTGCATAAGGATCTGACGGAGCGTCTGCCAGAAATCAACCCTGATCTTGCTGACCAGGTGAAACACATTTTGGAGTATCACAAGTCCATCCGCCATTTGCGGGGCGGTGAAGCGACCAAAATTAAATACAAAAAAACGAGTGGCAAGAAACGTGAGGTGTTGGCTTCCGCCAAATCGTAAGCATCTTCACAAAGACGTAGGCCAAAAAGCTCACACATGCATTGAATCCCTCCCCTGAAGTATGATATGTTAAAAGCTGGTACAGGATCGAATTATGACATCTTATCAGCCCGATTTTTACATA
This sequence comes from Paenibacillus xylanexedens, assembly GCF_001908275.1. NCBI lineage: Bacteria > Bacillati > Bacillota > Bacilli > Caryophanales > Paenibacillaceae > Paenibacillus > Paenibacillus xylanexedens. The sequence goes on along the minus strand of NZ_CP018620.1, from coordinate 52,073 downwards.
TATATGTTGCACTTTGTCGAACGAGCGGTGACGTGATAAGGGACTCTTTTTCACAGGATACGCTGACCAAATAATATCACTTTGGGGGCTCTTTTATGTTTAGCAAGGATATCGGTATTGATCTTGGCACGGCGAACGTGCTTATTCACGTGAAAGGAAGTGGGGTTGTCCTCGATGAACCTTCCGTCGTGACCATTGAAAGAGATACGAAGCGTGTCCTTGCTGTTGGGGAAGAAGCGCGTCGTATGGTGGGGCGTACTCCAGGTAACATTGTTGCCATTAGACCGCTGCGTGACGGCGTTATTGCGGACTTCGAGATTACAGAAGCGATGCTCAGACATTTCATTAATCGTGTGGGTGCAAGAAGCTGGTACAGCCACCCTCGAATTCTGATCTGTGCACCAACGAACATTACTTCCGTGGAGCAGAAGGCCATCCGTGAGGCGGCAGAACGCAGTGGTGCCAAAGAAGTGTTTCTGGAAGAAGAGCCGAAAGCGGCAGCGATCGGTGCGGGAATGGATATTTTTCAGCCGAGCGGCAATATGGTCGTGGATATCGGCGGCGGTACGACTGACGTTGCAGTCCTTTCTATGGGCGACGTGGTCACCGCCTCTTCTATTAAAGTCGCAGGGGACAAGTTCGACGAAGCCATTATCAAGTTTATCAAAGCCAAGTACAAGCTCATGATCGGTGAACGGACCGCTGAAGACATCAAAATTGCGATTGGTACCGTACATCCGGGTGGACATCAAACAGAGATGGACATTCGCGGACGCGATATGGTATCCGGCCTGCCTGTTACCGTAACGATATCGGGAAATGAAGTACAGGAAGCGCTTTGGGATTCCGTACAATCCATCATCGTGGCAGCCAAATCGGTATTGGAACGTACACCGCCTGAATTGTCAGCGGACATTATCGACCGTGGTGTTGTATTGACTGGCGGAGGTGCATTGCTGAACGGACTGGACGAGCTTTTGTCCAATGAATTGCATGTACCGGTATGGGTTGCGGAAGATCCAATGCACTGTGTCGTGAAGGGGACAGGCATAATGCTTAATAATTTGGATCAGGTGGTTAAGAAAAAGTTCTAATCTGCCGATATAAATAGCAAAGGTTCGCCATGCTCGGAAAGCAGAACGGACAAGCAGCCAACCTGTGATGCAGGTCAAGCGCTTGAGGAGAGGGGTTAATTCATGTTAAGAGGTCTGTACACCGCTACTGCGGGAATGATTACGCAACAACGCCGCCATGACACAGCAACACAGAATATCGTAAATATGAACACCACGGGATATAAACAAGTGAACAGCGTAAGCCGTTCCTTCCCGGAAATGCTCATTACTTTGGTAGGCGGAGATGCAAATCTTCCAACAAAGCGGCTGGGCAAGCTGAACACGGGGGTGTTCGCGGAAGAGAGTTTGTCCATGAATTTGCAGGGGACCATTATGGAGACTGGGCAGAAAAATGATTTTTCCATTTCATCCAATATGACTGTCAATGATCCGCAGACTGGACAACCTGTCCCGTTTGACGCATCAGGCAAATTTGTACGGGCCGACGGCACGGTGACTTACCAGCCTCAGGCGTATTTTACAGTTCAGGATGCAGAAGGTAACACCGGATATACACGCGATGGTCACTTCGAGATTACTGGAACGGGACAATTGCTGAGTTCAACAGGCTCACAAGTGTTGGATAATAATGGACAACCTGTAGTGTTGACAGGTTCTGTGGAGCAATTTAAAGTGGATGAGCAAGGCCGTTTGGTAGATGCAGCAACGGGTGCACCAACAGGGGTTACTCTTGGCATTAGTGTCATTGACCAGCCGAATCAACTGGTTCGTCAAGGTAATGGCAACTTCAGTCTCAGCGATGCAAACGGGGCAACGTCCCGGGTGATGGCAGCTGGTGATAATGTGCAGATCCGTCAGGGTTACCTGGAAGGTTCCAATGTGGATGCCTCACAGGCAACGGTTGATATGAACGCCGCATTCCGGGCGTATGAAGCCAACCAGAAGGTCGTACAATTCTACGACCGCAGTCTGGATAAAGCCGTCAATGAAGTCGGGCGTGTATAACGCCGACGTTTAAATATAACCGCGCAGCGGAGAGCCAAACGCCCTTTGCGTAGCAAAGCAGAGAGGCTCACGTCAAGCGCAAGAGCCTAAACGCATCCGAGCCTATGCGAGGATTACGTGGCAGTACCTAAGCGCAGCGACGGTCCCGACAGCCCTTTGCGGAGCAAAGCAAGGAGAGACCCCGCGGAGCGCAAGAGCCTAGACGCAGCCGAGCCTATGCGAGGGAATGCGTAGCAGTACCTGAGCGCAGCGACGGTCTCGACAGCCCTTTGCGAAGCAAAGCAAGGAAGAGACCCCGCGGAGCTACACGCCGCATAAAGAGCGTGCTGTGCTATGATTCAGCCATGTGAAACTATGGCGGGAATCATAGCACGGCAGTCGCGGCGCACACACACCACCGTCACTTAGCAAGATCGTACCCCACTTACCTAATCCGCCTGTTTCGGGAGTCCAGAGGGCAGCGCCATCTGGGGCCCTCCCTACAAGGGAGGGTTTGGGAGGGTGGACAGGACACAAGGGAGGGTATACCACCAATGAATAATTCCATGATTAGTGCCAAGGTGTCCATGACTGCGATACAGCAGCGTCTGGATGTCATTTCCGATAATATTGCCAACGTGAATACGGCAGGCTATAAGAGCAAGCAAGCGGCCTTCGAGGATGTGCTGACCCGGGTTCAACAACAACCGGACAAGTACAAACTGGATGGACGTTCCACACCGATGGGATATAACCTCGGTTTTGGTGCTCGTTTGGCAGATGTAACGAAGGATATGTCTCAAGGCCCCTTGAACGAGACTGGCCTTCCGACCGATCTGGCCATTGAGGGAAATGCCATGTTTGCAGTTGAAGCAAATGGGGAGAAAATGTGGACATGTCAGGGTGCATTTCATTTTGTACCTGATACAAGACCTAAGCCTACTCCGAATTCACCTGATATGATGGTGATGGTCAATGGCGAAGGCCACTTTGCCTTGGATCGTCAAGGCAATCGTATTACGGCACCGAATAATAGCAAAGTTGCTTTTGATGAAAATGGCAACCTGTTAATCCGACGCGGTAATGAGGCAAACGCAACCATTGGAGCACAGCTGCAAGTGGTAGACATTGAACGCCCTGAGGGGCTGGTACAGTATGCGGATAACCTGTTTGGTATGGATGCGGGATTAACCGAGGATGATGTGTTTGGCGCCAACGCAGCTACACGTCAAGCGGCTGCCTTGATCCGTCCAGGATTTCTGGAGCAATCCAATGTAGATCTGACACAGGAGATGTCTTTGCTTATGCAAGGACAGCGGACATATCAGCTGGCGGCAAAGGCGCTAACTTCAAGTGATTCCATGTTGGGTCTTGCCAACAATATGAGAGCGTAAAAGGTGAATGTGATGACAGAAACACAGCAGCAGAACAGTAAGCCGGAGAAAAAGGAAGTCAAGAAGAAGAAGAGTGGATGGCGCATCGCAAGATGGTTCCTGGTTCCGGTCCTGCTTGTTCTTGCCCTTGCTGGCGGAATGGTAGCTGGATATGTGGTACTGGGCAAACAGGATATCGGTTCCGTATGGCAATGGAGTACATGGGAACATGTATATAATCTGGTATTCGCTCCATAATGTAACGAGTTAAGCGAAAACTCCTGCGCAGGCAGGAGTTTTCTTTTTGACGTTGAAAACAGTATAATGATGGATGACGTTTGACGTCACAAAAGAGGCCTCCCCTGCGAAAGACATTCGTCATCGCGAAGAGAGACCCCTTATCTTAACCTTCACTACTGCAGTCATGAAGGATATAACTAGTGTTAACCGAAAATATGCTTTCCATACAAAATTTAAAAATTAAAAACCTTTTATATGAGCTTCGACTTGATCATAATCAGGTTTTCCATGTCCGCACTAAAGTCAGTGAAGGGAACGGAATCGTTCGAAAGAAGCGAAGCGCTCGCCTTTGTTTCCTAATGTTATCCATCTGAAAAATAGTTCAGAAACATTAGGAAACAACAGCGATCGAAAGAACGATCCGTAACCGTAACGGTCACCTATGCGCACATGAAAAATCCATGATGAAGAACGCTCATATAAACATCCCGAGAGGAGATTACACTGTGCTCGATATCAAACAGATTCAAGAAATCATCCCGCACCGCCCCCCGTTTCTGCTGGTGGACAAGATTCTAGAGATTGAGGATGGCAAACGTGCCGTTGGTTTGAAAAACGTAACCATTAACGAACCTTTCTTCATTGGTCATTTCCCAGAGTATCCGGTAATGCCGGGTGTACTGATTACAGAAGCGCTGGCGCAAGTTGGTGCAGTAGCCATTCTGAATTTGGAAGGCAACAAAGGAAAAATCGGCTTTTTGGCGGGACTGGACAACTTCCGATTCCGTGGACAAGTTGTGCCCGGAGATACGTTGATTCTGGAAGTGGAGATTACACGTCTCAAGGGTTCTATCGGTAAAGGTAAAGCAACTGCCCGAGTGAACGACAAAGTGGTCGCTGAAGGCGAGATTATGTTTGCACTGTCTGACCCAAGCTGATTACATACGTGAGCATTGACATCATGCAGGAACGTAGACGGACCGAATGATGCAAGATGCTGAAGTAACTCAGCACACCTGAATTTATATAGACGGAAGGGGTTTATCGGAATGGAACAGTTAAGCACAGTAGCAGCAGAGACGTTGCAGCAATGGTTGGAGGATGCTTCGATTGATGAAGCAACGAAACAGGAGCTTCGTGACTTGCAGGATCAGCCGAAAGAGCTGGAGGAACGTTTTTACAGAAACCTGGAGTTTGGTACAGGGGGATTACGCGGGGTCATTGGTGCGGGAAGTAACCGGATGAACCGTTACACCGTAGGTCGGGCAACGCAAGGATTTGCGCGTTATTTGCTTGAGCAGCATGGTGACCAAGAAGGCAAACCTTCTGTTGTCATTGCTCATGATTCCCGTCATTTCTCACCTGAATTCACACTGGATGCTGCGCTTGTACTGGCTGGAAACGGCATTGTAGCCAAGCTGTTCCCATCCCTGCGTTCAACTCCTGAGTTGTCATTCGCGGTGCGTCATCAGAAGGCAACTGGCGGGATCGTTGTAACAGCGAGCCATAACCCACCGGAATATAACGGCTACAAAGTATACAATCATGAGGGCGGTCAATTGGTACCGGATGAAGCGGAAAAAGTCATTCAGTACATCCAGGAAGTGCCTTCCCTTGCTGACGTGAAGAAACTGACGCAAGAAGAAGCAGAAGCTCAGGGGCTCTTGATCTGGTTGGGTGAAGACCAAGATCAAGCGTTTGTGGATACCGTAGCAAGTCGCAGTCTGAGCCGCGAACTGATCCAATCCGGCATTGGCCGTGATTTCAAAATCGTTTACACACCGCTTCACGGAACAGGTAACATCCCTGTACGTCGCGTGTTGGAGCAGATCGGATTCGAGCAAGTGCATATTGTAGCCGAACAAGAACAGCCGGATGCTGAGTTCTCTACCGTGAAATCCCCTAACCCGGAAGAACGCGAAGCGTTTACGCTTGCAATGAAGCTGGGAGAATCCGTAGGCGCTGACATTCTGATCGGAACAGATCCGGATGCAGACCGTATGGGTGCTGTCGTGAAAGACAATGATGGCAAATATTTCGTCTTGTCCGGTAACCAGTCTGGTGCCATTATGGTACATTACCTGCTCAGTCGCCTGCAAGAGACAGGTACACTGCCAAGCAACGGTGCAGTTGTCAAAACAATCGTAACAAGTGAGATGGGTGCTGTCATTGCCGAACATTACGGTGCAGAAGTGATGAACACACTGACAGGCTTCAAATATATCGGTGAAAAAATGAACCAGTTCGAAGCAACAGGCAGTCATACATTCTTGTTCGGATATGAAGAGAGTTATGGCTACCTTTCCGGCAACTATGCCCGTGACAAGGATGCTGTCCTTGCCTCGATGCTGATTGCTGAAGCAGCTGCGTATTATAAGAGCCAAGGCAAGACGTTGTATGATGTTTTGCAAGAGTTGTACAACCAATTCGGATATTTCTTGGAGAAGCTGAAGTCCCGTACGCTGAAAGGCAAAGACGGCGTAGCTCAGATTCAAGCCAAAATGACGGACTGGCGTTCCAATCCACCACAAGAAGTAGCGGGAATTGCTGTACAAGATGTGCTGGACTACTCCCTTGGTCTGGACGGTCTTCCGAAGGAGAACGTACTGAAGTTCATTTTGGCAGACGGTTCATGGTTCTGCTTGCGCCCTTCTGGGACAGAACCGAAGATCAAAGTATACTTCGCCGTGCGTGGAGAGAATTTGGAAGATGCGGAAAGCCGGATCGAGCGTCTGGTGACTATAGTGATGTCGCGTGTAGACGCACAATAATACGAATGCAACAATGAGCAAGAACATGAGAAGGCCTCTCCGCACCGTAAGGTTGGTTGGCGGAGGGGTTTTTCTTTGAAATAATATTACAGATGGATCTATATAAATTGAACTGAACATTTACACGAGAACGTAGAGGGCAGAAATAACCTGAAGAAGTGAAACGTTCGCCTTTATCACCAGATTTTCACCTTTATTAAAAGTGAATCAAAAAAATCGGGGGATAACAGCGATCGGAAGGTTGTTCTGCCATCGAAGTGGCGAGTGTAAATAATGCTTTAGTTCAATCTATATAGCATATAAGAGGGCTTGTTGACACAAGCTGTTTGTAACCTATTGTATGAATGTTAAATGAACGAATTACTTGAGCTGAACGTGCATTTGGTTCCAACACTTGAGGAGGTACATGTAGTGCGTCAAAAATGGCTTTATTGGAATAACGCTTCTCGGAAGTGGTTGTGGCTCGTCGTTATTATCGGTCTGGTTGCGTCCATCCCTGTCATCAGTGATCGGGTGCAGACAGAATCTTCTGCCAAAAAGGTGGAGCTTGTCTTCAATTATCGGGGTCTGCTGGATATCTCAGCGTATCAGGCACATCCGCAAGATTTCATGAATGAACAATTGACTCGTCTAAAAGACGCAGGCGTAACAACGATGGCTGTGTTCGAAAGTACATTGGACGAGCTGAGAAAAACACGCCGACTAATGGTGTACAACGGCCAGGATCTCGCAAACCTGACCAAAGATGTGATCCCTTCTAATGCAAATTACACGTATGTGTTATTTACATCGGAGGAAAACGCACAGACGTATACCCCTATTATTGAACAAACGTTCGCTGATCGGCAGATTCCGGTAGTACCTTGGGAATATGAAGGTCGAAGCGGCTTAATATTGCAGACTCCTCCGGAGAATGCCAACATGCAGCCTTTGCAGCCCGATCCGGTTGCCGTGAAGATGCTGCGTGATAAAGGTTTCTACATTTTGCCGCGGATCTCGGACAGTGTGCCATACAGCCAGGAATCAATGGAGCGCTTGCTTACCTTCTTCGAAGAGAATGGCGTAAAGCGCATCTTGTTTGATGGTGATGCTGTGAAAGGGTACAATGATAATGCAGAGATGAAGAGTCTCGACCAATTCGCACAGTTGCTGAACAAGCACAATATTGGTCTTGCAGCCATTGAGAACTTGAAGAAACCGCAGTCTGGATTCGAGACCCTTGCTTATAAAACGGATTACAACGTTACGCGTCTGTACTCGCTTAGTGATGGAGATGCCAATCTGGACGTAGACACGATTGCTGACCGTTTTGTTCTCGCAACCAAGGATCGTAACATTCGTATGCTCTATATGAATGCATCGCCAAGCCGGAATACAGCAAAGGCCATGATTACAGATCCAATTGAGAATCTGATCAACAGCCTGGGTGAGCCGGGTCATGCGGTAGAACGCATGGCGAAGCATGGATTCGAGCTAGGACAAGCTGAGGCATTTACAGTTAAGGATTCGTCGATTCAGCGTTATGCCAAGCTGGTTGCTCTTGTTGGTGCAATTGCGATGATTGCACTTATGGTTTCTTATTTTATCCCACTACTGACCTTGATCGCATTTGCGGTTGCTCTGGTGGGCAGTGCAGGATTGTTCCTCTTGAAACCAACGCTGCTGGAGCAAGGAATCGCCTTGCTTGTGGCAATCGCCGCGCCGACCATAGCGATGGTGCTGGCCGTTCGTACAGTGAACTATCAGCAACAGCGTCAACCCGACGCATCTGCGGGTCGTCGTTTGAAACAGACATTAGTTTTATATGTAAGAACTTCGATTCTGTCATTCCTGGCGGTACCTTTTGTCATCGCATTGCTTAACAGTATTACGTACAGTCTGGTGATTAACCAGTTCCGCGGCGTGAGTCTGTTGCACTTTGCACCTATGGCACTGGTAGCGATTTATATTGTGTTTTATCGTGGTTCAGGTTCGTTCTCTATTAAGAAAATTAAAGAAATGCTTCGTATGCCAATTAATGTGTTAATGGTTGTTTTGGCGCTTGTTGCTGCCGTTGTTGGGTACTATTACTTGAGCCGTACAGGCAACTCGGGTTCAGTAACACCATTAGAGATGTTCCTTCGTACCACGTTGGAAGATACGTTCGGTGTACGTCCGAGATTCAAAGAATTTATGCTGGGACACCCGCTGTTTATCGTTGGCGTGTTCGCCGCTTTAAAATATCGTAAAGTCATCTTTGTGCTCATTATTGCAGCGATTGGACAGTTGTCCATGGTGGATACGTTCGCGCATATCCATACGCCGGCTGTATTGTCACTCATTCGTGGAGTGATGGGATTGGGACTTGGCTTAATCTTCGGTATCATTGCTGTGGGTGTGTGGCAAGTAGCGGAAGGATGTTGGAAAAAATGGTCACCACTTCTCAAAAGTTAGTCATCTCGGGGTATTACGGATTCCGCAATAGCGGAGACGAAGCGGTGCTAAAGTCGATTTTGACAGCGCTGGAAGAGGAAAGCCAAAGGTCGAACATAACCATTGAACCTATTGTTCTCTCGGGTGATCCCGAGTCGACAACCGCCATGTACGGTGTGCGCTCCGTGCATCGTATGAAATTGAAGGAAGTCCGTGAAGCACTCAAGGAGAGCGATGGGTTAATCAGTGGCGGAGGAAGTCTATTGCAGGATGCAACTGGACTGAAATCCATTCCTTATTATCTGGGTGTAATCAAACTGGCCCAGTGGTTGAAAAAACCAACGTTTATCTATGCACAGGGGATTGGTCCTGTGAATCGTAAAATTTTTAATCCGATGATCAAATCGGTTTTTAAGGCCTGCACCTATGTATCCGTACGGGATGAACAATCTGCAGATTACCTGCGTGGGCTTGGGTTACAGTGGAATCAGATCCATGTTGTACCCGACCCCGTAATGGGTTTGCCATTACCTGAAACAAATTCGAAAGCTGTAGCAGGCGCTACTTCAGCAGATGCTGTTAACCAGGCTAATCGAGTGGAACCTTCAACTGGAGGACATACCAAGCTTCCTGTGATCGGCGTATCGGTACGTTTCTGGGAGTCAGACCGAAAGGAACTTACGGCTATTGCAGCAGGATTGAAAAAGCTATGCTCCAAAAGAGCGGTGCACTTGCGTTTTCTGCCATTTCATCTGCCGGTTGATGAACAGGCATCACGATTCCTTATGGAAATGCTCGGTGATGTGACCAGCAAAGGCAGCGAGATTAGCATCACAGAAGATATGACCGATCCTCAGCTTATGCTGGAGGAAGTCAGCAAATGTGATCTCGTCATCGGTATGCGTCTGCACAGTCTGATTTATGCAGCTTCGCAATATGTGCCTCCGGTGGGCATCTCGTATGATCCCAAAATTGATCAATTCCTGCTTCGCCTGGATAGTGAACCAGCAGGCAATACGGATACACTCGATGGCGACAAACTCGCGAAGACTGTTGTTGGACTGCTGGATCAACGTTCACAGTGGTTGAAGGAACATGAAGAAGGTATCACCCAACTGAAGCAGGAAGCCAGAGTACCTGCGCAGCAGATTATTAACTATTTAGGCCGCAAAGGATGAGATAAAGATGAGTCAGACCGGATCAATACCTACCGTTTCGATCTACGGCATTCCTTTTTCCAAACTGACGATGAAAGAAACGGTAAAGGTTCTTCAGGAAGCTGTGCTGTCCAAGCAGGCACCACATCAGGTCATTACAGCCAATCCCATTATGGTTATGGCCGCATTGGAAAATCCCGCAATTATGGAAGTTATGCAAGCTGCGGAATTGATTGTTCCTGATGGAACAGGTGTCGTATGGGCTGCAAACTATTGTGGAGATCCTGTAGCTGAGCGAGTGCCGGGTTTTGAGCTTTTACATGAATTGCTGCGTGTTGGAGAAAACTATCGATGGGGCGTATATCTGCTGGGTTCCACCCCTGAGGTGATTCAAGAAACGGCAGTTCGGTTACAACAGCAATATCCGGCGATTCGAATTCTGGGTTATCGCGACGGTTATTTTGGTCCGGCTGAGGATGAACAGGTCATCGCTTCCATTCGGGAAGCGGCACCTGATCTGTTGTTTGTAGCACGTGGGGCCGACACACAAGAACCGTGGATTCATAAGCACAAAAATGCGTTACAGGTTCCCGTAACCATGGGCGTTGGCGGCAGCTTTGATGTGATTTCAGGCAAAACCAAACGTGCGCCTATGCTGTTTCAAAAGTTAAGACTGGAGTGGTTCTATCGCTTATTGCGTGAACCAAGCCGGGCTGGCCGGATGCTTGCGCTTCCGAAATTCGCTGTTAAGGTGATGCGTGACAAAGAAAACGTGACGAAAGCCCGTTAAAAACAGGTAATTGCGAGATAAATGCGTGTTTTTGCTAGAAATTGAGGATGGCTTTTCGTGTGTGATGAGCGTATAATTCATTCCGGATTACATGTGTGCCACTCCATGAAAAACGGAAGTTGTTGCATACGGCCACTTCGATGTCAGAATAACCTTTTGATCGCTGTTATCTCTGGATTTCTTTTATCCGCCTTTGCAAGGTTGAAATCCCGCGAATAGCATATGCTTACGATGTAGCTTTCTTTCAGAAAGCTTGTAGGCGAACGCTTCGCTTCTACAGGTTATTTCTGCCCTCTCCGTTCTGGTGCAAATTGCATTTTTCATCAAAAGTGACTAACAAATAATTTTTTATAAATAAAAAGAGATCAGGGGATTTATAATTTCGTACAGGTATTATAATTGGGGGTCGAATGTTCAAATGGTAGCGATCTTTATCATTGGATTTATCGTGTCAATGGGACTGGCTCTTGCCCTGACACCACTTGTCAAAAAGTTCGCAGTCCGCATTGGCGCAATGGATACGCCGAATGCACGTAAAGTACACACACGGATCATGCCACGTCTTGGTGGTCTGGGGATATTCCTGGCCTTTATTATTACAGTTGCTGCATTGCTTCCTTTTGTATCGGCATGGTTCACAACTCGGGACATGAGTTTTGTTAGCGCGTTTCTGATTGGTGGAACAATTATCGTGCTGATCGGAGCACTCGATGATCGGTTTGAACTGTCGGCCAAAGTGAAGTTGCTTGGTCAGATCGTTGCTGCTTCTGTCGTTGTATTCGGATTTAATATCCGGGTAGATTTCGTTAACATTCCTTTTCAGGATTCCTATTCTTCACTCGAAGCTTGGGTATCCATTCCGCTGACGATCTTATGGATCGTTGGTGTAACCAATGCGATTAACCTGATTGATGGTCTGGATGGTCTGGCAGCTGGTGTATCTGGTATTGCAATTGGTACCATTGCCGTAATGTCCTTCCTGATGGGTAACATGATGATCGCTTTGATGTGCCTTGTGTTGTTGGGTAGCATCATTGGATTCCTGTTTTTCAACTTCCACCCAGCCAAGATCTTCATGGGAGATACCGGATCGCTATTCCTTGGTTTCTCTCTGGCGATGCTCTCTATGCTCGGATTCAAACAAATTGCTATCGTGTCCTTTATTACCCCGCTGATCATTATCGGTGTGCCGCTCTCGGATACCTTCTTCGCGATTATCCGTCGTGCAGTACAGCGGAAACCGATTTTCGCACCGGATAAAGGTCACCTGCATCACTGCTTGCGTGAACTTGGATTCAGTCACCGTCAGACGGTACTGATCATTTATGGAATTGCCGCATTCTTCGGAGTTCTGGCGATTATCCAATCTTCCGCTGCCATGTTTGAAGCGAACTGGGTAACATTCGTGGTCATCTGTATCATGATGTTCTTCCTCCAGGTGGGAGCAGAAGTTATCGGACTTGTTAGCAAAACGAGAAGACCGGTTATTAACTTCCTGATGCGCATGCGCGTCAAGCTGAATCCGGAGACCCGTTCGAAATCATAAATAGATAAATGTAATGGTTACAGCTATTCTTGAATATTATTCCAGACCCAACCTTATCCCTTGTGGATAAGGTTTTTTGTTTATTTTGAGATTTTTACTAAATAATTGGATCTTTTTGCCGATATATAAAGGTAACTGACTTAAAAGAGGAGAGATGATATTTAATGCAACAAAAGAAACGGCCGTTGGTCTGGATCATGTTGGTCACCATGGTGTTCTCATTGTTCCCACAAGGTCTATTCGGTGGTTCGGTTGCTTCGGCAGCTGACGCATTTTCCACATACTTCACGCCCTCGGATCAAACAATTCGAGAAAGTTCCAGACTCTCACTTGTTTTTGATTCTACTCAAGGTAAGGATAACTCGAATTTCCTAACCCGTGATAAGGTATACAAGAGCCCTACCTCAGCGCTGACAATTACAGGTACATTCGCCATGGTGAGTGGGACAAGTCTGAAGGTAAAAGTTGAACAGTTGAAATTAGTCGAACAAGGAACCCTTAAGACATGGACTCCGGACGAGACCCGTACAGTAACAACAGCTATTACGGATAGTGGAAGTAATCGATTTACAGCAAATGATGTTGCATTGTTTTCAGGATTTAACAAGATCACGTTTATCGGAACACAAGGTAACAGCTCTGTAGAAAGCTCCGATAGTTTCTATGTGATGTATGATCCGGCTCCTTATATTGAGAACTTTGTATTATATACAGATCGAACTGTTCCAGGCGGTGGTGTAAGCTACAACTTGAATGAGGGAACAGAGACGGTAGTGGATACAGAGCGTGTTGATTTCCAAGGTACGGTTAAAAATGCAACGCAGGTTTCGCTCTCGGTTAATGGTGCAGAACCTATTGATCCACCAGTTACTTCAGATGGCAGCTTCTTCGCATCACAAATTAAGTTGTTGCCGGGGGAAAACATTCTGAAGTTTAAAATTGAAGGTCAGCCTAACGGTATTGAAACAGAACGTATCGTGTATTATTTTGATAAAACAAAACCATTTGTAGATCTTAAGGTGAAGATTGGAACTGAAACTAAATCCGTACTGAGCAGGGACGAAAAGTCAACATTTACGGATCCAAATCAAACCACAGCAACATTGTCTGGACAAGTATTGATTCCTTATGTTGAAGGCAGTGGTAAATTCGCTGATGAAGGTGTAGTAACAGTTCAAGGACAACCCTACACCGTTAATATTGGTGCTAATGATGAGAAGTTGATTACAGGTCCTGACGGAAGATCTGTAAGATATCGTATGGTATCATTTACTTCTAATGATGTATACAACCTGACTGCAGGTAAGAATCAATCGCTTACTGTAAGGGTGGCTCAAGGCGCATTCAGTGCAGAATATACAACCAGCTATTTATACTCGCCTGGTTCACAAGACATCACGAACCTGTACTACCTGCCTAACTTCAAACCAGGATCTACAATTACGTCCAAAGTACCGCTTAACGGCGCGACACTACAAGAGGATAAACTGTATATTCTCGTAGAATCGAGTAGCTCACTTGATAAGATACCAAGGCCTGTTCTTAAAGGAGCTTATCTGCCATCAGGGCTTAAGACGGTGGATATGACAGAAGTTACGGATGTCTCAGGATTAACTGATAAACAACAAGTGTATGAAATTAATGGTCTTGCAAGTGGTAAGCAGCAACTTCGCTTCTCCTTCAGTGATACTCCAGAGCCTGAGCTGTCTAAATTCGTTGAAGTTACCTATGCAACGATCAGTTCGATCTATGTTGGAAGCTTGCAAACAGGAGAAACTTATGAGTTCGACTCCTCTGCAGGGAAGCAATACGTGAGTGTAGAGGGAGAATTGCTTGGCTTCAAAGATCTGACTGCATTGAAAGCAGAGATGATTGTGAATGGTCAATTGACTGCAACGACTGCCACAGGACTGGTGACGGGGGATACTTTAGATGTTGAGCATCCAACGCCTATTCCAGTAATCGAGTTTCCCAAAACTCAAAAATTCAAATTCAGCTTACCGATCAAGCGGAATGGTCCAATATACTATGGAGAAAATACGATTGAACTTCGTGCCGTAGTTGATGATGGGGGCGGAAGGCCCAAAACAATTACAACCTTGCTGAAAATCAATGTGATCGATACTTATCATTCAACCATATCTACATTTATGCCAACGCGTATTCCAACAAGCAGAGAGTCTTTTGATAATTCGGTAATTGGCAATTACACACAAGAGAAGCTAAGCAGAATTTTTGCGGTGACTCCTGATTTTATCTTTAAAGATGAAAAATATGTAACGAGTGAAAAAGAGTTTGACTTGGTATTCAGAGGTGCTGGGGCCCAGAATGTAAATCTGAGCTTTGGATCAAAAGTCATTTTCAGCCAAACATTGAATAGTGATAATGTGCTTCAGAGTAAAGATACTGGCAATACGGCTGATTATACAGGGTCAGACTTTGCGGGTAATCAAGATGCATTTATTGGCCGGATTCGCGGCTTGAAATTTGATGCGCCTGGTACACAAGTGTATACACTTGAGTTAATTAACAGCACAGGGGCTCGTTCTATTCAAAGAATCGAGATCGTGCGTGAGCCTGCATCTTATCGGATATTAGCTCCACAGCCTACAGTGGGTGATCAGATCGTTGTTAATAAAAACTTTGTCCGCTTCGATATTGAAGCAGAAGGCGCAACTCAAGTGAAGATTGGTAAAGACATCGCTGAGAAACGTACAGACTTAAACAATCGTTTTGTGCTTGATTATGTAGATCTTAAGGCGGATAAAGAGAATAAAGTGAAGATTGAAATTACCCGTCCAGGCGGGAAAATTAATGATACGATTTCTATTTACTATACAAGTGCAGTAACGACAAATTCGGAGTATATGGCTCCGAAGGTTGCCAATAAATATACGGCGTTTAATAAAAACTTGCAGTTGTCTTTCCCGAAAGGAACTGTGTTACAATCTCAAAACTCAATCGGTGTAACAAAGTTTTATCCAAATAACAAACTGTTGTTTGGTATTGCGGAACCGAAAAAAGGGATTGTAGAGAAGATCAATGATTATGGTTATGACACCGAGATTGGTGGAGAGAATAAGCCGAAAATTGAAATACCGCTTGCTGTCTCAGGGAATTTCGCATCTTCATTGGACACAGGTGACTTTACCTTAATCTCAGATATTTACTGGATTAATGGTGGAGTCGGTGAACTGGGTAGCAAAAGTGATAGCAGCTATAAACCAGGTACGGATGGTCTCACTCCTTACAGTATGGAAGGGATCTTCTCTACATTCGCTTCTGAGCGTATTCTCACACCGTCTAGTCGAGGATCATTAATTTTGAACTATGATCCGTCTATTGTGGATGATGTTGGTGCTACAATTACGGTATTCCGTCTTTCCGATAAAACCAAAACAGGGACATGGGTTCCAATTGGCGGCAAGGTGGATACGAAGAAACATACCATTACAGTCCCATTCGATGAATTTGGATATTACAAAGTAATGAAACAGAGCAAAAGCTATGCGGACATTACTAATCACCCTTGGGCAAGAAACTACCTTAATGCCATGTATGCCAAAGGTCTGATGAAGCCATTGAAGAGTAATTCGTTTGGTGCAGATGATCGTATAACTCGTGGTGAGTTCGCAACGTTGCTGGTAAAAGGCATGAATATTCCAATTACGACGCCAACACAGCAGACCTTCAGTGATGTAGGAAAAGGTACGGGAGCGGAGATTTGGAACTATGAAGCTATTGAAACTGCAGCACGTGTAGGTATCATTACGGGACGCAGTGACGGCTTCTTCCAGCCGCAGTTACCAATATCAAGAGAAGATGCGGCGGTAATGATTGCCCGTGCCATGAATGCTAAACTGGCTGCTAATGACGACAAACTGTCGCAAGCATTAGGTAAGTCATTTTTGGATTCTGGTTCAATCGAATATTATGCACGACCAGCTATACAAGCCGTAACCAAAGCCAAAATTATGGATGGAAGTCCGGTTACAGTAGCTGGATCTAAGAAAGCACAATTCCAATTCAATCCAAAAGGCAATATGACTCGTGCTGAAGCAGCTAAAATTGCTGTAGAGCTGCTTAAGAAAAGTACAGGTCTATTCCCTAAAACCTTGAGTTAATTCATTTGATACATCGAATCAATTTAGGAAGGACCTGTCCCTTACTCTAAAGGGGCAGGTCCTTTTCATGGCTGTCAATGAATTGACATAGAGTACTTTTATAATAGAAGAAACAGAATTTTTACCAATAACTATTTTTGTAATTTGCTAGAGTTTAAGATACAATAACGGTAAATACACAATGATCTAGAGGGTGAAGTTAGCTAATGAAACCGATTTATTCGAAAGCCCAGCTGGGCTACATGAAGGCAAAGACACAGTTTGAGAAGCAGGCAGTCATTCTGGAGAAAAAGTTGGAAGATACACGCAAGACTCAGGAGATCTCTCAGGAAGTTATGGAAGGGCTTGTACAGTCCACTGGCTTCCATGATGCGTATAACAATCTGGTTCTGGCTGAGAATGAGTTGATTGAATGGTCTCACACAACGATGAAGCATGAGAAAACGTACCGTGAGAACAGACAACCAATTGACGATATGTATCTGAGATTGAATAGTGATCCCAATATGCGTGCTCAAATTATTGAACTCGCGATGAAGATTAAATAACTTATATTTCCAGAAATGCAGGAAAAGCATCCCAATAGGGGTGCTTTTTTATTTTATTTTTTGTGAATTTTGTCGCTTCATAGGTTGAAGTTGCGGGTATAAATAAACGTTGGTAGCACAGACAAACCAGAGATCACCATTCCAAATTCACTGCTGTATCAATGATTTGAAAAGGTTTTGAATGGCTTCAATACCCGCACTGGACCTATACATAAAAAAAATCAAAACTTTTTTTGTGCAATCCGCAACTTTTTGAAATCTACTGCGTTTAAAGTGTAGAGTCGAAAACATTGGGCCTGTTACCAAGAATGACCTCGTGAAGAATCTTGTCTATTTTTTAGAAAAAATTGCTTTACGGCACGAGAGACCCATTGTATAATACGTAAGGTAGGATTAGGAAACTACTCTATTTACGTGTGATTCTGCTTTACAAACTAGTTTACAAGTTTCTGTGATATGCTCACAGACATCATTTATATTAACTTGCTCACAACTCTGGAAAGGGGGTGCAACAATATATGAGGAATACGAGCGACCCTATTAAAAAAGAAAATTCAAATGTTATGAACGCCCAAGGAGGAGAAAAAAAGGTTATGAAGAAAATTTTATCCGTAGCATTGTCTACAGCAATGGCATTCTCAATGTTTGCATCTGTAGCATTCGGTGACACAGCAGTTTCCCCGCAACAACAGTTTGATGCATTGAAAGCAAAAGGTATCTTCAACGGTTATCCGGATGGTACAGCAGGTCTTGACAAAGACATGACTCGCGCTGAGTTTGCAAAAGTTATCACTAAATTGCTGGGTCTGAAAGAGATCACTGGAACTCTTTCTTACACTGACAAAAACTACACAGCTAAAAACTGGGCTGTACCTTACATCGAAGCAGTAACTGCTGCTGGTATCATGGAAGGTAAAAACGTTGAGAAGAAAATCTTCGACTTCAACGGTAAAGTGACTGTGTCCGAGATGGCTACAATCCTGACTCGTGCATTGGATCTTGAAATCCCAGCTGAAACAAACAACACTGCTCCAGCTTGGGCTAAAGGTTATGTTCAAGCAGCAATCAACGCTGGTTTGGTTGATGCAAACACTAACTTCACAGCTAACGCTTCCCGTGAATTGCTTGTAGGCGCTGCTTACTCAATTGACCAAGCGCAAAGCTTGAAAGTATCTTCTTACACAGTAACTGAAGGTGGAAAAGTTGTTGAATTCAAAATCAGCGACGGCGAAACAGTAAAAGTTACTTTGGATAAAGCTCTTGAAGCTAACAAAGAAACTGAAGTGAAATTCACTTACAAAGATAAGAACTTCACTGAAAAAGTTACTTATGTTGTAGAAGCTGCAACTAAAGTACAATCCGCTTCTGCTACAAACCTTAAAGAGGTTGACGTTGCTTTTGACGGTAAAGTAGATAAAGCTACTGCAACTGACAAAAATAACTACTCTGTGGATAGTAACTCTAAAGGAATTAAATCCATCACTTTGTTGGCTGACGGTAAAACAGCACGCCTGTTGTTGAACGAATCCAGCAAATTGACTCAAGGTACAACTTATAAAGTTCTTGTTAAAAATGTGAAATCTTCTACTGGTACAGTAGTGCCACAAGGTGAAGTTTCCTTCACATCTGCTGACAACACATTGCCTACAGTAACTGAAGTTAAAGCTCTGGGTACTAAAGTTATCAAAGTAACTTTCTCTGAGCCAGTTGTAGCTCCAACAAGCAGCAACTTCCAATTGGATGATAAAGCTTTTGTTGGTAATGTAACTTTGGGTGCGAACCAACGTGAAGTTATCCTGCGTGACTACACAGGAACAATTTCCGAAGGAGCACACAAACTGACTACTTCTCTGGTTGAAGACTTCGCTGGTCTGAAATCTTTGTCTGCAACAACTGACTTCACGGTAGCTGTTGACACTGAAGGTCCTAAAGTAACTGAAATCTCTGCTACTTTGGAAAAAGTAACAGTAACTTTCGATGAAGAAATCGACCCAACATCTGTAACAAGCGAGAGCTTCTATTGGAAGTCTGGCGACAGCAAAAAAGTAGGTAAAGCTACTCAAATTGCTGCAAATGTATATGAAGTTGACTTCACTGAAAATCGTCTGCCAGGTTATGAAACTAACCTGTTCGTCGAAGTTAAAGACTACTCTGGTAACGCTAACTCTGTGAAAGAGCACAAAGTTACTGCAAGTGTTGATTTAGTTCAACCTAAAGTAATTGATGTAGCTTATGGCACTAGCGTTTCAAATGAATTAACAGTTCGTTTTGACAAAGCAGTTGATGCTGCTGATGTTAAATACTTCTCTGTTAAAAAAGGTAACGATGTGATCCCAGTTAAGAGTGTTTACGCTGCTCCAGGTGGGGACAACAAAGTATTCAACGTTCAATTCTACTCTAACCTTAGCGGAACTTATACCCTCAAAGTATCTGGTGTTCAAGACAAAACTGCTCTGAAAAACACTGTGGTAACTTATGAGAGTACTTTCCTTGCTAGTGATAGCCAAGCACCAAAACTGGTAACTACTACTGGAACTGATGCTAACAACAGTAACAGACGAGTTGCTCTGACATTTGATAGAGCAATTGATCTTAGCACTCTCAACAATCGTGCGAATTACTACATTGAGTTCCAAAAGGATAACGCAGCTTCAACACAAACAGTTGCTATTCCAGTGGATGTAACTTTGAATGTTACTAATGGTGGTAAAACCGTAGTACTCGGATTCCCTGAGACTATTGATGGAACTGATGTAACGTTTAAAGAAGGTACTGTTGCTGGATCTGTTAAACTTATTAAAATCGCTGGGTTGAAATCCCAAATTGGTCAAGCGACTGGATGGATTGAAACTCTTGAATTGGTTGACACAGATCTTGCAATTACTGATGCAGAGCAAAAAGATGCTAGAACCTTTGTTGTGAAATTCAACAAAACAATTGCTAATGCTTCCACTAGTGATTTTGCAATCGGATCAGGAAACGTTGCACCAACTTCTGTAACAGTGGATGGAAACGAAGTTACATTGAAAACTAATGTTGATTTCAATGGTGGTAACGAAATTAAAACTGTAAGAAATAATGCTATCCAAACTTATACTAGTCAAAGAATTGGTGTAGATGGAATTAACACTTCTGATGCGGTAGCGCCTAGAGTGAATCTTTCTTCCGATGCAGTAATTGCACAGCAAAATAAACGTTTGGTACTTCCTTTCACTACTGATCTGGAAACTGATAACCAAGCTGATATTGCAAACGATTTGATCATTAAAAAGTTGGGTGAAACTAACACTCCAGCATTGAACCCAATTATCGACTACACTACTACTGTAGAAGGTAAAAACGTTGTTGTAACTATTAAACCATCTGTTGCATACAATAGTGAGTATTCTGTACAAGTTAAAGATGGTGCTACATTTATCCGTACTAATAATACTGATAAAACTGCAGCTAAATCAGACGTATACAGAACGACTATTAATGAAACAGTGGCTGATGTTGTAACAGCAAAAGCTGCAATTACAACTTCACCAGTTGCTGAAGCTACTGCTTCTGATGCTGAAGCTGGACTTGAATTGTCCGCTAAAACTGTAGGAGCTGCTGCAAATAACAGCACAATCACTTTTAATGCTACTCTTGCACCTGGAGCAGCTGCAGTTGTAAATGCTACTTCAATCACTGTTGCATCTGATGCTGATGTAGATGCAGTTAAAGCTGCTGTAGATGCAGCTACAGGCATTAACTACAATGCTAAAGTTGTAGGTACTGCACTTCCAACAAACGGAACTGTGTTCACTCTTGTTGGTGGTAAAGACGAAGTGAACGGTTCAGTTACAGTTACGCTGAATAAAGCAATTGATTCAGTAACTGATATTGCTATCACAGGATTTACTGGAAGTACTTACAATGCGGTACTTAGCACAGATAAAAAATCCTTTACTGTAAATGTTGGTCAAGACAACGTTGCTGGTAAAACGATTACTGTCGAG
Source organism: Paenibacillus xylanexedens (assembly GCF_001908275.1). Classification (NCBI taxonomy): domain Bacteria; kingdom Bacillati; phylum Bacillota; class Bacilli; order Caryophanales; family Paenibacillaceae; genus Paenibacillus; species Paenibacillus xylanexedens. The sequence continues at coordinate 31,066 of NZ_CP018620.1, read as the reverse complement.
GCTGTAGATGTAAATGGTCAAGATATTGACTTCTCGACTGCTATTACTTCTAACTAATATTATGTATCAAAAAAGTCAGAGAACTTTGTTCTCTGACTTTTTTTTATTGCAATAGAATTTTTTTGGATTACAAAGATAGACTGTCGAAAAATGACTCACTTTTTATTCATGGAAATGTTAATTAGTTTTAAAATTAGAGAAGTATAGTGTGTTAAAATTACGTACGTAATAGTATAGAAGGATAAATCTTCTACTTGTCATAAATACCAACAACATCGTAACTTTCTCCCCATCCCAAACGTTTATAATATAAAGTAACAAGCAACTTATGGGAGGTTTGGAAATGGATTATAAAAAGGTCGTGATGACATCGTTGGTAAGTATGTTGTTGATCAGTTCAAGTGGAGGTATGGCAGTAGCTGCGAATACGAATAGCGTATCGGGTAATTCATTACATAACGGTTATACAACCCTGAAGAGATCTGAGGGCATAGCAAAAACTAATTTCGTAAGTAAGAGCGCATCCAAGAAAGAATTACTTGCAGAAGATGTTAATGGCGTTGCTCCAAAAGTAAGCCTCGATGTTGGAACGAGAATTCCCCAAATTAACAAACAGATCGAGATTCCATTTACACAAGACCTTGACACAACTGATCAAGAATTTTATGCAAGTGACTTAATTATCAGGCAACTGTCTCAAGTGAACGTTCCTACATTAATTCCAATGATCGATTACACTACAGTAGTTGAGGGTAATAGTATTATTGTCACTTTTTTAGCAGATTATGCGGATGAATATGCTGTACAAGTTAAAGATTCTCTTTATATTCGTGCTAATGGAATCCCGGCTTCACAGTCAGCATGGTACATTACAACACAAAACACCCAAGTGAACACAGAGATCCCTAAGGTTAGACTCGAAGTTGGAACAAAAATTCCCCAAATCAACAAACAGATCGAAATACCATTTACACAAGACCTTGATACAACTAATCAAGAATTATATGCAAATGACTTGATTATCAGGAAACTGTCCCAATTGAACGTTCCTACATTAATTCCAATGATCGATTACACCACAGTAGTTGAGGGCAATATTATTATTGTCACTTTTCTAGCTGATTACACGGATGAATATGCGGTTCAAGTTAAGGACTCTAGTTTCATTCGTGCCAATGGAATCCCAGCTTCACAGTCAGAAGTCTTCACAACAACTAGAAATGTTCAGGTAATAGAGTAATAAAAAAGCAACTATTGCTATGTAATAAATCCAACAACATCGTAACTTTCTCTCCCTGCTAAACGTTTATACTATAAAGCAACAAGCAACTTATGGGAGGTTTGGAAGTGGATCATAAAAAGGTCATAACGACTTTGATAACTAGTATGTTATTCATCAGTTCAAGTGGAGGTTTAGTAGCTGCCGCAAGTACACCAGCTAACTCAGGTAAAGCTGCTACAAATAACAGCGCAACAACTAAGAAGCAACAGACAACAACCACGAACAAAGTCGTACATACCCTGGCTAAGGTGCCTGCGGTTAAAGTAACCGCACGGAGTACCGTGAAATTAACCGACGTTAATATCTTGTCTCAAGATGACGGGAATACAGTGACGTATACACTGACGTATAAAAATAATGACAGCACACCGATGATGATGCTTGATTATTGGAGTAAAGTGAAAACAAAAGGTGGAACAAGCTTCTCTCCAAAGCTGATCGCTAAGGATCAGGAGAAAAAGACGGTATCACCGGGTTCCACGGTGGATCTCACATACGTTATGAAGGTTGGACGTGAAGTGAAATTAAGTGATCTGAACTTCCTGATTGTAAAGTGGGATTTCAGTAAACCAAATTATGAAAGCACGTTGGGGAAATTCAATGTTCCTGCTTCATATAGCATCACTACACCTGTAGGCAAAACGAAGACGGTTCGTTTGAGTGATTCAGCCGTCAAGGTTAAAGTCTCTGGTATTAAAGTGTATCCAGGGGAGAATAAGAAACAATACGTCAAAGTTGGCGTGAACCTAAATAATATCAGTTACAAGCTATTGGATAATCCAAATATCAAGTGGATTCTACGTACACCAGGTGGTACGAATTATCCGTTGACCCCGGATAAGGATAGTACAGGTGTCAGTATTCAGGCACAGGCCAACAAAACGTTAAATTTAATGGCTTCATTGCCTACAGCATTGAAACTGGAAAAGTCCGAATTACTGCTAGTGGAAGAACAAGGTGAAGAGAAGACAGCTCTGCCAGTTGCTGCACTACAGCTTCCTGAAGCTAGCCAAACCAATGTAAACGTAGCAGTCAATCAACCAAATATTATCTCGATTGATGGACAACCTGTATCGACTCTATTGGAATCTGCTCGTGTCCGTGGTGAGGACGAAGAGTTTGATCTAACGATGCAGTGGGTCATTAAGAACCAAGGGAAAAAAGAGGTTAAGGTTCCCAAATACGCATTAGAGATCCGTACAGAAGATGGTACTTCCTATCCGATCGAGACGAAGGCACTGGATGATCTGAAGTTGAAGCCAGGTGCGACTAAAACGATCAAACTGAACTCTACGATCCAAGGGAATGGGGATACCAGCAAAATCAAATTATATGCGATGACACCTACAACCAAAGATGAGAGCAAAGAAGGGGAAACGTCTGGTGGAGGTACAAGTGGCTTTGAGTTCTCCTATCCGGTTGGCATCTATGCTATTCCTGAATCCGTAACAAGTGGAGATGGACTTACGACAGAAACGGTAATTAAAAATAGTAAAGGTACATTCGGTGTATCTGTAGGCTCCTTACAACGGCTCCCATGGACAGACAGTGATATTATTGCTGCCAAGGTCACCATCCGTAATGCATCGGCCAAAACGGTCCAATTGCCTGAGCTGGAAGCGATGTTCACAATCGATTCTGCACGTATTGATGGAGATACGAAGCTGATTCGTGCAGAAGGTGGCAAGTTACTAGGTTCTGGTATGGTCACCGAAGCTTATCTCTTGACGAAGATTCCATCTGAACTCAATATGAGCCGTCTGGAATTAACTTTGCAGGAGAAAGTAAGTGAAGAAGAAAAGAACGATTGGATTACTCTTAGTACGTCCGGTTTAATTCAGCCCCTCTCTTATGTAGGCGAAGGAAAAACCTATACTCAAGGAACTGCAGATAAAGAAACAGAGCTGGGCATACGCAGAACATATGTGTATCCGGGATCTTCGTCCGATATTGTATACACCGAATTCGAGATGACGAATAAGTCTCTGCGTCAGAGTGGCCTTGCGAAGTTGGTAGGATACTACAAAACAGCAGATGGTCAATATTACAAAGCAACAGCTAAGCAGGCAAACCGTGTACCGGGACCAGGTCAGAAGAGTATCGTTACGTTCTGGGCCAAAGTGCCGAAGAGTGTAAAAACATTATCTGATATGCGTCTGATTGTAGGTGAAGGGGTTGCTGACAACAAATTTGTCACCGGTGAAGGTGATGCAACGGCTTATGTTAATGCCATGTCATTTGAAGTACAGCCGAAATCATTATCTGTTCTATCTTCTCTGAATGATATAGACTTGTATCCGTTCAAATTCTCGGGCAGCAATATTAAAGCATACCTTACAGGTGGAACGGCAGTACAGATCGAGATGATCTACTCCTTAACACAGGAGGAAGCTGTGGATAGTGGAGAGTATGGACACAAGCTTATTCTGTCTCTAACCGATGGTTCAGGTAAAGTGTTTGATAAAGAGATCACACCAGGAACTGATCTGAAAACAGGCATTAACCAGACGCTGAACTGGAGTATTGATGATACGGTATTTGATAAAATACGTGGTGGCTCATATCGCGTAGCCTTGTATGATGTTTTCGAAGGTCAACGAATTCGTCTTGCAGAACAAGGCTATAGTTACGATGTATCCAAACTGCCTAAAGAAGAACCGATCATCCCGGAGTTCCCGGAAGAGGGTTCTAATAATCCCAATAATAATCGGTAATTTGTACGAAAATTAAGATATTTTAAAGCTAAGCCCTCGCTTCCACATCTACGGAAGCGAGGTTTTGCTTGTCGCATGTCTATTTATTCTCTATAGTTAAAGTTAATAGATTACCAGAGGAGGAAAATGATTCACATGAAACCTTATATGAAAGTATCCCTCGCTGCGCTCGCCATTGGTGTTGGCGTCTGGGTTGGGTCGGTATACAGCAATACAGCCATCGGTGCAGGTACAAGCCAGCCAGGAACAGCGGACGATCCGGTTGTAACAAAGAGTTATGTAGATCAGCAAATCCAACAGGCTTTGGGCGGTAAGATCCCGACTGGAGGAGGTAGTACCAATACGGGAACAGACAGCAATGCAGGAAATGGTAACAACACCGGCTCTACAGGAACCGGGAACTCCGGTAGCACAGGTGGAGACACATCCCTTCCTCCACTGGTCTCAGACGCTTCTGATGCCGTTGAGATCGTAACCGTGAAGCCGGGTCAACAACTGATCGGCAAGTCTGGCGCGGAGTTCATTGTACGTAGCGGCAAAGCTGTAATCGTCAGTGAGGGTACGAATGGTGTAGCTGATCTGACGGACGGGATTGACCTGACGAATGGACAGGCAGCGCCGACCAATCACCTGCTCTCTTTTCCAAGGGATGGACGGGGAATCACGGTATTGGAAGGAAACAAATATAGCTTAACCGTAATGGTTCGTGGTGGATATACTCTGAAATAGGTTTTGTAGCTATTAAAGGAATTATTCATTAGTCATACTTTTCATTTGCTCAGATTACCCAGTTCTAACAAACATTAATACGGCTAACCAGCCTTGTTCCTGCTCACCCTATAACTGTTGACAATCAATTAATGGAGGTGCAGGAACCATGGCTAGAAGCAATCGCAAAGTTGTACCCGAAAGTCGTCAAATGCTGGATCAGATGAAGTATGAGATTGCTACAGAATTTGGTCTCAATGTGGGTTATGGTGGCAGAGGTTTGGCTGGTGCGGATACAGAATTTGGATCTGAACTGGGTGAAGTAAGTGATCATTCCTATGGGCAATACAAAGGGTGGGGACATCTGACTTCCCGCGAGAATGGATCCGTTGGTGGAGAGATCACAAAAAGGCTAATTCGTCAGGCAGAGCAGCACTTATAGGGCATTTTCCTTACCCCATTTCGTTTGACACGTCTTGACAAATACGTTAAGATGGCACTTGAGGTATGCAACCTTTTCCACTAGGGAAAGGTTGATTTTCGTTTGAGGCAATTACCTGAAAAATCCTTATCTTCGGTACTGCGGACCCTGCGTCCTTATTCCATTTTGGAAAGCTTCGAGGGTACAGTGAACGAATCGCTGTCATGTTTTGTTCGGGCAATCGCCATACTACTAGTTATGGGAGGTTGAAACTTCATGTCTGTTAAAGGCCGGCATCTATTTACATCGGAGTCTGTAACCGAAGGACATCCGGATAAAATCTGCGATCAGATCTCAGACGCCGTTTTGGACGCGTTCCTGTTGAATGATCCTAATGCTCGTGTAGCGTGCGAAGTTTCTGTAGCCACAGGCCTTGTGCTTGTTATCGGTGAGATTAGCTCAGCGTCTGAATATGTGGACATTCCGTCCATCGTTCGTAATACAATTAAGGAAATTGGTTACACCAATGCCCAGTTCGGTTTTGATTATAACACTTGTGCAGTTCTGACTTCTCTGAATGAGCAGTCCGCTGATATTGCCCAAGGCGTGAACGCAGCGCTTGAGAACCGTGACCCGGAACAAGTCGCTCGTGAAACAGAAAATATTGGTGCAGGTGACCAAGGTTTGATGTTCGGTTTTGCAACGAACGAAACACCTGAACTCATGCCTTTGCCAATCGCTCTGTCCCACCGTATCGCACGCCGTCTGGCGGAAGTGCGTAAGAACGGTACATTGGAATATCTTCGTCCGGATGGTAAAACTCAAGTAACGATTGAATATGACGGTGACAAGCCGGTACGTGTTGATACAATTGTTGTGTCTACTCAGCATGCTGAAGAGACTCTACTTGCGCAGATCCAAAAAGACATCAAAGAACACGTAATCTTGCCTGTCGTTCCAGCTGAATTGCTGGATGAGCAGACTAAATATTTCATCAACCCAACAGGACGTTTCGTTATTGGCGGACCTCAGGGAGATGCAGGCCTCACTGGACGTAAAATCATCGTAGATACCTACGGCGGTTATGCACGTCACGGCGGTGGTGCGTTCTCCGGTAAAGATCCGACAAAAGTAGACCGCTCAGCAGCATATGCAGCTCGTTACGTAGCGAAAAACCTTGTTGCTGCAGGTCTTGCAGACAAATTGGAAATCCAGCTCGCTTACGCGATTGGTGTAGCCAACCCGGTATCGATCAATGTGGATACATACGGAACAGGCAAAGTCAGCGAAGAGAAATTGGTTGAGCTTGTGCGTAACAACTTCGATCTTCGTCCGGCTGGCATCATTCGTATGCTGGATCTGCGTCGCCCAATCTACAAACAAACCGCTGCTTACGGTCACTTCGGCCGTACAGACCTGGACGTACCTTGGGAGCAAGTGGATAAAGTAGACCTTTTGAAAACTCAAGCAGGTCTGTAAGTTAGATTCAAATAGAAATGAAGCCCCTGATTCCGATATGGAATCAGGGGCTTTCTTTGTCGTTACGATTCTTTTTGTAACTTTAAGACTTGTGCCTCCGATAGACCAGAGGCTTCAATAATAACGGAAAGATCAACACCCATTTTTATCATTTTTGAAGCGATCTTGATTGCTTTTGTATGTTCTCCTTCTGCGAATGCTCCTTCTCTAATTGAGGCTTCATCATGCAGATATCTCTGCCGGGCTTCATATAGCTGACGTACCTCTGCATCCTGACTTAGAAACTCAAGTGTGTCCATAGCCTTCTTGAGTACAGGTTCATTCATACTGAGTACCTCCCATTGGTTTCTTTGAGTTCCTTTCAGAAAAAGTAGCCAATTCACTAAACCACCTTCCTGAATGGAGTGTTTGCTTACATCCAGCTTGGGTAATTCCAGAAAATGAAGCTCGATGTCATCCGATAACGAAATTCCGCTGCGCTCTTCACGCAAATGGAAGATGTTATGGTATTGTTCGTTTGGTAAAAAAGAAAAATTGAGTATGTTAATGGTTACACATTTCTTGAGAGCTTTATACGGTTGTCCCCCTTGTAGTTGCCCGCTATATAGCTTGCTCCAATAGAAGAGAGTTCTTTTCTCAGTATCATATTTATTAAATAACTGCATTTCGATATTGATCATTTCGCCTTCAGATGTCTTGGCTCGTATATCAAGGATTGACTGTTTGTCGCGCGGAGCATCTTTATCTGTGTAAGGATTAAGCAAATGGATCTCTGTAAGAGGTGGTCGGTTAGCCTCTGCAAAAGTTCTGTTCAAGAAAGTAATGAGTACGTCCCGGTTTTCTTCACTGCCGAAGATTCGTTTGAATAGAAAATCGTTGCGGGGGTCCAGCAACTCTGCCATTTTCATTCAACTCCGTTTCTTCTTATTATACCATAAGACCAAAGATTTACTTCACAGCGTGAAGAGATATAACGAAGAAAAATTACCAAAATTACCCTCTTTGCTAATTGAAACACATCGTTTTGCCGAAATACATAATGAGGTCTGTACATCAGACAGGAGAAGAAATGCAGATAAGGGGGAAGATCAGTGAAATTGAAGAGAATTGCCAGAAAAGGCATACTTGGACTCTTGATCGTCATGCTAACGGCTCAAGGCTGGCTTACGGGTTGGAGTGGAGTTGAGCGGGAAGCATATGCGGCACACGCATTAAGTGCAAATGGAATAACGAATACTGTTCCTGCGGTGAAAGGAACGAATGTGGATAGTTCAGTACCATTCGTTATTGATTTTGATAAACCTGTTCAGAAGGCACCAGGTACACAAAGTTCAATCTTGATTAAGCGTTTGGATGACAATACAACGATGGGTTCGGTGCTGGTATCCAGTGACCAAGTCGTGATTGATCCCACACCACCGATTACAGATCCTACGACACCGGATGCGGGAGACAGTACGCCTGTACCAGCTATTGGCCTACGAGTGACGATTACACTGGGCAAGACTCTACCGGGAGCAACATACTACGTAGAGATAGATAATAAATCATTTGTTTACGCTGACAATACTGCATTTCCGGGACTGACTAACAAAGAGTGGACCTTCAGTACGCGGGGGCTAGGCTCAACTTCCCTTGTGAGTAGAGTTCCTGATAACGCAGCAATGGTATCCCTTTCAACTAAGGTAGTAATGACGTTCGATAAGCCTGTAACCGCAGGTAGAGGGAATCTCATTATTTATCAGGGAAGAGTTGGTGGTACAGTATTTGAGCAGATTCCAGTAAACGCAGGATCACCTCGAATTACAGGTTTTGGAACCAATACGATTACGATCGTTCCCACGAATAACTGGAACAACAACACTACATATTACATCGTAATGCCAGAAGGTTATTTGCGGGATAGCAATGAGAATGATATCAGTGCAATTAGTGGGAATGTATGGGGATTCAATATCATATCCGATCCGACGTCCCTCATGGTATCAACTGTATCTCCCGCAAACGGTACTACCAATGCACCTTTAACGGGAAATTTAACAGTTACGTTCAACAAAGAACTTGATCCGAATTACATTCAGAATGTAACGCTCAAAAAATCAAATGGAGCAACCGTTGCATCCAAGACAGTCATGAATAGTGCAAACAATAGACAATTGCTGATTACACCTGCGAACGCATTGGACAGCAACACGAATTATGTGGTAGACATCCCAGCCAATACGTTTCGTGATAAAGCAGGAAATACATTTACAGGCCTTAATGGGTCTACATCATGGGCCTTTAAAACATTAAGTGCAGATACAACTGCACCTGTGTTGAAAAATGCTAAGATGCATAGCAATAACACCATTCGCCTGACGTATGATGAGTGGCTGTACAGCACTAATTCGCTGAGTAGTACTTATGCTGTAACTGTAAATGGTGAAAAGAGGAATGTCAGCTCCACTTATATCTCAGGTGACAGTGTATATGTTGTCTTGGATACGGGTGTAGCGGTAGGACAGGTTGTGCGGATCGCATATGCACCCGGTACTACAGGTAATCGTCTTACAGATCAGTCTTCCAATGCTGCGGCTGCTTTTGGCGCAAGAGATGTGGAGAACGGTTTAGATTCTGTTATGTCCAAGCCGCGAGAAGGTAACGTGTATTACAGTACAATGACGTTGTACTATCCTGAGACGGTATATATCACTTCAAGTGATGCAGCAAGACAATTCAGTGTAACTGCGGATCAGTCGGCTGTAGGCATCAATAGCATATCAATCAATGGCAGCTCTGTGGTTACATTGAATCTTAGTCGGTCGATTACGGATGGTGAAGTCGTTCGTGTTGCATACACGCCAGGTTCATGGCCTGTAAAAGATACACGTGGACAGGCTCTTGCTGGATTCAGCGGCTTCTATGTCCGTAATTCAATTGATACCAAACCACCTGAGTTTAAGAGTGCTGAGGTGAGTGGTAACAAGTTATGGATGCGTTACAATGAACCACTGAACACGACGAATAAACCGCTCAACAGCCAATATTCTGTTCTGGTCGATGGTAAGCCAGTCTTCGTTAATGATTCCGAGATCGAAAATGATCTGGTTACGTTAACGCTGGCTTCAGCGGTGAAGGATACACAAAATATATCTCTATCATATGTACCTGGAGCATTGCGATTAACGGATCTGAACAATAACCCAGCAGGATATCTCAATCTGACTCCAGTAACGTACACATATGGAAATGGCAAAATCCTTTCGGCTACGCTTCAGGGAGACACGGTTCAGATTAATTTCCGTGATTCAATCCAGTCCCAGGCTGCACTAACAGCATCTCAGTTCAGTGTAGTGATTGGTAATTCAACCACAACTGTATTGTCTGCTTCAGCTTCTGGCTCTGTGGTGACGTTGAAAGTGGATACTTCAGCAGTAACATCGACAGCTACTCAGACGGGAACGGTGAGTTATGTACCTGGGGCAGTGCCGTTAAGGGATGCGTCGAATGTCACTGTAGCGGCATTTGGACCACTTACGTTGCAACAGACAAACAATAGTTCTACCAGTAGCCAGACGAACAGCCTTCCTGCCTGGTTAACAGAACTAGATGCATCGAGCTATGGTCAGTCTTTACTTGTGATGAACAATAATACGGCTTCTGCCGAGTCTGCGATGTCACGTAATAATCGCTCTACTCGTCAATTCAATGTGGATGCGACCAAGCTAATCAAGACCTTTGAATACGCATCGGCGGTCGGTAAGACCATGGAGCCTATTGTGTTTGAGATTCCCGATAGTGAATCTTCTGCGTATGTTGGATTCCCGTTGAATGCACTGACACAGATTGCGGCAAGCTATCGCACAGGTAGCATTGGTGTGAAATATGGAGATCGCCTTTGGACTGTTCCTCTTTCCAATCTGGATTTAACCGCTATGAGTCGAAGTGTAGGAACCACTGGAGCATCAACAGGTGTGCGTGAGCCATCCTTCTACGTGCAACTTGAGACGGTACCCGTGCTTGCGTCAGGTACATTGGATGGAATGCTTATTAACTCGGGCGCACAGAAGCTAGGTAATAATACGGATGTATATCTGTTTGCTTTTAATGGAAACAATAATCAGCGTATGGAACTTGATCTCAAAAGCCAGTTGTCTATGAAATTACCTGCAAATACGCCTACTGCCACATCCGTATATACTTATATCGATCCGGTTACGCTTATGTTATCCAACGTACCTAGTTCGTTTAAAAGTACGGCTGGGGGTATAGTCATTCAAGGCCAGATAAATGGCAATCAGACGGTAGCTCCGGTCACCCATACCGTAAACTATCAGGATACGGCATCACATTGGGCTAGCGCAGTCATTAAAGAGCTCTCTGCAAAATGGATTATTAGTGCCCCCAATGGGTCCTTCTACCGACCGAATGAGAACATTTCACGTGCGGAATTTGCTGAATTGGTCGCTAGAGGTCTTGGACTGAATGGAGAACCGACCGCAGCAAGTCGTTTCCAGGATGTTCGTAGCGGTAGTGTGACAAGTGCCTATATCGGTGCTGCCGCTGAAGCGGGAATCATTACGGGAAATACCGATGGTACCTTTAAGCCAGATCGTCCTATTACGCGTGAGCAGATGGCAATTATGATGGTGCGGGCGCTGAACTACGGTGGGAAAACAGTCTCTCTTCAATCTTCGGCTGCTACCACTCTATCCAAGTTTAAGGACAGCAACAAAATCCAGTCCAAGGATTCTGTTGCTAAAGCGGTGCAGGAGGGAATTATTCAAGGCATGACAGCCAGAACATTTGAACCTCAGGGAAATGCAACTCGTGCACAGGCAGCAGTGATGTTGAAGCGGGTTTTGGACAAATTAGGATATCTATAATTTAATAGGGACACTTCAAGGAAGCGCATTTCTTGAGGTGTTCTTTTTATATAATTAGATAAAGGACTAAAGAGAGTTGAAGTTTTATAGAAAGGGTGACTTTTTTGAACATTACTAAGATAATCAAAAAAGTTTTATATGAACGACTTCGAGAAATATCATTCGTTTATCAAGATTCTTCGTCTAATCCTTGGGTTTTCGTTAGATCTAGAAATGGTATTTCTAAAGAAATTATAGAAATTGATATAAGTGATTGGGAGTCATGTGCCATTCGTTGCACTTTCCAAACGGATTCTAAGTCAATTAGTAGTACAAAGCTTGCTGAAGGAAAGGTTCATGAGTGGTATGTATATCGTAATATTGAAGAACTGCATCAAATTCTTAACTATTTTGGTGAACTCATAGAGAAATACGCTTTGCAATGGTTTGCAGAGCATGCAGTGGCTCTTTCGCCCGCACCACCCAATTACCTAGGCACTGAGTGGATTGACTTTATGCATGATTTCGTCGAGACAAATCATATTAAGTTAGAGGTTCCAAGTTCGATTGTTATATTAGATGAGTTGATAGTACAGGGAATAGATCAAAATGAGATATATTCGGTAGGCTTTTGTTTTGGGGAAATTATTATAAAACGTTTTGGTGCAGAATGGGAGTATACTAAAGAACAAGGTCCGATGATAAAAAATATAGCTGGTAATCCTAAATTTAGACGATCACCGCATGAATTGGTGAAAAATGTATTAGAGAGTCGAAACCAATTATCATTACAGAGGTACTATAATGATATTGAATTTGTGGTAGAAGACTTGTAAGTTAATAGGAAATATATGAATCATAAATGGACTTCTGTTGTGCTTACTCGTGCACAGACGAAGTCTATTTTTTGATTAGTTTAACTACATAGCAGAAACGTGTGGAATTGATTAACCAATATATACCTCAATCTTGGCTGGGGGCGTAACTTTTTCCACAAAAAGCAGTCTATTAATAGAAGAGTATACTAGAGATCTCGCTATCGGCTGCCTACTTGGCAGTGTTCGTGATGTCTAAGATTGATATACAAGATGGGAGAGACGTTTCAGACATGCTGGGGAAACATGAGAAACAGCTGGAAGACGTTAAGGGCAGTAAGGTGAAGAAATGGGCGATTGTGACGCTGGCGGGTGTGATCTGGATTGCACCGGTGATGAGCGCAGGCGGGCAGATGTGGTCAGGCACTTCGTGGCAATCGGTGGCCGCTGCAGCATCTACAAATACAAGCAAGTTGAGTGAAGAAATTCTGACTTCGGGTGCGAAGCTCATGAAATACAGATATACAACAACACGTTCCGGTTCCAAGGTCAACGTACTGGCGGATGTAGTCCAGGTGGATCTGCAGAACCCGTATGTGAAGCTGGATGTAATGACAGGCAAGGGCGGTAATCTGAACAGTAAACAGAGCACAGGTGCCATGGCCAAGGAAAATGGTGCAGTAGCTGCTGTAAATGGCGATTACTTCAATGTATCCGGGGAACTCTCGCCAATTGGTGGACAGGTCTCCGATGGCGTGCTGGTCTCCACACCTTCCGAACTGTCAGGCATGTATGCCCTCACGGTGACCAAGGATGGCAAACCGATGATCGATGAGTATTCTTTTGACGGAACAGTGAAGGCACAGGATGGTTCAACCTTTGCTTTGCGTGGGATAAATAAAGAGGATTATACAGTAGAGTCGGGTGCGGTGAAGTATAGTCATGCCAACTCGATGTATATTTATACACCGGCATGGACCTCCACCAAACGTCCAAATGACCCTTCCACAACGCCAACAGAGGTTCTCGTGCAGAACGGAGTAATCACCCAAATCTCGGATAAAAAAGCGCTAAACATGACGGTGCCGAAGGATGGTTACATCTTGCGTGCGCATGGAACAGCGGCGACATGGATCATGAGCCATCTATCCGTTGGCCAAACCTTGGATGCGGATTACAAGTTAAAAGCCAAAACAACCGGACAATCGGTCGATCCGAGTAATCTGGAGATGATGATTGGCGGTCACACCATTTTGGTAAACGGTGGCAAGGCAGCTTCCTTTTCCCGTGATATCGCATCTTCCGGCATCGGTGGCATTCGTGCAAGAACGGCAGTAGGATACTCCGAGGATGGTCGGTATGTCTATATCATTGCAGCGGAGAAAAACAGTAACAGCAGCGGTATGTCGCTGACGGAACTGCAATCCTTTATGACCAGTGTGGGTGTCTGGAAAGGCATGAACCTGGACGGAGGCGGCTCCACAACAATGGTAACCCGTCCGTTGGGTGAGCAAACCGCCGGTCTGACGTTCAACACAGAGTATGGTACCGAGCAACGTCAGGTTGTAAACACGCTAGGTGTGTTCTCTACGGCTCCTGTAGGTAAACTGAAGGGCTTTGCCGTGAGTGGCAGTCAAACGTTGCTAGTGGGACAAGAGGGCAAGTACACAGCCAAAGGATATGACACCTACTACAACCCGATTGCAACAGGCGATATCAGCATGTCCTGGAAGTCCAGCAACAACGGCATCGTGAGTGTCAGCAACGGCACAATCAAAGGCGTGAAGCCAGGCACAGCAACGCTGACGGCAACGAGCAATGGAGCTTCATCTTCTATTAAAGTATCGGTATTGGGTGGAAGTGAATTGGCTTCACTGACAGCAGGATCAGGTCTCGGTTCGCTCAAAGCGGGCACAACGATGTCGATTCCAGTAACGGCAACGACGAAGAGCGGACAAAGTGTTACGGTTCCGGCAGACTCGCTGACATGGGAATTTATCGGATTCAAAGGTAAAGTTACTGCTGACCAATTAACCGTATCTTCCGTCAATTCCGGTGCACAAGTAGGATATGCGATTGGACGTTATGATGGTTACAGCACAGTCGTGGTACTCTCGGCTTCTTCGAGCGAAACGATCTGGGAGAACTTCGAGAATGTGAATTATCCGATTAACTTCACAACGAACGCAGCGGGTGTAACTGGTACGGCAAGCGTTACGGCAGGAACTGGTGAGAAAACCGGCTCCAATGTACTGCAACTTGGTTATGATATGACTGCTGGAACAGGCAAAATGTACGCTTATGCACAACTGAATGGCTCTACCGGTAGAGAGGTATCTGCTGCAGCTACATCGATGTCGATGGATGTTATGGGAGATAAAAGTCTGAACTGGTTACGTGCCGAATTCACGGATGCCAATGGCAAAACGGTATATGCCGATCTCGCTAAGGCAATTGACTGGAACGGGTGGAAGAAGCTGAGTGTGGATCTGAACGGACTGAACATCGCCTATCCGGCGAAGCTGAAGCGGGTCTATGTGGTGAACGTGGAGGAAGGTCAGGATGAGCGTGCGAAGTCAGGTACGGTTGCTTTTGACAACATCGCATTCACGATGCCTTCCAAGTCCAGTGAAGTCGGATTGCCTACGGGGACTGCCTCACTTGTGCTTGGACAGAAGTCGATGACGGTGAACGGAACGAAAAAAGCCATTGATGCAGCACCAGTCCTGAAAAATGGTACAACGTATGTGCCAATCAAACATGTTTTGGACGCTTTTGGTGGTCAGGCAAGCTGGGATAGCAAAAATCAGCGGATCACGGTATTACGTGGTGGCAAGCTGATTGATCTGGTTGTAGGGCAGAAAGAATTCATTCTGAATGGTAAAAGACAGAGCGCAACTGTTGCACCATACGTAACGGGTGGTAGGACTTTAGTCCCACTTAGACTCGTTTCCGAGCAACTTGGTCTGACTGTAAAATGGGAACAGAAAACGAAGACCGTTACCATCTCATCGTGATATGGTATGATATATACCGGAAACGATAGAAATGGAGTCGAACAAACGTGGATTTACAAGCCGATGCCATAGACCGCGTCATTAAAAACGCCATACAAGTCATGGAAAACAGCAAATATCAAATGTTCGAAATTATGGACGCAACTCGCGATGAGCTGAAAACACTCAACGAGGAGTTAAAGTCGGTGCTGAAGGAAACGGCGGAAACGATCGAGAAAGTAGATCAATTGGAGCTGAACTACCGCCGTTCCCGGATCCGGCTGACTGAGGTTAGCCGCGACTTTGTCCGTTATTCCGAGCATGATATCAAGCAGGCGTATGAGAAAGCAACACAGCTGCAGCTGGATCTGATGATTTATCGTGAGAAGGAAATGTATCTGAAGGCCCGTCGGGATGACCTACAGAAGCGTGCCAAAAATGTGGAAGCTTCTGTGGAGCGTGCCGAGACCATCGGTTCGCAGATGGGTGTTGTACTCGAATACCTGTCAGGTGAACTGGGTCAAGTGACCCGGATCATCGAATCTGCTAAAAATCGACAAATGATTGGTTTGAAAATAATTTTGGCCCAGGAAGAAGAGCGGAAACGTATTGCTCGTGAGATTCATGACGGGCCTGCGCAGATGCTCGCGAATCTAGTGCTTAGGACGGAAATTGTAGAAAGAATGCTCATTAAGCAGGATTTTAAGATGGTCCAGGCCGAAATAGTAGATTTGAAAGGCCAGGTTCGTTCCAGTCTTGAAGAAATGAGAAAAGTTATTTTCAATCTGCGTCCTATGGCACTGGATGATCTGGGACTGATTCCAACGCTTCGGAAGTACGTGCAGGATTTTGAGGTAAAAACGAAAATCCGGTCGCTTTTTGAAACAAGAGGTAAGGAACATCGTTTATCTTCAGCCATGGAGGCTGCAATCTACCGCCTCGTGCAGGAAGGTCTGTCGAATGCTGCAAAGCATGCTTATCCCACATATGTTGTAGTGGAAATTACATACCAGGCTCAGCTCGTCAAAATTGTCGTTCAGGACAATGGGCTTGGGTTCAAACCGGAGCTTCTTGCCAAGAAAAGCAAGGATCATACCCACTTCGGTCTGATTGGGATGAGAGAACGGGTTGAACTGTTAGAAGGAAGAATAGAGATTGAATCCGGAGAAAATCAAGGAACCAAAATAGTGATTCATATCCCGACAAACGTGGATAAGGGAAAGGAGTAGCAGGATGATGGAAAACCGTGATACTGGTAAAGCATCGATTAAAGTTCTTTTGGCTGATGATCATCAGCTGTTCCGTGAGGGACTGAAACGCATTTTAAATATGGAGGACGACATTGAGGTCATCGGCGAATGCGGCGATGGTATTCAAGTGCTCGAATTCTGCAATCAGGATAAACCTGATATCGTATTGATGGATATCAACATGCCAATCGAAAATGGGGTTGAAGCAACGGAGAAATTGCGTGAGCTGTTCCCTGATGTCAAAGTGATTATCTTGTCCATTCATGATGATGAAAGTTATGTATTCGAGACGCTTCGTAAAGGGGCTAACGGATACTTGCTGAAGGATATGGAGGCAGAGTCTCTGATCAATGCGATTCGTTCCGTGCATGAAGGACATGCGTTCATACATCCGAAAGTAACAGGCAAACTGATCATGCAGCTGCGTCGTATGACGTATCTTAATGAAACAGGGGCAATGAGTGAAGGAGCTTCGAAGGAAGCAGGCGTTAAATTTGTCGCTGGCGACAATAACCCGCTCACACGTCGTGAGGCTGAAGTTCTTCGCTTGATGGCAGAAGGTAAGAGCAACAAAATGATTGGTGAATTCCTGTTCATCAGTGAAAAAACAGTAAAAAACCATGTCAGCAGTATTCTGCAGAAGATGGAAGTGGACGACCGTACTCAAGCTGTTATCAATTCGATCAAATATGGTTGGGTTACGCTCTAATACCTTATGTTTTTCGTAAAGCAGTATTCTTACGGTAAGTCAGTCCATTGGTTGATTCAACCTAGACGAAGTATAGATTGGTGTTCACTCGCGCCCTTTCCAGAATGTTGGATTGGTCTGCGGGTTAATGGACTTTATCACTGCAAATGAGCAAAGTGTAAGGTTGTGCGGAACATATGTTCAAGCTTAGGTGTGAATGAATGACCTGGCCTGTCTTTCTTCGTCCGGTGTCGATCAGCGTGGAATATGAGTGATAGGAAATGCAAGTGTAACCCTTAAGGAAGTACAGCATATACTTGTTGTATACAGGGATGTTCGCCATGGGTGAGCATGACCTTCCGAGGAGGTGCAGTTGCCATGGTTGCTCATCTGACTATGATTCTGCTCATATACTTCCTGGCGGCAATGGCCGTTCATGCCATGCACCAGCGCCATCTTTCCCGTCCGGAATCTGAAGGTTTCGAGCAGATTCTGCTCATCCCTTCCAATCAGGCAGGGCGGATCGAAGGCATTGTAAGAGAACTTTGCCGGGAATTATTATACCGTGGTAAGAGCTTCAAGTTAACAGTTGTTGCTGATCGTACAGAAGCGGAAACGATTACGATTATTGAAAAGCTTATGCAAAGGCAAGGCATGGAGACATCTTATCTGCCAGCTGTCCCTGCCGATATTGAACGGGTAGCACAGACCGATCACACTTTTCGACTGATTGATTTGCGTGAGTCAGAGCAATAAATCATGATGTGAGCGGGAAATGGGATTAACATTTCGCAGATCTACAGTGAAAAGATTACAGCAGAAGCTGTAGTCTTTTTTTGTAATTGTAGCCAAGTCTGCTTTTAAATTAAAAATGGGTTTTTATGCAATCTATGGTTATTGTCTGGGTTTTGACGAGTTCATGAGTATTAAAATAAACTTTTCGAAGTCAGAACTCTTAATTTAAAAGTATAGACGATTCAGATTGGAAAAAGTTTCGCAATTTTAAAGAAAGATTCTGGTTATTAGCAGAATTGTATGATGGAATCATGTTGTGTAACTAACCTTGTGATGTAAAGGTTCAATTGGTATAGTGATAAGTAGATTGATCATACGAAGATGGAATATGGACATGAAGCACATGCTCCGGCGAATAGCCGGGTTGGCATGTGCTTTTTTTGCGTTCAGGAGAAAGTACGATGGGGGAGGAGAGTAAATGAAGGTTGCTTTGTATGTGTGCCGTGTAGGGAAAGGGTGGAGCATGATGTTATCAATCGACATTCGAGTGGATGTGGCTTGGTGGCTGGAGGGAGGAGGTGGGCGAAATGTGCTGCGCTGGTTGTTGTTAGATACGGCGTTGCCGTTAAGTCAGGCATCTTGGTTGGTTGAACATTTTGAGATGGAGCGAGGTATGGATCAGTGGGGCCAGCACGAATGGCAGAGCTACCTTGCACGGAAACTGGATGTGTATGAACTGGCCTCGGGGGAAACAGAGGCCAGAAAAAGTATAGCAGGCAAAGCGGGGAGTACTGCTGTGCGTCGCATTCAGGTAGGCGGGATGCCAGAGCCGTATCCCGCCGGGCAGTGGGCTCAGCTGGAGCGGGACGCGGCCCTGCTGGCTGAGCGGATCAGCGGCCGCCAATTACTGGCGGCCGAGGCAGAGGCGTTGCTGGCGGATACCGCCCAGCCGCCAAGGGAGTGGCGCGCGGCTGCGCAGCTCGCGCGCTTGCATGGGCGGCTGAGTATCACAGCCGCCCTCGAAGGGCCTGCCACGCGCCGTCGGCACGCGTGGCTTGGACGCGCGCTTAGCGCGCCCCGCTGCCACCGTTGTGGCAGCGAAGCCAGGCAGCGCGTGCCCTGCGCTGCCTGCGGTCTGGCGGCGTGCGCCTACTGCGAGGATTGCCTCGCGCTCGGGCGCAGCCGTGCTTGTGCGCTGCTGCTACGCAGTGCAGCGCAAGGGGCGGTGCCACGACGCGGCGAAGCACCGCGTGGCACCGCCTTGGCCCCCACCGGCGGCGGACTCGCCCGGTGGGGGCTTAGCGCAGCGCAGAGCGCGGCAGCAGCCGCGGCGCTAGCGTTTTTGGCCCGACCGCCCGCAGGGGATGGGCCGGGGCGGTTCTTGCTGTGGGCCGTGACCGGGGCCGGCAAGACCGAGATGATATTCCCACTGCTCCAACATACATTGGATCGTGGCGGACGAGCTTTGGTCGCTACGCCGCGCAGGGACGTGGTGCTGGAGCTAGCCCCGCGTCTGGCCAAAGCTTTTCCGGACACCTCGCTCGCTACCCTTTACGGGGGGAGTGACGAACGCTGGAAAGACGCTCAGCTCACGCTTGCGACCACACACCAACTGATGCGTTTTTATCAGGGGTTTGATCTCGTCATCATTGACGAACTGGATGCTTTCCCTTATCACAACGATCCCATGCTCGCTCACGCGGCAGCATCCTCCTGTAAGCCGGACGGGAATTTTGTCTATCTATCTGCCACACCACCTGCTCGGCTCCAGAGGGAAGTAGCACGGGGGAAACTCAATCATGCCAAAGTTCCAGTACGTTTCCACCGTCATCCTTTGCCCGTGCCAAGATTGGTCAAGATGGTTACCGTTGCTGAATGTATTAAGAAACGAAATCTTACCTCTGCCTTGAGGACTAACATCCAAATTTCATTGAAGCGTGACGCCCAGGTATTTGTCTTTGTAACACGCATTGCCCAGATTGAGGCGTTTGTGAATCTAATGCGTCGTACTTTTCCCGGAATCCATATCGAAGGAACTTCATCTCAGGATCCTGATCGCGCTAGCAAAGTTACAGCCTTTCGTGAACGCACAATTCGTTTGCTCGTAACGACAACAATTCTGGAGCGTGGCGTTACCATTCCGCGCAGTGATGTTTTTATATTGGATGCAGACAATGGTCTCTTTGATGAAGCGTCGCTGGTTCAGATGGCGGGTAGAGCAGGGCGTTCCATGGATGACCCGGCGGGTAGAGTGGTTTTTGCATCATCTCGTCGGACACGTTCACAGGTGAAGGCCGTTGCCCAGATTCGGAAAATGAACGCTATCGCTCGTCGCAAAGGCTACCTGCATCCACCATCCCAGACATAATTGTCATCTGCCCAGTTCGTATCCACATATCACAATACATTCCGAGACTGGAGGTATGCCCCTATGCTCAACTGGCTCAGCAACATAACCGATCATGCACAGCACCTGACCCAGCGTCTTCATCACCTGCTCGCCCCGCCGGGAGCGACTTGTCTGACATGTGGGACTCGAGCGATTCTGTCTTCTACCTATCCAGGCATATGCCCACGTTGTATGAAGCAGATTCCATGGATTCGTTCCATCCGCTGTCTGCGTTGTGGTCGGGGAGTCGGTTGCCCGGACTGTGCTCGTCCACACATGCAAAACCGTTCTTTTATCGCCAACCGCAGCGCCGTACAGTACAACGCTCTTATGAGAGAATGGATTGGAATGTACAAATTTCGAGGCCATGAAAGATACGCGCCGCTCCTAACCGCGCTGTTGATTCAAGCCTTTCAAGCGATGAGCGAAGAACGAAATTCTGCTTTGGCAAAAGAACCCCTAGCCCCCGTGGCTCATTCCGCCACACATGCTCAACAAACGAAGCCGCAATGGCGGCCTGACGCGGTCACCTATGTCCCGGTGAGCAGCGAGCGTCTGGCCGAGCGCGGCTTCAATCAGGCGGAGCGGCTGGCTGCTGGGCTCGCCACCGCCTGCCGCCTACCCATCGTGGATCTGTTGCAGCGCCAGATCAACACCACCAAACAAAGCTTCAAATCACGCGGTGAGCGTATTGAAACGATGAAGAACGCTTTTTCCATCAACCCGGATGGCACGAAGTTAATTGAAGAGTTATACAGGAAATCGCATCTGCCAACACATATGGGCATATCGCATGCCAAACCCATACAGATACTGCTAATCGATGATATATACACAACAGGCAGCACCTTGGATGCTTGCGGGTGGATTATCCTAAATACCTGCTTCGCTATGAAGATTCCAGTCGAGATTTACACACTGACACTGGCGAGATCCTAATCGGCAAATCAGTATATTGAGCTACTGTTTAATATTCTTCAGGTCTCCCTGCATACACAACCTACGCTTCATCTTTTAATAGATAGGAAAATGCGTTCTCGTATTAGTAATTTCATAATTGCGAATTACTGTCTTCGTATTTATTCCGTTTGAAATATAGTTGTTTGATGAAATTATAAATGAAAGCGCAATAAGAAATTTTTTACATGTAAAAAAGAGGAATTGGTTTTCTCGCGCAGAATAGATAGTTTTGCCGTTCACCACAGGTGACAGCATAGGGAGTGGCACAACATATCTGTTGAAGGGGAGAACAAAAGTGGTCGCAGGAAAAAGAAAAAATGGATTTTACTTATGGACTGTCCGTCTACTAGTATTCATGCTGGTATTCGGACAGTTTGGCGTGTACGGGGGGAACCGGGCAGATGCCGCAACGAGTAATAGAATTATTGCATCCAGTAATGATTATCGTTTTGTATTATCAGAACAGAATGGAAATCTGATGGTGAATCAGAAACCGGTTGATTTGGGTTGGGTCAGATCATACAGCTTTTCAGCAACAGGATATTCCTTCTCAAGAAGTCAGTCTATTAGAGGAACTGTTGAAAATATGACCAATGTTACCTTTGGTAAATATACTTCTACCTATACTGGGCAAGTGACTAACGCATTTATCGTTGACTTTTCCGAGGTGTGGGAATATTACAGTACCATGGAATATAGACAATCAGGTACGAATGTAGGTGTTTGGGACATTTCCAGAGTCGATGAATTTGGTATGGAAACACCCAGATATGTACAAAGTTATGAAGCCTCTCAACTTAGTTTGGTGATTAGTGCGGATACGGGCGCTGTGGTAGATTTTGTATCCAACCTTAATCCATATTACACACGCAAGGCAGAATCATTCAGCTTTGTTAAGGAGTCGGGAACAAAGGAGCCAATTACTACGGTTCCTGCTATTCCTTCTGGCCTGGTAGCCACTGCGAATGATGCGACGATCAACCTTAACTGGTCAGCTGCACAACAAGCAGTTCAGTATGAGATTGAAGAAAATGGAGTAACTAAAGGTCCATTTTATGGTCTGAACTATACAATTGGCCCTTATAAAAATAATACGAACTATACTTACAGAGTACGTGGTATTAATCAAAGAGGTGTAGGTGAGTGGAGTGTTCCATACTCGCTGAGAACTTTGCTTGAAAAACCGATCTTAACTGTAAAAGGCGAAGAGGGAAAGAATACATTGAATTGGAAATCTGTTGAATTTGCAGATCGATATCAATTGCGAATTGACGGAGGAGAACCTATTGAATTGAGCAATGTGAACTCATATGAGCATGACGATTTGGAGGCCAATTCAACACATACCTATGTGCTGAAAGCATTCTCAACTGACAATGAGAGTTCATGGAGTAAACCACTAAGTCAATTAACAGTACCTAACCGTGCAGATGGTTTGAAAATTACAGATGCTACATTGAATAAATTGTCTGTATCCTGGACTGCTGTTAAGGGGGCCACAGGATATGATCTGGAGATCAATGGGGCAGTTGTTGCGGTAACAGGAACCACATACAACAATACTGGACTTGCAGCCAATACAGAATATACCTTCAGAATCAGATCGAAAAATTCAGGTGGGGCAGGAAGTTGGAGTGATCCAGTAACGGGCACCACTCAATTGAGCACACCCGTAGTCCAGTCTAATGCCACGGCAGAGGAAGTTGTACTTGTATGGGCTCCAATTGAAGGTGCAACTTCGTATGAGATTGAAGCAGATGGAGTTGTTTCTTCAGGTTTAGAAGACCGAATCTTTAACCACACCAATTTGACACCAGGCACAGCGCATAAATATCGTGTGCGGGCAATCAATGAGACGAATACAAGTGCTTGGACACCGGTGGTAACGCAAAATACCTTGCCTGGCTCTGTCGGTGGATTGAATGTGAGTGCAGTCACCAATGCAGCCATTACGGTAAAATGGAATGCGGTTACCGGTGCTACAGGCTACGATCTGGAAATTGACGGCACTCCGATTTCTTTGGCAGCTACAAGTTATACGAAGAGTGGACTCGTTGGAAACACGGAACACACTTTCCGTATTCGTTCAAAGAACGTTGCAGGTGCAGGAGCCTGGAGCGAAATAGTAACAGGTCGTACGCAATTTAATCTTCCTGTATTGAAGGCATCCTCTGAAGAAACAGCAATCACATTGACGTGGACATCCATACCAGATGCTACTGCATATGAAGTTGAAGCAGATGGTGTAATTGTTGCGAATGTAAGTGAATCAAACTACACACACGAAAATATATTACCAGGTACTTCTCATAAATATCGTGTTCGTGTAGCTACTGACAATAACACAAGTGCATGGACAGCAATCCTGACGCAGAGTACATTGCCTGCAATAGTATCAGGTCTCAGTTTAACATCCACAACAAACACCACAATTGCCTTGAAATGGAGTGCAGTGACCGGTAGCTCTGGATATGACTTGGAGATTGATGGAGTGGTAGTTCCAGTTACTGGTTTAACATATACGAAGAGTGGTCTTACAGCGAATACGGACCATACGTTCCGTATCCGTTCCAAAAATATGGCAGGTGTGGGTGTGTGGAGTGACGTGGTAAGTGGTACGACTCAACTCAATACGCCTGTTCTGAAAGCATCTTCCCAAGAAGATGCAATTACAGTAACTTGGGCAGATGTTACTGATGCAACCAAATATGAAGTGGAAGCAGATGGTATTGTTGTAACTACGGTTACGGCGCCAGTCTATACACACGAGAGTTTGACTCCAGGAACAACGCATAAGTATCGTGTAAGAGCCCTGACGGAGCTCAACGTTAGCCCTTGGACTGCACTTCTCACTCAGAATACTTTACCGGGTTCAGTCACAGGGTTGAGTGTAACCTCTGCAACCAATGTCGCTATCGCGCTTAAGTGGAATGCCGTAACTGGAGCAACGGGTTATGACTTGGAGATTGATGGCACGGTAGTAGCTGTAAGTGGATTAACATACAACAAGACAGGTCTTGCAGCCAATACGAATCATACGTTCCGCGTTCGCTCTAAAAATACGGCAGGTGCCGGAGTATGGAGTGATATCATTGATGGTACGACATTGTTGAATACCCCTATTTTAAAAGCTTCCTCGGAAGAGACTGCTATTACAGTAACATGGGCAGATGTATCAGATGCGATCAAGTATGAGATTGAAGCAGATGGCTCAATTGTTGCAACCGTTAATGAGCCGAAGTATGTACATTCAAGTCTTCAGCCAGGAACAGCGCATAAGTATCGTGTACGAGCACTGACAGATACAAACAACGGGGCTTGGACTGCTGTCTTAAATCAAAATACACTACCAGGTTCAGTTACTGGACTGGGTATTACCTCTGTAACGAACACAACAATGGCTTTGAAATGGAATGCTGTAACCGGAGCAACAGGTTATGAGCTTGAAATTGATGGCACGGTAGTAGCTGCTACTGGATTAACCTACAACAAGACCGGACTTGCGGCTAATACGGATCATACGTTCCGCGTTCGCTCCAAAAATGCGGCAGGTGCCGGAGCATGGAGTGATGAGGTAAGTGGTACAACGTTATTAAATACCCCTGTTCTAAAAGCTTCCTCGGAAGAGACTGCGATTACATTGACATGGGCCGATGTAGCAGATGCAACCAAGTATGAGATTGAAGCAGATGGAGTCGTTACTGGTACAATTAGCGAACTGAAATATGTGCACACTAGTTTGCTTCCAGGAACGGCGCATAAATATCGTGTACGTGCACTGACGGACTCTAATACAGGTGCCTGGACTGCGGTGCTGACGCAAAATACGATACCTGCTTCGGTTACTGGTTTAAGTATTAGCTCCGTTACCAATGTAGCCATTGCCTTAAAATGGACGGCAGTAACGGGAGCAACAGGATATGATCTTGAGATCGATGGTACAGTTGTACCAGTAACGGGAGTAGCTTATACGAAGAGTGGGCTTGTGACAAATACGGATCACACGTTCCGTATTCGTTCTAAAAATACAGCAGGTGCAAGTATATGGAGTGAGATTGTAGATGGCACAACTTTACTTAACACACCTGTGCTGAAGGCTTCTTCTGAGGAACAAGCGGTCACCTTGACATGGCCTGAAGTTAAAGATGCAACCAAATATGAGATTGAAGCGGACGGAGTCTTAGTGGGTACTGTTAAGGTGCCTACTTATACTCACAATAATCTGATAGCTGGAACAGCACATAAATACCGCGTACGCGCTCTGACCGAAACCAATGTTGGAGCTTGGACTGCGGTCTTGACACAAAATACGTTGCCTGGTTCTGTGACCGGGCTAACGGTAACAAGTGTAACGAACACAGCTGTTGCTCTGAAGTGGAACGCAGTCTCAGGAGCGACGGGATATGACCTTGAAATTGATGGCACGGTGGTACCTGTTAGTGGAGTGGTTTACACCAAAACGGGACTTATCGCCAATACGGATCATACATTCCGTATTCGTTCCAAAAATATTGCTGGAGCTGGAGCTTGGGGAGATGTAACAGATGTTACAACCCAGTTAAACACACCTGCTCTGAAAGCAACATCAGAGGAAACAGCTATTACTTTGAATTGGCTTGATATTAAAGATGCAACTAAATATGAAATTGAGGCAGATGGAACAATTGTTTCTACAGTAACCGATCCCTCATATGTTCATAGTAATTTGCTTGCAGGAACATCGCACACCTATCGTGTGCGTGCATTAACGGATAAGAACAGCAGCGCTTGGTCTACGGTCTTGACTCAAAGCACTATACCAGGCAGTGTGACTGGATTGAGTATGAATTCTGCAACAACAGTAGCAATTTCTATGAAGTGGAATGCGGTTACGGGAGCAACAGGATACGATCTTGAGATCGATGGTAAAATAGTTGCTGTAACGGCTCTGGCTTATACCAAAACAGCACTTCTAGCCAATACAGAGCATACCTTCCGCATTCGTGCCAAAAATGCTGCCGGCATTGGTAGCTGGAGTGAGATTGTAACCGCCTCGACCCAATTAAATGTACCAACAACACTGAAAGCTGTACCTGAAGAAACCGCAGTTACGCTGACATGGAATGAAGTTGTTGGTGCAACAAAATATGAGATTGAGGCAGATGGCATAGTGGTTGCTACTGTAAGTGATCTCTTGTATGTCCATAATGGAGTACTTGGTGGAACGATTCATAAATATCGTATTCGTGCCCTGACCGACACTAATGTGAGTGCATGGACAGCAATATTGTCCCAAACTACGTTACCTGCAAGTGTCTCAGGCTTGAGTATTAACTCTGCAACCACAGCGGCTATTGCGCTGAGATGGAGTGCTGTAACTGGAGCTACCGGGTATGATCTGGAGATTGATGGTACGGTGGTTGCCGTGAGTGGAGTAGCTTATACGAAGAGCGGACTTGCACCAAATACGGAGCATACCTTCCGGATTCGGGCCAAAAATGCTTCTGGTGCGGGAGCTTGGAGTGAGATCATAGCGGGAATGACTCAATTAACTACACCTGTGCTCAAAGGAACTTCAGACAGAACAAACGTTATTCTGACATGGGAAGCGGCTATCGGTGCTTCGTCTTACGAAATTGAAGCCGATGGGCAAATTGTGGCGACTGTCAGTGATACAACGTTTATTCATTCTGACCTGTTACCGTCCAGTTTGCATAAATATCGCATTCGGGCATTCAATGATCAGAACACAAGCATATGGTCTTCTGTACTAAGTATTAGAACATTGAATTAGTAATGTATAAGGGGGAATGGGTTTGCATATATGTGCATCCTGTTCCCCTTTTTTGTTTTGCAAATAGACTATGGCTTCATCAGAGAAAATAAGGTAATCTATAGTTATTATCTATTCGGAAATGGAAGTTTGAGAGGGGCGTTTTAGCGATGAATCTAGGTAATTGTCCTCGCTGTGGTAAATTATATGCGTTGAATTTTCGAGATGTATGCTCGAACTGTATTAAGGAAATGGAACAGGAATATCAGATCTGTGTAGATTATTTGCGCGAAAATAAAGGCACTAATATACAGGAACTATCTGATGCAACAGAAGTTTCGATCAAAACCATTACCAAGTTCATCCGTGAGGGACGGATTTCCATCGAAAATGCCCCGAATATGATGTATCCTTGTGAAGTATGCGGAACATTGATTCGTGAAGGTCATATGTGTGACTCTTGTCGTAATCGTTTGACGAAAGACTTGGCTAGTGCAGCTCGCGATGTAGGTCAGAAGGATAACAACAATGTAGGCGGACGAACCTACAATGCTGTCGACAAACTACGCGATTCATAGGAACGAGGTCTTAAATACAGATCTTGCTATAACAAATGTTTTGAAACGTACCGATAAACTTATTAAAGATTATCGGTTTTTTTTATTTTCCTAATCATTTTGATAACATAAAGATAAAGTAAGAAAAACGTATATCGTCGTTAAAAACCCTATTTGGAAGGAAGTGCAAGTTAAATGAAAATCAATGAACCGAGTAGAATTGGCGCCATCAATTCATATCAAAGGAACGTTGAATCCAATCAGCAGGCTGATGCCAAGAAGAGCCGCCGTAAGGACGAAGTATCCATTTCTCCGGAGGCGATGAAGATGCTTGAAGAACAAAGTCGTACACAGGATGCAGGACGCATACAACGGATACAGGAACTGAAGGAACAGGTGAGTTCGGGAACGTATCAGGTAGATAGTAGCAAGCTTGCTGACAAGCTGCTGCCGTATTTTAAGTCTTTTGATAAGGAATAGGTGATCACGTAATGGCAGCACTGGACAGATTAATTGCAGTTTTGCAGCAAATGGAACAAAGTCACCGCGATATGCTGGAACTCAGCGAGGTCAAGAGACAGGTCATTGTCAAAAACGATGTGGATGAACTCATTGCCGTTCTGAACAAAGAATCCCGTTTCATGAAACAACAAGAGCCATTGGAGATTGAACGGCAGAGCGCAGTTCACGAATTGCTTCAGGAGCGAGGCATCAAGTCCATGCTGAATCTGAACATTACGGAGATCTCGAAGCTGATTTTTGATCCGGCTGACAAACTGCGATTGCTTGAAGTCCAGAAGAAGCTGGCGGGAACACTGCATGAATTAAAAGAAATCAATCAACTGAATCAAAAGCTGATCGAGCAATCGTTGATGTTTATTGATCTTTCAATGGATATCTTTGCTTCTCGGCCAGAACAGGATGCCACATATCAGCATCCTGCTGATAAGAACGGTAATCCAGGGCGAATCGGTCTGTTTGACACGCGTGCCTGATTAATTAGGGGGAAACCAGGTGACATCTACATTTCATTCAATCGAAACGGCTAAACGCAGTTTGTTCACACAGACGACAGCTCTTAGCACAACAGGCCATAACGTAGCCAATGCCAACACGGAAGGGTACTCACGCCAAAAGGTAAACATGCAGGCATCCATTCCAATGGAGCCGTTTGCATTTCTGCATAGCACAACACCAGGACAGCTCGGTACAGGGGTAGAGTTCGACTCTATTACCCGTGTGCGCGAGAAATTTCTGGATGACCAATATCGTAATGAAAACACCAACTTCGGGAGTTGGTCCATTCAACGAGACACGCTTGAGAAACTTGAAGCTATTGTGAACGAGCCTTCCAACACCGGATTTCGGACCGTTATGGATAACTTCTATAAATCCTGGTCCGATCTGAGTAAAAACCCTGAGGACGTTACAGCACGTCGTATTGTCAAGGAAACAACACTGGCTCTTACGGATGCGATGAATCAGATTAGCCGCCAATTGGGTGCGCTTAGCGAAGATCTGAATAGCAATATTGCTGTGAAAAGTAATGAGATTCAGGGCTACCTTGGTAACATTGCAAACCTCAATAGTGCCATCGTGAAAGTCGAGTCTCTTGGTGATAATGCGAATGATCTACGTGACCAACGTGATCTGATGACAGACAAGTTGTCCAAAATTATGAATGTTACCGTTACGGATTCTCCGCAAGGATATCAGGTTCAGATGAATGGACAGGCACTTGTTACAGGCGGAGCGGTGCAAGTAGCAGTAGATCCTGCTTTTCTGAATACGGCATATACAGCGGGTACGCTAACTAACGGTGAAGTTCACGGTATGATCAAGTCCAGAGATACGTTGGTGAGTGATTATAAGAAGCAAATGGATGAACTTGCTAACACGCTTGCAAATGGTGATATTGAAATCACACTTCCAGCAGGATCGGTTATCCCTGCTACGAATGCCTTAGGACTTGCAGGGGGGGCATTAGCAACAGACACGAAGGTAACTGTAAAGGGACTCAATGGTCTGCATCAGCTGGGGTATACGATGGATGGTACAACCACCCCAGGTCTACCTTTCTTCACAGCAGCAGGTGGGGGAACAGCCATTACAGCTGGCAATATCTCATTGAATGCAGAAATTTTAGCTGATCCGAATAAAATTGCTACTTCTTTGCGTACTACAGATGCGTCCGGCACAGAGACTGTAATCAAAGGTAATAATACACTTGCCATCTTGCTCGCCAATCTGAAAGATACACCAATGAAGTCTGCCGACGGCATGCGTAATGCAGCTATTGGCGCACAGTTTAGCGCCATTGTTGGACAGCTAGGTGTGCAGTCTCAGGAAGCCGCACGTCAGACATCCAACTCAGAATTTTTGGTGGAGCAGGTGGAGACACGTCGCCAATCGGTTAGCGGAGTATCTTTAGATGAAGAGATGTCCAATATGATTAAGTTTCAGCATGCGTATAACGCATCTGCTCGATTTATGACCACTTATGATGAATTACTTGATAAATTAATTAACTCTACTGGGACAGTAGGCAGATAATAGAAGGGAGTGACATAACAGACCATGAGAATAACAAATAATATGCTCAGTTCACAGCTACTATTGAACCTGAACCGGAACGCACAGCAGATGAATAACACCCAGACCCAATTAGCTACAAGTCGGAAGATTAACAAACCTTCAGATGATCCGGTAGGAATAACGTACTCCCTTCGTTATCGTGCAGAGCTATCCTCCAATGAGCAGTATCAGAAAAACGTAGACAGTGCTATTTCTTGGTTGGAATTCAATGATACCGTTATGAATCAAGCTGGGAACGTTGTTCAACGCCTACGTGAACTGGTAGTTCAGGGATCGACAGGCACTAATCCTCAATCTGCACTAGACAGCATTAACGAGGAAGTAAAACAGTTGAATGAACAACTAATTGATGTATCTAATAGTAAACTGAACGGCAAGTATATCTTCAACGGTGAAACCTATGACGTAAAACCTTATGAGTTTCCTACCAATCCAGATGGGTCCTTTGATACTTCGAATGCTGCATCTATTGTAACGGACAAGGGTAAAATTAACTTTATTGTTGGTGAGAGTGTACAGTTACCCATCAATGTGAATGGCAATGAGGTATTTGGTACTGGAACGGAAGAGGATAATCTATTCGTAACGGTTAATAACATTATGAAGGCTCTAACAGAAGGGGATACCGAGGCGTTATCCAAACAACTGGATAATATAGATGCCCGAATGAACAAGATGCTAGCCATTCGTTCGGAGCTAGGGGCAAAAACCAACCGTGTTGATCTGATGATGGGGCGTCTCGATGACCTTAATATCAATCTGACAGATCTGCAAGCCAAAGTCGAGGATGCAGATTATGCTGAATTGGCGATGCAATCCAAAATACAGGAAAATATCTACAATGCTTCCTTATCTGCGGGTGCTAAAATTATCTCTCC